>JBGAFI010000031.1:0-11609 GCA_044227325.1 Thiobacillaceae bacterium | reverse complement strand
TGGCTGCTGGACTGCGTGCCGGTGGATTTCGTCGCGCGGGTGATGGCGCGGGTGCCCCAGGGGGAGACGAAGTTCCAGGCGCTGAATCTGATGCATGGGCAGCCGCGTCACTGGCGCGAATTGATTCTGTGGATGAACCTGCATGGCTATCCCGTCGATCTGGTGGAAAGCGACGCATGGATTCGCTATCTGTTCGACGAGGGCCATGGGCGCGGCACCCTGCTCTATGCCCAGCGCAGGTTCTTTCGCGGCGTCCCGGGCCGGGCCGGGGAAGGCAGGCCCTACGAGGCCTATCTTGCGGATGGCCAACGACGCATCGATACCACTCGCACGCGCGCCTTGTTGCAAGGGCTTGGCCTGCGCGAGCCGCCGCTGGATGCGGACCTGTTGCATGCCTACTTTGCTTATTTCCGGCGCGCTGGCGTCGTGCCGCCGAGAACAGCGAACATGCAAGAGCTCCCTGGTCTGGACGGACTTCTGGGCGGTGACTGGCGCTCCCCTGGCCTGAACGGGACGGCTCATCACTGGATGGAGGCGGAGCGGACACGCATCGGTTCGGACGATGGAATCCTCAGTGAACTTGCCGCCGCGCGTGCCGGCGGCGGAGTTGGGCTATGGCGATTGCGTTTGCGAAACAAAGGAGAGAAAGACGGACGGTTGCCCGATATGGCGGTGCTCAAAGCGAAGGCCAGCGATCGGCTGATCCAGGCATTGACCGTGCGAATGGCGGCCGTTTGCCGGCCTGAACTGGGCCGGTTGTTCGAACAATTTCAGGACGCGCTCGGACTGGCCGGCTGCCATGAACGGGAACTGGCCCTGTACGAACTGGACGAGCCGCGCCTGCGCCGACACATGCCGGCCTGTCACGGCACATTGAGGCATCCTGAAGGCGGGGCCTGGGCCTTGTTGTTGGAGCATTTGCCGGAAGCGGAGGCCGGCCGCGCGCGGCTTCGCGCCGACGACGCGGGCATGGAGGCGGTGTTGAACGGCTTGGCGACGATCCATGCCGTTTGGTACCGGCGCGAGGCAAATCTGGCCGCCCAGGCCTGGTTCGTGCCGCCGCCGGACGCGACACGCATGCGCGAAATGACGCCCCTCTGGCGTGAACTCGCCGACTTCGCCGCTCCCTGGTTCGAGGCCTGGTGCGGTGACGAAATCCGCGGCATGCAGGCGGACTTCATCGCCGGCCTGGGGGCCTGGTGGCCGCGCCTGCGCGGCATGCCCGCCACCCTGATCCACAACGACTTCAACCCGCGCAACCTGGTGGTGCGGCCGGTGGATGGGCAAGCCCGGCTTTGCGTCTTCGACTGGGAGCTGGCCACGCTCGGCGCGCCTCAGCACGATTTGGCCGAACTGCTGTGCTTTACTTGGCGGAGCCACATGACGGAACACGATCTGTCGGCGATGCTGGACGCCTACCGGTCCTTGCTTTCCTCCGCCAGTCGCCGCGAGATTGACCCACGGGAATGGCGCGCGGGTTTCGCTTTGGCGCTACGGCACCTGCTCATCGACCGCCTGGCCATGTACGCGCTCATGCACCGTTTCCGGTCCCTGGCGTATCTGCCCGGCGTCATGGGCAACTGGATGCGCCTGTATGCGTGGGCGAAGGACTGGGCGGGGCCTGACGGCTAAGCGCCGGTGGGCGCGTCGACATCGGCTTTTTCCTCCCGCTGTTGCAGTCGCCACATGGCGGCATAGCGGCCGTTCTCGGCCAACAGGGCGGTGTGATCGCCGCGTTCGACGATGCGGCCCTGGTCCAGCACCAGAATCTCGTCCGCGTCCACCACGGTGGACAGCCGGTGGGCGATGACCAGGGTGGTGCGGTTTTCCGAGATGCGCGCGAGTTCCAGGCCGATGGCCTGTTCCGTGGCGCTGTCCAGGGACGAGGTGGCCTCGTCGAACACCAGGATGGGCGGGTTCTTGAGCACGGCGCGGGCGATGGCGACGCGTTGCTTCTCGCCGCCGGAGAGCTTCAGGCCGCGCTCCCCCACCAGGCTGTCGTAGCCGTCGGGCAGGCTGGCGATGAAGCGGTCCAGGTGGGCGGCGCGGGCGGCCTCGAGCACTTCCTCGCGGCTCGCGTCGACGCGGCCGTAGGCGATGTTGTGGTAGAGGCTGTCGTTGAACAGCACCGTGTCCTGGGGAACCATGCCGATGCGCGCGCGCAGGCTGGCCTGGGTGACTTGGCGGATGTCCTGGCCGTCGATGAGGATGCGGCCGGAAGTCACGTCGAAGAAGCGGAACAGCAGGCGCGACAGGGTGGATTTGCCGGCGCCGCTTGCGCCCACCACGGCGAGCTTGCGGCCGGCGGGAATGGCGAAGCTGACGTCATCCAGGATGGGCCGGCGCGCATCGTAGGCGAAGCCCACGTGTTCGAAGCGCACCTCGCCGGCGCCCACGCTCAGCGGTTTCGCGTCCACGGCGTCGGTGATTTCCGGCACCCGGTGCAGCAGGCCGAACAGCTTCTCCATGTCGGTGAGGGCGTTGCGGATTTCCCGGTACACCGTGCCCAGGAAGTTGAGCGGGATGAACAGTTGGATCAGGTAGGCGTTCACCAGCACCAGGTCGCCGATGGTCATGTGGCCGTCCGCCACGCCCTTGGCCGCCAGGCCCATCATGGCGGTGACGCCGCAGGCGATGATGAAGGACTGGCCGCCGTTGAGCCAGGCCAGGGACACCTCGCTGGCCACCGAGGCGTCCTCCGCCGCGCGCAGGTCGCGGCGCAGACGCTCGGACTCGTAGTCCTCGTTGCTGAAGTACTTCACCGTCTCGTAGTTGAGCAGGCTGTCGATCGCCCGGGCGTTGGCGCGCGCCTCGGTCTCGTTCATGGCGCGCCGGTACTTCAGGCGCCAGTTGGTCACCATCACGGTGAAGGCGATGTAGACCAGCAGGGTCATCAGGGTGATGCCACCGAACCAAGGGTCGTACTTCACGAACAGCACCGCCGCCACCATGAGTATTTCCAGCAGGGTGGGACCGATGTTGAACAGGGTGAAGTTGATCAGGAAACGGATCGAGCGCGCGCCCCGCTCGATATCCACCGCGATGCCGCCGGTGCGCCGCTCCAGATGAAAGCGCAGCGACTGCCGGTGCAGTTGCCGGAACACGTCATGGATGATGCCGCGCATGGCCCGCTGCAAGACCCGGGCGAACAAGGCGTCGCGCAGCTCGGTGAAGGCCGTGTTGCCGAAGCGGAGCAGGCCGTACAGCACGATGAAAAGCAGCGGCAAGGCGAGGCTGACGCCGACACCCGCCACCCCCTTGCCGCTCAGATCGTCGACGATCTCCTTCAGCACCAGCGGCACGGACACGTTGGCGAACTTCGCCCCCAGCAGCAGGGCGAAAGCGACCAGCACCCGCTGCTTGTACTGCCAGACATAAGGCGCCAGCGACCAGGCCGCGCGCCATTGGCTGGCGGTGGTGCGCGGAGTCATGGAATCGGAGCGGAGGCGGTCGTGGGCCATGGGTTGAGGAGATTCGAGGGTTAAGGCACGAATTGTCTCCCAAGCCGATGGATGGGGTCAGCGAGGCGATGTCCGCGCCCGTCGGAGAAAGCGAGCTGGGAAGGGCAGCCATCCGACTTGTGCCCGTCAACTCGAAAGAATTGGCGGAGGCATGCCTTTTGGAATATTGCGGTGTTGTCGATTTGTTTGGGAGTATGCCCCGGTCGGCATAGGTCGAAAGATTGCGGAAGTGCTTGGTGGGGATAAACTTAGAAACCGTGGTTTGTCTTCAATGCTGACAGTTATGTGTGGTTGTGGGAAATAGGCGAATAAAGATATTGAATTTACATATTTGCCTCATGTTTGTTGCGCCAATATTCTGTGATCAAGTGGGGCTTTTATATGAGTGGCGGTTTTGTATGGAGGTGTCAGTATGCGGCAATTTTATATTAAAGCGGTTGTCGGTGTGCTTATGTGTGCGAATGGTATTTCGTCAGTTGCTGGGATTGTTATAGAGCCCGTCGCAGATAAATATAATAATCCAAATAATGCAACCTATATTATATTGAGATTTTCTGGTAGCCAGGGATTGAGGGGTTGCGGTAATCCATATCTAGGTGTTCCGAAGTCTTATGAGGGGATAAGAGTTACTCTACATCCAACTAGTTCATACGACGGTGCCTGGGATAACCGACAAGTATGCGGGCCTCCGGCTGGTACTGATTTATGTGTTCCCCTTCCCCAGTTGCATTTCTGGGGAGAGAATGGGAAATACAATGTGCCTATTGTTTGGGCTATGCTGACGGAAGGGTGTTCGGATGAGCCAGTATATGGGCGGTTTGCTATCTCGATTAATCAAAAAAATCTGGGTTGCAGTGGAAGTGGGCAAGATAATTATGTGGGAAATCCGTGTAACGCGGCAACTGGAAATAAATTTCAGTCCGAGGTGGATTATAGATCGCCAGTAACCCCGCTGAGCTATATTCGATATTATAATAGTCAACTTGCGCAGCTCAATATTGGTTTGGGTAATGGCTGGACGGATAGATACCATGGGTTGGCTCTGCGAATAGGTGTTAGCAGCCTTCTCGCCCAGCGTCCAGATGGTAGGGGTGTGACATTTCGGAAGCAAATTGATGGAATGTGGGTTAGTGATGCGGATGAGGTATATAAAATTGATGAGTTGGTTAATGGCGGTGGTGCCACGATAGGGTGGCGGATTGAAAATTCAGAAGAGATTGAGATTTATAGTGCTATTGGTGTGCTGCAACAGATTGTAAGCCGCAGTGGTTACACGAGAGTGTTACACTACGATGTTGTTGGTAGGTTAGATAGAGTCGTGGACACGTTTGGACGGACTCTGATTTTTGATTATGATGAATCAAATCTTGTGATCAGGTTAACTGATCCCGCAGGGAGTGTATATTCGTATGCTTATGATGGCGAAGGGGATTTGGTTAGGATTACCTATCCAATTGAGACTGCGGGCGATTCGGGCGACGCGTCAGTGCGCACTTACAGTTACGGCGATTCTGGGGCTAGTCGCCATTTGTTGACTGGGATTGTCGACGAAAACAACGATCATTTTGCTACTTGGTCTTACGATGATGAGGGGCGCGTTGTACTCTCCGAACACACGGGAGGTGCAGGGCGGGTGCAACTGACTTACAACACTGATGGCACCACCACAGTCAAAGACGCTATTGGCACTTCTCGTACACACCACTTTGAAACCGTGTTGGGCGTGGTCAAGGGCTCTGGTATAAGCCAGCCGTCTGCTGTTAGCACTGACATTGCGAATTCCTCCGTCACCCATGACGCCAACGGCAATGTCGCCACCCGAGACGACTTCAACGGCCACCGCACCCGCTACTGGCACGACCTTGCCCGCAATCTGGAAATCACCCGTGTCGAAGGTCTCGCGCTGGAAAGCGGCGGCGAGGTGGTGAAACCCGAGACCCGCACGCTGACGACCCAATGGCATGCCACCTGGCGCCTGCCCACCGTGGAAAAGACCTATACCGGCGGCGCCGACAGCGCCGGCCAACCTCTGGGTACCCTGGTGAAGACGGTCGTTTCCAGCTACGACGCCAACGGCAATCTTCTGACCCGCACGGAAACTGACAACCAGCGCAACGAATCCCGTACCTGGACCTACACCTGGAATACCTATGGGCGCCTTGCCAGCGTGCTTGCGCCCAGTTTCAGCGTGTATGCGCAAAATATGACCACTTACACCTACTACCAGGATGACGATCCCGACCTCGCCCGGCGTGGACAACTCTGGAAGGTCACAAATGCCGTCGGCCACGTCACCGAAATCCAGTCGTACGACCTCCACGGCCACCCGCTCAAGGTACGCGACCCCAACGGTCTGATTACCGAATACACCTATACCGCTCGTGGTTGGCTCAAGAACCGTCTGGTGGGAGAACGCCTCACCACCTACACCTACGACAAGGTGGGCCAGCTTACCCGCGTGGATCTCCCCAACGGCGCGCGCCTGGAATACACCTACGACAACGCCCATCGCCTCACCGACATCCGGAACGGCTGGGGCGATCACATTCACTTCACCCTGGATGGCTTGGGCAACATCCGTGAGGAAACGGTCTCGGACGCACAGGGCAATCAGGCCAGCAAGCTCAGCCGGGAATACGACGCCCTGGGCCGCCTATGGAAGGAAGTGCGGCGCATCAACGGCCAGGATGCGGTGACCGAGTATGGCTATGACGCGAGCGGCAACCGAACGACCCAGTTGGACCCGCTGTCCCATCCAACCCATTGGGCTCACGATGCCCTGGACCGCCTGGCTAGCACGGAAGATGCGTTACAGGGCCAAACCGTTCTGGCGAGGGATGCCCAAGACCGGGTTACACAGTATCGTGATCCCAAAGGTTTCAACACCAACTATGAAATCGATGCATTCGGCCAGGTGCGCAAAGAAACCAGTCCTGGCCGTGGGGTAACGACCTATAGCTATCTTTCCAATGGCAATCTGAGTTCCATTGTCGACGCGCGAGGGAAGACGGTGGTGTTCAGCCAATACGATGCGTTGGACCGTTTACAGGCCATGGGAGGGCAATCGGGTTTGGCTCAGGCGATAGGCAATTATTGGGATATTTTGCCCAACAGCCTAGGTCGGTTGGCTATCCAGATATATGGAAGCGACTACAGCAACTGGTTGTATGACTCGTTTGGAGAAGTCATCCAGAAGAGCCAACACCACTCCAACGGCAACCTCACGCAAACGGTGGGGTACACCTACCTGAACGGCGACCTTACGCGCATCACCTACCCCAGCGGTGCCTATGTCGACTACACCTGGAGCCAGGGGCGCGTGACCGAGGTCCGTGTCAACGGCAGCCCGCTTCTGACAGGCATCCAATACCAGCCATTCGGTACACCTAAGGCCTGGACTTGGGGCAATGGGTTGTCCTACCGAATCGACCAAGACCCGGAAACCGGCTGGACGTCGAAATACCCGCTCGCTGCTGACAGCCGCACCCTGGTCTACGATGCCGCAGGGCGCATTTCGGCCTACTCCCATCTATCGACTGGGCAGAACAAGAGTTTTGACTACGACGCCTTGGACCGTGTCACCGGCATGGTCACCAACCAAGGTGCTATAGGTTGGCTGTATGACGGCAATGGCAACCGGACCCGGCAGCAAAGTGGCGGTGTGGACTACCTGTATGCCTATGCCATCAACTCAAACCGTCTGCAAACCGTGGCGGGCCCGGTGGCCAAGAACTACCAGTACGACGCCGCCGGCAACGTGGTTAACGACGGGACCTACGCCTATACGTACGATGACTACCACCGACTCTCCAAGATCACATGGAACGGCCAAGCCACCAACTACTACTACAACGGTATGGGCCAACGGGTGCTGAAGACTGGCCGGGGCGCGACCAACGGCGTGGAATACTACGTCTATGACGAAGGTGGCCTGCGTCTGGGGGACTACACCAGCGGCGGCGCCCGTCTGCAGGAAACCGTCTGGCTCGGAGATCGTCCGGTGGGCGTGCTGACCAGTACCGGGGCACTACTCTATGTGTATGCCGACCACCTGAATGCACCTCGGGTATTGACGGATGCGACCAATAAGGTGGTGTGGCGCTGGGACGGGGACGTGTTCGGCGTGGGCGGGCCGGCCCAGGATCCGGACGGCGACGGCGTCAAGGTGGTCTACAGCCTGCGCTTCCCTGGCCAGGCTTACGATGGTGAAACCGGGCTGCACTACAACTATCATCGGCATTACGAGCCAAGGACGGGGCGGTATGTGGAGGCGGATCCGATTGGGTTGGCGGGGGGCTCGAATTTGTACACCTATGTTCGCAATAACCCCCTCCGGTGGATTGACCCGCTCGGGCTCTTCACGTATTCAGCAACGGCTGGTGGTCCAGTAAATTTTGATACTGAAGCTGCCCTTATTTGTTTTGAAATTTGCACTGCTCAAGACATCATAGTAACGGCTGGGCAAGAAGGCGGGCATAGCCGAGGCAGTGCTCACGAAACTGGGCAGGCTTGTGACGTTGGCAAGAATTCCAATCCGAATCTAAAAAGGAATAAGGCACAGGCATGCTTCGAACAATGTTTTCCTCAGCAAAGTAGCTACGGCCAAGAGGAGGGGAATCACTATCATTTCCAAACACGTCCAGGTCGGGGTGGCGCATCCGGTTTTGCCCCAGGAGTACGTTAATGAATAGTGCAATACCATCCGTCTTGATGTTTTTGATGCTAGGGATTGTGTTTCCCGTATATGCTGGCAAACCTTATTTACCACATGGATGGCGCTTACCTCTCGGTCAAGAAATTGAGGGCCATTGGAGGGATGATGACCCAGAAAAATATGTGGTAGTTAGGGGTGATTTTAATGGTGATGGTGCTATAGATGTGGCCAGGCTATTGGTGAGACAGAGCGGTAATGGTGCTGGTCTTTATGCGTTCATATCCCGTAAACACAAATCGCCTAAGGCCTATCTACTCGATGAGATGAAGCATGTTGCCATTCTGAGGGCAATGGGCATCGCCAAGGCGCTACCTGGAAAATATAAGACTGCCTGCGGAAAGGGATATTGGGAATGCGAGGAGGGGGAAGCGCCTGAAGTCTTGTTGCGGCATGATTCCATTAACTATTTTAAGACGGAAAGTGCCAACTCTTTCTACTATTGGGATAATAAGACGGCCGCATTTAAGAGAATATGGATTAGCGATTGAGAGCAGGGAAAAAGGGCTCTAGGGAAGCGCTGAACAAATGCTGATGCTGGGCCATTCAGCCGAGCCGCTCCCCCGGCCAGACATTTCCGTTGGGCGCGTGGGGCCTGAACGGCCGCATTCAGACCGAGTTACCCGGTCATACAAGGCCATTTCTCCCCTTTCATCGCGCAGCGGACGCAACTTGGCCGCCCGACGCCAATCGCCATTTGCGCGCCAGCACCAGATTGGCCAAGCCGAACAGGGTAAAGAGCTGCTTGCTGTTCTTGTCCAGCCCCCGATACCTGGTCTTCCTGTGACGGGAATTAAAGGGGCCAGGTTCTCATGGCACTAAGAAATGGCCCTGAGAGACGAGACTAGGCGGCTGACCTTGCCGGAAGTTGCTTTACTGAAGTTTGACGACGACAGGATGGCAACAACGGAGGTCAGCCAAATGGATCGTAGCTGTAGCGTCCCGGACGATCATATAGACAAAAAGCGATATCCGTTATTCTTAGCGCGCGAGGTACTGAGCGGGTTGATAGAGCAACTCCGCGAAGATCTGCGAGGAGCCAAACAGCCATGATGATCGCCCTTCACAAACAAGCGCGCACGACCCCGGCGGTGCGCGCCGAGATTGCCGCCAGCCAGGAACCGGTCAGTGTGTTGGCCCGGCGCCACAACATCACGGAAGCCACCGTGCGCAAGTGGCGCGCTCGTTCGGAGTTCCAGGACCGCTCCCACACCGCCCACCGCCTGCAAACCCAACTGACCCCGGCCCAGGAGGCCATCGCCGTCTATCTGCGCAAGAGCCTCTTGCTGTCCCTGGACGACCTGCTGGTGGTGGCCCATGAATTTCTCTGCCCCAGCGTCTCCCGTTCCGGCCTGGACCGTTGCCTGCGCCGCCATGGCGTCGGCAACCTGCGCAAGCTGATGCCCGTGGCCGAGAAGGCCGCCCCCAAGCCGTTCAAGGCTTACATGCCGGGCTACCTGCACATGGACATCAAGTACCTGCCCCAGATGGCCGACGAGACCACCCGGCGCTACCTGTTCGTGGCCATCGCGGCATAATAGGGGACAGACCACGGTTTCACTAATCATCAAACAACTCCTCCGACTCCGGTGCAGCCACCCGACTCGGTCTCCCTGGTTTTCCGGGCGTGGCTCGCCTGCCCAACGCCGCTGCTACCTGATCCGCAAACGCCGCACTGCCCAAGGCATAGTTCCCATTGGTCGCTCGACGGATTTCGTCGACCAGCCCCGGTTCAAGCGCGTATCGAAACAATTCCCGATAGGCCGCCGCACGGCTGGCCTCGTCCTGGCCCAGGGCAAGGTACAAGGTGTGGGGTTTGAGCAGTGCGTCGGGTTCGCCTTGGGCGTTGCCTCGGTAGCTCGACCAGCGATATTCCGCGGGATGTTCAACCATGTCCGCGCGGACGGGATTCAGTTCAATGTAGCGCTGACAGGCCAGCAGATAGCTTTCGTCCTGGGTAAGACAGGAGCGAAAGCGTCCTTCCCACAGGGTGCCGCTGCGCCGGTAGGTGCGGTTGACATATTGGACGTAGCGTTGTCCCAGGGCTTTCATCAACGCGCCCGGAGAATCCGGGCGTTGGGCGGATATCAACAGGTGGACATGGTTGGTCATGAGGACGTAGGCGTGGACCCGGCAGCCGGTTTTGTCGGCATATTCACCCAGCCAGTCACGGTAGAAGCGATAGTCCTCTTCGACATAAAAGCATGCTTGCCGGTTGTTGCCGCGCTGGATGATGTGAAGCGGAACATTGGGCAAGGCCAGACGGGGGCGGCGTGGCATGGGGGCGCGTCGGAGACGGTGACATGTCGGAGCCTAGCATGAAACCGTGGTCTGTCCCCTATTCTGCTATTCTGCCTATTCTGTGCGGTAACGAACAATGCCATACATAAAGCTAATGTTAAATGGTCAAAAGCTTGTGGTAGGTGGGGCTGAGCGTATTGATATACTGTCATTTAGCCTCATTGCCTCTAAGGACTCGTCATGTCTATCACTCAACCTAAGCGGTATGCGCAGGGTGGACGGTCGCACAGAACACTTATGTTGGTGCCAGAGACAGATTAATTTTAATGACAATCTTCGAATCATTGCTTTAAAGGATGTGGTTTCCAGTACGCCTGACATTTCTATGATTTCTTCAGTTTCTTCTGCCAAAGAACTCCTAGGGAGACATAGAGGCTGGGCAGAAAGTAAGTTTGAACCAATCGCTGAAACGCCTTCTGGGGTATTGCAATTTCTCGTTGAGTTTCCAAGCCATGAGCAACAATGTGTCACTGACTCTGAGGAAACTCTTCAGCTTGTCACGACGTGGCTAGGAGGAAGTGAATATTGCAAGCTTCTTATAGACAGCATTACCGTTATGGAAGACGGCACAACTCAAGGCAAACGCTGGCTTGAACAAATACTTCGCGCTGACGAATGGGTTGAGGTGAGCCCGCGTAGGTTGGACCAATAGCGCGCAAAACATAATAGCAAAACATAATGGGGGACAGCCCCTGAGGTTTCCCCGCATTTTCACGTTTCATCATGATGAAACTGGCACACGAAAGCGGCCTGAGCGCTGAGAGCTGGAAGAGATGTGCCCGGGCGGAGACGACTCAACCAGTGAGCCTACGAATTCAAGATACGCCGCCCCAAGGTCAAGACGGAGATTTCGGCGTGTGCCCGTCGGCGTGTCGCCATGAAGTTCAGTTCCCACTGTGAGGCCTTGGCCGCCTCGCCAATCAGGCGTTGAACGAAAGCACCCAGATGATGGGCGATCAACAGCAAACGGCATATTTGGGAGAGCTCGTCGGTCTCTGGCGATGCCGGCAGCAACGATAGGTCGAATCGTCTATTCAGGAACTGCGGGTTCCTGCCGATACCACGTCGCCCTCTCTGGAATCAACCGTGATTCAGCGGCCGATTCCCAAGCGAGGTTTCGCGCGACGTCCAACGTC
>JBGAFI010000017.1:0-111442 GCA_044227325.1 Thiobacillaceae bacterium | reverse complement strand
ATCAGACGAATCAGGAGGGTAGAGCACTTGAATAGACTGAATTCATCCGGTTCAAACCCGAGCCGACTCGGCTTTGCAAAAATCACCGCAGGGGATGGCTGGGGAGATTGGAAACGGGTTTTTCTACAGCGTCGTTAGGCCTCTTCACCCCACCTTAAGGCTCAGCCACTTTGAACGCAACCGAGCTCACCAACAATCTCCTTACAGGGCTGCTTGAGCTGGAGCAATCCGGAGATTTGGTTATCACCCACCCGGCTCCACTGGCTTTGGCCGATCTGCTTTGCTCAAGAACCCTTCAGCAGTGGGCCAAAGAGTTTCTCAACGAACCACCGCTCGAAGTTGTCATCGCCAATGAAATCAAGTTGTCGTCAAGACACCTCGCAGCAACTTTCAACATCGAAGAAGCCGTGGCCACTTCTACGGTAGGGAAGTTCGTCCAGAGCCTTCTAGCAACTAGAACGCCCAAAGAGGTTGCAGAGTTGCTTACGCATCAAGGGGCTCAAGAAATTGCTCTCGGCTCCTTCTACTGCATTCAGCTACAGCGGGGGCAGTACTACAGCTCAGATTACCTCGATTGGAGAATGGCGCACTATGCCTCGCAGCGCAATCGGTAGCCAAGTGCTAATACCCCCCCGCCAAATCGAGCGCGGTCTAACCCTGTATATGGACTCCCCCCAAAAGCAAGAGAGCTGATCGATTGTTTTAGCCTGGAGGAAGCGCATGCAGTCGTATATCCGGCATCGTGAGTGGGTACTGGATGACCCGTGCCGACATGGAATCTGCCCACGGTGTGCCAATCGTTACAAGCGGCAGGCGTGAAGCTGCCGGCAGAGTTATCGGCATCAAACCGTGTGGGTGCGACCCTACTAGCCATGATGAGCGATCAGTCTCAAAGCAAACGCGGGGAGGGTGAAGACATGGTTTTCTCCTGGCCAAACCTAAGCAACGACAGCGAACGCGGAACGGCTGGATTTCTTGTTGAACTCACGCGGGCTGGGCTGCCCATAAGGCGACGCATCCCGCAACACCGCGAAGCAGATGCGCGCCAACTTGTTGGCCAGGGCACAGGCCGCCTTGTTGTGGTTGGTGCGGCCCTGCACCGCCAGCGCCCACTCGCGCAAGCCATCCAGGTGGCGCTCGGCCTGTTTCGCCACGCTGGCCGCGCGCAGTACCGCCCGCGCCCCATGGGTCAGCAACATCCTCAGATAGCGATCCCCCTTCTTGGAGATGCGCCCCAGCACCTGACGATTGCCGGAGGAGAACTCCCTCGGCGTCAAACCGAACCAGCTGGCGAAGTGGCGGGCATCCTGGAAGTGACTGACCGTTCCGCCGGTGGCCGCCACCATGGCCGTCGCCGTCAACAGGCCGATACCGGGAACCGACAACAGCGCGACACAAGCCGCGCTATGCCGGGCCACCTCCATCAGTTCCCGCTCCAACTGGGCGATGCGCTGTTCCAGCAGACGGATCTCCTCGATCAGCAAAGCCATGGAGCCCCGGATCAAGCCGGGGATTTCCACATGGGGATCGGCCAGCGCACGGGATATCGCCTCGACGCCGGTGCGCGCACCCTGGGGCACCACCAGGCCGAATTCCCGGCAGAAGCCGCGCAGGGCATTGATGCGGCTGGTGCGGGTGCCCATCCACAGGGAACGGATGCGGTGCAGCCCCTGCAAGGCTTGCTGTTCCTCGGACTTGATGCGCACCGGCGCCATGTCGGAGGCGCGGGCGGCTTCCAGCAGGGCGCGGGCATCGGCGGCATCGGTCTTGTTGCGTTTCACGTAGGCGCGCACATAGGCGGCGGGCAGCAATTTGACCCGGATGCCCAGGCCGGAGAGGCGCCGGCCCCAGTAATGGGCGGAACCGCAGGCTTCCATGATGACCAGATCGACGGCGCGGTTGGCGAAGAAGCGCTCGAACTGGGAACGGGTGAGACGGTGGGATTCGATCACCTTCCACTGTCCATCGGCGACGGCGAGCTGGAACACGGATTTGGCCAGGTCTACGGCCACGGTAGTAGCATTCACGGCGGACTCCTTTCGTCAAATGCTGATCCCCAACCCCTTGAAGACCAGTCGCGCTTAATGTGCGCACAAAGGCGGGGGGAGTCCATCCCATCACTCAACCTCGCTCCCTTCGATCGCTGGACGCTGCGCGATAAAGCCGCGCAGCGCCGGTTAGCTCCACGTTGAAGCTGTAGAAAAACCTAAAAAATTTCGGAGAAGAAAAATGAGCGCAAATTCGGCCTTCCAAAACGCTCCAGGTTCGACGATCTCGGTGCTGGGAAGGGTCGCCCCTGTATTCACCCCACAACCGAAAGGTGGGGGGGTTCTACAGCCTCGTTAGCCCTCTTTATCTCGGAGTTTCACGTGACGAAAATTCTTATGCTACTGGCCGCACTTATGTTGTCTGCATGCGGCTCAATTCCCGATGTTAGAAACGAGTACCAAGGGCCTGACGCTGGAAGGATTGCAATTGGTATAGGGGCAGCTGCAAACACACATTACTCAAGTTACTCCCTAACCTTCAGAAAGGTTGGCGACAAGGGTTCGGAACCGAAACGCTTCGCGTACTTTCAACAGAACGAGTTCTCCGCCCAGAAGAGAGATTACGACAACCCCGTGGAGAACGGCGTTGTCCAATCATTTCGCCTTCCGCCAGGCGACTATGAAATATTCAACTTTGACATTTTTTTAAATGGAGGCACGGTTCAAAAGAACTTTGGCTCTAGTAATGAGTTTTCCATCCCATTCAAAGTCCGCCCGAACGAAACGACATACTTGGGGAACTACCAGGCCAACCAAATAATGGGGAAAAATTTTTTCGGCATGCCTTTGGCGGCTGGTGCAGTGTTTGTCGTTACCAACAGAGAAAAGATCGATATCAAGTTGGCTAAGAAGCGCCTTCCCGACGCCTCGTTCGGCCCAATTTCGAACGCAACCCCCACAGTACAGAGCATTGCCAATCCATTCTTCGTCGACCAAAGTGAAAATGTCCCCCTGCTCAAGTAGTCAGGTGGCTCTCAAGTCGCTCATCCTAAGTGATTGTTTATAAATGGGCTGTCCTGAGCGGCTTTCGGGCGATTTTCGGCTTCAGCCCGATTACTCCGCTAACCAGCGCTTCGAGAGACGCTCCGCCAGCATGCTTCGCTTGCTGTCTCCGCGCCCTCAAGCTAAACGTTGACGCTGTAGAAAAACCTCACCAAAGCGGTAAATCCGGCGGTTCGGCGCCGACAGGCGGAGTGGCCTGCTTATTGATCTGGCCCAAATCGGAATGGAGTTTGTCACATCGGATTCCGGCATACGTTGGAAGGGTCGATCGATCTATTTCCGGGCCGGATCGATCGTCCTTGCGGCCGGGAGGATTGGAAGGGTGAGCGTTCTTATCGGGGGCGAGGACATGGAAACACGCGGGTCCTTGTCGTGCGATCCGCGTGACCAGAGGGACGTTCCGTCGGCCGAGACCGCTCTGTCAAGCCAGCGTCAACGGTATATTAGGAAAACCTAAATTAGTACTTGCTTATCTTCATATATTCTTTAAAATGCGCCCCATCGTGCGCCACACGGCCGAATAACAACCATCCTGGCCAAGCAGGCGACGAGTAGCAGGGCGGCACTGTGCATGCGCAGTCCAAGGTCGCGGAGCCTCTGCTCCGACCACCGCCCGGATCGGCGCAATGCCGGTCCCGTAGGGATGCAACGCTTTCAGGTTTCATTGACACGGGTCGTCCTCCCCCGAGGGGGAGTTGTCGCCCGGAACATGGATGCACCCGCGAGCACCCGGGTGCTGGATGAAAGAAATGCCGCACAACAACCCATAAGGGACGGCGGCATGCCAGCGAGGAGACGCAATGGCTCGGCATCTGCGTGGGGACTCCGTCCCCACTTCTTGTTCCATCGGCACCCGCGCGGGAAGCGCGGCTGCGCGCGGCGTCCCGGACGGGGCCGCGAGGTGAACCGTTTGCCCGTCGCTCAGGCGCGCATCCCGCAGACCATGCGGCGGCTGGCCTATTTCCAGGGCTGGTCGGACGAAAGCCTGGCGCGCCTCGCGGCGGGCGCCAAGATCGTTCATATCACCAAGGGCGACACGCTGCTGAACAAGGGCGAGCGTCCGCAATCCCTGCATGTCGTGGTCAGCGGTCTGATCCGCATCTTCATCCCGCTGCCGGGCAACTGCGAGCGCGTGCTGTTTCTCGTCGACCCTGGCAAAAGCCTGGCGGAGTCCTGCCTGGTGCTCGACGAGGTGTGCCCGTTCCAGGCCGTGGCGGCGCGCGACAGCCATGTACTGGCGGTGGATTCCCTGGTATTCCGGCGCGAGATCGGCGGCCACGTCGATCTCACGCGCCACGCCCTCGAACGCGTCTCGCGCCATCTGCTGGACACCCTGCGCGACGCCGAGATCTGCGCTCAGCGTTCCAGCGTGCAACGGGTGGCGGGCTATCTGCTGCTGCACCGGCCGTCGCCGGCCGACACGGCCTTCACGTTCAGACTGCCGGCGCGCAAGCAGGATGTCGCCGCCAAGCTCGGCCTGACCCAGGAAACCCTGTCCCGTGTGCTCGCCTTCCTCGACAAGCAGGGTTTGATCCAGACGGCCGCCAGCGAAATCCGGGTCGAGGACGCGGCTCGGCTCGCGCAGGTGACCTCGATGCGCGATTGCAAGGAAACCGCGAAGGAAGGGTGACATTTTGATTTGAATCAAGAAAATCATCGGGCAAATCGGCTCGGGCCGCGCGACTGCTTAACCTTCGCGATCGCCATGGACAAGTAGGGGAATACCCCGCGCCATGGTGCCCCGACAGCCTTGCAAGGTGGTTGAAACCGCGCCTTGTTCAGTTCATCCAGCATGGAGGAGACCATGGAAATGAAGAAGCGAAAATCAGTCGTGGCGGCCGCACTTTGGCTATCGGTGGGCGCGGCCGGAGCGGACGACGCGCCCGGTTGCATGATCGCCGGCTATGACATGCCGGCCAGCGTGTGCGCGTCCCATACCCGGACCATCGCCTCCACCTGCTTCAACTGCCACGGCCCCAACGGCAAGAGTGTCGCCGCGATTCCGCCCCTGGCGGGCCAGGACAAGGCTTATCTCCTGGAGGCCATGAAGGATTTCCGGGACAGCAAGCGCGAGGCCACGGTGATGAAGAAATACGCCTTGGGCTACTCCGACGCCGAATTCGAGGATTTGGCCGCGTACTTTTCATCCATCAAATAGGGCGGAGGTGGCAAAGATGACGATGCAACGCCGAGATTTTCTCAAGGTGGCGGGAGCCGGCCTGGCCGCCGGATTCGCCGGTTTCTCCACTACCGCGCGCGCAGGTGCCGCGCCGAGGGTGGTCGTGGTCGGCGCCGGCTATGGCGGCGCCACCTGCGCGAAATATCTGCGCGTCTGGGATCCTTCGATCGAGGTGACCCTGATCGAGCCGAGCCCGCATATGGTGTCCTGCCCCATGTCCAACTGGGTGCTGGGCGGCCTGCGCGAGATGGGGGACTTGAACAAGTCCTACGGCAACCTGGGCAAATACGGTATCCGGATGGTCCAGGACAGTGTGGTCGGGGTGGATGCCGGCAAGCGCCTGGTGAAAACCCGGGGCGGCGCCGAGATTTCCTACGACCGCCTGGTGCTGTCGCCCGGCGTCGAGTTCGTGACCGGCGCGATCCAGGGGTACGACGAGGCCGCCGCCGTGGGGAAAGTGGTCCATGCCTTCAAGGCCGGCCCGGAAACCGCGCTGCTGCGGAAGCAGCTGGAAGCCATGCCGGATGGCGGTGTGTTCGTCATCGCCAGCCCGCCGCCGCCCGGCAAGTGCGTCTCCGGCCCCTACGAGCGCGCCTGCATGGCGGCCCATTACTTCAAGCAATACAAGCCGAAGTCCAAGATCATCATGCTCGACGGACACATGCAGATCGTTTCCAAGGGCCCGATGTTCAAGAAGGCGTTCGATCGCTTCTATCCGGGCATGGTCGAGCACCGCCCCAACAACCTGGTGACCGGCATCGATCACAAGACGATGACGGTGTCGAGCGACTGGGATTCGGTGAAGGCGGACGTCATCAACATCATCCCGGCGCAGCGTGCCGGCAAGGTCTGCGACATCGCGGGCGTGCGCAGCGACAGCGGCAACCGGTGGTGCCCGATCGACTTCGCCACCTACGAATCGAAGACCGTGCCCAACATCCACGTCATCGGCGATTGCGTGCTGTCGAACATGCCCAAGTCGGCGCATGTGTCGAACAACCAGGGCAAGATCGCCGCGGCGGCGATCATCGAGCTGTTCCACGACCGTCAGCCCGACCCCCTGCCGGTCATCGGCAGCACCAGCTATTCCGCCACCTCGGATCACACTTCCGGCCCCATCGCCGTGGTCATGCGCTACGACATGGATCAGGACACCTACCAGCGGATGCCGGGCGGCGGCGCGGCGGAGGACAGCGACGAGCTGAACTTCGAATACAACAAGGCGTGGTTCGAGAACATCTGGACCGACACGCTGGGCTGAGCGTCACGGCAGGCGCCGGCCCGGGCCGGCGCGGCATCCCCGGCTTCCATGATCGGCACTTCAAGAGGAGACACATCATGCGCAAGAACCTGAACGAACAGTACAACCCGATGTACCACCTGGCCGCGCTGGGCTCCGGCGGCCTCTCCATCTCCTTCTTCCTTTACCTCAACTTCATGCTGCCGCACGAGAGCGGCATCATCTCCTTCGACCAGCTTTGGCCCATCGTCACCGGCGAGCTCAACCTCAAGTCTTTCCTGGTCGGCCTCGACCTGGCGGTGGTCTTGCTGCTGGCGCTGACCTCGCTCTCGCTGATGGTGTGGAACACCCGCGAATTCGGCCTGTTCAAGAAGACCGAGGCGTATACCAAGCTGCGCAATTCCATGGGCGAGATCAGCCTCATGGTGGTGCCGCTCACCATGGCGATGACGGTCAACGTGCTGTTCGTCACCTCTTCCCTGCTGGTGCCGGGCATGTGGGACTACATCGAGAATCTGTTCCCCTTCGCCATGGCCGCTTTCCTGGTGATCGGCGCTTACGCCGTGCGCATCCTGGGCGAATACGTGGTGCGCATGCTGCTGCACAAGGGCTACAACTTCGAGGAAGGCAACAGCCTGGCGGCGATGATCGCCATCTTCGCCCTGGCCATGGTGGCCGTCGGCCTGGCCGCCCCCGCCGCCATGAGCGGCATCAAGGAAGTGGTCGCCATCGCCACCGCCCTGTCCGCCTTCTTCGCCACCGCCGGCGTGGTGCTGATGGTCATCATGCTGGTGATCGGATTCCACGCCATGCTCTCCCACGGCATCCGTCTGGAAGCCGCGCCCAGCCTGTGGCTGATGATCCCCATCCTGACCCTCTACGGCATCACCTTCATGCGCATCAGCCACGGCCTCGGCGAGGCCTTCGAGGCCCACATCAAACCCGGCGAGCAATATCCCATCCTGATGGCGATGTTCTCGGTGCAACTGATGTTCGGCATGATCGGCTACGCGGTGATGAAGCGCCTGAACTACTTCAAGGACTTCATCTATGGCGACAAGATCCATCCCACCACGTTTGCCCTGATCTGCCCGGGCGTCGCCTTCCCCGTGTTCGGCCTGTTCGTCGTCAAGTTCGGCCTGCTCGGCAATGGCTTGATGCAGATGTTCACGCTGGCCCACCTGCTGTTCCTGCTGCCTTTTTTCCTGGTCCAGCTGAAGACCTTTCAGGTGTTGTTCACCTTGCTGCGCCGCATGCAGTTGCTGCCCAGCTTCCTGCAAGCCGCCGCGCCCAGCGCGAAGAGCGCCTGAACGCAACGGGGCGCGCCTGGAACCCTCGGGCGCGCCCTTGCGATATGCCGTGACCGCTGGCGCCGGCGGCGCCAAAACCCCGCATTCACCAAGGAGACAACCCATGAAATCCCTGCTTCTGACCACCCTCCTGATGTTCTCCGCCGCCGCGCAAGCCGGCGATCCGCTCACCGTCGACCAGCTCAAGGCGCTGATTCCCGGCAACTCCGTGTCCGGTTTCGCCGACTCCCTGGGCAAGAACTACACCGCCTACTACTCGCCCGACGGCAAGCTGGTCCAGGTGCTGGAAAACAAGCTGAAGCGCCAGGGCACCTGGAGCATCAACGACGAGGGCTATTTCTGCACCCAGTTCCCGACCCAGCAGAAGAAGTGCACGAAGATCACCCAGGACGCCAACGGCGAATACCACCGCATCAAGGACGACGGCATGGTCACCAACACCATGAAGAAGTTCTACAAGGGCAACGCCTACAAGTACTGAGCGCGGTGGCAACAAAACGGGCCGCCCGCGGGCGGCCCGTTTTGCTTTGCGCGCGCGGATCATCGAAGGGTGCGCGCTTCCGCGCGGCGATTCCCGGCGTGGCCGGCATCCGCGCGGTTCACGGCGATCAGCCGCGCGGCGGGCACCCTGCCGCAACCCTCGGCGTTGGGCCACCACGCTCCAGCGTTTTCAGGTTGTGGGGCGGTATTGCGGTCGGGAACTGGAGGGGAGGGGAATCCCCCCTGGCCCCCTTTTTTCAAAGGGGGGAAGGTCTGCTCGGGCGTCGCGGGGGGCGTCTCAGGTCCGGTATTCCGCGTTGATCTTCACGTAGTCGTACGAGAAATCGCAGGTCCACACGGTGGCGACCGTGCCGCCCCGGGCCAGGTCCACGCGCACGGCGATTTCCGGGGCGGCCATGACGCGGGCGCCTTCCTCTTCCCGGTAGGAGGGCGCGCGGCCGCCGTTTTCCGCCACCAGCACATTGCCCAGCCAGAGGCGGATGCGGTCCACGTCCAGGTCATCGATCCCGGCATAGCCGATGGCGGCGAGGATGCGGCCCAGATTGGGGTCGGAGGCGAAGAAGGCGGTCTTCACCAGGGGCGATTTGGCGATGGCGTAGGCCACCTGTTTGCATTCGGCCTCGTCCTTGCCGCCTTCGACGCGCACTTCCATGAACTTGGTGGCGCCCTCGCCGTCGCGCACGATGGCCTGGGCGAGCTGGATCATGACTTCGGTGACCACGGATTGCAGCGAGT
This sequence comes from Thiobacillaceae bacterium, assembly GCA_044227325.1. GTDB lineage: Bacteria > Pseudomonadota > Gammaproteobacteria > Burkholderiales > Thiobacillaceae > PFJX01. Next base: position 102,427 of record JBGAFI010000017.1, on the reverse strand, counting down.
CGAAGCGCGGATCGGCGGAATCCATGATGACCGGCGCCTGGGTGGTGCCGGTGGCGATGAGGATGCAGGAATCGTTGGTGGAGGTGTCGCCGTCCACGGTGATGCAGTTGAAGGACTTGTTCACCGCGTGGCGCAGGATGGCTTCCAGGGCCTCGCAGGACACCGGCGCGTCGGTGGCGACGAAGCTCAGCATGGTCGCCATGTTGGGGTGGATCATGCCGGAGCCCTTGGCGATGCCGGTGACCGCGAACTCCACGCCGTCCAGGGATGCCTTGCGGGTCGCGGCCTTGGCGACGATGTCGGTGGTCATGATGGCTTCGGCGGCGGCGGCCCAGTTGCCGGGCTTCAGGTCGGCGAGGGCGGCGGGCAGGGCGGCGACGATCTTGTCGTGCGGCAGGGGCTCCAGGATCACGCCGGTGGAGAAGGGCAGCACCTGCTCGGGCAGGATGTTCAGCGTCTCCGCGACGGCGGCGCAGGTTTCCCTGGCGCGGCGCAGGCCGTCCTCGCCGGTGCCGGCGTTGGCGTTGCCGGTGTTGACCACCAGGGCGCGGATGCCGCGGGTTTGCGTACCCTCGCCATGAAGGTGTTCCTTGCAGACGGTGACCGGGGCGGCGCAGAAGCGGTTCTGGGTGAACACGCCCACCACTTCCGAATCGGCGGGCAGGGTCATGACCAGCACGTCCTTGCGGCCGGGCTTCTTGATGCCGGCGCTGGCGATGCCCAGCTCGACGCCGGGGACGGCGAGCAGGGAAGCGGGATCGGGGGCGGAGAGGTTGACGGGCATGTTGGCGTTCTCGGGACTGAAATCGGGGTTGGGTGGGAAGCGAAAAAGGATCAGCGGATTCTAGCGGAGGCGGTGGGCAGGGGCGCGGCCATCGCCAGGGTCGGCACGGTGAAACAAAAGCGGGCGGGCTGGTCGTGGTCCAGCCAGAGTTTGCCGCCGTGGGCTTCCACCAGGGTGCGGCTGATGGCCAGGCCCAGGCCCATGCCCTCGGCCTTGCTGGTGGCGAAGGAGTCGAACAGGCGCTCCTTCATGTCCGCCTGCACGCCCTGGCCGCTGTCGCTGACGCAGACGCGCAGCCAGCCCGCCTCGTGCGGGCTCGCGGTGACCTCGATGTCGCGCCACAGGGTGGGATGGTCGGTCAGGGATTCCACCGCGTTGGAGAGCAGGTTGTGCAGCACCGTGCCCAGTTGCACCCGGTCGGCCTGGACCAGGGGCAGGTTGTCGTCGAAATGGGTCTCGACCGTGATGCCCTGCCGTTCCGCGCGGCGGCGCACATGAGCCAGGCTTTCCGCCACCAGTTCCTGGACGGGGAAGGTTTCCAGGCGCAGGCCGCCGCCCCGGAAGAACTCGCGCAGGCGGCGCATGACCTGGCCGGCCCGGTTGGCCTCCCGGTCGATCTTGTCCAGGGTGTCGGCGAGCAGGGCGGCGTGGCGCGCCGGGTCTTCCAGCATGGCGCGGCCGGCGCGGGCGTAGTTGGCGACGGCGACCAGGGGCTGGTTCAGCTCGTGGGCGATGGCCTGGGCCATTTCCCCCGCCGCCGCGAGGCGCATGGCGTGGTTCAGTTCCGCTTCGCGCTGGTGCAGCCGTTCCTCGGCGACGCGGCGGGTGGTCACGGTCATGCCCAGGAACAGGCCGGTCACCGCCAGGCCCAGCATCAGCATCTGGAATTCCACCACGGTGATGGCGTGCAGGCCGCGCCATTCCAGGATGGTGTTGGTGCCCACGTGGCTCACCGCCAGGGCGAGGGTGGTGCCCTGGATGCCGTGGCGCATGGCGATCCAGATCATGGGCAGGAACAGCAGATAGAAGAACTTGAATTCATCCGTGTATTTGAGGCCGAAGATGATCCACAGGGCGACGACGATGGCGATGCCTTGCAGCACCATCTCCCGGGTCGGGTGCCAGGCATGCCAGTCCTGTTTCGCGTGCACCAGGACCAGGGGGGCGATGACCAGCATGCGGATCAAGGCGCCGACCCAGTAGTTCACCAGGTCGGCGAGCCAGGCGAGCAGATCGGGCGCCGCTTCCGGGCTGCGTGAAAAGACGTGGACGCCCGCGTCCAGCCAGGCGCCGAGGACGGCCACCAGCAGGAACCAGGACAGGTCGCGCTGGGTGGACAGACCGGGGTCGACGCGCAGGCCGCGCAGCAGCCAGGTCGCCAGGGCGAGCAGGCCGAGCATGAGCAGGCCGGCGGCCCACAGGGCGGGCAGCCAGTCCGAGGGAAGGCCGTAGATGGGAATGCCGATCAGGAAAACGACGCCGATGAGCAGCGGCGCGTAATGCAGCCCGTATATCAGCAGGAAGGCCAGGGTCAGGCCGGGCGGCGGCGTCCAGGGCGCCAGGGCGAGGGGCAGCACGGTCTGCGGATTGCTGACCGCGTCCAGGGCCAGGCTGCCGATGCCGTAGGCGAGCAGGATTTTCCAGGAGATTCGGTACATGCCTGCCTCGTCCCTCAGCAGGCCAGACCATGCAGGGCGCACAGATGTCGCTTGGCCAGCGCCAGCGCGATCCACAGCCAGAACAGCAGGAAGAACGCCAGCGCGGGCACATGGGCATCGGCGATGGCGCGCGGCGTGGCGAGGCGGACGACGCCGACCGCGGGGCCGGCGACGGTTTTCAGTATCTTGTAGAACAGGTTGCCGTGGCGGCGCGGGCCGGCCAGCAGCGCGAGGATGCCCTGGCCGAGCAGGGCGAGGCCGGCGACTTCGCAAAGGACGCGCAACAGGGAGACCAGGATCAGATCGATGGGCATGGGCGAGGACTTCACGCGCGCCGGGCCGGGTCGGCGCGCATCAGCGCCCCGATGCGTCCAGGCCGCATGCCTCGTCCAGCTCGTCCATGCGGGTGGCATAGACCCGGACCAGGACCAGATAGAGGATCAGGGTGCCCTGGGCCCCCATGTAAAAGCCCAGGGGAAAGCCGGCGATGACGATTTCGTTGAGTTCCCGGGCAAACCAGATGGTGCCGAAAGTGACGACGAACCAGATGGCGAGCAGAAGGCCGGTCAGCCGGGTATTGCGCCGCCAATGTTCCCGCCGTATGCGTTTCTGTTCCAAGGGTTTCTCCGTCCGGGCAGGCCGGTAGCATAGCCAAAAAACCCGTCCGGCGTGGTCGCCGGCAGTACAAGAGGCGACCCGGGCCGCGTCTTCTGCTATCTTGCCGGCCCTTGTCGGCATCCGAGACCGTTCTCCATGCAGGGATGGGGAATGGCGCAAAAATCCATGGAAATCTGGTTCGTCTGGCTTGCCCGGCTGTTGTTCGTCGGCATTTTCTTCCTGGCCGCGGGCATGTTCTACCGCGCCTGGCGCATCGCGGTCAGCAAGGATCTGCGCTTCGTCGCCGACTGGCGCGGCCGCGGCTTTCCCAACCCGGAACGGTGGGCCGCCATGGTCCTGTCCATCAATTTCATCGGCGGCGGCCTACTGCTGGCAACCGGCGTATCCGTGCTGCTGGTGGGTTTGCCCTTCGGATTGTGGACGGGGGTGTCGGCGCTGGTGCTCTGGAGCTACTACTTTCTGCTGCAAACCTTCGCGGGCCGGGCCCGGCGCTGAGTTTTACCGCCCAATACTCGGTATTAATTAAGGTTTAATTAATGAAGGTCTATGGGCTACACTCCGCCCGGGCAATCACCTAAGCGGCGGGGGGAGACCGCATTAAGCGCTTATGTGACGGTCCTCCTCAGACAATGACCTCGGTGCATGAATAGGAGACCACACCATGTCAAAACCCGGTAATTTCGACCCTAAAGCCTATTGGCAGGCCACGCTCAGGTTGCTGATGTTGACCATCGCGATCTGGTTCATCGTTTCATTCGGCGCGGGCATCCTCTTCCGCGACGCTTTGGACGGTATTCACATCGCTGGCTATCCCCTGGGGTTCTGGTTTGCCCAGCAAGGTTCCATTTTCATCTTCGTCGGCCTGATCTTCTGGTACGCCAGTCGCATGGACAAGATCGACCGCGAACACGACGTTCACGAAGAGTAAGGGGACACACATGGATCTGAAAACACTGACCTATGTCGTGGTGGGCCTGTCGTTCGCCCTCTACATCGGTATCGCCATCTGGGCGCGCGCGGGCTCCACCAAGGAGTTCTACGTGGCCGGCGGCGGCGTGCATCCCATCATCAACGGCATGGCGACCGGCGCCGACTGGATGTCCGCCGCCTCCTTCATCTCCATGGCGGGTTTGATCGCCTTCCTGGGTTACGGCGGTTCCGTCTACCTGATGGGTTGGACCGGCGGTTACGTGCTGTTGGCCGTGCTGCTCGCTCCCTACCTGCGCAAGTTCGGCAAGTTCACCGTGCCCCAGTTCATCGGCGACCGGTATTACTCGCAGACGGCGCGCATCGTGGCGGTGATCTGTCTGATCTTCATCTCCTTCACGTACGTGGCCGGCCAGATGCGCGGCGTCGGCATCGTGTTCTCCCGCTTCCTGGAAGTGGACATCACGACCGGCCTGATCGCCGGCATGGGCCTGGTGTTCTTCTACGCCGTGCTCGGCGGCATGAAGGGCATCACCTACACCCAGGTGGCCCAGTACTGCGTGCTGATCGCGGCGTACACCATCCCGGCCGTGTTCATCTCCCTGCAGATATCCGGCAACGTGTTGCCGCAGCTCGGTTTGGGCGGTCACATGGGCGACATGTACTTCCTGGACAAGCTGAACAAGACCGTCACCGATCTGGGTTTCGCCGCCTACACCACCGGCAGCAAGACCATGATCGACGTGTTCTGCATCACCTTGGCCCTGATGGCGGGTACCGCCGGTCTGCCCCACGTGATCGTGCGTTTCTTCACCGTGCCCAAGGTGCATGACGCGCGTCTGTCCGCCGGCTGGGCCCTGGTCTTCATCGCCCTGCTCTACACCACCGCCCCCGCGGTCGGCGCCATGGCCCGCTACAACCTGCACGCCACGGTGAACACCGCGGTGGCCACCGGCGGCGACGTGTTCGCGCCCGAGGCCAGCATCATGGGCGAGTCCCGTCCCGGCTGGATGAAGCGCTGGGAGAAGACCGGCCTGATCAAGTGGGAAGACAAGAACGGCGACGGCCGCATCCAGTACTACAACGAGAAGTCCAAGAACGCGGACTTCCTCGCCAAGGCGGAAGCCGCGGGCTGGAAGGGCAACGAGCTGGGTTCCGACAAGAAGGGCAAGTTCGACGGCACGGTCGACCGGGACATCATGGTGCTGGCCAACCCGGAAATCGCCGGCCTGCCCGACTGGGTCATCGCCCTGATCGCCGCCGGCGGTATCGCCGCCGCGCTGTCCACCGCCGCCGGCCTGCTGCTGGTGATCTCCTCCTCCATCTCCCACGACCTGATGAAGAGCGTGTTCACGCCGGACATCTCCGAGAAGGGCGAGTTGATGGCGGGGCGTGTCGCCGCCGCTGTGGCGGTGCTGGTCGCCGGCTACCTGGGCTACAACCCGCCGGGCTTCGTCGCCCAGGTGGTGGCCTTCGCCTTCGGTCTCGCTTGCGCGTCGCTGTTCCCGACCATCGTGCTGGGCATCTTCAGCAAGTCGATGAACCGGGGCGGCGCCATCGCCGGCATGTTGACCGGCCTGATCTTCACCCTGGCCTACATCGTCTACTTCAAGCGCGACGTGCTGCTGGGCATGGACAAGGTGCCCGACACCCAATGGTTCCTGGGCATCTCCCCGGAAGGCATCGGCGTGGTCGGCATGATCCTCAACTTCGTGGTCGCCTTCGTGGTGATGAAGATGACCGCGCCGTGCCCGGATCACATCCAGCATCTGGTGGAAGGCATCCGCTATCCCCGCGGCGCCGGCGAAGCCCAGGCTCACTGAGCCCGCTTCCCGTCGTGACGAACCCCCGCCTCGGCGGGGGTTTTTTATTGGGCAGCGGAAAAGCGGGCGCAGCGGGCCGGTGCTTTCCGCGCCAAGTCGATCAGCCGGTCCAGTTCGTCATGCGCTGGGTTTTCTCCAGGTCGCGCATGGCGCGGAAACTTCCGGTGTGCTTTTCGTTCATGCGGCCGCGCAGGGCGAGCATCAGTTCGGCGGTGGAAAGCGCGTCGGCGAGGGCGCAGTGGCGCGCGTAGTTGGTCAGGTTGAAGCGCGCCATCCATTGGTCCAGGGAGCGGTGCGAGCGGGCCAGGCCGGGATAGAGGGCGGGGGCGAGATAGGCCAGGTCGGCCCAGGGATGGTCGAACTTGAGACCCAGGAAGGTCTTCAGCGCCCGGTCGATCATGGTCTTGTCGAAGGTGACATGGAAGGCGAGGAGCGGGGCTTTGCCCAGATATTCCAGGAAGCTCAGCAGGGCCTCGACGGGGGGAATGCCCTCCGCTTGCGCGGTGCCGCCGATGCCGTGGATCAGGATGTTGCTCCGGTCGCTGATGCGGCTCTGTTGCAGGACCATTTCCAGGCTGTCGGCCAGTTGGATGTTCCCGTTGCGCACGGCGACGGCGCCGATGGCGATGAGCCGGTCCTTGGCCAGGTTGAGGCCGCTGGTTTCCACGTCCACCACCACGTAGCGGCTTTCGTCGATGGGTTTGCCGGTGTCCTCGTCGGGCAGCGCGCGCCAGGCGGCGAGCCGCGCCGCCTGTTCAGGGGTCAGTTCGGGTTTGGCGCCGAACAGGCCGGCGAGCCAGTTCATAGCTGATACTCCAGGGCCAGCTTGGTCTGGAGTTTGCGGGCCTGGCGGAAGGCTTCCTTGAGAATGCGCTTGTCCAGGTTGTTGAAGCTGTCCGGGTCCACCTTGTTGCTCAGCGGTTCGCCGCGTTCGCACTGGTCATGGTGCAGGCGCAGGCGCAGGAGCTGGATGAACAGGAAGGCCTCGCTCCAGGCTTCCGCGTCCTGCGGGCTGACGCGCAAAGGCCCGGCGATTTCGCTCAGGCGTTGCAGGGTATTGGTCTGCTTGCCGCCCACGGCCAAGCCAAAGATGCGGGCGGCGTCGACGAACGGGGTGATGCCGTTGAGCTTGAGATCCAGGGTGGCGTTGCCGGTGAAGAAATCCCAGACCGAGCCCGAGGGCGGCCGGTTGCGCAGGGCGTTGGCGGCCATCTGATGCAGGAAGCGGCTGTTCTTCCTGGCCGCGCCGCTGAGCCATTCGCGCAGTTCGAAGGCCAGGTGGTCGGCGCCATAAAGGGAGCGGAAATCGAAGAAGATCGAGGAATACAGCAAGGCCATGGGATCGCCGTGGTCGATCCAGTTGGCGAAGGTCTTCTTCCACTCCGGCAGGGACTGGCACCACTTGGGATTGGAAGCCATGACCTCGCCCGCGCAGAGCGGGAATCCGCATTCCGCCAGGGCCAGATTGATCCGCTTCGCGAAGGGCAGCAGCAAGGCGCGTATGTCCTCCGCGCTCGCGCCCTCCCTGACGTTGAAGATGATGCCGTTGTCCTGGTCGGTGTTCAGGGTTTGTTCCAGGCGGCCTTCCGAGCCCAGGGCCAGCCAGCAGAATTCCACCTCCTTGAGCGCCGGATCGGCCTTCAGCTCCAGATCGAGGATGCGTGTGGTGAGCAGGTCGTTTAGGGTGGAGATGATCTGGGTGAGCTGCTCGGCGGCCACGCCCTGGGCCAGCATGTTGTGGGCCAGTTGGCGGATGTCCCGGGCCGAATGCTTGAGGGTGTCCAGATTGTCCGCGTTGCGGATCGCCCCGCTGATCTGGCGCAAGCCGACCCGTTGCAGCGAAAACAGATCCTTCTCCGAGATCAGGCCCTTGAGGCGGCCGTCCTCCTCCACCAGGATGTGGCGGAAGCCGTGCTTGGCCATGACCAGGGCCGCGTCGTGGGCCAGGGCGTGGGGCGGCAGGGTGCGCGGGTTGGGGCTCATCACCGCGGCGAAAGGCGTGTCCAGGTCGATGCCGGCCAGGGCGACCCGGCTCAGCACGTCGTGCAGCGTGAAGATGCCCACGGGCTTCCTGTTGGCGTCCACCGCCACCATGGAGCCGATGCCCAGCTTGTGCATGGTCTCCAGCACCTGGCGCAGGGGCGTGTCCGGCGCGCAGGAGACCGGCTCGCGCCGCACCAGGGAGGACAGGGGACTGGACATGGATTGCTGGTCGCTGCTGGATTTCGCGTACTGGGCTTGCAGCACCTGTTTGGATTGTTCCAGCAGGTTGGCGATGCGGCGCGTGCAGAAATCCCGGAACGCGTCGCTTTGCTTGAGCAGCTCGTGGAAGTCGTCCGCCGCCAGTTCGTAACAGAAGGCGTCGCGCCCGACCCGGTAGGTGCTGGCGACGCCGCGCTTGGACAGCAGGGCGCCCAGGGGGAAACACTCGCCCTCGTGCAGTTCCAGCCAGGCCGCGTCGTCCTGGGCGCGCGCCACGTCCTGCTCGCCATGCACCACCCCCTGTTTGATGATGTAGAAGGTCTTCACCGGCCCCGAATCCGGGCCGAGGATGACTTCCCCCTTGCCGTAGTAGCCCAGCTTGAGGCGTTCCGCGAGCCAGACCAGGTGTTCCTTCGTCATGCAGTCGAAGGGCGCGAAACGCGACAGGTGTTCCACCGTGGCGAGGATGAGGGAGTTGGGCGCGGCCATGGAAGTCCCTAGGTAAAGAAAGCGTGTAGCTTATTTCATTCGGCCGGGCCGCAGTCATGGCGGTGGCCGATTCCCGGGGCGGGCGCGCGGAATTTATGCTTGCAACAGCGGTTGGCCGCTGTTGCAAGGGTTATTTCAGTGGGAGGCGGATTTTGACCGTGAGGCCGCCGCCCGGCGCGTCGCCGAGTTCGACCGTGCCGCCATGCAGGGCGACGACCTGTTTGACGATGGCCAGCCCGAGGCCGCTGCCGGGAATGTCGGCGCCGGCGAGGCGCTGGAAACGCTCGAAGACCCGTTCCCGTTGCGCAAGGGGAATGCCCGGTCCGTTGTCGCGCACGGTCAGTTCCGCCGTGTTGTCCGACGCTTGCAGTTCCACATCCACCCGACCCCCGCGCGGGGTATATCGCAGGGCGTTGTCGATCAGGTTGCCCAGCATCATGCGCAGGCTTTCCGCCTGGCCGGACAGGGTCACGGGCAGGCATTCGCCGACGCCGAGATCGATGTCGCGCGCCTCGGCCTGGGCGGAGAAATCCGCCACCGCGCGCTTGATGAGGGCATCCATGGCCACCGGCGCGAACGGCGCCTGACGCGCGTCCGGTTCCAGCCTGGCCATGCCGAGCAGCTGGTCGACCAGATGGGCGGCCCGGTCCACGCCTTCCGCGAGCTGGGCCAGGGCGGCGTCCCGTTCATCACCGGTCTTTGCGCGGCGGGCGATCTGGGCTTGCAGCTTGACGGCGGTGAGGGGAGTGCGCAGTTCGTGGGCCGCGTCGGCGAGGAAGCGGCGCTGGCCGGTCATGGTCCGGTCCAGGCGCACCAGGAGATCGTTCAAGGTATCCACCAGCGGCGCGACCTCGTCGGGCAGGCCCCGGCTTTCCAGGGCGTGCAGGCTCAGGGCGCCGCGCCGGCCGATCTCCCCGCGCACCTGCTCCAAGGGCGCGAGGGCGCGGGCCACCGCCGCCCGGATGAAAAAACTCAGCAGGCCCACCAGCACAGCCAGGGGAATCAGCAGCCAGGGCGCGATGCTGGCGAATTTGCGCGTCCGGTTTTCAGAGGTGTTGGCGACCTGGATGGTCAGCCCGCCCTCCTTCACGGAAAACACGCGCCAGTCGGCGCCCTTCCAGTTGACCGTGTGCAGCCCGGACCGTTGCGGCGGCGGGCCGACATCGTCCAGGGAGGAGTAGAACAGGCTGCCGTCGGCGGCCCATATCTGGCTCACGAACTGGCCCCGGTCGTTGCGGACGTCGTCGTCGTTGTCGTATTCGACGCCGTGCCGCACCACCGAGTAGGCGATCTGTTCCAGGCCGAAATCGCGGATGCGGTTGAAGGCATCCCAGGCCAGCAGGTAGGTGATCACGCTGACCAGGAAACCGGTCAGCAACAGCGCGCTGATCTGCCAGAGCAGGAGGCGGCCGCGAATGGAGTTCATCAGGGAGTGGGCGTGGTCGCGTTATTCGCGGGAAGCACCAGTTTATAGCCGACGCCGCGCACGTTGCGGATCCAGTCCGCGCCCAATTTACGGCGCAGGTTATGCAGATGGACCTCGATCGCGTTGCTGGCGACCTCTTCCTCCCACCCGTAAAGGCGGTCTTCCAGTTGTTCCCGGGAGAGCACCGCGCCGGGATTTTCCATCAGCACGGCCAGCAGGGAGAACTCGCGCTGGGACAGGGCGAGGGGCTTGCCTTCCAGGCTCGCCTCCCGGTTCTGCGGGTTCACGCACAGGCCGCCGAGCCGCATCTCGGGATGGGCGCGGCCGGTTTGCCGGCGTTGCAGGGCATGGATGCGGGCGATGAGTTCGTCCAGGTCGAAAGGTTTGGTGAGGTAGTCGTCGGCGCCCAGATTCAAGCCGGAAATCTTGTCGGCGACCGTGTCGCGGGCGGTCACCACCAGGACCGGAATACGCTGGCCGTCGCGGCGCAACTCCTTGAGCAGGGCGATGCCGTCGAGACGCGGCAGGCCCAGGTCGAGCAGGAGCAGGCCATAGTCGCCCGTGTCCAGCGCGGCGCGCGCCGCGCGTCCGTCCCGTACCCAATCCACGGCGAAGCAGGCCTGCTTGAGGCCGCGCACCACGCTCTCGCCGATCATGGGGTCGTCTTCAGCCAGTAGCAGCTTCATGGCGTCATTATGGATTCACAGCAATCGCGGAAAGTCGTCTGAAAACAGAAAAGCGGGGCAAAGCCCCGCTTTCATTGGCTAAGCGGTCGCTAATTACTTGGCGGGCGCTTCGGCGGGCTTGGCTTCGTCTTTCTTGGCTTCGGCCTTTTTGTGCTTCTTGGCTTTCTTGGCGGGCTTGGCGGCGTCGGCCGGCTTCTCGGCTTCGGCGGCGGGCTTGTCAGCAGGCTTGGCCATGTCGGCGGCATGGACGGAGCCGAAAGCGAACACGGAAGCGGCGGTCAGCAGAGCGATCAGGGTCTTGTTCATGAACATCTCCATATCAATTGCGAGTGGTTGGGTTGTCGCCACACGATTTCGTTTGGCTTGGGAACATTCTCCTAAGCGGGACTTAACGAACACTTAAGAAGCTAATTTTTTTCTTTAGGGAATCCGGAATGCACCGGGCATAAAAAACCCCCGCCGAGGCGGGGGTCGTGGCGGGGAATGAGCCGGATCAGTGAGCGGTCGCGCCTTCCGCGTGGATGCCGGTGTTCTGGCGCACGTAAAGCTCGTCCCACATTTCCTCGGAGCGCTTGTCGCGGAACAGCAGCGAACCGATGATCACAACCAGGAAACCCAAGGGGATGGAGATCAGGCCCGGGTTCTTCAACAGGAAGAAGGGCTTCTCCAGACCCATCATGCTGGTGGTCTGGCCTTCGAACTTCTTCATGTCGGATTCGGCCTTGGCCTTGGCCTTCTCGGTAGTGGCGATGTCCTTCTTAAGCGCCGCGATTTCCTTTTCGTCGGTCAGGGTCGCCAGCTTCTCGTTCATCTTGGCCAGTTTCTCGGCCGCGCCCGGTTTGGCGGGCTTCTCGGCGGAAGCAGCCTTGGCGGGCTCGGACTTCACACAGCCCTGCATGGCAAACAGCTCGCACATGAAGCTGGAAGCGGCCACGGCGGGCTTGGCTTCCTTGGCGGGCTGGGCGGGTTCGCCTTCCAGAACCTTCTTGGCATCCTTGAGCACGGCCTGGGGATAGGTCATGTTCGGGGAGATCATCACCAGGGCGATGGCGGTGATGGCACCCACCAGCATGCCGGCGACGATGCCGTAGGTATTGGCGCGCTTCCAGTACAGGGTCAGGAACACGGCGGGCAGGTTGCTTGATGCCGCCACAGCGAAGGCCAGGGCCACCAGGTGGGCCACGTTCTGGCCTTCGGCGGCGATGCCGACGTAGATGGCCAGGATGCCGACGATGACGGAGGACACGCGAGCCGCGATCACCTGCTCCTGCGGGGAAGCATGGTCACCCTTGATGACGCCCACATAGATGTCGTGGGCCATGGCGGAAGCCGCCGCCAGCACCAGGCCGGCCACCACAGCGACGATGGTGGCGAAAGCCACGGCCGCGACGAAGGCCAGGAACAGGTTGCCCAGCACGGAGTTGGCACCGCCGCCGGCGAACTGCGCCAGCATGGGGGCCGCCATGTTGCCGCCCTTGTCCAGGAAGGAGATGGGGCCAGCGCCGACGTTGATGGCAGCGCCCATGCCCAGGAACAGGGTCAGGATATAGAAGCCACCGATGATGCCCATGGCCCAGATCACGGAAGTGCGGGCATCCTGGGCCGTCGGAACGGTGAAGAAGCGCATCAGGATGTGCGGCATGCCGGCGGTACCCAGCACCAGGGCCATGCCCAGGGATATCTGGTCGATCGGATTCTTCAGGAACAGACCGGGCTCAAGGAAACGCTGACCAAGTTCCTGCGGAGTCATGTTGGTCGCGGCATCGCCGATGAGTTTGGCGACCTGTTTTTGCACGCCGGGGTTGTCCACCACGCCTTGCAGGAAGCCGGGCAGGCTGAAGCCATACTGGCCCCAGGTGATGAGCACCAGCAGGATGGAGGCGGTCACCAGCAGCACGGCCTTGATGATCTGCACCCAGGTGGTGGCCTTCATGCCGCCGAACACCACGTAGGCCAGCATCAGCACGCCGACGCCGATGATGGAGACGTGGTAGTCGATGCCGATCAGGGTTTTGATCAGCACGCCGCCGCCGACCATCTGCGCGGTCAGGTAAAAGGTGGACACGGTGATGGTGGACAGCGCCGCCACGGTCTTGGAGGCCTTGGGGTTGTTGCGGAAGGCCAGGATGTCGCCCAGGGTGTACTTGCCGATGTTGCGGCAGGGCTCGGCAATCACCAGCAGCACGGTGATATAGGCCACCAGCCAGCCCACCGAGTACATGAAGCCGTCATAACCGTACAGGGAGATGAGGCCGGCGATGCCGAGAAAGGACGCGGCGGACAGATAGTCGCCGGCGATGGCCCAGCCGTTCTGGATACCGGTCACGGAACGACCGGCGGCGTAGAACTCCGAGGTGGAGTGGGTCTGCCGGGCGGCCCAGTACGTCACGTACATGGTCAAGGCGATGATGGCGCCGAACACGGCGAAGGTCATCCACTTGAACTCGTCGGCCACCGCGCCGGCACCGGCGTAGGCCAGGGAACTCGCCACGGCGAGGGCGGCGGTGCCGCCAATCAGTTTCAGGTTCATGGTGTCGTCCTTACTTGATGTTATGGGCGTCGCGGATGATTTCCGCTGCCATGGCGTCGAACTGCTTATTCGCGCGTACGGCGTAGATGCCGGCGATGGCCCAGGCGACGATGAACTCGGACAACGCGAAAACGATGCCGACGTTGACCGGCCCCCAGACCTTGATCTTGAACAGATCCTGGTAATAGGCCGCGCCGATGGGGAGCAGGAAGTAATAGACCGTCGAGATGAGCATCAGGGACCACAGGAAGGTGAGTTTCTTCTTGTGCAGCGCTTGGAAGCGCGGGTCGGCGTCGATGGCCGCCCAATTCATTTCGGACTTGGACATGAGCAGGATTCCTTTTGTGTGAAGAGAAACCACCCCGGGTCCGAGCGGGACTCGAGGATAGGGCGGCATGCTAGGCGTGGGGGCTTACGGGCCGCTTACAAAGAGGATGTCGAGGTGGGAAATAAAAACCCCCCGGACAAGCCGGGGGGCGGGTGCCCGTCGCCGAAGCGACGGACTGGGGGGAGCCGGGCTGAGCCCATGGCCTTAATTGAAGCCGGGTCAGGTTGGGGTATGCTAGCCGCGCCGCCTTACGCCACCCTTACGCCACCTTCCAGCCAGCCCGAAGCCGTGCGAGTGCTCATCGTCGAGGACGATCCCATCCTGCAGGACAGCCTGACCCGCGCCATGCGCGCGGTGGGCTACGCCGCCGACCAGGCGGCGGATGGCGAGATGGCCTTGAGTCTGTTGCGCGGTGGCGGCTTCGACCTGGTGGTGTTGGACCTGGGCCTGCCCAAGCTGGACGGCTTGCAGGTGTTGAGCCGTTTCCGCGCCGCCGGCAATCTGACTCCGGTGCTCATCCTGACCGCCCGGGACGGGGTGGAGGACCGGGTCAAGGGTTTGGACCTGGGCGCCGACGACTACCTGACCAAGCCCTTTTCCCTCGCCGAGCTGGAGGCCCGCGCCCGCGCCCTGTTACGCCGTGGCCAGGGCGGCAGCCCGCATCTGGTGTGCGGCTCCCTGAACTACGATACGGTGGGGCGGCGCGCCAGCGTCGGCGAGGAGGCCCTGGAACTGTCGCAGCGGGAGGTGTCGGTGCTGGAGGCCCTGCTGTTCCGGCTGGGCAAGGTGGTGAGCAAGGAAAAATTGATCGAGAGCCTGTGCGGCTTCGGCGAGGAGGTCAGCGCCAACGCCATCGAGGTTTACGTGCACCGTCTGCGCAAGAAGCTGGAACCGGCCGGCGTCACCATCCGAACCTTGCGTGGGCTGGGCTATCTGATGGACAAGATATGAGCGGGAAAGAACAGCCATGAAGATCGCCGTGCAAAGCGAAGCCTTTGACCTGCAAGCCGAGGTCGCCGCCCTCTACCGGCGCAATCCCAAGGTGGGTGCCGTGGCCAGCTTCCTGGGCCTGGTGCGGGACGTCAACGAAGGCCAGGGCGTTTCCGCCATGACCCTGGAGCATTACCCGGGCATGACCGAGAAATCTCTCGCCGACATCGTCGAGCAGGCGAAAAGCCGCTGGGAAGTGCTGGACGCCTGCGTCATCCACCGGGTGGGTCCGCTCATGCCCACCGATCCCATCGTCCTGGTCGCCGTGGCGTCGAGCCATCGCGGCGACGCCTTCGCCGCCTGCGAATTCATCATGGATTTTCTCAAGACCCGGGCGCCGTTCTGGAAGAAGGAAGCCACGCCGGCGGGCGAGAAATGGGTGGATGCGCGGGAATCGGACGATCGCGCCGCCGCAAAGTGGAACTAGGAAATGGCGGATTCTCCCGGCCATCGTCAAGCGCGAGGCCGGCGGCCTGGCTGGCGCGGGGATGGGTAAAAACAGGTTTCCGGGTCTCTTCACGGAAGGCCGTCAGCGTGCGGCAAGCAAGTCCTCGCAACGGTCGATGAGCCGATCCAGCGCGGCTTCCTGGGCGTAGGCCACGTGTCGCCCGGCATACGCCCGCGCTTTATCCGCGAATTGGGCGTCGCCGAGCAGGGTTGCCGTCAGCCCGTCGAGCGCGCCGGGCGGCTTGTCCGGCAGGTAGGCGAGGCCGCAGCCGGCCAGCTCCACCCGTTTGCTGGTCATGGTCTGCTCCATCTGCATGGGCAGCAGCAGCAGGGGTTTTCCGGCGCCGAGCATCACATCCACCGTGCCGCCCGCATGGCAGACCGCCAGGTCGCATTGTTCCCGGACCTGGTCCATGCGCAGGGGGTTTTCGCTGAAGGCCAGGTGGGGTGTCTGCAGCCGGCGCGCATCGTTTTTCGCCATGCCCTGGGTAAAGATCAGCACGCTGGCATCGCGGGCGGACAAGGCCTTCACGGCTTGCTCGAACAAGGGGTAGTGGACCTTCAGGTAGGCAAAGATCCGGGTCTTCCGCCCGCCCGGCCAAATGGGTTCCACGCCCTGGGAAATATTGTTGATGGCGCCCACGAAACTGTCCGCCGCGCGCGGGCCGTAGACATCCAACTCGGGCGTGCCGGTGATCAGGGTGGCCTCCGCTTCGTACAGGTCGCCGGCCTGGTTCATGGGTGGCGCGGCGAGGGCGCCCAGCACCGCGTTCGCGTTGCCGGTCAGGCGCGCATCGGCATCCCGCATGCGCGCCGGCGGTGGCGCCGGCTCCCACCAGCGGTAGGCGGGCAGGGGGGAGGTTCGCGGCGGCACGGAAAAACTGTTGCCGGTGATCAGGCGCGGCAGACCCAGGCCCCGCGCGGCCAGGAGCGCCGTCGGCGCGTGGTCGAACACCAGCAGATCGGGTTTGAGCAGGGCGAACAACTGGCGCCAGGCGCGCGCCACCGAGAGCAGGCCAGCCGGGTTGAGGAAACCGAACAGGAACAGGCTTTCGGTGAAATTGAGCGGCGGCGGCAGGCCTTTCACCGGAGGCAGCCAGAGGGGCGCCTGCAAGTATTCCAGGCCGAACGGGCTCAGCATCTCGTTGGCGCGGGAGATGTCGCGCAGGATCATCACGGGCCGGTGCCCCCGCTCGCGCAGAGCCCGGGCGATGGGCAGGAAGCGGCCGATGTGGCCGTAGTCGGAACCGAGTTCCCAGATCAGGGCGATGGTGGCCATGCTCGGAGAACGCTCGGCGTTGTCGCGGCGCGCCGCATCAGTGGGCCGCTTCCCAGTTCGGCCCCACGCCGACCTCGGCTTTGAGCGGAACCCGCAGCGAGGCGACGCCGCACATCTTTTCCGGCAGGCCGACGCGAACGGCGTCCCGTTCGGCTTCCGGCACTTCCAGCACCAGTTCGTCGTGCACCTGCATGATGAGCTTCGTCTTCAGGCCCGCGTCGTCCAGCCAGCCTTGCACCGCGATCATGGCGAGCTTGATCAGGTCCGCCGCGGTGCCCTGCATGGGGGCGTTGATGGCGGCCCGTTCCGCGCCCTGGCGCCGCGCGGGCGCGCCGCCGCTGAGTTCCGGCAGGTACAGGCGGCGGCCGAACAGGGTCGAAACGAAGCCTTGCGAGCGGGCCTGCTCGCGGGTGCGGTTCATGTAGTCCAGCACGCCGGGATAGCGGGCGAAATAGCGGTCGATGTAGGCCTGGGCGACGGTGCGTTCCACGTTGAGCTGGGCGGCGAGGCCGAAGGCGGACATGCCGTAGATGAGGCCGAAGTTCACCGCCTTGGCCATGCGCCGCATGTCCGGGGTGACCGCTTCCAGGTCCACGCCCTGCACCTCGGCGGCGGTGGCCCGGTGGATGTCCACGTCCTCGGCGAAGGCCTTGAGCAGGCCCGCGTCGCCGGACAGGTGGGCCATGATCCTGAGTTCGATCTGGGAGTAGTCGGCGGAGACGATGACATGGCCCGGCTCGGCGATGAAGGCCTCGCGGATCTTGCGGCCCTCCACGGTGCGCACCGGGATGTTCTGCAGGTTGGGGTCGTTGCTGGCGAGCCGGCCGGTGACCGCGACCGCCTGGGAGTAGGTGGTGTGCACCCGCCCCGTCGCGGGGTTGACCATGCCCGGCAGCTTGTCGGTGTAGGTGGACTTCAGCTTGGCCAGGCCCCGGTAGTCCAGGATCAGCTTGGGCAGGGGGTGGTCCAGGGCGAGTTCCTGCAAGGCATCCTCGTTGGTGGAGGGCGCGCCGCCAGGGGTCTTCTTCCTCGGCTTCAGGCCCAACTGGTTGAACAGGATTTCGCCCAGTTGCTTGGGGGAATTCAGGTTGAAGGGCTGGCCGGCGGCCTGGTGGGCCTTCGCTTCCAGTGCCAGCATCTCGCCGGCCAGGAAGCCGGAATGCTGGCGCAGCAAATCCGCGTCCAGCTTGACGCCGGTGCGTTCCATGCGCGCCAGGATGGGCAGCAGGGGCATCTCGATGTCCCGGTAGACACTTTCCAGCTCGGACGTGGCAAGCAGAACCGGGTGCAGCGCCCGGTGCAGGCGCAGGGTGATGTCCGCATCCTCGGCGGCGTAGGCCGTGGCCCGTTCCACGTCCACCTGGTCGAAGCCGATCTGGTTGGCGCCCTTGCCGCACACCTCCTCGAATTTGATGGTGGTTTCCCCCAGGTGCCGCGCCGCCAGGGTGTCCATGTCGTGGCGCTCGTGGGCCTCCAGCACGTAGGACTGGAGCAGGGTGTCGTGGGCGATGCCTTGCAGGTGGATGCCGTGGTTCCTCAGCACGTGCCAGTCGTATTTCAGGTTCTGGCCCACCTTGGCGCGGGCGGCATCCTCCAGCCAGGGTTTCAGGCGGGCGAGGACGTCATTCAGCGGCAACTGGTCCGGCGCGCCGGCGTAATGATGGGCCAGGGGCAGGTAGGCGGCCGCGCCGGCTTCGACGCTGAAGGACATGCCCACCAGTTTGGCCAGCATGGGGTCCAGGCTGGTGGTCTCCGTGTCGAGGCAGACCAGCTCGGCGTGGGAGAGCTTGTCCAGCCAACGGTTAAGGGCGGGTTCGTCGAGGATGGCTTCGTAGTGGCGGGCTAACGCCCCCTCCCCCCTCGGGGGAGGGCTGGGGAGAGGGAGCGCCGCCTGTTCACGGGATGACGCTTGGCCTTGCCGTGTTTCCTTTCCCTCAACCCCTCCCCCGCTTGCGGAGGAGGGGAGCGACAGCTCCTTCAGCCAGGTCCGGAAACTGTACTTGGCGAAGAGTTCCCGTAACGCTTCCGTGTCCTCTTCCTGCCAGGCCAGATCGTTGGGATGCGCATCCAGCGCCACGTCGGTCTTCACCGTGATGAGCTTTCTGCCCATGGGCAGCCAGTCCAGCGCGCGGCGCAGATTCTCCCCCACCGCGCCCTTCACCTCGCCGGCCCGGGCGATCAGGCTGTCCAGGTCGCCGTACTCGTTGATCCATTTTACCGCCGTCTTCGGGCCGACTTTATCCACGCCGGGCACGTTGTCCACCGCGTCGCCCACCAGGGTCAGATAGTCGACGATGCGCTCCGGCGGCACGCCGAACTTGGCGAGCACGCCGGCCCGGTCCAGCACCTCGTTGGTCATGGTGTTGACCAGGCGCACCTTGCCGGTGACCAGTTGGGCCAGATCCTTGTCGCCGGTGGACACCACCGCGTCCATGCCCGCTTCCTCGGCCTGGCGGGTGAGGGTGCCGATGACATCGTCCGCTTCCACGCCATCGACCATCAGCAAGGGCCAGCCCAGGGCGCGCACCGCGTCGTGCAGGGGGGCGATCTGTTGCGCCAGGTCGTCCGGCATGGGCGGGCGCTGGGCCTTGTAGGCCGGATACCAGTCGTCGCGGAAGGTCTTGCCCTTGGCGTCGAACACGCAGGCGGCGTAGGCGCTGGGGAAGTCCTTGCGCAGCTTCCTGAGCATGGCGATGACGCCGTGCATGGCGCCGGTGGGGAAGCCCTCCGCGCTGCGCAGATCGGGCAGGGCGTGGTAGGCGCGGTAAAGGTAGGACGAGCCGTCCACCAGCAGCAGGGTGTGGGTCATGGAGCCTCCGGGGGGATGGGCAATTGTATTCGGCGCGGCTCGGATCGTCCGGAGCCGGGGCTACAATCCAGGCGTCCCGTACAGTGCCCGCCATCATGATCAAACCCAAGCTTCCCGACCAATTCGACCCCGGCGGCAGCCAGGAGGCCCGGCTGTCCGCGCGCGAGTCCTGGCGCATGTTCGAGATCATGGCCGAGTTCGTGGAAGCCACCGAACGCCTGGCGCCCATCCGGCCGGCGGTGAGCATCTTCGGCAGCGCCCGCGTCCAGCCCGACTCGCCGTATTACCAGCTGACGGAGACCATCGCCCGCCAACTGTCCGACGCGGGCTTCGCGGTGGTCTCCGGCGGTGGGCCGGGGGTCATGGAGGCGGCCAACAAGGGCGCCTTCTTCGGCAAGTCTCCGAGCGTGGGGCTGAACATCCAGTTGCCCCACGAGCAGCACACCAACGCCTTCCAGGACATCAGCCAGACCTTCCGGCATTTCTTCGCGCGCAAGGTGATGTTCGTGAAGTTCGCCAGCGCCTACGTGGTCATGCCCGGCGGCTTCGGCACCCTGGATGAACTGATGGAGGCGCTCACCCTGGTGCAGACCGGCAAGACCCGGAAGATTCCCATCATCCTGGTGAAGTCCGCGTTCTGGGGCGGGCTGGTGGACTGGTTCCGCGACATCCTGGTCAAGGAGGGCATGATCGATCCGGCGGACATGGATCTGGTCCAGGTGATCGACGAACCGGCCCAGGTGGTGGAGGCGATTTTCCGCCATTACGAATCGCGCGGATTCCAGCCCTCGCCGCAGGAAAGGGAAATCCTGCTCAATCTCTGATGGGGCTAGAATTAGAGCGTCTCCCACGAGGTTTTCATCATGCGCATCGCCGCCTTGTTGCTCGCCGGCCTGCTGGCCGCCCCCGCCGCCTTCGCCGCGGACAAACCGCCGAAGCTGGAACCCCTGCCCGACATTCCGCCGCCCCCCGGCATGGTGGACCCGGACATGGAGCCGCAGATCACCATCACCCACCGGGGCGAGGACCGCATCGAGGAATTCCGCATCAAGGGCCGGCTCTACATGATCAAGGTGACGCCGCCCCACGGCCGCCCCTATTTCCTGATCGACCAGAAGGGAGACGGCCAGATGCGCAAGTACGACGATCTGTCACCGAACTTCCAGGTGCCCATGTGGGTCATTCACGAATTCTGAACCGCACCGCAGCATAATGAAGTCACCGCCGCGAGAGCGGCGGTTTTTGTTTGAAGACGCCATGCCCTCACTCACCGTAGCCCGCCCACCCGCCATCGCCGGCCTTGCCTGGACCAAGGAAGGCTGGCGGCTGTTCAAGCTGGCGCCCATCCCCTGGACCGGCATGACCGCCCTGGTCTTCCTGGTGCTCATGGGCATCGGCATGCTGCCGATGGCGGGCTCGCTCATCGTGCATGTGCTGTCCCCCTTCGTGGTCGCCGGCTTCCTCGCCGCGAGCCGGGGCGGCGACCGGGGCGAACCGGTCACCTTCGTCTATCTCGGCGCCGGCTGGCGCGAGGGGCGCGACGCGCTGTTGATGATCGGTGTCGCCTACATGCTGGCCACCCTGCTCGTCTTCCATCTGGTGGGCTTCTTCACCGGTGGCGACATGGAAGCGGTGATGCGCCAGGTCCAGAACCCGGTCGACTTGGCGCCGGAAGAGGCGCGGCGCATCGTCGAGACCGCCTTGCCCGCCATGAGCCTGGGTACCCTGCTGTTCGCGCCGGTGCTGATGGCGACCTGGTTCTCGCCCGGTCTGGTGTTGTTCGAGCGCTTCCCCGCCGGCCGCGCCCTGTGGTGGAGCCTATGGGCCTGCGTGGTCAACTGGCGGCCCATCCTGTTTTACAGCCTGCTCCTGGGCATGGTCGGGGTCGTGGCGGTGATGATTCCCTTCGGCCTGGGCCTGCTGGTGTTCGTGCCCTGGACTCTGACTTCCACTTATGCCGCCTACCGCGACATCTTCGTTCCGATTGAAAGCCCTCCGTCATGAAACCGTTGTTCTGGCTGTTGCCAGCGATTCTCTTGTGGTCCCTGCCGTCCTCGGCCGCCGAACCGGTGAAATTCGGCGATGCCCTATACCAGAAATTCCAGCATCCCCGCTGCATCCAGTGTCACCAGTTCAACAGCCGGCGCAGCAACGGCCGCAGCTATACCTCCCACCGCTCCCGCTATCTTTGCGACAACTGCCATACCCAGCACATCACCGGCATTCCCCGGGGCGAGTGGATGGCGCCCAACGACAGGCTGGACTACACCGGCTTGAGTCCGGCCGAGACCTGCGAGTTGATCAAGCGCAACCTGGGCGTGGGCGACCTCAAGGCGAGGATGACCCACCACATGCTCGAGGATGTCCGTGTCCGCTGGGCTCTGGAGAATGGCATGAATCCCATGGGCCGCTTCCCCACCGTGCCGGGTGGCTACGAGGAATGGGCGCGGGACGTGAAGGCCTGGATCAATGACGGCATGCTGTGCGAGTGAGCATTGCCGATCGTCCATTTCGCGTGCCTGAACCGAATTGCCTGAACTGTCCTTCCTCGCGGCATTCCTGACCGGCCTGCTCGGCGGCGCCCATTGCGTCGGCATGTGCGGTGGCATCGTCGCCGCCATGTCGTTCCAGGGTGTCGGCACCGGTGGCCGCGGCCCCTTCGCCTTCCACCTGGCCTACAACGCCGGACGCGTCGCCAGCTATGCGCTGGTGGGCGCGCTGGTGGGGCTGCTCGGCTCCGCCGCCTTCCTGTCCGACAGTCTCTATCCCCTGCAAAAAGGGTTGTATGTCCTCGCCCAGGTGGTCCTGATCCTGCTTGGACTGTATCTGGCCGGACTGAATCAATCCGTGCTCGCCATCGAGCGTCTGGGCGGCGGCGTGTGGCGCCGGGTGCAACCCCTGCTGGGCCGGCTTCTGCCGATCCGGAGTCTGGGGCAGGCCCTGGTGGCGGGCGCGGCCTGGGGCTGGTTGCCGTGCGGCCTGGTATACAGCGTGCTGGTTTCCGCCCTGGCTTCCGGCGGGCCGCTGCGGGGCGGCCTGTTGATGCTGGCCTTCGGCCTGGGCACCCTGCCCAATCTGCTGCTCATGGGCTGGGCGGCGGAAAGCCTGCGCGCATTCACCCGCCAGGTCTGGCTGCGGCGGACGGCGGGGCTGGTGGTGGCGGGATTCGGCGTCTGGGGGCTCTACCCGCTGATCCGCTGAGCCGGATCAGGGCGCGCCGAAGGCGCGGGCGAACTCGGCTTTCATGATCTTGCCCAGCACGTTGGCGTTGACCAGGAAGCGCAGGGTGTCGGGCGGCGTCACCCGGTATTCGCCCAGATAGTAGGTTTCGTCCCCTTCGTGGACTTCCCGGATGGGAATGCTGGACAGGTTGTTCCGCTGGTTGACCGCGCCGGCGAATATCTGGCCCTGAACCGATTTCGCCTCGCCCGGACGGATCTTCCTGAGCAGGGTGATGGTGAGCAGCCCCCGCTCCGGGCTCGGCACCACGTTGTAGGCTTTCGCGGCTTCCGGGGTCAGTTCCATGGTGGGTACCGCCACGCAATGCAATTCCAGGTCGCCCACCTTGGTGATCTCCACCGCCTGGGCCGACGTGGCGGCCAGGATTGTTGCCAACAGCAGTGCGCGCGCGTCCATTGGGATACTCCACTCGTTTTGTAATTTGGAATGCCAATATAGCTCTTCGCGACGGGGTCGTTTCGCCTGCCGGCACTTCCGGGCCGGGTGGTAGACTGGCCCGCATCCCGCATTGCCGATCGCACCCACAGTCATGACCCAGATGACCCCCCAGGAAATCATCCACGAACTCGACAAGCACATCGTCGGCCAGAACGACGCCAAGCGCGCCTGCGCCATCGCCCTGCGCAACCGTTGGCGGCGCATGCGCGTGGCGGATGGCCTGCGCCAGGAGATCACCCCCAAGAACATTCTGATGATCGGCCCCACCGGCGTCGGCAAGACCGAGATCGCCCGGCGTCTGGCCCGGTTGTCCGGCGCGCCCTTCATCAAGGTGGAGGCGACCAAGTTCACCGAGGTGGGCTACGTGGGCAAGGACGTGGATTCCATCATCCGCGACCTGGCCGAGATCGCCGTCAAGCAGGCGCGCGAGGAGGCCACCCGCAAGGTGCGCATGCGCGCCGAGGAGGCCGCCGAGGAGCGCATCCTCGACGCCCTCCTGCCCGGCGCCCGGGACGCCTGGCAGGCGGACGCGAAGCCGGAGGAGTCCGCCACGCGCCAGAAATTCCGCAAGATGCTGCGCGAGGGCCAACTGGACGACAAGGAAATCGAACTGGACATGGCCGCGTCTTCCGCGTCCATGGAAATCTTCGCCCCGCCCGGCATGGAGGAACTCACCAGCCAGCTCCAGGGCATGTTCCAGAACCTGGGCCAGAAGCGCAGCCAGAAACGCAAGCTGCGGATCGCCGAGGCCATGAAGCAGCTCACCGACGAGGAGGCCGGGCGCATGGTCAACGAGGAGGAGATCAAGCTGGAAGCGCTGCGCAACGTGGAGTCCAACGGCATCGTCTTCCTCGACGAGATCGACAAGATCGCCGGCCGGGACGGACACGGCCCCGACGTCTCGCGCCAGGGCGTGCAGCGCGATCTATTGCCGCTGGTGGAAGGGGCCACGGTCACCACCAAGTTCGGCATGGTGAAGACCGACCACATCCTGTTCATCGCCAGCGGCGCCTTCCATCTTTCCAAGCCCTCGGACCTGATCCCGGAACTGCAGGGCCGCTTCCCCATCCGGGTGGAACTGCAAAGCCTGTCCGTGGCCGATTTCGAGCGCATCCTCACCGGCACCGATGCCTGCCTCACGCGCCAGTACGAAGCCCTGATGGCAACCGAGGGCGTGAAGCTGGAATTCAGCGACGACGCCATCCGCCGTCTCGCCGAGATCGCCTGGAGCGTGAACGAGCGCACCGAGAACATCGGCGCGCGCCGCCTGTACACGGTCATGGAGCGGCTGCTGGACGAACTCTCCTTCGACGCCGACAAGCGCGATGGCGAGACCCAGCGCATCGACGCCGCCTACGTGGACGCCAGGCTGTCCGCCCTGGCGGCGAGCGAGGATTTGGCGCGCTACGTGCTGTGAGCGCTCGACTTGAGGGCTTTGGAGAGCGTCGGACAGAGTTGAGGCGGCATGGACAATCTCACCCCGGAAGAACGCGGTCGCCAAATGGCGCGGATTAGGGCGAAGAACACCCGTCCCGAGATGGTGGTGCGCGGACTTGTCTTCGCCATGGGCTATCGTTACCGACTCCACGATGCCCGCCTGCCTGGCACACCAGATCTGGTCTTTTCAGGCCGGAGAAAAGTGCTTTTCGTGCATGGGTGTTTCTGGCATCGTCACGCTGGTTGCGACCTGGCCCGATTGCCCAAATCGCGGCTGGAGTTCTGGTTGCCCAAGTTGGAGGGCAATCGTGCGCGAGACCTGAAAAATCAAAGACTTCTCAAAAGGTCTGGATGGCGGGTATTGGTTGTTTGGGAATGCGAGTTGCGGGATATGAAAAATCTATCCCGGCGGGTCCGCCGCTTCCTGGATGCGTAAGGGGGATCGCCCATGAAAGCAGTTGAGTTGTATGCCGGCGCCGGTGGCTTGGCCATGGGAGTGGGGCTGGCCGGGTTCAAACCGTTAGCCGTGGTGGAATGGGATCGCTGGGCCTGCGACACGATTCGGGAGAACCAACGCCGGGGCCACCCCCTGGTGGCGGACTGGCCGTTATATGAAGGAGACGTGCGCGCCTTCGACTGGAGCGCCATCCCGACCGACATCGAACTCTTGGCTGGCGGACCACCCTGCCAGCCGTTTTCCTTGGCGGGTAAGCATCGCGCCCATGACGACCATCGCGACATGTTCCCTCCCACTGTGGAGATCGTGCGGCGGTTGCGGCCAAAGGCTTTCATCCTGGAGAACGTCAAGGGCCTCACCCGTTCCTCCTTCGCCAACTACTATCAGTACATCCTGCTGCAATTGGAGTTTCCCGAGGTGGCGAGGCGTCAGGCTGAAAGCTGGAGCGACCACTTCGCCCGCCTCCAGGTGGAGCGCGCCTCCGGTCGTTCCCACGGCCGCGATCTTACCTACCACGTGGTACCCACCTTGGTGAATGCGGCCGATTTCGGCGTGCCACAGCGGCGGGAACGGGTCTTTATCGTCGGCTTCCGCGCCGATCTGGGCATTGAGTGGAGTTTTCCCAGGCCCACTCATGGCCTGGATGGTCTACTGCGTGACCAATGGGTCACGGGCGAGTACTGGGAGCGCCATGGTGTGCCTGCCAGGGATAGACCCGCCATGCCCGCCAATGTCGCCGGCCGGGTTGCTCGGTTGCGGGAGTCCTTGTTTCCCCCCGCCGAGCGTGCCTGGAGAACGGTGAGGGATGCCCTCGTCGATTTGCCCGATCCGGAATCCGCCACCACTATACCCAACCATCGCTTCCAACCCGGCGCCCGGCCTTACCCTGGCCATACCGGCAGCCCCTTGGACTTGCCCGCCAAGACCCTCAAGGCCGGTGATCACGGCGTTCCCGGTGGAGAGAACATGCTGCTCCGCCCGGACGGTTCCACACGCTACTTCACCATTCGCGAATCCGCCCGCCTGCAAACCTTCCCTGACGGTTATTTGTTCCACGGCGCCTGGAGCGAGACCATGCGCCAACTGGGCAACGCCGTGCCGGTTGCCCTGGGCCATCTGGTGGCGGGCGGGGTGGCCGAGCGTCTGATCCTGGCGGAACTCGCCCGCTTGGCTCGGCGGCGGGAGCGGGGCCGAGCGGCGGCATGAGCGACAAGGTCGTCCCTCTCAACCCGCTGGATAAACGCAACCTGGGCGCCAGTGTCGCCGAGGCTTTGCTGACGAGCCGGGTGCATCCCCTGGGGGAAATCCGTGCCTTTCAAGGGGCCGGCATCTACGCCATTTATTACGTAGGCGACTTTCCCGCCTACAAGGCCATCGCGAAACGAAACACGGATGGCCGTTTCCTGGTGCCAATCTATGTGGGAAAGGCAGTTCCCGAGGGCGCGCGCAAGGGCGGTGGCGCCGGCGAAAGCGAGACCAAAGCTTTATGCAAGCGCTTGATGCAGCACGCGGGGAGCATTCGTTCCGTGAGCAACCTCCGAGCGGAGGATTTTTTCTGCCGTTATCTCGTGGTTGAGGATATTTGGATACCTCTGGGTGAGTCTCTCCTCATCGCCCGTTTCGCGCCGATCTGGAATTGCATCGTGGAGGGGTTTGGCAATCACGATACCGGGAAAGGCAGGCACCAAGGCCAGAGGCCTCGATGGGACACACTGCATCCAGGTAGGTCCTGGGCCGAGAAGTGCCAGGAAAGACTAGAGACTACCGAGGATATCGTCCGGGAAGTGAAGGCTTATCTGCGGGATACCCCGTTTCCGATATCCACCAGATTTATTGGTGACGGGTCGTCGTAATCCGGGCGGGAAGGCCCGCCATCCCAGCAGTTGGTGGCCGGATACCATTGGTTTCGAACAACCCCGGCGCGGTGCCGGGGTTTCCCGCTCAAGGACGGCTCTTGAGCAGGTTGATGGCCACGCGCAGATCGTCCAGCTTGGCCATCAGCCGCTCCTGCAATTCCAGCAGATTCGCGCGTTCCTCCCGCGCCTTCTTGTGTTCGCCCATGCCGGCGGCGGCCAGCAGGCGACGGGCGGTCTCGTGGATGGAAACGTGGATGGGATGGATGCTCACGTATTCCTCGAGGAAGCCGTATTTCTCCCGCCCGCGCCGGTCGTACCAGCGGCCGAAGCCGCAGGCGTGGATGTCCAGGTTGACGTGGGACGACGCCGCGCCGTTGTCCACCGCCGACAGCACCTGGTCGATCCAGCGCCGGTGCGCCAGTTCGGCCGAGAGCAGGGGCAGGTCCTCCCGCTCCACGGGCATGGTGGAGGGGGACCATTCATAGCCGAGCTGGAAGTCGGCGAGCCACGCCTCCAGTTTGCCGGCCGGCATGGGCATGGCCAGGCCGAATCCCTGGGCCACGTCGCAGCCGAACTGCATGAGCACGTTGCCCTGGCTGGCGGATTCCACCCCCTCCGCCACGACCTTGAGATCAAAGGCGGCGGCCAGACCCAGCACCCCCTCGACGATGGCCAGGTCCTCCACGTCGTCCAGCATGTTGGCGATGAAGGTGCGGTCGATCTTCAGGGTGGTGGTGGGCAGGCGCTTCAGGTAGGTCAGGGAGGAATAGCCGGTGCCGAAGTCGTCCAGGGCGAAACTGACGCCGAGTTCGCCGCAGGCTTGGATGACCCGGCTCACCAGATCGATGTCCTCCAGGGCGGCCGTCTCCAGGATCTCCAGTTCCAGCCAGGCCGGCGCCACGGTGGGATGGTCGGCGAACAGCTCGCGCAGCCATTCGTCCAGGTTGGGCTGATGCAGCAGGCGGGCGGAAATGTTCACGCTCACCGGCAATTCGATGCCCTTGCCGGCCCAGGTCGCCATCTGGCGGATGGCCTTGTCGATGGCCCAGCGGTCCACCTGGGCGGAAAGGTCGGAGTCCTCGATGGCGGAGAGGAAGTGGGAAGGGGTCAGCAGGCCCTGGATGGGGTGGCGCCAGCGGATCAGGGCCTCGACACCCACCACGCGGCCCCGGCGCATGTCGACCTTGGGCTGGTAGTAGAGAACGAATTCCTCCCGCACCAGGGCCAGGCGCACGCCGGTGAGCATTTCCCGCTGGCTGCGGGCGAGCCGGTCCCGTTCCGCGTCGAACACCACACAGGTGGCCCGGCCGGATTCCTTGGCCGCGTACATGGCCTGGTCGGCATGGCGCAGCAGGGTATCGGCGTCGCTGTCGTCCAGGGGATAGAGGGTCACGCCGATGCTGGCCGACACGCCCAGGCGCAGGTCGTCGACCAGCACCGGCCGCTCGATGGCCGCCAGCATCCGCTCCAGTACCTGGCGGGCTTCCACGGGGCTGTCCAGATCCACCAGCACGAGGGCGAACTCGTCGCCGCCCAGGCGCGCCACGGTGTCCCCCGCGCGCACGCCGGCCTTGAGCCGCTGGGCGATCTCCACGAGCAGTTTGTCGCCGACGTGGTGGCCATGGGTGTCATTGATGGGCTTGAACACGTCCAGATCCAGGTAGCCCACCGCCATGAGGGTCCGCTGGCGGTGGGCGTGGGCCAGGGCCTGATTCATGCGGTCGGCGAACAGGACGCGGTTGGGCAGCCCCGTCAGCGGGTCGTAATGGGCCAGGGATTCGAGCCGATGCTGGGTCTCCCGCATGCGGGTGATGTCCGAGAACACGCCGACGTAGTGAAGCAGCTGGCCATGGCCGTCGCGCACCGCGTGGATGGTCAGGTTCTCCAGGTAGGTGCCGCCGTCCTTGCGCCGGTTGGTGATCTCGCCTTCCCAATTGCCGGCTTCCAGCAGGCTGTTCCACATGGCCTGGTAGAAGGCCTTGTCGTGCGTGCCGGACTGGAGCAGGCGGACGTTGCGCCCCACGGCCTCTTCCCGGGTATAGCCGGTCAGCCGCGTGAAAGCCTGGTTCACTTCCAGGATTTGGGCCGCGGGATCGGTGATGACGATGCCGTCGTTGGTGTTGTCGAACACGCTGGCGGTACGCTGCTGGCGTTCTTCCGCCGCCACCTGGGCGGTGACGTCGGCCACCACCTCGATGAAGCCCTGGATATCGCCGCCCTGGCCGAAATGGGGAAACGCGTTCACCTGCAGCCAGCGCGGCTCGCCTCCTTCCCGCGCGAGGCGCAGGCGCGTCTCCGCGCCGTGCCCGGTTTCCATGGCGGTGCGGCCCGGGCAGCCGGGACAGAATTCCTCGCCCAGGCCCAGGGCGGTGTGGCACTTGCAGCCTTCCAGGGAGCCCGAATCCTTGCCCATCAGCCGTTCCATCCCCGCGTTGGCCATGAGGACGTTGAACTCCCGGTCCACCAGGGACACGCCCAGCTGGATGTTGTCCACCAGCGCCCGGTACATGGACTCCGACTGGCGCACGGCATCGAGCACGGCCTTCTGGCGAGTGATGTCCTGGCGATAGAGCAGGCAGTGGGCCAGCGAGCCGTCCGCGTCCAGCAGCGGGATCAGGCGCGTCCTTTCCACGGTGAGCCCGCCGTCGGCGCCGACGCCGACCAGCTCACCTTCCCAGGCCTTGCCGTTGCGCAGGGCGTTCCACAGCTTCTTGCGGTTCTGGCGCGGGGCGCGCTCGTCCTCCACCTCGCTCGCCAGGCAGCCCGCCAGCTCCTCGGCGGAGCGGCCGCGGGCCTCGCAGAACGGCCGGTTGGCGTATTCGATGCGGCCTTCCCGGTCGGTGATGACCAGCGCCAGATCGCCGTGGTCCAGCGCGCCGGAAAGCAGGCGCAGACGGGACAGAATGACCTCCGGGTCCGGCGGGGTGGGCGCGCCGTCGGCGCCGAGGTCCGGGGAGGCTGGGGTTTCGTCACCCCTCGTTTGGTTCCGATTTTTCATGTTCGACCGGTCCGGTGTTTCCCAACACGTGAAATTCCCGAGGGTTCCGCCCATGCGGGAGCGCTGCCTCAGCGGCGGAGCATACTTGATACCCGAAACCCGCAAGAAACCTTTGTATTACCCGAGCGAAGGGGTCGGAAATCCCTCCGCGCGGCGGCATGATTGGGCGGCCGCCGCGCCGTCGCGTCCCGTCCTAGAGTGTGCCCGGGTGCCGCCGGCGGGGCCGGCTTCGCGGGCCATGGGAGATCGGGGTGCGTGTCGGTTTGCGGGCGGGCGTGGCCGCCCCGGCGCCGGGCGACGCCCGGACCCGGGCGCCGTGGCGCGCGTCCGGGGACGGCCCCGGACGAACCCGCCATTAAGAATCCCTTATCCCGCAATAAAAAAACCCTAGCCCCTTCCCGCCTCGGCCCCTGTAAAGTTAACAAGTTTCTGAATTCCCTCATTTCCGGAGATTTCCATGGCCAATCGTTCCACCCTTGAGCCCAAAGTTGCCGCAGCCGCGAAGGCGGCCGATCTTTTCGCCCTCGCCCGCGAGTGCTTCGACGAGCCGGCGGACATGGCCTATGCGAAGGACATCCTGTCCGCCGCCGCCTTCACCGGCGCCGCCGACGCGAAAGCCGCCCTGGACAAGGTGGCGGGCGACGCCATGTTCACCAAGGACTTCGTCACCCTGGCCATCGGCTACGCGGCCCTGGGCGACGCGGACAAGGCCAAGGAGATGCTGGGCCAGGGCGCCGATTTCGCCATGGACGGCGGCGAGAAGGTGTCCGTGGGCATGGGCCAGTGGCTGGCCCTGGCGGACGCCGCCGCCGCCGCGAAGGCGCTGACCGGCGCCTTGAAGGAAGTCTCCGCGACCGAGGAGTTGTACGGTTTGGCCGGCGTGGTGGCCGAGCTGAACGACGCCACCCTGTTCGGACTGGTGACCGACAAGATCAAGACCAAGGCCGGCCGCGCCGGCGACTTCGCCCGCCTGGCCAAGATGCTGGCCAAGGGCGGCGACAAGGCCAAGGCGGTGGAAACCGTCAACGAGGGCGCGGCCAAGTACGGCAGTCCCGCCGACCTGATCGCCCTGTCCGGCGCCATGAACGAGATCGATCCCGCCGCCGCCGGCGCGCTTTACGACAAGGCCCTGGAGTCCGCGAAGGACTTCACCGCCCTGATGCAGGTGCTGGCCGCCGCCGCCGGCAACCCTGAATTCACCAAGACGGTGCTGGCCAAGGCCGGCGCGGTCGCCACCGTCAGCGGCGAGTTGATCGAGCTGGCCGGCGTCTACGCCGACCTGGGCGACGCCACCGGCGTCACCGACATGCTGTCCAAGGCGGAGGAATCCGTGGCCAATCTGGCCGAGATGCGCAAGGTGGTGGAGGCGGTGGAGAAGTTCGCCGCCGCCGACAGCGCCCGCCTGGAACGGGTCAAGGGCAAGCTGGCCAAGCGCGAGGCGAACCAGGCGAAGTACGTGGAACTGCAGAACGAGGAAGGCAAGTGCAAGACGGTGAAGCAGTTCATCGCCCTGGCCGACCGCATCATGGCCGACCTGGACGACGCCGCCTATGCCGGCAAGGTGCTGGGCCTGGCGGAAACCCAGATGCGGGAAGAGGGCGCCTTCCACTTCGCCCGCTTCAAGTCCCTGATCCTGGGCGTGGACCGCCTCGGCGACAAGGAATGGCTGGGCAAGCTGCTGGACGAGAGCGTCGCCAACGCCACTGATTTCGTCTGGTTCCGCGAGATCGTCATGACCTGCGCCACCGAGCTCAAGGACGCCGAATACGGCAAAGCCCGCGCCCGTGTGTTCGCCGAGGAGCGCGCCCTGGGCGACAACCCCTACGACTACACCAAGATGGCGGAGACCGTGCAGACCGCCCTGGGCGATTCCGCCATGGCCGCGAAGCTGCTGGGCGAGGCCGGCCAGCGGGCGAAGGACCACTACGCCCTGGCCCACACCGCGAAGCTGTACCGGGACATCGGCGACAACGCCAGCGCCAACGCCCTGTTCGCGAAGGCCGTGGAAGCCTGCTCCAGCGGCGACCAGTGCGTGCAGCTGGCCACCCGCCTGAAGGCCTACGAGCTGCCCGCTTCCGAGATCGTCCCGCTCATGGACGCCTGCGGCGGCCGCCTGTCCGGCGCCAACGACAAGCTGCGCTGGGCCGAGGGCGTGGCCGACCTGCTGATGGACGGCGCCTGGGTGGAAAAAGCCTATACCGGCATCGCCGGCAGCTTCACCGGCGAGGCCGACAAGAAGCGTTTTGCCCTCAGCCGCCAGATGCGCATGGGCTACCGCTTCTTCGGCCCCGGCGTGCAGGCCCACTGAACGCCGCGGTACCGGAAAGTCCCGCCTGACGAACGGCCCCCGGCGCGCAGCCGGGCGGCCGTTTTTCTTTGCCGGGCGCGGCTTCGCGCCGCCTTCGGCGCAAGTCCGCCATGCTAAAATCCGACCCATTTACATAACCTTGAGACGGCTCGCGGCCGGACCCGGGGATGGCGGATGACAGTGATCTCGAACGCACGGAACCTGCGTCGTCGCGGCGACTTGAGCAGGCTCGGGCAGAGGGTAATGTTCCTCGTTCCCGGGAATTCGCAACCCTGGCGGTATTGCTGGCCAGCGTCGGTGTCATCGCCTTCCTCGGCCTGTTCATGTTCCGGGGCCTGCGCCGGGTGATGCAGAACACGCTGACCTTCGGAACCGCCGACGTGGCCACGCCGAGCATGATGGGCCGCAATCTCATGGACGCGGGCATGGACGGCATTCTCCTGTACCTGCCCATGGCCGGCACGGTGGTGTTCGCGGCGGTCGCGGCGAACGTCCTGATCTCCGGCTGGGTGTTGTCGTCCAAGGTGCTCGAGTTCAATCTGACCAAGCTCAATCCCATCACCGGCCTGGGGCGGTTGTTCTCCTGGAACTCGGTGGTGGAACTGGTGAAGGCCCTGATGAAGGGCGGTCTCATCGCCGGGGTCGCCGGCTGGATGATCTGGCACCAGCGCGACGAGATTCTCACCCTGTCGGTGGAGCCTCTGGATGCCGCGATGGCCCACTTCGGCCAGATCACCCTGGTGACCTTCCTCGCCGCCGCATCCGCTTTCGGCGTCATCGTCCTGTTCGACGTGCCTTTCCAGCTTTGGCAGTACCACCGCAACCTGCGCATGACCAAGGAGGAGATCCGCCAGGAAAGCAAGGAGATGGAGGGCGATCCCCAGATCAAGGCGCGCATCCGCTCCCTGCAACGGGAGGCGGCGCGCCGCCGCATGATGCAGGCGGTGCCCAAGGCCGACGTGGTGGTGACCAACCCGATGCACTTCGCGGTGGCGCTGAAGTACGAGGAGGGCCGCATGGCGGCGCCGCTGGTGGTGGCCAAGGGCTCCCAGTTGGTCGCGGAGCGCATCAAGGAACTGGCCCGGGAAAACCGGGTGCCCATCGTCGAGGCGCCCCCTCTGGCGCGCGCCCTGCACCGCCACGCCGAGGTGGGCGAGGTCATTCCCGGCGCCCTGTTCACGGCGGTGGCCCAGGTTCTGGCCTACGTCTATCAGCTCAACAAATCCATGAATCCGGTGCTGCCGGAGCGCTGGGACGTGCCGCCGAAACTGGATCCGGCCAACAGACAGGGCTTTGCGGAACGCCAGGAAGCGTGAGAGCCCTGTCCGTTTCCCCCACCCTTAGCGCCCCTCCCCCGGCAGGGCGGGCGGAGCGCCGAGCGCCGCGGCGCGACTCTTCCATGGACGGCGCCGCCTGATGGCCGAAGCGTTCGTGGCGCCGCGCGCCCTGCCCTGGCAGAGGCTGGCCGCGCCGATCCTGGTGATCATGGTGCTGGCCATGATGGTCCTGCCCATGCCGCCGTTCCTGCTGGACATGCTGTTCACCTTCAACATCGCCCTGGCGATGATCGTGCTGCTGATCAGCCTGTACACCCTGAAACCCTTGGAGTTCTCGGTGTTCCCCACGGTGCTGCTGCTGACCACCCTGCTGCGCCTCTCCCTCAACGTGGCCTCGACCCGGGTGGTGCTGCTGGAAGGCCACACCGGCGGCGACGCGGCGGGCAAGGTGATCGAGGCTTTCGGCAAGTTCCTGGTGGGGGGCAACTACACGGTCGGCCTGATCGTGTTCATCATCCTGGTGGTCATCAACTTCGTGGTCATCACCAAGGGCTCCGGCCGCATCGCCGAGGTGTCCGCCCGCTTCACCCTGGACGCGATGCCCGGCAAGCAGATGGCCATCGACGCCGACCTGAACGCCGGCCTGATCGGCGAGGACGACGCGCGCCGGCGCCGCGCCGAGATCGCCACCGAGGCGGACTTCTACGGTTCCATGGACGGTGCCTCCAAGTTCGTGCGCGGCGACGCGGTGGCCGGCATCATCATCATGCTGATCAACGTCATCGGCGGGCTCATCGTCGGCGTCGCCCAGCACGATATGAGCCTCGCCGCCGCCGCCAACAACTACACCCTTCTGGCCATCGGCGACGGCCTGGTGGCCCAGATCCCCGCCCTGGTGATCTCCACCGCGGCCGGCATCGTCGTCTCCCGGGTGTCCAGCGAGCAGGATCTGAACGAGCAGATCATGGGCCAGATGTTCGGCCGGCCGCAGGCCCTGTTCCTCACCAGCGGCATCCTTGCCCTGCTCGGCCTGATCCCGGGCATGCCCCATACCGCGTTTCTGCTCATGGGCGGCATCCTGGGCGGATCGGGTTACTGGCTGATGCAGCGGCGCGAGCAGGAGGCCTCGCGGGTGCCCCAGGAAACCCTGCCCGCGCAACCGGAGGAACCGGTCGAGGTGGGCTGGCACGACGTTGCCCAGGTGGACCGCCTGGGCCTGGAGGTGGGCTATCGGCTGGTACCCCTGGTGGACAAGCACCAGGACGGCGACCTGTTGCGCCGCATCCGCGGCATCCGCAAGAAGATCGCCCAGGATCTGGGCTTCCTGGTGCCCGCCGTGCACATCCGCGACAACCTCCAGTTGAAGCCCAACGCCTACCGGCTGACCTTGAAGGGCGTGCCCATCGCCGAGGGCGAGGCGGTGGCGGGCAAGTACCTGGCCATCAATCCGGGCCGGGTGCTGGGCACGCTGGCGGGCCAGCCCGCGACAGATCCCGCCTATGGCCTGCCTGCTGTCTGGATCGACGCCCACGCGCGCGATCAGGCACAGACCTATGGTTACACCGTGGTGGATGCCAGCACCGTGGTGGCGACCCACCTCACCAAGATCATCAATGAACACGCGCCGGAGTTGCTGGGCCGCGAGGAGACCCAGCAGTTGCTCGACCACGTGGCGAAACAGTATCCGAAGCTGGTGGAAGACCTGGTGCCCAAGCAGTTGCCGGTGGCGACGGTGCAAAAGGTGCTGCGCCACCTGCTGGAGGAGCAGGTGCACATCCGGGACATGCGTTCCATCCTGGAAACCCTGGCGGAAAACGCGGGCAAGACCCAGGATCCGGACGAGCTGACCGCCGCGGTAAGAACCGTGTTGGGCCGTGCTATCATCCAGGAAACCTTTGGAGGAGCGCAGGAATTGCAGGTGCTGGCCCTGGAGCCGAACCTCGAGCACATCCTGATGCAGGCCCTGGCTTCCCGTGGCGACACGGGAGTTGGACTGGAGCCCGGATTGGCCGAACGGCTGGTGCGGGAGACGATCCAGGCCGTGGAGCGACAGGAGAACGCGGGCCAACCCGCGGTCCTGCTGTCGCCGCCCGCGATCCGCCCGGTTCTTGCGCGCTTCCTTTGCCGTTCCGCCCCCAGTCTCAAGGTGTTGTCCCATGCCGAAGTTCCGGACGGAAAAACCATACGCATCGTCTCCCTGATCGGTAGCGGCGCATGATCAAAAAATTCCACGCCCAGACCACCCGCGACGCCCTGCGCCAAGTGCGCGACGCCTTGGGCGCGAGCGCGATCATCCTGTCCAACCGGCAGGTGGCCGGCGGTGTCGAGATCATCGCCGTGGCCGACATGGACATGGCCGCGCTGACCGCCCAGGCGGAACCGGCCCTGTGGGCGGCGGCGCAGAACCCCAGGCAGGCGCCGTCGCGCGCGCCGGAGCCGGCGGCGCGCGCGGGCGCTTCCCCGCTGCATGTTTCCCATCGGCCGGCGCCCGCCGCGATTCCCGAGGAAGTCAAACCCCAGCTCTCCACCCTCGCCGATTACCTGGCCCAGAAAGAGGATGCGAGCCTGTTCCGTCCGTCTCCCGGGCGCGCGCCCCACGCGCAGCCCGCGCCGGTGCTGTCGGGCAACGGGTCCAACGGCGCGAAGCCCGCCATCCAGAGCGCGCCGGCGGAGTCCTCCCCACCCGCCGCGGTCCAGGAGTTGGCGCGGGAGGTTCGCCTGTTGCGCGGTCTGGTGGAAGGGCAGTTGGCCGGCTTCGCCTGGAACGATATGACCCGGCGCGATCCCCTGCGCGCGGAAGCCATGAAGCGCCTGCTCGCGGCCGGTTTCTCCGCCGCCTTCGCGCGCCAGTTGTTGGAGCATCTGCCAAGCAACGAGACTGACCTGAACCACGCCTTGAAGTGGATCAAGACCACCATCGCCCACAACCTCAAGCTGGCCGACGAGCGCAACGACATCATCGAACAGGGCGGCGTCTACGCCCTGGTCGGCCCCACCGGCGTCGGCAAGACCACCACCGTCGCCAAGCTCGCCGCCCGCGCCGTGCTGCGCCACGGGGCGGCGAAGGTGGCCCTGGTCACCACCGACACCTACCGGATCGGCGCCCAGGACCAGTTGCGCATCTACGGCCGCATCCTCGGCACGCCGGTGTTCGCGGTGCGGGACGAAAACGACCTGGAACTGACCCTGTCCGATCTCTCCAACCGCCACCTGGTGTTCATCGATACCGTTGGCATGAGCCAGCGCGACAAGCGCGTCGCCGAGCAGGTGGCCATGCTGTGCGGCGAGGACCGGGACGTGAAGCGCCTTCTGCTGCTGGGCGCGCCCAGCCAGGGTGTGACCCTGGAGGAGGTGGCGCGGGTCTACAGCGGGCCCGGCCTGATCGGCTGCATCCTGACCAAGATCGACGAGGCCCTGACCTACGGGCCGGTGCTGGACGTGGCGATCCGCCACGAATTGCCGGTGCATTTCGTCACCAACGGCCAGCGCGTGCCGGAGGATCTGCACCTGGCCAACCCGACCTATCTCGCGGACCGGGCTTTCCGCATCAGCCAGCCGGAGTCGCCGTTCACCCAGGACGAAGGCGATTACCCCATCCTCATGGCGGCGGCCCAGGAAGGCGCGTGCATGCCGGAATTCAGCGAAGGAGTGCTGGGTGCGGCTGGCTGAGCCCGTCGACCAGGCGACCGGACTGCGTCGCCTGTTCACGCCCGGGTCCGCGTTCCGCACCCTGGGGGTGCTCGGGCCGGACGGCCAGGCCACCGCCCGCGCCTGCGTGGCCCTGGCCCGGGCCCTGGGCCGGCGCGGTGGACGGGTCATGGTGCTGGACGAAGCGAAGCCGCCTCATCATGTCGGCGGCCTGCTCGGCATCCTGACGCGGTTCACCCTCTCGGAACTGGCGCATCGCGGTCTGGTGGACATCGCCCAGCCGGCGGGCGACGGCATCGTGCTGCTGTCCGCGCCGGACGGCCTGGAGGCCCTGGCCGGGCTGTCCGAGGCGAATCTGCGCGACCTGGCCGACGACTGGCGCGCCCGCGCCGAGGCCCCGGAGTGGCTGCTGGTCAACGGCGGCGAACGGCGGCCCGAACAGGG
The DNA here is from genome assembly GCA_044227325.1 of Thiobacillaceae bacterium. Classification (GTDB taxonomy): domain Bacteria; phylum Pseudomonadota; class Gammaproteobacteria; order Burkholderiales; family Thiobacillaceae; genus PFJX01. The sequence goes on along the minus strand of JBGAFI010000017.1, from coordinate 65,328 downwards.
ACTGGCGGTGACCGCGGACGACCGCGTGCTGGTGTTGCCCGGCGCCAAGTCCAGGCTGGCGGAGGCCTATGCCGTGATGAAGAAAGCCCAGGCCCACTGGTCGGGACAGACCTGGTGGGTGTTGGTGGATGGCGCCGATCCGGAACCGGCGCAGGCCCTGTTTGTTTCCCTCGGGGAGACGGCGCGGCGTTTCCTGGGTATTGTTCCGGAATTCCTGGGCCATCTGCCCCGAACGCGCGCCGGCATGCCGTCGGCGCCGCTGGAGGGAAACCGGATGGAACGGCTCGCCGGAGAACCGGCTAGCCTAGCGGGCGAAGCGCGGGTGGATTTCGAGCAGTATTGGCAGCGCATGTGGCTGCATAGCCGCATGGTCGCGGAAACCGCCGGCAAGGAAACAGCTACCAAGAGGGTACAGAATGTACGCTGGAGCTCCGGTAAGCGATAAAGACGCCCTGGTGCGGGCCTATCTTCCCATGGTCAAGCGCATCGCCTATCACATGATGACGCGCCTGCCCGCCTGCGTGGAAGTGGACGATCTGGTCCAGGCCGGGCTCATGGGCCTGCTCGACGCGGTGGAGCGTTTCGACGACGAGCAGGGCGCCCATTTCGAGACCTACGCCACCCAGCGCGTGCGCGGCGCCATGCTGGACGAGCTGCGCGACGCGGATTTGGCCTCCCGCAACGTGCGGCGCGCCGGCCGCCAGATCGAGAACGCCATCCATGTGCTGCAGCAGCGGCACCAGCGGCCGCCGTCCGAACAGGAGATCGCCGAGGAGATGGGCCTGGAGATCAAGGCCTATTTCGAGTTGCTCAGCGATGCCCGCGGCGCCCAGCTGGTCTACTACGAAGACCTGCACGACGTGGACGGCGACGATTTCCTCGAACGTTTCGCCGACAACCACACCCAGGCGCCCTTCGACATCCTCGCCTCGCGCCACTTCAAGGGGGCGCTGGCCCAGGCGGTGGGCATCCTGCCGGAGCGGGAAAAACAGCTCATGGGCATGTATTACGAGCAGGACATGAATTTCAAGGAGATCGGCGCCGTGCTCGGCGTGTCCGAATCCCGCGTATGCCAACTCCACAGCCAGGCCATCGCCCGTCTGCGCGGCAAGCTGCGGGACTGGTCGGCCAACCCCGAATAGACTGAAGTCCATCCATGGACATCATCAGCATTCTGGGCATCACCCTCAGTCTGATCGCCATTCTTTTGGGTCAGTTTCTCGAGGGCGGCCACATGGGCTCCCTGCTCCAGTTCACCGCCTTCATGATCGTCATCGGCGGCACCCTGGGCGCGGTGATGCTGCAAAGCAGCCTGAGGGTGTTCCTGGATGGCCTGTCCATGCTCAAGTGGGTATTCCAGCCGCCCCGCGTCGCCAGCCAGCAGACCCTGGACACCATCCTGGACTGGAGCCAGAAGGCCCGGCGCGGCGGCCTGCTGGCGCTGGAGCCGTTCATCGAGCAGCAGCCGGACCTGTTCCAGCGGCGCGGCCTGCAGATGCTGGTGGACGGCGCCGAGCCGGAAATCCTGCGCGAGACCCTGGAACTCGACCTGCAATCCTTCGAGCGGCACCACCTCGATGCCGCCAAGGTCTGGATGGCGGCGGGCGGCTATTCCCCCACCATCGGCATTCTCGGCGCGGTCATGGGCCTGATCCACGTCATGGAGAACCTGTCCGATCCCTCCAAGCTCGGTTCCGGCATCGCCGTGGCTTTCGTCGCCACCATCTACGGCGTCGGCGGCGCCAACCTGTTCTTCCTGCCCATCGCCGGCAAACTGCGTTTCTGGGTGGGCCGTCTCGTCGCGGACAAGGAGCTGTTCATCCAAGGCCTGGTGGCCATCGCCAACGGCGAGAATCCGCGCATCATCGAGGCCAAGCTCCAGGGCTACCTGTCCTGAGCCCCGGCATCCGTCAGCGCAGGAAACATGGCCCGCAAGAAGCCCCAAGAGGAACATGAAAACCTGGAGCGCTGGCTGGTCTCCTACGCGGATTTCATCACTCTGCTGTTCGCCTTCTTCGTGGTGATGTACGCGATCTCCTCCGTCAACGAGGGCAAGTACCGGGTCATGTCCGATTCCCTGATCAGCGCGTTCAAGGAATCGCCCCGTTCGGAAAAGCTGATGGAACTGGAGACCAAGAACCCGGAAGTCCTGGCCGGCACCGGCAAACCCATCGGCAAGATGTTGCAGCAGCCCCACGCGGACGCGGATACCAAGGAACGCAAGCAGGCGGCGGAACGCATGAAGAAGGTGGCGAAGAATGTGCTGGATGCGATGCAGCCCCTGGTCCAGAACGGCCAGGTGCGGGTCACCCAGTCACCCCGGGGCGTCACCGTGGAGATCAACGCCAGCGTGCTGTTCAAGAGCGGCGAGGCGGTCCTGCAGCCCCAGTCCACGGAAACCCTCGCGGCGGTGGCGCGGGTGCTGTCCCAGGTGGACAACCCGGTCCAGGTGGAAGGGCATACCGACAACATTCCCATCAACAGTCCCAGCTTTCCGTCCAACTGGGAGCTCTCCTCCTCCCGCGCCGGCAGCGTGGTGCGCCTGTTCGTGGAACAGGGCGTGCCGGCCGCGCGCATGGTCGCCATCGGCTATGCCGACAACCGCCCGGTGGACACCAACGCGACGCCGGACGGACGCAGCCGCAACCGCCGGGTCAACGTGCTTATCCTCAACGAGGTGGGCGGCGCGGCCCAGGAGCTTGCCTTGCAGGAGGGGGTGCCGGTGGCCGACAAGCCCGCGCCGGCTTCGCCCAGCACCGTCGCGCCTCCGGCGGCGCGCTGACCTCGCCCTCGCCGGCGATCAGGCCAGGACGGCGGTTTCCATGTGGAAGCGGAACACTTCCACGCTGGGGGTCGATTCCATGCGCTTGTCGATGCGGACCGGCTGATTGCCCTTGGGCGTGCGGATTTCCGCCGCGCTCTCCGGCATGAAGCAGCCGGGCTGGGCCATCAACACGGGGGTTTGCTGGCCCGCGGAGTTGGGATGCAGCAGCAAACCCGGCCATTGGCGCCCGTTGTCCGAGCGGCGCAACTGAATGGCCAGCGCCTTGGGCGCCAGGAGCTGGACGCCGAAGGAAACCTCGCCCTGGCCGGGTACCCGGAACCAACGCACCAGACCGACGCCCCAGCCGCCGTTGCCCTGGCGCACGCCGACCACATCGCCGACGCGGATCTGCATGCCGTGCACGCCGCTCTTGCTCAGGGAAAGGCCGCCCATGCTGTCGTTGACGGTCTTGCAGCGGACGATGGTGGGCGCGGGCTCGCTGTTGGAAAGCCCGTAATGGATGGTGTCGCTCTGGGCCGCGACGGGCGCGATGAGCTGGTGCACCGACTTGAGCCCGAAACAGATTTCATATTCCCGGCCGTCCTGGTGGCGCCGACGTTGGGACTGGCGCTGCAGGGAGGCACCCCAGTTGAGTTTGAGCCGGCGCAGCATGGACGGGTAGGCCGGATCCCGGGCCGCTTCCGGCAGGCCGATCTTGTCGATGTCTTCCTTGCCCTTGATGTGGGAGGAGAGCAGGGCGAGATGTTTGGCCAACTCGGTGGTGTTGAGGATGAGATCCCAGCGCGGGTTCATGGGATGGGTTTCCCGGGCGATGGGCTTGGGCGGCGTGTCGGTGTTGACTTCCACAACGAACAGGCCGGCCTGCCCCTTGGTGTTCTCCTCCGCCGGGAAGATGCTGGCCAGATTGGAGAAGCGGGCGATGATGTCCTTCGCCCAGGGCAGTTCCACCTGGGGGAAGTGATAGGGATCGGCCAGCGCCATGAGCAGGGTGGATTTGTAGATCTGCTCCAGGGACAGCATCTTCGCGCCGCCTTCCGGGATCACATCCCGCATGCCGTTGCGCAGCGCGTAGTTGTAGGTCTGGTGCAGATCGACCCAGATGCCCTCGGGCATGGGGTCGTGGGTCTCGAAGCTGATTTCCAAGGCCGCCTGCAGGGCGAGCAGGATGCGCTGCAGATAGAGCGGCGCGGGATTGCCGCCGAACAGGTGGAAGCGGCGCTTGAGCCAATCCACCAGCAGGATCTTGTAGCTGTCCGCCATGCCGCGCAGCAGGCGTTGGGCGAGGGTGGCGTTGCGGTGTTGCTTGGGCGGCAGGGGTGCCTGGACGGTGCTGTACTGCTCGTAGAGGGCCGCGACGATGTCCTCGACCACGGGCGCCAGTCGCTCGATGAGCTTGCCCCGGTTGTCGTGGGAGAGATCGATGCTGTTGAGGGTGGCCAGGTAATCGGCCATCTCCTCCGCCGCTTCCGACGGATTGGACAAGGGCAGACGCGTCAGCCAAGCCTCGACTTGCTTGGGTTTCGTCTCCAAGTTTATATTCCGCCCCGATTCGCGGGCTGGCAGGACGTATCTGGGTAGCATGTGTATTCCGGCACTCCTCGCGCCGGATTCTACCTTTCGTTAATTTGGCCCGAAAAGAATTTTCCCAGGAATTCCGGAGCATGCGCATGGATTTGATCGAAAAACTCTTCGAGGGCTTGCTCTGGCGCAGTCGTTACGTGGTGCTGTTCGCCGTCATCGCCAGCATGGCGGCGGCCATCGCCATTTTCTACATGGCCACCGTCGACGTGGCCTATCTGGTTTCCCACATCCTTCATTACGCCGACCCGGCCCTGAGCCCCGAGATTCGCAAAGGCCTGCACGATGACACCATCACCCATGTGGTGGAAGTGGTGGACGGCTACCTGCTCGCCACCGTCATGCTGATCTTCGGTCTGGGCATGTACGAGCTGTTCATCAGCGACATCGACGAAGCCAAGCACAGCAAGGCTTCCAGCGCCATCCTGGTGATCGAGAGCCTGGACGATCTGAAGCAGCGCCTGGCCAAGGTCATCATCATGATTCTCATCGTCACCATTTTCGAGTTGGCTTTGAAGTTGAAGATAGGGTCCACGCTGGACCTGCTCTATCTGGCCGGCTCGGTCGCACTGATCGGCCTGGCGCTGTATCTTACCCACGCCTCCGAGGGTGGCGGCGCGAAGGGCGCCGCCCTCGAGGCCGGCAAGGGCGGCCACTGAACTCACTCGTCGTTTCCCACTCATAGCTGTCGCTTTGTCACCGGAATTTCCCCATGTACCGTCGTTGCTTCCTGATTGCGTTGCTGTCGCTGCTGAGCCTTCAGGCCCAGGCGTTCTCCCTGGTGGACAGCAAGGGCAAGACCCATACCCTGGCCCAGTACAAGGGCAAGTGGGTGTTGGTGAATTTCTGGGCCACCTGGTGCCCGCCCTGTCTTGAGGAAATCCCCGATCTTGTGGCCCTGCACGAGAACAAGAAAAATAAACTGGTGGTGCTGGGGGTGGCCATGGATTACCGGGATCCCAAACAGGTTCTGCAATTCGCCGACCAGATGATGGTGTCCTACCCCGTCATCCTCGGCGACCAGAAAATGGCGGCCCAGATCGGCGCCATCACCGGCTTGCCGACCACCTACCTATACAATCCCGAGGGCAAGATGGTGGCCTACAACGTGGGCGCCCTGACCCGGGAAGCGGTCGAACGTTATATAAGCACCAAGAAATAAGGAGTCCGAAATGCGCTGGCTGATGTTCGCCCTGGCTTTGATCCTGACCTCCGCGCCCACCATGGCCGAGGTGCGCGATCCGCAGAGCCATTTCTTCATGTCCAAGCTGGGTGACTTCAAGGACGAACTGGCCACCGCCAAGCAGGAGGGCAAGCAGGGCGTGCTGATCATGTTCGAGATGGAGGATTGCCCGTTCTGCGCCCGCATGAAGGCCAACGTGCTGAACCAGAGCCAGGTCCAGGACTTTTACCGCAAGCACTTCCTGATCTACGACATGGATGTGAAGGGTGATACGCCCATGGTCGACTTCAAAGGCAAGCAGACCACGGAAAAGGCTTTCGCTCTCGAACAGCGCGCCCGCGCCACGCCGGTCTTCATCTTCTTCGACCTGGACGGCAACGCGGTGACCCGCTTCACCGGCGCCACCCAGACCCTGGACGAGTTCATGCTGCTGGGTCGGTACGTGGTGGACGGGGTCTACAAGAACAACGTGCCTTTCAACGTCTACAAGAAGCAAGGCAAGCCTCAATGAGGTTTGCCTGGGTTCTCGCCCTGGCCTTGTCGGTCGGGGCTGCCGGGGCTGCCGACAAGCCGCTGACCCTCGAGGAGGCGTTGGCGGCGGCGGACGCGCCCCATCCCGACCTGGACCTCGCCCGCGCCCAGTTGCAGGGCGCCGAGGCCGAGGCCCAACTGGCCGCGAGCCTGGACGATTTCCGTGTGACCCTGGACGCCACCCTTCGCTCCGGCCGCAACGAGTTCTACAACGATAAATTCCACCCCGACCATCAGGCCCGCCTGAACGCACGAAAAACCCTGTGGGACTTCGGCCGCCAGCAGGCGAACGAGGCGGCCGCCGGCCAGGAAAGCGCGGCGCGCGGACTGCAACTGGTGAATGTCCGCGCCCAGCGCCGGGTCACGCTGATGGCGCGCTACTTCGACGTGCTGCTGGCGGACATGCAGGATGCCGCCGACACCGAGTTCCTCGCCGTCGCCTACGTGAGCTGGGACAACGCCAAGGACCGCCACGACCTGGGCCAGATGGCCAACTGGGAATTGTCCGAACTGGAAAGCCGCTACATGGACATCCGCACGCGGCGCAACGACGCGCGCCGCAAGCTGCGCGAGAAACGCATGCTGTTGGCCGCCGCCATGAACCGGCCCGACATGGTGCTGGAGGATCTCGTGGATCCCCGCCTGGCGGACAACACCCGCAAACTGCCGGAATTCCAGCCCCTGCTCGATCGGGTGCTGGAGAACAATCCCCGGCTCCAGGCCCAGCGCCAATTGCTGGCCGGCGCCACCAGCCGCCTGGACGCGGCGCGGGCGGATTACCGGCCCAGTCTGGAATTCGAGGCGGAAGCCGCGGCCTGGTCCCGGGAGAGTTCCACCCGCGACGATGTGCGCGCCGGCGTCAACTTCGTATGGCCGCTCTGGCAGGGCGGGCGCAACGACGCGAAACTGGGCCGGGAACAGGCCCGCTTCCACGAACTCCAGGCGCAGCAGGACAAACTGGTCATGGAGCTGCGCCAGGCGGTGCTGGAAACGCGGGAGGAAATCCAATACCTGCTGGACAGCGAACGGCGCAGCACCGACCTCGCCGCCGGTTACCGCGATATGGCCCTGGAAAAGGCGCGCGCCGACTACGAGCTGGAACTCAAGACCAATCTGGGCAACAGCATGGCGGAAACCCAGGTGGCCCGCATGCGCAAGCGCGCCACCGAATATCGTCTGGCCTTGGCCTGGGCGCGTTTGGAAGCCCTGTTGGGCGGTCCCGGGGAATTGGCCAGACTGGCCGGCGGCGTGAAAGCGGAGGAGAAAAAGTGATCAAGAACCTGTGGATCCCGGTGTTGGCGGCGGCCTTGTCGATGTCGGCCGCCCGGGCCGCCGATTATTCCGCCGTGCTCGACTGGTCCGGCCGGGTCACCCTCACCCTGTCGGTGCCGGGCGTGCTGGAGACCATGCAGGCGCGGGCGGGCCAGGTGGTCAAAAAGGGCGATCTACTGGCCAGTCTGGAGCCGACGCTCTACAAGGCCGCCGTCGCGGAGACCCGCGCCGATCTGGACCGGCTCGGCGAGGAACAGGCGGATGCGCAACGGGATCTGGACCGGGTCCAGGAGTTGTATGCCCGCACGGTTTCCTCCACCACGGAACTGGACGCGGCCAAGCTGCGCTTCGCCCGCGCCCAGGCCGGACTGTCCGCCGCCCAGGCGCGAGCGGAAAAAGCACGGCGCCAACTCGCCGAATCCGAGTTGCGCGCGCCTTTCGACGCCCTGATCCTGGCGCGCCACGGCGAGCCGGGGTTGGTGGTCACCATTCCGTGCCAGCCGCCGGCGGTATACAGCATCGCCCGCGCCGACGAACTGGTCGCCCGCGCCCAGTTGGACGCGGGTCAGGCCGCCGGCCTCGCGCTGGGCGGCGACGCCGACGTGCAGGTAAACGGCAAGTCGTACAGGGGCAAGGTCTCGGCCCTGACCGCCATGAACGACGGCCGCTACGGCGTGGAGGTCGCGTTGCCGCGCAAGGCGGGACTGCTCGCGGGCCTCAAGGCCACCGTCCGGTTGCCTTGAGCCGACTGCCTTGAGCCGGACGGTGTGCCCGCTTTGAACTCCCGCGCTCAGGCGGCCTTCAGGTAGCGTTCCTTCGCGGCGCGCGCCTCGCGGGCTTCCTCGGCGCTGTAGGCCTTGCCCGACCAGAGCATGTCGTAGGCGACTTCCTCGTTGCCGTTCTCGCACAGATCCAGCACGCGCCGGAACAGGGGCTGGAAGGTCTCGGAGCGGTGGCTCTTCTCATGGTCCTCGAAGGACTGCCAGAAGGTGACGATCAGCGCTTCCTTGCCCTTCATCGGGCTGTCCACGGCCTGGCCCACGGTGGAGCCCTCGTTGGACACCTGGCCGGAGTTCATGGCGACAAAGCCACCCACGAAGCCGGTTTCCGAATGGTAGGTTTTCACGTTCTCGCACAGTTCCGCGACCCGCATTTCCAGGTCGTCGGTCGTATATTCGGGGCGCAGGATGACCCGGTTGATGGTTACCACGCCGTCGCTGTTGAAGCCATTGATCAAGGCGGACATCGCATTCTCCTCAAGTAAATAAGCAAATACTGATATTCAGGGTTCAAGAAAAGGCGCCTCAATGACGCCTTGGGTAATACCATAGTGATTAAGTCTGATAAATTCAAGCGTATGGTGCATATGGTTATTTTATGGACCGCAGCCCATCGGGGTTTCCGGCGCGCAATCATTGACATAGATGGGCCTCGCCCGGATAATCCGCGCCTCTTTTCTGCCGTGGTGATGTAGCTCAGACGGTTAGAGCGGTGGATTCATAACCCACAGGTCGGCAGTTCGATTCTGCCCATCACCACCACCTCCCCCTTCCCTCCCGCGTTATCGCCCCGAATGACCCGCAAAGTCTTCATCCGCACCTTTGGATGCCAGATGAACGAGTACGACTCGGACAAGATGGCCGATGTGCTGTCTGTCGGCGAAGGCTATGAACAGACGGACAAGGCGGAAGAAGCCGATGTCATCCTGTTCAACACCTGTTCGGTGCGGGAAAAAGCCCAGGAAAAGGTGTTCACCGACCTGGGGATGGTGCGCCACCTGAAGCGGAAGAATCCCGACCTGATCATCGGCGTGGGCGGTTGTGTCGCCAGCCAGGAGGGTGCCGCCATCGTCCAGCGGGCGCCCTATGTGGACATCGTGTTCGGCCCCCAAACGCTGCACCGCCTCCCCCAGATGATGGATAAGCGGCGCGCCTCCGGCCGGCCCCAGGTGGACATCTCCTTTCCGGAAATCGAGAAATTCGACCATATGCCGCCGGCCCGGGTTGATGGGGCGACCGCCTTCGTCTCCATCATGGAAGGTTGCAGCAAGTACTGCACTTTCTGCGTGGTGCCCTATACCCGGGGCGAGGAAGTCTCCCGTCCCCTGGACGACGTGCTCGCGGAAGTCGCGGGATTGGCGGAGCAGGGCGTCAAGGAAGTCACCCTGCTGGGCCAGAACGTGAATGCCTATCGCGGCGCCATGGGCGGCGACGAAAACACGGGCGAGATCGCCGATTTCGCCCTGCTGCTGGAACTGGTCGCCGAGATTCCCGGCATCGAGCGCCTGCGCTTCACGACTTCCCACCCGCGCGAATTCACCCAGCGTCTGATCGACACCTATGTCCGGGTGCCCAAGCTGGTGTCTCATCTGCACCTGCCGGTGCAATCCGGCTCGGACCGGATTTTGTCGGCCATGAAGCGGGGCTACACGGCCCTGGAATACAAATCCATCGTGCGCAAGCTGAAAGCCGCGCGCCCCGACCTGTGCCTGGCCTCGGATTTCATCGTCGGCTTCCCGGGCGAGACGGAGGCCGATTTCGCGGCGACCCTGAAGCTGATCGAGGAAGTGGGTTTCGATGCTTCCTTCAGTTTCGTCTACAGCGCCCGCCCCGGCACGCCGGCGGCCTCCATGGCCGACGACACGCCGGCCGCGGATAAATCCGAACGCCTGCATCGGCTTCAGGCGCTGATCGAGAAACAGGCCGCCGTCATCAGCGCGGCGATGGTGGGCTCGGTCCAGAAAGTGCTGGTGGAAGGCCCGTCGCGCAAAGACCCGAACGAATTGGCCGGCCGCACCGACAACAACCGGGTGGTCAACTTTCCGGCGCCGCCGCGCCTGGTCGGGCAGATGGTCGAGGTGCGCATCACCCGCGCCTTGCCCCACAGCCTGCGCGGCGAAGTCGTGGTGAGCGGCTGACATGTCGGAAACCGTCACCTTCCACGATGCCGAGAACAGCCGCCTGGCCAACCTGTGCGGCGTGCTGGACGAGAATCTGCGCCAGATCGAGACCGCCCTGAACGTAAGCATCGCCCGCCGCGGCGAGGTGTTCCAGGTGGAGGGCGACAAGGCCGGCGAGGCGGCGCGCCTGCTCAAGGATTTCTACCAGCGCGCGCGCAAGCCGCTGGACATCGACGACATCCAGCTCGCCCTGGTGGAGGTGGCCCACAAGCCCCAGATTGCCCAGGACGAGGACAACATCCCGGTGCTGATGACCCGGCGCGCCGGCCTGCACGGGCGCACCGCGCGCCAGAACGCCTACATCCGCCAGATCCAGGAGTACGACATCACCTTCGGCGTCGGCCCCGCCGGCACCGGCAAGACCTACCTGGCCGTGGCGGGCGCGGTGGACGCGCTGGAGCGGGATATGGTCAAGCGCATCGTGCTGGTGCGGCCGGCGGTGGAAGCGGGCGAGCGCCTGGGCTTCCTGCCCGGCGACCTGGTGCAGAAGGTGGACCCCTACCTGCGCCCGCTGTACGACGCGCTTTGGGATCTGATGGGCTTCGACAAGGCGAACCGGGCTTTCGAACGGCAGATGATCGAGGTGGCGCCACTGGCCTTCATGCGCGGGCGCACCCTGAACCACGCCTTCATCATCCTGGACGAGGCCCAGAACACCACGCCGGAACAGATGAAGATGTTCCTCACCCGCATCGGCTTCGGCTCCCGCGCGGTGATCACCGGCGACGTGACCCAGATCGACTTGCAGCGGCACCAGAAGAGCGGCCTCATCGAGGCGCGGGAAGTGCTCAAGGAGGTGCGCGGCATCGCCTTCACCGAATTCCAGACCGACGACGTGGTGCGGCATCCCCTGGTGGCCCGCATCATCGACGCGTATGACAGCTATCAAGCCGCCGGCAAGACTTGAACTGGCCGTCCAGTTCGCCGTCAAGGCGGAACTGCCCGGCCGCGCCGAGTTCCGGCGCTGGGCCAAGGCCGCGCTGAAATCGGATGTTTCCGCCGCGCTGCGCATAGTCGGCGAGGAAGAGGGGCGCGGCCTGAACCGGGACTACCGGGGTAAGGACTACGCCACCAACGTGCTGACCTTCGAATACGGTGCCGACCCGGAAACCGGCGTCATCAACGGCGACATCGTGCTGTGCGCGCCGGTGGTGGAACGGGAGGCGCGCGAGCAGGGCAAGCTTCTCGCCGCCCACTATGCCCACCTCACGCTGCACGGCATGCTGCATTTGCAGGGTTACGACCACGAAACCGGCGCAACCGACGCGATCGCCATGGAAGCGATAGAAACCTTTATCATGGAGACGTTGGGTTTTCCCGATCCCTATGATGGACGACAGTAGTTCGCGACCTAGCTTTCTGGAACGTCTCACCTCCTGGCTCTCCCGCGAGCCGGACAATCGCGAGGAGTTGCTCGAACTCCTCCACGCCGCCTACGAAAAAAACCTGCTGGATGCCGATGCCCTGTCCATGATCGAGGGGGTCATGCAGGTGTCCGAGATGCAGGCGCGGGAGATCATGATTCCGCGCGCCCAGATGGACGTGGTGGACATCAACGAGCCCCCGGAGAAACTGCTGCCCTACATCATCGAGGCCGCCCACTCCCGCTTCCCGGCGGTGGACGGCGACCGGGACCACGTGGTGGGCATCCTTCTGGCCAAGGATCTGCTGCGCTTGTGCACGGACGAGGACGTGAACTTGCGCGACCAGTTGCGCCCGGCGGTGTTCATCCCCGAGTCCAAACGGCTGAACGTGCTGCTGCGGGAGTTCCGCGCCTCGCGCAACCATATCGCCATCGTCGTCGACGAATACGGCGGTGTCGCCGGTCTGGTCACCATTGAGGACGTGCTGGAGCAAATCGTCGGCGACATCGAGGACGAGTTCGACTACGACGAGGCCGAGGACAACATCATCTCGGAAGACGGCAGCATCTACCGCGTCAAGGCCCAGACCGAGATCGGCGACTTCAACCTGGCCATGGGTTCCAGCTTCGCCGACGACGAGTTCGACACCGTGGGCGGCCTGGTCACCCACGCCTTCGGCCGCGTGCCCAAGCGGGGCGAATCGGTGGAAATCGCCGGTCTGCGCTTCCAGGTTCTGCGCGCCGGCAGCCGGCGTCTGCATACGCTGCGGGTGCAGCGTATGCCCCAGGCCAGTCTGTTATAAGCGCCCCGCCCGCTTCGCTTCCCTCGCGCGCCATGCTTGATCTACAGCGTGAGTGAATACTCACCTTGCCATGTCGCCGGCATCCAGCTAACTTAGCGCCCACTTGCCTATCCCGGGTGTGGCGGCCGTGCCGCCAAGCCCACTTTTTCTTGGACCCGACATGACTTCCTGGACTGAATTTCTCGCATCCCATGGCGCCAAGCTGGAAAGCGGCGTCGTCACCGGCTTCGGCGATCCCGCCGGCGAACTCGCCGCCGCCGACACGCAAACCGTGTTCGCCGACCTGTCCCACTTCGGCCTGATCGGTTTTGCCGGCGAGGACGCCCAGACCTTCCTGCACGGTCAGGTCACCAACGATCTGCGCAAGCTGGAGGAGAGTCTCGCCGTGTTCGCCGGTTACCTGTCCCCCAAGGGGCGCATGTTGGCCAATTTCCTGGTCATGAAACGCGCCGGGGATGTGCTGGTCATGCTGCCGGAATCCCTGCGCGAGGGCATCCAGAAGCGCCTGTCCATGTTCATCCTGCGCAGCCGGGTCAAAGCTCGGGACGCGAGCGGCGAATGGGTGCGCCTGGGCCTGAACGGGGCCGATGCGGCGGCACTTGTGGCCGAGGTGCTCGGCGTCGCCGCGCCGGAAACGGGCATGACCGTGGCCCAAGGCCAGGCAGGCTTCGCCTTGTGCCTGGCGCCGGGCCGTTATGACCTGTTCGTCGCGCCCGATGCCGCGCCCGCCGCCTGGGAGAAACTGGCGGCCCGCGCCAAGCCGGTCGGCGCGCCGGCCTGGGACTGGTTGATGGTGCGCGCCGGCGTGCCCGTGGTGCTGCCGCAGACCCAGGACCATTTCGTGCCCCAGATGGCCAACCTGGAAATCCTCGGCGGCGTCAGCTTCAACAAGGGCTGCTACCCGGGCCAGGAAATCGTCGCCCGCAGCCAGTACCTGGGCAAGGTGAAGCGCCGTTTGTATCTCGCCCACCTGGATGCCGAAGCGATACCCGGCGACGAACTGTTCGCCCCCGATCCCGCCGACCAGTCCGCCGGCCTGGTGGCCAACGCGGCGCCCGCCCCCGGCGGCGGCTGGGACGTGCTGGCGGTGGTGTTGAGCCCCAGTGTGGAAGCGGGCGAAGTCCGCCTCAAGAGTCGGGATGGCGCCCGACTGGCGTTTCAGCCGCTGCCCTATCCGGTTTCCTGAGCCTTGGCCGAGGCGTTCTGCTTCTACGTCTGGTACAGGATCGGCCAGGCGGACCGGGATGCGGAAACCGCCGTGCGCGGCATGATGGCGCGCCTGGGCTGCCGCTCCGGGGTGGCGGGCCGCTTACTGAAGAAGCGCGACGAGCCCGGTCTGTGGATGGAAGTCTACGAAGACGTGACCGATCCGGACCGCTTCCAGCGCCTCATGGCCCAGGTGCTGGACGAACTGGATGTGGAGATGTTCCTGGACGGTCCGCGCCGGACCGAATGCTTTATCCGCGACGAACCCATACCCGCCGCCTGCGCGGCTTCCCGTTGACCCCCGGACGACCATGAGCAAACCCGGCGAACGCAAGATTCAGATTCTGCAAACCCTGGCGAGCATGCTGGAAACGCCCCAGGCGGAAAAAATCACCACGGCGGCCCTCGCGGCCCGGGTGGAAGTCTCGGAGGCGGCGCTCTACCGCCATTTCGCCAGCAAGGCCCAGATGTACGAAGGCTTGATCGAATTCATCGAGCAGACCCTGTTCAGCCTGATCAACCGCATCACCGGCGAGGACTCCCCGGGACTCCAACAGACCCAGGCCATGCTCCAATTGCTGTTGGGCTTCGCCGAGAAGAACCGGGGCATGACGCGCGTGCTGACCGGCGAGGCGCTGGTGAACGAGAACGAGCGCCTGCAGACGCGGGTCAACCAACTGCTCGACCGGGTCGAGGCCAGTCTGAAACAGACCCTGCGCATCGCCGCCAGCCAGGGCGGCGTTCCCCCCGGATTGGACGCCACCTCGGCCGCGAACCTGATGCTCTGCTGGGTGCAGGGCCGCTGGCAGCAATTCGTGAAGAGCGGCTTCACGCGGGCGCCCTTGGCCCAGTGGGATGGCCAGTGGCTATTGTTGGCGAGAAGCCTGGCCGGTCCGGCATGATCCCCCGCGTCACGGTCATCACGCTGGGTGTCGGCAACCTGGAAAGAGCCACCGCTTTCTATCGCGCGGTGTTCGGCATTTCCCCCAACGCGGACTACGAAGGTGTGGCTTTCTTCGAGTTGCCCGGCACCTGGGTGACCTTGTATCCGCGCGACAAGCTGGCCGAGGACATCTCACCCGGGCTGTCCGCCGCGCCGGCGGGCTTCAGCGGCGTGACCCTGGCCTACAACGCGCGCGACCGGGAGGAGGTCTTGGCGCTGTTCGAACTGGCCGAAAAGGCCGGCGCGGTCATCGCGAAGCCGCCCCGCGAAACCTTCTGGGGCGGTTTCAGCGGCTATTTCGCCGATCCGGACGGGTATTTCTGGGAGATCGCCTGGGGGCCCATGTTCGACTTCGCCCCGGATGGCGCCTTGCGTTTCAGGAAGCCCTGATCACTTGTACTGTCGCCATTCCACGGGGGTTTCGTCGTGGTCGCCGTGGGGGCGCTTGTTCCAGGCTTCCATGTGGGCCTGGTAGTTCTTGGTGCGGGGTTCCGGCTTGCCCATGTTTTCCCGCTGCACCCGTTCGCTGTAATAGGCCAGGGTGCGCTTGATGCGGATCAGCAGGGTGCCCTCCAGGTGGAAACCCTGGGCGCCCAGGGCGGTTTCCAGATCCTGCAAGGTGTAATCGGCGACGCAGTATTCGAGTTGCAGGGCCAGCGGGCCGATGCGGCTCACGGCCAAGCCGGGCAGGCCGCTCAGCAGCGCCAGGGCGCGTTCGACCTGGCCGGGGGGCAGGGGGTGGAAGACGATCTCGCGACGCTTCTGTATGTCGCAGGGGGACGTCATCCGGTTTCCACTCCTAGTCCTTCCTGTTTTGCAGCAGGGAGAGGCCTTTTAGCAGGGTGAGGGCCTGGTTGAACTGGTAGTCGTTCTTGCTGACCACCTCGCCCGGCTCCAGTTTGGGCTTGGCGCCCTTCTTGGCGTCGGCCTTTTCATCCTTGGCTTTTTCATCCTTGGGCTTGGCATCCTTGTCGGCTTCCTCGTCGAGGGGGTTGGCCAGATGCTTGTCCAGGTCGGCCTCGCGCACCTCCAGCCGGGCGCCGCTGTCGCCGGTGGTGATCGTCGCTTCCTCGGCGACGATGTCCGGGGTGATGCCCTTGGCCTGGATGCTGCGTCCGTTGGGCGTGAAATAGCGGGCGGTGGTCAGCTTGATCGCGGTCCCGTTGTTCAGGGGCAGAATGGTTTGCACCGAGCCCTTGCCGAAGGTCTGGGTGCCCACGACCAGGGCGCGCTTCTGGTCCTGCAGGGCGCCGGCGACGATTTCCGACGCGGAGGCGGAGCCGCCGTTGACCAGGACGACCAGGGGCACGGTCTTGGCCCAGGCCGGCAGGGTTTTCATGTAGTCGGCCTCGGCGGGGCGCAGGTAGTTTTCCCGGCTGTTGGTCAGACGCATCTTCGCGTCTTCCGTGCGCCCGTCCGTGTAGACCACCAGATCGCCGCTTTTCAGGAAGGCGCCCGCGACCGCCACGGCGGTGTTGAGCAGTCCGCCCGGATCGTTGCGCAGGTCCAGCACCAGACCCTTCAGGGGCGCGCCCTTGTTCTGGTCCTGAAGATCCTTGAGCGCGCTGACCAGATTGTCGCCGGAGTGTTCCTGGAACTGGGTGACGCGCACGTAGCCGAAATTCGGCTCGACCAGCTTGTATTTGACGCTCTTGATCTTGATGACCGCGCGGGTGATGGTGAGGGTCAGCGGCTTGGCTTCGCCCTTGCGCACCACGGTGAGGACGATGTCGGTGCCCGGCTTGCCGCGCATCTTCTTGACCGCGTCGTTCAGCGTCATGCCCTTGACCGGGCTGTCATCCAGCTTGATGACCAAATCGCCGCTCTTGATGCCGGCCTTGAAGGCGGGGGTGTCCTCGATGGGGGAGACGACCTTGACGAAGCCGTCCTCCATGCCCACTTCGATGCCCAGGCCGCCGAATTCACCCTGGGTGCCGACCTGCAATTCCTTGAAGGCTTCGCTATCCAGATAGGCGGAGTGGGGATCGAGGCCCGAGAGCATGCCGTTGATGGCCTCGGTGATGAGCTTCTTGTCTTCCACCGGCTCGACATAATCGCTCTTGATCTTGCCGAAGATTTCGCTGAAAGCGCGCAAGTCCTCAATGGGCAGCGGTTCCGGCTCCCGGTCGGCGTTCGCCGAATAGTTCAGGGTCAGGGCGGCGCCGAAGACGACGCCTATGCCGATCAGACCGAATTGTTTGAGCTTGCCAGTCATGCTGCCTCTTGGAGATGCGTATCGCCTGGAGTTCAACGGACCCAGGCGAGTGGGTCGAAGGGTTTGCCCTGGTGGCGCAGCTCGAAGTAGAGGCCCGGTTCGTCCTGGCCGCCCGTGGCGCCGACCGCCGCCACCACATCGCCCGCGCGCACGGGCTCGCCCGGTTGTTTATACAAGCTTTCGTTATTACTGTATAGGCTGAGGTACCCGTCGCCGTGGTCGACGATGAGCAGGTTGCCGAAACCGCGCAACCAGTCGGCGAAGGCGACCTGGCCGCTGCCCACCGCGCGTACTTCTTGGCCCTGGCGGGCGCGGATGAACAGCCCTTTCCAGGCGGGACCGCCGCCGTCCCGGCTTTGGCCGAATTTGTGCAGGATTTCCCCGGCCACGGGCAGGGCCAGCTTTCCCCGCAGTCGGGCGAAATCCAGTCCGGCCAGACTGGCGTCGGCGACCCGGTCCACTTTCTCGCCGGGTTTCGTGGCCTGGCTGGGCTTTGCCCTGACCGTGGCGAGCTTGGCGAGTTTTTCGATCAGGCGGGTCAGGCGCTTCTCGTCGCGGACCAGGGTATCGATTTCCTTGCGTTGGTCGCGGATCTGCCGAGAGAGCTTGTACAACACTTCCTGGCGCGCGCCTTTTTCCGCTTCCAGAGCTTTCTTCTGGGCCACCCGTTCCTGCCGGAGCTGGTTCAGGCTGTCGTTTTGCTCCCGGGTTTTCTCCTGGAGCGAGCGCAGGCGGGACAAGGCATCCCGGTGCTCGCGGATCAGTTCCGCGCGTGCGCGGCCGATGTAGCCGTAGTACTCCAGGTTGCGCGCGACCTCGCCCGGATTCTGGCCGTTGAGCAGGAGTTTCAGGGCGTCGCCGCCGCCCTGGATGTAGCGTTCCTTGAGGAGCGCCGCGAGACGCTTCTGTTGCTCGGTGATTTCCTTCTGGGTGGTCCGGGTGTCGTCGTTGAGCTGCTTGAGGTTTTTTGACAGGTGGCGCTGGCGCGAGTCCAGGTCGCGCAGGCCCCGGTTCACGTCGGAAATGCGGCGTTCCGATTTTTTCAGGGCATCGGCCACCTCGGAGCGGTCCTCGTTGGCTTGTTCCAGTTCCTCCTGGAGCGACTGGATGCGCCCGCGCAGATCCTTGAGTTCCCGCTCCTTGCCGTTGTCGGGGGCGGCATGCGCCGTCGCCAGGCACAGGCAGATCGCTAGACAGTAGAGCGCGCGCACGTCGATTGAGCCGGCGGGCACCCGCTCAATCGAAATCGATCAGCGCGTGACCGGTCATTTCCTGCGGCTGCGGCAGACCCATCATCTTCAGCAGGGTGGGCGCGATGTCTTCCAGGGCGCCGCTGTCGGCGATCCGGGCGGCCCGGCCGACATAGATGAGAGGCACCAGATTGATGGTGTGGGCGGTATGGGGCTGCTTGGCCAGGGTGTCCAGCATGGTTTCCGCGTTGCCGTGGTCGGCGGTGATCAGCACCTCGCCGCCGATTTCGCGCATGGCCTCGACCGCGCGTCCCAGGCAAGCGTCCACCGTTTCCACGGCTTTGATGGCCGCCTCGAGGATGCCGGTGTGGCCCACCATGTCGCAGTTGGCGAAGTTGCAGATGATGGCGTCGTATTTCCTGCCGCGGATCGCCTCGACCAGCTTGTCGGTCACCTCCACCGCGCTCATTTCCGGCTTGAGGTCGTAGGTGGCGACGTCGGGCGACTTCACCAGGGCGCGATCCTCGCCGGGATACACCGTCTCCTCGCCGCCGTTGAAGAAATAGGTGACGTGGGGATACTTTTCCGTCTCGGCGATGCGCAATTGGCGCAGCCCCAGGTTGGCGATGTATTCGCCGAAGCCGTTGCGCACCCGTTCCGGCGGGAAGGCGACGGACACGTCGAAGTCCTCGCTGTAGCTGGTGAGGGTGCAGTAGCGGGACAGCTTGGGCAGGTATTCCCGCTCGAATTCCTTGAAGTCGGGCTCGATGAAGGCCCGCGTCATCTGGCGCGCCCGGTCGGAGCGGAAATTCATGAACACGATGGCGTCGCCGTCGTGCATGCGCACCGCCTCCTCCCCCGCCGGCACGATGGTCGTGGGTTTCACGAACTCGTCGTTCTCGCCGCGTTCGTAGGCCATTTCCAGGCCCAGCGCGGCGGAAGGCGCGCTGTAGTCGGCGCGTCCCAGGGTGAGCAGGTCGTAGGCGACCTTGACGCGCGGCCAGCGCCGGTCCCGATCCATGCCGAAATAGCGCCCGGAGATGGAGGCGATGCGGCCGCCGCCCAAGGTGTCGATCTTGTCCTGGAGGCAGCGCAGGTAGGCTTCCGCGCTTCTGGGTGGCGTATCGCGGCCGTCCAGGAAGGCGTGCAAGTAAACTTTTTTCACACCGGCTTGCACGGCCATCTCCAGCATCGCGTGGATATGGTTCTCGTGGCTGTGCACACCGCCGTCGGAAAGCAGGCCGAGGATATGCAGGGCGGAATCGTGGGCCTTGACCTGCTCGATGAGGTCGAGCAGGGCCAGGTTGGAGGTGAAATGGCCGCTGGCGATGGCCCGGTCTATGCGGGTGTACTCCTGGTAAACCACGCGACCCGCGCCGATGTTCAGGTGGCCCACCTCGGAATTGCCCATCTGTCCGGCGGGCAGGCCGACGGCGGCTTCGGAAGCCTGGATCCGGGTATGGGGGTAGGCATGCCACAGCTTGTCCCAGTTGGGCTTGCGGGCACAGGCGATGGCGTTGTTGGCATCGGCTGCGCGGCAGCCGAAGCCATCGAGAATGATCAGCAGAACAGGCTTGATGGATGGGGTAGTCATTTGTTTATTTTATCTTTTTTAGAGGTCTATTTTCAGGGGGTATTTTAGTATATTTGAATACTTTAGCGATATACTGACCCGGATGGCACGGTTAGCCGTCCTCAGGCGTGGAGACCGGCGCCTGTACTACATTCAGCAGCACGGAGACAGCATGATCGAGTCCACAGAACTCATCGACAAGGACGAACATATTGAGCAGGCCTCGCGCGCGCTCAAGGCCATGTCCCATCCGCTTCGACTCAAAATTCTTTGCGTCCTCGGCGACAAGGAAGTCAGCGTCCAGGACATCGTGGAAAGCGTGGGCACCTCGCAGAGCAATATCTCCCAGCATTTGGCCATCCTGCGCGACAAAGGCGTGTTGCGCACGCGCAAGGACGCCAACCGGGTTTACTACCGGGTGGGCGATACCCGTACGTTGCAACTGATCGGCATGATGCGCGACGTTTTTTGCGGCTTCGCGAAATAACCGCCCAGGGCGCGACAGGCGGTCCGCTAGCCGCGCTTATCCTTGCATAAGAAAAATTAATGCGGTATATTAGGCCGCACTAATATTCCTACGCCTTCTCCTGCTGGCGTGGGCAAGCGTCTCGGCAAGGAGCGTTGCATGGATCAATCAAATCTATGGCGGTCGGCTTTCATGGTCGCCGCTCTTACCCTATCCGTTCCCTCGTGGGCGGAAAAATTCGAATACCGGCAATGTGTCGATCTGGCGCTGGCCCAGAATCCGGATCTGGCGATTTCACGTTCCCAGATCGAGCAGGCGGAAGCGGCCCTGCGTCAGGCGGAAGGCAACAGGATGCCGCGCGTGAACCTGTCCCTGACGGCGACCCGCAGCAACGACGCGCTAAATGCTTTCGGCATGAAGCTGGGGCAACGCAACGCCACGTTCGGCGATTTCGGCGCGGGCGAATTCAACCCGCTGAATCCCAACGTGTTGTCCGTCGCGCCCCACGACCTGAACCATCCCGACGCCGTCAACAACTTCAACTCCCGCATCGAACTGCTGGTGCCGGTCTACAACGGCGGCATGGTGAAAAGCTATGTGGATACCGCGAAGGCCTATGTGCGCGCCGCCCAGTCCGGCGACCAGGTCGCGCGCCAGCAGGTCGCCAAGCATGTGCTGATGGCTTATCAGGGCGTGCACACCGCCCGCGCCTACATCAAGCTGGCCGACGAAGCCCGCGCCGCCGCCGAGGAATACGTGCGCATCAGCGAGAAGCTGCACAAGCAGGGCATGGTGGTGAAGAGCGATATCCTGTCCGCGAAGGCGAATCTCGAGGACGTGAAGGTCAAGGGAGTCGAGGCGAGGAACGCCGAGGCCGCCGCCCTCAACCAGCTCGCCCTGCTCATGGGCAAATCCCTTGACGAGCCCCTGGACGTGGGCGAACCGGTCAGTCCCAAGCTCCTGGCCGGCAGCGCCACCGACTTGCGCGCCCAGGCGCTGAACGAGCATGCCGGCCTGCGCGCCCTGCGCAGCCAGGTGGAAGGCGCCGGCGCCCAGGTGGGCGCGGCCCGCGCCGGCAAGAAACCCCAGTTCAACGTCATGCTGCGCCAGGACTGGAACGACAAGAACCTGGGTCTGGACGCCTCCTCCTACACGGTGGCCGGGGTGCTGTCCTGGGCCGCCTTCGACGGCGGCACCACCAATGCCGCCATCGACCGCGCGGAGGCCCAGCGTTCCGAGCTGGCCGCGAAGCTGCGCCAGGCCGAGGACGGTATCGGCTATCAGGTCACCGACGCCCAACGCAAGGCGCTGGAGGCGGAGGAAAAGATCGTGGCGCGGGAAGCCGGCCTGGAGCAAGCGCGGGAAGCCCAACGCCTGATCAAGAAACGCTACGAGAACGGCCTCGGCACGCTGATCGAGGTACTCGGCGCCCAGGCCCAACTCGACAAGGCGCGCGCCGATCTGGTCGCCGCCCAATACGAACTCGCCGTGAACCGGGCGGAACTGAAGCGCGCCGTGGGCGTGCTGACCGCCGACAATCTCTGATCGGGAGCAGGACATGTCCAACAACAAACTCGTGAAACCCCTCGTCGTCGCTCTGTCCCTGGCTTTGCCGTTGGCCCTGACCGGCTGTTCCGGCGAGGAGAAAGCCAAGACCGCCCAGGAAACCCAGCGTACCGTCCAGGCCCAGACCGTCGTGGTCCAGCCCAGCGAGGGCCTGGTAACCACCGCGGTCACGGGCACGGTGGAAGCCCTGGAGTCGGTGCGCGTCGCCTCGCGCCTGATGGGCTACATCCGCGACATCGCCGTGGCCGAAGGCCAGGCGGTGAAGGTGGGCCAGCGACTGTTCACCATCGATCCGCTGGATATCGAAGGCGCAGTCGAGCAGGCGCGCCTGGGCGTGAAGCAGGCCGAGGACGCGATGAAGGACGCGAAGGCCGACTACGACCGCTTCGAGAGCCTCTACAAGGAGGATGTGGTCAGCCGCCAGAACTTCGAGAAGATGAAGCTCAATTACGACATGGCCGTGACTCGCGCCGCCCAGGCCAAGGCCGGCCTGGGCACGGCCCAGGGCCAGTTGAAGTACGCCGTGGTGACCTCGCCCATCAACGGTGTCGTGACCGGCAAGCTGGCCAACGAGGGCGACATCGCCGCTCCCGGCCACCCGGTGCTCATGGTGGAAAACCCGTCGCGCCTGCAAGTGCGCGGCAGCGTGCCGGAGGAAATCTACCGGACCCTGAAGCTGGGCGCCCAGGTCATGGTGGAAGTGGACGGCCTGGACAAGGCGGTAGCCGCGAAGGTGGCCCAGATGAGCCCCGCCGCCGATCCCATGACCCACACCTATCTGGTCAAGCTGGACATCGCCGCCACCGGTCCGCGCAGCGGCGCCTTCGCCCGCATCCTGTTCCCCACCGGCAAGCGCGAGCTGCTGGCGGTGCCGGAAGCCGCCGTGCTGGAGCGGGCCGGCATCGTCGGCGTGTTCGTGGTGGATACCCAGGGCGCGGCCCAGTACCGCATGGTGCGCCTGGGCAGGAAGGAAGGCGGCCTGGTGGAAGTGCTGTCCGGCCTGAATCCTGGCGACAAGGTGGTGACCGGCAATGCCCAGGCCGTGAATAACGGCGACAACGTAGTTGAAGTGAAGGCTAACGTGAGCGAAGCGAACGTTAAGGCACTCGGCGCCGGCCGGAACTACAAGTACGTGGGGTAAGCCATGAGCGGTCCGGAGCACGACACCCCCATGAACCTGGCGGGCAAGCTCGCCAAGGGCTTCCTCACCTCCAAGCTCACCGCCCTGTTCATCCTGGCGGTGACGCTCACCGGCCTGCTGGCCCTGGTGGTGACGCCGCGCGAGTACAACCCCCAGATCGTGGTGCCGGCGGCCAACATCATCGTCGCCAAGCCGGGCGCTTCCGCCACGGAAATCCAGAACCTGGTGGTGCGGCCCCTGGAAGCCATCATGAACGCCCAGTCCGGGGTGGACCACACCTTCGGTTACGCCACCAACGACTTCGGCCTGGTGACGGTGCAGTTCAAGGTGGGCGAGAGCCAGGAGGACAGCCTGGTCAAGCTCTACAACCAGTTGATGCAGAACATGGACCGGGTGCCGCCCGGCGCCATGGAGCCCATGGTCAAGCCCATCAACGTGGACGACGTGCCCATCATGACGCTGACTCTGAGTTCCAGCGTCTATGACGACTACCGCTTGCGGGAGGTGGCCCAGCGTCTGCTGGAACAACTGCGCAATGTGCCCGGTGTGTCCTTCACCCAGACGGTGGGCGGCCGCCTGCGCGCGGTGAACGTGTGGATCGACCCCCAGCGCCTGGAAGCGGCGGGCCTGACCCTGGACCGCATCGACCAGATGCTGCGCGGCGCCAACGTGGCCGCGCCCCTGGGCGAACTGACCCAGGCCAACAGGAGCCGGCCCCTGCGCCTGAGCGGCTTCCTGGGCTCCGCCGAAGAAGTCGGCAAGATCGTCGTCGGCGTCTCCCGCATGGGCGGCCCGGTCTACCTGAAGGACGTCGCGCGGATCGACGACGGCCCCGAGGAAATCGAGGAAACCACCCGCTTCGCCTACGGCCCGGCGGCGGCGAAGAAGTCGGCGGGTGAACAACCCGCGGTGACGCTCGCCATCGCCAAGAAGGCCGGCACCAACGCCGTGGTGGTCGCCGACGCGGTGCTGGCCAAGCTGGAAGACCTCAAGAAACAGGCCATCCCCGCCGGCGTGGACGTGGCCGTGACCCGCAACGACGGCGCCAAGGCCGATGCGGCGGTGAACGAACTGGTCATGCATCTGGGCATCGCCATCGCCTCGGTGGTGGTGATCCTGGTGGTGTTCCTGGGCTGGCGCGAAGCGGGCATCGTCACCATGACCGTGCCCCTGATCCTGTTCGTGGTGCTGGCGGTGGGCCTGGCGTTCGGCCAGACCATCAACCGCATCACCCTGTTCGCGCTGATCCTGTCGTTGGGCCTGCTGGTGGATGCTGCCATCGTCGTCATCGAGAACATCCACCGCCACCTGCATCACGGCTCGAACAAGAGCTTCGCCGAGACCCTGGTGATCGCCACCAACGAGATCGGCAACCCCACCAACATCGCCACCATCGCGGTGATCCTGGCCTTCATCCCCATGGCCTTCGTCACCGGCATGATGGGCCCGTTCATGCTGCCCATCCCGTTCAACGTGCCGGTGGCCATGATCGCCTCCATCGTCATCGCCTACATGGTGGTGCCCTGGGCGTCGAACCTGTGGCTGGCGAAGAAGGCCGCGCGGGAGGCCCTGGAGCGGGCGCCGACCCTGGAGGAACCCCAAGGGCATGCCCAACAGCCGGATGCCCTGCAGAAGGCCTACATCGCGGTCATCACGCCCCTGATCCGTTCCGCCTCCAAGCGCAACATCACTTTCCTGGTGGTGCTGGCCCTGCTGGGCGGCGCCATGCTCATGCCGGCCTGGCAGTTCATCCGCCCGTCCGGCCTGAACGGTCCCCTGTCGGCCCTGGGCGTGGAACTGAAGATGCTGCCCAACGACAACACCAACACTCTGCTGCTCCAGGTGGACATGCCCGCCGGCACGGCCCTGGCCGCGACGGACCAGGTGGCGCGGGCGGTGGGCGCCGTGGTGGGCAAGTATCCCCACGTCACCGACTACCAGACCTTCCTGGGCATGACCGCGCCCATCGACTTCGCCGCCCTGGTGCGCGGCGACATGATCAAGCGCGGCAGCAACCTGGCCCAGATCCGCGTCAACCTGATCGACAAGCATCACCGGAGCGACTCCTCCCACGCGATTGCCGACCAGCTCAACAAGGCGCTGATGGATGTGCGCAAGCAATTCCCCGCGGCGAAGCTGAAGCTGTACGAGACGCCGCCCGGCCCGCCGGTGCAGGCGCAGATCCTGGCCGAGCTGTACGGCCCGGACTACGACGTGCTGCGCGCCGCCGCCGCCCATGTGGACGCGGCCTTCAACGACATCTACGGCATGATCAACGTGGACGATTCGGTCACCGCGAACGCGGACAGTTTTCACGTCCGCGTGGACAGCGAGAAGGCCCTGCTGTCCGGCGTCGCCCCCGGCCAGGTGGCCAAGCTGCTGCGAGATTACGTGTCCGGCTTCGCCATCGGCACCCTGCACGTGGACAGCGCCCGCGAGCCCATCGACATCAAGGTGCGCCTGCCGCGCGAGCTGCGCGCCGGGCCGGAGACGCTGATGAACCTGCGCGTCACCAACCCCCATGGCATGCAGGTGCCGCTGTCCACCATCGCCAGTGTCGAGAAGGTCACGGAAGCCAAGCCCATCTATGCCCGCGACCAGCATCCCATGGTCATCGTCGGCGGCGAGCTGCTGCAATCCAGCCCGGTGTTCGCCGTGCTGGCCATGGACAAGATGCTGGACGGCAAGGCGTTACCCAACGGGGCGAAATTCACCACCGGCAACCTGGGCTTCACCCAGGCCGCGCCCAAGGACGTGGTGGACTACACCCTGCTCTGGGGCGGCGAGATGCGCCTGACCCTGGACGTGTTCCGCGACCTGGGTTCCGCCTTCATCGTCGCCCTGATCCTGATCTACCTGATGCTGGTGGGCTATTACAAGTCCTTCGGCCTGCCGGTCATCGTCATGGGCGCGATACCGCTCACGCTGGTCGGCGTGTTCCCGGGCCACTGGGCCACTTCCCAGGCCTTCACCGCCACCTCCATGATCGGCGTCATCGCCCTGGCCGGCATCGTCGTGCGCAACTCCCTGTTGCTCATCGACTTCATTCTGGATTACCGCGAGCAGGGCTACGATCTGGAGCGGGCCGTGATCGAGGCCGGCGCGGTGCGTTTCCGTCCCATCCTGCTCACCGCCCTGGCCATCATCCTGGGTTCCGCCATCATGATCACCGATCCGGTGTTCGGCGGTCTCGCGGTGAGCCTGATCTTCGGCACCTTCGCTTCCACCGCCCTCACCCTTATCGTCATTCCGCTGATGTACTACCTTTGGCAGCGGAAGCTGAAAACCGTTTGAATTTGTTTTAGGAGAACTTCCATGACCATCGAACGCATCATCCGCATCATGGCCGGCGTCATGATCCTGTTGTCCCTGGCCCTGGCCCACTTCACCGGCCAGATCGACATGGCCAAGCTGTCCTGGCTCTGGCTCACCGCCTTCATCGGCCTCAACCTGCTGCAATCCGGTTTCACCGGCTTCTGCCCGCCGGAAGGACTCCTGCGCAAGCTGGGTTTCAAGGACGGCGGCAGCGCGTGCGGCATCAAGTAACGGTAAACTTGACGACTTTCGCATTCGGCAAGAGCAACCCATGGAATTCGTTACCCAAAACATCTGGCTCATCCTCCTCGCCGCCGTGTCCGGCTTCATGCTGGTGGGCGGCGGGCTGTTCGGTCGGCTGTCCGGCATCAAGCAGATCGGCCCCCAGGAAGCGGTCATGCTGTTCAACCACGAGGATGCCCTGGTGCTGGACGTGCGCGAGCAGTCCGAATGGGCCGACGGGCATATCGCCAAGGCCAAGCACATCCCCCTTGGCCAGTTGAAGAACCGCTTGGCCGATCTGGAGAAGTACAAGGGCAAGCCCATCGTCGCCGTATGCCGCAGCGGCAACCGTTCCGGCAGCGCCTGCGGCATGCTCAAGAAGGCCGGGTTCGAAAACCTGAGCAACCTGGCCGGCGGCATGGTCGCCTGGGAACAGGCCGGCCTGCCCAAGGAAAAGTGATCCACACCGCAGCAAAAAAGGAAGAGACATGCCTCCCGTCAAGATGTACTGCACCGCCGTCTGCCCCTATTGCCAAATGGCCGAGCGGCTGCTGACCAAGAAGGGCGTCACCAGCATCGAGAAGATCCGCGTCGACCTGGACCCGTCCCAGCTTCAGGAGATGATGCGGATCACCGGCCGCCGCACCGTGCCCCAGATCTACATCGGCGACCATCATGTGGGCGGCTTCGACGACCTGTCCGCCCTGGACGCGGGCGGCGAGCTGGACCCGCTGCTGGCCGCCTGACAGCCTGCCCTCCCACCCCGGGAGGGCATTGATTTTCCCGGTCCAGCCGCCATCTGGCTCCCATCGAAAAGTTTCTTTGGAGCCTTGCATGGAACTCGTCTGTCCCCATTGCGGCGCGGTCAACCGCGTTCCCGCCGAGCGCCTGGACCAGCATCCCAAATGCGGCAAGTGCGGCGCCGAGGTGCTGCCCGCCCATCCCGTCGAACTCACTGCCGCCAGCTTCGACAAGTTCATCGCCCGCAACGAACTGCCGGTGCTGGTGGATTTCTGGGCGCCCTGGTGCGGTCCCTGCAAGATGTTCGCGCCCACCTTCAGCCTGATGGCCGGCCAGTACGTGGGCAAGGTGCGCTTCGCCAAGGTGAACACGGAAGTGGAACAGGGCCTGGCGGCGCAACACGGCATCCGCAGCATTCCGACCCTGGCGGTGTTCAAGGGCGGCAAGGAGATGGACAGGGTCGCCGGTGCCTTGCCGGCCCAACAGTTGCAGGCTTGGCTGGCGCGGGTTTAACGCTCAGTCGCGGTGGTGGCGCGAGCGCGGGCCAGCCCGGTCAGCAACCCCAAACCGGCCAGCATCAGGGTGTAGGTTTCGGGTTCGGGCACCGCCGCGATGCGGACGTCATCGATGATCTGGGAGCCAGTGGTATCGAAATTGTTGAAAAAGGCCAGTTCGCTCAGTCCCGCCACGGGGCCGGGCATTACAGCGCCAGATAGCACGGATGCCCCGTTGGCCAGAATGGAAAACACGCCAAGAGTGGCATTCACTTCCCATTGAATGGCGTAATCCACGTCCAGATCGAAGTGAAAACCCGTGCCAGTCTGGGTGAAAAACGTATCGCCAGGGGCCGAAACACCCACCACGAGTTCCCGCGAAGCGCTCCAGAGCAGTTCCAGGTTGGTGCCCAGGGGCGCCAGCACGAGTTCCTGGCCGAAGGAGTTTCCACCAACCAGATCGCTGTTCCCCTCGATTCGAAACAGGTAGTCCACGCTGAACCGGCTGGGGTTGGCGATGGGAAAGTATTCCACCAGCCCGCCGCTTGCCTCGCCACCCGGAAGTGGGGAGGTGACCCGCAGGCGCCGATTGCCGCTATCGTCAAACACTTCTTCCAGGACATTGGCCCCGGCTTGGCCGGCGACACCGTGGTAGTAGGCATCTCCGATCTCGGCCCCGTTGGGCGCCAAGCCCGGCGTGTCATCCGAGAAGGTATCGAGAAGCAGTGTATCGGCCCGCGCCATGGCGGGTAGCGCGCACAGTCCGGCTAGAAGCAGCGCGCCGGCGGTGGACGCTGGAGAAGGGAAGTAAGCCATTGGATGGCCTCCGAAAATTATGGCTTGTTGAAAGCTGCTCGCGATTCCTCCACCGCTAGCGGCGGCATCGCGCCACCCAGCCCACCAGCGCCAGGCCGGCCAGCATTAGGGCGTAGGTTTCCGGTTCGGGCACGGCTGCGACCCGCAAGTCCACGCCCGGCAACGACTCGATCTCCCAGCCGCTCACCTGCTGTCCGTTGGCGTCCAGCACCGCGCTGACGCCACCCCAGCGTAGCGTGTGCCCGAAATCCGATTCCGCGTAGTGTTGTATCCATCCCCCGGTGCCGGGGGCGGTGACGAAGGACTTGGTGTCCGACCACATTTGCAGGCTGAAGGTGCTCCAATCACCGAACCAGAAGGGAATGTTCAGTGTCCAGGCGCGGATGGGGGCGTTGCTGTCGACCAACGTGTCGGCGGTGATGCCGCTGCCGGGGTGGAATTGCGTGACTTGTTTGATGGATAGGCATCCCGCGTCGGTGTAATAGCTGCAACCGCTCGCGTTGAGCCCGGTGGCCCAGAAGAACATGGAGGCCTCGCCACGGGCTTCCGCGAAGGAGGCCTGGTCGTAAAGCGCCGGATCAATATTGACCGCACCGCTGACAAACAGGGTGGCGACCAATGTCCCCCGTGTGCCGGCGACGCCGCCACCCTGAACAAGGAAAGGAGTATTGACGCTGGCATGGGCGTAGGCGTTCGCCGATGCGGAGTAAAGCGGCGAGGCCGACTGGGCGTAGGTGTAACTGCGGCTGTACACGCCGATAGAAGTGGCGGTCACGCTGCCACTGGCCCAGGCTTGCTGGGTCGACCCGTAGAGTCCGGCGCCACCGCTGTCCGCCGTGACATCGAGCGCGGACACGCTGCCGGTCAGATTGCCCGGATCGGTATCGTCGAAGCTGTCCGTGTCATGGTAGGCGTTGGCTCGCAAGGTCAGTGTCTTCTGACCTGCCGGGGCCGTCGTGGCATGGGCGTTGACCGCACAGCAGAGGAAAGCTAGGACCGTCAGCACGGTGGGAAGTCCGCGAACAGAACTGGGACGAAAGCGATGGAGTCGCGCGGATGCAGTCATCTGTTACCTCCGATCTGTGGATGTTCTTCCCTTTCCATCAAACCTGCGAAGGCAGATGGTTCAGGTTGCCAAGCCAGGGAATTGGCATCGGTGCGCGCACATTAGCCCAAACGGAGTGACATGCCCGTGACCGGGGCTGTCGACAATTCTTACACTCGGTTCAGCTGTGCTTCCAGATGCTCGCGCAGCGGGCCGGGAATGGCTTCCCGCAACACGGCGCGCAGGATGCCATGGGCCGGTTTGCCTCCACGTAGCATGCCCTGGGCTTCCAGGCTCGCCCAGGGCGCGATGAGACCGGCGGCGGGCCGTTCCAGCACGCCGGCGGCGGTGGGGATGTCCAATTCGCGATGGGATAAGGCCGCGAGCCGCGCCAGCAGAATGGCATCCGGTTCCAGTCCGTCCAGACGGCGGCGGATCAGGCTTCGCGCGCCTTCCGGCACGGGCAGGCTGTCCGGAAGCCGGTCGGCGGGCCACGGGCCGCTCCCGGCCTCCGCGTGCAGTGCCTTGAGCGTTTCCAATATGAACTTGGGAATGCCGCCGCTATGCTCGTGCAAGCTTGGTGCCCAGTCGCGCCAGGCGTCGTGGATGCCCGCGAGCAGCTCGCCCACTTCGTAGACACCGAGGGGATCGAGAAGGATAAGCTCGCCAAAATCCCGGTCCAACACCCAGGCCATGGCCTCGCGCCCTTCCTGTGCGAAGGACTCGGGCCGCAACAGCATCAGCGTCTGCATGCCGTCGGGGCGGCCCCAATGCCGGGCATAGACGAAATGGCCGGCCATCAGGCTGGGCAAGTCGACCAGATGGAGATCGTCCACCACCACCCGGCGCATACCTGCCTTGACGGCCAAATCATTGGCCTCGGCCAGGGCCAGATGGAAGCGCAGGCGATCGTTGTCGTCCACAGGCAGCCCCACCGCGCCGCCCAGTTCGGGCAGGATGCGCGCTGCTTCACGCTGAATCCACTCGGGATAGTTTAGATGAGGAAAGGCGCGCATCACCTCGCGGAAGGTGCGGCTGTAGGTGGAATAGGGCGCATCGGCGTCCTCGGGAAACCCCTCGAACAGGTAGCAACGCCCCTTATCGGCAATGAATTCCTGCATCAGCCGGGTTTTGCCCATCCCCGCCTCGCCGGCGACGAAGATCGCCTTGCCCTGGTCCCAGGCCGCTTCCATGCGCGCGAGATGCGCGTGCCGGCCGACGAAATGGGGTGGACGGATCAGGTGGAAAGGTGGCCGTCTTTCCGGTGCCGGCGCCGCCGGCGGTCGCCGGACGCCACCGCCGATTTCAATCTCCTTGAGCAGAGCGCGGGTCTCGGCGCCCGGACGGATGCCCAGTTCCTCCCAGAGCAGTCGCCGGCAACGTTCATAGGCTTCCGTGGCGGCCGCCTGGTCGCCCATCAGCGCATGGAGGGACATCAAACGCCGATGCGCGGTCTCCCTGAGCGGGTCGCGGTCCACCAAACGCCGCGCGAAACCCAGAGCGGCACGGTGCTGGCCCGACGCCTCGGCCTGGTCGGCCAGCGTGGTCAGCGCCTCCCGGCGAAGCCGGTCTAGAGACTCGCGTTGGCTTTCCAGCCAGCAGCTGAAATCAGGACAGTCGTCGAACTCCAGGTCGGCGAGCAACACGCCGCGCGTATCCGCCACAAGCGGGAAATCACCTTTGTTCCATGCGTGCTGGAGGTCGCGCGCGTCCAGACCGACCGCCCCGGTGAGACGCAAGGTTTCCTTGCCCTCCACCAGCGCGTGGTTTGTGCTGGCTTTCAGGCGGCTGAGTTTCTGGGCCAGATTGTTGCGCGCCACGGATTCCTCGGCATCCGGCCAGAGCAGGGTCGCCAGACGGCCACGCGGGGTCTCGCCGGCCAGAGCCAGATAAGCGAGCAAAGCCGCCGACTTGCGGTCCAGTTTGATTTGGGTGTCGCCGTTCACGCACATGGCGGGGGAAAGAAGCAGGGAGAGACGCATCAGTGGCCTCGTCCGCTACTTTGTGATGCCATGCGCCAGAGCACGATTCGCCCCGACGATTCGGGAAAACGATGGGTTGTCATTTGGAAGCCTATAATCGCGCTTTTATTCAACCTCGCCGAGAGCATCATGACCGATCAGCAACCCGAACAACAAGCCATGCCCGTCTTCAACATCGAGAAGATCTACGTCAAGGATCTTTCCGTGGAAGTGCCCAACGCGCCGGCCATCTTCCTGGACCGGGACGCGCCCCAGATCGACATGCAGCTCAACAGCCAGAGCGCGCCGGTGGACGCGGGCAACGGTATCTACCAGACCATCCTGACCCTGACCATCAGCGCGAAGATCAAGGACAAGGCCGCCTTCCTGGTGGAACTTCAGCAGGCCGGCCTGTTCCGCATCCAGAACGTGCCCCAGGAAGCCATGGAGCCGGCCCTGGGCATCGGCTGCCCGAACATTCTGTTCCCTTACGCCCGCGAGGCCGTGTCCGACGCCGTGATGAAAGCCGGTTTCCCGCCCCTGATGCTGCAACCGGTGAACTTCGAGGTGCTGTACATGCAGCAGCAACAGGCCCGCGCCCAGAAACCCAACTAAGCGGTTCCGGCGAGCGCCGCCGAGATGGGTATCGCCGTTTTGGGAGCAGGCGCCTGGGGCACCGCCCTGGCCATCCGCCTGGCCGGCCACGAACCGGTGAGTTTGTGGACGCGCTCGGCGGAGCATGCCCGGGCGATGCGCCAGGAGGGGGAGAACGGGCGCTACCTTGCCGGGATCGCTTTCCC
This sequence comes from Thiobacillaceae bacterium, assembly GCA_044227325.1. Taxonomy (GTDB): domain Bacteria; phylum Pseudomonadota; class Gammaproteobacteria; order Burkholderiales; family Thiobacillaceae; genus PFJX01. The sequence goes on along the minus strand of JBGAFI010000017.1, from coordinate 33,160 downwards.
GGCGGGAATCTCCGTCGCATCCGATCTGCGAACGGCCGCGACCGGCGCGGACCTGCTGATTTCCGCCGTGCCCAGCAACGGCTTCCGCGGCCTGGCGACGGCGCTGCGCGAAGCGGGTGCGGACCAGCCCCTGGTCTGGCTGTGCAAGGGACTGGAAAGCGGCAGCCATAAGCTTCCCCACGCGGTCCTGGCCGAAGCCTGGCCGGAGCACCCGCCCGCCGCCGTGTTGTCCGGCCCCAGTTTCGCCCAGGAAGTGGCGCGCGGCCTGCCGGCGGCCCTGACCGTGGCCGGCGACGACGCGGAATTCGCGCGTTCGGTGGCGCGCCAATTGCACGATCCCATGCTGCGCCTCTACGCCAGCACCGACGTGGTGGGTGTGGAACTGGGCGGCGCGGTGAAGAACGTCATCGCCATCGCCGCCGGCATCGCCGACGGCCTGGGTTTCGGGCTCAACGCCCGCGCCGCCCTGGTGACCCGGGGCCTGGCCGAGTTGACCCGGCTGGGCCTCAAGCTGGGTGGCAGGCCGGAAACCTTCATGGGTCTGTCCGGCATGGGCGATCTCATCCTGACTTGCACGGGCGACCTGTCGCGCAACCGGCAGCTCGGCCTGCGCCTCGCGGCGGGGGAAAGCCTGGAAGGCGCCCTGCGCGAACTGGGCCATGTCGCGGAAGGCGCCACCACCGCCATCGAGGTGGCGCGCCTGGCCCGGGAAGACGGCGTGGAGATGCCCATCACCGAGGCGGTGGCGCGGATACTCCAACAGGAAATCCCGCCACGCGAAGCCGTCGCGGCCCTGCTGGCGCGGGATCTCAAGGACGAAAGCGCCTGACCCGGTCCGGCGTCGCGGCCTCGCCATGTCCGAGCCAGCGCCGTCGCTCCGCGAAAACCCGTTCGAGCAACGTTTCGCGATCTGGGCCGATCTGCGCGCCCGCTTTGGCTCCGCCCGTTCCTATCCTTATGCCTGGCGCTTGCCCGAGCTGGCGCGCGACCAGGGAGCCGGTGCCCGCTTCCGGGCCGCCCTGGCCCTGGCGGAAACCCTGTATGAGATGGGCCGCTTCGGCGCGGCCCGGGACAGCTTGCCGGACGCGGATGGCGGGCCGGCCGACGCAGCGGCCGCTGTCGCCGCAAGCCTGGACCTGCGCGCCCGCTGTGCGTGGCAGCGCGGCGAGACGGACACCGCCCTGGCCCTGGCCGAGGCCGCCCGGCGTAGCCATCCGGATCGGCTCGCGGCACTGGGAATCCACACCCGTTTCCTGTTCCTGGCCGACGCGCCGGAAGCGGCGCTGCCTTGTTGCCGCGATTACCGGGACGCGGCTCGGGACGCCGGCTCCGCCGTCGACCTGGCCTGGTCCGCGCTGCTGATCCACTGGGCCGAATGCCGCTTGGGCGAGGCATCCGCTCCGGCGCCGCCCCACGCGGCCTTGGCGCTGTTGCGGGCGACGTCGCCCACGGCTGCGGCGCAGGGCGAAGCCGTGCACGCCGAAGCCGTATTCCACCAATCCCGCGCCGCATCCCTGGTGTGGCTGGAGCACGCCCTGGCGCAAGGGGAAAGCTACGGCCAGCACCACCTCAAGGCGCGTCTTCTCGCATTGAAGGCCGATGCCTTGGATGCCTGCGGCCTGCTGAGCGAAGCCGCGCGTTTCCGCAAGCTGGCCCGGGAAACGGCGGAGCGCCAGGGCGCTTGGCGTTACGCGCGCGACATGGCAGCATGATGCGACGCACAATCCTCCGCGCCGTGCCATGGCCCCCTTGCCGGAAACCCTGACCACCACCTTGTCGTCCCTGCTGCGCCGGGCCCCGCTCACCTGCCCGCCCGACATGACGGTGCGCGCCGCCCTGGCGCTGATGCGGCGCGACCGGGTCGGCTCGATCCTGATCGCCGACGCGGACGGCAGGCCGCTGGGCGTGTTCACCCTGAACGATCTGCGCGACCGCGTCGCGGTGGAGGACTGCGGCCTGGACCGGACCATGCGTTCGGTCATGACGCCGGATCCCTTCTGCCTGGGCGGCGACGCCACGGTCATGGAGGCGGCCCTGGCCATGGCGAAGCGCCTGATCCACCACGTGGTGGTGACCTCCGAGGAAGGCGTCATCGTCGGGGTGGTCTCGGAAAAGGACTTGTTCGCCCTGCAACGCCTGGGTGTGGGCAACATCGCCGGCGCCCTGGCCGAGGCCCGGGATCTGGATGCCCTGGTGGCCGCCGCCGCCGACATCCGCCAGCTCGCGCGCATGTTCATGGCCCAGGGGCTGGAGGCGGAGCAACTCACGCGCCTGATCTCCGAACTCAACGACCAGCTCACCCAGCGCGTCCTGTATCTGGCTTTCGCCGGGTCGGATCTGGCGGGCATCGATTGGTGCTGGCTCGCCCTGGGCTCGGAAGGCCGTCTGGAACAGACCCTGCTCACCGACCAGGACAACGGCCTGATCTTCGCCTTGCCGGAAGGCGCCTCCGCCGACGCCCAGCGCGAACGCCTGCTGCCCGCCGCGCGCCGGGCGAACGAATGGCTGGCCGCCTGCGGCTTCCCCCTGTGCAAGGGCGAGGTCATGGCGAGCAACCCCAAGTGGTGCCTTTCCCTGGACGAGTGGCGCGACACTTTTTCCGACTGGCTGTTCCGGGGCGACGCGCCGGTGCTGCTCAACGCCAGCATCTTCTTCGATTTCCGCGCCCTGGCCGGCGACGCGGATCTGGCCCAAGGCCTGCGGGAATGGCTGAATGAAAAGATCAAGGGCAACCGCCGCTTCCTCAAGCAGATGACCGTCAACGCCCTGGGCAACCGGCCGCCCCTGGGGCTGATGCGGGATTTCGTCACCGACGGGGAAGGCGGGGAGGCGGGCACGGTGGACCTGAAATTGCACGGCACCACCCTGTTCGTCGATGCCGCGCGCATCTTCGCCCTCGCCGCCGGCGTCGGCGAAACCGCGACCGTGGCGCGCCTGCGCGCCGCCGCCGCAGCCTGGAAGCTGGACGAGGCCGAGGTGGGCGGCTGGATCGAGGCCTTTCATCACATCCAGCAACTGCGTCTGCGCCAGCACCAGCAGCAGTTGGAACATGACCACGCGCTGACCAACCGCATCGCCCCCGGCGATCTTTCCACCCTGGACCGAAGCTTCCTCAAGGAAGCGCTGCGCCAGGCGAAGAAGCTGCAAGGCAAGCTGGAAGGCTTCTTCCAGTTTTAGCGGGTCACGGCTCGCCGCCCGCCGAGCCGTGATGGGGAAAGCGCACCGTGAACAGGGCGCCCGTGTCGTCCCCGCCTTCGCCGATCTCGATTTCCGCGCGGTGGCGCGCGGCGACCTCGCGCACGATGGCGAGGCCCAGGCCGCTGCCCGGCTGGCCGTTGCCGGTGATGCGCTGGAAGCGCTCGAACACCCGCTCCCGCTGATCGGCGGGGATGCCCGGGCCGTTGTCTTCCACCTGCAGCCACGCCGAGTCGCCGTAGCCGACCCGCACGGTGATGTGGCCGCCTTCCGGGGTGTAGCGGATGGCGTTGTCGATCAGGTTGTCCATCAGGTCGCGCAGGCTGGCTTCGTTGCCCAATATGGGCAGCTTGCGGCCGTCGCCCTCGAAACCCAGGTCGATGTTCTTGCGCAGGGCCTCGGGCACCCAGTGGGCGGCGGTGTCCTGGGCGACCCGGTGCAGATCCAGAATTTCCATGGGCGCGCTGAGGCGCGCCTCCGGCTCGTTGCGGGCCAGGGTCAGCAACTGGTTGACCAGATGGCTGCAACGCTGGGCGCTGTCGCAGATGCGCTCCAGGGCGCCGCGCACCGGTTCCGCCACCGGCTCCCGCCTGGCCAGTTCCGCCTGGGACTTGAGGCCGGCGAAGGGGGTGCGCAACTGGTGCGCCGCGTCGGCGACGAAGCGGCGCTGGCCGTCCATCATGGCCTTGAGGCGCTGGATGTGGGTGTTCACCTCCAGGATCAGGGGGCGCACCTCGCCCGGCGCGCGGGTCTCGTCCAGCGGGCGCAGGTCGTTGCGTGGCCGTCCCGCGACTTCCCGGCGCAGCCGCTCCAGCGGCTCGAAACCGCGCTTCAGGCCGATCCACACGGCGATGCCGGCGATGACGATGAACATGAACTGGGGAATGACGATGTTGCCCAGGATGCTGCGCCCCAGGCTCAGGCGCGCGTCCACCGGTTCCGCCGCCTGCACCAGCACGGTTTCGCCGCTCCCCAGCGAGACCAGGAGGGTCACCAGGCGCAGCTTGCGGCCTTGGAACTGGGTGTCGCGCAGCTTCGGCCGGTCCTGCTGGTAGTCCGTCGGCCGAGGGGTCGGCAAGGCCCCGTTGGACACCAGCTTGCGGCCGTTCGCATCGTGGATGGCAAAGCGGAATTCCCCCTCGCTTTCCGGCAAGGCGCGATACAGGCTGGCCACGTCGCCGTCGGGATGCAGCATGTAGCGGCTGGCCAGGAGCTGGGCCCGCTCCAGCAGCACCACGTCGTAGGGCTTGTTCGCCAGCGACACGGCGGCCATGTAGCCGGTCACCGTGGAGAACAGCAGCAGCAGGAACAGGGGCGTGAACAGCCAGTTGACCAACTGGTGGCGCAGGGAGAGGGTGTCGTCTTCCTTGTCCGGGAGCATGGGTGGGCGGGGCGGGGCGCGCCTAGCCTGGCGGTCGGCCGCGTCAGCCGCCGGTGACGGGCGGGAAGATGGCCACTTCGTCACCCTCGCTCAGGATGGTTTCCGGCGCGGCGACATCCTGGTTCACCGCCATGCGGAAATTCCGTCCCGCCGCCAGCTCCTCGCGCCAGACGCCGCCCCGGGCGCGCAAAGTGTCCAGCAGATCGGCCAGGGTGGGCGCGGCGGCGTCCAGGACCAGCGTTTCCCGATCCAGGCCGAGAACCTCGCGCAGGCGCGCGAAATAGAGCAATCGGATGTTCATGGTGTCGGCTCCGTGAAGGGGGACAAGCGTAACAGCGCGGCGGGGTTCACGGCATGCTCAGGACTTCAGCCAGGCGAGGACGAAGCGGGCCAGGCCCTCCACGTCGTCCAGACTGAAATGCGGCAACCGCCGGCCGGCCGGCCCCGCCGGCGGCGGCAAGTCCGACGCGACGGCGATGCAGCGCGGGTCGTCCGGGTGCAGCCAGGCCTTGCCGTTGGCGGCGCGCCAGAGCTCGATCTTGGCCAGGTCGGCGTGCTTGTAGCCTTCCACCAGAACCAGATCGCAGGGCGACAGGCGGGCGACATGGGCGGCGAGATCCGGTTCCGGTTCTCCGCGCAGTTCCCCCACCAGCATCCAGCGGTGGGGCGAGGTAAGCAGCACCTCCCGGGCGCCGGCCTGGCGGTGGCGCCAGGAATCCTTGCCCGGCTGGTCCACGGCGAAATCGTGGTGGCTCTGCTTGATGACGGACACGGCCAGCCCGGCCGCCGCCAGGCGCGGCAGCAGGGTTTCGATCAGCGTGGTCTTGCCGGCGCCGCTATAGCCGGCGATGCCGAGAATTTTCATGGCGGGGCGATCCATGCGCGAACCCGAGGGAAATTCCCTGCCGGGCTCATGGGCGAAGAATGACGGGTCATGTTGTATCTTGGGATGAACGAAGCGGCGGTCTCATGATCGATATCAAGGCAATGCACGCCTTTCTTGCCGAAGATCAAGAACCGCGCTTCACGTTCCCTTGGCTTGGGCCTACATTCTGCCGCGCAAGTTAGCCTGACGGATACACATGAACACACTGGTTGACCGCTTCGGACGACGCATCGAATACCTCCGGCTTTCCGTGACGGACCGCTGCGACCTGCGCTGCGCCTATTGCATCCCGGAAGGCTTCAAGGGCTTCGAGGAACCGTCCCACTGGCTCACCTTCGACGAGATCGAGCGTCTGATGCGCCTGTTCGCCGGGCTGGGCCTGAAGCGCCTGCGCCTGACCGGCGGCGAGCCCCTGCTGCGGCGGAACATCGTCGAGCTGTGCGAGCGGGTGGCCGCGATCCCCGGCGTCGAGGATCTGTCCATTTCCACCAACGCCACCCAGTTGGCCCACATGGCCCACGACCTGCGCCGCGCCGGCGTCACCCGCCTGAACGTCAGCCTGGATTCCCTGCGTCCGGAAGGCGTGGAGAAGATCAACGGCCGGCCCGTGCTGGACAAGGTGCTGGCGGGCCTGGAAGCGGGCCGCGACGCGGGCTTCAAGCTCATCAAGATCAACATGGTGGCGATGCGGGAAAACGCCGACGAAATCGACGACATCGTCGCCTTCTGCATGGCCAAGGGCTTCGTGCTGCGCCTCATCGAGGTCATGCCCATGGGCGACACCGCGCGCAAGATGGGCTACGTGGACCTGCAACCCGTGAAGGCCCGCCTGCAGAAAAGCTTCGGCCTGGTGGACAGCGTGCTGCCCGGCGGCGGACCGGCGCGCTACCTGGGCACCCCGGACGGCCAGTTCACCGTGGGCTTCATCACCCCCATCTCCCAGCACTTCTGCGAAACCTGCAACCGGGTGCGCCTCACCGTGGACGGCACGCTCCACCTCTGCCTGGGCCAGGAGGAACGCATGGATTTCCGCACCCTCATGCGCGGCGGCGCCACCGACCAGGAAATCTCCGAAGCCATCTACCGGGCCATCGACCTCAAGCCGGAACGCCACGAGTTCGTCGAAGCCCCGCAAAAGCTGGTGCGCTTCATGAGCATGACCGGCGGCTGATCCAGCCCGCTTCCCCACCCTTGTAGGCACGGACCCGGGCTCGCGATCACCCGCCCAGCTTCCTGCCCCGCACCGCCGGCAACGCCTCCCGCCGCCAGGCCCGCGGCGCCCACCGCCAGAATTCCGCCACGCTTCCGCACCCCGCATCGGGCGTCATGTTCAGAAAGCGCGCCGCCCGCAGCAACGCCGGCAGCGGATCTGTATCGTCCAGCGGCGCCGCCAGGGTCTGCTTGGACAGCTTCTCCCCCGCCGCGTCCAGCACCACCGGCAGGTGCAGATAAGCCGGCGTGGGATGGCCCAGCGCTTCCTGCAACACGATCTGGCGCGGCGTCGAGGCGAGCAGGTCGGCGCCGCGCACCACGTGGGTGATGCCCTGCGCCGCGTCGTCCACCACCACCGCCAACTGATAGGTGAACACCCCGTCCGCCCGCTTCAACACGAAATCGCCGCATTCGGCCGCCACATCGCAGGCGACCCCGCCCAGCAGATCGTCGGAAAACCGCACGCGTTGGTCCGGCACGAGAAAGCGCTGCGCCGTCCCCTCGTCCGCCGGCCGGCCCCGGCAAGTACCGGGATAGACCGGCCCGTCCACCCCCAGGCGAGCGCTTTCGGCGATGGTCTTGCGGCTGCACGCGCAGCCGTAAACCCGGCCCGCCGCGCGCAGGCTCGCCAACGCCGCCTGGTAAGCCTCGCCGCGCCGGCCCTGCCACATGACAGGCCCGTGCCACTCGAAACCGTAAGCCTCCAGCGTGCGCAATATCGCGTCCGCCGCCCCGGCCACCACCCGCGGCGGGTCCACGTCCTCCATGCGCACCAGCCACGCGCCGGCGTGAGCCACCGCGTCCAGACGGCTGCCCAGGGCCGCGACCAGGGAACCGAAATGGAGCGGCCCGGAAGGGGTGGGGGCGAAGCGGCCGCGATAGCGCGCTGTCATCGACGCTATCGCGGCTATTTACCCAGGCGTTTCAGCGCAGGCAGACAGCCCCGCGCCCAGTCCAGGGCGCCGGACCGCGCCCAGGCCGCGCGCGTGGCCTGGCGGTAAAGCCAGGCTTCGAAATCGCCGCCCAGTTCGATGCCGTAGCGGTCCGGCTTGGGCTGGCGCGGATCGTCCGCCAGCAGGTATTTCAGGAATTTGGGCGAACCCTTGTGGGCATCGGCCAGCAGGCTCAGGGCCTCGCCCTTGCGATCCAGCGCGTGCAGGGCGAACACGCGATGGAATTCCATGACGCCTGTTTCCTCCTCGTCCGTTTCGCACAAGGCGAGCAAATCCGCGTGGCGGCCGGACTCGACAAAAAGCGTGGCCAGGGTATAGCGCACGCCCATGTTGTCGTCCGGGTTCCAGGCCAGCATTTCCTCGCAGGCCTGGCTGGCCTCCTCCCGCCGCTCCAGGCCGGCCAGCCACTCCATGCGCCAGAAGGCGAGCATGTGCCAGGGCCGGTTGCCCAGGAATCCCCATGGGAGCGTCTTCGGCGCCGCGCCGGCCAGGGCGGCGTCCATCAGCCGCCGCGACCGGTCGAGCAACGGAACATAGACATGGGCATCGAGCCAACTCGTCGGCTCGATTTCACGAATTTCCGCGAGCAGATCGTGCAGCACCCGCAGGGAATCCCAGGCCTCGGGATGGTGGCGCAGCCAGTCGTGGACTTCCTCGTATTCCTTGTTGTCGAAGACTTCCGCCCAGTCTTCGTACTCGTCGTCGTCCATGGGGTCCACGACGATACCGACTCCATCCTCCAGCTCCTCGATGCGGGGCTGTCGCTTCGGCGGCGGCAGACCGGTGAGCAATTCGGCCAGATCGGCCATGTCCGGCATGGAGACGTTCATGAAGCGCTCGGCGAAGGTATCGGGATCGGCCGCCGCGCTCTCCAGCATGGCGATCATGTCATCCAAGTCCGCCGCGTCGTCGCGCCGGCGCAGCTTCGCGGCCCAGAAGCGGGCGCGTTCCCGCAATTGCTCCGATTGGTCCATGCCCTGCAACATGGAAATTTCCAGGGCGGCCAGATTGGGGTCGTCCGGGTTCTCGCGCATCGCCGCGTGAAAGGCCTCCCAAGCGCCGGCCAGATCGCCCGCGTCCTGCAACATCACCGCCTGGCGCTGGCGCGCCGCGCTCCGCAACACCGGGTCGGCGGCGGTCAGGCCGGCCGCCAGCAGTTCCTTGCGCTTGCGCGGCTTGTCCAGGCTTAGGTAGATGTCCATCAAGGCATCGAACGCTTCGGCATGGCGCCCGTCCAGATGGCGCGGGTCGGCCAGCATGGGTTCCAGCAGCAGACGGCCCCGGTCCGCCTCGCCCTTCTCCGCCCAGTCGCGGGCGACGGCCGCCAGCAGTTCCGGGTTGAAGCGGCGGTGGGGCACGGCCGGCAAATCCTTCTTGCTCAACAGGCCCAGCACGTGGGGCAGCAGCAATTCCAAGGGGAAGTCCATGGGCGGCGCGCTCACCCCGCCGCAGCACTGCTTGAACTTGCGCCCGGAGCCGCACGGGCAGGGATCGTTGCGGCCCGGCTCGGGCAGCTTGCGCGGCTTGAAATCGTTACGCGGGTCGGGCAGATGGTTCAGGATCGCCCGTCCAAGCATCGTGCCCACCGCCGGCCAATCCGCCTCCGGGATGTCCGGAATCACCTCGGCGTCGATGAAGAACTTCATGCCGTATTGGCGCAGCCAGTCGAGGAAATGCGCCGGATCGTCGTGGGTCAGCGCGATACGGGTGGACAGGGAAAGCGCGTAGTTGAAGCCGACCAGGTCGGTGTCTTTGTCGGGTTCCATGTGGGGGTCTTCTGGTTTGGATATATGAAAGTGTCGTGGGGAAGCGCGGGTTTCATCGGCCGAGTCGGGCCAGGCGGATTTCCGGCAAGGTTGTGGGATCGCCGGCGTTCGCCGCACTTAGGACCGCGAAATAGGCTGCTGCTGCGGACTTGCTCGTCTGGTTTGCTGCTTGCTTCGCACCATTCGTTGCGCATGGGGAGTCAGAGCCAAGCGCTTTCCCGGTGCAAACCCTCGGTAGGAAATGGAGCAGTGGGCGTGAATTCATGTTTTTACTCACGGGATATCCTTATTTGATCGGTTCCGCGCCCTCGCTCAGGATGGCCAGGTAGGGGGCGTAGGAAAATACGCGGTCGCGCTTCTTGCCGGTGGTCTCCCGTACCAATTCCAGTTTTACGAGGCGGGCGATGGCCGAGGCGACGGTGGGGGCGGTCATTTCCAGCGCGCGCATGGCCTGGGCCACGGTGAACAGGGGTTTTTTTTGCATGTACTCGTGCAGGCGCAAGTCGGTGGCGCCGGATTTGCCGCCCTGGGAGATGCGCGCCCGGTCGTTGGAAAACAGCGCCAGGATGCGCCGGGCGGTTTCGGTGGCGCCTTCGGCGGTTTCCTCCACACCGGTGAGGAAGAATCCCAGCCAGCCTTCCCAGTCGCCGCCATCGCGCACCCGTTGCAGCCAGTCGTAGTAGGCGTCGCGGTGGGTCTTGAAGTAAAGGCTCAGGTACAGCAGAGGTTCTTTTAGCGCGCCTTCGCCGCACAGCAACAGGGTGATGAGCAGGCGGCCCATGCGGCCGTTACCGTCCAGGAAGGGGTGGATGGTCTCGAACTGGACGTGGGCCAGGGCGGCCTTGATGAGCAGCGGTGTGGGCTCGGGCTGGTCGTGGAGGAATTTTTCCAGGGCGCCCAGGCTGTCCATGACTTCTTCCGGCGGCGGCGGCACGAAGCGGGCGTTGCCGGGCCGGCCGCCGCCTATCCAGTTTTGCGAGCGGCGGAACTCGCCCGGATCTTTCGCGGCGCCGCGGCCGTCCCTCAATAGGATGGCGTGCATCTCGCGCATGAGCCTGAGGGACACGGGAAAACCGTCCTGGCGCATACGGCGCAGGCCATGGTCCATGGCGGCGACGTAGTTGGAGACTTCGCGCACGTCGTCCAAGGCGACGTACGGGGTTTGCTCGCCCTCGAACAGGAGCAGATCGGACAGTGAGGATTGGGTGCCCTCGATCTGGCTGGAAAGCAGCGCTTCCTTGCGCACATAAAAGTAGAGGAACAAGGCGGTATCGGGCAACACGGCGGAAATGCCGTCCAGCCGGCCGATGGCCCGATTGGCCCGGTCCAGGCCGGCTTGCAGGGCGGCATCGATGGCCAGCGGAGGTTGGGGAGGCAACGGGTCGGGTAGGTAAGCCCGGTAACTTTCCCCCGCGACGCTGCATAGCCGATATGTGCCAGTCTTTCTGTTCATGGGCGTTTCCACAGCTCGGTTGAGTCGTTATTAAAACTTATAGCGAAAAATTTTATTAGTGAATTGGGCTATTAAAGCTGCCTTTAATTTTCGCGCGTATTTTTTGCACTACTAAAAAATAGTGCCGCTATTTTAAATAGCTGCTTGCCAAAATAAAGTCGGCTTTAACAGCGCGCGACTCACGGCGGCGGCAATTGGGCCAGGTAATCCCGTCCGGCCTCGGCCAAGCGGCTATCAAAGGTGAGCAGCGGCGCGCGCAGTTCGCCGGCCAGCCAGAGGTAGGCGGCGTCGTAGGCGGAGAGTTGGTATTGGGCGGCCAGGGCGAAGGCGTCTCGCGCGGTGACTTCACGCAAGTTGATGCAGGCAAAGTCGAAGGCCGCCAGCCTTTCACCCAGAACTTCCCCGTCGGCCACGCCGCGCCGGAGCTTGTTCATGGCGACGTTGGCCACTTCCAGCGGCAGGATGGACGGGGCATGCAAAACATAGGGCCGCAGGGCGGCTTCCGCTTCGGCGGCTTTCGGCTCCAGGTAAATGAAGGTCGCGAGGACGCTGGAATCGACCACGGCGGGTCGGTTCACCCGGTAGGCGGCGGGTGGTTCGGCGACAAAAAGGCTCATGACGCTTGGCTCATGACGCCGGGTTCATGGCGCTTTGTGGATCGGTCCATCTTCGGGCAAGGGATCGGCATCTCCGGCCTGGGGCGGCCAATGCCCGTCCTTGACGCGGCCCATGGCCCAGGCTTCGCCGTAATGCGTATCGCGCATTCCGCGGACGATGGCGGTGGAATCCATGGAATCGCTCAGCGGCACACTGAAACGCTTGCGAAAAGCGTCGGCGGCGGCACCGAAGCTGGCGGCGGGCGTGTTTGCCCGGGTTGGGGAATGGGGTGGCGCGGACGATTCCACCACCGCCGCTTCCAGAATGGCCATCAACTCGCCTTGCAGCGAGCGATGGTTGCGGGCGGCCCGCTGGCGAAGGCTTTCCGCCAGTTCCTCGGGCACGGATTTGATGGACAGGTTGGGCATGTTCGGCTCCACAACGGATGCGTTATGGAGCCAATATGAAACCTACCCGGAGGACTGTCAATAGCGGTAATGCTCCGCCTTGTACGGCCCCTGCACCGGCACGCCGATGTAGGCGGCCTGCTGCTCGGTGAGGGTGGTGAGCTGGGCGTTGAGCTTCTTCAACTGAAGCCGGGCGACCTTCTCGTCCAGGTGCTTGGGCAGGGTGTAGACGCCCACCGGGTACTTGTCGGTCTGGGTGAACAGCTCGATCTGGGCGATGGTCTGGTTGGCGAAGCTGGAGGACATCACGTAGCTGGGGTGGCCGGTGGCGCAGCCCAGGTTCACCAGGCGGCCCTTGGCGAGCAGGATGATGCGCTTGCCGTCGGGGAAGATGATGTGGTCCACCTGGGGCTTGATCTCTTCCCACTGGTACTTCTCGACGCTGGCGACGTCGATCTCGTTGTCGAAGTGGCCGATGTTGCAGACGATGGCCTGGTCCTTCATGGCGGCCATGTGGTCGTGGGTGATGACGTGGTAGTTGCCGGTGGCGGTGACGAAGATGTCGGCCTTGTCGGCGGCGTATTCCATGGTCACCACGCGATAGCCTTCCATGGCGGCCTGGAGCGCGCAGATGGGGTCCACCTCGGTGACCCACACCTGGGCGGAGAGGGCGCGCAGGGCCTGGGCGGAGCCCTTGCCCACGTCGCCGTAGCCGCACACCAGGGCGACCTTGCCGGCGACCATCACGTCGGTGGCGCGCTTGATGCCGTCCACCAGGGATTCCCGGCAGCCGTACAGGTTGTCGAACTTGGACTTGGTGACGGAATCGTTGACGTTGATGCCGGGGAACTTGAGTTCGCCGCGCTCGTGCATCTGGTACAGGCGGTGCACGCCGGTGGTGGTTTCCTCGGTGACGCCTTTGATCTGGGCCAGACGGGTGGAATACCACTTGGGATCGACGGCCAGCTTGGCCTTGATGGCGGCGAACAGGACGGTCTCCTCCTCGCCGTTGGGCTTGGCGACGACGTTGATGTCGGCTTCCGCGCGGGCGCCCAGGTGCAGCAGCAGGGTGGCGTCGCCGCCGTCGTCCAGGATCATGTTGGAGTAACCGCCGTCCGGCCACTCGAAGATCTTGTGGGTGTAGTCCCAGTACTCGCTCAGGCTCTCGCCCTTCACGGCGTAGACCGGGATGCCGTCGGCGGCGATGGCGGCGGCGGCGTGGTCCTGGGTCGAGAAGATGTTGCAGGAGGCCCAGCGCACCTCGGCGCCCAGGGCGGTGAGGGTCTCGATCAGCACCGCGGTCTGGATGGTCATGTGCAGGCTGCCGGTGATGCGCGCGCCCTTGAGGGGCTGGCTCTTGGCGTATTCCTCGCGGATGGCCATGAGGCCGGGCATCTCGGTCTCGGCGATGCGGATTTCCTTGCGGCCCCAGTCGGCCAGGGCCATGTCGGCGATCTTGTAATCGGTGAAGTTTGCTGCCACAGCGTTCATGCGTTGCTCCTTAGCGTGTGCTCGGGGAAGGGGAGGGATTTATCGTTGTCCGCTCGCGAAGCTTCCGAACCCGGCACGGGTTGATGTCGCGAGCGCCGTTATGAAATTCCGAGCCTGGGAGGGGAACCGGTTTGCCGGTGGATTCTCTCCTGCAGCGCTCCTCGGAGTGGGGGGATTTTACGGGTTAGCGCCTGGCAGGTCATTAGCGGAAGCGCCGGCGTGGGTGGCAGATTCCTGGCGCCAGACCACGCAGCGGTCACGCCCTTGTTCCTTCGCCGTGTACAGGGCGGCGTCGGCCCGCTTCAGGAGCTGGGCCAAGACGGCGTCCACGTCGTCCGCCTTCTCCCTGACGACGGCGATGCCGATGCTGACCGTGATGCGGACCCGGGCGCCGGGCGCGGGGGTTTCCAGGGCGGCGACGCGGGCGCGCAGGCGCTCGCTGGAGGCGACGGCCTGGGCTTCGTCGGTTTCCGGCAGGACGACGATGAACTCCTCGCCGCCCAGGCGTCCGAAGATGTCCATGCCGCGCAAGGCTTGCTTGCAGACCGCGCCAACGCCCACCAGCACCGCGTCGCCGACGGCGTGGCCATGGCTGTCGTTGACCGCCTTGAAGTGGTCCAGGTCCATGACCAACAAGGCCAGGGGCCGGCCGGTGCGGCGCTGCCGGGCGATTTCGGCCCGGGCCAGTTCCAGGGCGTGGCGCCGGTTGTGGATCTGGGTCAGGGCATCGGTGGTGGCGAGCCGGACCAGCTCCTTTTCATGGCTGCGCATGTTCGCGAACAGGGCGCGCAGCCCGACGACCCCGATCAGCATGAGGGTGGAGATGAGCAGCCCCACCAAATCGCTGAAGAACGGGTCGGCGTTGCCCTCCAGCAAGTCGAGGATGTCGGTGGCGCGGCGCTGGACCATCAAAGCCAGGGCGGCGGAAACGGCCAGCCAGGCATAACGATGGCGCCCCACCACGCGCATCTGGCTCATCGCCACGACGACGGCGCCGAGCTGCACTATCACCGACACCACGAGGACGGTGGCGGAGAGGGTGTCGGCGGGTGGGGTCAAGGGACCGCTCGACCCGGCGTGCCGGGCATGAGCCGGAAACTCAGAGGCCGGCGTCGCTTCTCAGGATTTCCGCTTTGTTGGTCGCTTCCCAGGTGAACTCCGGCTCGTCCCGGCCGAAGTGGCCGTAGGCGGCGGTCTTGCGGTAGATGGGGCGCAGCAGGTCGAGCATGGCGACGATGCCCTTGGGGCGCAGATCGAAGTGGCGCGTGACCAGTTCGGTCAGCTTCTCGTCGGACACCTTACCGGTGCCGTAGGTCTCCACCATGATGCTGGTGGGCTGGGCCACGCCGATGGCGTAGGAAACCTGCACCAGGCACTTGCTCGCCAGGCCGGCGGCGACGATGTTCTTGGCCACGTAGCGGGCGGCGTAGGCGGCGGAACGGTCCACCTTGGACGGGTCCTTGCCGGAGAAGGCGCCGCCGCCGTGGGGCGCCGCGCCGCCATAGGTGTCGACGATGATCTTGCGGCCGGTGAGGCCGGCGTCGCCGTGGGGGCCGCCGATCTCGAACACGCCGGTGGGGTTCACCAGGTACTTGATGTCGCCCTTGATCAGTTCCTTGGGCAGCACCGGCAGGATGATGTCCTCGATGATGGCGTCGATGGCGGACTGCTTCATGCGCCGGTTACCGTTTACTTCTTCCGCCATGTCGCCCGTGTGCTGGGTGGAAAGCACCACGGTATCGATGCTGAACGGCTTGCCGTCCACATATTTGAGCGTGACCTGGGACTTGGCGTCGGGACGCAGCCAGGGCAGGCGGCCGTCCTTGCGCAGCATGGACTGGCGTTCCACCAGCCGGTGCGACAGGTAGATGGGCATGGGCATGAGCGAGGGGGTCTCGTCGCAGGCGTAGCCGAACATCAGGCCCTGGTCGCCGGCGCCCTGGTTCAGGTAGTCGTCGGAGGCGCGGTCCACGCCCTGGGCGATGTCCGGGCTCTGCTGGCCGTAGCACACGTGCACCGAGCAGCCGTCGGCGTCGAAGCGCAGATGCGGGTCGGCGTAGCCGATGGAACGCACGGTCTCGCGGGCGACCTTGGCGTAGTTGACCTGGGCGTGGGTGGTGATCTCGCCCGCCAGCACCACCAAGCCGGTGGTGACCAGGGTTTCGGCGGCGACGCGGGCGGTGGGATCCTGGGTCAGGATGGCGTCCAGAATGGCATCGGAGATCTGGTCGGCGACCTTGTCCGGATGGCCTTCGGATACGGATTCCGAGGTGAAGAAGTAGTCCTTGCTCATGTCATGCTCCTGTTTGCGTTTCCCCAACTGTGACCGGCGAACCGGCTCCGGGGAACAGGAGCGGGACGCTTTAGCAGTATTTGTACCCCGCCCGCAATTTGTCGGAATGCATTGCTGCAATTAACTCGGCGGCTCGATAATTCTAGGGGTCCGCGCTCCGTCCGGTCAAACGCGCCGGGGTCTTTCATCAACGATCAAGGGATTGCTTGGCTATCAGGGGCCCACTTCTCCGCCTTTTCGCCCGCTTGCCGTTGCCGGTGGTTCACTTTATCGGCGCGATTCTGGGTGTCTTGAGCCTGTTGCGCACCCGGCACCGCCGGAGCATCGCCGACAACCTGCGCCAGGCCGGGCTCTATTCCCCGGGCCTTGTGGCGCGGGCGTCCATGGAACTGGGCAAGAGCATCACCGAGCTGGTGCCCATCTGGCTGCGCGGCCTGGACGACATCACGGCCTGGGTGCGGGAGGTGCGCGGCTGGGAGCACGTGGAGGCGGCCAAGGCCGCGGGCAAGGGCTTCATCGTCCTGGGGCCGCACCTGGGCTGCCTGGAACTGGCGGGTCTCTACATGGCTTCCCGCACGCCCCTCACCGCCCTGTTCCGCCGTCCGCGCCAGGATTGGGTGTACGACATGATGCTGATCGGCCGCAACCGGGGCCACGGCAAGGCGGTGGAGCCGAACCTGCGCGGCGTGCGCGCCCTGCTCACCGCGATCAAGCACAACGAGGGGGCCTGGGTGCTGCCGGACCAGAAGGCCAACAAGGGGGAGGGGGCCTGGGCGCCGTTCTTCGGCCGCTGGGCCTACATGCCCACCTTGCTGTACCGGCTCGCCGACAGCTCCGGCGCGCGCCTGCTGCTGTTCCGCTGCGAGCGCCTGTCCTGGGGGCGCGGCTACCGCCTGGTCATCGAACCCCTGCCCGAGCTGCCCGCTGAGACCGATCAGGCCATGCGGGTGGTCAACCATGCGTTGGAGGACATGGTGCGCCGCCTGCCCGCCCAGTATCTGTGGAGCTACGACCTGCACCGCGTGCGCCAGCACGAGACGCCGCCCGCGGAGCCGGCGGCATGAGGCGCTTCGGCATCGCCCTGCTCTGGCTGCTCTGGCGCCTGTTGCCGGCGCGCGCCCTGGGCGGGCTGGGCGCGGCCCTGGGCGCCCTGTTGTATTTCCTGGCCGGCGCGCGTCGCCGCATCGGCGCGACCAACCTGCGCCTGTGCTTCCCGGAAATGTCCGAGGCCGCGCGGGATCGTCTGCTGCGCGCCCATTTCCGCGCCCTGGGCCGGGCGACTTTCCAGGAAACCGTGTCCTGGTGGGGCGGCCGCGACGAGGTGGAGCGCCTGACCCGCATCGAAGGCGCCGAGCATTACCTGGCTCACGCGGGCAAACCGGTGATCTGGCTGGCGCCCCATTTCATCGGCCTGAATATCGGCGGCGTGCGGGTGACCGCCGAATACGCCCCCATCGTTTCCCTCTACGCCCGCATCAAGAACCCCTACATCGACCGGCTCATGCTCGCCGCGCGCACCCGTTTCAGCCACGCGGACCGGCATTCCGAGATGTTCTCCCGCCACGACGGCATCAAGCCGGTGATCCGGGCCATCCGCAAGGGCCTGCCGTTCTACTATCTGCCGGACATGGATTTCGGCCGCAAGGACGCCATCTTCTCCTCCTTCTTCGGCGTGCCGGCCGCCACGGTCACCGGCCTGTCCCGCATCGCCAGGGCGACCGGCGCGGTGGTGATTCCCTGCGTCACGACCTGGGACGGCAAGGGTTACGTTGCCCGCTTCCATCCCGCCTGGGCGGATTTTCCCAGCGCCGACGTGGCGGCCGACACCCGGCGCATGAACGCCTACATCGAGGAGCGCATCCGGGAAATGCCCGAACAGTATTTCTGGCTGCACAAGCGCTTCAAGACCCGGCCCGAGGGGGAGGCCAGCCTGTATGATCCCGGAGCTTGATCACTGTATTGGTCTTGTGAAGCCACATGGATATTCATCATATGCCCTGCGCCGAGCCCGACCTGTCAGGCGAGCCCGCTGCGCACCCGCCGCAAGGTCCAGGCGGGCGTCCGGCTTCGTCGCCCGCCCTCGCGTGCCCCGGCATGCGTCGTCGTCGCGTCGCGCCGGCCACCCGCCCGAGCGCCCCATCGGGCGCGTCCAACGGTCGTTTCCAGGATGACTGAGATCGAAATCGGCCCCCTGCGCCTGGACGAGGCCGAGGCCCTGGTGGAACTGGCCGGCCGGGTCTGGCGCGCCCATTACCCCGCCATCATCACGCCGGGGCAAATCGAATACATGCTGGCCGAGCGCTACAAACCCGGCCTGGTGCGCCAGCTTCTGGCCCGGGGCGACCTGTGGCTGGCGGCGCGGGTGGAGGGCGTCCTGGCGGGCTTCGCCCACGGCCACCCCCTGGAGGACGGCGACTACAAGCTGGACAAGTTGTATGTGGATCTGGACTGGCAGCGCCACGGCATCGGCGGCAAGCTGGTGGCCGAGGTGGCGTCCCGGGCGAGTGCCCACGGATATACCCGCCTGGTGTTGCGGGTCAACCGGCAAAACCAGCAGGCCATCGACGCCTACCTGAAACACGGGTTCACCGTCGCCACCCTGATCGTGGAGGATATCGGCGGCGGTTTCGTGATGGACGACTACGTGATGGTCAAGAGCCTACTTAACCAGGAGGAGACGACATGAACTTCCAGAATCCCGGACCCGAGGAAATCAAGGCGCTGCTCCAGCGCGTCAAGACCATCGCCGTGGTGGGCCTCTCGCCCAAGCCGGACCGGCCCAGTTTCGGCGTGTCCCAGGCCATGCAGCGCTTCGGCTACCGCATCGTGCCGGTGCGCCCCGCCGTGGACCAGGTGCTGGGGGAGAAAGCCTATGCGCGCCTGGCCGACATCCCCTTCCCGGTGGACCTGGTGGACGTGTTCCGGGAGTCCGCGGCGATTCCCGGCATCGTCGAGGAGTGCCTGTCCATCAATGCCCCCGCCATATGGATACAGGAAGGCATCGTCCACGACGAGGCCGCCGACCGGGCGCGGGAGGCGGGCCTGTGCGTGGTGATGGACCGCTGCATCTACAAGGACTACGTCGCGCTCATGGGCTGAACAGAACGTGGCCGGCGTGGACCTGCAAACCTGGGAACTCCTCTCCTACGTCGTCACGGTGGTGGGCCTGCCCTTCGCCATCGGCGTGTTCCTGTTCGAGCAGCGCAAGGAGCGGGAGAACGAGGAGGAGGCCACCTGGCAGCAGTTGTCCGACGGCTACATCGACTTCCTGGAAGTGGTGCTGGCCCATCCGGACCTGAAGCTGCGCAGCCAGACCTCGACCCCGAATCTGACCGACGAGCAGCGGGAACGCATGTGGGTCATCTTCGACATGCTCATCTCCCTGTTCGAGCGCGCCTACCTCCTGGTCTACGAGCCGGACATGAGCGAGAAGCACCTGCGCCGTTGGCATTCCTGGGAGGACTACATGCGCGAGTGGTGCCAGCGCGAGGAATTCCGCGCCCGCCTGCCGGAATTGCTGCGCGGCGAGGATCCGGATTTCGCCCATTACATCCAGAGACTGGCCCAGGAAGAATCTTGCCCAGCGTCTACGACCTGAAGCCCGCGTTCCAGGGCCTGTTGCGGCCCGTCGTCAAACGACTTGCCGCGGCCGGCGTCACGGCCAACCAGGTGACCGTGGCGGCCATGTTGCTGTCCGTCGCCGTCGGCGGCGTCATCGCCCTGCAACCCGGGAACGTGGGGTGGCTGCTGCTCCTGCCCGCCGCGCTGTTCCTGCGCATGGCGCTGAACGCCATCGACGGCATGCTGGCCCGGGAGCACGACCAGAAGACCCGCCTGGGCGCGCTGCTCAACGAACTCGGCGACGTGCTCTCCGACGTCGCCCTGTACCTGCCCCTGGCCCTGGTGCCCGGTTTCTCCCCGGTCTGGATCGTGCTGATCACGCTGGCGGCGGCGTTGAGCGAGATGACCGGCGTGCTGGCCCAGACCCTGGGCGCCTCCCGCCGCTACGACGGTCCCATGGGCAAGAGCGACCGCGCCTTCGTGTTCGGCGCCCTGGGCCTGGTCCTGGGCCTGGGCGTGCCGGCCGCCGGCTGGCTCAACCATGTCCTGGGCATCGTCCTGCTGCTGCTGGTGTGGACCGTCATGAACCGGGCCAAGCACGCCCTGGCCGAAGCCGAGGCTTGATGTTCGCCACGTTGACCTTCAACGCGGCCGCCTTCCTGGCCGGTATCTTCGCCCTGTTGCTGGTCGCCACCTCGATCGTGTTCGCGCTGCGGCGCGTCCATCCCGAGCGGGACCACGCGGAACTCGCGGCCCGGGTGAATTCCTGGTGGGTCATGGCCGGCGTGTTCGCCGCCGCGATGGCCTTGTCGCGCACGCTGTCCATCGTCTTCCTGGCCTTCGTCAGCTTCCTCGCCCTGAAGGAATACCTGTCCCTCATCCCCACCCGCCGCGCGGACCGGCGCGTGCTGTTCTGGGCCTACCTGGCGATCCCCGCCCAGTTCTACTGGGTCGCCATCGGCTGGTACGGCATGTTCATCATCTTCATCCCGGTCTACCTGTTCATGCTGCTGCCCATGCGCATGGTGCTGATCGGCGAGACCGCCGGCTTCCTGCGCGCCGCCGGCAGCCTGCACTGGGGCATGATGCTGACCGTGTTCAACCTGTCCCACATGGCCTTCCTGCTGGCCCTGCCGGAAGCGCGCAATCCGGCCGGCGGCGGCGCCGGGCTGGTGCTGTTCCTGATGTTCCTGACCCAGTTCAACGATGTCGCCCAGTACGTGTGGGGCAAGACCCTGGGCAAGCACAAGATCATTCCCAAGGTGAGCCCGAAGAAGACCTGGGAGGGCTTCCTCGGCGGCCTCACCACCACCACCCTCGCCGCCTGGCTGCTGGCGCCCTACCTCACGCCGCTGGCGGGCTGGCAAGCGCCGGCGGCGGGCCTGCTCATCGGCCTCGCCGGCTTCGTCGGCGACGTCAACATCTCCGCGCTGAAGCGGGATCTGGGCATCAAGGACAGCGGCAGCCTGATTCCCGGCCACGGCGGCATCCTGGACCGGGTGGACAGCCTCACCTTCAGCGCCCCCCTGTTCTTCCACTTCCTGTATTACCTGCGCTATTGATGGCCAGGCTGCTGCGCTTCGCCTTCTTCGCCCTCCTCGCCCGTCCCGTCGCCCTCATCGTGCTGGGCCTCAACGTGCGCCACCGGCAACGCCTGCCCCGGGCCGGACCGGCCATCGTCGCCGCCAACCACAACAGCCACCTGGACACCCTGGTGCTGATCTCCCTGTTTCCGCTGCGGCTCCTGCCCAAGCTGCGGCCGGTGGCGGCGGCGGACTATTTCACGCGCAATCCGCTGCTGGCCTGGTTCTCGCTGCACGTCATCGGCATCCTGCCGATCCGGCGCGAGGGCAAGGGCGGCGCCGATCCGCTCAAGCCCTGCGAGGCGGCCCTGGACCGGGGCGACATCCTGGTGCTGTTCCCGGAAGGCAGCCGGGGCGAGCCGGAGGTGATGGGCCGCTTCAAGCGCGGCATCGCCGTGCTGGCCGCGCGCCGCCCGGCGGTGCCGGTGACGCCGGTGTTCCTGCACGGCCTGGGCAAGGCCCTGCCCAAGGACGATCCCATCCTGGTGCCGTTCTTCTGCGACGTGTTCGTCGGCGACGCGCTGCATGGCGGCGCCGATCAGGCCGCCTTCATGACGATGCTGGAAGGCAGCATGAGCGCCCTGTCCGACGAACTGCCCCGGGTGCGGGACGAAGCGGGCCGGGGCTAACCGGGCCGGCGCGATCTGCCCGATAATGGCGCCATGAGACTTCCCTTCACCAAGATGCAGGGCGCCGGCAACGATTTCGTGGTGTTCGACGGCGTCAGCCGCCGCGTCGATCTCGGCCCGGCTCGGTTGCGCGCCATCGCCGACCGGCATTTCGGCATCGGCTGCGACCAGATCCTGCTGGTGGAAGCACCCACCCGGCCCGACACGGACTTTCGTTACCGCATCTTCAACGCCGACGGCGGCGAGGTGCAGCAGTGCGGCAACGGCGCCCGCTGCTTCGTGCGCTTCGTGCACGAGAAGGGTCTCACCCCCAAGCGGGAAATCCGTGTGGAAACCGCCGCCGGCATCATCGTGCCGAAGCTGGAGGCGGACGGCCGCGTCACCGTGGACATGGGGCCGCCCCGTTTCGAGCCCGCCGAGATTCCCTTCGACGCGCCGGCACGCCGGACCACTTACCTGCTGGATGTGGCTGGACGGGAACTGGACATCTCCGCGATATCGATGGGCAATCCCCACGCGGTGTGCCTCGTCGACGACGTGGATAGCGAGCCGGTGGCGGAACTGGGCCCCCTGATCGAACACCACCCGCGCTTTCCCGAGCGGGTCAACGCCGGCTTCATGCAGATCGTCGGCCGCAACGAAATCCGCCTGCGCGTGTTCGAGCGCGGCAGCGGCGAGACCCTGGCCTGCGGCACCGGCGCCTGCGCCGCCGCCGTCGCCGGCATGACCCGGGGCCTGCTGGACGACGCCGTCACCGTCCATACCCGCGGCGGCGACCTGTCCATCCGCTGGGCCGGCGCAGGCCAGCCCGTGTTCATGACCGGACCGGCCGTCAGCGTGTTCGACGGCGAAATAGAACTCTGATCCCAACGAGACAAGAACCCATGAACATCACCCCAGAACAGATCAGCGAATTCCTCCAGCTCAACCCGGATTTCTTCGCCGGCCATCCGGAGCTGCTCACCGACATCACCGTGCCCCATCCCTACGGCGGCCAGGCCATCTCCCTGGGCGAACGCCAGGTGCTGGCCCTGCGCGACAAGTCGCGCGGACTGGAACTGAAGCTGCGCGAGTTCATCCAGTTCGCCGAGGAGAACGATTCCATCGGCGACAAGCTGCACAAACTGTCCATCGCCCTGATGCGGGCGCGCAGCCTGGAGGCGGTGTTCCAGTCGCTCACCATGAACCTGTCCGACAGTTTCGCCGTGCCCCACGCCGTGGTGCGGATCTGGGCCGACAGCGCGCCGGACATGCCGGAATTCGCCAAGGTCAGCGCCGACGTGAAGGTGCTCATGACCGGCCTGACCCAGCCCCGCTGCGGCCCCGATGTGCCGGACGAAGTGCGCGAATGGTTCGGCGCGGTGGGCGCGAACCAGAAATCCTTCGCCCTCGCGCCCCTGCGCGAGGAGAACCTGAACGGCCTGCTGGTGCTGGCCTCCGAGGACACGAAGCGCTTCTATCCGGAAATGGGGACGCTCTACCTGTCCTGGCTCGCGGAGCTGTCCGGCGCGGCGGTGTCCCGGTTTCTGTGAAGCAGGTGCCGGCCCCTTCGCATCGCGCGGACGTTTTCACTCCCCCCTTTGGAAAAGGGGGGGCGGGGGGGATTCCTGTGCCATCCGCGGCGGGCAAGCGGGTTGAATCCCCCCCAACCCCCCTTTTTCAAAGGGGGGAAGCATGGGGTACCCGGCATCCATCGCTAGCACAGCGCCACGCCAACGCCATGCCGAGGCATCCGCGACATGGCTGAAGGCCCGCTCAGCAGCGCCATCGCCGCCTTCCTCGCCCATCTTGCGGGGCGCCGCTACAGCCCCGCCACCGTTTCCACCTACGCCTTCGACCTGCGCCATCTGCTGGAACGGGTGGGCGAGACGGCGCCGGCAACCCTGCTGTCCCACGACATCCGCCGGGCTCTGGCCGGTCTGCACGGCCGGGGGCTAAAGGCCAAGACGCTGGCGCGCACCTTGTCCGCCTGGCGCAGCTTCTTCCACTACCTGGCGCGGCAGGGCACGGTGGAGGCGAATCCCTGCCTGGGCCTGCGTCCACCCAAGGGAGAGAAGAAGCTGCCCAACGCCCTCTCGGTGGACGAGATGGCCCATCTGTTGGAGAACCCGGGCGACGACGTCTGGGCTATCCGGGATTCGGCCATGTTCGAGTTGATGTATTCCTCCGGACTGCGCCGGGCCGAGCTGATCGGCCTGGATGTGGGCAGTGTGGATCGGGACGTGGCGGAGGTGAAGGTGACCGGCAAGGGATCCAAGACCCGCATCGTGCCGGTGGGCGGCCGGGCGCTGGCGGCCCTGGACCGTTGGCTGGCGGTGCGCGACCCGGTGGCGCGGGACCCGGCCGCCCTGTTCGTCGGCGCGCGCGGCGCCCGCATCTCGCCCAGCGTGTTGACCGTGGCCCTGAAGCAGCTCGCGCAACGCCAGGACATCACCGCCCACGTGCATCCCCACGCCTTGCGCCACGCCTTCGCCAGCCATGTGCTGCAATCGTCGGGGGATTTGCGGGCGGTACAGGAGATGCTGGGCCACGCCAGCCTGTCCACGACCCAGGTGTATACGCACCTGGACTTCCAGCATCTCGCCCAGGTCTACGACCAGGCGCATCCGCGGGCGAAGAAGAAGTAGGGCTGGCTAATCGAGAACCAGCAGGTTCCCGGGTTTCGCGCCGGTCACCGCCTTCAGCGGTACACCGCCATCCAGGGTGACCAGCCGGCCTCCCCGGCGCGCGGCCAGGGCGAGAAGATAGACGTCCGTGACTTGGCGGGCGCCGAGAACGTGGCGCCAATCAAGGCAATCCGGGTCCAGCAGGCTGACCTCGTCGGGCCAGAACTCGTGGGCGTGCCCGGACGCCGCTTCCGCCAGGCGCAGGGCCACTTCGGCGGCGGGCTGGGCATTGGGATAAGCCGCTTGGGACAGGATGCGGATGCAGCCGTTCTGGGTGATGGGGCAGGAACTCCAACCCTCGCCGATGTGGGTTTCCAGCCAGTTCATGGCGCGGGCATGGTGGAGGTGGTTGGCGTCCAGCAGGGCGATGAGGACGTTGACGTCCAGCAAGGCCCGCATCAGACCCCCTCCGTGTCCCTGAGGGCATTCACCTGTTCGTTGGTGACCACCCGGCCTGCTTGGGAGAAGGGACGGAAGCCGGTGGCGGAACGGGAACCGGTTTCAGTTGTGCGGGTGAGGATTTCCCTCAGCAGTCGGGATACCACTTGGCCCGCCGAGGCGTTCTCGCGCCGGGCCAGTTCCTTCGCGGCATTCAGCACATCTTCATCGATGTCGAGGGTAGTGCGCATGGTGAATCCTTGAGTCTTGATGACTTGATGCTAATGCATCAAGTCATCAAGACTCAAGGGAAAGCCCGTTACAGCTTGTACCCCACATGCAGCGCCACCACGCCGGCGGTCATGTTGAAGAAGTCCACCTTCTGGAAGCCCACGCCTTCCATCATGCCCTTCAGGGTTTCCTGGTCCGGGTGCATGCGGATGGATTCGGCCAGGTAGCGGTAGCTGTCCGCGTCCTTGGTGACCAGGTCGCCCATGCGCGGCAGCAGCTTGAAGGAATACAGGTCGTAGAGCGGCGCCAGGGGTTTCCAGACCTTGGAGAACTCCAGCACCATGAGCTTGCCGCCGGGCTTGATCACCCGGCGCATCTCGGCCAGGGCGTCTTCCTTGTGGGTCATGTTGCGCAGGCCGAAAGCCACGGTGACCAGATCGAAGTAGTCCGAGGGGAAGGGCAGCTTCTCGGCGTCGCACTGGGCCACGGGCAGCATGAGGCCCTTGTCCAGCATGCGGTCGCGGCCGACGCCCAGCATGGAGCCGTTGATGTCGGTGAGCCAGACCTCGCCCGTGGGGCCGGTCTCCTCCGCCAGCAGGCGGGCGATGTCGCCGGTGCCGCCGGCAATGTCCAGCACCTTCGCCCCCGGCCGCAGGCGCGCGTGCAGCGCCAGGAAGCGCTTCCAGACGCGGTGCAGGCCCATGGACATGAGGTCGTTCATCACGTCGTAGCGGTTCGCCACGGAATGGAACACCTCGGCGACCTTGTGGGCCTTTTCTTCCTCGGCGACGGTCTTGAAGCCGAAGTGGGTTTGCTTGTCGGACATGGTTTAGGCGGAGCGTGAAAAGTGAAATGCGAAACGTGAACGTGGCGGGCGAAGCGGTGTTTTTCTATTCACCTGAGCCGCGTGGCGGCGAGTCACCTTTCACCTTTTCACGGCTTAGTGGGGCTTGAAGCCTTCGGGGGCGCCGACGCCGTCGCCGAAGAAGTACTTCTCGGCCTGCTCCATCAGGTACTTGCGATGCTGCATGTCGGCCAGATTGAGGCGGTTCTCATTGATGATCATGGTCTGGAGCTTGATCCAGCCCTGCCAGGCTTCCTTGGAGATGCTTTCGAAGACGCGCTTGCCGAGTTCGCCGGGCAGCGGGGGAAAGTCCATGCCTTCGGCCTCGCGGCCGAGTTTCACGCATTGCACCATACGGGCCATTTCTTGCTCCTAAGTCAGTGAATCCAATGGGGGTGATGGTAGCCGAAGGGACGGTCGGGGTCACTCATCGGCGGGCGGGGCCAATTGTTTCTCGATGCGCTTGGCGAACACCTTCATTTCCTTCGCGGCCTGGATGTCGCCCTTGGCTTCGGCGTTGGCGATGCCCTGCCGATAGGTGTCCAGCGCTTCCGCCAGCGCGCCGGCTTCGTTCTGGGCCTTGCCCAGCACCTTCCAGGCGGCGGAGTAGGCCGGGTCGAAGGCCAGGGCGGCCTTCAGGTGGGCGACGGCCTCGTCGGCGCGCCCCAGCTTCAGGTATTCGTTGCCCAGGGAATAACGCAGCAGGGCGTTGTCCTTGCCTTGGGCGAGGAGTTTTTCAAAGGTGTCCAGGGCGCTCATGGGGGGTCTTTCCGGGCGGCTTTCAAAAGGCGTTGCTTGAGCATGGGGACAAAAGGCGGAAAACCAAGTTCATCCGGCCCCGGCGTAGGCGTTTTGCCGCCAGGCCTCGAACACCGCCACCGCGACCGCGTTGGAGAGATTGAGGCTGCGTTGTGTTGGCCGCATGGGCAGGCGCAGGCGCCGCTCGGACGGGAATTCGTCCAGCACTTCCGAGGGCAGGCCCCGGGTTTCCGGGCCGAACACGAACACGTCGCCCGGTTCGAAACAGGCTCGGCCGAAATCCCCGGCGCCCTTGGTGGTGAAGGCGAACAGGCGGCGGCCGGCGAGGGCGGTCTTCAAGTCGTGCCAGGTCTCGTGCACCTTCATGTCGGCATACTCGTGGTAATCCAGTCCGGCCCGGCGCAGTTGCTTGTCGTCGAGCTCGAAGCCCAGGGGCTTGACCAGGTGCAGGCGGCAGCCGGTGTTCGCGCTCAGGCGGATGACGTTGCCGGTGTTGGGGGGAATCTCCGGCTGGAACAGAACGATGTCGAACATGGCCGGCATTTTCGGCGATCCGCCGCCGGGAAGACAGGCCGTCTCCGGTCTATCATGCGAACGGTGCGGGCGCCGCGCGCGTCCGTCGTTTTCCCACTTGAACCCCGCCCCGCCTCCCGAGTACCTTCCCGCCATGGTCCCCCATCTCACCACCGCCCTCACCGGTCCCCTGCTGGAACTGGAAAAACACGTCATCGAGGCCCAGCCCGACATCGAGCACTGGTTCCGCCAGCAGTGGATGGAACACAACGCGCCGTTTTACAGCTCGGTGGATTTGCGCAACTCCGGTTTCAAGCTGGCGCCGGTGGACACCAACCTGTTCCCGGGCGGCTTCAACAACCTGAATCCGGAATTCCTGCCCCTGGCGGTGCAGGCGGCCCAGGTGGCGGTGGAGAAGTTGTGCAACACCGCGCGCCGCTTCCTGATCATTCCCGAGAACCACACGCGCAATCTGTTCTACCTGCAGAACGTGGCGGCCCTCGCCGACATCATCCGCAAGACCGGTTTGACGGTGCGCTTCGGCAGCCTGATTCCCGGCCTGGACAAGCCCATGGCGCTGGACCTGCCCAACGGCGACGGGATCGTGCTGGAACCCATCCGGCGCGACGGCGACCGCATCCGGCTCGAGGATTTCGAGCCCTGCGCGATCCTGCTCAACAACGACCTCTCCGCCGGCGCGCCGGACATCCTGAAAGGCCTGAACCCGGCCCAGGGCATGCTGCCGCCCCTGCACGCGGGCTGGGCGACCCGGCGCAAGTCCAACCACTTCCGCGCCTACGACAAGGTGGCTCACGATTTCAGCGGCGTCATCGGCATGGACCCCTGGTTCATCAATCCCTACCACGCCAACTGTGGCGAGGTGGATTTCCAGGCGCGGGAAGGCGAGGAATGCCTGGCCTTCCACGTGGAGGAAGTGCTCAAGAAGATCCGCGCGAAATACACGGAATACGGCATCGACCGGGAGCCCTTCGTCATCGTCAAGGCCGACGCCGGCACCTACGGCATGGGCATCATGACCGTGAAATCCCCGGATGACGTGCGCGACCTGAACCGGCGCCAGCGCAACAAGATGGCGGTGGTGAAGGAGGGCCTGGCGGTCAGCGACGTGCTGGTGCAGGAGGGCGTGCACACCTTCGAGAGCATCAACGAGGCGGTGGCCGAGCCGGTGGTGTACATGATCGACCACTTCGTCATCGGCGGCTTCTACCGGGTGCACACCGGGCGCGGCGCGGACGAGAACCTGAACTCCCCCGGCATGCACTTCGTGCCCCTGGCCTTCGATTCCACCGGCAGCTTCTGCGACTGCGGCGCCCGGCCCGACGCGCCGGTCAACCGCTTCTACACTTACGGCGTGCTGGCGCGCCTCGCGGCCCTGGCGGCGGCCATCGAACTGGAACAGACCGACCCCGGCAAGCCATGAAGCTGCTGTTCGTCGCCGACCCCCTGGAGACCTTCAAGATCTACAAGGACTCCACCTACGCCATGATGGCGGAGGCGGACCGGCGCGGCCACGGCATCTGGGCCATGGTCAGCGAGGAGTTGGCTTGGCGCGATGGCGGGGTGAGCGGGCGTTGCCAAGCGGTCCGGCTCACCGGCGCCGATCCCTGGTTCGTGCGCGGCGAGGCTGAATGGCGCGACCTGGCGGACTTCGACGCGGTGCTGATGCGGCGCGACCCGCCCTTCGACCAGGCCTATCTCTACGCCACCTGGCTGCTGGAGATGGCGGAGCGCCAGGGCGCGCGCGTGTTCAACCGGCCCCGCTCCCTGCGCGACTTCAACGAGAAACTGGCCATCGCCCGTTTCCCGCAGTTCATCGCCCCCACCCTGGTCAGCGGCGACGCGGGCCTGATCCGGGCATTTCTCGCCGAGCAGGGCGACATCATCGTCAAGCCGCTGAACGCCATGGGCGGCGCCGGCATCTTCCGCCTGCGGCCGCACGATCCGAACCTGGGCGCGATCCTCGAGACGGTCACCCGCCACGGCGCGGAAACCGTCATGGCCCAGCGCTATCTGCCGGAGATCAAGGATGGCGACAAGCGCATCCTGGTCATCGATGGCGAGCCGATGCCCTATTGCCTCGCGCGCATTCCCATGGAGGGCGAGACGCGCGGCAACCTCGCCGCCGGCGGCACCGGCGTGGCCCGGCCCCTGACCGAACGGGACCGGGAGATCGCCCGCGCCCTGGGGCCGGCGCTGAAGGACGCCGGCCTGCTCTTGGTGGGCCTGGACGTGATCGGCGCTTGCCTGACCGAGGTGAACGTCACCAGCCCGACCTGCTTCCGGGAAATCACCGCCCAGACCGGTTGCGATGTCGCGGCCCTGTTCGTCGATGCCCTGGAACGGCAAGCGAAGGGGGCGGGGTGACGCTTACCGGCACGATCCGGCTGGCTCTCCTGGCCCTGCTGATGCCGCTGTTGCTGGCCGCTTGCGGCGAGAAGATCCACCGCCAGCAGTCCTACGTGTTCGGCACCCTGGTGGAAGTCACCGTCTACGGCGAGCCGGAGGACAAGGCGCGCCGGGTCACGGATCAGGTGCTGCGGGATTTCGACGAGATGCACCGGACCCTGCATGCCTGGCAGCCGGGCACCCTGGAGCGCATCAACGGCATCATGGCCCTGGCCAGGCCCGACGCGCCGGCGAAGGCGGCGCTGCCGCCCGGCCTGATTCCCATCCTGCGGGACGCGGCCCGCCTGTCGGAACTGTCCGAGGGCCTGTTCAACCCGGCCATCGGCAATCTGGTACGGCTGTGGGGTTTCCATTCCGACACTTTCGAGCCGCGCCTGCCCGACCCGAAGGAGATCGAGCGGCTGGTGAAGGCGAACCCGCGCATGAGCGACATCCACATCGACGGCCTCATGCTGACCGACGCCAACCCCGCCGTGCGCCTGGACCTGGGCGGCTACGCGAAAGGCTACGCCCTGGACCTGGCGGCCGCCTACCTGAGAAGCCAGGGCGTGCAGAACGCCCTCATCAACATCGGCGGCAACATCATGGCCCTGGGCGACAAGGGCGGCACGCCCTGGCGCGTGGGCATCCAGCATCCGCGCCGGGCCGGCGCGCTGGCCACCCTGGACCTGAAGGACGGCGAGGCCATCGGCACCTCCGGCGATTACCAGCGTTTCTTCGAGCTGGGCGGCAAGCGCTACTGTCATCTCATCGACCCGCGCACCGGCTGGCCCGCGGACCATGCCCAGGCGGTCACCGTGATCGTCCACGGCGCGCACGCCGGCACCCTGTCGGATGTGGCGAGCAAACCCCTGTTCATCGGCGGTCCCGGCCAATGGCCCCGGTTGGCGGCTAAAATGGGCATCAAAGAAGTGCTGTTCGTGGCCGCCGACGGTTCGGTCGAGGTGACGCCGGACATGCGGGCGCGCCTGGCCTGGGAGAAACCGGCGCCGCCCGCGCGGGTCACCCAATGAGTGCCGATTCGGTATAGTTCGGGGTGTCGGCCCTCCCGGTACGGGAAGCAGCAATCACATGGGAGCTGGGAAATGTATTCATGGAAGAGCCATTTTCTTGTCCAGGCGGACTATCAGCATTGGGCCAACGAAGTGCTGTTTTCCTCGTTGGACTACCTGCAAGCGGATGTGATCGGTACCGACCAGGGGCTGTTCTTCAACAGCATCCACCATACCGTCGACCATATCCTGGTGGTCAGCCAATCCTGGCTGGCGCGGCTGCAAGGGGAAACCCTGGCGGTCAACTATCGCGTCATCAACAATCCCGACTGGCGCGAATTGAAGATCGCCCTGCGCCGGGAGACGCGCAAGCTGCAATCCTGGCTGGACGCGCAACCCCAGGAATTCTTCGATGCCCAGGTCGAATTCCACAGCAACGACGGCAAGGCCCACACCATGTGGGTGCGCGACGTCCTGACCCATCTGTTCACCCATTACGCCCATCACCGGGGCCAGCTTTCCGCCGTCGCCACGCGCCTGGGGGCGCCGTGTCCGGAAATGGACTTCGTTTATTACAAACGCGAGATGGAGCGTCTGCTCAGCGAGACCGGGCGCTTCCAGGTGCCGCCAGTAGAGGGGCAATGAGGTCTTCCAGCCGGCCCGCGTGAACTTGGCCGGCAACCTTGTGGCGGATGACGCCGTCCCGGTCGATGATGAAGGACAGGGGAACCCGGTTCACGCCGCCGAAGGCCTCGGATACCGCTTGTGAGACCAGAGGCGCGGGAAAGGTATACCCTTCCTTGCGCAGATAGTCGTCCGCTTCGGCCTGGGTTTTATCCAGGCTGTAGGCGACAATCTCGAAGCCTTTGGCCCGATTTTCCCGATAGAACGCTTCCATGGCCGGCATTTCATGGCGACAGTAGGGGCACCAGGTGGCCCAGAAGTTGACCAGCACCACCTTGCCGCGCAGATCGCTCAGCGCCTGTCCGGACACCGTCGGCACCTCGGGGGCGGGCTCGGACAGGTTGTCCACGAAGGCCGGCGGCCGGAACCAGAGGTAAGCGATCAGCCCGATCAGGATGGCCGTGACCGGGCTGGGTTTAAGTTTTTTTAGGAAATCTCGTGTCGTCATCGGACAAACCCAAACGCAGCATCCTTTCCATCAAACCCGATGCGGGGGGGGAGAAGCAAGCTTCTTCTGGACGCCCGCCGGTGCGCGGCCGCCACCAGGCGCCCAAGCGACCGAGCCTGGCGAGCAAGGCGGCGCAGTCCGAAGCCGCCCGCCCCGCCGGCCCACCCAAGGCGGCGGGGCGCGCCGAGCGTCCGGCCGCGCCGGCCGGCGACGAGCAGCCCCGGCGGCGCAAACCGCCGCGCCCGGACGGTCAGGGCGGCGAGGCGCGCCAGTCCCGGGACGAGCGGCCGCGCGCCGAGAGCAATCCCAACGCGGGTCCGGATGCCTGGAAGAAATACGCCGCCAAGCCCCAGGCGCCGGTGGCGCATCACTTTTTCGTCCCCTGCCCGCGCGGGCTGGAAGCGGAACTGGTCAAGGAACTGGTCGAACTCGGCGCCGAAAACGCGATTCCCGCCCCCGGCGGCGCCGCCTTCAAGGGCGATATCGTCCTGGGCTGGAAGGTCAATCTCTGGAGCCGCCTGGCCATCCGCGTGCTGTGGCGCGTGGCCGAGGGCCGCTACCGGGACGAGGACGACCTGTACCGCGCCGCCCTGGAAGTGGATTGGCCGTCCTGGTTCGAGGTGTCGCGCACCATCGCGGTGACCACCGTGGGCCGGAACAGCCCGCTGAAAAGCCTCAATTTCGCCAGCCTCAAGATCAAGGACGGCATCTGCGACCGTTTCCGCGCTGAAATCGGCGAGCGGCCCAGCGTGGAGACCCACAACCCCGATGTGCCCTTGCTGCTCTACCTGACCGACGAGCGCTTTTCACTGTACCTCGACCTGACCGGCGAGCCGCTCAACCGGCGCGGCCACCGCGTCCAGGCCGCCGCCGCGCCCCTGAACGAAAACCTGGCGGCGGGCCTGCTGAGGCTGGCGGGCTGGACGCCGGGCGTGCCCTTGTACGATCCCATGATGGGCGGCGGCACCATCCTGCTGGAGGCGGGACTCATGGCCCTCAACATCGCCCCCGGCCTGAAGCGGCATTTCGCCTTCGAGAACCTGAAGAACTTCGAGCGCATCGAGTGGCAACGCCTGCGCAAGGACGCCGAGGGCGCGATGCGGGAGCCGGAGCCCCTGCCCATCTTCGGCTCGGACATCGACCCGCTCATGGTCCAGGCGGCCGGCCTCAACCTGAAGGCGGCAGGCCTGCTGGATTGCGTGCGCATCATGGAAGCGGACTTCCTCAACGTGAACCCGCCCACGCCGGACGGCATCATGGTCACCAATCCGCCTTACGGCGTGCGCCTGTCCACGGACGACATGCCCGCGTTCTACCGGGAAATCGGCGACAACTTGAAGCAGCATTTTCCAGGCTGGACCGCCTACCTGCTTTCCGCCGATCCGGAATTCCCCAAGCTGGTGGGGCTCAAGGCGAGCAGGCGCACGCCCCTGTTCAACGGTCCGCTCGAGTGCCGGCTTTACGAGTACCGCCTGGTCGCGGGCGGCAACCGCAAACCGGGACGCTGAGGCGCGCGCCCTGCCCGGCCCGCGCGGACCGGGCAGGGTGACCGGCTAAGCGCCCCGTCCCGCCTTGCCCGCGCGCAAGCTGGCGTCGCGGGCATGCGCGACGAGCTGGTCGCGCTCGGCCTTCCAGGCGAAGACGCCGCCCTCGCGCAACTGGGCCGTCAGAGCGGGTTTGCCGGACAGGGATTGGCGCTCCGGCTGGTTGGCGACGCGGATGCGGAACGTGGTCACGACCTGGTGGCCGTCATTGTCGCGGGCGACCACCTTGACCACCATCTCGCCCGTGAACCCCGCCGGCGGCAGGCC
>JBGAFI010000016.1:0-111694 GCA_044227325.1 Thiobacillaceae bacterium | reverse complement strand
TCAGCTGCGCTCGTCCAGCCACTTGCCGATGGCCGGCGGCACGGTCTTCTGGGCCTTGCCGCTGACGTAGATGCCGATGTGGCCGCCGGGGAAGGAGAGTTCCGTGTAGTCCTTGGTGCCCAGCTTGCCGCGCATGGCGCGGGAGGCATCCGGCGGCACCAGATGGTCCTGCTCGGCGAACACGTTGAGCACCGGCATGGTGATGTCCTTCAGGCTCACCGGCTCGCCAATCTCCAGGCCGCCTTTCAGCAGCTTGTTCTGCTGGTAGAAGTCCTTGATGAACTGGCGGAAGGCCTCGCCGGCCTGGTCGGGGGAATCGAAGATCCACTTTTCCATACGCAGGAAGTTCTTCAGGGCTTCCGGATCGTCCAGGGTATCCAGCAGGCCCAGGTACTTCTGGCCCATGAGCTGGTAGGGCTTCAGGTTCAGGAAGGTCCAGTTGAGCATCTCGCCGGGCACGTTGCCCAGGGTGTCCACCACCAGGTCGGCGTCGATCTGCTGCACCCAGTGGGACAGCATGTTGTCCGGGGTCTGGAAGTCCACCGGGGTGACCATGGTGACCAGGTTCTTCACCTTGTCCGGATGCAGGGCGGAGTAACACAGGGAGAAAGTACCGCCTTGGCAGATGCCGAGGATGTTGATCTTGGGCACCCGGTGGCGCTCGCAGATCACGTCCACGCACCGGTCCAGATAGCCATTGATGTAGTCGTCCAGGGTCAGGTAGCGGTCGGCCCGGTCCGGGTAGCCCCAGTCCACCAGGTAGACATCCTGGCCGGCGTCCATCAGGGCCTTCACGGTGGAGCGGTTTTCCTGGATGTCGGTCATGTAGGGCCGGTTCACCAGGGCGTAGACGATGAGCAGGGGCACCTTGTTCTGGACCTTGTCCGCGGGCGGATTGAAGCGGAACAGGGTCAGCT
Source organism: Thiobacillaceae bacterium (assembly GCA_044227325.1). GTDB lineage: Bacteria > Pseudomonadota > Gammaproteobacteria > Burkholderiales > Thiobacillaceae > PFJX01. The sequence goes on along the minus strand of JBGAFI010000016.1, from coordinate 110,777 downwards.
TGTCTTCCTGATGGATCACGGTCTTGGGCGTGACGCCGGAGGAAATCTCGCCGACTTCCATCAGATTTTTCATGCCGTGGGAGAGCTTCTGGCCGTATGCGGTGATTTCCTGCATGACGGCATCGGGGCGCATGTCGAAGGGCAGCATGGATGGTCTCCTGGTTTACTTGGCTTTGGCGGCGGGGGCGCGCTTGGTCGCGGCGGGCTTGGCGGCAGACTTGGGCGCGGCTTTGGCGGCGGGTTTCACTTCGTCCTCGCCTTCCTCGTCGGCGATGCCGCCCTTCAAAATCGCATTACGTAAATCATCAATTTGCGACTGCAAGCCTTTGATTTCTTTCTTGAGCTTCAGGTTGTCGCGGCGCAGTTCCTGCTGCCGGCACTGCAAGGTGCTGATCTCGGCGTGGGTGGGCATGTGCATGGCTTCCAGGGTCTGGTCCACCATGCGCGCCATCTGCTGCTTGAGCGCCAGCAGCGAGTTCACCAAGCGGCCGTACAGGGCCTGATATTCCTGGGTCATGACGAACTCGGCATAGGCCGCTTCGCTCATTTCCACCCACTGGTCGTACAGCTCGCGCAGGCTGGAGATGGGCTTGGCTTCCTGGGCGCGCGCCTGGAGCGATTGCTGGAAGCCCTTGGTGGTTTCCATGCCCAGTTTGCCGAACGCGGCCTGATAGGCCTGCATCGCGGTCATGTAATCCATCTGACGCTGGGCCAGAACCTGGTATTGCTCCTGGGCTTCCCGGGTATAACCCACCGCCGGAATCGACAGGAATTTGCTCATCTGCTCCTGCATGGGCTGGGCGCCGACGCCGGGTTGGAAGGCCTTGGTGAAGTCGCCGGGCATGGGCATGACGTTGGCCGCGAGCCGGTTCCAGGTATCCATGGGCAGATCCCAGAACGTGGTCAGACCCTTGAACTGGTTGTTGGGAAATAGGGATTCGGGACGGAAGGAAGCGCCCGCCTGGGACCAGTCGCTCCACATCTTCTGCATGCCGTCGAGCCAGCCGTTGATGGCTTCCATGCCGCCATCCTTGCCGGCCTGGGCGCCGCCCATGAAACGTTCGGCCAGGCTGTAGTAGCCCTTGCTGACGTCCATCAGGCGATCGAACATGTCGCGGCCGGTCGGCGGGGCCATGGGCGAAACCGCCTGCCACCACTGGTTGAGGCCTTCGGTAAGGGGATTTTTCGGGGCTTCGGGCACCTTCATGCCGCGCTGTGCCATCTCAGCCCAGGAATTCCAGTACTTCTGCTGGGATTCCATCCAGTTTTCCATAAAGTTGCTCGCATTCGCCACGGTCCCCTCCTTCACGGTTGATGTGGATTACTCTGTCCATTTTTGTGCGGCGCAACAAATATTGTCAAGTGCACTGCACAAAAACCCCTATAGAATTTCGAATGGGGGAGGAAGCATTCCTCATTTGTCAGGAGACTTCCATATGTTTAACGATGTGGTCATTGTGGCCGCGGGTCGCACCGCCGTTGGATCCTTCGGTGGCTCACTGGCCGGCATACCCGCCAGCCAACTGGGCGCCCATGTGATCCGGGCCTTGCTGGCGCGGGCGAATTTGCAGCCTGGGCAGATCGACGAGGTCATCCTCGGTCAGGTACTTCAAGCGGGTGTGGGCCAAAACCCAGCGCGTCAGGCCGCGTTGGCCGGCGGTCTGCCGGATACGGTTTCCGCGCTCACCATCAACAAGGTATGCGGCAGCGGCCTGAAAGCGGTGCACCTCGCCGCCCAGGCGGTCGCGACCGGCGACTCCGGCATCGTCATCGCCGGCGGCCAGGAGAACATGAGCCTGTCGCCCCACGTGCTGCCCAAGTCTCGCGACGGCAAGCGCATGGGCAACTGGGAACTGGTGGATACCATGATCCAGGACGGCCTCTGGTGCGCCTTCAACGATTGCCACATGGGCATCACGGCCGAGAACATCGCCGCGAAGTACGAGTTCAGCCGCGCCGAGCAGGATCTGTTCGCGGCCACGTCCCAGCAGCGCACCGAAGCCGCCCAAAAGGCGGGGCACCTCGACGCGGAGATCATCCCCATCGAGATTCCCCAGCGCAAGGGCGATCCGCTGGTATTCGCCAAGGACGAGTTCCCGCGCGCCGGCACCACCGCCGAGTCCCTCGGCAAGCTGAAACCCGCGTTCAAGAAGGACGGCACGGTCACCGCCGGCAACGCCTCCGGCATCAATGACGGCGCCGCCGGCGTGGTGGTGATGTCCGGCGCGCAAGCCAAACTGCTCGGCCTGACGCCCATCGCCCGCGTGGTGTCCTTCGGCAGCGCCGGTGTGGATCCCGCCATCATGGGTACCGGTCCGATTCCCGCCGTGCGCAAGTGCCTGGACCGGGCCGGCTGGTCCGCGAAGGATCTGGACATGATCGAAGCCAACGAAGCGTTCGCGGCCCAGGCCATGTCGGTCAACAAGGAACTCGGCTTCGACCCGGTGAATGTGAACGTGAGTGGTGGCGCCATCTCCATCGGCCATCCCATCGGCGCCTCCGGCGCCCGCATCCTGGTCACCCTGCTGTACGGCATGCAGCGCACCGGAGCCAACAAGGGCCTTGCCACCCTGTGCATCGGTGGTGGTCAAGGCGTCGCCCTGGCGGTTGAACGCATCTAAGAAAAAGGAACACGCAATGAGTGGATTGAATGGAAAAGTAGCCCTGGTCACCGGCGGTACCGGCGGCATCGGCAGCGCGATCTGCATCAAGCTGGCCCAGGCCGGCTGCAAGGTGGTGTCCACCTACATGGATGAGGCCCAGGCCACCGAGTGGAAGAAGAAGATGGCCGACGCCGGCTTCGACATGGCCATCGTCAAGTGCGACGTGTCCAGTTTCGACGAGTGCAAGGCCATGGGCGAGAAACTCAACGCCGACTTCGGCGGCGTCGATGTGCTGGTCAACAACGCCGGCATCACCAAGGACGGCACCTTCCGCAAGATGGTCCCGGACCAGTGGAACGCGGTGCTGACCGTGAATCTGGACTCGGTGTTCAACGTCACCAAGCAGTTCATCGACGGCATGCTGAACAAGAGCTGGGGCCGAGTGATCAACATCTCCTCCATCAACGGCCAGAAGGGCCAGTTCGGCCAGAGCAACTACGCCGCCGCGAAAGCCGGCATGCATGGTTTCACCATGTCCCTGGCCCAGGAAACCGCGAAGAAGGGCATCACGGTCAACTCCATCTCCCCCGGCTACATCGGCACGGACATGGTCATGGCCATCCCCGAGGATGTGCGCAACCAGATCGTCGCGCAGATTCCCGTGGGCCGCCTGGGCAAGCCCGAGGAAATCGCCGCCCTGGTGACCTTCCTGGCTTCCGAGGACGGCGCCTTCATCACCGGCGCCAACATCGCCGCCAACGGCGGTCAACACATGTGTTGACGTTTTAGGCCAGACCACGCCGGCGGGGCCTCCCGCCGGCCAATTTTTCGCATAGGCAATACCATGACGACCGAACGCCTGATCAAGAAGTATCCCAACCGGCGCCTCTACGACACGGAGGAGAGCCGTTACATCACGCTCGCCGAGGTACGTGATCTGGTCATGCGAGCCATCCCGTTCAAGGTGCTGGACTCCCAGACCGAGGACGACATCACCCGCGGCATCCTGCTGCAGATCATCATGGAACAGGAGGCCGGCGGCGCCCCCATGTTCACCTCCGCCATGCTGGAGCGCTTCATCCGCTTCTATGGCGATACCGCGCAGGCCGCGTTCACCACCTTCCTCGACCAGAGCCTGGACCTGTTCGTGAAGCAGCAGCGCATGTTCACCGAGCAGATGCAGGGCGTGTGGGGCGGCAATCCCATGGAGTTCTGGATGAAGCTCGGCCAGCAGAACATGGGCTTCTGGAAGGACATGGAAGAACTCTCGCGCCGATCGGCGGCCGACGACAAGAACGCCGACAAATCCTGACGCTTTAAAAAAATTCAAATTTTTTTGTCTCGGGTGTTGACAGGACGGGTTTGATTTCGATATTGTGCACCGCAACATTTGTGCATTGCACAAATCGACCGGATCCCAACCTTGTCACTTAGGAGAAACACCATGCAAAAAGAGATGATTGAAATGATCGAGAAGTCCACCGAAACCGCCATGGAGTCCGCCCGCAAGATAGGCGAACTGAACCAGCGCACTTTCGAGAAGCTGTTCCAATACCAGGCCGACCTGGCCGCCTTCTACATGGACGCCAGCGCCCGTGGCCTGGAACTGATGACCAAGGCCAAAGGCTACCAGGATCTGATCGCCGGCCAGACCGCCCTGATGCGCGAATGCGGTGAGAAGAACATCGCCGCCGTGCGTGAAGGCATGGCCTTCGCCAACCAGTCCGGCACCGAATACGGCGCCATGTTCCAGGAAGGCGTCAAGCTGGCCAAGGAACAGGCCACCAGCGCCGCCAGCCTGATCAAGGTCGCTGTCTAATCCACACGTGCTCCTTCGGCGCCCGCGAGGCCTCTGGCCGAGCGGGCGCTTTTTATTTGTGCGCGGGAAAGTCGGTTAGGGGGCGGCGGATAGATGCGCAATGGTCATCGCAAGGGAGGCGCGACCATCCGTCAGGCACGCGGAACGAACGGGCGATGACGCGCAACGCCCCTCGCGATGGCCGCCAATCAGACCTCCCGCGACAATGCTTACGCGGTCGGCCGGGCGGAAACGATCCAGTCGAGCCGGATCACCGCATCCCGGCCGTTCTGGTCCCGGAAGCTGAGCCACTCGGCCCCTTCCCGCGTGCTCACATCCGTGGGGAGAACGCTCAGGCTGCGGAGCGCGCCGTCCGCATCGCGGTATTCGAGCAATAGGGTTTGCCGGCGTAGCACGGCTAACTCCAGCTTTTCGTGCTCGGCGCAGGGAATGGGCAGGTAATCGCTCATGCACGGATTCGCAAAGCCGGCTCAACGCAAATGCAGGTTTTCCTTGGCCCACGGCCCCATCGCGTTGCCCATGGACGTGCCGATGCGGCGCGCCAAGCGCTCCGCCAAGCCTTCCTCGGGCGTGTAATCGACGATGTCCTCCGCTTTGATCACGTCCCGGGCCACGTAATCCAGGCTGCCCAGGGCGTCGGCCAGGCCCAGCTCGATGCTGCGCGCGCCGCTCCAGATCAGGCCGCTGAACATGTCCGGCGTCTCCTTCAGCCGCTTGCCGCGTCCCTGGCGCACCACCTGGATGAACTGATCATGGATCTCGTTGAGCATGGCGTGGGCGTGGGCTTCCTGGCGCGGCACGACGGGCGAGAAGGGGTCGAGGAAGCCCTTGTTTTCGCCCGCGGTGAGCAGGCGCCGCTCGATCCCCAGTTTTTTCATCCCCTCGGTGAAGCCGAAACCGTCCATGAGAACGCCGATGGAGCCCACCAGGGAAGCCTTGTCGACGAAGATGCGGTCGGCGGCGGCGGCGATGTAGTAGCCGCCGGAGGCGCAGATGTCGTCCACCACCACGTAGAAGGGAATCTTCGGATACTTGGCGCGCAGCCGGCGGATTTCGTCGTTGACCTGCCCCGCCTGCACCGGACTGCCGCCCGGGCTGTTGATGCGCATGACCACGCCTTGCGTGTGCTTGTCCTCGAAAGCGCCACGCAAGGCGCTAATCAAGGCGTCGGCGGTCACGCCATCGCTTCCGCCGATCTCGCCGTTGAGTTCCACCAGCGCGGTGTGGGGTCCGCTGGATGTGAAATCCTCGCCTTCGTAATTCATCACGAAGATCAGGATCAGGAATAGCCAGAGAAAGCCCAGCGAGCGGAAAAAAATGCTCCAGCGGCGGGATCGGCGCTGCTCGGTCAGATGGGCCAGCAGCAGGCGCTCGAGCGCGCCGCGTTCCTGGTTTTCGTTATCGGACATTCAAGATTCCTCGCAATAGATGGCGCCGTCCCGCTCCACGACCGGCACCGCGGTCAAGCCCCGGCCTTCGCAGCGCCCGCCTCGACAGGCGCCGGTCGCCGGATCGTAAAGGGCGCCGTGGGTGGAGCAGATCAAGTATAGCCGCGAGTAATCGAAGAATTCCCCCTCCTGCCAATCGAGCTCGATGGGCACATGGCCGCAGCGGTTCAGGAAAGCATGCACCTGGCCGCGCCAGCGGATCGCGAAGGCGGGAATCGTCTGCTCTCCGCGCCGGACCTCGAAGCGCACACCCAGGCCGCCCTCCTCCAGTTCGTCCGCCGGACAGATCAGGCGTTCGCGCGCAGCCATGCCGCCAGTTCCGCGAAGCTGCCGCACACCGCGAGGGGTTCCAGCGCCGCCAGCCCCTCGGGTGGATGGGCGCCGTAGCCCGCGGCCAGGGAAGCGATGCCCGCGTTGCGCGCCATTTCCAGGTCATGGCTGGTGTCGCCGATCATCAGCGCCTTCTCCGGCGCGATCATCAGCTCATCCAGCAATTCCTCGATCATGGCCGGATGGGGTTTGGAGAAGGTCTCGTCGGCGGTGCGGGAGGCATGGAAATAAGGCTCCAGGCCGGTATGGGAAAAGGCCCGGTCCAGACCCCGGCGCGCCTTGCCCGTGGCCACGGCCAACAGGTGGCCGCGATCGCGCAACTCCACGATCAGCTCCCGCGCGCCGTCGAACAGGGGGATTTCCGCGTCCTGGCCCAGGTAATGGCGGCGGTAGTGGTCGGCCAAGGGTTGATGGCCATCCTCCGGGAGCTCGGGAAACAGGGTCTCCAAGGCCTCGCGCAGGCCGAGCCCGATGATGTGGCTGGCTTCTTCCCGGGACGGCACCGGCAAGCCCATGTCCCGACTGGCGGCCTGGATGCAGGACGCGATGATCCCGGCGGAATCCATCAGGGTTCCGTCCCAGTCGAAGATCAAGAGTTCGAAGCGCGTGGCGATGTCCGGCTCCCGGGCAAAAGTGCAACGGAAATAACAAAAGCCGGCGCAAGGCCGGCTTCCAGATGTTTGGTGGGCAGTACTGGGTTCGAACCAGTGACCCCCGCCGTGTGAAGGCGGTGCTCTACCGCTGAGCTAACTGCCCGCGCGGTCGGTCCGAAAAGACCAGACCGACCCGAGGCGGCGCATTCTAATAAGGGCACACGCGCGGGTCAAAGGCTTTTTGCGTCGCACCGGATTTATGGCGATGCCCCGCCTTCCAGTAGAATCGCGGTTTTTCCGTACCCGCATCACGACATGGTCCGCACCCGTTTCGCCCCCTCGCCCACCGGCTATCTGCACATCGGCGGCGCCCGCACCGCGCTGTTCTCCTGGGCCTACGCCCGCAAGATGGGCGGCGAGTTCGTTCTGCGCATCGAGGATACCGACCAGGAACGCTCCACCCAGGCCTCCGTGCAGGCCATCCTGGACGGCATGGCCTGGCTCGGCATCGACTGGGACGAGGGCCCCTACTACCAGATGGAGCGCATGCAGCGCTACAAGGCGGTGGTGGACCAATTGCTGGAGGAAGGCAAGGCCTATTACTGCTACGCCAGCAAGGACGAACTGGACGCCATGCGCGAGGCGCAGAAGGCGCGCGGCGAGAAGCCCCGCTATGACGGGCGTTGGCGCCCGGAAGCGGGCAAGACGCTGCCCGAGCCGCCCGCCGGCGTGACGCCCGTCATCCGCTTCAAGACACCGTCCGCGGGCGAAGTCACCTTCAACGACATGATCAAGGGCGCCATCACCGTGGCCAACGCGGAACTGGACGATCTGGTCATCGTGCGCGGCGACGGCGTGCCCACCTACAACTTCGGCGTGGTGGTGGATGACTGGGACATGAACATCACCCACGTCATCCGCGGCGACGACCACGTCAACAACACGCCGCGCCAGATCAACATCCTGCTGGCCCTGGGCGCGCCCGTTCCCACCTACGCCCACGTGCCCATGATCCTGGGCCAGGACGGCGAGCGCCTGTCCAAGCGCCACGGCGCGGTATCGGTGCTGCAATACCGGGAGGAAGGCTTCCTGCCGGAAGCCCTGCTCAACTATCTCGCGCGCCTGGGCTGGAGCCATGGCGACGAGGAAAAGTTCAGCCTGTCCCAGTTCGTCGAATGGTTCGACCTGGGCCATGTGAGCCATTCCGCCGCCCGCTTCGACACCTCCAAGCTCGCCTGGCTCAACCAGCAATACCTGAAGGAAGCCGACGACACCCGGCTCGCCGAACTGGTCGCGCCCTTTCTTTCGCCCCAGGGCATCAACGCCGCCGGCAGACCGGAACTGCCCGGGCTGATCGGCCTGGTCAAGGAGCGGGTGAGCACCGTCGAGGAATTGGCCGACGGCCTGCACATCTACTATCGCCAGGCCCTCGCCGAGGTGGGCGAATTGCGGGAAAAGCTGCCGAAGGCCAATCTGCCCGCCTTCGAGAAGCTGCATGCCGATCTGGCCGAGGTCACCTGGGAGGCGCCCGCGCTGAGCCGCTTGCTGAAAGACACCGCCCAGGCCTTCGGCCTCAAGATGGGCCAGATCGGCATGCCGCTGCGCCTGATCCTGTTCGGTACCGCCCAAACCCCCTCCATCGACCAGATCCTGGTCCTGCTGGGACGCGAGGAGACGCTGCGCCGCTATGCCGCCGCCTGGCCTCACGTCCTCGCCGTGGTGGAATAGTTCAACTACCGGTAGCAACAAGCATGACAACAAAAAAACAGAAACAAGCCGCGACGCAGAAGATGAAGCTGATCGGCTCCCTGACGAGCCCCTTCGTGCGCAAGGTCCGCATCGTCGCGGCGGAAAAATTCATCGAATACGAATTCGTCGTGGATGCGCCCTGGAACGAGGATACCCGCGTGCCCGAGTTCAACCCGCTGGGCAAGGTGCCGGTCTGGGTCATGGAAGACGGCAAGACCCTGTTCGATTCCCGCGTCATCGTCGAATACCTGGAAAACGTCAGCCCTGTGGGCCACCTGCTGCCCAAGGACGCGCGCCCGCGCATCGCCGTGAAACGCTGGGAGGCCCTGGCCGACGGCATCTGCGACGCCGCCGCCCTGATCTTCGCGGAAAAGAAGCGCCCCATCGCCAAGCAGGACCCGGACTGGATCCGGCGCCAACTGGGCAAGGTCAACGCCGGCCTCAAGGCCATGAGCGAGGAACTGGGCGCGCAGACCTGGTGCACCGGCGAGTTCTTCTGCCTGGCGGACATCGCCGTGGGCTGCGCCCTGGGCTACCTGGAGTTCCGTTTCCCGGAGATCGACTGGCGCCGTGACCATTCCAACCTGTCCGAACTGTTCGACCGCATGATGCAGCGGCCCGCGTTCAAGGACACCGTGCCGGTTGCCTGAGCGGCGCGCTTGCCGTAGCGCGCCGCGCGGTCCAGTCCATAATCAAGGCATGCATTCGGACGAACTCTCCGCCCTCTTCCCCTTTCTGACCAGCCTCGCGCTCGGCCTCCTGATCGGCCTGGAACGCGAGCGCTCCCCCGCCGCGAAGGCCGGCCTGCGCACCTTCTCCCTGGTGGCCCTGGCCGGCACCCTGGGCGCCCTGCTCTCGGAAAAGACCGGCGCGCCCTGGATGCTCGGCGCCGGCTTGCTGATCATGGGCGGCATGATGGTGGCCAGCTACTTCAAGGACAACCTCGCGGAGGATCCCGGCACCACCACCATCGCCGCCGTGGTGGTCTGCTACGGGCTGGGCGCCCTGGTCTGGTACGGCATGGAGCAGCTCGCCGTCACCTTGGCCATCCTCGCCACCGCCCTGCTCTATTTCAAGCCGGAACTGCGCGATGTCTCGCGCAGCCTGACGCGCCTGGACCTGGTCTCCATCCTGCAGTTCTGTGTGTTGAGCTTCGTCATCCTGCCCATCCTGCCGGACAAGGACTACGGCCCCTACCACGCGCTCAATCCCTATCAGATCTGGTGGATGGTGGTGCTCATCGCCGGCCTGTCCCTGGCCGGCTACGCGGCGTTGCGCGTCGCCGGCCAGCGCCGGGGCACCCTGCTCACCGGCCTGTTCGGCGGCATCGCCTCCAGCACCGCCACCACCCTGGCGTTCTCCCGGCACAGCCGCGACACGCCCGAGATCACCAGCATGGCGGCGGCGATCATCCTGCTCGCCAACTGGGTGGTGCTGATCCGCCTCTCGGTCCTGGTGGCGGTGCTGGCGCCCAGCTTGTTGCGGCCCATGCTGACCATGCTGGGTTGCGGCGCCCTGGGCGGACTGGGCATGCTCTACTGGCTCTGGCACCGGCTGGACGCGAAGCCCGACACGCCTGTGCTGGAAATGAAGAACCCCACGGAATTGCGCGCCGCCCTGGGTTTCGGCGCGCTTTACGCCGGCGTGCTGTTCGCCGCCGCCTGGCTGTCCGATCTGGTGGGTAGCCAGGGCGTGTACGCGGTGGCCCTGGTCTCCGGCCTCACCGACGTGGATGCCATCACCCTCTCCAGCGTGCGTCTGTTCGGCCTGGGCAACCTGCAACCGGCCCAGGTGGCCACCACCGTGCTGGTCGCCCTGCTCGCCAACATCGGCTTCAAGAGCGGCCTGGCGACGGTCATCGGCGGCACCGGACTCGCGCGCCAGATCTTGCCCGGTATGGCCGCGGTGGCCGGCGGCCTGGTGCTGGGCTGGTTGCTCGTCTAGCCGGCCCGGCTCAATCGAAACGGCCCGCGTCCAGCTTTTCCGGCAGGCCCCGCTTCACCTCGTCGAAACGCAGGATGCGGCGGCCCTTGTGGTCGCGCAGGAATTCCTCCGCGTCGGCGCGGCTGGCGAGGGGAATCAGTTCATGGCCCATGGGCCCAAGCACATCGGAACCGATCACAAACCAGGCCCGGCGCGCGTCGATACGCTGGAGGCCGTAATACTCGGTGACCGCCAGCGAGGCGACGGCATGGATCTGGTGATCCGGCGCGTAGCGGGGCATGTCCAGCAGAAACTTGAACATATCCTTGGCGCCATCGAAGAAATGCGCATGGCCGTCCTGGTAGCGCACCGACGCGATCCAGGCCGGGTACTTGGACACCACCATGCCGCACACTGGACACAGATCGTGGCGCCCGGGCTCGGGGAAAACCGCGCCGCCGGCCCAGGCCGGCGCGGCCAGCGCCAGCATCAGGACGGCGGCACGGACACGCATCAAGTTTCCTTCTTCATCATGTGCTGGCGCCGCTCCTCCCGCTTCCTGCGGATCATGAGGGTGTCCTTGGCCAGGTCCGCGTAGCTCGCGGTCAGCGCCGCCGCGAAATCGCCGATCTCGCCGTTGTGCTTGTCCTTGGCCGCCAGCGCCGCTTCCTTGCTGCCGAAGGACAGCTTGCCGCGATGGGTCATGACGCCCGGCACATTGCCGCCGATGAGATAGGTGGCCTGGTCCACGTTCACCAGCGGCTTGACCGCCTCCGCGCTGGCGTTGTCCGCGGCATAGATGGCCTTGGGTTCCCGGTCCAGGTTGATGGCCAGGGAGATGGACAGGCAATGGATCGAACAGGTGCCGTCCACCAGATCGTCGCCGTAGTGGACCAGATGGCGCGCATGCTGGAACTGGGTCCGGTCCATGCCGCAGTAGGGGCACTTGGGATACTTCTGCAGCTCGTTCTCCAGGGGCGCCGGATCCTTGGGCGCCTTCGGGATGAACTGGTTGGGCGTGCCGTCGCTCGCGCAGGCGCCCTTCTTCATCGCGGCGTGGCCGGGCTGCGCCGCCAGCGCGGCGGCGGCGACCAGGGGCAGTTTGAACATGTCTCGTCTTTTCATGGTGCTCTCCTTGGTTGAAATGACAACGCTGCTCACAAATGCAGCATAACGTGGAAAAACCGGCTCCCGGACCACACCGCCTGCAAGCCCAGGGCCATGACCAGCAGTCCGGCGCCAATACGCAGCCAGCGCAGCGAGGCGAGGCCCAGCCAGCGCGCCAGCCCGCCGGCCAAAGCCATGGCCGGCACGGTGCCCAGGCCGAAGGCGAACAGCCAGGCGGCGCCGATGGCGACGGAGGGCGCGCTGGCCGCTTTCAGGGCGAGGGAGAAGACCAGGGCGCAGGGCATGAGGCCATGGAGAAAGCCGGCGAAGGACCAGAGGGAACGACGCTTTTGCGCCATCGGCGGGGAAATCGGGTGAATCGTCGCGGCGCAGACAGCCCCCTTGTCTCCGCGCCTCTCCCGCGGGCGGCGGAAGGAAAAACCCGGGAAACCCGCGACCCGGGCACCCGCCAGCAGCACCAGGCAGCCGGCGACGATGTAGAGGCCGCCCTGGACCCGGCCGACGCCACCGGTCAGCACGACGGCCCGGCCCATGGCGGCGGCGAGGGCGCCGATCAGGGTGTAGGCCAGTATCCGGCCGCCGTGGTAGGCCAGGTGGGGAAACCACACCGGCCCGCCCGCGCCCGTCAGGAACATGCCGCCCGCGAAGCCGCCGCACATGCTCCAGCAATGCCCCGCGCCGGCCAGGCCGGCGAGAAAGGCCAGGGAGAGGGTGAGATCAGCGTCCACGGTCCGCCCCATCCCCCTCGTCCAGCAAGGCGCGCACCTTGGCCTCGAAAATCTCCGCCGACGCCTCGCCGACGATCTTGCCGCGCACGACGCCCCGGCGGTCCACCAGCCAGGTGACCGGCAGCGCCTGCACACCATAGGCGCGCGCGGTGGCGCCGTCGGGGTCCAACAGCACCGGATAGGCGATGCCCAGGGATGCGGCGAAGCGGCGCACGGTGTCCCGGTCCTGGGCCACGTTGACCGCGAGGATTTCCAGACCGCGCCTGCGCAGGCGTTGATAGACCGGCAGCAGATCCGCCATTTCCTTGCGGCAGTAAGGGCACCAGTCCGCCCAGAAGCGCAGGGCGACCACCTTGCCCGCGTAGTCGTGGGGAAACAGGGTTTGGCGGCCTGCCAGCGTTTGCGCCTGAAAGGGAAGCGCCGGCTCGCCGTTGCTTGGCGATTTGGCGGTTTCCCCGCCGCAAGCGACCAGCAATGCGCAACACAGCGAAACAAACCACCCTCTCCCCCCTTTGGAAAAGGGGGGGTGGGGGGGATTCCCGACCGGATTGCCCAGACTGGTCAACGACGAATCCCCCCTGCCCCCCTTTTGCAAAGGGGGGTATGCGCTGAACAGGAATGGAGCGCTCATGCCCATCTCACAGCACCAGATTGGAACGCCACACATAAGCCGCCACCGCGACGCCGAACCCGCCCAGCGCCGCCAGCGCCAGCCAGGCGAGCCTGGCCGCGACCCGGGGCGCCTCGCCTTTCAGGCTGTCCGCGCGCACCGCGGCGGCGAGCCCGGCGCCAATGCCGGCGGCCGTGCCCAGGAACAGCAGCGGATACAGCACCCAGCCGGCGTGGCCGTGCTCGGCCTGCAACAGGCAGAACGGGCAGTGATGGTTGGGCTGCTCGTAGATATAGGGGGCGATGAAGGCGACCACGGCGGCCAGGGAGACGGGGAGGTTCAAGGCCGCGAGCACGCCGAAGGCACGGCCGAAACGCCCGCTTGCCAGGAACGCGGCGCCCGCCGCGAGGGTCGCCAGCAGCGCCGCGATGAAACCCGGCGCCGCGAAATCCACCGGCAGGGCCGCGAGTTCCGCGCCGACGCCGCTCGCGGCGGGCCCGAACAGGCTGCCGCAGCAGGAGGTGATGACCTCCGGCCTCAGTTCCAGGAAATACAGCCACAGCAGCAGCGCCTGGGCGAGCGCCAACGGCGCCAGGAGCAACAGCAAACGGTATTTGGAACGGATCAGCGGCGTATCCCAGCCCCGGCTGTCGAGATGGTTCAGCACCAGCCAGGCGGCGGCCGTGAAGAACCCGGCCAGCATGGCGTACAGCGCCGGCAGGCCCCAGGCGTTGACCTTCAGGCTGCCCACCGCGCACATGGCGCCGGTGAAGAACGGCGCCATCGCATCCGCCGTTTGCACGAACAGGGCCAGGGCCGGCAGGCCCATCACCAGGAACAGGCCGACCAGGGTGGAGACCAGATAGGTACGCCGCTCCAGGGCGATCTGCCGTTCCGAACCGCTGGCCGGATTCCAATGGCGCAACAGGCCGAGCGCGAATGCGCCGGCACCCGCGAGCAGCAGGGCGTTCAGGCTCGCGGCGAACAGCAGGGCCAGGGCGGCGGGCTGGAAGATCACGCCGCCACCTCGCCGTCGCGCACAGCGACGATCCGCTCCACCAGGCCCGCCTCGAACACCAGCGGATCGTGGCTGGACAGGATCAGGGTGCGTCCCTGGGCGCGCAGGTCCGCGAGGATCGCCAGGATCTGGCGCGACAGCCCGCTGTCCAGATGGGAGGTGGGCTCGTCCGCGAGAATGACCCGGGGATCGTTGATGAGGGCGCGGGCGATGGCCACCCGCTGGGCCTCGCCGCCGGACAGCCACTGGGTCCGCGCTCCGGCGCGTTCGCCCAGGCCCAGGTCGCCGAGCAGGCCCAGCGCCCGCGCGCGCACTTCCCTGTATGGCCGGCCGGTGGGCGTCGCCGGCAGCATGACGTTTTCCAGCACCGACAAGCCGCGCACCAACTGGAACTGCTGGAACACGAAGCCGAACGTCTCCCGGCGCAAGGCGGTGAGAAAGCGCTCCGGCAGCGCGGAGATGTCGCGCCCGTCCAGGCGCACGCGCCCGCCGGTGGGCCGGGTGAGACCGCCGATCAGGCCCAGCAGCGTGGTTTTGCCGGAACCGCTGGGACCGCGCAGGGCGGTGACCCGGCCCGCCTCGATGGACAGGCTCACCTCCCGCACCGCGCGGAACTCGTTGTCCCGGCCCGCGTTGAAGGTCTTGCTGACGGCGAGGAGTTCAATCATGGCGATACATCGCTTTTTTTCCCCCTTTGGAAAAGGGGGGCTGGGGGGATTCCCAAGCAAATCGGCTCGGTCTGCACACGACGAATCCCCCCTGCCCCCCTTTTCCAAAGGGGGGTTCCAGCGCCGCAACGAAGTGCCACCGGTTTCATTCCCGCATCACCTCGTCCGGGTCCAGGGTCGCGGCGCGCCACACCGGCACCAGGGTCGCCGCCACATAGGGCAGCACGGTCAGGAAGGCGAGCGCCGCGATCTGGGCGACATCCACTTCCGGCGTCAGCTTGAAGGCCGGATACAGCACCGACCAGCCTTTCAGCACCGCCGTGAACAGGGGCGCGTCGGCGTAGAACACATGCAGCCAGGCCAGCACGTAGCCGGCCAGGAAGGCCAGCAGCGACACCAGCGCGCCTTCCCACAGCTTCATGCACAGCACGTCGCCGGTGTCCCAGCCCAGGGCCTTGAGGATGCCGATCTCGCGCCGCTCCTCGGCGGACAGGCCGGAGGCCTTGTCCCAGGCCAGCAGGGCGAAGGCGAGCAGCACGACGGCGAGCACCGTCAGCAACAGGCCCTGACGCCAGTTGAAGGCCGCCTCGTAGGTGCGCCGCATCTCCTCCCGCGCGATCACCCGCGCCGCGGGCAGCCGCGC
The DNA here is from genome assembly GCA_044227325.1 of Thiobacillaceae bacterium. Lineage (GTDB taxonomy): Bacteria > Pseudomonadota > Gammaproteobacteria > Burkholderiales > Thiobacillaceae > PFJX01. The sequence continues at coordinate 95,517 of JBGAFI010000016.1, read as the reverse complement.
CAGCACCTTCTCCGCGACCTTGCGCACTTCCCGGGGATTGCTCACGCGCAGGGCGAGATCGGTATAGCGGCCGGGCGGGATGCCGAAGAAGGCGCGGAAGTCGGCCTCGTTCACCAGCATCAGGTCGGCGCTGGCGAGTTCCGAGCCCGCGTCCAGCACGTCCGCCAGGGTGAAGGCGAAGGGCCGGCCGGCATGGTCGCGCAAGGACAGCACGTCGCCCGCGGCCAGGCCCCGGGTGCGCGCCAGGGCCGCGCCCAGGCGCGCGTGGCCCGCCTCGGGCGGGTTGTCCGCCGGCACCAGCAGGGTGAGGTTCGCCGCCACGGACGCATCGTAGTGATAGCCCCACAGCCGCCCTTCCAGCCCGCGCACGCCGCGCACGCCTTGCAGCGCGTCCAGCCAGGCCGCCGGCAGCAGGTCGTGGCGGCCGGCGGTGAGGCGCTGCACCACCAGTTCCGGCGCGTCCGCCAGCAGCGCGCGGGCTTCCCGGCGCAGGGCGTCGCCGTACAGCACCACGCTGGCGAGCAGGAACACCAGCAGCGCATAGGCCAGGAACAGGCCGAGGTTGCGCCCCTTGCGCCGGGCCAGATTCACCACGGCGAAGTCGATCAGGCCGCGCTGACGTTCAATCCAGGGATTCATGGACGGGAGGCGGCATCAGGCTGCCGGCGGGAAAGTGCTCCAGGGCCAGGGGATGGTCCTGGAACGCGGCGTGCCTGTCCGCCTGGCTGGCGTGGCGGGCATAGCGCGCCTCGGTGAACAGGGCGGGATCGGTCAGGCGCGCGGAGCGGGCGAGGTCGCGTCCCGCCTTGCGCGCGGCGTCGCCCTGGCGCGCCAGCCGCCCGGCATCCGCCTGCGTCAGCAGCAAGGCCAGCAGGCCCAGCGCCAGCCCCCACCCCGCCAGGGTGGAACCGCGCCGTCGCCTGAAAAAGGCCATACCCGAATTCGCTCATTCACGCCAAAAGGACGGTCCCGGGACCGCTGCATCAGCAAATGCTAATACTTTGTCCCGGCGAAACGGGCGCGGCATTTTGTCGCACCCACGGGCATGTCAGGCCGCCGAACCGGCTTGCGCGAGCCCGCGTTGCCGCATGAGAAAGATGAAGGCGATGGCGCTCAGATTCATCAGCAACGCGTAGATCACCGAGGCGATGGTCATGCCCGGCGCGTGCAGGATGCTCGCCGCGATGAAGATGCCCAGGGCGGCGTTCTGCAGGCCGCATTCCGTGGTGATGGCGATGCGGTCGCGCCGGCCCAGGCCGGACACGCGCGCAAGCCCGTAGCTGGCCGTCATCACCGCCAGATTCAGGGCCAGCGCGACCGGGCCGATGTCGGCGAGATGCGCGCCCAGCGCCTCGCGCTGGCTGGCGAAGGTGGCGATGACGATGAGCACGAACAGGGTGGTGGCGAGTTTCGCCGCCGCCGGCTCCCAGCGCGCGACCCACGCCGGCCGCGAGCGGCGCAGCGCCATGCCCAGCCCCACCGGCACCGTGGTGAGCAGGAACACGCCGCGCACGATTTTGCCCAGGGGCAGCGCCACCGGCACGCCGGCGCCGGTGAAATGGCGCATGGCCAGATCCACCACAAGCGGCACGGTGACCACGGCGGCGACGCTGGAAATCGCGGTCAGGGTGATGGAAAGTGCCGTCTCGCCCCGCGCCAGATGGGTGAGCAGGCCGGAACTGACGCCGCCCGGGCAGGCGGCCAGGATCATCAGGCCCAGGGCCGGCTCCGGCGGCAGGCCCGCCAAGATGGCGATGCCGTAGGCAAGCAGCGGCACCAGGACGACCTGCCCCGCCAAACCCACCAGCACGGCGTGGGGCCGTTTCAGCACGCGCATGAAGTCCATCGGCGTCAGGCTCAGGCCCAGGGAAAACATGATGAAGGCCAACGCCCCCGGCAACAGCACATCGACGATCGCGTGATTCACAGCAGAACTCCCACGGCCAGCAGCAGGCCGGACAGAAAACAGACTTGGGCGGTGCCCGCCAGCACACGGTTCAGGGCGGCGCCCTCCTCCCGCCCGAGGGCGTGGATCAGGCCCAGGCTTTGCGGCAGGGCCAGCAACACCAGCAGCGCGCCGGGATGCATGGGCGGCATGAGCAGGAAGGCCGGCGCGATCAGGAACGGCGCCAGCATCATCGCGGCGTAGGCCTTCACCGCGCCGTCCCGCCCCAGCACCGCCGCCAGGGTGCGCCGGCCGGCGGCCATATCGCCGATCCGGTCGCGCGTGTTGTTCACCATCAGCACCGCCGCCGCCGGCAGGCCGAGCACGGCGCCCGCCAGCAGCGCCGACGCGGCCGCCGCGCCGCTTTGCAGATAATGGCTGCCGGCCACCGCCACCAGACCGAAGAACACCCAGACGAACACCTCGCCGAAGGGCGTGTGGGACACCGGGCGCGGCCCGCCGGAATAGGCCCAGCCCGCGAGCAGGGAAGCCACGCCGATGGCCAGGATGGGCCAGCCGCCCACGCTGACGAGATAAACGCCCAGCCCCAGGGCCAGCGCGAACGCGGTCAGCGCGGCACGGCGCACCGCCTCGGGGCGCGCCCAACCGGCGGCGCTGACCCGCGTCGGGCCGAGGCGTTCGCCGCCGTCGTTGCCGGATTCGAAATCCGCCGCGTCGTTGTGGAGATTGGTGCCCACCTGGATCAGCAAGGCGCAGCCCAGGGCCGCGAGGGCGGACAGCCAGAGGAACGGCGCGCCCTCGCTCCAGGCCAGGGCGCTGCCGGCCAGCACCGGCGCCGCCGCGAGGGGCAGCGTGCGCGGCCGCGCGGCGAGCCACCACAGGCGCCAGCCGCGCGGCGCGGACACGGTTGAATCGGGTAAGTGCATGGGGATGGTCGGGTGTCGGTGGATTGGAGTGCCGTGGCGCGTAAACACTGGCCCGGCGGCAGGTATAATTATGAGCTTTCCGACCCCGCCCGCCCATCATGGAAGCCGAACGCCTCAATCTCATCGAAACCACCCTGGACGACCTGGCGCGCCGCGCCGAAGAACTACGGGGGTATCTTTGACTACCCTGGCAAACACGACCGTTTGCAGGAAGTCGTAGGCCTGCTGGAAGACCCGAACGTCTGGAACGACGCCAAGCGCGCCCAGGATCTGGGCCGGGAACGCAGGGAACTGGAAGGCGTGGTGCTCAGCCTGGACAAGGTGAGCGGCGGCCTGGCCGACCATCGCGAGCTGTTCGAGCTGGCGAAGATGGAGGACGACGACGACACGCTGGAATCCGTCGAGGCCGACGTGGCCGAGCTGGAAAAACAGGTGGCCGAGCTGGAATTCCGCCGCATGTTCTCCGGCCAGATGGACGCCGCCAACTGCTTCGTCGACATCCAGGCCGGTTCCGGCGGCACCGAGGCGCAGGACTGGGCCGGCATGCTGGAACGCATGTACGTGCGCTACGGCGAGCGGCGCGGCTTCAAGGTGGAAATCCTGGAGGAATCCGAAGGCGAAGTCGCCGGGTTGAAATCCGCCGCCCTCAAGATCAGCGGCGAATATGCCTACGGCTACCTGCGCACGGAAACCGGCGTGCACCGCCTGGTGCGCAAGTCGCCGTTCGATTCCAACGCGCGCCGCCACACCTCTTTCTCCAGCGTGTTCGTCTACCCGGAAGTGGACGACTCCATCGAGATCGAGATCAACCCCGCCGACCTGCGCATCGACACCTTCCGCGCCTCCGGCGCCGGCGGCCAGCACATCAACAAGACCGATTCGGCGGTGCGCATCACCCACGTGCCCACCAACATCGTCGTGCAGTGCCAGAACGACCGCTCCCAGCACAAGAACCGGGCCGAGGCCATGTCCATGCTGAAGGCGCGCCTGTACGAGGCCGAACTGCGCAAGCGCCAGGCCGAGCAGCAGAAGCTGGAAGACTCCAAGAGCGACATCGGCTGGGGCCACCAGATCCGCAGCTACGTGCTGGACCAGTCCCGCATCAAGGATCTGCGCACCAACTACGAGGTGGGCAACACCCAGGCCGTGCTGGACGGGGACCTGGACGGATTCATCGAGGCATCCCTCAAGCAGGGCGTTTGAAACACAACACCAACAACACCATGAACACAGAAAACACCCAGCTCCCCCAGCAAGACGAAAACCAGATCATCACCGAGCGCCGCGAGAAGCTCGCCGGCATCCGCGCCCAGGGGATCGCCTTTCCCAACGACTTCGAGCGCACCGACTACGCCGCTGACCTGCACGCGGGACACAGCGAAGTCACCAAGGAAGACCTGGAAGCCGCGCCGGTGTCCGTGCAGCTTGCCGGCCGCATGATGCTGAAGCGGGTCATGGGCAAGGCCAGCTTCGCCACTTTGCAGGACATGTCCGGCCGCATGCAGATCTACGTCTCGAAGGAAGCGGTGGGCGAGGAAGCCTACGACGCCTTCAAGCGCATGGACCTGGGCGACATCCTGGGCGTGACCGGCAGCCTGTTTCGCACCAAGACCAACGAGCTGACCATCCAGTGCGACTCGGTACGCCTGCTCACCAAGGCCCTGCGTCCCCTGCCGGAGAAATTCCACGGCCTCACCGACCAGGAACAGAAATACCGCCAGCGTTACCTGGACCTGATCACCAACGAGGACTCCCGGCGCACCTTCATCGTCCGCTCCAAGGTCATCCAGGCCATGCGCGAGTTCTTCACTTCCCACGGCTACCTGGAAGTGGAGACGCCCATGATGCATCCCATCCCCGGCGGCGCGAACGCGAAGCCCTTCATGACCCACCACAACGCCCTGGACATGCAGTTGTTCCTGCGCATCGCGCCGGAGCTGTACCTGAAACGCCTGGTGGTGGGCGGCCTGGAGAAGGTGTTCGAGATCAACCGCAACTTCCGCAACGAGGGCATCTCCACCCGCCACAACCCGGAATTCACCATGGTGGAGTTCTACGAGGCCTACCGGGACTACCGCTACCTCATGGACTTCACCGAGCTCATGTTCCGCGAGATCGCGCAAAAAGTGCTGGGCACCACCCTGGTGCCCTACCAGGGCCACGAAATCGACCTGGGCGCCCCCTTCGCCCGCATGACCGCCCTGGACGCGGTGCGCCACTATCACCCGGACCTGAAGGACGCGCCCCTGCACGACAAGGACTTCGTCCTGGCCGAACTGCAACGCCGCAAGATCGGCCACCGGCCCCACGACGGACTGGGCGGCCTGCAACTGACCCTGTTCGAGGAAACCACCGAACACCTGCTGATCCAGCCCACCTTCATCGTCGACTACCCGGCCGAGACCTCGCCCCTGGCGCGCCGCAACGACGCGAACCCGGACATCACCGACCGCTTCGAGCTGTTCATGGTGGGCCGGGAAATCGCCAACGGTTTCTCCGAACTGAACGATCCGGAAGACCAGGAAGCCCGCTTCGACGCCCAGGTCGCCGCCAAGGAAGCCGGCGACGAGGAAGCCATGTTCAAGGACAAGGACTACATCCGCGCCCTGGAACACGGCCTGCCCCCCACCGCCGGCGAGGGCATCGGCATCGACCGGCTGATCATGCTGCTCACCGACTCCCCCAGCATCCGCGACGTGATCCTGTTCCCGCAGTTGCGGCGAGAGGAGTGAGCGGTTCGCGCCGACGGCCCGGCTTGGGTGAGAAACCAGGCCGGGCAAGCGGCGCCCTGCTCCACGCCCCGCCACCTGCCCCCTCCCCCGCGCGCGGGGGAGGGCTGGGGAGGGGGAATTCCCCCGCTCCCCCCAATCAAGACATCGGCAAGACGCGCACTTCCCCCTTTGGAAAAGGGGGATGGAGGGGGATTCCCAAAGCTGCGCCACCTCGTATCACTGCATTGAATCCCCCCCAGCCCCCCTTTTCCAAAGGGGGAGAAAAGCCATCCATCCTGACGGTCCGGCTTGGGTGAGAAGCCGGGCCGGGCAAGCGGCACCCTGTTCCCCGCCCCGCCACCTGCCCCCTCCCCCGCGCGCGGGGGAGGGCTGGGGAGGGGGAATTTCCCCACTCCCCCCAATCAAGACATCGGCAAGACGCGCACTTCCCCCTTTGGAAGAGGGGGATAGAGGGGGATTCCCAAAGCCGCGCCACCTCGTGTCACTGCACTGAATCCCCCCCAGCCCCCCTTTTCCAAAGGGGGGAGAAAAGCCATCCATCCTGCCAGTCGAACCTGCCAGTCGAACCCGCCGGCCGCCAATCCATTGGTTATGTCCGCGGCAGGCTCAAGATCCCCAGCAAGCTCACGGCCCGCTCTTCCACACAAAATCCCCATCCGCGCGGATGTACCCGGTCAGTTTCCCCTGGCTGACATACCCCAACCCGTGCTCGAAGGCGCGGGCGAAGCCGAACCTGGGTTCGATCGCCATGCGGCCGGTCTTGTCGATGTAGCCGTACTTGCCGCCCTTCTTTACCGCCGCCAAGCCCTCGCTGAAGCCGTGGGCCCGCTCCACTTCCGGTCGAAGCACCACCTTGCCCTTCTTGTCCACATAGAGCGACTGCCCGTCCAGCTTCACCAACGCCAGCCCGTCGGAAAAATCCTCCGCCGCATCGAACTTCGCCGGCACAGCCAGCTTCCCCGTCTTGTCGATGAAGCCGTACTTGCCATCGATCCACACCCGCGCCATGCCGTCGCGGAAATCGCTGGCCTGGTCGTAGCTCGGCGCCACCACCACCTCGCCCGCCGCCGTCATGAAACCCTGCTTGCGCGCCGACCAGATGCGCACCATGCCTTCCGCCTGGATGCCGATGAAATCCACCCCCGGCGGCGTGATGTCGCGCCCTTCCCGGTCGAACACCCGGGGCGGCTTGTCCTTGTCCTGGGCGCGCACCACGCCGCCGGAATGGGGCAGCATCTTGTCGTGGACGGCGGGCACCACCCACTTGCCAGCCCGGTCGATGACGCCGTACTTCGGCACGCCCCAGGCGTCCTCCGCGCCGGCGATGGCGAGGCCGTCGACGAAGCCCTCGGCATGGTTGAAGGCGGGCTCGATGGCCGTCTTCCGTTCCGCGTCCACATAGCCGTACTTCAGCTTGCCCTGGGCATCCTTGAGCAGCGTGGGCGTCACTCCCTCGGCGAAGGGCTGGTTCAGGGCATCCTGGGGCGGAATCGCCATGTTGCCCCGGTAGTCCAGGTAGGCGGTGCGATAGCCCTTGCGCACCAGGATCAGGGGATCGCCCAGCTTGAGTTCCTCGAACTCGGGCGGCGCGACAATCTGGCCGTTGGCATCGATCAAGCCGAGCAGATCGCCGGCGCGGATGAGGAACACGGGGGGCGGCGAGCCCGCCTGGGCGCCGCCGGCACCCAGGCAGAGCAGGAACGCAAGAAACGAGGCACGGAGCAAGCGGAGGAGAGCGAGGTCGTGATTCATGGTGTCGTGTCTGAGTTGGGAATCGGGGAAGCGCCGGCCAGCCGTTCGCGCAAGGCCGCCACCGCGGTGGCGCGCGCGGCCGGGTCATCGGTGTTGAAGGTCAGGAAGAAGGGACGCTGGTTCATGTCGAAAACGGAATCCGCGCGGCCGTGCAGGTAGGCCAGCAAGGCGGCGTAATGCACCGCCACGCCGCCTTCCCGCTGCGTCAGGCCGCGCCAGAGGGCCGCCATGACTTCGGCTGGATGGAAGGCCACCACCTGATCGATGGCCTGGCTCAGGCCGTCAAAGGGCGCGGCGGTGGCCAGCGCGGCCACCAGTTGCGCCGCGCGGTCGTCGGGAGCCAGAAGCAGGGGCGCGAAGCGCATCACCGCCAGCCGGATCGCGGTCTCGCCCGTTTCCAGGGCCTGGCGCAAAACCCGCCGGCAGGCGGGCGTATCCAGCCGGGCCATGGCCTCCACGTCGCGCCAGTCCAGGGCGCCCCGGACCAGCAGCAGGCTCTCCGCGGCACGGCGCGCGTCCGGCGCCATGGCATCCAGCGCATCCACGTCGTAGCCGATGCCTTCCCGCCATTTCTCGTAATCGATGTTCATGCTCTGGCGGAAACGTTCCAGGGGAGCCGCGTCCGCCAAAGGCGCGGGCGAGGCGAGGGCGACCTGGATCGCCACCGGCTCCCGCCGGGGATTTTCCGCCGGCAGCGAAGCCCCGCTTTCATCCCAATGCATCACCGGCTCGGGAGCGGGTGGAACAGGCGGATTCAACACGAAGAAATGCGCCTTCGCGTCGGCATAGCCGTGGTAGCCCTTCCAGTTCGGCCACTTGCGGTAGTGGAGCCCATCGTCGGCATCGGCGGGCCGGGTGCTCACATCCTTTTCCAGCAGCACGCAGAAGCCCACCGGCGGCGCCGGAAAGCCCGTGTCGATGGCCGCGACGCGATTGCCCGCGGCCCGTTCCGCCTCCACCAGCGCATGCAGAGCGGGCGGCAGGCCCGCCCATGCGGAAGGATGCGGCTCCATCTCCTTCCCGCGCCGGCTCAGTTGCCGGCGACGGCGTCGATGCGGTCGCGCCGCACCACGATGCGGATGAACTCCCGGGAGGTGAGTTCCACATTCTCGTTGTCCATCTTGGTCACCCGGCCGGAGATGGCCTGGCCCTGCACGTAGAGCGTGACGCCCTTCCTCTCCTTCAGGCTGGTGTCCAGCGCCTGGTCGAAGGCATCGCCCGGCGTGGCATGGGCCGGGCCGGCGGCGGCCAGGGCGGCGGCCAGCAGGGCGGGGGTCAGGATGCGTTGGCGCAGTTTCTTCATGGGAGTTTCTCCAGGTGAGATTTCAGTGGCGCGTCGCTTGACGGGCGCCGAAGCTTACCGCCGCCTCCCCCTCGCCAGGCAAGAACAACCGTGTTTCGTTTGTTTCAAGCGCTTGTGGCACGCACCCGCCCTTCACTAACATGCCGGCTCCCGCCCAATGGAGACCGCGATGAAATCGCTTCTGCCCCTGTTCATGGTGTTCGCCCTGCCCATCGTCGCCCCGGGCCCTTCCCTGGCCGATTCGCCGGACCCCCACGCGGCGGACCGGGAAGCGCTCATCAAGGTCTTCCACGAAATCGAAGCCGGCATCAACGACCAGAACGTGGAGCGCATGGTCGCCCAGATGACCCCGGACGCCACCGTCACCTGGCTCAACGGCGAAGTCTCCCGCGGCCACGACCAGATCCGCGCCTACTACCAGCGCATGGTGCAGGGCCCGGAACGCATCCTCGACAAGTACACCACCGCCGCCAAGATCGGCGCCCACGCCCGCTTCTTCGGCGACGTGGCGGTGGCCGACGGCACCATGCGCGACAGCTTCTTCCCCGTCTCCCGCAAACCCTTCCAACTGGATTCCAACTGGTCCTCGGTATCGGTGAAGGTGGACGGCCAATGGAAGGTGGCCGCCATGCACCTCTCCGCCAACGTCTTCACCAACGACCTCATCGCCGAAGCCAAGTCCGCCGCCGTGAAGACCGGCATCGGCGGCGCCATCGCCGGCCTGGCCCTGGGCCTGCTGGTGGCCTGGCTGCGCAAGCGAAGCTGACGCTTTTCCACCCCTCCCCCTCCGGGGGAGAGGGAAGATTTTCTCCTCCCCCACTCGTGGGGGAGGCTGGGAGGGGGAGAAACGCCCCGCCTCACCCCCACCCCGCCCACACCGCCACATAAAACCCCGGCGCCGACAAGCACACCGAATCCAGCCGATCCAGCACCCCGCCGTGCCCCGGCACCAGCGTTCCCCAATCCTTGATCCCCCGCCGCCGCTTCTCCGCCGACAGCAGCAGCCCGCCGGCCACCCCCAGCAACGAAATCCCCAGGGCCAGCGCCGCCGCCTGCAGCGGCGAGAACGGCGTCATCCACGCCAGCCCCGCCCCCAGCGCCGCCGCGCTCGACACCCCGCCCACCAGCCCCTCCACCGTCTTCGCCGGCGAAATCCGCGGCGCCAGCGCATGCCGCCCCAACAGCTTGCCCCAGATGTACTGGAACACGTCCCCCAACTGGCTCACCAGCAACAGGAACATCAGCAGGAAACCGCCCCGCCCCGCATGGCCGGGCAGTTCCAGCGCCAGCAGCGCCGGCGCGCAGGACACCCCCGTCACGCACAGCGCCAGCCCCCGCAAGAGCAGCGCGCCATCCACCCGCGCCACGCCCGCCGTCAGGAACTCCCGCAAGGCCAGGATGGAAGCCAGGCCGAACAGCAGATAAATCCCCAAGCGCCCGGCCAGGAACGCCGCGCCCACCAGCCCCGCCATCACCCACCAGGCGTTCACCCGCACCATGATGTTGTCGATGACGGCATGGGGCTGGCCCTTGGCGACGCGCAGCTTGAGCAGGATGGCGACGCCGGTACCCAGGATCAGGGTGGCGAGGATGGCCTGGGTCAGAGAAAGGACGTCGGAGGAAAGGGACAGGAAGCGCAAGGACGGTGGAGCGCCGGAGAGATAGGCCGGCGACACGAAGTTTCGAGAACCTTCAGGATACTGGGTTCTGCCGAGTACCTGCCAGGAAGGGAAGCCTCCATGCCATTGCCAACCTCAGCGGCGCATTGCGAAGACGCAGGATATTGGTTCAAATCTGTCGCGGCGAGCCCGCCACCTCAGCCATTCATAACGCGCTTTTCTGGAGACATCCAAAATGAACTTGCCCCAGCGGCTACCCTGCCCTGTGCGCCACCCGGTGCCGGACTACGTGCGCCATGTGTTGTTGGCCCTGGCCGCCACCCTACTTCTCACAAGTTGCGCATCGACCCCTATCGTGCCTTTGTCGAAGCCCGCAGCGGACACCCAGGGGGAAGTCATCGTCTTCCGCGAGTACGCCTTCGCGGCCGGCGGCATGGGCCTGAAAGTCGGCGCCTTCGACAACGTATTCGCCATGCTCGACAACGACGAGAAAGTGCGCGCCTCTTTCCCAGCCGGCAGCCACGAGTTCTTCGTACAGGCCAGAAACGCGGAAGCGACCAGACTCCGCATTGAAGTTCGCAAAGGGACTACCGTTTGCCTACGCGCGAGTGCCAGCTCGGACACCTATTTGAAGGCTGCCGTCCCGGTCTCTCTCATGCTTACCGGGTACCACTTCTATCTGTCACAAGTTCCTTGCCCGCCGCCGGAAGAGTTGGCCAAGTACAAGGATGTGGAGGTGAGATATCGGTAGCATTCTTGGATAGTGAAGCGGCTGCGACAGCTTTGTCACTTATATCTGTGAGCAGCTTCTGGGCTTCAACAATTTTCGCTTGTTTCAACATGTACACACTCACGCCCGGGCGAAGCGCGTTCTCAATTTTTGCCATGCTATTCCTCCCTGTCGAACAGCAAGCTTCAGCCTATCTTTTTCAAATATCTCCTGACCGCTTAGTCAAACTGGGCTGTACTGGCTGGCACTGACATCGACAAAGTGTCCACGCCCAGGCAATCAAGACTAGAGGGGCTGGGCGGGTGGCCCAAAAGCAGCTTGCCCCTCAACCTCTCATCCGGTGCAGAAAGTCACCGCCACGTTGCATTTGTCGCCGCCATATTTTCGGCACGCCGCCAAGGCCTTGCGCCGCGATACCCAGCCGTCGTCGGACCAGGCGTAGCCCCAACTGCTCTCGCCGCCTTTGCCGGTCCGGCTGGTCGCCAGGGCAAGGCAGGTGTTGTGGCCCCAAACGACAACCTGGCAGCCCGACGCCGTCCCTCCGGCGCGGCGGCAAACTTCTATGGCGCGCTTTTCGGCGTCGGCGCGCGTCTTGGCGTCCTTCGCGAATCCGGTGATGAGCGATTTGCTTTCGACGGCGATGGCGCCGTAGAGGGTGGGCACGGGGGGCATCGGCCGGAGTCCCGAACCCGGCGCGCCGTCGAAAGACTGGCGACTGGCCATGCAAGCCGAGTAACAGGAGCCATTGTTGCCGTTGCTGTCGTAATTGCACTGCTGCGCACAGATGAAGCTGTTTCCGGCCTGATCCGCCCATGCCGTCCGGGTAGCGGCGGAAAAGACCGCGAGCATGGCGAACAGGGTGAGCAACAGGCTGACGGGGTGCGGCTTCATGACCAGGGAAGGTTTCATAGGTCACCTCAACGGAAAACCAGGCACGGCGGAATGGAGGTTCGCGCTTCAGCTTGAATCGCCTGCCTGGCGGGTTGCCTGGGTTTCTGCCTAGCCTGGGCGCTCGGGCATGATAACCCCGCACCGGCTGGCCGTTCATCCCACCCAGGCCGCCGCCAGCAACGCCACCACCTGCGCCCCCACCACCCCGCCCAGCCGCCGCGCCAGCCTGAACACGCCGCCCGTCCGATCCGCCAACGAGCGGGACGCGCCGCCTCTAGCGGCCAGCCCCAGTTCCGCCATGGCCCGATCCAGGTCCGCGAGGCCGTCGCCGCCGGCATCCCCAGCCTCGGCCAGCCGCCGGAACAGGCCGCGGTCCAGTTCCAGACGCACACCCAGATAGAGGGCGGGCAAGGCCGCCAGGACGGCCAGCGACCAGAGCGCGCGGGCGGCGATGTCGGCGCTGGCGTGGGCGGCCAGCATGGCCAGGGCGAACAGGGCGCAGGCCAGGGACGCGGCGGCCAGCAGCCGGCCGGCGCGGCAGGCGCCGAGGGCGAGCTGGAGTTGCCAAGCCTGCGGGCTCATGGCGACGGCCGCATGCCCCGGTGCCTGGCCCACCAGGTTTCCAGAACGGCGCGCTGGGCCGGACCGAGAGCGATAGGGCGGACTTTGCGGATCAAGTCCACGGCGGCCTCCGGCGTGGGCGCCCGCCCTTCGGCGAGCAGCCAGGCGGCCACCGCCAGGGCGCTGCGGGAATAGCCCAGGGCGCAGCAGACCAGCACGGGGCCTTGGCCGATGGCGAGGGCGGCGCGGATGCTCTTGACCGACTGCCCGAGCTGGTCCGGCCGGGGCGGGACCAGGTCCAGCATGGGGAGGCTGAAGTAGGTCCGCCGTCCCGTGGGACAGGGCAGTTCGGCGCACAGATCGACGATGGCGGCGATGCCCAGGCGATCCAGGTCGGCGCTGCCGGGCAGGCGGCCCAGCAGCAGGCCCGGCGCGACTTCATCGGCCGCCGCCCGCTTGCGCGTCCAGGCCCGGGAGTTGAGCCAGGCGCCCAGAAGATAGGGGGCGAACAAGCCCAGGGCGGCGGGGGTAAGGCGCCCGTCCGGGCGTTTCTGGAAAGCCTGCGGCCCCAGGGCGAGATAGGCGGCGGCCACCAGGGCGAGCGATCCGGCCGGCCAGAGCAGCCAGAGGGCGGCGCCGCCCGAGCTGGCGAGGAGGACGCAGGCCAGGGCGCCCAGGACGTAGAAAAGGGCGAGGCGGCGCTTGGGGCCACCGGCGAACGGTCGTGGGACAGTACGCTCGCCGGCCTCCCCCACCCAGCCTCCCCCGCCCGCCGAGGAGGCGCACGTCCCCGCGCCATCGGCTGGGCGGTCCGGGGTGGGGAGGGCCGGGGTGGGGAGGGCCGGGGTGGGGAAAGCCGGCCTACCCGCCGCGAATCGACCGGCGCGGAAAACGCCGGCCAGGGGCGATGGCCTGTCGTCCGGCCACAGCCACAGGCAGAACCCGCCCAGCCACAGGCCGGTGGGCACGTCGATGAAATGGTGCTGCCAGGTGGTGAGGACGGAGACGCCGATCAGCGCGAAGGTGCCGTGCGCCAGCCAATGCCAGGCCCTGGGCAGAGCGCGCAGGTAGACCACCCAGAGGATGGCCATGAGGGCGATGTGCAGGGACGGCATCTGGTTGAAAGGCTTGTCGAACTGGCCCAGCAGCTCGAACAGGCTGCCGAAGAAGCCTTCGACGGGTGGCCGCTCGAAGGAGAAACGCAGTGGAAACAGCAGGAAGCCGCTCACCGCGATCAACTGGGCGGTGAGCAGGCGTTTCGCGTGGGTGTCGAGCTGGGCCTTGCTGGCGCAGAGGAACAGGGAGACGCCGTAGAGCAGGTCGATGAGCCAGTAGGGCACGATGGTCCAGGGCAGGAAGGGGATGTGGCGCTCCCAGGCGAACGCCACCACGCCCACGTCGGTTCGCAGGCTGGTGAACCAGGTGGCGAAACCGTAGCTGGCGAAGAAGAAGGGGCCCAGGAAGAGGAGCCAAGCGAGGGCGCGGCGCCAGGGGCGGGATTGGGTGGGCGGCTGAGTCATGGGCTGGGGCGATTATCGCCATTCTTGCCCGGGTAGCCGTCGTGCCCGCAGGGCCGGGGTTCCGGTGGAAGCTGAAAGGGATAACACGGGCTACCGCCTGCTTGTCTCCCCCCTTTGGAAAAGGGGGGTTGGGGGGGATTTTGGGGCATGCGCGGGTTGCGACGTTCACGACGAATTTGCCTGGTTAGCCTTCGTGCCCACAGGGCCGGGGTTCCGGTGGAAGCTGAAAGGGATAACTCGGGCTACCACCTGCTTGTCTCCCCCCTTTGGAAAAGGGGGGTTGGGGGGGATTTTGGGACATGCGCGGGGTGTGACGTTCACGACGAATTTGCCTGGGTAGCCTTCGTGCCTACAGGGCCGGGGTTTCCGGTGGAAGCTGAAAGGGATCACGCGGGCTGGCACCTGCTTGTCTCCCCCCTTTGGAAAAGGGGGGTTGGGGGGGATTTTGGGGCATGCGTGGGGTGTGACGTTCACGACGAATCCCCCCTTGCCCCCCTTTTCCAAAGGGGGGAGAACCTTTGGTGATCTGTTTTGGGAGTAGCAAGCTTGGAGGTGGCAAGTCAGGTTCTGCGCGCCAGCGACACCGTGAAGATGCCCCACTCGTCGGTCCACTGTTCCAGCTTCTCGAAGCCGGCGCGGGCCACCAGGGCGTCCATCTCGGCCTGGGTGCGGCGGCGCATGATCCAGGGCTGGTGGTCCCGGTGGCTGGTGAGGGTGCGGGCGATCATCTCCAGTTGCGGGTGCCAGGGCTGGCCGGTGTAGATCAGGCAGCCGCCCGGCGCCACCGCTCGGGCCAGGCCAGCCAGGGAACGGGACACCAGGGCGTTATCCGGGAACAGCTCGTAGAGGCCGGAGACGATGGCCAGGTTGGGGCGCTGTTCGGCCTGGGCCAGGGCGGCGAGGGAAGCCTCGTCGAAGGCGTCGCCGGCCTCGAAGCGGGCGATGCCGCCCAGCCCCCGCTCGGCGATGAGCGCCCTGCCCGCCTCCACGTTCAGCGCGCTGTAGTCGCGCAGCAGGATGGAAGCCGGATGCCGGAGCATGGCGTGCAGGGCGTCCAGCACATAGCGGCCGTGGCCGGCGGCGATGTCCAGGATGTGCACCGGCTGGCCGGTTTCCGCGAGTTCCTCCTCGGCGGCGGCGATGGCCATGCCCAGGTGCTGCTTGCGCACGCGGATGCCGCGCCAGCCCACCGCGTCCAGGTAGCCCCGGTCGATGAGCTTGCCCAGGCCCAGGGCACCCCGGGCCTGATCGCGGTAGACGTAATCCAGGGTGGAACCGGAGTCGAAACCGGTTTCCAGGCCCAGGCGGATGCCTTCCGAGAGCCGGCCCAGAGTGCGCATGGACAGGCGCGTGAGTGCGAAATTCAGGTTCTTCGCCGAGAACGCCGGCAGGGGCGTCTTCAGGCGCGCCTCCTCGTCGTGGGTGTAGCCGGCCCGGTCGGCGTTGAGCAGGTCATCGTCCGGCAGCATTTCTTGCGGCGCCGACGCGAACAGGCGCAGGACGAAGGCGCGCACCTTGTCCAGGGCCAGCCGGCGGTCCTTCTCCCCCAGGATGTCGTGGAAGAAGCCCGGCAGCACGTGATACTCCTTCACCCGGGAACCCACGCGCTCGAAAAAAGCCTGTTGCGGCCCCTGATGCACCACCCAGTCGCTGTCCGAGACCAGCACCTGCACCGGCAGGCGGATCGCCGGCGCGTCGGCGATGACCCGCTCGGCCGCGTCGTACAGGCCCAGCAGGATGCGCGCCGAGATGTCCCGGGTGATGAGGGGGTCCGTGTCGTAGCTGGCGATGCGCGCCGGATCGTGGGTGAGGAATTTGGCCTTCACATACGAGGTGATGAAGAAGTTGCCGCGCAGCTTGTACCAAAGCGCCAGGGCGGGCCGCGCCAGGGGCACGTAGAGCTTCACCTTGAAGGCCGGCGCGGTGAGCACCAGGCCGCGCACGCGGGGCGCGTAGTCGTGGGCCCAGGTGGCCGCCAGCACCGCGCCCACGCTCTGGGCCAGCACCACAATGTTCCCGAGCGGGATGCCGTATTCCGCGCCGACGTGGCGGATGAACACGTCCATGTCCTTCACCGAAGCGGCGAAGCTCGGGCTGTCGCCGCGCGGCCCGGGCGACTTGCCGTGGCCGCGGGCATCCCAGGCGAAGCAGGCGAAGTCCGGCAAGTCCAGTTCGTCGACGATGTGCTGAAGCCGGCCGGAGTGCTCGTGGCCGCGATGGAACAGCACGATGGCCTTGTTGGTGGAGCCGGCCGCGGGCCAGTGGCGGTAGAACAGCTCGGTGCCGTCATGGCTGGTGAAGTGGTTTTCCTGGGCGGCGCGCATGGACCTGCTCTTCTCTCGTGATCTTCCGGGGCGCGATTATCGCCAAATCCGGGCCGGTAAAGGCATCCGCCCGCGGGGGCCGGCTTGCGCATCACTCCCCGATTCCGTCGATTCGTCGCACACCTCGTCCGCCTGCAAGCCCTCATGGCCCCCGCAGCCAGGCACGAACCCCCGCGCTGGCCGCGCATCCAGGTGGGCGAAACGCTGCAACTGGTCGCCGTGCAGGACGTCTGCTACTTCAAGTCCACCAACAAGTACACCCGCGTGCTCACCCGGGACCGGGAATACCTGCTGCGCACGCCGCTCAAGGAACTGATCCCCCAACTGGACCCGGAAGCCTTCTGGCGGATTCACCGGGGCACGGTGGTGAACGTGGGGCAGATCAGGGCGGCACGGCGGGATTTGGCGGGGCGGTTGCAGGTGAGTTTGAAGGACCGGATGGAGGTGCTGGCGGTGAGCCGGGGGTATGGGCATTTGTTTCGGCAGATGTAGCGATGTAGGCAACTTCGGCTTTCGGCCGCAGCAGCCGGTCAGGTATCGCAGATTGCAGACATTGACCCACTCAGTTTCCGTGGTCTGACCCCAATACCCACTCCAAATACCCTCTTCCAGTCCGCCAACAAATACACTAGCGTACTGACCCGGGACCGGGAATTCCTCCTGCGCACATCCTTGAAGGACCTGATCCCCAAACTGGACCCAGAAGCCTTCTGGAGGGCACACCAGGGTGGTGGTGAATGTAGGACAGATCAAGGCTGTGAGGCGAGATTCGGTGGCGAGGTTATAGGTGAGTTTGAAGGACCAGGGAGAAATGTTAGCGGAAAACAGAGGAAATGTGCAGTTGTTTAATTAGACTTGAAAGCATTTTACACAGAAATAAAGTGTGATATCGGTCTTTGTCAGAGTGTCGTGACACAAGAGAATAAAACAACCCAAAGTAGACGTTATCTGGATTTAGTAAACTGCTAACCTATTACGCAAGTCAGGTAAACCGTCTCAGGTCTTAGAGATGCCTATCGGTCAATGCTGCTAGGCTGGCAACGCTCACATATATTTTTCAGGAATTTTCTAGAATTCTGTTTATGATGTCATAAGCACTTAAGCTCGAACAATAACTTCAATTAAATTTCCCATTACGCTCACACAATATAAAATATGCCAGACATAGGAAACAGCAAGCTACACTGGTTTGATAAAAAAGAATTGGAAATTTCGTGAACTTTCCTAAGACACAGCGCACTGGTCGCCTAGCCGAGCTTAAAGTCGAGGAGGTTTTTACAAATTGGTCCTGGACTGTGGGACAGGATCGCATTGATACCGGTTACGACTTTTTTGTTCAACCTGACATCACTATATTTAAGGGCCATCGGTTTCTTGTACAAGTAAAATCCACCGACCGCACCAAAGGTGGTCGTGTGGCAAAAATCCACAAGGGAAGACTTCGCGAATATGCCGCCAATCCACTACCCGTATTTCTCGTGTGGTCGTCAGGAGATGGTGTCCTACATTGGCTACATATCCAACCATGGACTAAGCAAAACGCCAAACGTATATCAGGAAATGGTGATGCTGGTGTAAAGCTTCCGCGTGATCAACAGCTAGATGACAAACAAGCATTTACAACATATCTTATAGAGATTCTAAAACCTCTGGCCGAACAAAAATCTGCTTTGTCGCATTTAGCCATAGAACGCTCTCGATATCTATCGTCTATTGATCCCAGACTTGGCGTCCGCGCAGAGGTAAAAGACGGAATAGAATGCTACGAAATATATGCAAGCACCGAACCAACACGCGTTGGTTTTGAAATCAAAGTTAAAAATGATATAGCGAATATTCAGGAACTGAATAAAGCATTCCATTACGGTCTTCCGGCATCAGTCGATGTAACGATGTTCAGAATAAAAGGATCGATGCTATTTCCAGCACTAGGAATAGATAAATCAAATGGAAAGCTTCATTTTCAGCCACAACCATCATTCACCTGTACGGTAAAACTATTTCCAGGGTCAAAATACTCTATTCAGGCCAAGACATACTCCTTTAAGGCAACGCTTTACGTAGGAAGCCATGGGAGTGCCATCTCAAATGACAGCATAGAAGATATTCTAAACTTCAATCTTCGCATGGACTTAAATGATACAGGCGAGGTAAGTGGCAACATTACATTAGGCCTGAATGACAAGAGAATTCAGAATTCACCAATTCAATACATCGACAGTCTAGGAATATTGGGGGACTGGGCATATGAGGCCTTGCTGCAAGGCAGCAGTTTCTTAGAATTGTCAATTGAGTCGCGGCGGCTACTATTGCCTATTAAAAATGACTCCCTCCAAAACGCAAGGTCGCTGCTCCACGATTTCTTTGTTATCGGAATGATGCAAAAAATCGCAAGAGCCCTCGACTCAGGTTTAATATTATGTGCCGATTTTGCGCTATCCGATAAAGATGTAGAGGATGTTCATCTGGCACACGGACTTCTAAAAGGAGAGCGGTTGAGCGTGAACCCAGAACCTGTTGAGTTTACTGCACACAAACCCATTACTTATGACAATACTGGCAATTTTTACATTAAAACGTCACTTGAGTTTACTTTAGCAGGTCAAAAACTTGGGGTTATTCCTGTAGAAATAAGTTTAATTAATTATTTTGTCGAGCCGATATCATTGCAACAGCAATACCGCTTGATTAAGGGAGAAGACAGTAAGGCTTATATGTACTACGACGAGCGCCCATGTGTACCTGAGCAAAATATTTATCCATAATTTTTCAGCAAGCCTAGGGCAGGAGAGCCGCAGGAGTTATCCGCCGCATGGTAGATGGTTGAAGACGCTTCGCATTTAAGCCCTACATCCATATTCTTTGACTCTTCGTTGGCCAATAGATTGTCAACCCGCAGGTGTACTCATATATTCTTCTTGATCGCCATCCCTGCCCTCAAACTACTTTATTTCTGCAAGAGATAGATTAGGTAGGAACTACCGCCTGGCGTCTTGGAGCGCGCCTATATCGTCAGTTCGAATATTAGTTCTTTGGTCGTCGAACAACGCCCTCCCCGTCCGTCGTACCCCTGACCCCCCGCATCCTCGCGGGGCCGGTACCAGGCGCACACCATGCGATTTCTCATCATCGTCAAGGCCACGGCGGAATCGGAGGCGGACGACATGCCCGATCCCGCGCTCATCAACGACATGGCGGTCTTCCACGAAGAACTGGCCAAGGCCGACGCCCTGCTTGACGCCAACGGGCTCAAGACCACGTCCCAGGGCTGGCGCGTGCGCTATGACGGCGAGCGGCGCAAGGTGGTGGACGGGCCATCCACCGAATCCAAGGAACTCATCGCCGGCTACACGCTGATAGAGGCGCGCTTGCATACAGCTAATATGGTGGCATTTATGCTACCATTTTTGCCATGGAACACCGGGTAGTCATCGATACCAACATTTTTGTAGGGGCCTGTTTGGGGCAAGGCGCCGCCAACCATGTGGTGGCGGCTTGTCTGCGCGGGCAATGCCGACCACTCATGGGCGCCGCGCTGTTCGCCGAATATGAGGCTGTGCTTGGGCGAGCCGAACTATTCGAGGCATGCCGGCTGAATCTGGCCGAACGGGACGAACTGCTGGATATCTTTCTTGCCACCTGCGAGTGGACCCGCATCTACTTCGCGTGGCGGCCCAACCTGCCGGACGAGGCCGACAACCATCTGGTGGAACTGGCGGTGGCGGGCGGCGCCCGCTTCATCGTCACCCGAAACTTGCGCGATGTGGCGCGCATGGAACTCAAGTTCCCCGGGCTGCGTATCGTGGGCCCGGAGGACTTTCTCAAGGAGATCGCATCATGAGCGCATTGACCCTGCGTCTGCCCGACGACAAGCACGCGCGCCTGCGCGCCCTGGCGCAAAGCCGTGGCACCAGCGTCAATCGCTTGCTCGATGAAGTCACCACCCTGTTGCTGGCGGAATTCGATGCGGAAACGCGCTTTCAATTGCGGGCCGAACGCGGCGCCGGCCAGGCCGAGCGCGGTCTCGGCCTGCTGGACAAGGCCGCCGGGAAATAAGGTCCGCATTCCCATCCTGTCTTGCGACGGACGCGCTGCGGCACGTCGCGTCCGCTGCTTCCGGGGTGAGAATGCCGTTGCAGGTTCGGGGGCGGGCGGACACTCTCCCCCGATGCCTTCCTGGGAGCCGTCCATGCCGATGGCGGCCGGGGCGCCGGCATTGTTCCATGGGCTGAACCCTTGGCGGCACGTGAAGGTGTAAAGCGCCTACCCATTAAGGGCCAGGCTTTGTCGAACCGCCCATGCCTCGCCCGTCGTACCCCTGACCCCCGCATCCTCGCGGGACCGGAACCAGGAGCACACCATGCGATTTCTCATCATCGTCAAGGCCACGGCAGAATCGGAGGCGGGCGACATGCCCGATCCGGCGCTCATCAATGACATGGCGGTCTTCCACGAGGAACTGGCCAAGGCCGGCGTCCTGCTGGACGCCAACGGACTCAAGCCCACGTCCCAGGGCTGGCGCGTGCGCTATGACGGCGAGCGGCGCCAGGTGGTGGACGGGCCGTTCACCGAATCCAGGGAACTCATTGCCGGCTACACGCTGATCGAGGCGCGCTCCCGGGACGAGGCCCTGGAATGGAGCCGGCGCTACCCCAACCCGCGCGGCCGGGGCATGGCGGCGGAGATCGAGGTGCGGCCGCTGTACTGCCTGGAGGACTTTCCGCCCTCGGAGGGGGTGGAGAAATTCCGCACCATGGAGGGGTGCGGCTGAGGGCGAACGAAGCCGTCGCCGGTCTGTCGATTCCGGCGGTCCCCATTCGTCGTACACAATGAGGCGCCCGGCGTTTTCCGGGCCCTGCCAACTCCAGGAGAGAACCATGAGCACGGTGCAAGCCATTCCGCGGGACATGCATACCCTGACCCCCCACCTTATCTGCCGCGGCGCGGCGGCGGCCATCGATTTCTATGTGAAGGCCTTCGGCGCCGTCGAGCTGTCGCGCCTGCCCGGCCCCGACGGGCGCCTGATGCACGCCATGGTCCGCATCGGCGATTCCATGGTGTTCCTGGCGGACGAGGCGCCGGAATGGGGCAGCCTGGGGCCCCAGAGCCTGAACGGCACGCCCGTCGTGCTGCACCTTTACGTGGCCGACGTGGATGCCTTCTACGCCGGCGCCGTGGCGGCCGGCGCCAAGCCGGTGATGCCGCCCACCGACATGTTCTGGGGCGACCGCTACGGCCAGGTGGACGATCCCTTCGGCCACCGCTGGGCCATGGCCACCCACGTGCGCGACGTCTCGCCGGAGGAAATCGCGGCGGCGGGCGCCAAGGGCTGCTGCGCGCCGGAAGCCTGAGGAGCCGCCATGAAATTCCTGTTGATGATCGTGGAACAGCGCGGCCAGCGCACCGGCCGCGGTGAAGACGAGGGCCGCGCCCTGTACGCGGAGATGGTGGCCTTCGGCCAGGGCCTGCACGAGCAGGGCAAGCTGCTGGCGAGCGAATCCCTGCGTCCGGACGAACACGGCGTGCGCATCAGCGCGCCCGCCGGCAAGCCCCAGTTGCTGGACGGCCCCTTCACGGAGGCGCGGGAGATGGTGGGCGGGTTCTTTCTGATCGAGGCGGCGGACAAGGATGAGGCGGTGGCCATTGCCCAGCGTTGTCCGGCGGCGCGGTTTGCGACGGTGGAGGTGCGGGAGTGCGCGCCGTGTTATGTGAAGTGAGGGGGTGGGACGGATGAGGGCCTAGCTGCCCCCATTGTTTTTCCCTCTCCCGCGCTGCCGCGCACCCCTCCCCCGCCTGCGGGGGGCGAAGACGGGGTTTCGGCGAGCATTGCTTGCCGCCGTCGAAGCCGGCCCGAGGTGCAACTCGGGCCGTGGACGGGGCCGGGGGAGAGGGAAGCTTTTAAAGAAATTCGAACCAGACCAACCAGGAGCCCACCATGACCGAAGAAACCCAGATCCGTGCCGCCCTGGCCGAATGGCAGCAGGCCTTCTGCCGCAAGGACGCCGACGCCCTCATGGCGCTCTACGCGCCCGACGCGGTGAGCTTCGACGCCATCCCGCCGTTTTCCGAAAACCCGGAAGCCCTGCGCAAGAAGATCGTGGATTGCCTGCCCTACTTCCCGGAATCCTTCGCCATCGAAAGCCGGGATTTGCGCCTGCACCTGGGCGGCGAGCTGGCCAGCGCCCATTTCCTGTGGCACTTCATCGACCTGCCGCCCAACCATCCCGCCGGGCGCCACTGGTTCCGCAGTTCCATCGTCTGGGGCAGGCGGGCGGACGGCGCCTGGCGCATCGTCCACGACCACTGCTCGGCGCCCTTCGACCCTTACACGGAAAAGGTCGTGCTCTCGCCGGATGCCCCGCCGCCGGGCACGGACGCTGCCTGCGGCGAGAACAACCCGGCCGGCTGGTTCGAGATCTACGTGGCGGACATGGCGCGGGCCAAGGCCTTCTACGCCAGCGTGTTCGAAATCGAGTTCGCCCGCCTGGAAAGCCCGCTGGAACTCTGGGGCTTCCCCATGCATCCCGGCAGCTACGGCGCCAGCGGCGCCCTGGCGCGCATCCCCGGGCTGGAACCGGGCGGCAACAGCACCATCGTGTATTTCAGCTGCGCCGATTGCGCCGTGCAGGCGGCCCGGGCGGCGGCGGCCGGCGGCGAAGTGGCGAAGCCCAAGTTCGCCATCGGCCAGTACGGCTTCATCGCCCTGGTGCGGGATTCCGAGGGCAACATGATCGGCCTGCATTCCATGCAATAAGCCGACATCCGAACACGCGAGAGGAGATCCATGAGCAAGGTATTCGTCAACATTGCGCTGAGCCTGGATGGCTACCTGGCGCCGGAAGGCATGACCATGATGAACCCCGGCTACAAGAACTGGGGCGCCAAGTGGGGGGCGCTGATGGCCTGGCTCCTCAGTCAGCAGTCCTTCCGCGAGAGCCACAAGTTCGGACCGGGGGGAGAAACCGGCCCGGTCAACGACATGGTGCGCGACACCCTGGCGCGCATCGGCGCCAACATCATGGGCAAGCGCATGTTCGACCAGGGCGAGCAAGCCTGGCCCGAGGAGGCGCCGTTTCACACACCGGTTTACGTCCTGACCAACGTGAAACGCGAACCCGGGGTACGCCCCGGCGGGACGACCTTCCATTTCATCAACGACGGGCCGGAGCGCGCGCTGGCGTTGGCCCGGGAATCCGCGGGCAGTCGCGATATCCGCATCGCCGGCGGCGCGGATGTGATCCAGCAGTACTTGAACCTGGATGCCGTCGATGAGCTGGAAATCGCCCTGGCCCCGGTGTTTTTCGGCGGCGGCCGGCGCCTTTTCGAAAACCTGCGCGAGCCGGGGCCGCGGTTTCGCATCGACAAGGTCATTGATGGTCCGGCCGCCACCCATCTACGCTACGTGCGTGAGTGAGTGAAAACGCGCTCTCAGCCGAGTGCGGTGGACGGCCCGCCGCCCGGCTCACCGATGAACCGGCGTGTCAGGAGGATGACCATGCGCTACAAGGGAAGCGGCCATTGCGGCCAGGTGGCCTTCGAAGTGGAAGGCGAGGTCGGCGAGGTGATGGACTGCAACTGCTCGATGTGCGGCCGCAAGGGCTCCCTGCTCTGGTTCGTGCCCCGGGACAAACTGCGCCTGCTCACGCCGGAGGAAAACAGCAAGGCTTACCTGTTCGGCGCCAAGACCATCCAGCACCGCTTCTGCCCGGAATGCGGGATTCATCCCTATGGCGAAGGCAGCATGCCGGACGGCACACGCATGGCGGCCATCAACGTGCGTTGTCTGGAGGGGGTGGATTACGCGGCGTTGCCGGTGAAGCACTTCGACGGCCATTCGCTCTGAACCTAGCAAGCACCCGTCGTGGCCAATCATGGCTTCGTCCATCCGGTGGCCGGTCCGTCCAGCCGAAGTGCCGATTGACGCATGACCACTCCCGGGTTGCCCCCCTTTGGAAAATGGGGGGATTTCCCGGCCGGGCTTCACTTACGCACTTGAATCCCCCTCGGTCCCCCTTTTCCAAAGGGGGAAGTGCTGATGCCAGCCGCGCGCGGACATTCGGCGTTTGCGCAAGGCTGGGGGAATGGATGGTGCCTGGCGTCATCCATCCGCCAGATACCAGCCAAGGCATGTCCACGCCGATGTTCCCCCCTTTGGAAAAGGGGGGTTAGGGGGGATTCCTCAGCCGGGCTTCACTCATGCGCTTGAATCCCCCTCAGTCCCCCTTTTCCAAAGGGGGAAGTGCTGGTGCCAGCCGCGCTCGGACATTCGGCGTTTGCGCAAGGCTGGGTGAATGAGGTGCCTGGCGAAATTCATCCGCCAGATGCCAGCCAAGGCATGTCCACGCCGATGTTCCCCCCTTTGGAAAAGGGGGAAGTGCTGATGCCAGCCCCGCGCGGACATTCGGCGTTTGCGCAAGGCTGGGTGAATGATGGTGCCTGGCGTCCTCCATCCCCCAGATGCCAGCCAAGGCATGCCCATGCCAGTGTCCCTCCTTTGGAAAAGGGGGGTTAGGGGGGATTCTCCAGCCGGGCTTCACTCATGCGCTTGAATCCCCCTCAGTCCCCCTTTTCCAAAGGGGGAAGTACTGATGCCAGCCCCGCGCGGACATTCGGTGTTTGCGCAAGGCTGGGTGAATGGATGGTGTCTGGCGTCATCCATCCGCCAGATACCAGCCAAGTCATGCCCACTCCCGTGTTCCCCCCTTTGGAAAAGGGGGGTTAGGGGGGATTCCCAAGCCGGGCTTGCATACCTTCAATTGAATCCCCTCGATAGCACTTTTCCCAAGTGGGAAGGACCATTGCCAGTCGCGACCGGATATCCGACATTAATGCACGATGTAGGCGTTCTTACCTGATTATTTACTTGATAAGTAATCAATATCTTGATGATTATCATAAATAGTTACTGAACAAAACATGCTGCCTCATGCCACTGCGCGGCAAATCGAATCGGAGTCCGGCCTGTGCCGGGATCAGCATTCGATCTATTGTCTGGACTGTTCGCTCGCCTCGTTCACGATACCTTCCAACGCAGCCCACAGTGTCTGAAACCCAACCCACCCTCGCCGCGCTCTGGCATCTGGAAGCCGCCAAGGTCATCGGCGCGGTGGCGCGCATCCTGCGCGACGTGGGGGAAGCGGAGGATTGCGCCCAGGATGCCCTGGTGGCGGCCATGGAAACCTGGGACCGGGACGGCCTGCCGGACAATCCCGGCGCCTGGCTCATGACGGCGGCGAAGCGCCGCGCCCTGGACATCCTGCGTCATCGTCAGATGGCGGCGGGCAAGGCGGAGGAGATCGGGCGGGAACTGGATTTCCACCACGCGGTGGCGGGGGAGGAACAGGCCGGGCGCGTGGACGCGGCCCTGGACGACGAGGTGGGCGATGACCTGTTGCGCCTCATGTTCACCGCCTGCCATCCCGTGCTGGCGCCGGAGGCCCGCTGCGCGCTGACCTTGAAGGTGATGGGCGGCCTCACCACGGAGGAGATCGCCCGCGCCTATCTGAAGAGCGAAGCCGCCATCGCCCAGCGCATCGTGCGCGCCAAGCGCAGCCTGGCGGCCGCCCGGGTGCCCTTCGAGATGCCCCGGGGCGAGGCCCTGCGCGAGCGCCTCGCGTCCGTGCTGGAGGTCATCTATCTCATCTTCAACGAGGGCTACGCCGCCACCGCCGGCGACGACTGGATGCGCCCGGCCCTGTCCGAGGAGGCCCTGCGCCTGGGCCGGGTACTGGCGGGGCTGATGCCGGGGGAAAGCGAGGTGCTGGGCCTGGTGGCGTTGATGGAAATCCAGGCCTCCCGTTTCGCCGCGCGCCTGACGCCGGAAGGCGAGCCGGTGCTGTTGAAGGACCAGGACCGGGCGCGCTGGGACCGGCTGCTGATCCGCCTCGGCCTGGACGCCCTGGCCCGGGCCGAGGCTCTGCCCGGCCCCCTGGGGCCTTACGCGCTGCAGGCCGCCATCGCCGCCTGCCACGCCCGCGCCGCCAGCGTGGAAGCCACCGACTGGGCGCGCATCGCCGCCTTGTACGACGCCCTGGCCCAGGTGGCGCCCTCGCCGGTGGTCACCCTGAACCGGGCCGTCGCCGTGGCCATGGCCTTCGGCCCGGCGGCGGGGCTGGAGATCGTCGATGCCTTGCGCGGCGAGGCCAGCCTGAAGGACTACCACCTGCTGCCCGCCGTGCGCGGCGATCTGCTGGAACGGCTGGAGCGGGTGGAGGAGGCGCGTGCCGAGTTCCGGCGCGCCGCCGAGCTGGCGCGCAACGCGCGGGAGCGGGCGCTGTTGCTGGCGCGGGCGATGGGTGGGGGGCGCTGAGTCTCGGGGCGAGGGTTCACCCTTTGGATGTCGGGGCTGTTTTCCTCTCCCGCGCTGCCGCGCACCTCTCTCCCGCTTGCGGGCGAGGGGCTAAGGGTCAGGAACGGCTGAGCTTGTCCGGTCCGTGCCACGCATCCGCGCTCCCTGAGCCGTTCGGCTCAGCGGCGCCCCCTCCGCCCGTCACGCCCGGGCAACATGCGCCACACACACTCGCAAACCGGCCCCGCAATCCACCATCCGGCGCCGGATCCCGGCGGGTGCCGGCGGGAACGGCACCACGCCAACCCGCGAGGATTCAATGAACATCAAGCACGCTGGAATCGCCGTCGCCCTCTGGGGCGCCTTCCTGGGCACCCTGCCGGCCGCCCTGGCCGACACCACGGTGAGCCACCCCTACCTGGGCATCACCTACACCACCCGTACCAACGAAGTGGTGGGGAAGCAGACCGTCAACATGAACATCCTGCAGATCGACCTGACCGCGCCGGGCATCGGCTTCTCTCTGACGCCGGAAGGCGGCTCCCTGGACACGGTGCGCCAGTCCACCCTGGGCTATCTCAACACCACCGGCGCCCAGTTCGCGGTGAACTCCCATTTCTTCCTGCCCTTCCCCTCCTCCAGTTCGGACGCCGACCTGGTGGGCTTCGCGGCCTCCGGTGGCAGCGTCATCTCCCCGTTCGAGTCGCCGGTGCAGTACTACGCCCTGGTCGCCAACGCCCCCGCCATCAACATCGCGCCGGACAACACCGCCGGCATCGTGCATGCGGATACCGGCTACGCGGACGGCACCCACGTGATCGAGAACGTGACCCTGGGCACCGCCTTCGCCGGCTCCGCCCAGATCGTCACCGCCGGCGTGGTGACCATTCCGGAATATGTCGACGCGAACCATCCCGACGCCCTGCTCACCTCCAACGGCACCTATTCCAACGCCGACTCCTGGTACAACCGCTACAACGCGCGCACCGTCATCGGCCTCAGCGAGGACAACCAGACCCTGGTGATCTTCACCGTGGACAACCGGGGCGGCAGCTCGGGCCTGAGCGTGGGCCAGGCGGCGCAACTGCTGGTGGACGACTACGGCGTCTACAATGCCCTCAACATGGACGGCGGCGGTTCCACCACCCTGGCCATGCGCGATCCGGACACGGGCATCGGCGGCATCGTCAACGTGTACGCCGACAACACCCCGGGCGGCCGCGTGGTCGGCAGCAACCTGGCCATCTTCGCGGCGCCGGTGCCGGAACCGGCGGAATACCTGCTGATGTTGTCGGGCTGCTTCCTGGTGTCCGTCATGGTGCGCAACAAGCGGCGCGGCCGGCAGGCCGCCTGACGCATCGGCCGGGGCGCGCGGGCCGCCGAAAGTTCAGGCGGAATCCGGCGGCGGGAAGGAAACTTCCCGCCGCCGGTTGCGCGCCTGGATTCAGGTTTTCGCCTTGCCGCGCCAGGCGAAAACCACGGCGGCCAGCGCCGCGCAAGCGGACGCGATGCTGAAGGTCATGCCCGCGCCCATGCTGTCCCAGGCCGCGCCGGAATAGAGACTGCCCAGGGTGCCGCCGATGCCGAAGGCGAGGCTGTTGTACAAGGCCTGCCCGCGCGCCTGGTTCTTGCCGGTGAAATGCCGGTGCACCAGGGCCAGGGCCGAGGCGTGATAGGCGCCGAACGTGAAGGCGTGCATCAGTTGCGCGACCAGCAACAACGGCAGATTCCCCGCTTGCCAGCCGATCAGCAGGAAGCGCGCGGCGGCGACGGCCAGCGTGGCCAGCAGAACGGTTTCCGGGCGGACGCGGGCGAACACCCGGGGCATGACCAGGAACACGCCGATCTCGCACACCACGCCCAGCGCCCAAAGCCAGCCGGCCACCGCTTTGCTGTAGCCGGTTTCCACCAGATGGATGGTGAAGAAGGTGTAGTAGGGACCGTGCGCGGCGGCCATCAGCAGCGCGGCGACGAACAGGGCCAGCACATGGGGGCGCCGCAACACATCCCGCATGGGGATGTGGACGCGCTCGTGGTGGGTGATTTCCGCTTCCGGAATGACGCGGGAGGTGAACACGATGCCCACCAGCAAGCCCAGCACCACCCAGGGCACCAGCTTGATGGAGGCGTGGTCCAGCACCGCGCCGAGGCCCACCACCACCAGGATGAAGCCGACCGAACCCCATAGCCGGATGCGCCCGTAGCGGTCGGTGCGGTCGCCCAGGTGGGACAGGGTGGTCGCCTCGACCAGGGGCAGGGAGGCGCTCCAGAAAAAGCTGATCAGGCTCATCACCGCGAACAGCGGCCAGAACGACGTGGCCCAGAACACGCCGACGAAGGCCACCATGCACACCATGGCCGCCAACTGCACGATGGCGACGCGCCGGCCGGTATGGTCGGCGATGTGGCCCCAGATGTTGGGCGCGAAGATGCGCATGACTTGGAGCAGGGACATGAGCACGCCGATCTGGAAGGCGTTGAACTCGAGGGAACGCAGGTACAGCCCCCAGAACGGCGCCATGGCGCCGACGAAGGCGAAATAGAAGAAGTAGAAGCCGGACAGGCGCCAGTAAGGCAGCGCCGAGGGGGCGGCGGAAGGGCTCGTCATGGCATGGAAATCCGGCCGCGCAAATGAAATCGGCCCGGAGCCGCGACTCCGGGCCGACGCCGATGGCCGGAAAGGTCAGCCCTTGGCCTGGACCAGCATGCTGTAGAGCCGGTCTTTCAGGCGCACGCGCAGGTATTTCAATTCCTCGGCGTAGAGGTCGGAAGCGGGCTCGACCCGCTGCTCGATGCGGGCCACCTTGTGGTCGACGTCGTCATAGTCCTTCATCAGGGCGACGAATTGGTCGTTGCTGAGCATCAGCTTGCGGATGGTTTCCTGATGCTCGGGAAATTCGTGGTAAAGATCGTGGCTTTCGATCATGGGTCTCTCCTGGCGAGTACGGTAGCGGACGAAAAGGGGGGAGGAACGGGTTAAGTGATTTTTCCGGGGATGATCGGGGTGGCGCATGCCACGTCGGCGTTCTGGCCGCGCTGGCGCAGGGCGTGGTCCATCAGCACGATGGCCAGCATGGCCTCGGCGATGGGGGTGGCGCGGATGCCGACGCAGGGATCGTGGCGGCCGTGGGTCACCACTTCGGTGGGCTTGCCATCCACGTCGATGGAACGGCCGGGAATGCGCAGGCTCGAAGTTGGCTTGATGGCGATGGAGGCGGTGATGTCCTGGCCGGTGGAGATGCCGCCCAGGATGCCGCCGGCATGGTTGGACCGGAAACCTTCCGGCGTCAGCTCGTCCCGGTGTTCAGTGCCCTTCTGGGCCACCACCGCGAAACCGTCGCCGATCTCCACGCCCTTCACCGCGTTGATGCTCATCAGGGCATGGGCCAAGTCCGCGTCCAGACGATCGTACACCGGCTCGCCCAGACCGACCGGGATGTTCTCGGCCACCACGTTGATGCGCGCGCCGACGGAATCGCCGGATTTGCGCAGCTCGTCCATGTAATCCTCCAATGCCTGGACCGCGTCCGGGTCCGGCGCGAAGAACGGGTTCTCGCCCACGCAATCCCAGGTCTTGAAGTCGACGGCGATGGGACCGAGCTGGGCCAGGTAGCCCCGGATCACGGTGCCGTATTTTTCATGCAGCCACTTCTTGGCGATGGCGCCCGCCGCGACGCGCACCGCGGTCTCCCGCGCCGAGGAGCGGCCGCCGCCGCGATAGTCGCGGAAACCGTACTTCTGGTTGTAGGTGTAGTCGGCGTGGCCGGGCCGGAAGGTCGTGGCGATGTTGCCGTAATCCTTGCTGCGCTGATCCTCGTTGCGGATCAGGAGGGCGATGGGCGTGCCGGTGGTCCTGCCTTCGAACACGCCGGAGAGGATTTCCACCGTGTCCGATTCGCGCCGCTGGGTGACGTGACGGGAGGTGCCGGGCTTGCGCCGGTCCAGGTCGATCTGGATGTCCGCTTCGCACAGGGCGAGGCCGGGAGGGCAGCCGTCCACCACGCAACCGATGGCCGGACCGTGGGACTCGCCGAAGGAAGTGACGGAAAAAACCAAACCGAGGGAATTGCCGGACATGTGCGCTGGAATTTCGAAAATTTGCCCGCGATTATCGCATGGCGCGTCGAAATATCAGTTCCAGTCGGGGAATCCGATCCGAGGCCGGCGGAACCAACCCGGTTGTTTGACCCTCCGTTTCCCGAACCCTAGGCTTGCAGCCATCCTCCCATTTCCCCCCACCGTCCCTGGAGTCGATCGTGAAAACCCGCGGTACCCTTTTCGCCAGCCTTGCCGCCCTGCTTTGCCTTGCCACCCTCCCCGCCCACGCGGAATCCGGTTCGGAGCCGGACGGACAAAGGGGACAAGCCCTCGCCCGTCCCTGCACCACCTGCCACGGCCTGGACGGCCTGCGCCAGGGCGGCGAGATGCCCGCCATCGGCGGCCTCGACTATTTCGACCTGCTCTACAACATGGGGCGCTTCCGCAGCGCCGACCGCTTCCACCCCGTCATGACCCTGCTCATGCAAACCCTGGACGAGGCGGACATGGCCGACGTGGCGACCTATTTCGCCAGCGTCGACCGCCGCAAGCTGGCCAAGGTGGGGCCCTACGGCGTCAGGTAAGCAGCAGCGCCAGGCCCAGCCCGACGCCGAAGCCGGTGATGTCGGAGCCGGCGGCACCCAGGCCGCCCTTGCAGCGGGCGGCGGAGAGATCCACGTGCAGCCACGGGGTGTCGCCGACGAAGCGGTTCAGGAAGCGGGCCGCGAGGATGTGGTCGGCTTCCGAATCCAGGGTGCATTGCTTCACGTCCGCGACGGGGGAATCCAGCGCCTCGTCGTAGTCCTCCGGCATGGGGAAGGCGACCACCCGCTCGCCGCTGGCCTGGCCCGCCGCCACGGCTTTCGCGGCCAGATCGTCCCGGTTGGCGATGACGCCGCTCATGCGCTCGCCCAAGGCCACGGCCATGCTGCCGGTGAGGGTGGCGAAGTCGATGATGGCTTCCGGCTTTTCCTTCGCCGCCAGGGCCAGGGTGTCCGCGAGCACCATGCGGCCTTCCGCGTCGGTGTGGACGATCTCGATGGTGGTACCGTTGAGGGCGGTGACCACCTCGTTCTGGGTGTAGGCCTCGGGGGACAGGTGGTTCTGGGCGATGGCGAGCCAGACTTCCAGGTTCACCGGCAGCTTCAGCCGGGTCGCCGCGAACAGGATGCCCAGGGCGACGGCGGAGCCGTTCATGTCGTCGTGCATGTTGTTCATGTAGCGGGCCGGCTTCAGGTTGTGGCCGCCGGTGTCGAAGCAGATGCCCTTGCCCACCAGGGCGACGGTTTTTCCCTTTTCCCGCTTCCCTTTTCCCGCTTTCGCCCCGCCCTGGTAGCTCAGGCGCACGATAGCCGCGTCGTCATGGGCGCTGCCCCGCTCCACCGCGAGGAAGGCGCCGGCCTTCAGCTTCTTCAGCCGCTTGGTGTCGAATTCCTCGATGGCCCAGCCGGCCTCCTTGGCCAGCGCGCGGATGCGCTCACGATAACTGCCCGGGGTGAGCAGGTTGGGCGGCAGCATGGTCAGTTCCCGGCACAGTGTGTTGCCCTCCGCCAGGGCGTGTTCCCGCTTCAGGTCCAGCCCCGCGATACCGTGCAGGACGATGCGCTCCAGCATGGCCGGCGCCTTCTCGCTCTTCCAGTTGGGCAGAGACGCGCCGTTCAGCCAGGCCACGTAGGCGGCGGCTTTGGCGGCGCGGGCGCGGAATCCGTCCGACCCGTACAGCGCGATCTCGATTTCTCCGGGATGCTCGTCCAGCAACGGTTTGAGCGCCTGCCGCAACTGGCTGTGCCAATCGAAGCTGGATTTCTTTTCGTCCAGGCGGGTCCACGCCGACAGGCAGCCGCCCGGCAATTCCAGGCTGATCGGCTGCTTCACCAGGTCCTCCGCTTTCTTCCCGCGCCGCGCCAAGGCCGGCAACAGGGCGGCATGGTCCGGCGCATCGTGCCAATCGTCCCCCGCTGGCAGAACGATCAGCAGGTGGCGGGTCTTGCCGCTCCGGGTTTTGAGGAGGGCCGCTTTCTGTTGCGGACGCGCGAGAACCACGCCAACGGAGGAGGGTTTGTTCATTAGCCACCTTTAATATTTAAGAATTGAATACTTAGTATTGAAGAATTGACCGGGAAGCCGCTCGCCTGGATAATCCGCCCGCTCGCATAAACTAGACACGATTGTTCCACGAAAACCTCATAACTTAGCCGGATCGCGCCAGGGGTTTTACCCCGTTGCCGCGCGGATGCCGGGCCTGCACAAGACTTCATTCGGAGACCCCTTTCATGCCGAATTCCACCCCCGACATCGATCCCCAGGAAACCCGGGAATGGCTGGACGCCCTCGCCGCCGTCATCGAGGAGGAAGGCGCGGAGCGCGCCCATTACCTGCTCGAACGGCTGGTGGACAAGGCGCGCCGCTCGGGCGCCTATCTGCCCTACAACGCCACCACCGCGTATGTGAACACCATCCCGGTGCACCTCCAGGAAAAGCATCCCGGCGACGTGCCCATGGAAGGCCGCATCAAGGCGCTGATCCGCTGGAACGCGGTGGCCTGCGTCATGCGCGCGAACGAAAAGGCGCCCGGCGTGGGCGGCCACATCGCCAGCTTCCAGTCTTCCGCCACGCTGTATGACGTGGGTTTCAACCACTTCTTCCGCGGCCCGGATACGGAACACGGCGCGGATCTGGTCTACTTCCAGGGCCACTCGGCGCCCGGCATCTACGCCCGCGCCTTCATCGAGGGCCGCATCAGCGAAGACCAGTTCTCGAATTTCCGGCAGGAAGCCTCGGGCCACGGCATTCCCTCCTATCCCCACCCCTGGCTGATGCCGGACTTCTGGCAGTTCCCCACGGTGTCCATGGGCCTGGGCCCCATCACCGCGATCTACCAGGCCCGCTTCCTGCGCTACCTGCACGACCGGGGCATCGCCGACACCTCCGGCCGCCACGTCTGGGCGTTCCTGGGCGACGGCGAGACCGACGAACCGGAAACCCTGGGCGCCATCACCCTGGCCTCGCGCGAGAAGCTGGACAACCTGATCTTCGTCATCAACTGCAACCTGCAGCGCCTGGACGGCCCGGTGCGCGGCAACGGCAAAATCATCCAGGAACTGGAAGCCGCCTTCCGGGGCGCCGGCTGGAACGTCATCAAGGTGCTCTGGGGGTCCTACTGGGATCCGCTTCTGGCCATGGACGGCAAGGGCATCCTGCGCCAGCGCATGGAGGAATGCGTGGACGGCGAATACCAGAACTTCAAGGCCAAGGGCGGCGCCTACACGCGCGAGGCCTTCTTCGGCAAATATCCGGAACTGAAGGAAATGGTCGCCGCCATGTCCGACGAGGACATCTGGCGCCTGAACCGGGGCGGCCACGACCCGCACAAGGTCTACGCGGCCTACGCGGCGGCGGTGAAGCACACCGGCCAGCCGACGGTGATCCTGGCGAAGACCGTGAAGGGATACGGCATGGGCGTGTCCGGCGAAGCCCAGAACCCGACCCACCAGCAGAAGAAGATGGATCTGGAGTCGCTGCGCGCCTTCCGCGACCGCTTCCAGATTCCCATCCCGGACGACCAGTTGGAACATCTGCCCTTCTACCGCCCGGCGGAAAACAGCCCGGAAATGCAGTATCTGCAAGCCCGCCGCGCGGCCCTGGGCGGCTATCTGCCCGCGCGCCGGAGCAAGGCCGAGGCCCTGGCCGCGCCGCCCCTGTCCAGCTTCCAGGCCATGCTGGAAGCCACCGGCGACCGGGAAATCTCCACCACCATGGCCTTCGTGCGCCTGCTCACCAGCCTGCTGCGCGACAAGACCCTGGGCCGCCACATCGTTCCCATCGTGCCGGACGAGGCGCGCACCTTCGGCATGGAGGGCCTGTTCCGCACCGTCGGCATCTACTCCTCGGTCGGCCAGCTCTACGAGCCGGTGGATTCCGATCAGGTCATGTATTACCGGGAGGACAAGGGCGGCCAGATTCTGGAGGAAGGCATCAACGAGGCCGGCGCCTTCTCGTCCTGGCTCGCCGCCGCCACGTCCTACAGTGTCAACGGCGTGCAGATGATTCCCTTCTACATCTACTACTCCATGTTCGGCTTCCAGCGCATCGGCGACCTGGCCTGGGCCGCCGGCGACTGCCGCGCGCGCGGCTTCCTGCTGGGCGGCACCGCCGGCCGCACGACGCTGAACGGCGAGGGCCTGCAACATGAGGACGGCCACAGCCACCTGCAGGCGGCCATGATCCCCAACTGCGTGTCCTACGACCCCACCTTCCATTACGAACTGGCGGTCATCCTCCAGGACGGCATGCGGCGCATGTTCCAGGAACAGGAGGACGTGTTCTATTACATCACCGTGATGAACGAGAACTACAGCCACCCGGCCCTGCCCAAGGGCGCCGAGGCGGGCATCCTGAAGGGACTGTACAAACTCCAGGAAGGCGCCAAGGGCAAAGGCAAGAGCAAGAAGCCACGGGTCCAGTTGATGGGCTCCGGCACCATCCTGCGCGAGGTCATGGCCGCCGCCGCGCTTCTGGAACAGGACTGGGGCGTCGCCGCCGACGTGTGGAGCGCCACCAGCTTCAACGAACTGCGCCGGGAGGCCCAGGAGGTGCATCGCTGGAACCTGCTGCACCCGGACCAGCCCCAGAAGACCAGCTACGTGGAGCAATGCCTGGATGGCAGCGAGGGCCCGGTTATCGCCTCCACCGACTACATGCGCGCCTTTCCCGACCAGATTCGTCCCTACGTGCGCGGCCGCTTCGTCACCCTGGGCACCGACGGCTTCGGCCGCTCCGATTCCCGCGAGGCCCTGCGCCGCTTTTTCGAGGTGGACCGGCATTACGTGGTCCTGGCCGCCCTCAAGGCCCTGGCCGACGAAGGCGTGGTTCCGGCGAGCAAGGCCGCCGAGGCGATCAGGAAGTACGGCATCGACAGCGACCGGCCCAACCCGGTCAACGTATAAGGAGACGACGACATGATCAAGCAAGTCATCGTCCCCGATATCGGCAGCTTCAAGGATGTCGAGGTCATCGAAATCATGGTGAATCCGGGCGACCAGATCGCCGCCGACGATTCCATCATGACCGTCGAATCCGACAAGGCCGCGATGGACATCCCCGCCCCCTTCGGCGGCACGATCACGGAACTCAAGATCAAGGTGGGCGACAAGGTCTCCGCCGGTACGCTGGTGCTGATGCTGGACACCTCCAGCGACACCGCGCCCGCCAGCGCCGCGCCGGTGGTGAAGTCCTTCACGCCCCCCGCCGCCTCGACCGTGGCGGCCGTGCCGCCGCCTTCCCACCCCGCGCCGGAAGTCCCCGCCCACATCCCGCCCAAGCACCGGCCCGATCCCATCGGCGCCCATGTGGAATTCCAGGCCGGCAAGCCCTCCCACGCCAGCCCCGCGGTGCGCCGCTTCGCCCGGGAACTGGGCGCCGACCTCACCCGCATCAAGGGCACGGGACCGCGCAACCGCATCCTGAAAGAGGATGTGCAGGCATGGATCAAGGCGGAACTGGCCAAGCCCACCGGCGAAGCCATCGGCCTGGGCTTCCCGCCCGCGCCGGTCATCGACTTCACCCAGTTCGGCGAGGTGGAAAGCCAGCCCCTGTCGCGCATCAAGAAGTTGTCCGGCGCGAACCTGCACCGCAACTGGGTCAGCGCGCCCCATGTCACCCAGTTCGACGAGGCCGACATCACCGACCTGGAGGACTTCCGCAAGTCCATGCAGGAGGAGGCGGCGAAACGGGGCGTCAAGCTCACCCTGCTGGCGTTCCTGATGAAGGCCGTGGTCAACGCCCTGCGCACCTATCCCCAGTTCAACGCCTCCCTCGCCGCCGACGGCGAGAACCTGGTGATGAAGAAATACTTCCACGTCGGCTTCGCCTGCGACACCCCGGACGGCCTGGTGGTGCCGGTGGTGCGCGACGTCAACAAGAAGGACGTGATGGACATCGCCCGGGAACTGGCCGAGCTGTCCGAACTGGCCCGGGAACGCAAGCTGAAGGTGGACGCCATGCAGGGCGGCTGCTTCACCATCTCCAGCCTGGGCGGCATCGGCGGCACCCTGTTCACGCCCATCATCAACTGCCCGGAAGTGGCCATCCTGGGCCTGTCCCGCGCCGACTACAAACCGGTGTGGAACAAGGCCACGAAGAGCTTCGAGCCGCGCCTGGTGCTGCCTCTGTCCTTGTCCTACGACCACCGGGTCATCGACGGCGCCGACGGCGCGCGGTTCACCAGCCATCTGCGCCTGATGCTGTCCGACGTGCGCCGGCTGCTGCTCTGACGACGGGCGAAAAGTGAAACGTGACTCGGCCTGCGGCCTCCGGTGAAACGTAAACTCGCGGTTCGCGCGCTTTCTTTCGCGCTCCTCCAATTCCGAGAATGCAATGAGCAATTCCATCGAAATCAAAGTCCCTGACATCGGCGGCTTCAAGGATGTCGCCGTCATCGACATCCTTGTCAAGCCCGGCGACAGCGTCGCCAAGGACACCGCCCTCATCACCGTCGAATCCGACAAGGCCGCGATGGACATCCCCTGCCCGCAAGCCGGCATGGTGGACAAAATCCTGGTGAAGGTGGGGGACAAGGTGTCGGAAGGAACGCCGGTGCTGATGCTGGGTGCGGCCGCGGCCGCCACGCCTCTCCCCGGGGGAGAGGGCGCAACGCCCGCGTCCCCGCAACCACAGGCAAACCCGCAAGCCGCAGCCCCCCTCCCCAGCCCTCCCCCGCCCGCGGGGGAGGGTGTCCTGCGCGCCCAGGTCGTGGTCCTCGGCGCCGGCCCGGGCGGCTACACCGCCGCCTTCCGCGCCGCCGACCTGGGTTTGCAAGTGGTGCTGGTGGAGCGCTTCCCCAGCCTGGGCGGCGTCTGCCTCAATGTCGGCTGCATCCCCTCCAAGGCGCTGTTGCATACCGCCCGCCTGATCACCGAGGCGGAGGAGATGGCGCAGCACGGCGTCAGCTTCGCCAAACCCAAGCTGGACCTGGACAAGCTGCGCGAATGGAAGGCGAAGGACGTGGTGGGCAAGCTCACCGGCGGCCTCACCCAGTTGGCCAAGCAGCGCAAGATCACCGTGCTCCATGGCGTGGCGAAATTCACCGGTCCCCATAGCCTGGAAGTCACCGGCGACGACGGCGGCCAGACCATCGCCTTCGACCACGCCATCATCGCCGCCGGCTCGGAAGCCATCAAACTCCCCTTCCAGCCGGACGATCCGCGCGTCATGAGTTCCACCGGCGCCCTCGCCCTCGCTGACGTGCCCAAGCGCCTGCTGGTGGTGGGCGGCGGCATCATCGGCCTGGAAATGGGCACGGTGTACGACGCCCTGGGCAGCAAGGTCACCGTCGTGGAACGGGGCGGCCAGCTCATTCCCGGTTGCGATGCCGATCTGGTGCGGCCCTTGTCGAAACGCATGGAGAAGCGCTTCGAGAAAATCCTGCTCAACACCGGCGTCACCGGCATGGCAGCGAACGAGGACGGCATCCACGTCAGCCTGCAGGCTGGGGAAACCAGCGAGACCCAGGTATACGACCGGGTTCTCGTCGCCATCGGCCGCCGCCCGAACGGCAAGGCCATCGGCGCGGAAACCGCCGGCGTGGCGGTGAACGAGCAGGGTTTCATCCCGGTGGACAAGCAGATGCGCACCAACGTGCCCCACATCTTCGCCATCGGCGACATCGTCGGCCAGCCCATGCTGGCCCACAAGGCGGTGCATGAAGGCAAGGTGGCGGCCGAGGTCATCGCCGGCATTGGTGGCAAAAACGGGGTGGAATTCCAGGCATTGGTCATCCCCTCCGTCGCCTACACGGACCCGGAAGTGGCCTGGGTCGGCGTCACCGAAACCGAAGCCAAGGCCCAGGGCCTGGACATCGAGAAAGGCGCCTTCCCCTGGGCGGCCAGCGGCCGCGCCCTGTCCATCGCCCGCACCGAGGGCATGACCAAGCTGATCATGGACAAGGAGACCAAGCGGGTCATCGGCGCCGGCATCGTCGGCATCAACGCCGGCGAGCTGCTGGCGGAAGCGGTGCTGGCCATCGAGATGGGCGCCACCGCCGAGGACATCGGCCTCACCATCCACGCCCACCCCACCCTCTCCGAAACGATCTGCTTCGCCGCCGAGATGGCGGAAGGCACCATCACCGATCTGCTGCCACCGAGGAAACGCTGATCCGCGGCGCGCGCAGCAGGCCGCCCAGGATTTCCATCTGTTTGCGGGAGTCGCCCTGGGCCAGTTCGCCCAGGCTCTGGTCGGCGGAGGTGGCCGGCAATCCGGCCGCCCGCATGCGTTCCAGCATCTGTTCCGGACTGGTCTTGGCCACTTGGGCCAGGGTGCTGGCAGGCGCGTCCGCCAGGGCGGCCTGGATGGTGGCGAAGGCGGCGGGGCCATCCCGTTTTCCGCCCACCTGGATGAAACTGAGCAACAGCAGGGCGGCGAACACGCCCACCAAGGCCCGCCCTCGGCCGCTGCCGAAATGGCGCTTGAAACCGGAAAAATTGCCGGCCACATGCAAGGCCACGCCCGCCAGCAGCGCCCAGCTCAGCCATTCGTGGGCGAACTTGTTCAGGCCGCTGTCCAGATGGAAAAACAACAGTACGCCGGTCACGGCGGACAACAGAAAAGCGCCGATGGTGATGGGCGTCGCCCAATCGCGTTTGATATTCACGGTCTACCCCTTGATAACCGTTGGTTGATCGATTCGAACAAGGCAAGCGGCCGCGCATCGCCCGATCGCTTGCCTCGGGAAGGTCGGCCCGCTGCCGGGCCGATCCCGTCTTCCAGGAAAATTGCGGATTCATTCGTCATCGCGGGAAGCGTGGCGATCCAGGCGCTGCATATTCCGACTGCCATATGGATTGCCGTGCTTCGTCGCCATGACGGTTTTCGAATGAATCCGTGGTTCTTACCAGCGCGGACCGGAACCGTCGCAACCGCCGCGCATGCCGCGCCCGCCCATCCCCGCGCCACGCTCGCCGCGCAGCTTGGTCATTTTTTCGTACTGGGCCGGGGTCAGGATGGCTTGCATCTTGCCCTGCATCTCTGTCCGCATGGCCGCGCGGGTTTCATCCCGCTTCTTGGCCTGCTCGGCGAACAGGGTCTTGACCTTGTCCTGCTGCTCGGGGGTCAGATCCAGCATGACCGCCATGCGCTCCACATTGGGGCCGCGCATATTGCCGGGGCCGCCTCCGTTCTGGCCGGGACCGAAACCCGCCATGGCGGTGGGAACGGCAATCAACATGGCCAATGCAATCAACGTCTTTTTCATGATGTACTCCTATCAGGTGGCGAAAGCGGGAAGGTTTCCTGCCTTCCACGGTTCCCAGCTTAGGGAGCAAAGATGGAGCGAATCGGGACGGATTGTGCAAACAATGGGGAAGTTGTCCCGCCACGCTATTGCGGCGACTTGGCGGGCTCGGGTTCGTAGCGGTAGCCGGCGCCATAGACCGAGTGGATCAGTTCCATGCCGGGCTGAAGATCCGCCAGTTTCTTGCGCAACTTCTTGATGTGGCTGTCGATGGTGCGATCCGAGACGATGCGCTGGTCGTCGTAGATGCGATCCATCAACTGGCCGCGGGAAAAGATGCGTCCGGGCGCCTGGTACAGGGTGGAAAAGAGCTGGAATTCCACCATGGTCAGTTCGACTTCCCGGCCATTGGCCGACACGCGAAGCGCGGCCGCGTCCAGATGGAGCGTGTCTTCGGCTACCGCCTCCGTCGCGGTGTGGCGCGTGCGGCGCAGGATCGCCCGCACCCGGGCGACCACCTCGCGCGGGCTGTAGGGCTTGCACAGATAATCGTCCGCGCCCAGTTCCAGGCCCAGCAGGCGGTCGATCTCCTCCACCCGGGCCGTGGCCATGAGGATGGGCACCTGGCTGAACGCGCGTATCTCCCGGCAGATATCCAGGCCGTCCTTGCCCGGCAGCATCAGATCCAGCACCAGCATGTCCGGGAGGTTGGACCTGACCCAGGGCACCACCTCCTGACCGTCGGCAAGACAATGGGTGGCATAGCCGGCGGCGTGGAGATAATCCGCCAGCACCTGGGCGAGGCGTTCCTCGTCCTCGGCGATCAGGATGCGCGGAACGCTGGCGTCGGCGCTCATGGGATCGGCAGTTCCAAGTGGATACACAGGCCTCCCAGCGGCGATGGCCTGGCTTCGATGCGGCCGCCGTGGGCCTCCACGATGTTGCGGCAGATCGCCAGGCCCAGGCCCGCGCCGCCGTGGGCCCGGTTGCGGGAGGCCTCCACCCGGTAGAAGCGTTCGAACAAGCGGGGCAGCGATTCGCCGGGCACGGCGGGGGCGGTGTCCTGGAAATCCGCGCTCCAGATGCCGCCGCTCCCGCGCAGTGTCACTTCCGCCCTCCCCCCCGCGTCGGTGTAGCGCAGGCTGTTTTGCAGCAGGTTGCGGAACAGCTGGGAGAGGCGGTCCGGGTCGCCCTGAAGGGTGACGGCGCCGGGCAGCTCATCGCGCATCACCACCTCGATGCCGAGCCTGGCGAACTCGCCGGCCAGGGACTCCAGGTCATCCTTGAGGATGGCGGCCGGCTCCACCTCCCGCTTGCGGTAGCTCATGGCCCCCAGATCGGTCATGGATAGCTGGTACAAGTCCTCCACCAGGCGGTTCAGGCGTTCCACATCGGACTGGAGCGAAAGCACGGACGCGGGATCCAGGGGGCGCACGCCATCCTGCATGGCTTCCAGTTCGGCCTTCATGACCGACAAGGGGGTGCGCAGTTCGTGGGAGATGTCCGCCATCCACTGGCGCCGCGCGGTTTCGGTCTGCTCCAGGGTCTGGGCCAGGCCATTGAAATCCCGCGCGAGATCGCCCAGTTCATCGTTGCTCCGCACGGTCACCCGGGTCTGGAAACGCCCCGCCGACAATGCCCGGGCCCCTTCGGTGATCCGGCGCAGCGGACGCACCAGGGTGTTGGACAAGGGCCAGGTCAAGGCCATCGCCACCAGAGCGACCAACAGGGCGATCCAGAGGAACGCGCGCTGTTGGGCCTCCTCGAAACGGGTGTCGATCCCCTCCCGCAACACCGGCCCGGGCATGCGGCCGACATAGCCAACGATGCGACCGCCCTCCCGAATCGGCGTCAGCAGCAACTGGTCCACATTCTCCTCGCGGCCCAACAGCGGCCGCTTGTCGACATCCAGCAGGGTCAATCCCGCCTCGCGCAGCCTGGGCATATGTCCAGGACCGTGACCGGGGCCGCGTCCCATGGGCGCAAAGTCGCCGCGCCCGGCACGTCCTTCCGCGAGCAGGCTGAACCAGCGGGCGCGATCGAGACGCAAGCCATCGAACCCGCCCTCTTCCGCGTAGACCCCGGCCAATTGCTCCGCCAGCCGCTCGGCCCGCGCTTGCTGGCGCACTTCCAGGAAACTGACGAAGCCCCGCTGGAAGGACCAGTGCATGAAGCCGAACATGACCGCCACCACCAGCGTGATCGCCAGCAGCAGGGTGATGAACAGCTTGTTTCGGATGGATAGGCGCACGGCGGCCCCGGCATGTCGTTCCAGCCCGTATTTTGGATTCAAACGGCGCATGAAATATGGAAATCCGAGCGAGCCGGCTTCGGTCCCCGTTCCGGATGCGGCATCCGGATGTTTCGGCCCGGCATGGGGATGTTGCCGGCGCTCCCGGCGAACAAGCCTGCGAGTCCGCTATCGTTCCGCCCCATGCCTCCAGAAATATCCTGCCGTGACTGACGCCGCCCGGGAATCCGCCGAGTGGGCCGCGCTCCTGCGCGGCGACAAGGCCGCGTGGGATCGTTTCGTGCCGCGCGCGGCGCCGGTCATCCGCGCGGTCGCGCGCCGGGTGCTGGAGCCCGCCGGGCGCCTGGGCGATCTGCCGGATGTGGTCCAGGACAGCTTCGTTTCCCTGTGCCGGGACGATTTCAACCTGCTCAAGCGTTTCGATCCCGCCCAGGCCACTTTGAACACCTATCTGGGCGTCATCGCCGGCCGGCGCGCGCTGGACCATCTGCGCCGGAGCGGCAAGCCCGGCGTTGAGCTGGAGCAGGCACCGGAAGCCAGCCTGGCCGTCGAGGCCGGCGCGGCGCCCGGCCCGCTCAAGCTGCCGGACGACCTGTTGACGCCGCGCCAGGCCCTGATCCTGCGCTTGATCTACGAGCGCGACATGGACGTGGACGAGGTCGCCCGCGCGCTGGGCATCGCCGCCCAGAGCGTGCGTTCCCTGCGCCACAAAGCCCTGGAACGTTTGCGCGCCCGCATCGGCAAGGAGTCGGTGTGAAAGGCCGGCGTGAAAGGCGGGGATGTTTTCCCGCGCGGCCGCGAACAAGCCAATGAAAGGATCCAGATGAACACCGAAACCGACCAACCCACCCCCGCCGAACGCGCCGCGCTGATCGATTGGCTGGCCCGCGCGCCGGCCACCGGGGAACCCGGCGCCATGGAGCTTGCCGCCTGGCTGGAAGGCGGGCTGGACGAGGATGGCGCGCGCCGGGTGGAGCTTTGGCTGGCCCGCGCGCCCGACCATCTCGATGGCCTGCGCGCGGCCCGCGCGGTTGTGGACGACGCCGTTCCCGAAGCCGACATCCGGCGCGCCAGGTCGCTGGTGCGCGCCCCGGATGCCCAGGCCGGCGCCCGGGCGCCATCCTGGCCCGTCCGCCTGCTGGGCGGCACGCTGGGCCTGGCCACCGGCGCGGCCGGACTCGTGGTGGGCCTGGGCCTGGCCCACATCCAGGCCCAGGCGGAAACGCAAATGCTGGCGGCCCTGGTCATGGGCCTGGCCGGATTTCCGGGAGCCTGGTGATGCGCTGGATCAAATGGGCTCTGGCCGTCTCCCTGCTGTTCAACGTCCTCGCCATCGGCGGTTACGCCTTCGGGCTCCACGCCCTGCACCGGGAAGGCTGGAGCGCCGCCGCCCTGGATCTCGACCCCGCCCAGCGCGCGCGTCTGGAGGCCATGCGTAAGGAGGCCCGCGCGGCCATCAAGTCAAGCCGCCACGGGCTTTCCCCCCGCATCAAAGCCCTCGCCGAGACCATGCGCGCGGCCCGACCCGGCGCAGACCAACTGGAGCCCGCCTTGCGCCAACTCTCCGACGCCCATCTGGCGACCCGGCTCGATCTGTTGCGCCGGGCCGTGGTCTTCCGGGACAGCCTGGACCCGGCGCGGCGGGAACGCTTCAACCGCCTGCTCGACCGGCCCAGCTTCCTGTTCGACCTGCTGGGGTTCTCCCTGGCGGCGGAAGTCTTGCGCGCGGGATTGGCCGCGCCGCCGCAAACACCCGACTCACCCATCACGCACCCGGAGATCCATCATGAAGACCACTGAACCTCGCCCCGCCGGAACACGCTTGCTCGTCCTGGCCCTGGCCGGCATCGCCACCGTGGCGGGCCTGATGCCCGCGTCGCCCGCCGAGGCGCGGGAGCGCATGCGCACCGGCAGCTATACCAATGCCCGAGGCAATTCCGGCACTTTCCAGAGTCTGCGGGAACGAAGCCCGGGCAGCGCCAGCCGCAGCACCACCTGGCAGAACTCGCGTGGCGAAGGCGTTGCCGAAAGCAGCCGCCAGTGGGACGCCGAGTCCGGCAGCT
Organism: Thiobacillaceae bacterium; assembly: GCA_044227325.1. Lineage (GTDB taxonomy): Bacteria > Pseudomonadota > Gammaproteobacteria > Burkholderiales > Thiobacillaceae > PFJX01. The sequence continues at coordinate 51,384 of JBGAFI010000016.1, read as the reverse complement.
ATAGCCGGCAACGCCAAGTCACCGGCGCCGCCGGCGCCCAGGCCACCACCCAGGTCCAGGGCCAGCGCAACGCCGACGGCAGCTATGCCATGACCGGCAGCCGCGCCGGCGCGAACGGGCACAGCACGGATATGACACGCACGATCACGCCCGACGGCGAGGGCGGCGCCAGCACGACCACCACCTATGCCCGGGACGACGGAAAATCCTTGAGCGTGGAGAAGAGCCTGGCCAAATCCGACGATGGATGGTCCCGGAGCGCCACCGTCACCAGCCCGGACGGCCGGACCGGCAGCCACGACGTGACCTGGTCCCGGGACGGCAACACGCTCACCCGCAACGCGACGAATACCGGCCCCGGCGGCGCCAGCATGAGCCGCGGCGGCAGCCTCAGCTTCGAATCCACCAACCCCTGATCCGGGAGCCCGACATGCTACGAACCCTTGTTCACCTTTCCCTGGCCCTGTGCCTCTCCGCCGCCGCCTGGGCCGAGGACGCGCCCGCGACGACCACGCAAGCCGCCGAATCGCCCCAGGCCGCCGCCTGGTGCCAGGCCAATCCCGAGCAGTGCAAGGAAACGAAGCAACGCATGCGGGACAAATGCCAGGCCGATCCGGAACGTTGCGCCCAGTTCAAGGCCAAGGCGGAGGAATGGCGCCAGCGCTGCGCCGCCGACCCCAAAGCCTGTGAGGAGAAAAAGGCCAAGCTGCGCGGCATCATGGAACGCCGCGCCCAGCGCAAGCAAAACCAATGACCGCTGGGCCTTGCTTCATCAAACCCGGGGAAACCGCCTGACCGGGCGGCGGGTGCCGGATGCTCGGCCCCTTCGGTCGGAACTATCCGAACTCACGTTCCGGCGGCGAACCGGACGAAGACCATCGAGGAAGACATCAATCCTGCCGAGCCTCGCGGCTGTTCTGGGTCGACGGAAGGCGCAAGTGTCCCTCCCAACGGCATAAAGGAGATTCGCAGCGATAGCGGCGAACCGGAACCAGCAGGCTGATCAAGCGGCCGATCCACCCCCGGGATATCCGAAACAAGGGCTCGCCGCATTTGGGGCAGGGTGGATTGAAAGGAATGTTGTCGGTGGTTGCTGGCGGATAGGAAACGGTATTCGCGTTCTTGCGCATGGTGTATCGCTTCTCAGATTTTTGAAGGGTTCCCGGATGGCGCGTTGCATGGGATAGCCTGTACAGCGGCCGACGCAGCGCTTTTCTTTAATTTGAGTGCGCACCGCAGCGCGAGTTCCCCGGCCCGGAAACGCCTCCCTTCCGGGCCCGCGCCGCGCCGGCCCGGCCTAGCCCGACAACTGTCCCGCCTTCTTCTCCATCACCGCGAACGCGCCCCGCATCGCGACCACGGGGTGCCCCTCCCGCAGGATCGCGCCCGAGGCATGGCACAGGCGGGCGCCGATGCGGACCCGGTCGATCTGGCTTTCCAGGCAATCGCCGGCGAGCGCCGGCGCGAGGTAATCCACGGACAGGTTCGCGGTGACGATGCGCGCCGTGTCGGGCAGCAGATGCAACACGTTGTAGGCGAGCCAGACATCCGCCAGGGTCGCCAGGAATCCGCCGTGGGCGGTGGCATTGCCGTTGCAATGTTCCGCGCGCACTTCCACCCGGAAACAGAGATGCTTGCCGTCGGGACGGGTAAACAGCGTCGCCAGGCCCGGCATGAAACGGCCGGACATGGGGCAGACGCTGAAGCCTTCGTCCAGCCAGCGGCGCTCAAGCGGGGAATGCCGGCTCATGGCGCGACCCGGGCCGCGAAAGCGAGGGCGTCGTCCAAACGGTCGTCGCCCCAGAACATCTCCTCGCCGACGAAAAATGTCGGCGCGCCGAAGACGCCCCTTCGCCGGGCGGTTTCTGTGCGCGCCTTCAGCTCTTCCTTGAGCGGCGCGCTGTTGGCCCGGTCGATCAACTCACCCGCGGGCAGGTCCAACTGTTCCAGCACCTCGCCCACCACGCGCGGCGTGTTGATGTCCACCTCGTCGCCCGCGGAGAAATTGAGCAACATGAGACGACGGCAGAATTCCGCCTGCCAGGCTTGTCCATCACCGGCCAGCGCCACCCGGGGCGGCAACAGGAACAGGCGGGGAAATTCGCTCGGCCGGCGCAGGGGCAGGCCATACTTGGCGCTCCGCCGGGCCAGATCCTTCCAGACGTACTCGCCTTTCTCCTTCTGCGCCACGAACGGCGCCGTGGCCCATCCCAGAGCCTTGAACACGGGGCCGAGCAGGAAGGGCTTCCAGCGCACGTCCACTCCCGCCACGGCGGCGGCCGCCTCGATGCGCATCACGCTGAGATAGCTGTAGGGACTGGCGAAATCGAACCAGAACTCCAGTTCGGGTTTTCGCGCGGGAAGGGGTTCGGCATGGGGGGTCATCGCTTCATCCAGACCAAGTCGCAAGCGCCATTATGCGTACAGGGAGCGCCGCCATGCACGACACCCTCAAGGATCGCGGCATCGAGCCGTAATACGCCTTGCCGGCGGGAAGGCGGGAGCCGGCCAGGGAAGCGTAACTTCTTCACATCCCTTTCCAATCGGGAAAAAGACTGGGGGCGGAGAGATCGGCATGGAAATCGGATACGGCAAGACGATCCAGGATCGTGTTCCCTTCGCGGCGCAAATACTCGCGCTGGCCTTGCTCTATTTTCTCTCCGGCCATGCGAGTTTCCTGACCGCGGTTTCCCATGGGGTGGTGACGCCGGTCCTGTTCGCCGCCGAGGGCTTCGCTCTGGCGGCCACCATCCTGCTCGGTCCGCGTGTCTGGCCGGGCGTCTTCATCGGCCAGTTGGCCCTGGCGGTGTCGCGCGGCCTGGACTGGGAACCGGCGCTGCTGATCTCGGCGAGCAACAGTCTGGAGGCGGTCCTGGGCGGCCTCCTGTTCCAGCGTTTCGGCTTGCATCCCAGCCTCTCCCGGCTGCGCGACGTGGCGGGCCTGCTGGGCCTGGTTTTCCTGGTTCTGCAACCCCTCAGCGCCACCCTGGGAACCCTGGTTCTGTGGACGTTCGGCCAGATCCAGCAAGCCGGGGAATACGGCGCCGCATGGCTCGACTGGTGGCTCGGCAACGCCATGGGCCAGGCCCAGGTGGCGCCGCTTCTGCTCGCCCTGGCCAGCCGGCCGTCGCCGGCCGGCCGGCGGAGCTGGGATCTGGCCTTGCCCCTCCTGATCCTGGCCCCGGCCGCCTGGCTGGTGTTCGTCGTTTTCGGCGGGACCGGCATCGCCATTTCCCTGATCCTGTTCGGCCCCCTGCTGGTCTTTCTCGCCGTGGGTCGCGGACTGGTATCGGTCATTCTCGGCAGCCTGGTGTTGTCGCTCATGGCCCTGTACGCGACCAATCGCGGCTTGGGCCCCTTCGTCGCGGATGGCGCATACCACATTCTCGAACTCGATGTGTTCGTGCTGGGCATGGCGCTCACGGGGCAGTTGCTGGCCGCGCTGCTGGAGGAACGGAACAGGTATGCCGCCGCCCAGGCCGAACTGCTGGGCCGGTTGAGCGAGATCGCCGCCCAGGTGCCGGGCATGGTTTTCCAGTTTCAACGCGACAGGGACGGCGCCAGCCGTTTCCCCTATGTCAGCGACCGTATCCGCGAGATTTATCACGTGGCGCCGGAGGAAGTCCGCGCGGATGCCACGCCCATTTTCTCCATGGTGCATCCGGACGATCTCGACGGCATGAACGAGTCCATCCAGCGCTCGGCGGCGAATCTCGAACCCTGGCAGCACGACTATCGGATTTGCCTCGCCGACGGCGCCACCCGCTGGCTGTACGGCAACGCCCTGCCCAAGCGGCGGGACGACGGGTCTGTGCTGTGGCATGGCTTCATCACCGACATCAGCGACCGCAAGCGGGTCGAGGCGGAGCTGCTTACGCAACGGCGCGAGTTGGAAAAACGCGCGCGCGACCTGTCCGTCGCGAAGGAGGCCGCCGAGGCGGCCAATGTGGCCAAGAGCGCCTTCCTCGCCAACATGTCCCACGAAATCCGCACGCCGCTCAACGCCATCACCGGCATGGCCCAGTTGATCCGCTTTGACAGCCTGACGCCCGAGCAGACGAAGCGCCTGGACGCCATCGAGACGGCCAGCCGGCATCTGCTCGACATCCTCAACGCCATTCTCGAAATGTCCAAGATCGAGGCGGGCAAGTTCACGCTGGAGGAAGCGCCGGTGAATCTCGACGACCTGGTCGACGGCGTTCTCGCCATCACGCGGACGAACGCGCAGGCCAAGCAGCTCGATCTGGCCGCCGAGATCGCCGTGGTTCCCCGCGCATTTGTCGGCGATGCCGGGCGTCTGCGGCAAGCCTTGCTGAACTACGCCGGCAACGCGGTGAAGTTCACCGAAGCGGGCTCGATAAGACTGCGCGTGGCCCTGGTCGAGGAGGATGCCGCGAGCGCCCTGCTGCGCTTCGAGGTCAGCGACACCGGAATCGGCATCGCGCCGGAGGTCATGCCACGGCTTTTCTCCGTGTTCGAACAGGCCGACAACTCCACCACGCGCGCCTACGGCGGCACGGGACTGGGCCTGGCGATCACGCGGAAACTGGCGCAACTGATGGGCGGCGATGCCGGCGCGAGCAGCGCGCCGGGAAGCGGCAGCGTCTTCTGGTTCACCGCCCGGCTGCGCAAGGCAGAGGCCGGCGACCCGCGCGCCATCGCGGCCGCGCGGGACACGCCATCCGACGAGGCAAGCCTGAAACGCGACTTTGCCGGGGCGCGGGTGCTCATCGCCGAGGACGAGCCGATCAACCGGGAAATCACCCTGATCCTGCTCGGCGAGGCGGGCTTGGCCGCCGATGCGGCGGCGGACGGGGCCGAGGCGGCGCGGCTCGCCGAAGAGAACGACTACGCCCTGATTTTGATGGACATGCGCATGCCAAGCATGGACGGCCTGGAAGCCACCCGGAAAATCCGCCGCTCGCCGCGCGGCGAGCGGATCCCGATCATCGCCTTGACGGCGAACGCGTTCGCCGAGGACAAGGCGATCTGCCTCGAAGCCGGCATGGACGACTTCATCGCCAAGCCGGTCGACGCGCGAACCTTGTACTCGCTGCTCCACACGTGGCTTGCCCGGCGCCGGGAGGGCTAGGCCGGCGCGGGCAGGCCGGCGCGCGGGCATAGCGCACGACTGTCCGTTGCATGCGCATCGGCGCGTCCATGACGCCGCGCGGACGGCGTTTCCTGAATAGGGCGTGGCCGGCATCGTCGCGTCCACGGCTCAACGCCCCGCGGCCTTCTCCCCCTTCAAGGTCATGACCGTGCTGGTGACCATGGCGGCCACCTTGCCGTCGTCCCGCAGAATCTCGCACAGATAGTGGGTCAGGGTGCGGCCGCTTTGGACTGGCCGGGCGCTGGCGCGCAGGGTGGAATGCCACACCGGCCGGAAGAAGTTGATCTTCAGTTCGATGCTGGTGAAGGACTCGCCTTGCGCCATCAGGGTGGAATGGGCGGTGCCGATGGCGGCGTCCGCGAGTTCGCAGATCAGGCCGCCGTGCACCGTGCCCTGCTGGTTGCCGTGGATCGCCGCGTCGGCGTCGATCTCGACCGCCGCCGTCCCCTTCCCCACTTCCACCACCCGGATGCCCAGGGTCCGGGAAATCGGCGTCGGATAGCACAGGTGGGTGGTGTCGCCCTTCTCCAGCGTGCGCTCGACATGTCGGCGCAGATATTCGAGGACGGGAAGCGGATTCGCCGCGCCGCCTGTCATGACTTGCCCTCTCCGGCGGACTGACAGGCGTAGCAGGCCTGGGCGCGGGCCACCTTGCCGTCGGCGCCGAACTGGAAGGTCTCCGCCACCATGCCACGATGCCCTCGGTAATAGAGGGTCAGGCTGTCCACGCCGCACAGGGTATCGACCAGTTCGAAGCGCAAATCGGGAATCCGCCGCAAACCCAGCGTCCAATAGGCGCCCACGGCTTCCTTGCCGAGCAGGGTGCCGCTGGCTTCGCCGGCGATATCGTTAATAAGGGGAGAGGAAAACACGAAGTCTTCCGCATAGTGGGAAAGCACGGCCGCCAGATCGTGCCGGTTCCAGGCATCGATCCATGCCCTAGCGAATGCCTGGGCGAAAACGGGGGAAAGCGTGGGCATGGGTCATCCTCGTCGAGTGGACTGGCCGTTGCCGCGGCCAGGATTGTTGAACGGGTTCGCGCCGCAATTTCACGCCATCTACGTGGGGCGGCTCAAACGAAATTTGCGCAAGCCTCGCATTCCCCGGGCGCATGCCAACGTGGCCGCGACTTAGACCTGAGCCGCCTCCTCCCGCAGCCATTCGATCACCCGCGCCACCTCCCGCCGGGGGGCGGGCTCGCCCTGGATCAGCCAATAGGCGTGGTCGACGGCGACCCCGGCACCGGGTTGCGCCAGCACCATCAGGCTTCCCTCGTCCAGGAGGGCGCGAATCAACTCGAGCCGGCCCAGGGCGATGCCTTGTCCACCCAGGGCCGCCTGGATGACCTGGTCGTACTGGTTGAAGCGATGCACGCCCCGAGGTTTGGCCTGGCGCCAGTCCATGGCGTCCAGCCATTCCTGCCAGCGCAGCCAGGGCCGTTTCGGATCCTCGTATTCGAGCAGGAAATACTGGCTGAGCGCCGCCACATCAGGCAACGCTTCGAGGCGGAGAGAGGGATGGGCCACCGGGGCCAATGTCTCGCCGAACAGACGCTGCGCGCCTGCCGGCGCGCCGGCGGCGGAACAGTATCGGATCGCCAGGTCCATGCCCTCGTTGCGCAGATCAGCGAGGCGATTGCTCGCATCCACCCGCACCTCGATGTCCGGGTGCACGCTTTGAAACCGGCGCAATCTGGGCAGCAGCCAGAGGCTGGTGACGCCGATGCTGGCGGTGATCGTGACGGGACGGCGCTCATCGGCCGCGGCCAGATCATCGACGATGTCCTGCAAGCGCCGGATCGCGCCGTCCGCGATTTGGAACAGGCGTTCGCCTTCCGCCGTGAAGGCAAGCGAGCGATGGCCCCGCGCCAGCAATTTGACGCCCAGCGCTCGCTCCAGGGTCTGTATCCGGCGACTGACGGCGGATTGGGTCAGGCACAAATCCTGTGCCGCGAGGGTGATGCTCATGCGCCGCCCGACGGCGACGAAGCCGAGCATCAGATCCAGCGAAGGCAGACGAACCAGCGGGCTTGCCATCACGGCCGCTCATCAAGAAGAAGCGAGGATCGTATCAGGATCGCACGCGGGAAAACCCGTCCGGGCCGCCCTTCCGCCGAGTCGTGGCGTGTCCCTGATCGACCCACTCGACCCGTTCGACCGTCCCCGCTTCCCAACTGCTCGACCGAGCCCGAGTAAATTTTTTCCACATCCACCTCGTCTTTATTCAATAAGCGCTAGCCGGTTCCGGGCAATGATTGTTACGATCCGCGAGTGTATTGCTCCCAGCCCGGCAATGTCTGACCCCGCGAGCCATCTCCGCAGATACCTAGGACTAATCCTGATATCAGGGGGCATGGTCTTTTTGGGCGACAAATCGCTGGCGGCCAGCCGCGGCCCGACCGAATCCGACCTTGATCCGGCTTCCGCGATCCCGGAACTGGACCTCCGCCCCCAGGACAATCTGGTCGTATCCAGCCAGGATACGGCGAACTGGGTGCTTTCCTATTCCGCCGTCCTGCCCCTGGTCCCGCCCGCCACGGCCACCTGGGCCAGGGATGCCGACGAGGCGGTCGGCCACCGGCAGGACGGCGACTGGCATGTCTATCGCGCCAATCTGCTCCTGCGCATCGGTTTGGCGGCCGAGGCCGATGCGGCTTTGCAAGACGCGCTGGCGAAATCCCCCGATCACCCCCAGGCCCTCGCCCTGGCCTCCGTCATCGCCAGCATCCAGGGCAGGAAGGACGATGCGCTGGAGTTGGCCACGCGCGCCACGCGAATCGATCCCGCCTCCAGCGCGGCCTGGCTCGCGCTTTCCTATACCCAGCAGACCCGGGGAGACCTCGACAACGCCCTGGCGAGCGTGCGCCAAGCCCAATTGGCGGAAGCCAGGAATGGCACCGGCTGGGTACGCGAAGCGGAATTGCATCTGGCCCTGGGCCAACTCAAAGCCGCCAGGGCCGCCGCCGACCACGCTTTGACCCTGCAGCCCGATTCCTCCATCGCCCACGGTACCCGCGCCCTGGTCGCATTGCTGCAAAAAGACTGGAATGCGGCCCGTTCCGGTTTCGAGCGGGCCACCCAACTCAATCCGATCGATGCCAATGCACGCTTCGGCCTGAGCTTGGCCCACATTCAACATGGCGACCTGCAGAAAGCCCAGGATGAACTTCAGGCTGCGGTGGAACGGGCGCCGAACAATGGGCTGTTCCATACGTATCTGGGGCGCGTGTTTCTGGCAAGCGGAGATGTCGAGAAAGCTCGGAACGAGTTCGAGTTGGTCAAGAAAATAGATCCCAATAATCCGAGCGTCTGGTTGTTCAGCGGCCAGATGCATTTGCAAGCGAACCGGCCCTCCAGTGCTTTGGAGGACATTCGCGCATCGATACAGCGCAACGATGGTCGCAAAGTCTATCGGGGTCGCGACCTCCTCGCCGATGACCAGACACTGAATCAGATCGATTTATCAATAGCCCTGCAAGCGCTCGGGTTTTCCGATCTCGCTCTCCACGCGGCACAAGACGCGGCGGAATCCGGTGCGACCAACAGCGCGGCCTATCGAAATCTGGCCGATGTCTATGCGCAAATCACCCGAGGCACCCAGGCACGACGCTCTCTGGCGCTACAAAGCCTGTTCGACGCCCCGCTCGGGCAACTGCCCATGTCCCTGGACGTGGTACAGGGCGTGGGCGGCTCCACGCCACCGCCCAACCATAATTTGCCCTCGGTGCAGGAATCCCGCCAATCCGGGCTGAACGAGTACAGCGCGCTCTTCGCGCCTTCGGGTTGGCAACTGGCTGTGGATGGCAATACCGCGAGCTATGACACTTGGGGCGAACAGGTCCGCCTCGGTGGAAGCGACAAATCCAGGCTCGGGTTCGGTTTCTCCCGAATAAGCCAGCGCAGCGATGGTTTGGACGGCAAACGCTTGGATAACGATGCCTGGCAGGGCATCTTGCAGGCACGTCTCAGCGCGGAAACGTCAGCCTTCATGGAGTACCGGCATGCGGTAAGTCTGCGCGATGAAACCCTCTTCCCATACAGACTGGTCGGCGAGATTCCGCTTGCCGCCGACGACATGGTGAATGTGGCCCGCCTGGGTCTGAATTGGCGGTTTGGCGGCAACGCGAACCTGAAGCTGCTGCTCTCCCGGCAGTGGCGCGACCAGAATATCGATTACACAAATTTCGGTATCTCGGCGCTAGCCTCAGGTACCGCGGATATGCCGGAACTCCAGTTCCAATGGAATTCGGACCGTTTCAACCTGACTTTAGGAGCCAGCCGTTTCGCCGAACAAGGAAAAATCGCCTACTCCTACTACCCCCCCGGCGTGGTAGATTCAATCGACTTGAGCACCCCGCTGCTCTATGGCTACGGTACTTGGCATCTGGACAAGACACTGTCGGTCACGCTAGGCATCAGCCATCTCGACTTCAGCCAGGACTCGGATTCGATCGTCTTCACTCGGACCATGCCCAAATTCGGCCTGAATTGGCATCCAATGTCTGGATCGCACTTTCGCTTCGCCTCCCTGGAAGCGGCCGCTCTGCCGAAAACCGGTGGCGCGGGCTTGGAACCCATCGAGGTCGCTGGGGTGAGACAGTGGTTTGGCGACGAGATCGGCTCTGTGCATCGGATCGTCAGCGCGAATTGGGAGCAGACCCTGACTCCTTCCCTGGACCTGATCCTGGAAGCCAGCCGCAACAGGCTGCTGATTCCCGGCGTGGACCCCAATGTCGGCGGAACCCTTCTCGACCCACAGTCCGAGCGCCAGGCCAAGGCCGGCCTATATTGGCGACCTTCTCCCTCGCTATTGGCGGGGTGGGAAGGAGGGCTGCGTTTGACCTATGAGTATCTGGACCAGGATCGCCCAAACGTGGCCCAGGACAATAACGGTGTCAGTCGCCAGATTGCGCGGCATTGGACCCTCGGTGGACAGATTTCCGGACCACGTAGCATGGGTGTGGATATCGTCTTGACCCGTGTCGGATCCAGACAAACATTTTTTGTGGCGGATGGCCCCCCCACATTCAGCAGCTTCCGGGAGCATTTCTGGATGACCGACGCGGCTTTGACCTGGAAGCTCGACAAAGGCCGCAAGCAGTTCAGCGTTGGTGTCAGGAATATCGCTGATCAGGATGTCGGTCACTATCAGGAAGTCGACACTTTGCTGCCGCGATTCGCCCAGAATCGCTTCGTATATGGTCGGCTGCAATTGCAGTTCTATTGACGTTTTTAACTACTGTGACTTAGGAGTATTTCCATGACCACCCTCAAAAGCTTGGCCCTATTCCTTTTGCTGATCACCGCCCTCGCCGGCCAATCCATGGCCGAATCGACACAAGCCAGTCCGCCGACCGACCAGCAGACCTTCACGCTCTATCAATACAAGGGCGCGTCCAAGCATCTCGGCAATCTGGATAAGCAGCTTCAGGCCGATGCGCGCTTCAAGGAGCAAGGTTGCGAAAAAGTCAGCGCCTCCACCAGAAAGCGGGCGCCCAGCTATGTATGCAAATTGAATGACGCCAAAACCTTGAGCCTGTTCAATGCGGGCGTTGGCGGCGGCGTGCAATTGAACGCCACGACCAGCATTTGCCCCACCGGCTGCTCCTACATGCGTTGTCCCCCGCCGATCGGAATCTACAGATGCTGCAACAACACGAATTTTCAGCCATGTTAGTTGATACCGCAGCTGTTTCCGCCTCAAGCTCTCGTCTGCCACTCTCGTCTGCCACATCTCCCGCGCACGCAACCTCGTTTCCGGAGCTTCGATGGACATTTCTAATGTTGACGCCAAGCGGGGACAACCCGCGATTCCCACCGGCGATTGGGACATCCAAGTCGCCATCATCGGCGGCGGCCCGGGTGGCGAGGATTGCGCGCGGGATCTGGCGGATCACGGCATCAAGGTCGCCATGATCAACAACGCGCCCCTGCCCGGCGGCGAGTGCCTGTGGCGCGGCTGCATACCCTCCAAGGCCTGGCGCCACGCGGCGGACATCATGCGCGATAGGGCGCGGGATTCGGACAAGGGCGTGGTGGGCACCCAGCGGCCGCGCCTGGACTGGGCGACCCTGGAAGCCCATCGCAAGAACGTGTTGCAGACCCGGGGCGAGCTGGCGCTGCGGGCGGACAAGAGCATCAAGATCGACGTGCGCCACGGCTTCGCCAGCTTCATCGACGACCATCATCTCAAGATCGTATCCCCCGACGGCGCGGAATCCACCCTCAGCTTCGGCGCCGCGGTCATCGCCACCGGCGCGCCCCCCTTCGTGCCGCCCATTCCCGGCGCGCGGGAAGGCGTCGCCACCGGCGGCGTGCTCACCTCCGACACGGTCTGGAACCTGCCCAATCCGCCGAAGCGCCTGGGCATCATCGGCGGCGGCGTCATCGGCGTGGAAATGGCCCAGATTTGCAAGGATTTCGGCGCGGAAATCCTCATGCTGGAAGCCCGCGACCGCATCCTGCTCGAAGTCGAGGAAGAGATCGCCAGACATCTCACCGATGTGCTCGCCGGCGAATTCAAGCTGGTGACCAACGCCAGCATCGGCGAAATCACCGGCCAGCCTGACCACATGCGCATCAAGTACAAGGATGCCGCCGGCAATCCCGGGGAATTCCTGTGCGACTACGTGCTGATGGCCACCGGCAAGCGCCCGAACACCGCCAAGCTCAATCTGGAAGCGGCCGGCGTGGAACTGGACGGCGCCGCCATCAAGACCGATAACCGCTGCCGCACCAGCGTGCCCCACATCTACGCCGTGGGCGACGTGATCGGCGGCTACATGCTGGCCCATACCGCCGCGACCCAGGGCCGCGTCACCGCCCACTGCCTGCTGGGCCACCCCATCGACTACAACCAGGATCTGGACTGCGGCGTCATCTTCAGCCGTCCCCAGGCGGGCTTCGTCGGATTGTCCCTGGCCCAGGCGAAAGCGCGCGGCATCGACGCGGTGGAAGCGAAGATGCCCATGAGCATCGACGCGAAGGCCATGATCGCCATGGAAACCCACGGCCTCATCAAGCTGGTGGCGGACAAGGCCAGCCGCAGGATCATCGGCGCCCACTTCCTGGCCGACCACACCGACACCCTGATCGGCGCGGCGGTGATGATGGTGGCCGGCGGCCTGACCCTGACCCAGGTGGCCCAGGCCATCTTTCCCCATCCGACCCAGACCGAAATCTTCGGCGATCTGGCGCGGCGGCTGCTGGCACGCCTGCGCAGAACCACGGCCAGATAAGCGCCCCCTCGGCCCACTGCCGATCGGATCGGCAAGCGGCCCGCGCCTTGGGCTATAGTGGCGCGAATCTTTGGAGGAACGAACCATGCAACGACTCTTGGCCATCGCGCTTTTCCTGTCCTGGATATCCCCCCTGGGGGCCGCCCAGTTGGGCGCGGAGCACACCCAAGCCGCCGTCCCGGCAAGCGCGGGGGTTGCCGCCGCGCCGGCCGCGACCCCGTCCACCATTTGCCCGCCCAGCGACCGCTTGAGCGAAGTCAGCCAGAGCGACTGCTGCAAGGGCCACAAGGGCGTGTGCGGCTGCCGGGCCGGCAAGATCGTCTGCTGCGACAACACCACCAGCGCGACTTGCGCCTGCCACGGCGATTCCGGCGTGGAAAACTGAGGGCTATTTACCCTGGGCGACCCAGACGCCGTCCCAATCGTCGGGCGGCGGCGCGGCGCGGAAAGCCCGGATGCGGCCCAGGAACGCCTGGCTCGGGCCGTCGTCCGGCGCCAGGCGCAGGCACTCGCTGAACGCCCGCTCCGCATCGTCCCAATTCCGGGTCCGGTAACTGGCCAGTCCGGCGGTGAAGGTGGCCGGCAAGTCCGTGGCCACCTCCCCGGCCCGGCCCAGCAGTTCGAAGACCCGCTCCGACTCCACCCGTCCCATCACGCGCAGGCTGTCGATTTCCCGGAACACGAAGGCGTCGCCCGCCAGCATGCGGGTCTGCTCGCTGACCAGGATATGGCTGCGATATAGCTTGTTGGCCTGCTCCAGGCGCGAGGCCAGGTTCACCGTGTCGCCGATGACAGTATAGCCCCGGGCGGTCTCCGAGCCGATGTTGCCCACCAGCACCTCCCCCGTGGCGATGCCCATGCGCGCCTCCACCTCGGGCAGGCCGTGGCGGATGCCGAGCAGATTGGGCAGGTCGGCGCGGAATTCCGCGAGCTTGGCGCGCTGGTCCAGGGCCGCCTCGCAGCAGAGGGCGGCGTGGGAGGACGCGTCGGTGAAGGGCTGGCCCCAGAAGGCCATGACCGAGTCGCCGATGTATTTGTCGACGATGCCCTGGCGCGCCTGGATGACCTCCGACATGAGGGCGAAATAACGGTTCAGGAAGCGCACCGCCGTATCCGGCGTCAGTCCCTCGCACATGCGCGTGAAGCCGGCCAAGTCGGAGAAGAACACGCTCATCGCGTGGCGCTCGCCGCCCACCGCCGGCAGGCGCTTGTCCAGCAGGCCGCGCACGATGCGCGGGTCCACGTACTGGCCGAAGGTGGTCTTGATCAGTTCCTTCTCGCGCAGGCCCACCACCATGTGGTTGAAGGAATCCGCCAAGGTGGCCAGCTCGTCCCGGGTATGCACCAGGATTTCCACCTCCAGGTCGCCCGCCTCCACCGCGCGGGTGCCGCCCAGCAGGCGGCGGATGGGCTCCACCAGGGAACGGGACACCCACCAGGCGAAGATCAGGCCCAGGCCGGTGGCGATGGCGGTGATCAGCCAGTTCAGCTTGACCGCGCGCGCCTCCTCCGTCTTGGCCCGCGCGGCGGTGTCGGTGGTGAGCTTGTTGAGGAGGTCGATGGTCTTGCCGATCTCCCCATCCAGCTTGTCCTTCTCGCGCAACAGGGCTTCCCGCACCAGCTTGGTGGAACGGGTCGTGCCCTCCTCCGCCTCGATCTGGAACAGGCGGAAGGCGCGGTGGAATTCCTGGCGCGCGCTCTGCACGTTGGGCAGTTGCTGCTTCAGGACCGCCAGGGTCACCTTGTCCAGTTCGATGTCCGCATCCTGTTCCGCCTCGCCCAGCATGCGCAGGGAGGAATCCACGATCTGGTCGGCGTTGACGCCCCGGTCGTCAAAGCCTTTCGACTCATTCGCGAGGAAGTCCGCGTCGGGCTTGGCCGCCTGCATGCCCATCAGCACCCGCTCCATGTGCACCATCTGCTGGCGGATCAGGATTTCCACGCTGGCCACCTGCTGTTGCAGCGGCAGGTAGTAGTCGGACATGGCGCGCACTTGGTTGTTGAGCTGGCGCGAATTGATCACCGACAGCCAGGTGACGGCCACCATCAAGGTCAGCAGCACCAGGGTGATGCCGAATATCTTCAGTCGGATCGGGCGTCGCATGGTTGTGTATTGTCTCTGGGGCGGCAAGGGCGAGCGACAGACTGCGGCCAAGCCGGGCTTGCGTCAACCTCCCGCGGCCCGAGCCGGAATCGGCGGGCGGGCCCATGGACATGGCCCGGCCGGGTCGGCGCCCGCGCGGCGCATGCCGGCCAGGATCGACAAGCCTGCGAACCCGACTTGGCGGAGAGCGCCTCTTTCGGGGGATAATCCGCGTTTGGCCGGCATCGCGCCGAACCCACCGGACCCTTTTTCTCCCGCAATGGCAAGCAACGACCCGCCCAGCACGACCCAGACGCCCACGTCCGCATTCCAGCTCGGGGATGTGGAAAGCTGGCTGAGCAAGGGAGAAGTGGCGAAAGGCCGCGGCTACCTGGATCAGGTCCGGGAACTGGACATCCAGGAAGACACCGTGGTCGCCCTGGTGCAGGGCACCCGGCCCAAGCCCTACCGGGTCGACATCCGCTTCAAGTCGGAGCCGGAAGGCGGCCTGCGCGCGAGTTTCCACTGCACCTGCCCGGTGGGCGGCTACTGCAAGCATTCGGCGGCAACCTTGCTGAAGACGCTGGAAGAGCGGGATCGTCCGGATCAGGTCCGGCCCGAGGTGCTGAACTGGGTGCAGGAACTGCGCCGCCTCGCCGACACGCCGAAATCCGGAAAACGCGTGAAAACCGCGCCCACCACGCGCCTGTTCTATCTGCTGAGCGGTCCGGACGGGCGCGGCGAATACCGCATCAAATGCGTCAAGGCGCGCACCGACGCCCTGGGCCGGCCCTCCGGCGCGCTTCAGGTCTGGACCGGGTTCGAGCGGGCGCTGACCAACACGCCCCAGTTCGTCGACGAGGACGATCTGGGCATCCTGCGCCTGCTCTGGACCTCCCGCGCCCGGGAGCGCTACAGCGACACCCTTCTGCTGGAACCGCGCCACGGCGACGAAGTCCTGCGCCGCCTGCTGGCCTGCGGCCGCTGGCTCATGGACCGGGATTCCCGCCTGCCCTGGCGTCAGGGCAAGGATCGTCCCGCCGTGCTGGCCTGGCGCCAGGACGCCCTCGGCCGCATGCACGCCCGCCTGGTCAGCCAGCCGGAAGCCGCCCGCGCCCTGCCCCTGGACCCGCCCTGGTATCTCGACCTGGCGGGCGGCGAGGCGGGCGTGCTGAATCTGCCCATTCCCCCCGCCCTGCTCCGTCAGTTGCTGACCGGCCCGTCCCTGTCCCACGCCGAGGCCCAGGTCGTCGCCGCGACGCTGGCGGAAATCGCCCCCGGCCTGCCCTCGCCCACCCGCGAAGGCGACGCCTTGCGCCAGATCGAAACGCCGGCGCGCCCCATCCTCCAGGTCGCCACCGCCGGCGTTTACGGTCTGGCCAATTACCGCAACTACAGCGACGTGTGGGACCGGCGCCAGTTCGACTACGCGGTGCCCTTCTTCCAGTATGCCGAGCAACGCTTCGGCAGCGACGACAAGCGGGAATTCGTCACCCTGGAAAGCGGCGAGACCGTGCGCATCCGGCGCGACACGGAGCTGGAGGCGCGCATGATGAGGACGCTGTCCGCCTGCGGTTTCACCCTGGTGCCGCACCACGCCGTCTATGCCGGCCGGCCCCTGCCGCGTCCCTGCTACGGCCTGGAAAGCGAGGCGGCCTGGGAGGAATTCATGGGCGCGACCCTCCCCGCGCTGCGCGCCGCCGGCTGGGATGTGGAGCTGCCGCCGGATTTCCGCCACGACTACATGGACGTGGAGGCCTGGCAGGCGGAGGTCGCGGAAGCCGCCCCCGGCTGGTTCGACCTGTCCATGGGCATCGTCGTCGAAGGCCGTCGCCTGGCGCTCGCGCCCCTGCTGGCCAGCCTGTTCAGCCGCGACGCGCGCTGGCTCGACCCGCACGCCATCAACGCGATCCCCGATACCGCCTGGGTCGCCCTGGACGGCCCGGATGGACGCCGCATCCGCCTGCCCGCCGAACGCCTGAAACCGGTGGCGCGCACCCTGATCGATCTGTTCGAGGCGGGCATCGGCCACGACGGCAGCCTGCGCGTCGCCCGCCTGGACGCGCCGCGTCTGGCGGAACTGGCCGACATGGGCCGCTGGCAGTTCAAGGGCATGGACAGCGTGCGCACCCTGGCCGACCGCCTGCTGCGCACCGAGGGCGTGCGCCCGGTGCCCACGCCGCCCGGCTTCGCCCTGGAACTGCGCCCCTACCAGCAGGAAGGCCTGGCCTGGCTGCAATACCTGCGCGAACAGGATCTGTCCGGCATCCTGGCCGACGACATGGGCCTGGGCAAGACCGCCCAGACCCTGGCCCACCTGCTCACCGAGAAGGACGCCGGCCGCCTGGACAAGCCCGCCCTGGTGGTGCTGCCCACCTCCCTGATCTTCAACTGGAAGCACGAGGCGAGCCGTTTCGCGCCCGGCCTGAAAGTGCTCTCCCTGCACGGCAAGGAACGCCACGCCCTGTTCGACCGCATCGCCGAGCACGACGTGGTGCTCACCACCTATCCCCTGCTCTGGCGCGACCACGAGGCCCTGGAAAAACAGGACTACCACATACTGATCCTGGACGAGGCGCAGACAGTCAAGAACGCGGGCAGCCAGGCCGCCCAGGTGGTGCGCCGGCTGCGCTCCCGGCATCGCCTGTGCCTCACCGGCACGCCCCTGGAAAACTCCTTCACCCGGGTCTGGCGCACGCCCATAGAAAAGCACGGCGACCTGCTGCGCCGGGAATTGCTGGCGAAGCGCCTGAAGCCCTTCATCCTGCGCCGGCGCAAGGAGGAGGTGGCCCAGGAACTGCCGCCCAAGACCCTGATCCTGCGCACCGTGGAACTGGACGGCGGCCAGCGCGACCTGTACGAGACCGTGCGCAGCGCCATGGACGCGCGGGTGCGGGAAGCCATCGCCGACCTGGGCTTCAACCGCAGCCAAATCGTCATCCTCGACGCCCTGCTCAAGCTGCGCCAGGTCTGCTGCGACCCGCGCCTGCTCAAGTCAGAGGCCGCGCGCAAGGTCAAGGAGCGGGCCAAGCTGGATATGCTCATGGACATGCTGCCGGAGATGGCGGAGGAAGGCCGGCGCATCCTGCTGTTCTCCCAGTTCACTTCCATGCTGGATCTGATCCGCCAGGAACTGGACCGGGCCGGGCTGGGATACGTCCTGCTCACCGGCGACACCACGGACCGGGAAACCCCCATCCGCCAGTTCCAGGAGGGCCAGGCGCCCATCTTCCTGATCAGCCTCAAGGCCGGCGGCGTCGGCCTCAACCTGACCGCCGCCGACACCGTCATCCATTACGACCCCTGGTGGAACCCGGCGGTGGAAAACCAGGCCACCGACCGCGCCCACCGCCTGGGCCAGGACAAGCCCGTGTTCGTCTACAAGCTGATCGTCTCCGGCAGCATCGAGGAGAAGATCCTCGCCCTGCAGGAACGCAAGGCCGAACTCGCCGCCGGCATCCTGTCCGAGGACCACCAGGGCTCGGTGAAATTCGGCGAATCCGATCTCGCCGCCCTGCTCGCCCCGCTTTCCTGACCGGCCCATGATCCGCCTGCAGAAACTCACCCTGATCCGGGGCACCAAACCCCTGCTCGAAGCCGCCGACCTGACCCTGAATCCGGGCGAGAAGATCGGTCTCATCGGCGCCAACGGCTCCGGCAAATCCAGCCTGTTCGCCCTGCTGCGCGGCGAACTGCACGCGGACGGCGGCGACGCGGATTTCCCCGCCCGCTGGCGCGTCTCCCACGTCGCCCAGGAGACCCCGGCCCTGGACCGGCCCGCGCTGGAATACGCCATCGACGGCGACACTCACCTGCGCAAGCTGGAAGCCGAGCTCGCCGACGCCGAGGCGCGCCACGACGGCCTGCGCTCCGGCGAGCTGCACGCCGCCCTCGCCGACGCCGACGCCTACACGGTGCGCGCCCGCGGCGAACAGTTGCTCACCGGCCTGGGGTTTTCCCAGGACCAGATGAGCCGGCCGGTGGCCAGCTTCTCCGGCGGCTGGCGCATGCGCCTGAACCTGGCCCAGGCGCTCATGTGCCCCTCCGACCTGCTGCTGCTGGACGAGCCCACCAACCACCTGGACCTGGACGCCATCCTCTGGCTCGAGGACTGGCTCAAGCGCTACACCGGCACCCTCATCATCATTTCCCACGACCGGGATTTCCTGGACGGCGTGGTCAACGTCATCGCCCACATCGACGAACGCAAGCTGAAACGCTACGGCGGCAACTACTCCCAGTTCGAAACCCAGCGCGCCATCAACCTGGCGCTGAGTCAGGCCGCCTTCGAGAAGCAGAGCCGGGAGCGCGCCCACCTGCAATCCTTCATCGACCGCTTCAAGGCCAAGGCCACCAAGGCGAAGCAGGCGCAATCGCGCATGAAGATGCTGGCGAAGATGGAGGAGCTCGCCCCCATCCACGCCGCCGCCGCGTTCAGCTTCGAGTTCCGCGAACCGGAACGGGCGCCGAACCCGCTGCTGGTATTGGAGGACGTGGCGGCGGGGTATCCCTCCTCTCCCGGGGGAGGGGCTGGGAGTGAGGGAGCAGCACAAGCTTCCAGGATGATGTCCGCCAATACCGACCCGGATTTCCCTCTCCCCAGCCTTCCCCCGGGGGGGGAGGGAGTAAAACCCATCCTGTCCGGCATCAACCTCAATCTGCAGGCAGGACAGCGCATCGGCCTGCTGGGCGTCAACGGCGCCGGCAAATCCACCCTGATCAAGACCGTCGCAGGAGAACTGCCCCCGCTTTCCGGGCATGCCCACTGGGGCAAGGGACTGGCCATCGGCTATTTCGCCCAGCACCAGGTGGAGATGCTGCGCCACGACCAGACGCCCCTCTGGCACCTGGCGCGCATCGCGCCCACGGTGCGGGAGCAGGAACTGCGCAACTTCCTGGGCGGCTTCAACTTCGCCGGCGAGATGGCCACCAGCGTCATCGCCCCCTTCTCCGGCGGCGAGAAGGCGCGCCTGGCCCTGGCCCTGATCGTCTGGCAACGGCCCAACCTGCTGCTGCTGGACGAGCCCACCAACCACCTGGACCTGGAGACCCGGGAAGCCCTGACCGTGGCCCTGGCCCAGTTCGAGGGCACCCTGGTGCTGGTCTCCCACGACCGCCACCTGCTGCGCGCCACCACGGACGAATTCCTGATCGTCGCCGACGGCGGCCTGAAGCCCTTCGACGGCGACCTGGACGATTACCGGGACTGGCTGTTCAAGACCAAGCTGGCGAAACCGAACAACGTGCCCGCCGCCACCGTCCCGGAAACGCCCGCTCCCGCGCGCGAACCCAACAAAGACAGCGGCGACCGCAAGGAACTGCGGCGCCAGGAAGCGGAAGCCCGGCAACGCCTGTCCGCGCGACGCAAACCCATCGAGACCCGCGTCAAGCGCCTCGAGGAACTCATGGCGCGGCTGAACGCGCGCAAGGCCGAACTCGATGCCCGCCTCGCCGACCCGGCCTCCTACACCGAGGAAAACAAGGAGCTGCTCAAGCAGGGACTGTTCGAGCAAGCCCAGTTGGTCAAGGAACTGGAACAGTTGGAAGGGGAATGGCTGGAACAGCAGGCAATGCTGGAAACCTTGGCCATCTGATTGAAAAGTCCCGCTTGATAGTCTATTTGCGCTACGTATTTCCACCCTATTGCCGTAGCGCCAGTTTAGAATCCCTATACCGAAAGTCATATAGAAATCCTCACGTTCATTCCTGTCGCAGGCCGCAAGCACGAGGAAACTGGATTCGATGAAATTCGAAGCGCGCGAAAGTGCTTCCACGATGGAAACAGTCGACACGCCGATCCGGGTTCCTGAATCCCATTGCGCCGACATTCCCCGGGAAACCACCGCCGAGGACGACCGGAATCGGTTTTACGAAGGCATCCTGGACAATCTCCGGGACAACATCCTGGTCACCGACCAGCACGACCTCGTCATTTACGCGAATGACGCCATGGCCAAGCTTTCCGGACCCGACCGGACGCGCATCCTGGGGAGCGGCATAGCGGCCTGCTTTCCCGAGGACACCCTGCGGGATTTCACTCCCCCGTACCTGGACGCGAAAACCACCCTGCGCCCCACTCCCTGCACAACGCGGTGGGTCGCGCCGAACGGCCGGGAAACCTGGCTGACGGGCTGCTTGGTGCCATTGCAGCGGGATGGCCGCTTCGCGGGCATGATCTGCGTCATCCATGACGCGACGGACAGGCTCGTCGCGGATCGCGGGCTGCGCAACCAGGCGGAAATGTACCGCGCGGTCATCGAGACCTCCCTGGACGGGTTTCTGACCCTGGATAGCCATGGCCACCTGCTGGAAGCCAACGACGCCTACGCGCGCATGTCCGGCTACCGCCGCGAGGAACTGCTCCAGCTGAACATCGCCGACCTGGAGGCGAGCATGACGCCGATGCAGATCGGCGATGTGATCGCCCGCATCTCCCGCGACGGCGGCAGTCTGTTCCAGACCCTGCACCGGGCGAAGAACGGGCGTGTGCGCCAAGTGGAAATCAATGTGTCCTTCTGGCCCATCGAGAACGGCCGCCTGTTCGTGTTCGTGCGCGACATCAACCAGCGCGAGCGTTCCGAGGCCCTGCTCAAGGCCCGCCTGCAATTGTCCGAGATCGCCTCCCAGGGGAATCTGGACGCCATTATGCAGACCGCGCTGGATCTCGCCGAGCAGTTCACCGGCAGTTCCATCGGCTTCTTCCATTTCGTCGAGCCGGACCAGGAAACCATCACGCTCAAGGCCTGGTCCACCCGCACCCTGGCGGCGATGTGCGCCACCGATGCGAAAAATCAGCGCTGCGCGGCCAGCGAGGCGGGTGCCTGGGCCGCCTGCGTGCGGGAACGCCAGCCGGTCATCCACAACGACTATGCCAACCTGCCGGAGCGGCACCCGCTGCCGGACGAGCACGTCCCTCTGATACGGGAATTGACCGCGCCCGTCATGCGCGACAACCGGGTGGTCGCCCTGATCGGCGTCGGCAACAAGCCCGAGGACTATGTCGAAGAGGATCTGGAAGCGGTGCGCGAACTCGCCTCCATGGTCATGGACATGGTGGAACGCAAGCGGGTGGAAGAGCGCATCGAACATCTGGCCTACCACGACCCGCTCACGCAGCTCCCCAACCGGACCCTGCTCACCGACCGCCTGCGCCAGGCCATGGCGGAAAGCAAACGGGGACAGCGCATGCTCGCGGTGTGCTTCCTGGATCTGGATGGCTTCAAGCCGGTGAACGACACCTACGGCCACGCCAACGGCGACCGGGTTCTGGTGGAAGTGGCGCATCGCCTGGGCGGTTGCGTGCGCGCGGGCGACACCGTGGCCCGCCTGGGCGGCGACGAATTCGCCATCCTGTTCGGCAACCTGAACGACGTGGAGGAATGCGAACACGCGCTGGAGCGGATCATGGACGCCCTGCGCGTGCCCTTCGTGGTGTCCGGCCATCCGGCCCATCTTTCCGCCAGCGTCGGCGTCAGCCTGTACCCCGACGACCATGCCGATCCGGACACCTTGCTGCGCCACGCCGACCAGGCCATGTACGCGGCCAAACAGGGCGGCCGCAACCGCTATCACCTGTTCGACCCGGAACACGACCGGCGCGCGCGGGTCCGCCGGGAAACCCTGAAACGGGTCAAGCAGGGTCTCGCGGCGGGCGAGTTCCGCCTTTACTTCCAACCCCGCGTGAACATGCGGGACGGCGGCGTGGCCGGCGCCGAAGCCCTGATCCGCTGGCAGCACCCCGAGGAAGGTCTACTGCCGCCGATCCACTACATGCCGCTGGTGGACAACAGCGAACTCTCCGTGGAGGTCGGCCAGTGGGTGATGCGGGAAGCCATGCGCCAGATGTCGATCTGGCTGCGCCAGGGCCTGCGGCTCCCGGTCAGCGTCAATATTTCCGGACGCCACCTGCAGCAACCGGATTTCATCGACGCCCTCGCCAAGTTGTTGGCCGAGTTCCCCGAGATCCCGCCCCACTGGCTGGAATTGGAAATCCTGGAGACCGCCGCGCTGGAAGACATGGCGGCGGTATCGAACCTGGTGAGCGGTTGCCGCGAGCTGGGAGTGCGCTTCGCCCTGGACGATTTCGGCACCGGCTACTCCTCCCTGACCTATCTGCGCCACCTGCCGGTGCACCGGCTCAAGATCGACCGTTCCTTCGTGCGCGACATGCTGGTGGACAGCGAGGATCTGGCCATCGTCGAGGGTGTGATCGGCCTGTCCATGGCCTTCCGCCGCGAAGTGATCGCGGAAGGCGTGGAAACCGCCGCCCACGGCACGCTCCTCATGCGCCTGGGTTGCGACCTGGCCCAGGGCTTCGGCATCGCCCACCCCCTTCCGGCGGCGGACATGCCGGCGTGGCTGGCGAACTGGCGACCACCGCCGGAATGGGCCGATCTGGCCGACTACTCCTGGTCCCGCGACGATGTGCCCCTGTTGACGGTGGAAATCGACCACCGCCGCTGGATAGCCCAGCTCACCGATTACCTGGAACGGCTCGCAGCCGATCCCCACAACGCCGCCGCTCAACTCCCCCCCGGCGACAACCACGACTGCCGCTTCGGCCAGTGGCTGAACGGACCGGGCCGGCAGCGCTACGGCCAACGCAAGGGTTTCCGCAACATCGTGGAATTGCACGACCGGGTGCACGCCATCGCCAAAGCCCTCCTGGCGCCGCCCGCCCGGATCGATCCGGACGCCCTGCGCGGCGGCCTCTCAAAGCTGCACGCCGCCCGGGACAAGCTGATCGCCGCGCTGCATGGTCTGCAAAACCAGGTGGCGCGCAAACGCCAGGACTTGCCGGCCGAATAGCGGCCGGGCCCGGTTTCCGCCCTAGGAAGCCGCCGGGCACGCCGGCTTTTCGCGCAAATCCCGCAATACGACCCGGGCACCGGTGAGCCGGCCGCCCCGGAACTCCGGCACGCCGCTGACTTCGACGGGAATGGGCTCGCCGGCCTTGCTTTTCAGGAGGCAGGGCTCGCCGTTGAGCAACTCGCCGCCGAACAGCCTTTTCAGCTTGTCGCGTCCCGCCTCCCCCTCGTCCTCGTGGATCAGGTCCAGGGCATGCATGTTGGCCAGCTCGGCGGGAGCGTAGCCCAGCGCATCCAGGGCATAGGCGTTGTTCTCGCGCAGATGCCCCTTCTCGTCGAGCAGGCAGATGATGTGGGGCGCCTCGTCGAACAGGCGGCGGTAGTGGATTTGGCTCTCCTCCAGTTCCAACTGGGCGCGCTTCATGGACGTGATGGAGACCAGATTCATCACCACCGCGCCGGTGGACTTGGCGCCGATCCGGTAAGGCAGACCTTCCAGGAGAAACCAGCGGCCATCCTGGGTACGCACTTCCTTTTCGATGGCGCGTCGTTCGACCTGGACCTGATGGGCCAGGGCGTGCAAATCCACGTCCACCAGTTGATGGCTCAATTCGCGCAGGAAGCGTCCGATCTCGTTATCGGAGATGCGGCATAAGGCGGTGAGCGCGGGCGTGTAGCGGCGCACCCTCAATTCCGCGTCAAGGAACAGGGTGGCGATGCCGGTGCCGGAAAGCAGGTTGTCCAGGTCGTTGTTGAGTTGGGACAGTTCCGCGATCTTGATCTGGTATTCGGCGTTCACCGTGTACAGCTCCTCGTTCACCGATTGCAGTTCCTCGTTGGTGCTCTGCAATTCCTCGTTGCTGGCCAGAAGCTCCTCGTTGGTGGCTTGCAGTTCCTCGTTGGAGGTTTCCAGTTCCTCCACCGTGGCCTGCAGGTTTTCCCGGGTGAATTGCAATTCGCCTTCCAGGTCGCGGATGCGCTGCTCCGCTTCCCGGTCCAGGTCGTAGACCAGGGACACGCCCTTGGCCGTCGGCTGCACCTCCACCGGCTCGATCAGCACCGCCGCCAGGGGCGGATGGCCTTTCTTGTCCGACAACGGGCGGATGCGCAGGTGGACTATCCGGGTCTCGCTTTTGCCCAGGATATGCACATTCGAGTAGGTCACCGCCTCGCCCGACTTGAACACCTTCTGCAGACCCGTGGCCAGCGGCAGGGCGAGATCCTTCACGGCGAGCCGGGTGATGTCGTTTTGGGCCTTGCCCGAGGGCATGCGCAGATAGCCCTCGGCATCGCCCACGACATGCTGGAGTTCCAAGGCCTCGTTCACCACCAGGGTCAGCGGGATGTAATCCCCGCCCAGGCTGTCCACCAGCCGCCCCAACAGCCGCTCCTCGTCGTTGGGGCGCAAACCGCCGCGCACGCCGAGGCGCGCGCCGCGCAGCGGCAGGATGCCGCCGGGATAATTGGCGCCCAGCTCGCGGGTGTCGGTCAGGCGCCGCCTGCCGCGACTGCGGAACAGGCGCAGCTTCAGATGCACCGGGTCGTACAGGTCGGCCGCGTCGCCCACGGTTTCGCTGCTGCCCAGAAACAGCACGCCGTCCGGGTTCAGGGAGAAGCCGAACAGATCCAGCGCTTTCTTCTGCAGCACCGGTTGTAGGTAGATCAACAGGTTGCGGCAGGAGATGAAGTCGATGTTGGTGAAGGGCGGATCCTTCAGCAGGTTGTGGGGGGCGAAGACCACCATCTCGCGGATATTGCGGGCGATGTGGAAATTGTCGTCCCGGCGCTGGAAATACTTGCCCAGCAAATGGGGCGACAGGTCGGCGACGATGCTCTCCGGATAGATGCCGTTGCCGGCCCGCTGTACCGCTTCCCGGTCCACGTCGGTGGCGAAGATCTTGATGTCCGGCGACACCCCCGCCCGTTCCATGGCCTCCCGGCACACCATGGCCAGGGTATAGGCCTCCTCGCCGGTGGAGCAGGCCGCGACCCAGAAGCGCAGATCCCTGCCCGCGTTCTGTTCGAGCAGGGCCGGCAGCACCTCGTCCCCCAGGTATTCCCAGGACTCCCGATCGCGGAAGAAGCTGGTGACCCCGATCAACAGCTCCCGGTACAGGGTGTTCACCTCCACCGGATAACGCTCCAGGAAACGGGCGTAGTCGCGCAGTTCCCGGATCTGGTTCACCGTCATGCGCCGCTCGATGCGGCGCACCACGGTGCTGGGCTTGTAGAAGGTGAAATCCAGCTTGGAGCTCTCCCGCAGCAGGGCGAAGATGCGGGTCAGGGCATCCTCGTCGGTGATGATCACCGGTGTGCCCTCCACCTTCGCCGCATAGGGATGAGCGACGAAGGAAGTGAGCAGATGCGGCATCTCCTCGGGCGGCAGGATGAAATCCGGCAGGCCGGTGTTGATGGCGCTCTTGGGCATGCCGTCGAATTTGGCCGAATCCTCCGACTGGACCATGATCATGCCGCCCTGCTCCTTGATGGCGCGTATGCCCCGGGTGCCGTCGGAGCCGGTGCCGGACAGGATGATGGCGATGGCCTTCTCGCCCTGGTCCTCGGCCAGGGAGCGCAGGAAGATGTCGATGGGCAGGTTGATGCCCCGGGTGGCATCCTGCTCGGTGAGCAGCAGCTTGCCGTGGAAGATGGCCAGGTTCTTTTTCGGCGGGATCAGGTAGACGTGGTTCGCCTCGATCTCCATGCCGTCCTCGGAACGGTTCACGGGCATCCTGGTGTGCTTGGACAGCAGTTCCGCCATCAGGCTCTTGTAGTCCGGCGACAAATGCTGCACCACCACGAAAGCCAGGCCGCTGTCGGACGGCATGTGCCGGAAGAAGGCCTCGATGGCTTCCAGTCCGCCGGCGGAGGCGCCGATGCACACGTAATAAGTTGGTTTGCTCATCGCCTTCCTCGCGTGACGGGCATTGCGTTCAGGCGAACGCCGCGCACCAGGTCGCGCATTCCTTGCCGGGCATCGGTTTCGCGAAGAAATAGCCCTGGATCAGATTGCAGCCCTGCTGCTTGAGCAAATCGAGCTGCCCCGGGGTTTCCACGCCCTCGGCCAGGAATTCCATGCCCAGGTGGCGCGCCATGGTGATGATGGTGTTGACGATGGCCAGATCCTTGGCGTCCTCGGGCAGGCCGCTGACGAAGCTCTTGTCGATCTTGACGATATCGATGGGGAAGTTGCGCAGGCGTCCCAGAGAGGAATGGCCGGCCCCGAAGTCGTCCAGGGCCACATGCGCGCCGATGCCGCGGATTTCCAGCAGGCTTTCGACGATGGCGTCGGTATGGTGGCGGAAGTGGTCCTCGGTGACTTCCACCACCAAGCGTTGCGGCGCCATGCCCGCGCTTGCCAGCGCCTCCCGCAACCAGGCGACCCGCATGCGGTAGAGCTGTTGCGGCGACAGATTGATGGAAAGCCAGATGGCCTCCGCGCCCGGAAACGACCAGGAGCGGATCTCGCGGCTGGCCGTGGCGAATACCCAGCGCGCCACGTCGTGGCCCAGGCCCAGGTCCTCCAGGATCGGGATGAACTCGAGGGGAGACACCGTGCCATCCGGGCCTTTCCAGCGCAACAGCGCCTCCACGCCGACCACGCGGTGATGCTGGACGTCCACCACCGGCTGATAGCAGAGCGACAGCTCCTCGCGCCGCAAGGCCCCGCGCAAGGCGGTTTCCAGGGAGACGCGGCGCACCACCCGCGCATTCATCTCCGAGGAGAAGAATGCGTGGCCGTTTCCGCCGTTGTGCTTCGCGTGGTACATGGCGATGTCGGCGTGCTTCACCAGATCGCTGTAGGTGTCGCCGTCCTGGGGATGCACGGCGATGCCGATGCTGGTGCCCGTGTTGACCTCGCGTCCCGCCAATTGGAAGGTGCGGGACAGCTGTTCGCGAATGCTTTCCGCCACCCTGCGGGCGGTATCCACCGCGGTGGCGTGGTCCTCCATGTCGGCCAGGAGCACGGTGAACTCGTCGCCCCCCAAGCGCGCCACGGTGTCGTGGGCGCGCACCACCTGGCGCAAACGGGCGGCCACCTCCTGCAAAAGCAGGTCGCCGGTCTGGTGCCCCATGGTGTCGTTGATGGACTTGAAACGGTCCAGGTCCAGGTAGAGCAGCACCACCAGGCGGCCGTCCCGGTGGGAACGGATCAGCGCGTGCTTGAGCCGCTCCACGAACAGGGTGCGGTTGGGCAGATCGGTCAGGTTGTCGTAGAAGGCGAAACGCTCCACCTCCTGGCCGGTGCGCTTGCGGTCGCCGATATCGCTGAAGATCCCGACATAATGCCGGACATCCCCCTCGGCGCCGCGCACGGCGCTGATCTTCAGCCATTCCGGGTAGATTTCCCCGTTCTTGCGCCGGTTCCAGATTTCCCCCATCCACTCGCCGGTGTGGGTCAGGCGATCCCACATCTCCTGGTAGAAGCCCGCGTCGTGGCGGCCGGACGCGAGCACCGAGGGCGTCTTGCCCACCACCTCCTTTTCCTGATACCCCGTCACCACGGTGAAGGCCCGGTTGACGCGTCGGATGGCGCCCCGCGCATCGGTGATCACCACGCCCTCGCTGCTCTCCTCGAACATGGTGGCGGCCAGGCCCTGCTGTTCCTCGGCCAAGCGGCGCTCGCTGATATCCTGGGCGCCGAGGCGATAGTGGGCGCGGCCGTTGACCCGGTCCACCGCCAGGGTGAACAGCACCGGAATGCCCTCGCCCTCCCGCGCGGACAAGGCCAGTTCCAGGCTGCCGGCCCCGCGGCCGTTCGCCACCTCGACCAGGAACAGGTCGAAGGCTTCCCGGTACTCGCGCGGCACGTAAAGGCGCATGGGACGGCGCAACAAAATCGCGCGGTCCTCGTCGAGCATGCGACAGGCGGTGAAATTGGCCTCCTCGATGGTGCCGTTATGGTCGAGCAGGAAATAGGCCACCGGCGCGAAATCGAACAGATCCTGGTAGCGCCTGCCGGCCTCGGCCAAGGCCTGCTGGGCTTCGCGCAACTCATCGTTCTGGGCGCGCAACTCTTCCTGGTGCAGGTGGAGATCCTCGACCACCTGCAAATGCTCGTACTCGATGCTGGTCAGCTCCGCGATACGGCGGTAAGCGGTGCGCAAATCGAGCGGCAGATCGCAGCGCACGCATTCCTCGGCTCCATCCTCATCACTTGCCACGGATTTTTCTCCTTCTTTTGCGCCGAAATCCCCGAAGGTCGCGGCACTTGCGGCAATGGAAACTACTTGGATCAATTCTAAGGAGACTCAAGAGCCGGTGACAACGTCTTGTTCGTGGAATCCCGCATCTGGCGCGGTTTTCCATTTAAGGGAAAACCCTCTCCCCCCTGAATAGGGGAGGACGCGGACCCGCCGGCCCGAAGCACCGGTATCATTCGTTTTTTTCGAACCTACGGCGCCCGCCGACGACCGAACCCCATGGCCCAATACGTGATGTCCATGCTCCGCGTGAGCAAGATCGTTCCTCCCAAGCGCCAGATCATCAAGGACATCTCCCTGTCCTTCTTTCCCGGCGCCAAGATCGGCCTGCTCGGCCTGAACGGTTCCGGCAAGTCCACCGTGCTGAAGATCATGGCGGGGGTGGACAAGGAGTTTGACGGCGAGGTCCAGCACCTCGCCGGCGTGTCCATCGGCTACCTGCCCCAGGAACCCCTGCTGGACCCGGACAAGACCGTGCGCGACGAGGTGGAGGCCGGCCTGGGCGAGGTCATGCAGGCCAGGCAGAAGCTGGAGGAGGTCTACGCCGCCTACGCCGAGCCGGACGCCGACTTCGATAAGTTGGCCGAGGAACAGGCCCGGCTGGAAGCCATCATCGCCGCCTCCGGCAGCGACGCGGAACACCAGATGGAGATCGCCGCCGACGCCCTCGGCCTGCCCGCCTGGGACGCGGTGATCAAGCACCTGTCCGGCGGCGAGAAGCGCCGCGTGGCGCTGTGCAAGCTGCTGCTGCAAAAGCCCGACATGCTGCTGCTGGACGAACCCACCAACCACCTGGACGCGGAATCCGTGGAATGGCTGGAGCAGTTCCTGGTGCGCTTCCCCGGCACCGTGGTCGCCGTCACCCACGACCGCTACTTCCTGGACAACGCGGCCGAGTGGATCCTGGAACTGGACCGGGGCCACGGCATCCCCTGGAAGGGCAACTACTCCTCCTGGCTGGAGCAGAAGGAGGCCCGCCTGGAGACCGAGAACAAACAGATCGACGCCCACATGAAGGCCATGAAGCAGGAGTTGGAGTGGGTGCGCCAGAACCCCAAGGCGCGCCAGGCCAAGTCCAAGGCCCGTCTGGCCCGCTTCGAGGAGATGAACAGCTTCGAATACCAGAAGCGCAACGAGACCCAGGAGATCTTCATCCCGCCGGGCGAACGCCTGGGCGACAAGGTCATCGAGTTCGACGGCGTCTCCAAGGCCTTCGGCGACCGCCTGCTGATCGACAATCTCTCCTTCTCCATCCCGCCCGGCGCCATCGTCGGCATCATCGGCCCCAACGGCGCCGGCAAATCCACCCTGTTCAGGATGATCCAGGGCAGAGAGCGGCCGGACAGCGGAGACATCGTCATCGGCCCGACCGTGAAGATTTCCTCCGTGGACCAGAGCCGGGAGGGGCTGCCCGACGACAAGACCGTGTTCGACGCGGTGGCCGAGGGCGCCGACATCCTCACCGTGGGCAAGTTCGAGATGCCTTCCCGCGCCTATCTGGGCCGCTTCAACTTCAAGGGCGGCGACCAGGGCAAGATCGTCGGCAAGCTCTCCGGCGGCGAGCGCGGCCGCCTGCACCTGGCGAAAACCCTGATCCAGGGCGGCAACGTGCTGCTGCTCGATGAGCCCTCCAACGACCTGGACGTGGAAACCCTGCGCGCCCTGGAGGACGCCCTGCTGGAATTCGCCGGCTGCGTGCTGGTGATCTCCCACGACCGCTGGTTCCTGGACCGCATCGCCACCCACATCCTGGCCTGCGAGGGCGATTCCCAATGGACCTTTTTCCCGGGCAACTACCAGGAATATGAACTAGACAAGAAGAAGCGCCTGGGCGAGGAAGGCGCGAAACCGAAACGGATACGCTACAAACCCATCAGCCGATGAACGCGCCGCCAGGGAGGCCGTTATTTCCGCATCCGCCGTGAAAGCATTCCATCTCCCGGACATGATTGTCCGGCGGCCGTTGTTGGTCGGCGTCATCGCCGGCCTGGCGATGCTGGCCTTGCTGGAACTGTTCATCCAGGTTGAACAAGAGCGCCGGGACCAGGTCGACAAGAGCCTGGTCCAGGCGCGCATCTCGACCGTGCGGGCGCGGCTGGAATCGGAACTGAACGCCACCCTGTCCCTGAGCCTGGCGCTCCCCACCCTGATACTGAGCAATCCCGACTACACCCGGGCCCAGTTCGATCAGGTCGCCGCCTCCCTGGTCCGGATGCGTCCCAGCATCATCAGCGTGGCGCTGGCGCCCGACAATGTCATCCGCCAGATCTATCCGGAAAAGGGCAACGAAAAGGCGCTCGGCCTGAATTACCTGGACACGCCCGGGCAACGCGACGCGGTGCTGCGCCTGATCCGGGAAAAACTGCCGGTCATCGCCGGCCCTCTCGATCTGGTCCAGGGCGGCACCGGCCTCATCAACCGCATCCCCATCCTGTTCACCCGGCCGGACGGCAGCCAGCGCTACTGGGGACTGGCCTCCGTGGCCGTGGACCCGTTCCCCATCTTCAAGCGCGCCGACCTCTATCCCGCCGCGGAGAACGACATCGAATTCGCGCTGCGGGGCCGAGACGGGCTGGGCGCAAAGGGCGAAGTCTTCCTGGGGCCGGCGGACATGTTCAAAGACCCGCGGGCCGCGCTCATGGACGTCATCATTCCCGGCGGCAGTTGGCAATTGGCGGCGCGGCCGACCATTCGCCTGGAAGCTCGCCAAAGCCGCCTCTGGGGCTATCCCATCCATCTTCTCGCCCTGTGGCTTTCCGCGCTGGGCGCCGCCATGGTGCACTCCACCCTGTCGGCCCACCGGCGCATGAAGACCATGGCCTTGCAGGACAGCCTGACCGGCCTCGCCAACCGCCATCAATTCAACCTGCGCGGCGAGAACCTGTTCTCGCTGGCCAAGCGCAGCGGGCGCCATCTGACCCTGCTCAACATGGACCTGAACGACTTCAAGCTGGTCAACGACACGCGTGGCCACAGCATAGGCGATCAGGTGCTGGTCCACGTCGGCCGACAACTGCGCAAGTGCTTCCGGGAATCGGATATCGTCGCCCGGGTCGGCGGCGACGAATTCCTGGCCCTGCTGCCCGACACCAGCGTCGGCCCCAAGCTCGACACCCTGCTGCGCCGCATCCGGGAAAGCGTGTCGGAGCCGCTTCCCCACGTCGATCCGCCGGTCAGGGTGAGCGTCTGCATCGGCGTCGCCGCGTGCAGCGAGACCACGCCCACCCTTGATGAGCTGATGAAGCAGGCCGACGACGCGATGTACCAGGCGAAGGTCAAGGAAAAGTACGGCGTGAATCAGGACTGACCCCGGCCAGCGCCGACGGAGCGAGGCGCGCGCGCCGGACTTCAGCGCCTCAGCGGCTGGCCTCGGCGGCGATCGGCCGTCCGAAGCGCCGGCACAGTTCGTGGTATCGCGGCGAGATGGTGTCCAGGTTGCGTTCGCACTGGGCGCGCGCCAGGGACCAGGCCTCGTAGGAACAATGGCGCAGGACGAAATCGATTTCCTCGCGGCGGAACGCGGCCTGGCATTGCCGATCGTGCAGGCCCGCATAGTCCAGACCGCAGGCGCTCAGGGCCGCGGCCATGCCGCGCGCCTCCGCGCCGTCCGGCGCCTTGTCGAACATCACGGCCAGGCTCTCGAAGCGAGCGCGGGAAAGTCCGTCCAGCGCTTGGCAGAAGGCGGCCTGGCTGGCGCCGCAAGGCGCCGAGGGCGCGAAAACGGCCTCGGGACGCAACGCGCGCACGGCCTCGTCGCAAGTCGATTCGCCGGCAACGGCCGGCATGCCGGAAATCGAAAATGAGATGGCGATCAGAGAAGCGAAAAGGGGTTTTATCATGACAACGCATCCGTTACGAACCATGGCCATGCTAACCCGAAGTCGCGCTGTTCATCGCCGAGGAAAGCGCAGAGCCCGGGTTTTGCGGGTATGCCGAGAGATGTCCTTGAAGCAGGGAGGTGAGCCGGCATGAAAACCGCAAAAGTGGCGCTTCGGGCGGACAACCCCCACCGCACCTATCAGCTCCACATCCACGTCGCCACGCCCCTGCGCCTCGCCATCGGCCGCTTGGGCGAATTCGATTTCCCCGCCGGCGATTACCTCTACACCGGCTCGGCAAAGCGCAATTTCGAGGCCCGCGTCGCGCGCCATCTGCGCCGGGAAAAGGCCTTGCGCTGGCACATCGACTATCTGCTCACCGCGCCCGGCGTGACGGTGACGCGGGTGGTGCGTTCGCGCCGCGCGGAATGCGTCCTCAACCAGGCGACGGCCGGCACGGTGATCGTGCCCGGCTTCGGCGCCTCCGACTGCCGCGCGGGTTGCGGCAGCCACCTCAAACGGGTGGCCTAGCCAAGCCTCACATCAGGCCCTGGCCGCGCAGCAGGGCGATGCCCAGGCTGGTGACGGCGATGGAGGCCAGCGTGGTCAGCACGATGATGTTGGCCGCCAGGCCAGCGTTGCCGCCCATGGCGCGCACCATGACGTAGCTGGCCGCGGCGGTGGGCGAGGCGGAGAGCAGGAACAGGATGCCCAGATCCATGCCGCGGAAGCCGAGCAGGCAGGCGCCGGCGGTCAGCAGCACCGGCAGCAGCAGCAGCTTGCCCGCGCTCGCGTACAGCGCGTTGCGGGGTTCCTCGCGCACCGCCTTCAGGCTCAGGGAGGCGCCGGTGCACAGCAAGGCCAGGGGCAGAGTCATCTGCGCGAAATATTCCCCGGTTTTCAGCAGGATGCCGGGCAGCCTCACCTGCGCCCAGGCCACCGGCAGGGCCAGCAGGATGCTCAGGATGAGCGGGTTCCTGGCGATGGCCTTGAAGGTGCCCGCCACGGAATCGTGCTTGCGCAGCGCGCGGTTCAGGGTGACCACGGACAGCACGTTGAGCAGGATCGTGACCGGCCCCATGTAGACGGACCCCGCCGCCAGTCCCACCTCGCCGTAGGCGTTGGCGCAGTAGGCCAGGCCGATGATGCCCATGTTGGAGCGGAACGCCCCCTGCACCACCACGCCCCGGTCCTCGCCCGGCCGGACCAGGCGGCCGGCCAGCCACTCCAGCAGGACATAGACGCACAGGGTGCCGGCGATGGCGTAGCCGATCAGGGCGAAATTCGCGGTGTGCCGGATGTCGGTCTTGCTGATGCTGATGAATAGCAGGGACGGCAGGGTCACGTTGAACACCAGTTTCGAGCCGGTGTCGATGAAGGCGTCGTTGATCAGCCCCGCCCGGGACAGCGCGATGCCCAGCAGCAGTATCGCGAAGATCGGCCCCGTCACGGAAAAGGCGAAGGCGAAAGTGGTCAACAGGTCGGACATGGCGGGTTCGCGGGCGATGGAGGTCCCGGCGCGCGCCGGGATTTGAAGCGTGGCACAGCCGCGGACGGGGGACAAACGGAATGTGCGCGCGCAACCACCCGGGTTGGGGTAAGGCGGACAGGCGGGCGGATGAACGCGCGGACGCGAGGGGGGATAATGGCGGCCTTCGCCAATCACGATCCGATCATGGACTCCGCCGCATTTTCCAAATTGGAACCCCGTCCCGTCTGGGACCATTTCGCCACCCTCTGCGCCATTCCCCGTCCGTCCAAGCACGAAGCGGCATTGCGCGAACACCTGCTGGGCTGGGCGGGCACGCGCGGCCTCGCGACGCGGGTGGACGCCGCCGGCAATCTGATCCTGACCAAGCCCGCCAGCCCGGGCGCGGAAGGAAAGCCCGGCGTGATCCTGCAGGGCCATCTCGACATGGTCTGCCAGAAGAACGCCGGCACCGATCACGACTTCCTGCGCGACCCGATCCGGCCCGTGTTCCAAGACGGCTGGCTGGTGGCCGAGAACACCACCCTGGGCGCGGACAACGGCATCGGCGTGGCCCTCGCCCTGGCCGCGCTGGAAGACCCGGCGCTGGTTCACCCGCCGCTGGAAGTGCTGTTCACGGTGGACGAGGAGG
The DNA here is from genome assembly GCA_044227325.1 of Thiobacillaceae bacterium. GTDB lineage: Bacteria > Pseudomonadota > Gammaproteobacteria > Burkholderiales > Thiobacillaceae > PFJX01. The sequence goes on along the minus strand of JBGAFI010000016.1, from coordinate 17,002 downwards.
CCGGCATGGGCGGCGCCCGCGCCCTGGCGCGCGACACCCTGGCCGGGCGCCATCTCATCAACCTGGATACCGAGGAATGGGGCGAGTTCTACCTGGGCTGCGCCGGCGGCATGGACGTGGAAATCGCCCGTGTCTGCCAGGTGGAGACCATGTCGGCCGGCCACACGACCTGGCGGCTGGCGTTGACCGGATTGCGCGGCGGCCATTCCGGCATCGACATCCACCTGGGCCGGGGCAACGCGGTCAAGCTGCTGGTGGAAGGCATGCAGCGGCTGACCCAGGAACTGGATGCCCGGCTCATCGCCCTGGAAGGCGGCACCGCGCGCAACGCGATCCCGCGCGAGGCCTTCTGCGTTTTCACCCTGTCCGCGGCGGCATCCGAACACCTGCAGACCCTCCTGGCCAAGTTGTGGATGGACTGGAAGCAGCGCCTGGCCGGCATCGAGGAGGAGCTGTTCGTGAAGGTCGAGCCGGTGGCCGCCGGCACCGACCAGATCCTCATGCCCTTCGACCAGGCCGCCCTGCTGGATTTCCTCGAGGCCGCGCCCAACGGCGTGGCGCGCATGAGCGCGGATTTTCCGGGCGTGGTGGAGACCTCGGACAACCTGGGTATCGCCAGCCTGTGCGGCGAGACCTTCCGGGCCGTGTTCATGGTCCGCTCCCTGAAGGACGCCGAAGCCCACGCCCTGGCGGACAAGCTGGCGCGCTACGCCACCGCCTTCGGCTTCCAGTCCGCCAAGATCGGCCCCTATCCGGGCTGGACGCCCAACCCCGCCTCGCCCCTACTGGCCCTGGGCGAGCGCGTCTACCAAGGCGAATTCGGCCGATCCGCGCAACGCCAGGTCATCCACGCGGGCCTGGAATGCGGCCTGCTCGCGGCGAGCCACCCGGGCCTGGACATGATTTCCTTCGGCCCCGACATCCGTGGCGCCCACGCGCCGGGGGAACGGGTGGAAGTCCAATCCGTGGCGCGCTGCTGGACCCTGCTGAAAGCGATGCTGCGGGCGCTGGCCGAGGCGTGAACCTGGCCGATGTCAATGTCCGCGCAATGAATTCCCATCATCCTGACGCTCATCTCTTCCATCCTGAAAGGAACCCCATGACGATGCGATACCTCACGCTGTCCGCCACCGCCCTCCTGCTGGCCCTGAGCGGCTGCGCCAACCAGCCCGCCGGCGGCGAAGCGGCCGGCGCCCTCGCCGACGCCACCCAGCAACGCCTCGGCAGCATCGAAAGCGTTTCCAGCCTGGCCTACCAGCAGGGCCAGGCCAACAAGAACACCCTCGCGGAACTGAACCGCAAGATCGACGCGCTGGCCGGCGAGTTGACGGGCGACATGGCCAGCTTCAAGGAAAGCCAGGGCGCTGGCCGGCAGGCCCGGGAATCCGCCGCTGCCCTGGGCGAAAGGCTCGACAAGATCGAGCGGCAGTTCGGCGAACTGGCGAACCAGAGCGCCGACATGCGGGCCGTTCTGCCCGGGCTCGGCGACAAGGCGAGCGCGGCGGTCGCGCCCCTGGCGGAGCGTTTGGGCAAAGCCGAGGAATTGCTGAAGCAGCTCGAGACCCGGAGCGGCGACGCCCAATCCATCCTGCCGGCGCTGGCCGTCAAGGCGAACGACTCCGCCGTCCGCGTCGATGATCTGGAGGCGCGCCTCGCCAAGGTGGAAAAACGCCTGGAGGAAGTCGCCGCCATGGCCATGGACGCCCTCGACGCCACCGGCCTGGGCCAGCGCCGCATCCTGGGCAAGGTGGTCTATTCCATCACCCTCACCGACGACAAGACCCTGTTCCCCATCAACTCCCCCGAGCTGGGCGAAAAGGACAAGGCGCAACTGGACGAACTGGCCGATCGCCTGAAGGGCATGGGCACCAACTACCACTTGCAGATCCAGGGCCATACCGACGGCTTCGGCGCCGAGGATTACAACTACGAACTGGGCAAGGCCCGCGCCGAGGTGGTGAAGAACTACCTGAACGAGAAGTGGAGGATTCCGCTGCTGCGCATGTCCGTCATCTCCTACGGCGCCCTGGGCGCCCCCGGCTATGCCGGCAAATCCAACCGGCGCATCGTGGTGCAGATCCTGCAATAGGCGCTCGCCGCGCGACTCGAGCCCTGGCGGCGGCGAAGCCGAGCTTCGTCGTCGTCGGGAGAGGCCGCCCGCCGTGCCTCAGTCCACGTCGTCCGTCCCGCCCGGCGCCCTGGCAACCGGCCGGAACAAGCGCCCCTCCTCGCGCAGAAAGCGGATGAAGAACTCGAACAGCACCAGCCGCGTGGTCTGCACGAACACCAACAGGCCCTCCAAAACCACGCTGAACCCGTTGCCCAGCACGATGATCAGGCCCCAGGACCAGGGCGAGGCCATGCCGTCCGCCAGCGTCAGCATGGCCTGGGAAAGCGCCGCGTGGGCCAGGGCGAAGGCGCCCACGCGCAGGAAAGAGAGCGTGTTCATGGCCAGTTCGAACAGGTTGAGCAGCAATTCGCCCAGCCCGTTGAGCAGGGCCATGGATCGCCCTCCCCGCGCCGCGAGCAGCAGATTCCCCAGGAAGTACTGGACGATGGCGAAACCCGACAACCAGAACGCCGCGGGCGCGAGCAGGCCCGCGAGCAGCGAGACGTAAAGCAGCAGCACCGCCCCATCCCGCAACAGCCAGGCGCGCGACTCTCCGCGCCAGAAGGCTTCGATCCCCGCGAACGCCAGGCCCAGCAGCATGAGGACGACACCGAACAGCATGGGGATCGCCAACACGACCAAGGGATCCTCCAGCGGCCGCATCCACAGGGGCGGCAACCACTCGTGGAAACCGAACACCTCGCCGAACGCGGCGCCGAAGGCCATGGCCGCGCCGCCGCAGGGAATCAGGAAGCGGGTGCGGGGATGACGCCGGTACAGGAGCAGGCCGAGCAGCACCAGCACCAAGCCATGGCCCACGTCGGGAAACATGTAGCCGAACAACAAAGGCACGATGATGGGCAACAGGCCGGACGGGTCCACGGTCATCCGGTCCGGCGTGCCCCACATCACCAGCAGGGGCTGGAACGGCCGCGCCCACCAGTTGTCCAGGGTCGCCACCGGCGCCGCGGACCGGGCCGGCGGCCTGGGCGCGCGCAGCACGGCGCGGATGCCCGCCCGCTCCAGGGCCCGTTGCAGGTCGCGCGGGTCCGGCGCGGTGGTCCAGCCGGTCACGTGGCAGAACGGCCCTTCCGTCAGGGTGCCCGCCGCGTGGTCCAGATACCAGCGCAGGGTGTCCACGTTGGCGCGCGCCTCCGCCATGGCCGGATCGCGGCGCAGAACCTTCAGCGCCTTTTCCAGTTCCGCCAGTTCCTCGTGGGTGCGGCCCAGGTGGGCGCCCAGCGTGCGCACCCGCTCGGCATGGTCGCCGCTCAGCCAGGCGGGAATGCCCATCTGCTCGCAGCCCCGCTCCACCACCCAGTGGCGGATCGCGTGGCGCTGGTCGGGCAGGCCGGCGACGTAGAGAAAATCGTGCTGGCCGCCATGCACCACCACATCCACGCCGGCTTCGGCTTCGCGGGCGCCGCCCCGGGGACAGGCGAACAGGCATTTGCACAGGAAACGGGTCTTGTGGAACACCCGGTCCAGGTCCAGCCCCGCCTGATGCATGGCCTGGAGACATTCGGCCAGCAATTCCAGGTGACGCAGTTCGCCGCGCAGATGCTCGACATGGGCCTTGAGGTATTCCGCCCGCGCGCTCCAGACGCGCAGGCGGTGCAGGGCCTCGTTGGCGAGATGCACCGGGTCGCCCAGCAAGGCGCTGGCCTGGCCGCCGCTGCCGGGCAGGTCGTGGCGGTGTTCGGCGGCCAGGGCGCGGAAGCGTTCGACGAAATAGCGCAGCCGCTCTTCCTCCACCGGCTCGGCGACGCGCGGATCGGTTTCCAGTTGCACCACCCCGGTGGCCGCCAGCACTTCCGTCGCCCGCACCGTCTGTGCGCGGGGAACGTAGGTTTCGAACCAGCGGGCCTGGGCGGGACGGAACATGCGGCCGGTTCCTGGCTTGCCTGGGCTGAGCCGGTCAGTAATGGGGCGGGATTTCGTCCCGGGGACCGGCGTCCCCGTCGGGCTGCAGCGCCTGGATCTGCTGGTGCAGCAGACGGAGCTGGCGCTGCAACTGGTCGAGCTGTTCCTGCTGCCGGTAGACCATCCGGTTCAGGGTGTCGATGTTGTCTTCCGCGAAACTCAGCTTGGCTTCAAGCTCGCTCAATCGGGATTCCATGCGGGGCCTTGAAGAAAATGGAAAAGTTGCCGTCATTGTAAGGGTCGTCTGGCCTAGCGCCCGGCGATGGCCTATGTTCAAGCAGCCACATCGCAAATATGGGCATATGATGCGCGGCGACGCGCCAGACCAGACAAGCCGAAACTGATCCATGCGACCCCTGCCACAAGTCACGAAAAAAAACCGTTCATGAGCCGGCCTTCCCTATTCTGGCGCAACTTCCTGGCGCTGAGCCTGATGCTCGCGGCCTTGGCATGGGGCCTGCGCGTTTCCCAGGGCGAGGGCGTGAAGGCGGTGTCCTTCGTGTTCAAGGATATCGAAGGGCGCGCGATCCGCCTCGCCGACTACCAGGGGAAATGGGTGCTGGTGAGTTTCTGGGCGCCCTGGTGCCCGCTCTGCAAGGTGCAGATTCCCACCCTCAACAGCCTCAACCAGCGCCCGGATTTCCGCGTCATCGGCATCGCCCTCGAATACGGCGGCGACGAGTCCTCGATCCGGCAGACGGTGGACCTGGCGAAGATGCGCTTCGAGGCCAACGTCGCCGGCGGCACCCGGCGCGAACCCAACAGCGCCTTCCTGCAGGTGGGGCCGGTGGACTTCTTCCCCACCTCCTACCTTTACGACCCGACCGGTGAAATCGTCATGTTCATCCCGGGCCAGGTGCGCCAGTCCCGCATCCTCTCCTTCATGGAAAGCTGGCTCGCGGAAAAAGGCGGTTCCAAACAGCCCGTGTTCGCCGCGCGGACGGACAAGCTCGCCGCCTTCCTGCGCCAGAACTACAAGGAACGCGGCAACCAGGCTTTCGCCGACTGGAAGCGCCTGCTCGACGCCAACGCGGGCGCGCCGACCGTCCGGAAACTCGCCCAGGTGAACGACTTCTTCAACCGCCGCATCCAGGCCGGCGAGGACAAGGCCATCTGGGGCAAGGCCGACTACTGGGCGTCGCCCGGCGAGGTGCTGGGCGGCGGACGCGGCGACAGCGAGGACTTCGTCATCGCCAAGTACTTCACCCTGGTCGCCCTCGGCATCCCGCCGGAGCGGATGCGTCTGGTCTACGTGAAAGCGCGCGCCCCGGGCAAGGGCCAGGATCCGGCCCACATGGTGCTGGCCTATTACGACACGCCGGGGAGCGAGCCCGCCATCCTCGACAACCGCAATCCGGAAATCCTGCCCGCCGGCAAACGGCCGGACCTGCAACCCATATTCAGCTTCAACAGCCTGGGCGTCTGGGAGGAAACGGCCACTGCCGCCTCCGCGGGCGATCCCGGCCGCCTGGCCGCCTGGGAAGACACCCTGCGGCGCGCGCGCGATCAAGGATTCGAATAGGCGCCTATTCCATAGGCAACCAGGAGGCCCCATGTCCCTATACCGTCAACTCTGGCTGTCCATCCTCGCGAGCATGCTGATCGCGCTCGGCGCCAGCCTGTTCGCCTCCCTGCTCAACGCCCGCTCCTACCTGGAAGCGCAGCTCGCCATGAAGAACCAGGACAACGCCGCCGCCCTGGCCCTGGCCCTGAGCCAGGGCCACCACGACCGGGACGGCGCGGTGCTGGCGGTGACCGCCCTGTTCGACAGCGGTCATTACGAGCTCGTCCAGGTCGTCGACCCGCAAGGCAAAAGCCTGGTGGACAAGGTCGCCAAGGATCTTGACGCGGGCGCGCCCCACTGGTTCACGCACCTGTTCCCGATCCGCTCCCTGCCCGGCCGCGCCGAGATCGCCAGCGGCTGGCAACCCCTGGGCACGCTCACCCTAATGAGCCGCTCCGGCTTCGCCTACCGCTCCCTGTGGCAAACCGCCCTCACCATGAGCGCGGTGATCCTCGCCGCCGGCCTGCTCGGCGGCCTGCTCGCCAGCCTGGTCCTGCGCCGCATCGCCCGGCCCATGCGCGCGGTGATGGAACAGGCGCGGGCCATCAACGAGCACCGCTACGTCACCATGCCCCTGCCCGACGTGCCGGAACTGCGCGAGTTGGCCGCCGCCATGAACGACACGGTGAGCCGCCTGCGCCAGGACTTCGAGGAGGACGCGCGGCGCTACGAACAGATGCGCCGGCTGGCCAACTTCGATCCCGTCACCGGCCTCGCCAACCGCCCCCACTTCCTCGCCAGCCTGGACAGCGCCCTGGACCAGGACGGCTCGCCGTACGGCGCCCTCGCCATCGTCCGTCTGCGCAAGCTGGGCAAGATCAACCGGGCGCTGGGCCGGGAGATCGCGGATCAACTGCTGCGCCGCATCGGCGCCCGCATGGACGAGGTTTCCGGCCGTTGCGCGAGCACCCTGCCCGGCCGTCTGAACGGCGCGGATTTCGCCCTGCTGCTGCCGGTCGGCTGCGATCCCAAGCCCACCCTGGACGAATTGATCCTGGACCTGCACGGCATCATGGACAGCCTGAACGACGACTATTCCACCGTCTACATCGGCTTCACCGTGTTCGACCCGGGCGACAAGTCCGCGCATCTGCTGGCCCGCATCGACAGCGCCCTGGCCGCGGCGGACCTGGAAGGCAACAGCGCGGTGCGGGAAGCGCCCGGCGGGACCGACGCGGTCGCCCATCCCGGCGGCGAGGAATGGCGCCGCATCCTGCGCGACGCCCTGGCCAGCCCGGATGCCCTGCGGCTGGCCCATTACCCGATACGCGTCGGCGACGGCCGGGCCATGCAGCGGGAATGCCCGCTGCGCCTGCGCCAGGGCGACAGCAACGAATGGCTCGCCGCCGGCCGCTTCCTGCCCATCGCCGACCGGCTCGGGCTGGTGCGGGCACTGGATCTCGCCGCCCTGAAACTGGCCCTGGTCGAACTGGACGGCGACGACAAGCTGGCCGGGCTGTGGCTCAACCTTTCCGCCAAATCCATCGCCGATGCCGAATTCCGCCACCGTCTGCTGGACCTGCTGGCCCAGCACCCCGCGTGCCGCGACCGGCTCCATCTGGAAGTACCGGAATCCGGCGGACTGGGCCGTCTGGAAGCCTTGCGCGGCCTCGGCCGGGAATTGAAGCCCCTGGGTTGCGAACTGGGCCTGGAGCACTACGGCCATCACTTCAACCAGGTCAGCCGCCTCTACGACCTGGGCCTGGACTTCCTCAAGGTGGATGCCAGTTTCATCCACGGCATAGACGCGAATCGCGGCAACCAGGACTTCCTCGCCGGCCTGCTGGAGATCGCCCACCGCATCGGCATGCGCGTGTTCGCGGAAGGCGTGGAACGGGACGAGGAGCTCGCCAAGCTGACGGAACTGGGCTTCGACGGCGCATCGGGACCGGCGATCAGGTAAACCCGCCATGCCGTTCCCGCTCGGCAAGGCGGCGCGGCATCCGGCCGGCTTGCTTCGGCCGGCGCGCCACAGGCTCGGCGCGGCACCCGCAGCCGACGCGCCATGATTCCCTCCTCGCCTCGCCGCACCTGGATATTTCTCGTCGCCAGCCTCGCGCTCTACTTCGCGCCCGACCTGCTCACGCCGGCATCCTGGCAGGCGCGCGATCCGTATCTCACGCTGTCCGCCGCCTACCAGGGCCTGTTGGTGTTGCTGGGATTCGCTTACGGGCCGGCCATCTGCCGCGCCCTGGTCATCGCGGAAGTGGGCGACGGCCCCCTACGCCACGCCATCGATCAGGCCCGGGCATCCCTCGATGCCGCGGTCTCCCGGCTGCCGCCGGTGGTGTGCGCGGAGCACGCGCTGCCGTTCGCGCTCACCGCCGGCCTGCTGCCGGCGCGCTGCGAGATTTTCGTCTCCTCGGGCCTGATCGACCGTCTCTCCCCGACCGGCCTGCGTTTTCTACTGGCCCGGGCGGCGGCGCATGCCGGCGCGCGCCAGCGTCTGGCCGCGCTGCTGCCCGTCCTGGTCCTGACCGTGCTGGTGCCGGACCCGAAGGATCTGGCCACCTGGCTGGATCTGGCCGCCTTCCTCGCGGTCTGGCTGGCATTCCACTGGCTGTTCGAACTCGACGCGGACCGGCAGACCGCGCGTCTGATGGGCGTGGAAACGGAAGCCGGATTGCGCGAGGTCCACGCCGCCACCGCATCGCCCCTGGCCTGGCTGACGCCGCATCCACCCATGAACTGGCGCTTGCGCGCGGTCGCGGCGCGGAAAACGCCGTGACCCCCCGCCGTGCCCCCCAAACCCGGGTCTCGGACACCGCGCTCCACCGGCTTCATGCCGGCGGATGCGGTACCCGGATCGCTGTCAGGCCTTCGCGTTCACCAGCAGGCCTGTGGTCTGGCCGCTGGTGTTGACGACCGGACCCGAAACCGGGGCCGTCCCGGCTTTGTCGTCCGAATCGCCATCGCGATCGGGACCGCCCCGCTTGCTTTCCGCCGCTTCCGGGGCGCGTTGCGACTGGAGCAGCGCGGCGGCCAGTTGGCTGGAACCTATCGAATCGACCGGCATGGGACATCCCTCCTTGAACGTGGGCGACGGCCGGATGACCGTCAACCCCATGCTAGGCGGCGGCCGCTACGGCGTCCTTTACCATTTGGTAAGAATCGCGCCGGCATGCCCGCGATGTCGGACAATGCGCGCCGCCCGCCCCCATCCGCCGATGAGAAGCTGCATGGATTCCGCCCGCCCGCCCCGCATGAACCCCGCCCGCCGCTAGCCCCATGGTCAGTCCCATGCACATCCTGGTGATCGAGGACGACGAGAAGATCGCCTCCTTCGTCGTCAAGGGCCTGCGCCAGGCGGGCCATCGCGCGGATCTGGCCACGGACGGGCGGAGCGGCCTGAACCGGCTGCGCGAGGAACGCCACGACGCCGCCGTGGTGGACATCATGCTGCCCCACCTGGACGGCCTGTCCCTGGTCCAGCAGGCGCGCCAGGCGGGGGTCACCACGCCCATCATCTTCCTGTCCGCGCGCCGCGAGCTGGACGACCGCATCCGCGGCCTGGGCGCGGGCGGCGACGACTACATGGTGAAACCCTTCGCCTTCTCAGAATTGCTGGCCCGGCTCCAGGCCCTGGTGCGGCGCGCGACCGGCGCGCTGGAGCCGGTCCGCCTCGCCGCCGGCGACCTTGAAATGGATCTGGTGAAACGCCTGGTGACCTGGCGCGGGCGCGAGATCGCCCTGCAGCCGCGCGAATTCGCCCTGCTGGAATACCTGCTGCGCAACAAGGGCAGCGTGGTGTCCAAGATCATGATCATGGAGCACGTGTGGGACTACGGTTTCGATCCGGAGACCACCCTGGTGGAAACCACCGTCAGCCGCCTGCGCACCAAGCTCAACGAGGGCGCGGAAGCGGGCAAGGGCGGCGCGGGCGAACTGATCCAGACCGTGCGCGGCGTGGGCTATGTCCTGGGCCGCTGAGCGCCCGGGCCGGGGACGCTCCATCGCCCTGCGCCTGACCCTGTTCCACGCCCTGTTCTTCGGCATCGTCACCAGCGGCGGCGGTGTCCTGCTCTACCACCTGGTGCGCAGCCACATCATCGAGGAAATCGACCAGGATCTGCTGCGCCAGCAGCAGGAAGTCGCCAACCTCATCGCCTCCCGCGACAGCAAGGCCCTGCGCGCGGAACTGTCCTCCGGCTACGGCGAGGGCGGGCGGGCGGATTACTTCGTGCGCATCCTCGACGACCGGGGCAGGGAGGAAATGGCCTCGGACATGCGCGCCTGGCGCGTGTCCCTGCCGACCATCCCCGCGCGCGGACTCGCGCCGGGGCGGCTCGCCTATGTCACCGTGGATCTGCCCGACGCGCGCCGCCAGGCGCGCGTGCTGACCGGCGCCGCCACACCCGGCCGCTACGTGCAGGTCGGCCTGTCCCTGGGCGACAGCATGGCCTTCCTGCGCCACTTCGAGCACTACGGCCTGCTCATCCTGTTCTTCATGCTGAGCCTGGGCGCCCTGGCCGGCTGGGCGCTGGCGCGCAAGGCCATGGCCGGCGTGGAAGCCGTGACCCGCGCCGCCGAGCGCATCGCCGACGGCCACTTCTCCGACCGCGTCGAGGTGGCCGGCGAGGGCAGCGAGATCGACCAGTTGGTGAGCACCTTCAACCGTATGGCGGAACACGTGCAGAACGTGATGGCGGAGATGCGCCAGGTCAACGACCACATCGCCCACGACCTGCGCAGCCCGCTGACCCGCATCCGCGGACTCGCGGAGAACGCCGCCATCCACGCCGCGCCGGGCACCGACAGCGCCGAGCTGGCCGGCAGCATCGTCGAGGAATGCGACCGCCTGGCCCAGATGATCAACACCATGCTGGAGATCGCCGAGGCGGAAGCCGGCGTGCAGCGCCTCGCCCTGGCGCCGGTGCTGGCCGACGAACTGGTGCGCCAGGCGGTGGACCTGTTCGCGGGCATGGCCGAGGACCGGGGCATCGCCCTGAGCTGCGCCATCGCCGCTCCGGAAACCCTCAACGGCGACCGCCGCCGGCTGCAACGCGCCCTCGCCAACCTCATCGACAACGCCCTGAAATACACCCCCGACGGCGGCCGCGTCGAAGTGGCGCTGGGGCGGAACGGCGAACAGGTGGAAATCGCCGTGCGCGACAGCGGCCCGGGCATCCCGCCCGAGGAACTGCCCCACCTGTTCGACCGCTTCTACCGCGGCGACCGCAGCCGCCACCTGCCCGGCAACGGCCTCGGCCTCAGCCTGGCGCGGGCGGTGGCCCACGCCCACGGCGGCGAAATCCGGGTGGAATCCCAACCCGGCGCCGGCAGCACCTTCACCCTCAGCCTGCCCGCCCCGGCCGTCTGAAGCCCGCTCCGGGCGCCCTCGATGCCTTGCGTCGTCGCGAGTCGCGAAGTGGCGTGGCGTGGCGAGCCATGGAGTATCGCTCCCGCAAGCCAAGTGGATTGCTTCACTTCGTTCGCGCTGACGGCCGCCGAATCGGGGCGGCAAACTTACCAAGCTGTAATCCCTTCATCCCGCCGCGGGGCGAACCGGCCCGAATCCGCCGCCGTCCGCCCCGAGCCGGCGCCCGGGCGCGGCAATGCCGGATTCTTCCCGGATTACAAAACCGTATAAGTCGCCGATCCACCCCCTCCCCTACGCTCTCGCCATCCATTTTCCCGACCGACGAGAGGCTTTTCCATGTCCCCATCCACGCTTCGCCGTGCCCTGCGCCGGCACGGCGCCCTGCTCCTGACCGGCCTGCTGGGCGCCGCCAGCCTGCCCGCCCACGCCCTGCCCAGCTTCGCGCGCCAGACCGGCGAGGAATGCGCGGCCTGTCACGTCGGGTCCTACGGTCCCCAGCTCACCGCCCACGGCATGAAGTTCAAGCTGGGCGGCTACACGGATTCGGACGGCAAGGCGGGTCATGTGCCTTTGTCCAGCATGCTGCTGGCCAACTGGACCCACACCAAGGCGGACAACCCGGCGCCGCCGGACCACTTCAGCGGCAACAACAACCTGGCCCTGCAGGAAGCCTCCGTGTTCCTCGCCGGCAAGCTTGCGGACCATGTGGGCAGCTTCGTGCAAACCACCTACAACGGCGTCGACCGGGTGTTCGGCCTGGATCAACTGGATCTGCGCTACGCGCGCACCTTCGAGAACGACGGCAAGGATCTGCTGTTCGGCGTCACCCTCAACAACAACCCCACCGTGCAGGATCCGTTCAACACCACCGCCGTGTGGCGCTTCCCCTTCACCGCCTCCGACCTGGGCCCCGCGCCCGCGGTCGCGCCCCTCATCGACGGCGGCCTGGGCCAGGGCGTGCTGGGCGCCACCGCCTACGCCCTGTGGGACGGCTCCTTCTACGGCGAGATCGGCGGTTACCGTTCCCTCTCCGCCTCCACCATCAACAAGCTGGGCGACGAGGATCCGGGCAAACTCAACGGCACCGCGCCCTACTGGCGCGTCGGCTACATGAAGGACCTGCACAAGCAGTCCTACTCCGTCGGCATGTTCGTGCTGGACGCCGACCTGGACCCGAGCCGCGCTTCCGGCGGCCTGTACGACAAGCACCGCAACTTCGGCATCGACGCCGCCTATCAATACCTGGGCGACCGCAAGAACATCTACACCCTGAGCGGCAGCCTCACCAACGAGCGCACCAAGTACGACGCCAGCGCCAACGGCCTGGGCTCCGGGCATCTCACCAGCCTCAACCTGAACGCCTCCTACTTCTACGACCAGACCTACGGCGTCACCCTCGGCGTGTTCGATACCAAGGGCAACAACAACGCCGCCCTGTGGACCTCGGTGATGGGCAACACCAAGCCGGATTCGCGCGGCTACATCGCCCAGATCGACTGGACGCCCTGGGGCAAGGAAGGCTCCTGGAACGCCCCCTGGGCCAACCTGCGCCTGGGCCTGCAATACACCGGCTACAGCAAGTTCGACGGCGCCAGCGCCGGGGCGGGCGACAACAACACCCTGTCCCTGTTCGCCTGGACTTCCTTCTGAGGCGCGCGCATGAAAACGCTGAAACACCTACTCGCGCTCCTGCTCGCCGCCCCCGTGCTGCTGGCCTGGCTGGCCCTGGCCAACGAGGCCATCGCCGCCGACGCCGGCCACGGCGCCAAGGTGTTCGACGAGGAATGCGCCGAATGCCACAGCGCCGCCCCCGGCCGCAACAAGAAGGGCCCGAGCCTGTTCGCGGTCGTCGGCCGCGCGGCGGGTGGCGTGCCCGACTACGTCTACTCCGACGCCATGAAGGCCAGCGGCGTGACCTGGACCGCCGACAGGCTGAACGCCTACCTCGCCGCCCCGCGCAAGGTCGTGCCGGGCTGCAAGATGAAATACGACGGCCTGGACGACGCGAAAGCCCGCGCCGACCTCATCGAATTCCTGAACAACACGCACTGAAAGACCCAAATCATGCGCAAAACCCTGCTCCTCGCCGCCAGCGGCCTGCTCGCCCTGGCCACCCTCTCCGCCCACGCCGCCGATCCGGACGACCTGGTCAAGTTCCGCAAGAACGTGATGAACGCCAACGGCGGCCTGATGGGCGCCAGCAACGCCCTGATCCAGAACAAGGTGCCGTTCAAGGGCGACCTCGCCGCCAACGCCAAAGCCCTGGAAGCCCTCAACAAGGATCTGCCCGCCCTGTTCCCCAAGGGCAGCAACGCCGGAGATACCGACGCCCTGCCCGAGGTCTGGAACAAGCGCGCCGAATTCGAGCGTCGCGCCAAGGAAGCCCAGGCCAAGGCCGCCACCTTCGCCAAGGCCGCCGCCGGCAAGGACCCCAAGCTGGCGGAGAAATTCAAGGATCTGTCGGACGCCTGCAAGAGCTGCCACAAGGACTTCCGCAAATAAGCGGGCGGCCCCATGAGCCTTGCCAAGCAAAAGCGCGTCGGCGGCGCGCTGATCACCTCTCTCGTCCTGGCGGCGGGCGCGGCCCAGGCCGCCGCGCCCATGAGCCGGGGCGAATACCTTTACAAACTCTCCGGCTGCGAGAACTGCCATACCGACCGGGACCACGACGGCGCCCGCCTCGCCGGCGGCCGCAAGCTGGCCACGCCCCTGGGCGTGTTTTACACCCCCAACATCACCCCGGACCAGGAAACCGGCATCGGCAAGTGGAGCGAGGCCGACTTCGTCCGCGCCCTGCGCGAAGGCAAGAGCCCGAGCGGACAGAACTACTACCCCAGCTTCCCCTATACCTCCTACACCCGCCTGAACGACGCCGACCTCCACGCCCTATGGAACTATCTGCGCACGGTACCGGCGGTGCGTCAACCCGACGAGCCCCACGAACTCCCCTGGTACCTGCGCTTCCGCTTCCTGCTGACCTTCTGGAAATGGCTCTATTTCGACGAAGGCCCCTACCGACCGGTCGCCGCGAAATCCGCCGAATGGAACCAAGGCGGCTACCTGGTCCAGGGCCCCGGCCACTGCGCCGAATGCCACACCCCGCGCAACGAACTGGGCGGCTATCGCAAGGGCTACGCCCTGGCCGGCACCCTGAACGGCCCGGAAGGCAGCGTGGTGCCCAACATCACCCCGGACAAGCAATTCGGCATCGGCCACTGGAAGCCGGACGACCTGGCCCAGTACCTGGACTCCGGCATCCGCGCCGACGGCGACTGCGCCGGCAGCCTCATGGCCGAAGTCATCGACAACGGGTTGAAATACCTCTCACCCCAGGACACGCAGGCCATCGCCACCTACATCCTCGACCAGCCCGCCGTGGCCAACCCGATACATAAACCCGGCAAGGCGAAGAAGAAGGCGAAGGACGAGGATTATTGAACGGACGGCTCAGGCGAGAGGAACCGCCGGCGGCGAGCAAGCAAGGCGCGATGCCTGGGATATTGCGCCCGGTATGCTCGCCCTGTCGGCGCGGCCAGCCGCCTATCGCTGGAGCGGCCTAGCCCTTCGCCTGGCGCTGGCGCCAAGGGCGACTAGCGGAAGGCCGAGCGCGAACAGCCAAGTCTGGCTCGCCTCGGGCACCGGCGATAGCACGAGAAAGCTACCCACTTCCGGGTCTTTGAAGCTGGTGGACGCCACGCCGTCCGGCACAAAAAAGTAGCCCACCGTCGCATCGGAATTCGTCCCGTAGACGGCGAAGTGCGCCAAGCCAGCGCCGGGTTCACCCACGCCGACGATGCCGTTGCCCAGAATGTCGAATTCATTTCCGCTTGGACCGGGATGGGTGACGCCCAGCAGGTCGAGCAGGCGTTGCGCGCCGAGCAGGTTGCCCGACGATGTTGGGTCGCTTCCCGTGTTGATCACGACGTTTCCAGGATCGGCGTTCAAGAAAAGCGTCCGCACCTGATCCGACGATGCGTAAACAAACCCCCTTGCCGACCACGCCCCGGCACCGCTTCGGATGTCCTGAACCGACAGATTCATGGTCGCCGTGAGATCCAGCCACGCCAGCCCGGTCGATGTGTCCAGGGTGATCAACTGGTCGCCGACCGAAATCAAATCCATGGGAACAAGCGCCGCTGGCGCCTCTCCGCTCACAAGGACGATCGCGCTTGTCGCCACCACGGCGGCGAATCTCGGCGTAAACCATCGGCTAGTTTCCATGGCGAACTCCTTGTGCCCGTGCTGAGAAAGCTGACGTTGCGCTAGAAATACCCGTTTCCGTGAGCAACCGCTAGCACGGGCAAATTATTTTTTGCAATGCGCATAAGTGCGGCGGCTTTCAGAAAACATAGGGGTCTGAAACCGAGGTTTCCCAATGCCACGCCCAGTGCAACCCGTTGGGCGGCTACCGCAAGGGCTACGCCTGGCCAGCACCCTGAACGGCCCGGAAGGCAGCGTGGTGCCCAACATCACGCCGGACAAGCAATTCGGCATCGGCAAATGGAAGCCGGACGACCTGGCCCAATACCTGCAAACCGGCATGTGTTCCGACGGAAACTGCGCCGGCAGCCTGATGGCGGAGGTCATCGACAACGGTCAAGAACCTGAGCCCCTCGGACACCGTCGCCACCGCCACCTACGTGCTGAATCTGCCCGCCATCGCGAACCCGGCGCAGAAAGCCAGCAAGGTGAAGAAGAAAGCGAAGCTCGAGGACTACTGAGGGCGGCGCCCCCTGAGCGCTATACCTCGACCTTGTTGCTCAAGCCCAGGTCGTCCTCGGGATGGCCGCAAATTCCCCGATTTTCCCGTGGCGTCTGGAACAGGGTGCTCTCCACGTCCTGGGGCGCGATGCCGCTGCGCGCCTGGAGATTGGCGAACAGCGCCCGGATCGGCACCTTCTTGCATCCACGCAGTGACCTTCGAACAGGGAAATTTCGATGATGGTGTATTGCCCGCCGCGATCCGAGGGATGGATGAAATCCGTCGGGTCCAGTGCGCTCATTTTTCTTCTCCGAAATTTTTAGGTTTTTCTACAGCCTCAACGTGCTAGCTCAGGGGCGCACGCAGTGCCACGAAGCGGCATGTAGTGCGTCCGATGCAGCGATGGGTTATGTGGCGTTCGGCTGATTTACTGTCTCCGAACCTTGAAATTTTCGTCAATATAAAGCGACGGCATGTCTGCGGGGTCGGTCCAGTGAAGGCAGTCAAACCCTTGCAGCCGAAAGAGTACTGGAATGTCGAATTGTGTTCTGGCCTCCTTGTGCTTCCCTGATCGACGCGAATGCTCAACAATTTTCTCGGTTCCGTCTTCTGTCGTACGCCGTTCAATGTAGCTCTTGCCCAAGTGACGAGAATGAATAACTTTCTTCGTCAAGTAGTTGACGCTGATTCTGTAGCTGGAGTTCTCATCGTATTCATCGGAAAGCTGTTCCCTACCGACAAGCTCGAAGTCGCTCAGTTTGGCGTTGTATCTGAATTTGAAGGTAAAACTGTCTGAGTGAGTGGCATCGGCTGATGTAACCCCCTTTACCTCGAAGGAATCGCCCATCGGTGAGGCTGATAGCTCGTAGAACTTATCGGCTGTGCAGAACACGCCCGAGACCGACAGAGGGGTGAAGCTGCCGTCTACGCCACCAGCGAGTACTAGCAGCCTTTCTTCGCGTGGAGCAGAGGTTGGGAATGAAACGACGACTGCGGCCAGATCATTGATACCATCGCCGTTAAGGTCACGATTGATGTAACCCCAAATGTCGAACTGCATTCCCGGAAAGAGCGCATCAAGGGCCTTTTTAATTGTGCGCGCTTCAACTGGCTCCTGCGCATGAGCAGTGGCAGTTGCACAGGCAAGATTGACGACTGCAACCACCAAGCGATGAAAAGGCATGCGACACCTAACGGGGCTGTAGAAAAACCCCCACCTTTTGGTTGAGGGGTGAATACAGGGGGGCACCTCTAAAAACCCGTGATTTTCATGAATCCAGAATCTGGAACCACGACGAACAGGGAACGAGCCGATTTCAGTCGGACGTCCAGTTGTTTTTCGCGGGTCATATCCCCGGTTGTTGGGATGGATTGCTCATTCAT
>JBGAFI010000015.1:0-114127 GCA_044227325.1 Thiobacillaceae bacterium | reverse complement strand
TCCGGGGCCTTCACAGTGATGTCGCCGCTCGCGGCGGCGCCAGCGCCACCAATCGCGGACAGCGCGCCGTTCACGTCCTTGGATTCAAATCCGGCTTTGTTCCAGTCCGCCAGCGCCATGCCAGGCTTCAGCAGGCCGGCTACTACCGCCACGCCGACCGCGCTGGCCGCGCCAGCACCTTTAAGTACGTTCCTGCGCAAATAGTTCATGCAAGTCTCCATAAACGTTGGTTCCAGGTTATGCCCGTTCCGGCCTGACGGCCGGTCACGATGACATTCAACGAGCGCTTATAACAACGCGAATCATGCAGGCCGGGTGCACATCCCAGCATGATATTTTCCAACCAGTCCATGCCATACAAACGAACAATAGACCAATTCGAACAATGACATGAATTCGACCTTTTTGTCATGGGACAAATCATATTTAGTTCAGTTGGACGCGGATTCCGAAGGGTGTCGGGGCCTTGCCCTTGACCAGCCAAACCACGGGAAAATCGGGTTCGCGTTCGGGAAACCTGCCTTCGGCGTCGGTGAAGTAAACCAGCAGGTCGGGATTCACGTGTTCCCGATGCAGCCATTCGAACACCGGCCGGAAGTCGGTGCCGCCACCGCCGGAGATCTGCTCCGGCAGGTCGATGGCCTCCCACATGGCGTATTTCCATGGACCCGCCGCGTCCAGCTTGTCATCGCAGGCGTGCAGGGTCACGGCCGCGCGCACCTGGGCCTTGAGGGCATCGATCTCGGTCAGGAATTCCCGCAGTTCGTCGTGGGTGACGGAGCCGCTGGTGTCCAGGACCACGACCACGTTCACGCCCTGGCTGGCCAGGCGCGGCATGAGGGCATCGCCTTCCCGGCGTGAGGTGCGCTGGAAGCTGTAGTCGTCCCGGGCCACGTTCATCATGTAGCGGGCCAGCAGAGCGCGCCAGGGCAGTTGCGGCGCGAGCAGGCTGTCGACGAAGCGCATCAGCGACTGGGACAGCTTGCCGGCCTGGCGCGCGGCCTGGGCGGCGGCGGCGAGGCGGCTCTTCCATTGCTCGTCCAGCTTGTCCGGATCGGAGGGCGGCGGCGGCGGATTGCCGCTCTCGCTGGACTCTTGCTGCTCACCCTCGCTTTGCTGTCCGTCCTCCGGGCTATCGCCGCTTTCGTTTTGCTCGCTCTCGGGCTCGTTGTCTTCCCCTTGTCCGGCATCCTGCTGCTGGGGCTCGCCCTCGCCACCCTCGGTGGTGCTGTTGTCGAACAGGTGGGTGTCCTGGGTTTCCTCCGGCGGATCCTCGTGCAGCAGCGGGTAGATCTCTTCCGCAGTCAGGCCCCGGTAGGTCGCGTTCATAAGCGCGTTGTCCGGCCCGCTCATGCGCTCCTCGTCCAGGATCATGTTCACGGCGTAGTCGCAGGCCACGTCCCAGCGGTGTTTCTGGCGGTGGTTGCGGCGCGCGAAGTGGGACAAAGCGCAATGCATGGCCTCGTGGGCCAGGACGAACTGGGTCTGTTCCAGGGTCAGGCGGGCGATGTAATCCGCGTTGAAGTAGAAATTGCGCGCGTCGGTGGCCGTGGTCTTGCACCACTTGGCATCCGCCGCTTTCAAGGGCAGGTGCATGACCAGGGAGCCCAGGAAGGGCTTTTCCAGGATCAGCCGGGTGCGCGCGGCGGCGAGCTTGGTTTCGAGGTGCTTGAGGTCTTGGCTCATCGGGACATCATGGAAAAAGAGGAGAGGGACAAGGGAAGACCGCGCCGGCGGCAGGCCGCGCCGCCTTCCCGTTTCCCATTTCCCGTATCACGCCTTACCGGTGGGCTTGAAGTCGTACAGCATCAGCTCGGCGACGCTGTTGGCCCAATCGACGAACTCGGGCACGGCGAACAGGGGTTTGCCCACGGCCCGGTGCAGGTCGGTGACCAGCATGACGCCCATCTCCCGCTGGGGATAACGGCGCGCGTATTTCAGGATGTTCGAAAGCTTGGCCACGCCTTTTTCGCCCTCGCCCGCGGATTCCCGCGCGCGCCGCACCAGGGCGGCGGCGACGCCATATTGCAGATCGATGCCCTTGGGCACGTCCGACACACTGCCGTCCAGAATGCCGTCGATGTCCGGCAGATTCTCCAGGTTGTCGATGAAGGCCTTCAATTCCACGCCGCAGGCTTGGCCGACGCAGGCTTGCAGCGCGTCGGACAACAGGTCGGGACGGTCGCCGAACTTATGCAGGGCGCGGTCGGCATATTCCCAGGAACGCGGGCTGGGGAAGGCCACCGGATTATGGGCCGCGTCGTAGTTGAACAGCATGTCGGGACGGAAACGCAGGAAACCCAGGATGCGCTCGTCTATGGCGTGGTTCAGCGCCCAGCTCACCCAGTCGTCCAGGTTGGGTTCCACGTCGTAATGGGTGAAGCGGTTCGCCAGGGGCGCCGGCATGGCGTAAGTGACGCCCCGGTCGCCCTGGCGGTTGCCGGCGGCGAAGATGGCCCAACCGTCCGGAATGATGTAGTCGCCCAGGCGCCGGTCCAGGATGAGCTGGTAGGCGGCGGCGGAGACCGTGGGCGGCGCCGCGTTGATCTCGTCCAGGAACAGGATGCCGGCGGGCCCATGGCGTTCCGCATTCGGCAACATCGAAGGCACCGACCACTCCACATTGTCATCCTTGCGGAACGGAATGCCGCGCAGATCGGTGGGTTCCATCTGGGACAGACGCAGGTCGATAAGGTGCGTGCCATGGCGTTTGGCGATGCCGGCGATGATCTGGGACTTGCCGACGCCGGGCGGCCCCCAAAGCATGACCGGGGTGTGCCGGCCTTCGGTGCAGCTCATGAACTCGCGGTCGAGGATGGTTTCGATGTGGGAGGGACGCATTTTTCGTTTCGTTTTCTGTTTAAACAAACTCGTCCGGCGCGGCCATCGCGCCGGTATTGGCTTCTTCCATCCGGGCCGCGACCAAGGCGGCCTGGATACGTTCCGGCTCGATCCGGGTGGGTAAAAGATGTTGCACC
Organism: Thiobacillaceae bacterium; assembly: GCA_044227325.1. GTDB lineage: Bacteria > Pseudomonadota > Gammaproteobacteria > Burkholderiales > Thiobacillaceae > PFJX01. The sequence continues at coordinate 111,149 of JBGAFI010000015.1, read as the reverse complement.
CGACTCAGCCAGCGCGGATTTTCGCAGGCTTGCAACTCCAGGCGGCGCCGGGTTTCCGTGTTCAGGCGCGGCCATAACAACAGCAACGGCGCCATCCAGCGATGATAATCGCTAATAACCGACCGCTCCAGTCGGCTATTCCAGTCCTCCCGTACCAGCAACTCGGGGAAATTCCCGCTCGGCAGTTGCCGATTGCGCCATTCGTGGGGCAGGCGCCGGCCGGTTTCGCCATGGCCGATGCCATCCTGCCCGCGCTTGAACCATTGGGTCATGGGATGGGGCCGGGCCGCGTGGTTGACCAGGCTGGCCAGAAAATCCCGATGGGCGGTGCCGGCCTTGAGGGTCACCGCATCCCGCGCGGCCAGGGTGGGCGACCTGAACCCGGTATAGGACAGCACGAAGGGAAACCATTCCTCCTCGGTCTGATCGTTGCCCCGCGCCGCGCCCAGGTCCGTGGCCAGCAAAGCCAGAGGCAGCCCGCTTTCCCGGTCCAACAGCCAGAGTTCGTGGATATCGAAGATGGGAAAAGGCAAGGCGGGGCGGCTTTCCAGCGCGGCGAGCAGATCGTCGATTCCCTTGGGCTGGCCAACCTTCAGCCCGACGCCCTCCTCCCAAACGCCCACCGGCCGCACCCAGCCGTAGCCGTCGTCGGCGCGCAAGTGCCAGACCAGGCCGTCGTGGCTGGAAGCGGAGGCCTCGCCCACGTCCACGTGCTGAACCACGCCTCGATAGGGGTTCACGCGACGCAGGGCGTAATAACTGGGGTACAAAAGAACTCCCGGCCCGCAGGCCTCAATTCAAACCCGCCGAAGCGGGCTCATAAACCGCGCAAACGCCGCCGCGCCTCGTCCAGCAATTCGTCCATCAATTCCTGGCCCGGCCCGGAGAAGGCGTCGTACTGGTCTTCCAGACGTTCGATGACCTCCACCACCTCGGCCCGGGTTCGCGCGTGACGCAGGACGTGAACCAGATCCACCAGCCATTTATCCTCAGCCATGTGCTTTGCCTTGTCACGCCGATGTTGCAAACTTCGCGCAATCTTCCTCGGGCGTCAAACATGAATTTCTGCTCCCACTGCGGCACCCCGGTGCGCATAGAGGTTCCCCCCGGCGACAACCGCCCGCGCCACGTCTGCCCGGCCTGCGGCGCCGTCCACTACCACAACCCGAAGATGGTGGTGGGCTGCATCCCGGAGTGGGAGGACAAGATCCTGCTCTGCCGCCGCGCCATCGAGCCCAAATACGGCCTCTGGACCCTGCCCGCCGGCTTCATGGAAAACGGCGAGACCACCGCCGAGGGCGCCGCCCGGGAAACCTTGGAGGAAGCCGGCGCCCGCGTCGACATCCTCGGCCTCTACAGCATGATCAGCCTGCCGGACATCAACCAGGTCTACCTAGTGTTCCGCGCGAAACTGCTGCACCTGGACTTCGCCCCCGGCGAGGAAAGCCTGGAAGCCGCGTTATTCGACGAGCAGGAGATTCCCTGGGACGACCTCGCCTTCCGCACCATCCAGCGCACGCTGATGCATTACTACGCGGACCGGAAGAAGGGAGAGTACCCGATGCATATGGGGGAGATATTCCATAAGCCGAGGTAAGAAAGCACAGGTCTCGTCTCGGAGTATTAATTGAGACTTCACATAACGCCAATCAATGGAGGCCAAACCAAACATGCATAGCACACGTACTCGCATTGGAACGGTTATCTCACTTGTGTGGCTTGGCGCGGTCACCTATTTGGCATGTCGAGATACAACAGCATTTGCTGAAATGACGCCCAACGAATGGGGTGATTTCTTTGCCGGCTCCTTTGCACCATTGGCATTTTTCTGGCTTGTTCTCGGCTACCTTCAGCAAGGTGACGAGCTACGTCTGAGTACTGAGGCTCTTCAGCTACAAGCGGAAGAACTAAGTAACTCAGTCCAACAGCAGCGTGCACTCGTTGAAGTATCGCGACAGCAGGTTGAAAGTGAGCGCGAAGCACTGGCTTTTGAACGGCGGCTTCGTGAAGAATTGTCGGAACCAAAGTTTTCCGTTATCGGGCATGGAGGCGCTTTCCAAGGTGATGGGCACTCAACCTACAATGTGACGATTTCCAACACAGGACACGACGCAACTGCATTTTCAGCAAAGATCCAATTACTGAGCAGTGAGTGGCGAGAGCTAATGTCATATGCCCTTTTCGCCAAAGGAGCTTCTTACACGACTTTTGTCAAGCACCCTACCCCGCTGGAAGATGGAAGCTCATTCCTCATACTTCAGTACACCGATGGCCTCGGTCGAAGCATTGAAAAACGCTTCAGGGTTGCTAGAGATAGCGAGCACCCGCACGCTAGCCTAACGTTTACACATATTGAAGCCTGAGCAAGCGTAGCTTGGGCTGACGCAGGAAGCCCAACACCCAGAACACACGGACCCTTGGGTTTCGCCTTGTTCAACCCACCTGCCGGGCCGCCGCAGGCTGGGGTACCTCGGCCTACAGCCCCCGAAAATACTCCAGCGCCTCTGCCAGACTCCCCACCCCCTTCACCTCCATGCCGCTGATCTTGCCCTTGGGCAGGTTGCCCTTGGGACACAGGGCCTGGGTGAAGCCCAGCTTCGCGGCTTCCTTCAGTCTTTCCTGACCGCGCTGAACCGGGCGGATTTCCCCGGCCAAGCCGATCTCGCCGAACACCGCCAGCTTGTGAGGGATGGGCTGGCTGCGCAGGGAGGACACCACGGCCATGGCCACGGCCAGGTCCACGGCGGGTTCGGTGATCTTGACGCCACCCACCGCGTTGACGAACACGTCCTGGTCATAGCAGGGCACGCCGCCGTGGCGGTGCAGCACGGCCAGCAGCATGGCCAGGCGGTTGCCGTCCAGGCCGACGGTGAGGCGGCGCGGGTTGGGGGCGTGGGCGGCATCCACCAGGGCCTGGATTTCCACCAGCAGGGGGCGGGTGCCTTCCTGAGCCACCACCACGCAGGAGCCGGGAGCTTCCCGTTCGTCCCGTTGCAGGAACAGGGCGGAGGGATTGGCCACGCCCTTGAGGCCCTTGTCGGTCATCGCGAACACGCCCAGCTCGTTGACCGCGCCGTAGCGGTTCTTGAAGGCGCGGATGAGGCGGAAGCTGGAGCCGGTGTCGCCCTCGAAATACAGCACGGTGTCGACGATGTGCTCCAGCACCCGGGGGCCGGCCAGCGTCCCTTCCTTGGTGACGTGGCCCACCAGCAGAATGGTGATGCCGGCCTTCTTCGCGTGGCGCGTGAGTTCCTGGGCGCATTCGCGAACCTGGGCGACGCTGCCGGGGGCGGACTGGAGCTGCTCGGTGTAGACGGTCTGGATGGAATCGATCACGGCGACCTGGGGCCGTTCCGCGTCCAGGGCGCCGAGGATGGCTTCCAGGCGGATCTCGGTGAGCAACGGGATGTCGGTGCTCAAGCCCAACCGGTTCGCGCGCATGGCGATCTGGGCGGCGGATTCCTCGCCGCTGACATAGAGCGTCCGGGCGCGGCCACTGATCTCCGCCAGGGCCTGGAGCAGCAGGGTGGACTTGCCGATGCCCGGATCGCCCCCCAGCAGCACCACGCCGCCGCCCACCAGGCCGCCGCCCAGCACCCGGTCGAACTCGGACAGGCCGGTCGCCAGACGCGGCGTCTCCACGGCCTGCACGGCGGACAGGCGCACCACCTCGCCGCTCGCGGCCAGGGCCTGGAAGCGCCGGGGCTTGGCTTCCCGGATCGATTCGGACAGGGTGTTCCAGGCCAGGCAGTGAGGGCACTGGCCCTGCCATTTGCTGGTCTGGCCGCCGCACTGGGCGCAGACGTAGAGGGTGGTCGCTTTCGCCATGGCGGGATTAGAGCGTATCCGGAAGGTGAAAACAAAAAAGCCCGGCGAACCGGGCTTTTTAAAGGATGCAGCTTAAAACATCAGTCCATGGGACGGATGTTGGAGGCTTGCTTACCCTTGGGACCTTGGGTGACGTCGAAGGACACCTTTTGGTTTTCCTTCAGCGTCTTGAAGCCGGAAGATTGAATCGCGGAGAAGTGAGCGAACAGATCCTCGCCGCCTTCGTCAGGGGAAATGAAGCCGAAACCTTTGGTTTCGTTGAACCACTTAACGGTACCAGTTGCCATGTTTGAATATTCCAAAAAGTAAAGATGAATACGGGCAAAAACGAACCCGATGGTCACGCCGATCTCAGAACAGGGAAATAACGGGCAACTGAAGAACCGACTGATAGCGATAACAGCTGACGAAAACACTCTGACCGGATAAACGCGCGGCGAATCTTGATCCGCGTGATTCGGGCAAGTCAAGCGGTATTTCGGGATAAACCCGGATTTTTTCGGATTATTTTTCCCCAGGGCTTTCCCGGGCGGCGATCCGCTTCCCGGGAAACCTTCCTTGTCCAAGGTCAAGGAGCGGATTCAGGCGGCGATGGAGCATGCCGCCGAGCACTTCCAACCGCGAAAATCCCATGACCCCCATCAGCCGCTTTTTGAGTGACGACCACAACACCTGCGACGACCTGTTCGCGGCCGCCGAAAACGCCGTGGCGGAGAAGGACTGGCCCCAGGCGCGAGCCCGCTTCGCCAGCTTCGACGCGAACATGCGGCGCCATTTCGCCCGCGAAGAGGAGGTGCTGTTCCCCGCCTTCGAAGCGCGTACCGGCATGAGCGGCGGGCCCACCTCGGTCATGCGCGCCGAACACCGGCAGATGGACAATCTGCTGACGGAAATGCGCGCCACGCTGGAACAGGCGGACGGCAAGCACTACCTGGGCCTGTCGGAAACCCTGCTCATGCTCATGCGCCAGCACAACATGAAGGAGGAGAACATCCTCTATCCCATGTCGGACAGCTCGCTCGCGGACCAGCAAGCGGATCTGCTCGGACGCATGCAATCCATGGCGCTGTGAAAGCGCGGCCATGAATCGGGAAATCCTGGTCGACGCCCGCTGGCTGGAGCCGCCCGAGCCCATGGAGCAGGTGCTGATGGCCATGGAGAGCCTGTTGCCGGGCCAGCGCATCCGCTTCCTGCTGCACCGGGAGCCCCATCCGCTTTACGGCATCCTGCAAGGCATGGGTTTTACCCACACCACCCGTACTATCGAGGACGGCTGCTTCGAAGTCCTCATCGAACCACGTTCGGGACATCGTTCGTGATGGGGCCCGGCCTCTCCCTGGAGCAGGCGCCGCCCTTCTCCGCGCCGCTGCGCTTTTTCCTGACCGCGCCCTGGTTTCTTGCCGGCGCGGGCCTGCTGGCGGCGCTGTGGCCGGCATGGCGCGACGGCCACGCGACGCCCGCCGCGCTGGCATCGACCCATCTCGTCACCCTGGGTTTTCTCGCCATGGCCATGCTGGGCGCCCTCACCCAGATGCTGCCGGTGGTGGCCGGCGCGCCGCTGCCCGCCGCGCGCCGGGTGGCGGCCCTGGCCCATCTTTGCCTGACGTTGGGCACGCCGCCGCTGGTCTGGGGACTGGGCGCCGGCGAACCCTTGGCCCTGGAAGCCGCCGGCCTGCTGCTGGGCGTCGGCCTGACCGTGTTCCTCATCGCCACGGCGCTCGGCCCGATCCGCGGTCGCGCCGAGGACACCGCGCGCGCCATGGGCGTGGCCCTGGCGGCCCTGGCGGCAACCCTGGCATTCGGCCTGTTGCTGACCGGCTGGCTGACCGGGCGCTGGGCGCCGGACGATGCCGACGTCTGGCTCGCGCGCCACATCCTCGCCGGCCTGGCGGGCTGGGTTGGCATCCTGGTCATGGGCACCGCCTGGCAGGTGGTGCCCATGCTGCAACTGACGCCGGCCTACCCGCCGCGCCTGACCCGGGGTCTGCTGCTCGCCGCCGGCGCCAGCCTGCTCGTGGCTCTGGCCTTGCCCGCTCCCTGGCGCCTGTTCGGCGAAGCCGGCCTGTCCCTGTCCGCCATCGTCTTCGCCGTCGCCACCCTGGCTCTGCAACGGCGCAGGAAACGCCGCATCGCCGACATCACCCTGAGCTTCTGGCGCCTGGGCATGGTCAGCCTGATCCTCGCCGCCGGCCTGTTCCCGGTCGCCGGGAACGGAGCGCCGGCCTTGCTCGCCGGACTGCTGTTCCTGGTCGGTTTCGCCGTTTCGGTGGTCAACGGCATGCTCTACAAGATCGTGCCCTTCCTCGCCTGGTTCCACCTTCAGGCCCAGCAAGGCATCGCGGCCTCCGGCCTGCCCAGCATGAAGGACTACCTGCCGGACACCGCCGCCGCCGGCCAGTTCCGGCTCCATGCCGCGGCCTTGGCCTGCCTGCTCGCGGCCCCTTTCCTGCCCGCATTCGCGCTGCCGGGCGGCCTGCTCCTGAGCGCCTCCTCGGCCTGGATGGGCTGGAACCTGATCCGCGCCGCGCGGCTGTTCCGGGCCCACGGCGGCAAGCTCTGACCCTGCGCCGAGCAGGGTCGCGCTGGTCGCTCCCTGGTGAAACGCTTATCATCGCAACCTCGTTTCCGACGCCTACGGCCCTCTTTTCCCTGACCCATCGCCTTGAGCCACCCGACCGCCACTCCGGCTTGCCGTTTCCTCAAAGCGCATCTCGACACCAGGATCCCCTATGAAATGCGTGGATGATTTCCGCCTCCGCTTAGGCCAGCACGAGCTGGTCCCCATCATGATCGGCGGCATGGGGGTGGATATCTCCACGGTGGAACTGGCTTTGGAGGCCGCGCGCCTGGGCGGCATCGGCCACATCTCCGACGCCATGGTGCCCACGGTCATCGACCGCCATCTGAAGACCCGCTACGTCAAGGACAAGCTCAAGCTGTACAAGGGCAACGTCACCAACCTGGAGGACAAGACCCAGGTCAAGTTCCACCTGGGTGAGCTGGACGAGGCCACCCGCGCCCACGTGCGCCGGGCCATGGACGCGAAGCACGGTGCCGGCATGGTGTTCATCAACTGCATGGAAAAGCTGACCATGAACGCCCCCAAGGAGACGCTCAAGGTCAGGCTGTCCGCCGCCCTGGACGCCGGCATCGACGGTGTCACCCTGGCCGCCGGCCTGCATCTGGCCTCGTTCGGGCTGATCGAGGAACACCCCCGCTTCCGCGACGCGAAACTCGGCATCATCGTCTCCAGCCTGCGCGCCCTGCAGTTGTTCATCCGCAAGAATGCGCGCACCAACCGCCTGCCCGACTACGTCGTCGTCGAAGGCCCCCTGGCCGGCGGGCATCTCGGCTTCGGCATGGACTGGGCCAAATACGATCTGGCCGCCATCGTCGCGGAAATCCAGGCTTGGCTGCGGGCCGAGCAACTGGACATCCCCCTGATTCCCGCCGGCGGCATCTTCACCGGCAGCGACGCCACCGCCTTCCTGGAACGGGGCGCGGGCGCGGTTCAGGTGGCCACCCGCTTCACCGTCACGAACGAATGCGGCCTGCCCGCGCCGGTCAAGCAGGAGTACTTCAGGGCCAGCGAGGACGACATCGAGGTCAACGGCATCTCCCCCACCGGCTATCCCATGCGCATGATCAAGAAGAGCCCGGGCATCGGCGCGGGGACGCATCCCAACTGCGAATCCTTCGGCTACCTGCTGGACGCCAACGGCAAGTGCGCCTACATCGAAGCCTACAACCGGGAAGTCGCCGCCCATCCGGAAGAGAAGAAGGTCAAGGTGATGGACAAGACCTGCCTGTGCACCCACATGCGCGACTTCGACATCTGGACCTGCGGCCACTACACCTACCGCCTCAAGGACACCTCGGTGAAACAGGCGGACGGCGACTACGCCCTGCTCAGCGCCGAGCACGTGTTCAGGGATTACCAGTTCAGCCGCGACGGCAAGATAACACTGCCTGGCGCCGCCTGAGCCGACGGCACGAACGGCGCGCGGCCGCGGCCGGCGCCAAGCTAGGTGTGGAACCAGGCCGAGACCGTGTTCAGATCCGCTGCCAGTTGCGCCAAGCCCTCGGCGGCGGACTTGATCTGATCCGCCGTCTCCTTCAATTGACGGGTGACACCGGACACCTGATCCATGCCCGAAGCCAGTTCGGCCGACGCCGCGGACTGCTGCTCCGTGGACGCCGCTATGCGGTCCACCATGCGGGAAACTTCCTCCACCAGCTCGGTGATCTCATCGATGGAATGAATGCCGGCGGTCACGTCGGCGATGACCCGCACCACCTCGTCCCGTTCCTCCATGATGGCGCCAGTGGTGTCGGCCATGTCCCGGCGCATGTCGCTCACCATGGTGCCGATCTCGTTAGCCGCGGTTGCGGTGCGCTCAGCCAGGGTACGCACACTGTCGGCCACCACGGCGAAGCCGCGCCCCTGCTCTCCGGCGCGGGCCGCCTCGATGGCGGCATTCAGGGCCAAAAGGTTGGTCTGGTCGGCGATATCCTTGATCAGGGTAACGATGTTGTCGATGTGCTCCGATTTGGCGCTGAGCTCTTCCACCTTGGCCGCCGAGGACTTCACCATCTCGCCGAAGCTGGACAGCTTGCCCACGCTGACGGTCATCAATTCCTTGCTGCCCTGGGCCGTCTGCCGCATGCGCTGGGCGCTGTGGGCCGTCGCCGCGGCGCCGCTCGCCACCTCGCTGTTGGCCTGTGACATCTCGGCGATGGCCTGGGCGGATTCCTGAACCCGCTTGGACTGAGAATTGGAGCCCTCGGCCAGGCTCATGGCGGCACTGGAAAGATGTTCCGAACTCCCCACCAGGTTCTGCGTGGAAGCGCGGATCTTGGCGATGACGCCGTCCAGGTTCGCCACCATCTTGCCCACGGCATTCTGCACACCGCCGATCTCGTCCTTGCCCCCCTCGGGAATCTTCATCGCCAGTTCACCCGCAGCCACTTGGTTGGCAACGGTGAGCAACTGGCCCAGCGGCCCCGATACCGAGCGGTAGACCCAAAGCCCGAACAAGCCGCCCACCACCACGGTCGCCAGACTGATGCCGATGACCAGAGACGTGCCCATGCGGACCATGCCGGTGACCGCGGCGATGGATTTCTCCTGTTCGCCCTGGGCCGCGCTGACGGTCTGGCGGGTGCGTGTTCCCTGGCTGAGCACGATCTCGCGCAGCTTTTCCGTGGCCTGCCGGGCACGCTGCTGCATGCTGTTCACGTGGCGGATCTTCGCGATGACGCCGTCCGTTGCGAACAGCAGCGCCTTGACGCCCAGGCTGGCTTGGTGCGACTCATGCAGCATGCGCGATTCGCCCTGGGCACGCAGCCGCTTCAGCTCGGCGTCCAGGGTGGTCACGGTCTGGTCCAGTCGCTGGAAGGCCTGCACCAGGGCCGCTTCGACGTTTTTGACGCCATCCTCGGTATTGACCGTGAACAGCCGGGTGCTGAGACCCTCGATGGTCAGGCCCAACGCAAGTAATTCGGAATTGGCTGAGAGCACCTTGGTGGCGACGTTGGCTTGGGAGAACACCTCGGTCTGAGCCTTGTTCTCCGTTTCGTAATTCTCGCCGGTATTGAGGGCGTCCTGCTCCACGTTGAGCAGCATGGCTGACAGCCGTTCCGACACCGACTTGCCGAGAGACTCGCCCTTTTCCCGGCCTTCCGGCGTGGAAAGCAGGCCGGCGAACTCCTCGACGCCTTCGGCGACGGTCTTGAGTTCAGCCGCCAGATTGCCGGGGGCATTCGCCATCATGGGGTTCTGCTGGGCTTTGTTGGCGGCGCTGCGTGCCTTGCCGCGGGCGATGAGGATGGTTTTCTTGTCCTGGGCGCGGCGCAGGTCGGTCACCGCGAGCTGCAAGTCCTTGAGGGCATCCTTCAGAGAATCGATGCCACGCAGGCGCAGGATCGCTGTCTTGGTGGTATCGAACGATAAGGAGAGCGCGGAAGAACGGTCCTTCTGTAGGCCGCGTATGCGCTCGTCGAGTTGGCGCAGGCGGGCGGACGCCTGGCGCAGGCGTTCGCCCACCGCCGCGTTGGCTTCGGTAGCGGCGTGCTCGGCCTGCAAGCGTCCGTCGGTGACCTGATATATCTCGGAAGCGATGCTGAACAGGGCTTCGCCAATTTCCGCGGCAGGCTTGGAACTCATGGCGTTGATGCGGTCCTGGGCACCCCGGACTTCGTCCAGCGCAGCCTCGGCCTGTTTGCGGAACGCCGCGTATTCCTGCGGCGTGCGCGCATTGGCGATCTTCACCAGCTCGGATGTTGCGCCCTGGATTGCCCGTTCCAACTCCAGGCTGCGTGTCTGGTAGGGTGTACTTCGCTCGGTCAGGTCGAGAATCCTTTCCCGAACGAAGGTGAGACCCAAAAAGCTGGTAATTCCGACTGCTGCTACTGATATCAGAATGATCAGTACGTTGAGACTGAGCTTGGTCTTGAGCGTCATAGGCCGCCGCAGGAACGCCCTTGCGGGCAGGATCAGTTCTACTTGATTAGACTCTTGCCCTCACCCTGAATAAAACTTAGCAGCTTCTGCACCTCGGCGGAAGGTTTGCCGCGCGTCAAGAGGGTGATGGGCCGAGAAATCTCCGGCGAGGACGGCGCCCGCACCGACGCGTCCAGTACCGCGGCCGGGCCGATGCCGATGGCTTCGGGATTGGTCGCCACGGTCTGCTTGATATCCGCGGCCGTGCTGACTTCGAGCACGTCGGTGGTCACCGGCGCGTCGCCCAGCATCTTCTTCGTGAACAGGGAGTTGGTGCCCGGGATCAGCTTGCCCCAAACCACGATCACCGGCATGTCCTTGCCACCCACATCCTTCCAGTTGGTGATCTTGCCGCCGAACAGGCCGGCCAGTTGCTCCTTCGACAGCGCCGCCACCGGGTTGTCCTTGTGGACCAGCACGATGATGCTGTCCTTGCCGATGATGGCCTGTTGCAGGCCCGCCGGATCCTTCACCTCGGCGGCTTCCTTTTTCATCAGCGCCATCCAGTCCTCGAAGCTCAGGCCAGCGGCGGCGGCATCCACACCGCCCTTGTCCAGGTCCTGAAGAGCAATCTTGGGACCCGAGGCGATGATGTTCAGCTTGATCCCGCTCGCCTTTTCGAAGGCGTCCTTGACCGGCTTGAGCACATTCTCGGTGGGCGCCGCGCCGGCGCCGATACGGATTTCCGCGGCAACCACGCCTTGGGAAAGACTCATCGACAACGCCAGCGCGAGGACGAGGGAAAGGGCGGTACGTTTCATCTGGTGTCTCCTTCTCTTCGATTCCGGATTTGGCAGCGACCATGGTCGCCCGACTGCATTCGTTGCCATTAACGGACCCGGTTGATAAATCATTAGGGTCTTTTCGAAACGCTATCCGCCGCGCGCCACCGGCGCATGGGGCGACGCGGCAAATCGGTTTCCCGAACCGGCGATGCTGGGTACATTCGCGACTCGCTCCGGGAGCAATCACGCATGGTCTGGGACATCTTCTGCACGGTCATCGACAACTTCGGCGACATCGGCGTCACCTGGCGCCTGGCCCGGCAACTCGCCGATGAACATGGGGTCGAGGCGCGCCTCTGGGTGGACGACCTCGCCGCTTTCCGGCACATCCGCCCGGAAATCGATCCCGCATTGGAGAAACAAAGCTTGGCCGGCGTGGAAATCCGCCGCTGGACCTCGCCCCTCCTTGACGTGGAGCCCGGCGAGGTGGTTGTCGAAGCCCTGGCCTGCAACCTGCCGGCGGAGTTCGTCGAACGCATGGCCGTGCGCGATCCGAGGCCGGTCTGGCTGAACCTGGAATACCTGACCGCCGAGGACTGGGCCAGGGGCGTGCACGGCCTGCCCTCGCCCCACCCCCGCCTGCCGCTGACCAAGCACTTCTTCATGCCGGGTTACACGCCGGACACCGGCGGGTTGACGCGGGAGTGCTGGCTGCCAGCCCGGCGTGACGCGTTCCGGCAGGACGCCGCGGCGCGCGGCGCGTTCTGGACTGGACTGGGCCTGCCCGCGGAAACGCCGGACGAACTGCGTGTGTCCCTGTTCAGCTACGGGAACGCTACCCAATCCGACCTGCTGGACGCCTGGGCGGCGGATGCCGGAGCGGTGCGCGCCCTGGTGCCCGAGGGCAAGGCCCTGCCGGAGATCGCCGCGTGCTTCGGCCTGCCGGAACTGCCGCGGCCCGGCGCGACGCTGGCCCGGGGCGCCCTGACCCTGCACGTGCTGCCCATGCTGAGCCAGGACGACTACGACCGCCTGCTCTGGGCCTGCGACCTCAACTTCGTGCGTGGCGAGGATTCCTTCGCGCGCGCCCAGTTCGCGGCGCGCCCCCTGGTCTGGCAGGCCTATCGTCAGGACGAGGACGCCCATTTCGCCAAACTGGAGGCCTTTCTCGACCTCTACTGCGCGGACATGGCGCCGGAGCTGGCCCGCCTGACGCGGAAAACCTGGCGCGCCTGGAACCGGGAAAGCGGCTTCGGCGCGCTCTGGCCCGCCCTGCGCGAGGCCTTGCCCGACTTGGGCCGGCACGCGGAAGTGTGGTGCGAACACCTCGCGGGGCAAACCGATCTTGCGTCCAACCTGCTGATTTTTTGCAAAAAAAAGCTAGAATAGCGGGCTTTTCAAATCCCCTTCCAGGAACACCCGATGAAAACCGCTCAAGAACTCCGCGCCGGCAACGTGATCATGGTCGGCAACGACCCGCTGGTGGTGCAGAAAGCCGAATTCTCCAAGTCCGGTCGCAACTCCTCCGTGGTCAAGATGAAACTCAAGAACCTGCTCACCGGCAGCGGCACCGAGACGGTGTACAAGGCCGACGAGAAGTTCGAGACGGTGAACCTGGACCGCAAGGACTGCACCTATTCCTACTTCGCCGACCCCATGTACGTGTTCATGGACGCCGAGTACAACCAGTACGAGATCGAAGCCGACAACATGGCCGACGCCCTGCCCTACCTGGACGACGGCATGCCCCTGGAAGTGGTGTTCTACGAGGGCAAGGCCATCTCCGTGAACATGCCCAACTCCGTGGTGCGCGAAGTGGAATACACCGAACCCGCCGTCAAGGGCGACACCTCCGGCAAGGTCATGAAGCCCGCCCGCATCAAGCCCACCAACCACACCATCCAGGTGCCGGCTTTCGTGGAAATCGGCGACAAGATCGAAATCGACACCGCCACCGGCGAGTACCGCAACCGGGTCAAGTAAGTGTTGGCCTCCCCCGTTTCAAAGGGGGAACGAGGGGGATTTTCCGGCGCTGGCCACCGTCGCGGCGCGTGAGCGCCGGCATCGTTGAAACCCCCTCGCCCCCTTTGCGAAGCGGGGAATCGCTGCGCCAGGATTCGGGGATATTTCAGGTCGCCTTGACCACGCCGGTGACGGGCGGCGCGGCGCCGTACTCCATGCAGGCGAGATTCCTCAGCACCGTCCGCATGCGTTCCATGACCTGGTTCAGGGTCGCCTCGATCACTTCCGGCGAAATGCCTTCCGCGCTGTCGTTGCGGCCCGCCGCCCAGTTCACCGAGACGGCGACGGCGGCGTAGCAGAGGCCGATTTCCCGCGCCAGATAGGCCTCCGGCATGCCGGTCATGCCCACCATGCCGGCGCCGTCCCGGGCCAGGCGCTCGATCTCCGCGCGGGTTTCCAGGCGCGGCCCCTGCACGGCGGCGTAGACGCCGGCGTTCAGAAAGTCCTCGCCCGCCTGGGCCAGGGCCTGCATGCAGCGTTCGCGCATGTCCGCGCAATAGGGCCAGGTGAAATCCACATGGGCCACCTGCTTGCCGTTGTACTGGGCGAAGGTGGTCTCGCGGCCGTGGGTGTAGTCGATGATCTGGTCCGGCACGCAGAAGCGGCCCGGCGTCAGCTCGGCCTGGATGCCGCCGACGGTGGCCACGGACACCACATGGGTCACCTTCTCCGCGTGCAACGCCCAGATGTTGGCCCGGTAGTTCACCAGATGGGGCGGGATGGTGTGGCCGTAGCCGTGGCGCGCCAGGAACACCACCGGATGGCCGTCCAGTTCGCCGAAGGTCAGGGGGCCGGAAGGCTCGCCGTAGGGTGTGCGGATGACCTGGCGATGGTTGATGGACAGGCCGGGTAGCTTGGTGAGACCGGTGCCGCCAATGATGCCTAACATTCTTCTTCCTTTAGCGCGTATATGCCCGGCAGGTTGCGCCACAGACCGAAGGCGTCCATGCCCATGCCCAGCACATAGCGGTTGGGCAGGCTGAGGCCGACGAAATCCGCGGCGACGGGCTTGGCCACGCCGATGTCCTTGTCCGCCAGCACCGCGATGCTCACCTCCGCCGCGCCCAGTTCCAGCATGCGCTGGCGCGCGGCGGCCAGGGTATGGCCCTCGTCGAGGATGTCGTCCAGCAACAGCACGGCACGGCCGGCGAGATCCTTGCGCGGCAGCTTGGCCCACTCGATCTCGCCGCCCCGGGTGCCGTCCCGGTAGCGGGTCGCGTGCAGGTAGTCGAACTCCAGCGGAAAGCCCAGGCGCGGCAACAGCTTGCCGGCGAACACCACGGCGCCGCCCATGACGCACAAGGCGATGGGAAAGCGGTCGGCAAGGGCATCGGTGATCTGGCTCGCCAGGCGGTCCAGGGCCAGCTCGACCTCGGTGGCGCCGACGATCAGTTCGGAGCGGTTGAGGACGGACCAGGCATCGTTGATTTGTTTATCCATGGGCATAGAGGCTGACATAAGGGCGGTTTGCTCCCCCTGGTACAACAGGAGGGCTGGGGAGAATTCCGATGGGGTTCGCGCTCTGGCATGCCTGGTTAAATCCCCCCTGTCCCCCCTGTTCCAAAGGGGGGAACGCCTGGGCAAGCGCGCGCGGAATCATCGCCACGACACCCCGCCACGCTGCATCAGTTCGGAGCGGTTGTGGACGGGCCAGACTGCTTTGATTCGTTTATTCATAGCGATGAGGCTGACATAGCAATGTGGCCGACATGAGGGACTGCTGCTCCCCCCTTTGGAAAAGGGGGGCTGGGGGGGATTCTGACGCGGTTCGCGCTCTGGCATGCCTGGTTAAATCCCCCCTGTCCCCCCTTTTCCAAAGGGGGGAACACCTGGACAAGCGCGCGCGGAATCATCGCCACGACACCCCGTCACGCTGCATCAGTTCGAAGCGGTTGTGGACGGGCCAGACTTCTTTGATTCGTTCATTCATAGCGATGAGACTGACATAGCAATGTGGCCGACATGATGGACTGCTGCTCCCCCCTTTGGAAAAGGGGGGCTGGGGGGGATTCCCATGCGGTTCGCACCTCGGCATGCCTGGATAACCCCCCTGTCCTCCCTGTTCCAAAGGGGGGAACGCCAAGGCACGCGCCTGGGGGATCGCGGCCACGACTACCCCGCCACGCCGCGCTGGCGCCGCGCCTCGTAGAGGCACACGCCGGCGGACACGGAGACGTTGAGGCTTTCCACCTGGCCGAACATGGGGATGCGCACCAGCACGTCGCAGTGCTCCCGGGTCAGGCGGCGCATGCCGGCGCCCTCCGCGCCCATGACCAGGGCGGCGGCGGCGCTGAAATCCGCGTCCATCACCGTGCCGGTGGCCTCGTCGTCGGTGCCGACGATGAGGATGTCGCGCTCCTTCAGCTCGCGCAGGGTGCGGGCCAGGTTGGTGACGGTGAGGTAGGGCACGGATTCCGCCGCGCCGCTGGCGGCCTTCATGGCCACGGCGGAGAGGCCGGCGGAGCGGTCCTTGGGGGCGATGACCGCGTGCGCGCCGAAGGCGTCGGCGCTGCGCAGGCAGGCGCCCAGATTATGCGGATCGGTGACGCCGTCCAGCACCAGCAGCAGGGCCGGTTCGGTGAGATCCTCCAAGACGGTGTCCAGATCCTTCGCGAGCTGGATGGGGTCGGCGGAGGCCACCACGCCCTGGGATTTGCCCCGAGCCATTTCCTCGACCCGGGCGCCGTCCGCGAGCACCACGCGCACGCCCTTGTCCTCGGCGGTCTTGACCAGATCCTTCGCGCGCCGGTCGCGCCGCGCCTGGTCCAGATAGATGACCTGGATGCTTTCCGGATGGTGGCGCAGGCGCGCGGTGATGGCATGGAAGCCGTGGATGAGCATGCGCTGGCTCATGAACGTTTGCCCTTGCCGCCCTTGCTCCCGCCACCCGCGCGCTTGCCTTCGGCGTGGCCGCGTGCGCCCTGGGCCGGTTTCGCGGCTGGCGCGTTTTCGTCCACCAGGGCGAAGTCGATGCGCGAGGTTTCGATGTCCACGCTCACCACCCGGATGCGCACCTTGTCGCCCAGACGGAAGCGCTTGCCGGTGCGCTCGCCCATCATCTGGTGGCGCGCGGCGTCGAAATGGTAGTAGTCCTGGCCCAGCTCGGTGACGTGCACCAGGCCTTCGACGAACACGTCGTTCAGGGCCACGAACACGCCGAAGCTGACCACGGCGGAAATGACGCCGTCGAACTCCTCGTTGAGCTTGTCCTGCATGTAGAAGCACTTGAGCCAGGACACCACGTCCCGGGTCGCGTCGTCGGCGCGCCGCTCGGTCATGGAGCAATGCATGCCGATGGCCGCCCAGTCGCCCGGCGCGTAGGTCTCGTTGCGCAGGCAGGCCTTGATGGCGCGGTGCACCAGCAGGTCCGGATAACGCCGGATGGGCGAGGTGAAGTGGGTATAGGCCTCGTAGGCGAGGCCGAAGTGGCCGGCGTTTTCCGGGCTGTACACGGCCTGGCGCAGGGAGCGCAGCAGCACGGTCTGCAACAACTGCTCGTCCGGGCGACCCTTGATCTTGGCCAACAGCTCGGCGTAGTCCTTCGCGTGGGGATCGTCGCCGCCGGTGAGGAAGAAGCCGAACTCGGCGAGGAACTCCTGCAGGGCCTTCAGCTTGTCCGGCGTCGGCCCCTCGTGCACCCGGTACAGGGCCGCGTGTTTGCGCTTGGCGAGGAACTCGGAGGCGCACACGTTGGCCGCCAGCATGCATTCCTCGATGATGCGGTGGGCGTCGTTGCGGGAGGACGGCACGATGCGCTCGATCTTGTCGTGCTCGTCGAACAGCATCTTGGTTTCCAGGGTCTCGAAATCGATGGCGCCACGCTTGCCGCGCGCCTTCAGCAACACCTTGAACAGCTTGTTCAGGTTTTGCAGGTGGGGCAGCACCCAGGCCTTGTCCTGGGGCGCCTCGCCGGCGGACAGCCAGTCCCACACCTGGTTGTAGGTAAGGCGCGCCTTGGAATGCATGACGCCGGGATAGAAGCGGTGCTTCTTGATGTTGCCGAAACTGGAAATCTCCATTTCGCACACCATGCACAGCCGGTCCACTTCCGGGTTCAGGGAGCACAAGCCGTTGGACAATTCCTCCGGCAGCATGGGGATGACCCGGCGCGGGAAATACACCGAGTTGCCCCGCTCGTAGCCTTCCTTGTCCAGGGGGAAGCCCGGCCGCACGTAATGGGACACGTCGGCGATGGCCACCCAGAGGCGGAAGCCGCGCCCTTCCGGCTTGCAATAGACCGCGTCGTCGAAGTCGCGCGCGTCCTCGCCGTCGATGGTCACCAGGGGCAGATCGCGGATGTCCTCGCGCGGGATGCCGTCCTCGTCGCCCAGATCCTTCTTGGTCACGCCCTTGGGCAGCTTCTTCGCCTGGGCCAGCACCTCGTCGGAAAACACGTGGGGCAGGTCGTGCTTGCGCAAGGCGATCTCGATCTCCATGCCCGGATCGGCGTAGTTGCCCAGGATCTGGATCACCTTGCCCACCGGCGGCGCATGGCGCGTGGGCTGCTCGACGATCTCCGTCATCACCACGTTGCCGGAACTGGCGCCCATGTCCTGATGGTCGGGAATCAGGATGTCCTGGCTGATCTTCTTGTTCTCCGCCACCACCCACTGGTAGCCCCGCTCCCGGTACAGGCGGCCCACCAGCGTGGTGTTCGCGTGTTCCAGGATTTCGACGACCTTGCCTTCCTTGCGGCCGCGCCGGTCGACGCCGTGCTCGCGCACCATGACCCGGTCGCCGTGCAGCACGCCGCGCATTTCCTTCTCGGGCAGGGCGATGTCGCCGGAATTGTCGTCCGGCACGAAGAAGCCGAAACCATCCTTGTGGCCCTCGACCCGTCCGGCCTTGACCTCGATCTTCCCGGGCAGGCACAGGGCGCCGCGTCGGTTGAACAGCAACTGCCCATCGCGCTGCATGGCGCGCAGGCGCGCGGTGAACGCCTCGGATTCATCCGGCTCGATATCCAGGCGGAAGGCCAGATCGTCCGGCTCCACCGGTTCGCCCGCCTCCTCCAGCAATTGCAGGACGAACTCCCGGCTCGGCATCGCCTGGCCGTATTTGGCGCGTTCGCGTTCCAGGTGGGGGTCTTGCCAGCGCAGGGCCTTCTGGCCGCGATGGGGTTTCTTCTTGGCGGGCTGCGCGGCGGCTTGTTGGCTCGCAGATACGGTTGCAGTCGCGGGGGATGGGGTTTTACTGGATGTTTTTTTCGTTGACATGAATTCGTGGAGATCGTTAAGATGCGCGCCTTCTTGGCCCAGGTGGCGGAATTGGTAGACGCACTAGGTTCAGGTCCTAGCGCTCGCAAGGGCGTGGAGGTTCGAGTCCTCTCCTGGGCACCAAGTCAAAACAAAAAGCCGGCTTTTCAGCCGGCTTTTTTCATTTCCGGGTAACCCCGGCGCCGGACGCGGCGGATGGTAACACGCTAGAACCCGCAGGGGATGCGGCTTCGCATTACTCCGGCTGGTTTTCAGTTGCGTCGTCGGTTGCGTTATCCGTTGCGTCGTCGGTTGCGTCCTCCGTCGCGTTTCCCCAAGCCCAGAGATGGGCGGCCACCAACGCGCGCCAGGGAGAAAACCCGGCCAGCCAATCCCGGGTCCGCGCCGCGTCGATCTTTTCCGCGCCACCCAGCAGGGTTCGCAGCGTGCGGCGCACCGCGGCGTCCCCATGCAGCGACCCGTCCAGCCAGCCGAATCCGCGCAGCAAGGCGTAATCGACGGTCCAAGGGCCGACGCCGGGAAGCGCGAGCAGCCGGGCGCGGATCGCCTCGACCAGGCTGGCGTCGAGGCCTCCGCGCCAGACTGCCATCGGCAAGGGCTGCGCCAGGAAGGACCGGCTCAGCGCCAGCAAACTCCGCGCCTTGCTCCCGGAAAGTCCCGCCAGCCGCAG
Source organism: Thiobacillaceae bacterium (assembly GCA_044227325.1). GTDB lineage: Bacteria > Pseudomonadota > Gammaproteobacteria > Burkholderiales > Thiobacillaceae > PFJX01. The sequence goes on along the minus strand of JBGAFI010000015.1, from coordinate 92,186 downwards.
CGCCGGCTCGCTCATGGCGGCGATGCGCAATTCATCCGGATAACACAGCAAACCGGACGAGTGCGCGATGCCGGCGCTCCGGATGAGACGCCCGCGCACCGCGACCGCGGCATGCACGCTGATCTGCTGCCCGGTGATGGCCCAGGTCAATGCCTCGAACGGCGTCGCCGTCAGGGGAACGCGCAAGCCGGGACGCCGCGCGATGAGCGGACCGAGCAAGGGATGGGCGGCGAAGGCCGCCGCGAAGGCCGCGACCGGCTGGTCCAGCCCCAGCATGCGCCGCGCCAGGGATTCCAGCGATTCCGCCGGCGCCGAACGCGGCGAGCCATCGATATCCAGGCCAGCCCGCGCCCACCCGGCTGTGAAACAGATGGTCAGACAGGCGGGCAGCCCCGCCCACACCAGGCCTTTGCGCTGCGTCGTCCCATCGACGCGCTCGGCCACCCGCAGCGCATCGCGCCGATGGAAGGCGAGCACATCCTCTACGCGGAAATCCGCCGGCAACGGCAGCTCGCATGACCGGGCATGCGGTTCCGCGCCCCCGCCTCCGTTCATTCGGAGGATTCCCGCTCCAGCAGCGCGCGCTTGCGTTCCACGCCCCAGCGATAGCCGGACAGCTCGCCGTCGTTGCGCACCACGCGATGGCAGGGAATCGCCACCGCCAATCCGTTCGCCGCGCACGCCCGCGCCACCGCCCGCGCGGCCTTGGGCGCGCCGATGCGCCGGGCTAGCTCCGTGTAGCTCACCCGCTCGCCCGCCGGAATCTCCCGCAGGGCAAGCCAGACCCGTTGCTGGAACGCGGTGCCGCGCACGTCCAGGGGCAGATCGAGCCCCAGGCGCGGCGCCTCGACGAACCCCACCACTTGCGCGACCAGCCGTTCGAACGCCGCGTCGCCGCCGATCAGCCCGGCGGCGGGAAAGCGGTCCTGAAGCTCGCGCAGCAAGGCATCCGCATCGTCCCCCAGCAGAATCGCGCAGATGCCGCGCTCGCTTTGCGCCACCAGGATGGCGCCGAGGGAACACGCAGCGACGGCGAAACGGATCGCCATGCCGGCGCCCCCCGCGCGATAGCGGGAGGGCGTCATGCCCAGCGCCCGGTCGGATTCCCCGTAAAAGCGGCTGCTGGAGGCATAGCCCGCCGCATGGAACGCCTCGGTCACCGGCCCGCCCCGCGCCAGTTCCGCGCGCACCCGCCCGGCCCGATGCGCCATGGCATAGGCCTTCGGCGTCAGCCCGGTAACCGCTTTGAACACCCGGTGCAGGTGATAGGCGCTCATGCCGGAACGGGCGGCCAGCACCGCCAAGGTCGGCATCGCCTCCGCCTGTTCGATGAACCGGCACAGCCCGCCCACCATGGCTCCATGCCGCGCTGCCAGGGAATCCTGACCCGGCTTGCAGCGCTTGCAGGGCCGAAAGCCGGCGGCAACCGCCTCGGCCAGCGTCGCGAAGAACACCACGTTCTCAGGACTGGCCAGCCGAGAAGGACAGGTCGGCCGGCAAACCACCCCCGTCGTCCTCACCGCATAGACGAACTTCCCATCGGCAGCGGGATCGCGAGCCGCCACCGCAGCCCAGCGCGGATCGCCCGATGCCGCCACACCACTCGCTTCATTCATGCCCGCCATATCCTTGCCCTCCATGCGCGCCGCGCGCAACCGACGACCCAACGTTAAGCCATGAGAAACGCCGGCGCACTCCGGAATTTGCTTTCAAATTCGGTCGAGATTGTGTAACCCAGGAAACTGGGGGGTCTCGCCCGGAAAGACATCGGGTGATCTGCGCCAGCCTGGCCGACGTGTTCGAGCTTCAATGAGGCCGGGCTCTCGCCCCGGAAAGACCACCGAGGCTGACGCCTTGGCCGGAGTCGTCGCGCTGCTTCAATGAGGCCGGGGCTCTCGCCCCGGAAAGACGACGACCTGCGCGCGCGCCTGTTGGCCCTGATCCGGCTTCAATGAGGCCGGGGCTCTCGCCCCGGAAAGACCCGTGAAGGGGGCGTCCAGAGTGTCAAGGAACCAGCGAGCTTCAATGAGGCCGGGGCTCTCGCCCCGGAAAGACTTGGTGCCGGCAAACATCACACTCTCGGACCTGGTGGCTTCAATGAGGCCGGGGCTCTCGCCCCGGAAAGACGCCCATGACGCGCCACTCGCTGCCGTTCGCCCAGGTGCTTCAATGAGGCCGGGGCTCTCGCCCCGGAAAGACCGAACTCAAGTTAGGTGCACGCTGGTTCAGGCGCCTCGCTTCAATGAGGCCGGGGCTCTCGCCCCGGAAAGACAAGAACAGTTGCTGGGTAAGAAAATAAAACTTACGGCTTCAATGAGGCCGGGGCTCTCGCCCCGGAAAGACCCGCTCCCGATCTGACCCAATTGCAGGGTTATGACGTGCTTCAATGAGGCCGGGGCTCTCGCCCCGGAAAGACGGCATCGCCTTCAGAAATTCCGCTGGGGTATCGCCTTGCTTCAATGAGGCCGGGGCTCTCGCCCCGGAAAGACATGATGGTCTGCTCAATGGTCTCCACGTAGTCCCATGCCGCTTCAATGAGGCCGGGGCTCTCGCCCCGGAAAGACCCCATGTTCGATGGAAGCGGGCGACGCCCCGATAACGCTTCAATGAGGCCGGGGCTCTCGCCCCGGAAAGACGCGCTGGCGCTCGGCGGTGCGGGCGCCCTCGACGACGCTTCAATGAGGCCGGGGCTCTCGCCCCGGAAAGACGTCCGAAAACGAGCGCGCCATGTGGTTGGCCTATGCCAGCTTCAATGAGGCCGGGGCTCTCGCCCCGGAAAGACCTGGGGACGCAATTCAGGCCGCCAACTGCAATGATTCGCTTCAATGAGGCCGGGGCTCTCGCCCCGGAAAGACGGCATTGGCGATATTGAAATCATGGGCGGCATCATGCTTCAATGAGGCCGGGGCTCTCGCCCCGGAAAGACGATCGGCATGACTCACCTCCTCGGAGCGGTTGGCCTCGCTTCAATGAGGCCGGGGCTCTCGCCCCGGAAAGACTCGACAACCTGGAAGCGGAGCTGGCCCAGACCTACGCTTCAATGAGGCCGGGGCTCTCGCCCCGGAAAGACCAGGCAGGGTGATGGTCTTGGCGTCGGTATCCACCCAGCTTCAATGAGGCCGGGGCTCTCGCCCCGGAAAGACGCGCAAGCGGGCGATCCTGACCGTGCCCTGGACCATGCTTCAATGAGGCCGGGGCTCTCGCCCCGGAAAGACCGCGATTTGGAAAGCGGACCTTACGAGACGCTTTCCGCTTCAATGAGGCCGGGGCTCTCGCCCCGGAAAGACATCACCTCGCGCAACTCCGGGTGTTTGGTCTCATGCTTCAATGAGGCCGGGGCTCTCGCCCCGGAAAGACTAGGCGGAGGCGGCGAGAATGGATCGATGATGCCGGCGCTTCAATGAGGCCGGGGCTCTCGCCCCGGAAAGACCCCGGACCTGCGCGGCGGACCCCCTGTTCGCTTTCGCTTCAATGAGGCCGGGGCTCTCGCCCCGGAAAGACCGGACATACGACACCTGACGCTACCGTGCTTTTCCGTGCTTCAATGAGGCCGGGGCTCTCGCCCCGGAAAGACTCCGCAACGTCACCCTTCCCTTGTTCAAGCTGGAGAAGCTTCAATGAGGCCGGGGCTCTCGCCCCGGAAAGACGGCCGGCCTTTCAGTCTGGAACCGCAAATTCTGCTGGCTTCAATGAGGCCGGGGCTCTCGCCCCGGAAAGACTTATCTTCTTTTCTCATTTACCGGCGCCTTTCAGGTTGCTTCAATGAGGCCGGGGCTCTCGCCCCGGAAAGACGAAGAATGGCCGCGTGACCTGACCGCCAAGATCGCTGGCTTCAATGAGGCCGGGGCTCTCGCCCCGGAAAGACCACATCGGCGACGGTGGCCACATCATCCATCTGCTCGCTTCAATGAGGCCGGGGCTCTCGCCCCGGAAAGACGAACGGAACCGCCGTCACAGTGGATGTTGTCGGCCTGGCTTCAATGAGGCCGGGGCTCTCGCCCCGGAAAGACCGGTGGGCGTGGGTCAGGCAAGACCAGATCATTCGCGCTTCAATGAGGCCGGGGCTCTCGCCCCGGAAAGACCTGTAAACTAGTTGGTACAGAATGTTGGATGTAACTTGCTTCAATGAGGCCGGGGCTCTCGCCCCGGAAAGACCCTGCCTGCTGGCCGAGGAAGCCGCCGACATGGCCCTGCTTCAATGAGGCCGGGGCTCTCGCCCCGGAAAGACCGCCCGGCATGGGAACCGCTGAATACGTTTCCTCCTAGCTTCAATGAGGCCGGGGCTCTCGCCCCGGAAAGACGCATTAGACGACGTACCAACATCTATCCAGGATGCAGAGCTTCAATGAGGCCGGGGCTCTCGCCCCGGAAAGACGCCTGGCCACCCAGGACGGCACGCCCGACAAGGCCGCGCTTCAATGAGGCCGGGGCTCTCGCCCCGGAAAGACGACCTCGAGCAAGGTCCCGCCCCATGTCGCCGCATTTGCTTCAATGAGGCCGGGGCTCTCGCCCCGGAAAGACCCGAAGCTCCTGGATTCGAATATCCGTGAGTTGGTCGGGCTTCAATGAGGCCGGGGCTCTCGCCCCGGAAAGACGTGGTAACGGTGATGTCCCCCTCTCCCAGCGCCAGGATGCTTCAATGAGGCCGGGGCTCTCGCCCCGGAAAGACAATGAACCGCCGGCCATACACGGGGCGGTAGTCATCGCTTCAATGAGGCCGGGGCTCTCGCCCCGGAAAGACAGCATTCTTGCCGTTTAGCCTGTGGCGCGGAAGTACGGCCGACTTCGCGAGCGGTGCAAGCCACGGATGCGGCAGGGTCTGGCCGTATCCTGGTGGCGATCCAGACAAAAACGACATCAACATGTTTTTAAAGAACATTTTTCTCGCGAGAGGTTTCCGGGGTCCGAAATGCCACTCCAGCGCTCGCGCCGGCGCGGCTAAAAAATCAGGGCCTCGCGTTTCACGGCCTCGAAACGCTTGCCCAGGCTGGTGACATGAGGGGTCACGCCATCCACGCTACCCAGATCGAGAATCAGGACATGGTCTTCCTGGTGATGAATCACCTCCTTCAACTCTGCTTGGAGCTGGATCGCGCGCATCCTGTCCAGCCGGCATTGGAACACCGAGAGCTGAAGCCACTCGCCGTAGCCGTTCATGATTTTGAACACGCGCCGCCAACGCTTGTCGTCGGCGATGTCGTAGGTAATGACGTAGAGGTGTTCCATACCTACCTCGTCACGAAGTTGGGATAGTCGGGAATCTCTCCCGCCAGGTGTCGCGCCAGCAAACGGCCTTGGACTTCAAACAGGCGACGGTAGGAAAGCCGGTAGCCGAACAGGGGATGTGTCACTTCCTGCCCCAGGCGGCGCTCGAAGGCGGCGATGAAGCGCTTGCGGCCACTGTCCGAGAGCGCGCAGGCGCCGGCGGCGCGGATGAAATCGGTGCCGCGCACCTCGCCGTTGTTGATGGCCATGAGCACGGTGGAATCGGCCACCAGTGGGCGGAAAGGCTCCATCATGTCCAGAGCGAGGGCGGGGCGGCCGAAACGGGGCTGGTGGAAGAAACCGCGATAGGCATCCAGGCCCACCGAGGACAAGGCAATGTGCCATTCCCGCGTGAGCATGGCGTAGGCGAAAGAGAGCAGCGCGTTGACCGGGTCGCGCGGCGGGCGGCGGTTGCGGCCCATGAAATCGAAGCTGAGCGTGGGATCGTCGTCCCGCTTGATGAGGTTGGCGAAGTGCTGGAAGTAACGCCGGGCGGCAATGCCTTCGATGCCCAGCAGCTCTTCCAGGGCGTGGGCGCGGCCGGCGTGCTCGGCGTCCTCCTTAAGCGACCTTAGAAGGTCTTCGGGGGCCGATGGCGGGGTGCGTTCCTTGCCGGCGGCGGAGGCGGCATTGCCCTCTCCCCCGGGAGCCGCCTGCTCGAATGGCTCCTCGTCGCCCTCATATTCGCCGCGCCAATTGCGCCGCATCAGCGTCCGGCAATTGGCGATCTTGGCCGCCACCCAACCTTGCGCCAGACGCAGGCAGACATGCTCGTCGAAGCTGGCGCGGTATTGATGGATGCGGGTTTCCACGTTGCGGTGGCCCAGCCCCACGGTGTGGCCGACGAACCAGCCACCGTAGGTGTGGTACGAGACGGGAATCTCGCGCCGCATGAGCTCGTGCAGCAGCGGTGTGGAGAGGCCCGAGGAACCGAACAGCACCACCTGAGATACCTCCCGCAGCCGTGCGTCGCCCACCTTCTGCTTCTCCACCTCGACGACGATGCGCTCCTCGTCCTTGCGCAGCCAGGCCCGGGGCGACTGCACGTAGAGCGGCGCGGCGTATTCCTCCTTGGCGAAGAGCGGCCGGGGCGTGACCGGCGCCGCGTTGAGGAAGCGCACCTCGTCCGGCAGGCAGATGCCCACCAGGGAACAGCGCGGACACTTGGGGCTGTCCTCCAGGGGCGGCGGAATGTGCCCGGCGTAGGCCACCCCGCGCAGGCCGTGGATGCTGGCCAGGGTCTGGTCGATGAGAATCTCGTCGAACATCACCCGCACCCGTTCCCGCGACTCGACGAAATACAGCACGCCGGAATCGCATTCGAAACCGTGTTCACGCAGCAACAGGCCCTGGGCGCAAAGCTGTACCCGCTCCGGATCGTAGGCGCCCTTGTCCACGTGGGGCCGCTTGCCGCGCTTGTAATCCACCGGCGAGACGTAGGTGCCCTCCCCCTCCACCAGATCCAGCTTGGCGGTAATGCCCAGCTTGAGGGAAGACAACGACACCGAACGGGCATGGACGCGCTCCCCCTCCTCCGGCGCTTCCGGCAGCTTGCCGGAACCCGCGTCCACTCCTTTGTGTTTGACGCGCCCCTCCACCGTGTCCGCCGAATCCGCCCACTCCGCCTGCACCCACATCAGATAGGCCAGGCGTGGGCAATAGACGTACTCGTTGACCATGCGCACCGGAATCAGCGGCGCCTCGGGGGAGACGTCCGGGAAGGCGAGGGGCAGTTCCCGCTGGTCGGGCATGGTCAGTGGGCGTGTTATGCCAGAGGCAACCCCCAACCGGGATGGGCCTTTGTGCTCATCACCTGTTGGAAGCGAACGGGGGAAAGATCAGGGCTGACGCTACCGGCATTGGGCGCCACCCGCGATTCCCGATTGTGTCCACACCCAGGACATTGGGACTACAATTTGACTCACCGCCCCAGATTCACGGAACACCCCCATGGAAGCCTCAGTACGCGAACTCAAAGCCCATCTCTCCGAATACCTGCGCCAAGTCGCCGCCGGACAGGAGGTCGTGGTCACTTCCCACGGCAAACCGGTCGCGCGTCTGACGACCCCGGTGGCCGCGCCCAAGACCCCGGAAGAAATCGAGGCGGAAGCCCTCGCCCGTTTGCAAACTCTGCCGTGGATCCGGCCGGGAGACGGCAAAAAGGTACAGGGGGCAGACCGGCCCATTCCCTGGAAGTCCGGCCAGAAGACGCTGTCCGACATGGTGCTGGAAGACCGGGAATGATCGTTTACCTCGATACCTCGGCCTACGTGAAGCTCTACGTGGCCGAACCCGGGGCCGACCAAGTCAGGAATATGAGAGCGCAAGCCAGTGCGATTTGCTGCCATCTCATCGGCTATGCCGAATTGCGCGCCACCCTGGCGAAAGCGGTCCGGGAAAAGCGCCTGACCCGCGAAGGACTCGCCAAGCAAATCCTGAGCATGGAGGCCGACTGGTCCTCGACCCAGGTTGTGAATGTCACAGAGGGACTCATCCGCCGCGCCGGCGACCTGGCCCAGCAACACGGCCTGCGCGGCTACGACAGCGTCCACCTGGCGGCCGCGGAAACCGTGTGGCAGGCCTTGCCCGGCGTGGATTTCCGCTTCGTGGCATTCGACGAAAGGCTGCTCGAGGCGGCGGAGAAGATGGGGATGCGGGTGGGGTAGCATGGGTCAGGCGGGGTTAAACAGCCCCAGGCCAAAATGGCAACCAAAGCCCAGCGCCATTGGGCCACGAACCGGAGTGTCAAAGGTCAGCCTGAGGAAGCACCCCTGCCTGTCGGGCTGACGTAAGCCGCGCTTGGATCGGAAGCGACGAAAATCCAGGGCGCGAGGCTTTGCATCCGGCATGAGTTCAACAACTGCTGGCACAGGCAACCCACGCAATCGGCACTCACGGGCGATTTGCTCGGGTACACCAAACCCCTTCTTGCTATGCCAGGGATGCAGATAAGGCGAAGCTGATAGCCAGATCGTCGATTGACTCAACGACTGGGATGCGGGAAATGAATCAAGCTCTCCCAGCCCTTCCAACATCAAGCGCCATTCCAACCTCTCTCTGGTATAGATCGTCTTGAGTTCCACCAAAGCTGCTTGGGCTTGAGCATCGAACCCATCTGGCGCGTGGACGATCAAGTGGTCAACACGATCATCCTGGTTCATTTCAGGGAGGAAGAAAGCGTGACCATGTCGGTTTCCGTCTGGCAAATCATGCCCGGACAGGCTGGCCGGGATCTCATCGCCGAACAACCGCCGGGCACAGCCCATCAACGCTATGCGCAGTGTCTCGCCGACCCACACCGCGTCGGTAAAGCGGGGCAAAGGTTTGGCGTAGAGGGCGTAGCGTGCGGTAGTGATACGTCTTCGTGGGTACTGCCCGGCTTGCGCGGGCCTGGCGGCCATGAAGCGCAATGCGTCCTTGGACCGGCGGTAATACATCTGCCTGGCAGCGGGCGGGGCGCTCCAGCCGGCAGCCTGCAACTCGCCGGTATCGAGGGATATGGCATCCAGCCAATCTTCCGGCAGGGTGGCGCGTACGGATTTCACCTCCTTCGCGCCCGCACCACGCTGGCTCAGGGCGTCCAGGGTATGAGTGCGAAAACTGGCGTAGTCGCCGGGGTTGCGCGGCAGCCAGGCCCTGGGCGACTGCACGTAGAGCGGCGCGGCGTATTCCTCCTTGGCGAAGAGCGGCCGGGGCGTGACCGGCGCCGCGTTGAGGAAGCGCACCTCGTCCGGCAGGCAGATGCCCACCAGGGAACAGCGCGGACACTTGGGGCTGTCCTCCAGGGGCGGCGGAATGTGCCCGGCGTAGGCCACCCCGCGCAGGCCGTGGATGCTGGCCAGGGTCTGGTCGATGAGAATCTCGTCGAACATCACCCGCACCCGTTCCCGCGACTCGACGAAATACAGCACGCCGGAATCGCATTCGAAACCGTGTTCACGCAGCAACAGGCCCTGGGCGCAAAGCTGTACCCGCTCCGGATCGTAGGCGCCCTTGTCCACGTGGGGCCGCTTGCCGCGCTTGTAATCCACCGGCGAGACGTAGGTGCCCTCCCCCTCCACCAGATCCAGCTTGGCGGTAATGCCCAGCTTGAGGGAAGACAACGACACCGAACGGGCATGGACGCGCTCCCCCTCCTCCGGCGCTTCCGGCAGCTTGCCGGAACCCGCGTCCACTCCTTTGTGTTTGACGCGCCCCTCCACCGTGTCCGCCGAATCCGCCCACTCCGCCTGCACCCACATCAGATAGGCCAGGCGTGGGCAATAGACGTACTCGTTGACCATGCGCACCGGAATCAGCGGCGCCTCAGGCGCCACTTCCGGAAAAGCGAGGGGGAGTTCGCGCTGGTCGGGCATGGTCAACCTGTCTGTCGCCTGAGCGCCGCCGAACTCTCCCTCCTCTGCAGGCGGGAGAGGGTTGGGAAGGAAGGCGGGCCACAACTCGAACGTAACGGGGAGTCATGTATCAATCCAGCAGCCCAAGCATCAATAACAGGAAGATGCCGATGAGCGCCCCCGCCCTTCGCAAACCTGAATACCGTTTTACATGGCAGGACTACCAGACCTGGCCCGACGAGGAACGCTGGGAGATCATTGACGGCATCGCGTATGCCATGCCCCCCGCGCCGTCCACCAAGCATCAGACGGTCGCGGTCAACGTGCTCGTGAAATTCAGCCAAGCCTGTTCCGGCAAGCCTTGCAAACCCTTCATCGCCGCCACCGACGTCAAGCTCACCGACCGGAACGTGGTCCAGCCCGGCATCCTCGTGGTCTGCGACCCCGCCAAGATCACCCTCGGCCACATAGAAGGCGCGCCCGCCGTGATGGTGGAAATTCTCTCCCCACACACCTCCGCCAAGGACTTGCGCGAAAAGAAAACCCTCTACGAACGCGCCGGCGTGAAGGAATATGTGGTGGTTGATCTGAAGGAATATGTGGTGGTCGATCCGCTGGAGCATTACGCCATCCGCTTTCTCAACGCCCTTGACATCACCGACCAACCCCGGGCGCTGGACCGCGACCGCTTCGGCTAAGGTCCACTGAGCGCCCTCACCGTCGAGGAGATGGCGGTGGTGGAGAAGAGCTTCAGGCGGGTGATGGGGATGCTTTGAGGGCATGGGTCAGGCGGGTTGGGCAGGGGTGAAATTTCGATACTTGCCCTGAGTGATGCGCTGACAGCGATAAACCTCCGCGATACCCATAGCCGCCAACCTTCGCCTATCGGGTTCATCCTGCTGCAATTCCGGCAGAGTCATCAGGGAACGCACCACGTCCAGTCGTACCGGGACAGTCCAGACGGGCCAAGTCCAGATTACGCCGCGCCCTTTACTCTGGGTAAAACCGGTTGTTTCCAAGCGCGCCATGACCGGCGCAGTGGGCAATAGTGGCAAGGCCTCGATGGCGAGACGGTTGGCGCCGCGTACAGTTTTGGCCGGATCTCCTGAAGGTTGCAGCCAACGCAAGGCATAACGCCGGTCATCGCTCGGATCCCAACGCATGCTAGGGCCAGGGTCGGTGTAGCGCCATGTCTCAAACAAGGCGTGACGTAAATGCTCAATTTCAGTACCCCCCGCCAGCTCGCGGATGAAACCTAGGAAATGCTGATGGCCAGCCCCACTCATGGTCCTAAGCGCGGTGTCGGCGATTTGGCCCGTCTTCTTTCCGTTTACTTCCGACTCGACGGCTTCCGAACCAAACGCGGCTAGGAAATCCGCTTGTCGCCGGTCGCCAGCATGGGCAAGGGTCACCGCTGACGTGGCGAACGACTTAAACGCAGGGCAAGGCACGGTCAGGTCATCGGCCAGTTCGAATGCGGTGTGTCCGGATTTGTCTTTTAAGGATTGAGCCAGTGCATTCAGCCAACTGTCCCGATCGATATCGCCATCCAGTGTGAGATTGGGACGCCAGCTTCCTTGGGAATTAGACCAATGCAACCTTGCCTGACGTTCGGGCCATATCTGAGTGGTAGTACGCAATGCACCTAAGGTGGCCAGATAGGCAAGCGAATTACCACCGTCCAGCCCAGAAAAAATCAATTCAGCCACGATCCACCTCCTTGGATTGGTTTTCCTCCCAAGCGCTACGCCGGTGATCCGCAAGCCGCAACATGGTTTCCAGCCAAGCCAGGCCCCACCAGCCATAGCGGCGAGTGAGGCGCCAATAACGTTCTGCGGGGCCAGCATCCAGACGTTCCAGGCCGGTGGCGCTGGACGCGCTGTAGTCTTTGCCCGCATATGCCACGCTGACCGTTACCGGCGCCTCATCCTCGACCAACGGCGCGAACGGCCGGCAATGACCGTGGTGACTTTCCACCAAATGCAAGAGCAGGTCGCGTAGCGCCCCATCCTTCGGCAAGGCATCGGGCATGGATTCCAGCAGTCGTACCGAGAGCAGTTCATGGCGCCCACCTTCCGGGTAGCCGGCACGTACCCTGGCCTTGCAACTTTCTTGGCGGCTTTGGGCCATGGTGTCCGACTTCGCCAGCAAAGGGCCGCGCGCCCAGGGGTTGCCGTTCTTCAACCAAGCCTGGAAGCGCGGGTCAGCCTTGCCCAAGTCATGGCTGCTGCCTGCCGCTGCGACAATTTGCGCCAGATCATCCGGCAAGCCGCACAGACGAGCATGTAGGGCGGCGTATTCGGCCACGCCATCAAGATGGCACTGGCCGTCCGTCATGGCTTCGAGCAACAGGGAACGAAAATTTCCGGAAGAGGCGATATCGTCTTCGTCGCTGAAGGCGGCTGTGTCCTGTCCATGCAAGCGGATATTCAGCTTGCCGGACAGGACTAGACCTCCAGTGGGGTGAGCCATCATACCTTTGGCAAGCCTCTTGTCCTTGGCCAAGCTGGCAGCTACAGCCTTGAGCCAGTCCCAACGCGGGCTTTCGAGGTCGGCGGACCAATCGGCGAGGGCTGATTGCAGCTCGTCGGCCAGACCGTCCGGGTCGTCGTCCAATCGAAACTTTCCGGTCTCAGCTAGCGTACGGACACGGTCGAGCGGTTCGCTTTCCGGCCACTGCTTCAAAATCGCGGGGTGCAGCCGCAACAGGGCCTTGCCACGCATCATGGCGTGGGCGCGGTCGCCCCAATCCGGCACTGGTTTGCTACCCAGCGTGGCGAGTTCTTCCCAGCCTGGCTCATTGGCGGGTATCACCAGCACATCCCCAGGTCTCAGGTCGGCGGCATCTCGAAGGATGTCTGCGTCGCCGCGTCCACGCCAACGCACGACCAAGCGGTTAGCTAGGTGTGCCCGGTCACTTGACTCGGCTTCTTCGGCTTCGCCTTCCACATCGGACCCGGATTGATGCGCCACCCCCGCCAGCCAGCGGCGCATCTGGCCGATGGGAACCGACAGGCATTCGGGAGATGCCGGGGGACAGAGGTCGATGGCATCGGCCCAGGCGCTTTCATTTCCGGTCAGGTCGGCACGCCAGCACACCCGTACGTCTGCCGGCCCTGTTTTCGACCCATGCAGGAACAGGGCGACATCGGGCGAGGGCCAGGGTTCGGGCGCGGTTTGCGCTAGGGCATCAACATGGGCGGGCAGCATGACCGGAGCGCGGACAGAGGGCGCGTTGAGAGCAGCCAATTCCTCTCCGGTCGGCAACCGCGACGACAACTCGGCGATGCCGAAGTCGATACGGTTGTCGTTATCCGCATGGCGTTTGAGCCATAGCCAGGTTTGCGCCAATGAAGCGCCGTAAACAGCGTCGTCGCTTGTTTCCACTTGGTCGGCGCGCACCACAATGGCGGCTTGCGCCCGGATATCGCGACCCATGCGGTTGAGGCGGCCGAAGCGCTGGCGCAGTGCGTCCAGGCTGGCGCATTCCGTCACCAGCAGATCGAAATCCAGGTTGGCGCCGACTTCCAAAGTTTGGGTCGCGACAACGAAGAGAGATTTGGCTAGGAGTCGGGTCTCGGAATGTTCGACAGAGAGTTCGGCCAGTTCATGGTCGACCATGTCGTCCTTGTCGATGGGGCGCATTCGTCCGGTCAGCAGGGTGACGGCGGCACCCATCCTGGCGAGCGCGTCGTGGGCACGGCGAGCCGTATCCACTCGGTTGCAGAACAGGATAACAGCCGGGGCTTTTGCGCCAGAGGACGGCCAGTTCTCAACGAGCTTGAGCGCTTGCTCCACCAGAAACTTGGCTAGTTCTTCCCTAGCCACGTCTTCCTTCTTGCCCTTCGCCTTGTCCGCGACCGCCAGCATGGCGGGTTTTTTCGCCTGTTGGCGCCGGCCGAGGGGGTGATTAGGATCAAGTCCTTCATCCGATTCGTCGCGAAAAACATCCTCGACCTCCGGCGGCGTGGCGCTCATCACCGTAACCTGGAAGGGCGACGGCAACGGGGCTTCGGCCCAGCCCCGGTAGTGCTTCACCGCTTGCAGCGTTTCCAGGAAGGGCCGCGCGCAATGGGCCTCGTCAAGCAGTATCAGGCTGTCGTTGCCGACCAAACCGGCATGGACTGGGCGCATCCCGGAACCGGGGCCGTAGGCGCGGAACAGCATGCGGGAACCGATTTGATCGACGGTACTGGCGACGATCATAGGTTGTGTAGGCGATCTGGCCCAGGCCTCGGAACGGATCGTGCCTCCGCGCAGCTGGTGGGCCGCCAAAGGCATGTCGCCCCCCGCGAGCCGGCGCAGGCGGTCGGCAACTTCCTTGACAATGCCATCCTTGGCCAGTTGTAAGCGCATGGCCAAGCATTGGGCACGTTCGAAGGCTTCATCGACGATCACCCGCCGGTCCACCACGAAGAAAATGCGCCGGGGCGAGATGAAGGGGCGGTTTTCATCCAGCCGTCCGGCTTGCGCCGCCAGGGCGTAAACGGCGATGTCCATACAGGCTGTCTTGCCCGCCGCCGTTGGTAAGGCGATGGCGTCTGGCCAACCCACTTTCTCCGCTCGCCCGCAAGCGGCAGAGGAACCGGGGGATAGGGCATGTGGGCTAAGCACACGCTTAGCCAAAGCCGTTTGCCAGGCAAAAGGCGGCTTATCCCAAAGAGCTTGAAAAAAATCAGCGAACCCCTTTTCCTCAAGTTCAGGCATGGTCCTCACCCCCCTGGAACAACGGCCGACAAAGGCCATAGCCCCGGAAGCGCCCGGCTCCCACCAATACCGGACCTTGCACCGCTTCGCCAAAAACGATCACGGCGTGGGCGTGATGCATGCGCCCGCCATCTCGCTTACGCTCGATCCAAGGAAATTCGCTGCTCTTGGGTACGCCCTCAACCAGAGATACCGGATGCAGCAACACCTCCTGCGGGCGCGGCAGACCGATCCGTTCGCAGGCCGTCTTCACCGATTCGGCGGCGCGCTCCCATTTGTCCGGGCCGTCGAAATGGCGGTCCAACACTACTGGAGTGACGCTGGCCCAGCGCTTGGCCGGACCGGTCCAGGTTTCAAGGCGCAGGTTGTGCGGGGGAAGTTCCCGCGTCTCAAGTTCGGCGCCGCATTCCAGCCACTGACCATCGAACAGCTTGAGTTGGCGCGGGTTGCCGTCTTCGTCGCGCAACCAGGGCTCCAGCACCCGCGCCGCCTCGGCCGGGTCGAGATCTCGCGGCAAAGCCAGCGCCACCCCCATCAGCCGGCCGTCGGCGTGCTCGCTGCCCACGAACGGCAAGGGCATGAACGCGACATGCGGCCGACTGCTGGCGCGGCCTTCGGCGTCATGGCCGGAAACCCACTCCGGGATGGGCTCTGGGCAGGCCTTTAGCATGGCTCCGCGCAAGGCTTCGGTAAGCTTGAGCACTGCGGGGAGTGGCAGGCGTTTGCCGGTAAGGTTAAGAACCTGTAAACGCGGATCGAAAATGCAGCCCAAGGCTTCAGGTTCGGCCACCGCATGTGGCAAGGCATAACCCCGCCAAAGGCCGGGTTCAGGCCACAGACTGACGGGCTTACCTTCCGGGAATTTCGACTGGATTCGTTCCTGGAGCATCTTTTTATCCTTCCCTTTTGCGTTCTTTATTTGTTCTACCATGTCAGCGAATGCGATGGTCTTGACACGGTTGAGCCTGGCTTCCAGATAGGCCAGCCTGCCTGGACCGAAAACCCGCAGCCGGTGCGGAGCCATGCCAGTGACCGGCACCAAGTTCGCTGTGGGGGGCATGTCCTCCAACCACATCTGCGCTAGCGAGGCGGAATGGCCGATGGCAGCGACCTTGCGGCACAGGTCTTCGAGCGGGGTTCGGTGCCCTTCCGGAATGTCTTGATCCCAGATCAGGTGGACATTGGGATCGTGGGGAATGGCGACAGGGAAAGCACGGGGCTGACGCGAGCGGAAATCGGGCAATTGGCTTAGACCGGCATCCCTCAAGCCGGCCAGGCTCGGGTTCGAATGGGCGGCCAAGCCTTGGATGGTCTTCGCGGTTGAAAGCCCTGGGTCGTTTACCGGAACGAAATGAGTGACAACCTGCCGTTGCGTGTGGCCCGTTGCCGACAGCTTGGGCGCTGGCAGTCCTTCCAGCCAGCGCAGGGCTTCGCCTTCCGCCAAATCCTGCCCGGTCTCGAACCAGGCGGCGGCCAGCGCCATGAATACCCGGTCCGGATGCGGCGGCCACTCCGCCCGCTCCTTTTTCGCTCCGTCCGCCGCCGCCATCGCCCACCCCATCAGGTAGCGAATGCCGAGGCTGAACATCACTCGCTCCCTTCAGCCTGGTGGGTGGCTAGCTCCTGGCTTTTTGCAACGAGTTGGATCAGGTCTTCGCTCGGTTTGAGTAGGATTTCTCCCTCCCAGGGCAGGCCTGCCACCTTGGCCTCGGCAACAGCGGCATTGAATAGTGCAACCGCCTCGTCGCCGGTGAGCGAGTAAGTTTTGTGCTCTCTCTCACCAGGATTGTCCAGCAGTTCCCAGGAAAAAGTCTGGGTGGGGAAAAGCTGGCAACGGGAACGCAGATCGGCCCCCTCTTCCCGTGTCAATACGGCACCGAGCAGCCCCAGTGCGGCCAACACGATACGCGCTGCTTTGTCTGCCTCTGGGTCGAAGTCCGGGCCACCGTCCAGGGGAAAACGCAGACGGCGCAGGGTGGAGAGGGAAAGGACGGTGGTTTGCTTGGCTTTGGCGATTGTAAAGCCGCCGCTTTCAATCCCCGGTGTGACGTTGCCGTGATTGGCCTCGGAGGGCTTACCATCCTTGCCCAGCTTCTTGGCTGCGTTCTTTTCCTTGTTCGCCAAGTTGGCATCGAGCGTCCAGTCCGGTGTGTTTTCCCCTTTTTCGGCGCGTTCATACACCAGACTCGCGCCCCGCATGATTTGCGCCGGGTCGATCCGGCTGCTGGTCTTTACACCATCCTGCGACTGGTATCCCACAATTTCGGAGACCAGAGCCCGCTGGAACTTGGCGCCGAGACCTCCGCGTGGGCCGGTGGAGTCCCAGAGGCCGAACACGAGCGCGGTGGGGTTGAGGCCGAACAGACTAGTGGCATTCTTCACATCAGTGGTATCCAGCATCCTGCCCTTGGCCGATTTGCGGAAGATCACTCCGTCCAACAAACTGTCACGCAGGATGGCATCGGCCACCCGGTGGGGTGCCTCCAGGCTGGTGACGGTGAATTTCTTTCGGAGCCGATCATCGTCGAAGCGGGCTGTCACCAATGGCAAAGCGATGCGGCCGGCCCGACACGCCTCCAACAGCGCCAATTCCATCCTGTTGGCTTGGGATTGCACCGAATCCAGCAGCACGCAATCCACCACCTCGCCCTCGGACACGACCCGCTTTTCCGTTGCGTACTTACCGCCCTCATAGGTCGGTGGAAACACTTTGTCGCCCAAACCACCAGCAGGCTGGTATTCGGTGACACAACGAAAGGCGGCGGCATGACCGTCAACAGCGTTTTTGAGGTCGGCGAGTTCGAGTTTCATGGTGGTTCTCCCTAAGGTTAGAAGCGAATTCCAGTTACGAGGACAAAGAGGCCCCGGCACTTGGCCGAGGAAAATTACAAAAAAACAATAACTTAAAAAATACTAACCACTCCTTCAATGAGGCTACCAAGAAAATGCGGTAGACAACCCCGAAGATAGGTGCCAGAGTCGTAAGTGTCAAACTTAATAATTAATATCCACTAAATATGAAGTACATCGCGATCTTCATTCTCCGGAGGTTCCAGAACATGGGACTCGAACAATCCGTCGTGGCTGTCTTGGCACTTGTGGTCGTCGTGTTACTCGCGATTGTTCTTAAACGTTAGCCATCGTACGCAAGGCTTACGCCGCAAGATTGGGCATGTAGTCCGGGCCAGCTGCTTGGGAATCGTCAGTGTTTGCCTTGTCTCCCATGTTTCTTCCAGAACATTGAAGTTGGCTAGATTATTTCCCCGCCACTAGCTCACCAGATGAGCCAGGTGATAATTATTTTCTGCGACTACAAAATTTCCAGACGACAGGTTGGGAAGGAGAGGAGAGGATCGGTCCAGACCTGAGCCGTCAGTCATCCAACCACGGGTTTGCTAATACAAGGTCTTCGATGTTTTCAAAATCGTGTTGCGGGTCGCCAGGTTCAACTGCCGGTCCAAGGCGATGGCGGCGATCTGGGTGTCCTCGGTGGATATCGGTTTGTTGGCGCGGGTCCGTGCGGCGACGATCAGGGAAACTCCGGCCATTTCCCGTGATCGCTGACGGGCGGTTTTCCCTCTCCCCGGCCGTCCCCTGGCGGGGGAGGGGGAACAAAAAAGCCCCCGGCATGCGGGGGCTTGGCTGGCGTGGTTGACGGCTTACTTCGCCGCCGCCGCCACCGCCGGCGGCACCCGCTCGATGAGGCGCGGGTCGAACGGCTTGGGGATGATGTAGTCGCGGCCGAATTCCAGTTTGTCCAGTTTGTAGGCTTCCAGCACTTCCGCCGGCACCGGCTCACGGGCCAGGGCGGCCAGGGCTTTCGCGGCGGCGATCATCATGGGTTGGGTGATGGCCTTGGCGCGGGCGTCGAAGGTGCCCTTGAAGATGTAGGGGAAGCCGAGGACGTTGTTGACCTGGTTGGGGTAGTCGGAGCGGCCGGTGGCCATGAGGGCGTCGTCGCGGGCGGCGTGGACGTCGGCGGGACTTATCTCAGGGTCCGGGTTGGCCATGGCGAACAGGATGGGTTTCGCGGCCATGCTCTTCACCATGTCCTGGCTCACCAGCCGGGGGCCGGAGACGCCGATGAACACGTCGGCGCCATTCATGGCATCGGCCAGGGTGCGCATGTCGGTGGTCTTGGCGAATTCCTGCTTGTGGGCGTTGAGGTCGGTGCGGCCGCTGTGGATCACGCCCTTGCTGTCCACCAGGGTCATGTTGCCTTTGTTACCGCCCATGGCGATGAGCAGACGCATGCAGGAGAGACCGGCGGCGCCGGCGCCAAGGCAAACCAGCTTGACGTCATCGAGCCGCTTGCCCTGCACTTCCAGGGCGTTGAGCAGGCCGGCGCACATGACCACGGCGGTGCCGTGCTGGTCGTCGTGGAACACGGGGATGTCCAGGCGCGCCTTCAGGGCTTCCTCGATCTCGAAGCAGTGGGGCGCGGCGATGTCTTCCAGGTTGATGCCGCCGAAGGTGGGGGAGATGTTCACCACGGTCTCGATGAAGCTGGCGACGCTGGGGGCCTGCACCTCGATGTCGAACACGTCGATGCCGGCGAAGCGCTTGAACAGGATGCCCTTGCCTTCCATGACCGGCTTGCTGGCCAGGGGGCCCAGGTTGCCCAGGCCCAGGATGGCGGTGCCGTCGGTGATGACCGCCACCAGGTTGCCCTTGTTGGTGTAGCGGTAGGCGTTGGCCGGATCCTCGGCGATCTTGCGCACCGGCTCGGCGACGCCGGGGGTGTAGGCCAATGACAGCTCGTATTGGGTGGCGCAGGGTTTGGAGGATTCCACCGAGATTTTTCCGGGACGGGGAAACTCGTGGTACTCCAGGGCTTTCTGGTTAAGGTCGCTCATGTCATTCCTTTATAAGTAGGCGCTCAACTCGCGTTGGCGGGCCGGTCCATACGGCAACCCGTGCGTGTCATGCATGACGTAACCGCCAGTAGACCCAGGGTCGTTTCGTAGCTTACCGGAAAGCGGCGGAATTGTGCGTTGCAATAAATTCCATCCTTTCGCCCGGGTTTTTTGCGCGAGCCAGGTTCGCCGCGCTGAAACCGGCCCGGGCACCGCCCTGCTCCCGCACGCTTGCGGTCTCGCGCCAGGGCATTGCGGATCGATTCAGTCATCGCGAGGCGCATCGCGCCGTGGCGATCCACAGCCCGTCGATTCAGCCTGCTTGTGGATTGCCGCGCTTCGCTCGCGATGCGCGTCTTCGAATAAGTCGGCGTATCCCTGGCAAGTCAATAGCGCGAACGGCTCATGTTTGCGAATCCGAAATGTCATGGCCGGTGACTAGCATGCCCCTCCGTCGAATCCGGCGGAAAACCGGGTCGATCAGGCCCGAAATCCTCGCCTCGCGCGGGGCGCTTTGGGCAATACAGCAAACACCCCACCGAGAGGAACAAGATGAAATCCGCACTTATCAGCACGCTGGTCGCCCTGGCCGTTTCCGCGCTTTCCCCGAACGTCCAGGCCGCGAGCTACAACACCAACCTGATCGTCAACGGCGACGCCGAGGATGGCGTCAACGGCTGGACCGCCCTGGACGAATTCACCCCCCTGTTCATTTCCGTCGAGTACGGCGACAACTGGGTGAAACCGGACGAGCCCGGTCCCGCCGAGCGCGGCGCCATGATGTTCGCGGGCGAATCCGGCTACGGCTATTCCGGCGGTTACCAGATGCTGGACCTGAGCGCCAACACCGCCGAGATCGCCGCCGGCAACGTCACATTCTCCCTGACCGGCTGGCTGGGCGGTTGGACCACCCAGAACGACAATGCCATGCTGCGGATCAGTTTCCTGGACGCCGACGACAACGAACTGGGCATCGCCCAGCTCGGTCCGATGCTGCCCGCCGACCGGAACAACACCACCGGCCTGTTCTACGCCTCGGCCACCGGCTACCTGCCCACCGCGACCGCCCAGGTGATGGTCCTGCTGGACATGGAACGCTTCTCCGGCGGCGACAACGACGGCTACGCCGACAACCTGTCCTTCGTGCTGACGCCGGTGCCGGAGCCGGAAACCTACGCGCTCATGCTGGCCGGCCTGGGCCTGGTGGGTTTCGCCGCCCGCCGTTCCCGCGTCGCCCGCTGATCCGGCCCCAGCTTCGGCGGCGGCTTCGGCCGTCGCCGGCCTGACGAGACGCACAAAACCATAACGCCATTCGCCGCGACGAAACCCGGGGACGATACGCCCCGCGCTTCGTTCCGGCAGCCCTTATCGAGGACACATCCATGAGCAATATCGACCGGCGCGGCTTCCTCCGCGCCATGGCATCGACCACCGGCGCCGCCGCCGCCCTCGCCGTGTTTCCGCCCTCCATCCAGCGCGCCTTGGCCATCGACGCCAACAACCGCACCGGCACCATCGAGGACGTGGAACACATCGTCATCCTGATGCAGGAAAACCGCTCCTTCGACCATTACTTCGGCACCCTGGCGGGCGTGCGCGGCTTCGCCGATCCGTTCCCGATCCCGGTTCCCGATTCGACCGGCATCACCGGCAAGAACATCTGGATCCAGCCGAACCAGTCGGTGCGCGCCGCCGCCCAGCCCGTCGCGCCGTTCCGCCTCAACACCGTGCAGCACTTCGAGTACATGCGCGTCGAGGGCACGCCCCATTCCTGGACCGATGCCCAGAACGCCTGGAACAACGGCCTCATGAACGCCTGGCCGCGCGCCAAGCAGAACCACTCCATGGGCTATTTCACCGCCGAGGACATGCCCTTCCAGTTCGCCATGGCCAACGCCTTCACTATTTGCGACGCCTACCACTGCTCGTTCCAGGGCGGCACCAACACCAACCGGCTGTTCCTGTGGACCGGCAGCAACGACCCCCTGGCCCTGGGCAATGGACCGGCCACCTACAACGACTATGACTGGTTCGACGCCAACCCGGGCAACGACGGCGGCTACACCTGGATCACCTACAGCGAGCGCCTGGAAGACGCGGGCATCACCTGGCAGGTCTACCAGAACATGGCCGACAACTTCACCGACAACCCGCTGGCCGGCTTCCACAGCTTCCGCGACGCCTGGTTCCAGCGTCCCGGCTATTCCGAATCCCTGCGCCAGCGCGGCGTCGGCACGCGGGATCTGGACAAGCTCAAGGAAGACGTGCTGGCCGGCACCTTGCCCCAGGTGTCCTGGATCGTCGCCACCGCCGAGGGCTCCGAGCATCCCGGGCCGTCCAGCCCGGCCCAGGGCGCCGACTACACGTCCCGGGTGCTGGATGCCCTGACCGCGAACCCGGAGGTGTGGAGCAAGACCGTGCTGATCGTCAATTTCGACGAGAACGACGGCTTCTTCGACCACGTGCCGCCGCCCGCCGCGCCCTCCTACGCCGCCTGGAACGCCGATCCGGCGCTGGCCGTGCTGGCCGGCGCCTCCACCGTCGACACCACCGGCGAGTACCACGAGCATCTGGTCAGCTACCACAGCAGCCAGACCGAGCAGAACCTGCGGCACCGGGCCTACGGCCTCGGCCCGCGCGTGCCCATGTACGCGATCTCGCCTTGGAGCAAGGGCGGCTGGGTCAACTCCCAGGTGTTCGACCACACTTCCGTGATCCGCTTCATCGAGGCCCGTTTCGGCGTGATGGAACCCAACATCAGCACCTGGCGCCGCGCCGTGTGCGGGGATCTGACTTCCGTCTTCAACTTCGCCGATCCCAACGACGAGGAGTTCTATAGCAAGCTGCCACAGACCCTCGCCCTGGCGAACCAGGCGCGCGCGCTGCCCGGACGCACCACCCCGTTGCTGCCCGCGTCCATCACGCTGCCGGAACAGGCGGCCGGCATCCGGCCCGCGCGCGCCCTGCCCTACCAACTGCATGTCACCAGCCAGGTCGAGTCGGCCAGCCAGATCGGCCTGAGCTTCGACAACACGGGCGACGCGGCCGCGGTCTTCCACGTCTACGACCGCCTCAACCTGTCCGCCCTGCCGCGCCGTTTCACCGTGGAGCCGGGCAAACGGCTCGCCGACGTCTGGAACGCCTCCGCAGCCGGCGCCTACGATCTGTGGGTGCTCGGCCCCAACGGCTTCCACCGCCATTTCACCGGCAACGCGAAACGCGCCATGCTGGCGACCCAGCCCAATCCGGACGTGGAAGTGTCCTATGACCGGTTCAACGGCAAGCTGCTGATCAAGTTGGTGAATACCGGCAAGCGCGCCTGCGTTTTCAGCGTGGTCGCCAACAAGTACTACGCCGCGACGCCGGCCTATCACACCGTGGCGGCCAAGGGGGAACACAGCCTGGTCCTGGATCTGGCGGCGAGCGCCCATTGGTACGACTTCTCGGTCAAGGTGCGCGGGCAGACCGACTACAGCCGGCGTCTGGCCGGCCACATGGAAACCGGCGAGCATTCCTTCAGCGACCCGGCCATGGGCGGTCTGGCGATCGCGGAGCAATTCCAGGTCGTCTAATCCACCTTATCCGTGGGAAATTCGGGGCGCGGCGGAATGCCGCGCCCTTTTTTTGCGCGCGCGATTTTTCCACGCGGAGCCCTCCGCCGCGGCGGTCATGGGAAACCGGGCAGCCTGTGAGGGAACTGGCCAACCGGCGGATCGTCCGGTCGCGCCGCCCTTAAAGGCCATCGGCGGGGCGATGGAGTGCCGGTCATTGCCGCGTGGCGGCGCCTTCCGGCGGCGAACCGGCCAGGGGCTCCGGCTTGTGCAGGGCGAAACCCTGGCCGTAGTCGACGCCCATCTCCTGCAGGATGTCGGCGATGACCGGTTTGTGCACGTATTCCGCGATGGTGCGGATACCGTGCACGCGGGCGACTTCCATGATGGAACGCACCACCGCGTAGTCGCGCGCGTCGTTGTGCAGGTTCTTGACGAACAGGGCGTCGATCTTCAGGAAGTCCACCTCCAGCCGGCGCAGGTAGGCGAAGGACGACAGTCCCGCGCCAAAATCGTCCAGGGCCACGGTGGCGCCCATGGCGCGCACCCGCTGGATGAAGGCCAGGGCCCGTTCCAGGTTGCCGATGGCGGCGGTCTCGGTGATCTCGAAGCAGACCCGGGCCGGGTCCACGGCGTAGCGGGCGAAGCAGCTCGCCACGTATTCCCCGAGATCGTCGCCGGACAGGGTGATGCCGGAAAGGTTGACGGCGATGGTGGCGTCGCGGCAGAGCGGACAGCCTTCCATGCCGCTGCCGTTGCCGATGGCCCGGCACACCCGGTCCACCACCCAGCGGTCCAGCTGGGGCATGAGATTGAAGCGCTCGGCGGCGGGAATGAAGACCTCCGGTGAGATGAGGCGGCCTTGCTCGCCCACCATGCGCAGCAGGATCTCCACGTGTTCACCCAGGCCCGGCTGCAGCGGCACGATGCGCTGGTAGTAGAGCACCAGCCGGTCTTCCTTGAGCGCGGCGGCGATCTGCGCCACGGACAGGAACTGGGCGCGCTGGGACTGGTAGTAAGCGTCCTCGGCGGCGTACACCTCGATGCGGTTGCGCCCCTTGTCCTTGGCGGCGTAGCAGGCCTGGTCGGCGGCGATGAGCAGCTCGTCCATGCCCTGGTTGGCATCGCGGAACTCCACCACGCCGATGGAGGCGCCGATGTGGAAATACTGGCCCTGGTTGACGAAGACATGGCTGCGGATGCTGTCGATGAGCTTTTCGGCGCGGCGCTTGGCGTCGGCCAGGGGCGCTTCCAGCAGCAGGCCGAATTCGTCGCCGCCCAGGCGGGCAAGAAAGCCCTCGGTCACGCTGTTGCGCATGACCACGCTGATCTCCCGCAGCAACTGGTCGCCGGCCGAGTGGCCGCAGGTGTCGTTGACCAACTTGAACTGGTCCAGGTCGATGTACAGCAGGGTGCGCGTCTGGCCGCCCCGCGCCAGGGCCGACAGCGCGCCTTCCACCTGGCCCTCGAAGGCTCGCCGGTTGTGCAGTCCGGTGAGCATGTCGTGGCTGGCCTGGTAGGCCAGTTCCTCGCGGGCGTGGTGTTCCAGGGAGATGTCGCGGATGCTCGAGCGGTAGCCCAGGGGGCTGCCGCCGTCGGCGAAGATGGGCTGCCAGGACATGGCCACCCAGACCACCGGCCCGTCCTTGCGCCGGATGCGGAACTCCTGGTCCTGGCCGGTCTTGCCGCCCAGGCCCAGCTCGTGGCAGCGCGCCACCAGTTCGTGATCGTCGCCGTAAACCAGCGAGAGCGGATAGTCGGGCATGGCCTGGCATTCCGCCGGCGTGTAGCCGGTGACCCGCTCCACCGCCGGATTCACCCAGCGCAGGCTGCCGTCCGGGGCGAACCAGTTCTCCCAGCCGTAGGTGTAGTCGGCGATGGCGCGGGAGCGTTGCTCGCTTTCCGAAAGCGCGTCGATGCGGCTTTGCACCGCCGCCGCCATGAGATTGAAGCGCTCGGCCAGCTGGGCCACCTCGTCCCCGGAGTTCACCTCCAGGCGTGCGCCATAGTCGCCGTCGGCGACCTGGGCGCTGGCCTGCATCAAGGCGCGCAGGTGGCGGGTCAGCCAGTAGCCGATCAGGGACAGGAGCAGCAGCGTGGACACCACTTCCGCCAGGGCGATGAGTCCGCTCTGGGTCATCAGCTCTTTCTTGGCGCGGGCGATGTAGGTCGTATCCAGGCCATACTGCACGTGGCCGTAGACTTGGCCCAGGAAATCCACGGCGAAGCGGACATGGCGGACGTCGGCGCCGGAAGCGGCCCCGTCCGGGCCGGGCAGGGGCTTACCCTCCGGCCAGCCGGAGGCGGCCAGCAGGCGCCCCTGGTTGTCGGTCACCACCAGATAGCGCACGTCCTCGGCCTTGCGCCAGCCGTCCAGGATGTCGCGCAGGGTGGCGTAGTCGCGCGACGCCAGCGGCATGGCCACCGCCGTCTTGTAGGCCAGCTCGATGGCCTGGATGCGGCCCGCCGCCTGCTGCTCCAACTGGTTTTGCATGAGGCGCACGCCGTTGCCCACCAGCAGCGCGAGCATGGTGATCTCCACCAGGATGCTGGCGAGCAGCAGCTTGCCGCGCAGGTTCAGGCGATGGATGAGGAACATGGAAGGCGGCCGCTCAGAGCCCCGAGAACTGCTTCACGATGGGCACGAGTGGCTGCAGCGACTTGATGTCGGCGGCGGATACCGGCTCGTAGCCCAGGTATCCAGTATCGCGGAAGAAGGCCTGGCCCTCCGGGGTGGCGGGAAAAGCGCGCAGGGCCTCGCGAATCTTGTCGATCTGGCGCGCGCCGAGGCGGGCATGCGCCAGGGTCATGAGATGGGGCATGTTCACGCTGGAGGGCAGTTCCGCCACCTTGGCGCGGATGTCGGCGGGCACCTGCTTAAGCGGGGTGTAGGTGGTCAGAGCCGCTTCGACGTCGCCCACCGCCACCGCGGCGATGGCGGCGCCGTGGGTGGTCTTCTCCAGTACCTCGAAATCCCGCCCGGCCAGGAGGCCCTGGTCGGCCAGCCACTTGAGGCCGGCGATGGAGGAGACGGAAAGCCGGTTGGACAAGGCGATGCGCTTGCCCCGGAACGCGCCCACGTCCTTGATGCCCGAATCGGCGCGCACCACGAACACCGGCTTGAGGGTCGCGCGGTAGTGGAACAGGGGAACGTAGCCCTGCTCGATGTTGAGGACGCCGAAATGGGGGCCGGTGATGAGCAGGTCGAAGTTGCCCGCCAGCGAGTCCCGCAGAAAGGCGACATAGTCGGCGGCGGTGTAGATCTCCACCGGAACCCCCAGGCTCGCTTCCAGGTACAGGCGCAACGGCTGATGAGTCTTGATCAGGGCCAGGGTGCTGTTGAAGGGCAGGATGCCCAGGCGCAGTGGCGGCCCTTCCGCTCGGGCAGGGCCACACAGCAATACGGCAAGAAAAAGCAGACGCAACAACAATCCCATGAGGTTTCCTTGGTAGAACCGAATGCCGGTAGTCTTATAACTTAAGTTATATACAACATCCCACCGGGAGAATATCCCTGATTTACTCTTCACCTTTCCCGGCGCTGCCCCCGGTAAACGGAATGGGGCGGAACAGCCAGCTTTGGTTAGAATTTTGACTTTCCCCAAAAAAGCAGACGGACAGCCATGCACAGCCTTTTCGATTCCCGCCAGACCTTCGACGCCGGCAACGGCAAGACCGGCACCTTCTATTCCCTGCCCCAGCTGGAAAAGGCCGGCGTCGGCGCGGTTTCCCGCCTGCCCGTGTCCATCCGCGTGGTGCTGGAGTCCGTGCTGCGCAACTACGACGGCAAAAAGGTCACCGAGCAGCATGTGAGGGAACTGGCCAACTGGCAGCCCAACGCGAACCGCAGCGAGGAAATCCCCTTCGTGGTGGCGCGCATCCTGCTGCAGGACTTCACCGGCGTGCCCCTGCTGGCCGATCTGGCCGCCATGCGCTCCTACGCCCAGCGCACCGGCAAGGATGCCGCCAAGGTGGAACCCCTGGCGCCGGTGGAACTGGTGGTGGACCACTCCGTCCAGGTGGACGCGTTCGGCAACGCCAACGCCTTGCAGCAGAACATGGAGATCGAGTTCCAGCGCAACCGGGAGCGTTACCAGTTCATGAAGTGGGGCATGCAGGCCTTCGACACCTTCAAGGTCGTGCCGCCCGGCGTCGGCATCGTGCACCAGGTCAACATGGAATACCTGGCCCGCGGCGTCATGGAGAAGGACGGCGTCTACTATCCGGACACCCTGGTGGGCACCGACAGCCACACCACCATGATCAACGGCCTCGGCGTGGTGGGCTGGGGCGTGGGCGGCATCGAGGCGGAAGCCGGCATGCTGGGCCAGCCGGTCTACTTCCTGACGCCGGACGTGGTGGGTGTGGAACTCACCGGTTCCATTCCGGCGGGCGTCACCGCCACCGACATCGTGCTCACCATCACCGAGATGCTGCGCCGCGCGAAAGTGGTGGGCAAATTCGTGGAATTCTTCGGCGAGGGCGCCGAGGCCCTGCCGGTCACCGACCGGGCCACCATCGCCAACATGGCGCCGGAATACGGCGCCACCATGGGCTTCTTCCCGGTGGACGAGGCCACCTGCCAGTACTACCTGGCCACCGGCCGCGACCCGGCCAAGGTGGATGCCCAGCGCAACTACTACAAGGCCCAGGGCCTGTTCGGCATTCCCAAGGCGGGCCAGTGCGAGTACAGCCAGACGCTGCAACTGGACCTGGGCAGCGTGAAGCCCTCGGTCGCCGGTCCCAAGCGGCCCCAGGACCGCATCAATCTGTATGCGTTGAAGGAAAGCTTCGAGACCCTGCTCTCCCTGCCGAAAGACCAGGGCGGCTACGGCAAGGAACTCCCCTCCCCCGCCGGGGGAGGGGCAGGGGGAGAGGGAACGACGTCTGCGCAATCCGCCGGCGCTCCCTCTCCCCAACCCCTCTCCCGGGGGGAGAGGGGCTTGCAACACGGCGACGTGGTCATCGCCGCCATCACCTCCTGCACCAACACCTCCAACCCGGGCGTCATGATCGCCGCCGGCCTGCTCGCCAAGAAGGCGGTGGCCAAGGGCCTGAAGACGCCGGCTTACGTGAAGACCTCCCTCGGCCCGGGCTCCCGCGCGGTGACCGAATACCTGAAAGCCGCCGGCCTGCTGGAACCCCTGGCCCAGTTGGGATTCAACGTGGTGGGCTACGGCTGCACCACCTGCATCGGCAATTCCGGTCCGCTGCCGGAAGCCGTGGAAAAAGAGGTGCTGGACAAGGATCTGGTGGCCTGCTCGGTGCTGTCCGGCAACCGCAACTTCGAGGCGCGGGTGCACCAGAACGTGAAGGCCAACTTCCTCATGTCGCCCCCGCTGGTGGTGGCCTTCGCCCTGGCCGGCCGCGTCGACATCGACGTGGCCGGCGAGCCCATCGGCCAGGGTACCGACGGCCCGGTGTTCCTGAAGGACATCTGGCCCAATGCCGCCGAGGTCGCCGCCCTGCTCACCCACGCGGCCAACGCGGAAACCTATCGCGCCATCTACGCCGACGTGGGCGCCAACAATCCCCTCTGGGACGCGGTGCCCGCCCCGGCCGGCCAGGCCTATTCCTGGGATTCCGCGTCCACCTATATCCAGGAGCCGCCCTTCTTCGCCCAGGCCGCGAAGCCCAATCCGGCCATCCGCGCCGCCCGCGCCCTGGCCATCTTCGGCGACTCGGTGACCACCGACCACATCAGCCCGGCCGGCAACATCAAGGCCGCCGCCCCCGCCGGCAAGTACCTGGTGGAACACGGCGTGGAACAGAAGGACTTCAACTCCTACGGCGCGCGCCGGGGCAATCACGAGGTGATGATGCGCGGCACCTTCGCCAACGTGCGCATCAAGAACCTGATGATTCCCGGTTCCGAAGGCGGCGTGACCCTGCACGACGGCGAGCAGATGTCCATCTACGACGCCGCCATGCGGTACCAGGCCGAGGGCACCCCGCTCATGGTGTTCGCCGGCGAGGAATACGGCACCGGCTCCAGCCGCGACTGGGCCGCCAAGGGCACCCAGCTGCTGGGCGTGAAGGCGGTCGTCGCCAGGAGCTTCGAGCGCATCCACCGCTCCAACCTGGCCGGCATGGGCGTGCTGCCGATCCAGTTCAAGGACGGCATGGGCGCGGCCGACCTGGGGCTGACCGGCGCGGAAAGCTTCGACCTGATGGGCCTGGAAAACGGCATCGTTCCCCAGCAGGACTTGACCCTGGTCATCAAGCGGGCCGACGGTTCCAGCCAGAATGTGCCGGTCAAGTTGCGCCTGGATACGCCCATCGAGATCGAGTACTACCAGGCCGGCGGCATCCTGCCCTACGTGCTGAACCAGCTTCTCGCCTGAGATCCGGTGGCGTCGCCGCCGACGGGAGGCCAGGGCGGCGCGCCAAGCGATTTTCCCTTTCCGCGTTCGCGCGGGAAGGCAAGCTGTACCCCACGATGTTGTGGCAACCCAGAGGAGACGATATGAACAAACTGCTGCAAACCCTGTCCGGCCTGATCGCCTGCACCCTGCCCGCCGCGGCCATGGCCCAGTACGCGCCCGCCCAATATACGCCCACCCAATACACGCCCAGCTATCCACCGGCCCTGGTCTCGCCCGCCGCGCCCATGCAGGGAAATCCCTTCATGCAGTTTCTGCCCGCCGCGCCCGTGATGGCGCCGTTCCCCTCCCTGCCGACCTTGCCCAACATCTCGATTCCCGGCCTGGGATTCAACCCCCTCACCTTGTTCGGCGCCGGCCAGACGGGCCCGGTCAAGCCCTACACCATGCGCCAGACCATTCCACCGGAAGCCAAGCGTCAGATGATGCAGTTGATGATGCCCATCATGACCAACGTCATGCGCATGTCCATGCCCGACGCCATGGCCTGGATGTCCCACAAATACAAGGCCAAACCGGGCCTGAGCTTCGACGACGTGCTGGAATCCATGAACCTGCGCGCCAACAAGCTCAACTTCAAGTACGTGGGCTCCAACCTGATGTGGAAGGACTTCAAGGCCGTGCTGAACGACCAGGACGCGCCCCGCATCGAGGTGCACAGCTACTGCGACATCAAGGTGGGCCGCGACCTGCTTAAGATCAGTCCGGAGTTCCTGGTATTCCTGCCCTGCCGCATCGGCGTCATGGAAGACGCCAACAAGGACATCTGGGTCATGATGCTGGACTGGAACCTGGACTGGGTGAAGGGCTACGAAGGCGCCATGGGCGTCAGCCCGGAACTGGCCCAGGGCGCCCTGGACATCCGCGACAAGATGGACGAGATCATGCGCGCCGGGGCGAACGGCGACTTGTAAGCCTGTTCCAGCGGGCGCGGACGCCCGCATGGCAAAAGAAAAAACCGGCGCAAGCCGGTTTTTTCTTCGCTCGAGATCGAGCCAATCGCCCCCCGAGGGAACCCCTGATTTCTTTGAAAACTGTCATTGCGAGCGAAGCGCGGCAATCCATAAGACATTCACCATCAGCAAATGATGGATCGCCGCGTCGCCACGCTCCTCGCGATGACCGAATGAATCAGCAATTCCTGGGCTGGAGGAGCGCGGCTCGACTATTTCGTGCTGTCGTAGGCCGGCGCGGGCTCGCCGCCAAAATCCACCTTGGGCGGCGCCGAGATGGCCTTCTCGTTTTCCACCGTGAAGTTGGGCTTGGTCTTGTGCCCGAACATCATCGCCGTCAGGTTGCTGGGGAAGGAACGCACCGTCACGTTGTAGTCCTGTACCGCCTTGATGTAGCGGTTGCGGGCGACGGTGATGCGGTTCTCGGTGCCTTCCAGTTGCGCTTGCAGGTCGCGGAAACCGGCGTCGGCCTTGAGCTGGGGATAGTTCTCCGATACCACCAGCAGACGGCTCAGGGCGCCCGACAACTCGCCCTGGGCGGCCTGGAATTTCTCCAGGGCGGCGGGGTCGTTCACCAGCTCCGGCGTGATGGCGAGCTGGCCCACCTTGGCGCGGGCGGCGGTCACCTCGGTGAGCACCTTGGCCTCGTGGGCGGCGTAGCCCTTCACCGTGTTCACCAGGTTGGGCACCAGATCGGCGCGGCGCTGGTATTGGTTGAGCACTTCCGACCAGCCCGCCTTGATGGCCTCGTCCTGGGATTGCAGGGTGTTGTAGCCGCAGCCGGAGAGGCCGAGGGCGGTCATGAATACGGCAAAGGCGAGCAGCAGTTTGCGCATGGCTTCCTCCAGGTGGAATTCAGATTGGCATATCAGGCAACGGCGCCGCTTTTCAAGGCTTGCATGGTCTGGCGCGCGAGCACCAGATCTTCCCAGGTCTTGGCCTTGTCGGCGGGATTGCGCAGCAGATAGGCGGGATGGTAGGTCACCACCATGGGCACGCCCCGGTATTGGTGCACGCGGCCGCGCAGCTTGCCGATGGGCGTGTCGGTGACCAGCAGGGTCTGGGCGGCGATGCGGCCGAGCACGACGATGAGTTTGGGACGGATCAGATCGATCTGGCGTTCCAGGTAGGGCAGGCAGGCCTCCACCTCGTCCGGCTTCGGATCCCGGTTGCCCGGCGGGCGCGACTTGAGGATGTTGGCGATGTAGACGTTGCGGCCCCGTTGCAGGCCGATGCCCGCCATCATCGCGTCCAGCAGCTTGCCCGCCTGGCCGACGAAAGGCTCGCCCTGGCGATCCTCGTCGGCGCCGGGCGCCTCGCCGATGAACAGCCATTCCGCGTCGGCATCGCCCACGCCGGGCACGCCCTGGGTGCGGCTCTTGGAGAGGGCGCAACGGGCGCAGGTTTTCACCGCCGCCCGTAGCGCCTCCCAATCCATGTCGGTCACCGGGGAGGCATCGGCAATGGCGGCGCGTGTCGCTGGCTCGGTTGTAACGGGCTCGGTTTGAACGGGCTCGGATTCGCGCACATCGGCACGCGTGTCAGCGGCTTCCTCCGCAGTCGCCGGCGCCGCCGAACGCAGACGCCACACCGGCCACAAGCCCAGGGCCTTGAGACGGTCCGCGCGGGCGAGATTCATAGATCCAGCTTCATGACCAGGGCATCCTCATGACCCTGGTCGGCGGGGTAATAGCCCCGGCGCAGGCCAACGGTCGCGAAGCCCAGGCGCTGGTACAGCCCCACGGCGGCGCGGTTCGAGGGACGCACTTCGAGGAACAGGAATTCGGTCTTGTGGTCCCGCGCGGTATCCATCAGATGTTCCATGATCTGCCGGCCGAAGCCGCGCCCCTGCCAGTTCGGCGCGACGCAGCAGTTGAGGATGTGCCCCTCGCCCACCGCCATCATCATGATCCAGTAGCCGGCAAGCTGGCCGTCGAACTCGGCGACCCAGCAGGAATAGCCGGATTCCAGGCAGTCGCGGAAATTGCCCAGGGTCCAGGGATAGGGATAGGCGGCCCGCTCGATGCGGATCAACGCGTCCAGATCCGCTTCGAGCATGGGACGGAAATCGAATTCGAGAGGTTTCAGGACCGCGCTCATGACCGAATCACCGTTCGCAGATTTTCAGGGCGACCTTGTCGCGGATATAAAGCGGTTCCGCCGCTTCCGCCGGCAGTCCTTCACCCCGGGTGAAGCGCGGCGCCGCGAGCCGGGCAATGGCGCGGGCGTGGGGATGGATATCGCCGTCCACCTTCGCGAGCCTGCCCGCCAGGCGTTCCGCCAGCGCGGGATACGCGGCGAAACCCGAGCCCACGCCGATGAAGCCTTCCGCATCGGGAACCGGCACGGCCGCCGGCGGACACACCACCGGCCCGGCCAGGCCGCGCCAGACTTCCGCGCCCCGCTGGTAGAACGCGGCATAGATTTCGTTCATGCGGGCATCCAGGCAGGCCGCGACCCGGTCGCCACCGTGGCTGTCCCGCGCCTCCTCGGCCAAGGCTTCCAGGGTGGAGATGCCCAGTACCGGCAGGTCGGCGCCCAGCGCCAAGCCCTGGGCGACGCCGCAGGCGATGCGCAAGCCGGTGAAGGAACCCGGCCCCATGCCGTAGGCCAAGCCATCCAGATCGCGCAGGGACAGGCCCGCCTCGGCCAGCAATGCCATGATCATGGGCACCAGCAGATCGGAATGCCCCTGTCCCGCGTGAACCTCGCGGAACGCGCACGCGCCGTCTTGCCATAGCGCGGCGGTGCACCATTCGGTGGCGGTGTCGAAGGCGATGATTTTCAAGTTATCGGCGAATGCTGGGATTTGCCCCATTCTACCGGAGCGGCCGGCATGGTTGGCGCGGGGGTCGGCTTAGGTTTCGCTTAGGTTTCTCTTCGGTTTCCCTTAGGGCGAAGCCGAACTTTCCCCCGGCTGCGTGACATAGATCTCCATCAGCACCCGCTTCCAGGGATCCCGGCCGCCTTGCAGGTGCAGGATGCGCGCCTCCACCGGAACGCCCCGGTCCATCAAGCGGGCGAGGTCCACGTTGTCCGCGCGGGGCGCGTAGCCGATCTGGACGCCGTACCACTCCACCCGCACCGCCTTGGGATCATAGGGATTGCCGGGTTCGCGATAGAGGCGCAGGGGCTGGCCCACCGCCATCATGGGAAACAGGGCGCGACCGGCATAGTGCTGAAAGCCGGCCAGCGGCGAGGTTTGCAGGATCATCCGGGCACCCGCCTCGCCGCCCGCGTGCGCGCCATGCGCCAGGAACAGCGTGAAGCCCAGGCACAGCGCGAAGCTCTTCAGACAGCGCATCGGGCGGCGCGAAGCGGCATGACGGCACCGCGCGCGCGGGGCGCCCGCCGCCGGCGCTCAGTGCCGACGCCCATGCCGGCGTTCCAACGCGAAGTGGCGGGCCAGTTTTGGGGCGACATTCGGGAACGGCGATTGGCAGCGTCCGGCACCGCCCTCCGGATTGGTCTCAAGGCCACCGTGTGGAGGAAAAACCGCGATGCCCGGGGCCTGCGCGGAGGCGCCTTCCTCGTTCATTTTCCCGCCGCCGATTTCGCCACGCATCGAAGCAATCCAACAACTCAGGCGAACCATATCCAACTCCTGAAGAATATCTAACAACTTACTGATATTAATGAGAACTTGCTACAAGCATAGACTTAGAGCGGGATTTTCGCAGAGGGTTCGGCAACCCGGGCTCATGGCCAGTCTCTTGCGCTCTGGCGATTGCCTTCAGCGATCGCGGAGAACGCCGTCGCGGCGCTGGAAATCGCGATCGCGGCCGGCGGCATCGCCACGCCATGTCGCGGTCTGATGCGCTGGCGGTTTGGGTGCCGCTCAACGATTCCCGGAAGCCAGAAGCGGATCGGACTCGGACAGGAAGGCCCGCGCCTCGTCCCGCTTGCGGCTGCGCCGCATGGGCGGCAAGGATTGCCAGATGCGGCGGCCATAGGTTTTCTCCACCAGGCGCGGGTCGCAGATCATCAGCACGCCCCGGTCCGTCTCGCGCCGGATCAGGCGTCCGGCGCCCTGCTTCAGGCTGATGACCGCGTGGGGCAGTTGATAGTCGAAGAAGGGATTCTTGCCGGCGCGCTTGAGGGCATCCACCCGCGCGGCGAGCACCGGGTCGTCCGGGGGCTGGAACGGCAGGCGGTCGATGACCACCAGGGAAAGCGCCTCCCCCGCCACATCCACGCCCTCCCAGAAGCTCTGGCTGCCCAGCAGCACCGCGTTACCCAGGGCGCGGAACTCGTCGAGCAGTTCGCTGCGGCTCTTCTCCCCCTGCAGCAGGATGGGGTAGCTCATGCCGCTCAGCGCCATGCGGGCGGCGAGTATGCGATGGGCCTCGTTCATGGCGCGCAGGGAGGTGAACAGCAGGAAGGCGCGGCCGCCGCTGGCTTCCAGCAACGGCCAGGCGGCTTCCACCACCGACTCGGTATAGCCCGGCGTGTTGGGGTCGGGCATGCCCTCCGGCACATAGAGCATGGCCTGGTTGGGGTAGTCGAAGGGACTGTCCCAGACCGCGGTGGCGGTGTCCCCGCCCAGTTCCGCGAGGCCGGTCTCGTGCAGGTAATGGGAAAAGTCGCCGCGCACGGAAAGCGTCGCGGAGGTGAAGATCCAGGCGCGCGGATCGTCCTCGATCTGGCGCGCGAACAGTTCTCCGGCGTTGAGGGGCGTGGCGTGGAACAGCACGGAATGCGTCGCGGCTTCCAGCCAGCGCACGATGCCGGCGGCGGACGCGGGATCGGGCGTGAGCCATTTCTCCAGGCGGTCCGAGGCCGCCCGGCAGCGCTCATGCAGCTTGCCCAGCTCGTCGGAGCGTTCCGCCTGGCTTTCCAGCAGCGCGTCCAATTTGGCCAGGCGCAGGGTCAGCACGTCCAGGGCGGCGCTGAACTCGCGCCGTTCCATCGCCTTCGCCGCAGGCAGCCTGAGCGGGTTGAGGCCCAGGCCCAGGCGGGTCTCCCGCGCGGCCATCTCCAGTTCCCCCGCCGCCTTGGGCAGATCGGGGAAATCCGGCGCGGACACCGAGGCCTCCACGCGCGTGTCCCGGCACAGGTCCACCAGCATGCCGGTGGTCACCGTCTCGCCGAAGAACAGGCTGGCGGTCTCCGGCAGCTGGTGCGCCTCGTCGAAGATGATGGCGTTGCTGGCCGGCAGCAGTTCGCCGGCTCCCTCATCCTTGAGCCAAACGTCGGCGAAGAACAGATGGTGGTTCACCACCACGATGTCCGCCTCCAGGGCCTTCTTGCGCGCCTTCAACACGAAGCAGGCCTTGTGGTGCGGGCAGTCGCCGCCGACGCAGTTGTCCCGGGTCGAGGTGGCCCAGGACCAGGCGGCGGAATCCTCCGGCACCTCGCCGCAGGCCATGCGGTCGCCGGAATCGGTCCATGCGGCGAAGCGGGCGATGGCCTGCAGATGCAGCGCCTCCTCGCGGCTGCGCAGGCGCGCGTCGGACAGGTTGCGTTCCAGGTGGTACGGGCACACATAGTTGGCGCGGCCCTTGAGCAGGGCCACCGTCACCGGCCGCGCCAGCGCTTCCCGCACCGCGGGGATGTCCCGGTGGAACAGCTGGTCCTGCAGGGTCTTGGTGCCGGTGGAGATGATCACCTTGCCGCAGAACAGCATGGCCGGCACCAGATAGGCCAGGGTCTTGCCGGTGCCGGTGCCCGCCTCCGCCACCAGGCGGCCCCGTGATTCCATGGCCTCGGCGATGGCCCGCGTCATCTCAAGTTGCTGGGCACGCGGCCGATAACCGGGAATAACCCGGGCGAGCGGCCCCTCCCCGGAAAAAATATCGTCCAGATCCATGGCGGAAGTCTATCAGTCGGCCGGGCGCTGGAATCGTGGAGAACGGGACATGACGAAGTGGTTGTTGTGTTTTCTTTTGCTTCTGAGCGCGCCCACCCGGGCGGATACCGTCGAACTCACGCTTCCCAACAGGCT
This sequence comes from Thiobacillaceae bacterium, assembly GCA_044227325.1. Classification (GTDB taxonomy): domain Bacteria; phylum Pseudomonadota; class Gammaproteobacteria; order Burkholderiales; family Thiobacillaceae; genus PFJX01. The sequence goes on along the minus strand of JBGAFI010000015.1, from coordinate 56,193 downwards.
GGTGGCGCGCGCCGAGTTCAGGATGGGCGACGCGGATAAACCCGCCGTCATGCTGATCCACGGCTTTCTGCAAACCCACGACTTCCCGGTCATCCACCGCCTGACGGAAAGCCTGAACAGCGCGGGCTACACGGTATTGGCGCCGACCCTGACCCTGGGCATTTCCTATCGCAAACAAAGCCTCGCCTGCGAAGCTTTGAACACCCACACCCAAAGCGACGCGATCGACGAGATCGGCGCCTGGGTCACGTGGCTGAAGGCAAGAAAAATCCACGCCATCGTCATGATGGGCCACAGTTTCGGCAGCATGGAGGCACTCGCGTTCGCGGTGGAACGGCACGATCCGGCGATCAAGAAGCTCATCGGCGTCAGCATCCTGGAAGGGCGACTGAACACGGACGACGCGGAAAAAGAGAAACGGCTCGACGCGCTCCGCGCGCTGGCCGCCAAAGGCAGCCGCAAGATCGTCACCCAGTCTTTCTCGTTTTGCCGGAAATACCGCGCCTCGCCGCAAGGCTTGCTCTCCTATCTCGAGTGGACGCCGGAGAAAATCCTGCGGGAAGTGAACCGGTCGCGCATGCCCATCACCTTCATCATGGGCGGCAAGGATGATCGCCTGGGACCGGGATGGATCGAAAAACTGGCGAAAACGCGCGCGCATGTCCATATCATCCAAGGCGCCAATCATTTCATGGATGGAGAATACGAGTTCGACTTGCAGGATCTGGTGCTGGAAGAGCTCAAATCGCGCTGAACATGCAACCCCTCAGCATTGCCCGCCTCTCGCTGTACTTCACCGTGCTGACCGGCGTGCTGGTAACAGGGCTGGGGACTTTCTTCTGGTTCGAGATCGACCGCACCGCGGCCACCATCCAGAAACGGGAATTCGAGTCCGCGCGCGGCGAGGTCGACGAGGCCGTCGCCCTCATGGCCCGGCATGTCAAGGCAAGCAGCGAGACCCTGGCGCAATGGGAGGAAACCCGGCAACAGCTTTTCTTGCCGGACTATTACGCGCTCTGGCGCGACGACCGGGTCCGCGATGCCGGCATGATCCCCACCAGCGTGAAAGCGGTGGGCCTGTACGACAAGCACGGCAGAATCCTCAACAACGCGGTGGGGCGCGACCCCATGCCGCTCATCCTGCCGACATCGGCGCCCCTGGCCGTTTACCGCAACGAGCAAGGGCGCGATCGCCTGTATTTCTTCCGCGCGATCCACGCGGACCAGGCGGGCTCGATCCTGCTGGGCTACCTGGGCATGAAATTCGATCTGCTCGAGGAATTGCGCCAAAGGCAAAACTTCCGCTACGCCGATCCCGACCACATGCGGGTCACCCTCAAGGACAACAGCATTCTCGATATCGACGACCTGGCGCCGCATATCCGCTACGACCCCATCGCGAATCCGGATCTGAAGGAGTTTCAGAATCTGTTCCAGTCCTCGCTGGTCCGCTTGAGCTTCCTGGTATTGGGCACGCTGTTCCTGGCGACCTGGCTGCTGAGCCTGCTGGTGGTCCGTCCGCTGCGCCGGCTTTCCGATCAAATCGATCTGCTGCGCAATCCCGGCGAGTCTTTGGGCGAGGCGACACTCAAAAGCACGCCGCTGCCGGTGCTGGAACTGGAAAACGTGCGACGTTCCTTCAACGACTACCACGCGCGGCTATCGGAATTGCACGACAACCTGGAGCAAAGCAACCGCAGCTTTTACGACCAGGCCAGACGCGATGCCCTGACCGGCGTCCGCAACCGACGCGCCTTCGAGGAGGACTGGGAGCGCCAGGAAGCGGACCGGCAAGGCCAAATCGCGCTGTTGTTGTTCGACTGCGACCACTTCAAGGCGATCAACGACACCTACGGCCATAACGTGGGCGATTCGGTCATCCAGGCCATCGCCTCCTGCCTGCAGGACGCCCTACGCGCCGACGATCGGCTCTACCGCATCGGCGGGGACGAATTCGCCACGGTGCTGCGCGAGACGGACATCGCCATCGCCGAGGCGGTGGCGGAACGCTGTCTGGAACACATTCTTTCCCATGATTTCCGCCAGTACGGCATGAGCGAGCCGGTCACCATCAGCATCGGCCTCACCCTCTCGGACGACGCGCACGTCACCCTTGGCGAAATGCAGAAACGCGCCGATCTCGCCATGTACACGGCGAAGCGGCCGGGCAGCCGCAAACTGGTGTTCTACAGCCAGGAGATGGGCGGCATCTCCGCCCTGGTCGGAAACAAGGAAATCACCGCCGTGTTCCAGGCCATCCAGGATCCGGGCATGATCGAAATCGCCTATCAGTCCGTGATCCGCCTGCCGTTCATGACCAGGGAATATGTGGAAGCCTTGACCCGCATTCGCGACGGCGACGATCTGATCCGGCCCGGCGCCATCTTCCCCATCGTCCAGGCCCGCAATCTGGACGCGGAATTCGATCTGGCGGTGATCCGCGCCATCGCGCGGGACATGGATTCGGGCCGGCTGCCGCCGGGCCAGGGGGTGTCCATCAACTTGTCCGCGCCGGGCGTCGTCAACGCCAAGGTCGTCGAGGCCATGCTGGCGCTGGTGCTCGCAGAACCTGGCCGCAAGATCGTCGTGGAGATCACCGAGACCGCGCTGATCACCCAGATGGATACCGCCAGCGCGCATATCCGCCGGCTACGGGACGCGGGCGCCCTGGTGGCCCTGGACGACTTCGGCAGCGGCTATTCCTCGCTGCGCTATCTCGCCTCCATGCCGGTCAATCTGGTCAAGTTCGACATCAGCATGATCCACCTGCTGATCCACGGCAACAGCCGGCAGAAGCTCATGATCGCGGAGATCGCCGACATGGTCATCACCGCCGGCTACGAGTTGGTCGCGGAAGGCGTGGAAACCCGGGAGCTGCTGGACAAGGTCATCAGCCTGGGCTTCTCCCATGCCCAGGGCTTCTACTTCGGCAAGCCGGGCGAGGAGACTCCGGAGGCCGATCGAACCTTGGCGCTTATCCCAGGAAGTTGAACAGGGAAAGGCTGGAGGTCAGCGCGTAAGCCCGTTCCGCCGCCTCGAGAGACGTCTGGCGGTTCTGCAATTCCAGGATGGCGGAAGTCTTGTCCAGGGTTTGCAGGTCCGACAGGGCGTTCTGTTCCAGGACCTTGAGGGACTTGGAGGTGGTGCGCACATCGTCGACCTCGCCGTAGGCGGCGGACACGCGGTAGCTGATGGTGTCCAGGTTGTTCACCGCGGTATCGACCACCGCCATCCACGCCGTGATGTCGGCCTGGGTCGTGGTCGTGGCGGAAAGGTTGGTCACCATGTCGTCCATCTCCTGCAGCAGATCGTTGTTCGCCACGCCGGACTGGAACACGCCGTCCAGGTTGTCGTTGACCTGGACCAGGCGCCCCACCTCCACTTCGATGGAACGGATGCCGCCGGGGTTGGGCGTGCCGCCGTAGGTGGTCGCGGTGAGCGTGCCGTCGAGGGGATTGTTGTAGGGTTTGTTGACGGTGTCGAAGCCGCCGAAGATGTAATTCCCGGAGGGATCGCGGGTGTTGGCCAGATCCTGCAACTGGTTGGCGAGACCCTTGATCTGCTGCGCCACCTGGGCGCGCAGGTTGGTATCGCTGCCGGCGACGGAACCGGCGAGCAAGTCCTTCACGTCCGTCAGGGTGTTGCGCATTTCGTCCAGCACCGTGCTCTCGTATTTCAGCGCGATGCTGGCCCGGTCCTGGTTGGAGGCGAACTGGGTGCGCGCGGCGATGCGGTTCGACAGATCCAGTATCTGCTCCGTCGCCTGGGGATCGTCCTTGGGTTGCAGCACCCGCTGGTCGGCGGCGATCTGCTGGTTGAGGCGGGAAATGGCGGCCTGGTTGTCGCGGATGCCGGCCAGGCTGCTGTTGAAATAGCTCAGGGAATCGATACGCATGGCTACGCTCCTTAACTGACGACGCCGAGCAGTGAGTCGAACATGGCCGAGGCCACCTGGATGGCCTTGGCGGCCGCCTGATAGGCTTGTTGGAAGCGTATCAGGTTGACCGCCTCCTCATCCAGGTTGACCCCCGAGACGCTCTGCCTCGCGCTTTCCGCCGAGGCGACCAGGCTGGTGTAGGCGGACTGGTTCAGATCCGCCTCGGCGGCCAGACTCGCGGTTCGGCTGATGGTCTGATTGTAGGCGGCATGGAAGGTCACGGTGCCGTTGTTGAGTATGGCGCTGGTCTGCAGCGCCGCCAGGTCCAGCGCATTGCTGTTGTCGCCCGGACCGTCCGCGCCAGTGCCGGCCGCCGCGACGGAGGCGGTGCTGGTGAGCACCATCGACATGTTCTGGGCATAGTCCTTGAGGTCGATGGTCCAGCTGTCGCCCGCGACCGGCGCCACCGAGGCGTTGAGGGTGAACCCCTGTCCGCTGGTCACCGCCGCCAGCGTGCCGGTGGCGGTGGTGCCGTCCGACAGGCGCGTGAGGGTGTAATCGGTGCCGTCGTAGGTGAGGGTGTAGTTGCTGCGCGCCAGCTGCTGGTCGTTGCCCAGGACGAATTGCAGGCTGCCGGTATTGCCCGCGGCGCCGGTCACCGGATCGGAGAAGAACACGCCGCCCGCGTTCAGGTTGTAGTCGAGGCCGCTCTGGTGCACGCGGTTCACCTCGGTGCCGAGGGCGATGGCGATGCGGTTGAGATCGTCCAGCGCCGGGGTCACCACTTCATCGCGCAAGGCCAGCAGGCCGCCCAGGGTGCCTCCGGTGATCGTGCTGGAATCGAGGGTGACCGTGGTTCCGCCCAAATCCAGCGTTGGCACGAGCACGGACGAGTCGTTGGGATCGGCCGCGGTGGACACGGTGTAAGCCTTGGACCCCACCACCAGGGGCAGGCCGTTGCCGATATAAAGATTCACGCTGCCGTCGGACTGCTCCAGGGTGGACACGTTGACCAGCTTGTTCAGGTCCGAGATCAACTGATCGCGCTGGTCGCGCAGATCGTTCGCGGTCTGGCCGGTGAGCGCCTCGTTGCGGCCGATTTTCTCGTTCAGGTCGGCGATCTGTCCGGTCAGCTCGTTGATCTGGCCGTTCTGCTTCCGGCTCGGGTTGCCCGCCAGGCTGGAAATCTGGTCGTTCGACGACTCGATGTAGTCGCGCAACTTGCTGTCCAGCATGTTGACGCGTCCCGCCAGGGTCGTGCCCGCGGAGAGCAGAACCTGGCGCGCGGCATTGGAGGTGGGATCGTTCGCCAGTTCGTTCACGGCCGAGAAGAAATTGTCGATGGCCGTGGACAGACCGCTGCCCGAATCCGCCAGCAGCTTGTCGATCTGGGCGGCGCCGGAAGCGTAGGCGTCATAACGGGACAACTGGGTCTGGCTGGCCAGCGCCTCTTTGTCGAGGAACTGGCTGTAGATGCTGCGCACCGTGTCGACGTTCACGCCGCTGCCGAAATAGCCGCTCGGGGTATAAATGGTTTGCGCGGCGGAAGTCACGGCTTCCTGGCGCCGATAGCCCGCGGTGTTGACGTTCGCGATGTTGTGTTCCGTGGTGCGAATGCCCGCCTGGGCGGCATTCAACCCGGTCAACGCGATACCCAGCATTCCTGATGTCATGGCAACCTCCTGTCACCTTTCTCGACGGCGTTCTGCCGTCACGATCCCGCCGTCGCCACGCTGGCGATGACGGCTTTCAATTTGCCGGCGTAGGCCGGATCGGTGGCGTAACCGCCATCCGCGAGTCCCTTGGCGAATCCCGCGGCGTCGTTGCCCGCGTTCACGGCATCGCCGTAACGGTTTTTCAGCAGATTCGCGTAATCCGTGAAAGCCTCGCCATAGTCGGCGTAGGCGCGGAAACGCTGGGTCTGCTTCATGGGCAAGCCCTGGCGGTATTCGGTGGTGGTGGTTTCCACCGCCGCGCCGTCCCAGCTCCGGCCTGCCTTGATGCCGAACAGGTTGTGGCTGGACTGGCCTTGCGCATCCTTGATTTCCCGGTCGCCCCAGCCGGATTCCAGGGCCGCCTGGGCCAGGATGAAACGGGCCGGCACGCCGGTCTCGGCTTCCGCCGCCTCCGCGTGGGGGCGCAGGGCTTCGAGGAAGCGCTGTTTGCGGTCGCCGGCGCGCGGCGCGGCGCTCGCGGCGGCGGCTTGGGCACCAGTCGTGGCGCCGGTCGTGGCGGTGGTTTGGACGCCGGTCGTGACGGCGGGTGAAACGGCGCCGCCCTGGAGGCCGGCGGAGCCCGCTGCGGACGGCACGGCGGAGCCGCCGGACTTGCCCGCGGCGGCGCCGGGCTTGTCGGCGCCCGCCGCGCCGGCGGAATCGGCCTTGAGCGCCAGGCCCGCATTCTGTTCCATCTGCCGCACCAGCATGTCCGCGAAGCCGAGGCCGCGCCCCTTGGCCATTTTCGCGGCCCACTGCTGGTCGAGCAGATCCTGGTACATCTTCATGCTCTCGCCGCCGGTGAGCGGGTCGTCCTCGTCGTTGAAATGGGTTTCCCGCATGGTCTTCAGCATCTGCGCCACCATGAGCGCTTCGAACTGCTGCGCCGCCGCCCGCAAGGCGTCCTTGTCGCCGCCCGCCGCGCCGGCCTTGAGGGCCATGGCGTCGGCCACGTCGACGGCGAGCCGGTCCTGGACCGAGGGGATCATCGCGACACCGCCATCAGATGACTTCCAGTTCCGCCTTGAGGGCGCCGGACGCCTTCATGGCCTGGAGGATGGCGAGCAGATCCTGGGGCGTCGCGCCGATGGCGTTGAGGGCCTTGACCACATCGTTAAGGGAGGCGGAGGAAGGCATGACGATCAGTTCGCCCTTGTCGCTCTTCACCTGCACGTCGGCGGTCTGCGTCACCACGGTCTGGCCGCCCGCCAGCGCGTTGGGCTGGGAAACCTGGGACTCGGCGTTGACCGTGACCGAAAGGTTGCCGTGGGCGATGGCGCACCGCTCGATGGTCACCAGCTGGTTCATGACGATGGAGCCGGTGCGCGGATTGATGATGACCCGGGGCGTGGGCGTGCCCGGGTTCAGGTTGAGATTCTCCAGGCGGGACAGGAAGGCGATGCGCTGGCCCGGATCGGCCGGCGCCTTGACCTGGATGAGGCGGCCGTCCAGGGCGGTGGCGGTGCCTTTGCCCATGCCCCGCTCGATGGCCTCCGCGACCCGGTTCGCGGTGGTGAAATCCCCTTCCTTCAGTTCCAGGTGGATGAAATCCCCCTGGCCGATGCGGGTGTTGACGGCCCGCTCCACCGTGCCGCCGGAGGGAATGCGCCCGGCGGACAAATGGTTGACCTGGGCGGAGGAGCCGCCGCCCGAGGCGCCGGCGCCGCCCACCAGCAGATTGCCCTGGGCCATGGCGTAGATCTGGCCGTCCGCGCCTTTCAGCGGCGTCATCAGCAGGGTGCCGCCGCGCAGGCTCTTGGAGCCGCCCAGGGCGGAAACGGTGACGTCCATGGTCTGGCCGGGCTTGGCGAAAGCGGGCATGGAGGCGGTGACCATGACCGAGGCGGTGTTCTTGGTGGCGATGTTCTGTCCCGGCGACAAGCCCAGGTTGTTCATCAGGTTGGTCAGGCCCTGGGCGGTCAGCGCCGAGGTGTCGCCGGTGTTGTCCAGCCCCACCACCAGGCCGTAGCCCACCAGCTGGTTGCTGCGGATGCCGTCGATGTTGGCGATGTCCTTGATGCGCTCAGCCTGGGCCGGTTGCCCCAGGAGCGCCAGGACGAGGAGGAGGGATAGACGTTTCATGTCGGGCTCCTCAGAACGGCAGAACGGTAAGGAAGAAGCGCGCCAGCAAGCTGCCCACCTGGGACTTGTCGATGCTCTGGGTGTTCTTGGATTCGAACTGGGCATTGGCCAACTGGGTGGAATTCACCGTGTTGGCGGCGGTGATCTGGGCCGGATTCACGACACCGGCGAGACGGATGTATTCGGTGTCGTTGTTGATGGCGACCTGTTTCTCGCCCGCGACCACCAGATGGCCGTTGGCCAGCACCTCGACCACGGTGACGGTGATGGCGCCCTTGATTTCGTTGGAGTTGGTCTCGTTGTCCTTGAATTCCTGCTTGTTGGAGGAGGAAGGATTCCAGGAGGTCGCGCCGACGATGGGGCCATTACCCAGCACCACTGGGCCGGGGATGTCGAAGGTGCCGTTCGCCTTGCGCTCGTCCGTGGTTTCCGACTTGCGCTTGGCCTCGGTCTTCTCCACCAGGTTGACGATCAGGGTGTCGCCCACGTAGCGGGCCCTGCGATCCTCGAACAGGGCGATGCCCGGCTTCGGCTGGCTGTTGCCGGACTGGAAGATGGCGCCGTTGCCCGAGCCCAGCGCGACCGCCTCCGGCCTCGCGGTCATGGGCACCTTGATGGCGGTGGCGGGGGGCGGCGTGGCGCAACCGGCGAGCGACGCCAGGCAAGCCAGGATGAGAAGGAAACTGCGCATCGCGTTCTCCTTGCCCCGTGCCATCGCCGTCATCAGATCTGGGTCAGACGCTGGAGCATCTGGTCCGAGGTGGTGATGGCGCGGGAATTGAGTTCATAGGCCCGCTGGGCGACGATCATGTTCACCAGTTCCTCCGCCACGTTGACGTTGGAGGTTTCGATGTAGTTCTGGTTGAGATTGCCCAGGCCGTTGAGGCCGGGGTTGTCCACCTGAGGCACGCCCGAGGCGGCGGTTTCGACGAACAGGTTCTCGCCCTGGCTGGACAGGCCGGCCGGATTGACGAAGGCGGCGAGCTGGATCTGTCCGAGCTGGGTGATGGTGTTGGGATTGCCGGGCAGGGTCGCGCTGACCACGCCGTCCTTGGCGATGCTCACCAGGATCGCGTCCTGGGGGATCTGCATGTTGGGCAGCAGGGCGTAGCCGCTGGCCGTCACGATGTTGCCGACGCTGTCCACCTGGAACGAGCCGTCCCGGGTATAGGCGATACTGCCGTCGGGCAACTGGACCTGGAAAAAACCCCGGCCGCTGATGGCCACGTCCAGGTTGTTCGCGGTCTGTTGCAGGCTGCCCTGGGTGAAGACGCGCTCGGTGGCGACGGTGCGCACGCCCACGCCCAACTGGAAACCGGACGGCAACTGGGTCTGCTGGGACGACTGGGCGCCGGGCTGGCGGATGGTCTGGTAGAGCAGGTCCTCGAAAACCGCGCGCGCCCGCTTGAAACCGGTGGTGGAAACGTTGGCCAGGTTGTTGGAAATCACGTCCAGCTGGGTCTGCTGGGCGTCCAGACCGGTGCGGGAAATATGCAGGGAACGAAGCATCGGGCCGTCCTATCGTTAGCCGTTCGCGGACAGCACCTTGTCGGCGCTGCGGTGGTTGTCTTCGGCGTTGCTGATCACCTTCATCTGCATCTCGAACTGGCGCGCGAGGCTCACCATGTTCACCAGGGCCTGGGCGGGATTCACGTTGCTGGTCTCCAGGGCGCCGGAGATCAAGCGCACATTCGCGTCGGCCTCGGCGGGCTGGCCGCCGGCGAGGCGAAACAGACCGTCCTCGCCGCGCACCAGATCGGTCTCCGGCGGGTTCACCAGCTTGATGCGGCCGGCAATGGCCACGGCCGCCAGGTTCCTGCCGATGGGCACGGTGGAAACCGTGCCGTCCTTGGCCACCAGCACGTCCTGATCGGGAGGCAGCGACAGCGGGCCGGCATCGCCGATGACATTGAGGCCGTTGCTGGTCTGCAGGATGCCGTTCTGGCTGATCTGCAAATGTCCCATGCGGGTGTAGGCCTCCTGGCCGCCGGCGTCCTGCACCGCGATCCAGCCGCTTCCCTCGACCGCCATGTCCAGGGCGCGTCCGGTCATCTGGATGGCGCCCTGGGAAAAGTCGGTGCGGGGCGTGGTCTCCGCGACGAAGGCGCGGGTCTTCGCGCCCTCTCCCACCACCGGCAGGGCGCGAAACACGCTGAGCTCCTGTTTGAAGCCGTGGGTGGAGACGTTGGCCAGATTGTGGGACACCGCCGCCTGCTGGCGCGTCACTTCCCGCGCGCCGGTCATGGCGATGTAGATCACGCGGTCCATGGCGGTCTCCGTTCAGCGCGCATGGCCGGGCTTAACGCAGGTTCACCAGGGTTTGCAGGATCTGGCTCTGGGCGCTGATGGTCTGGGCGTTGGCCTGATACAGGCGCTGGGCGACAATCAGGTTGACCAGCTCGCTGGTCAGGTCGGTATTGGAATCCTCCGTCGAACCGGATTGCACCAGGCCGGCGACACCCTCGCCCGGATTGTTCAGCGTCTCGGCGCCGGCGCCGATGGTCGCCACCCACTGGCTTTGCCCCTGGGGAATCATCGCCTGGGGATTGCGGAAGGTGGCCAGCACCAGTTGCTGCAGGGGCTTGGTGACGCCGTTGCTGTAGCGGCCGGCGATGACGCCGTCGTCGCCGATGCTCAGGCCCACCAGGTTGCCGCTCTGGTAGCCGTCCTGGCTCACCGAGTTGATGCCGGAACCGCCGGAATACTGGGTGGACCCGGTGAAGTCCATGGCGATGGCCAGAGGCGCCGCCCCGGGCGGGGTCACCGCGGCGTTGGTCGTCTGCAGGCCGGAGGTCAGGGAACCCGTGCTGGAGAAAACCATGGTATGGGGATTGGTGCCGGCGGTGGCCGTATCCAGATCCAGTTGATCGCCCGCCGTGATGCCGTCCATATAGGCATAGACCGACCAGGTGTTGTCGGCGACGACGGGGGGACCGACGGGGTCCGCCACTTCCTTCCGGAAGAAATACTGGATCGAGTGCTCGCTGCCCAGACTGTCGTAGACCGTCACCGAGGTGCTGTAGTTGTAGCTGTTCGCCACGGTGGGGGAGAAGGCGATCGGCGGCGTCAGGGAGGCGGGCGGCACCGCGGATGAATTCAGGTTCACATTCAGCGCCAGATTCTCGGTCGGCTCGGCATTGATGCCGTCCAGGTCGATCTGGATGTTGCCGAGGCCGCTGGTGCCCACCACCTTGAAGGCGGCGTCCAGGGTCAATTGGGTATAGCCGGTGACGTTTTCACCGGTGTTGGTGACCAGGTAGCCATCCTTGTCCAAGCGGAACTGGCCGCTGCGGGTATAGGTGGTGCCGCCCTCGCCGCTCAGGCGGAAGAAGCCGTTGCCGCTGATCGCCACGTCCAGGGGGTTGTTGGTGACGCTCAGGCCGCCCTGGAGGAACTGCTGCGACACCGAGACGGTCTGGGCGCCCAGACCGGCCTGCAGGTCGTTGGCGCCGAAGGTCGCAGTGGCGTAGACATCGGCGAATTCGGCCCGGCTGGCCTTGAAGCCCACCGTGCCGACGTTGGCGATGTTGTTGCTGATGACGTCGAGATTTTTGGATGCGGCGTTCAGACCGCTCAAACCTTGCTGGAAACCCATCGCCCGCTCCTTAGTAAACCTGTCTGATCTTGTCCAGGGTCATGTCGCCCAAGCCCGAGACTTCCGCCACGATGTTGCCGGATTCGAGGGACACGCTGACCACGCTGCCCAAGCCGTACACCTTCGAGTCCACCGCCTCGCCAGCCGCCGTGGCGGACACCTTGAAGCTGTAATCGCCGTTTTCCTGAAGCTCGCCGGCGGTGTTCTTGCCGTCCCAGACGAAACGGACCAGGCCCGCGTCCTGCTCGCCCAGCTCCATCACGCGGATGGTCTTGCCGTCCGCATCCAGGATCGAAACCTTGACGCTGTCGGCGGCGGAGGCGAGATCGATGCCGCCCACCCCGCCGGAATCGGTCAGTTGGATGTAGTCGCCGTCCGCCAACACCGTGTGGCCGACCAGGGAAGCGCCCTGCAGCATCTGGCTGGAGCGGGAAAGCTCGCCCAGCGTGGTGTTGAGCTGGGTGATGCCCTCCACCGTGGACATCTGGGCCAGCTGGCTGGTCATTTCCGCGTTGTCCATGGGATTCATGGGATCCTGGTTCTTCAACTGGGTGACCAGCAGCTTGAGGAAACGATCGCTCATCTCCTGGGTGGCGCTGGTCGTCGTGCCGGCGCTGCTGTCGCCGTTGAGCGACGCGATCAGCGCGGAGCGGCCGGCATCGTTCGCAGTGGAGGTCACCGTCATGATTCAGCTCCTTCAGGATTGCGCGATGGCCAGGGTCCGCTGCAGCAGACTCTTGGTGGTGGCCATCACTTCGGCGTTGGTCTGATAGGACCGGGAAGCGGAGATCATGTTGACCATCTCCTCCACCGGGTCCACGTTGGGATAAGCCACATACCCGTCGGCGTCGGCCAAGGGATGCTTGGGGTCGTAGACCATCCTGGCCGGCGACGTGTCTTCCAGGACTTCCTTCATGCGCACGCCCTGGGCCCAGGGCGCCGATTTATCCATGGCCACCGCCTCGAACACCACCTGCTTGGCCTTGTAGCCCCCGCCCGTGGAGGAGTGGGCGGAATCGGCGTTGGCCAGATTGGAGGCGACCGCGTTGAGCCGCATGGACTGGGCGGTCAGGGCCGAGGCGGCGATGTGGTAGACGTTGGTCAGGGACATGGCGGCTTATCCGTCCTATTTCTCGGCCACGGCCTGGGTCATGAGGCGGAACGAGCCCGCCGCCCGGTCCAGCAGGAATTGGTAATGCAGGGCGTTCTCGGCGAAATGGGCGCGCTCGACGTCGGCGTCCACGGTGTTGCCGTCCAGGCTGGGCTGGGTGGATTCGCGATACTTGACCTGGGCGGAAACCCCGCTGCCCGCGCCGACGCCGTCGAGATGCCGGGAGGAGGTCCGCGCCAGAGGCAGCGCGCCGCCGGCGGAACCCATGGCGCTTTTCAGCGCGGCGGAAAAGTCCAGATCACGCGCCTTGTAGTTGGGCGTGTCCGAGTTGGCGATATTGGCCGCGAGAATCTCCTGCCGCCGCGCTCTGAGATCGAGGGCGGAGCGGACGAAGGCGATTTCGTTGTCGATTTTGCTCAGCATGACGGCTCCGATGCGCCCGCCGGATCGGCAAGACGCTGTAGTCAGTCATAGCAATTGACATGCCAGCGCAAAACAACGAGGCAATACCCTATTTTTAAAAGGATTTTATTCCGTCCGGCGAATGTGCCGGGCGGCAATTGCGGCAAGCCTGGCCGCTGGCGGCAATTATTGCCAGCCGATCCGCCGCGCTAACGCGGCTGGAATCAACCTTTCTCGACGCGGTTCCGGCCCAGGGACTTGGCGTTGTACATGGCGGCGTCGGCGCGGGCCAGCAGGGCCGCTTCCGTTTCGCCGAAGGCGCGTTGGGCGACGCCGGCGCTGAAAGTGATCAACACCCGGTCGTTGCCGTGCATGAAGAACTGGCGCGTCAATTCGCGCTGGATGCGCTGCATGATCCGTTCCGCTTCGTCGACCCCGGTATTGGGCAGCAGGATGAGGAATTCCTCGCCGCCGTAGCGGGCCAGGATGTCTGTGGGACGGAGCAGGCCGCGCACCACCTTGGCCAGATGCTTCAAGGCCTCGTCGCCCGCCTGGTGGCCCAGGCCGTCGTTGAGCTTTTTGAAATGGTCGATGTCCAGCAGGCCGATGGATATCTCCGTCTCCAAGCGGTCCGCGCGCGCCATCTCCCGGGCGAACGCCTCGTCCATGCCGCGTCGGTTGAGGGCGCCGGTCAGTTGGTCCTCCCGGACCAGACTGGAAACCTGGGCCAGCTCCGCTTCCAGCTCCTTGATGCGGTGCTCCGCCTGTTCGGCCTGGGAGCGGGCCTCGATGAGCTCGGCGTGGTCGTGGCGCAGGGCATCGCGCAACTCGCCCACATCCGCGGTCAAGTCGCCCATCAGTTCCCCCAGTTCCGAGATATCGCTGGCCTGGCCGATCCTTTCCGAATACTCGCCGATGCGGGTCCGGTAGCCGTCGGCGCTCTGGCTCATTTCCCCGACCCGGTCGATGAAGGTGCTGACCAGGGTCTTGAGCCGGGCTTTCGCGTCGTCCAGGCTGCCTTTGAGCACGCCCTGCTTGAACGCCAGTTCGCGCAGGCTGCGCTCCGCCTCCAGCAGCACCTGGACCTGGAGATCGCCGGACATGAGGTTTTCCATCGCGGCGAACTGGCCGGACAACCATGCCTCGTCGCCGACCAGTTCGCCGATGTTGAGGAACAGCAGCCCCATGAGCCGCTTCAAGCCGGCGGACAGTTCGCCGTCGTCCTCGACGTGCTCGAGCATCTCGTGCCACAGCGCGGACCATGCCTGATATTGATCGGCCTGGAGATGGTCGGCCCCGTCGACGGAACGGGACAGGTCGGAAGCGCGCGCGGCCAGGTCCGGCCAGCGCCGGTCCGTCGTATCCGCCAGGTGGCGAAGGTTTTCCGACAAGACCTTGAGTATGGGACGGCAATCTCCCGGCCCGCTGTCCGTCGCGCCGGCATCGGATATGGCGACTGCTTTGGCGACGCTTTTCGCGGCGGCTTTTTCCGGGGTTTGCGCGGCGCCTTCCGGCACCGCCAATTCCTCGTCATCCTTCGCGCCATCGGCCCAGGTTCGGGTCAGGGCGCCCAGCTTCTCGAACAGCCCGTTCGCGTCGCCGCCGAAATTGATCAGCACCCGCTCCAGCATCTCCCGTTTCCGCGTCTGCGTCAGGCCGGTCTGGCGGGCGTCCCATTGCTTCATCATGGGACGCAGCACATCGGGCCAGCGTGGTTCGGGCCGCGCCTCCCCGGCGCCTTCGTCAAAGGCTTCGCCGGAGACTTCGCCATAGGCCCGGCGGAAATTGTCCGGCGTCGGCGGCAGCCGGCGCGCCGCCAGCTTGCGTATGGCTTCTCGCGCGATATCTGCGGGGGCTTTTTTATGTTCCATGACGGGCTCGTTGAACTCGAGGACAATGACAGCGTCTAGAAGCGGAAATCCTGCGGGCCGACATCATGCCCGGACCGCGAACAAGCAGCACTGTAGTTTCACACAGCGCCCCGATATGAAATCAAGGTTTTTTTTCTTTTTCCTCCTGGGTGGACTTCTCTTGGCGGTCCCCGCGCAAGCCGCCGGCGCGAGGCAGAATTTCCAGTCCCTGCGCGCCCAGGCCGGCGCCTGGCTGGAAGCCCAGGCGCAGAAGCAGCATCCCGAGGCCAAGGTCCGGGTCCGCATGGGCCCGGTGGACGAGCGCCTGAATCTCCCCGCGTGTGCTGAGCCGCGTTTTTTCCTTCCCTCCGGCGTGGATCTGTTCGGCAACGGCAGCGTCGGCGCGAAATGCGAAGGCGCTAGCGAATGGAGCCTTTACATGACGTTCGAAAGCCGGATGCAGGGTCCGGCCCTGGTGGCCAGGCGTTCCATGCCGGCGCGCTCTGTGCCCGACGCCGGCGACCTGGAACTCAGGGTGCTGGAGTACCGGCAAGTGCCCGGCATGTACCCGCGCGAGTTGCCGCCCGGCGCCCAGTTGTTGCGGCCGATCGCGGCGGGCCAGCCGGTGCTGCTGAGCGACCTGCGCCAGCCCGATGTGATCCGGTCCGGACAGAAGGTGCGGGTGACGGTGGCGGGTTCCGGATTTGACGTGTCCCAGGAAGGCACCGCGCTGGGCAATGCAGCCCATGGACAACGGGTCAAGGTCAAAATGCCGTCGGGCCGTATCATTCAGGGCGTCGCGACGCGGGAAGGAAATGTCGCGGTCGACCCCTAGGTCACCCCTAAAGCCGGGGGTACGGTTGCCGATATAGGCCAACCCGAAAACAGGAGATCGGCGTGAAAATCGATACCACGATCAAGAGCGTGCCCGCCAGTCGCGGCAAGGATGCGAAACCGGGAAAGGCGAAAATCCTGGTGACGTCGGCGGACACGGCCTCGGCCTCGGCCAGCGCCGATGTGCGTCTGACCAGCACTTCAGGTAAATTGCGGCAACTCGAATCCGAACTGGCCGATGTGGGCGTCGCCGACAGCGGGAAGATCGAATCCGTGCGCCAGGCCATCGCCGACGGCAGTTTCGTGGTGGATGAGGAGGTGGTGGCGGAAGAACTGATTCAGGAATCCATCGACAACATCACCCATCACTCGCAGCGATGACCCTCCTCGACGACCAGCTTGGCAAAATCACCCGGGACATGAAGGCCTTTGTCGCCCTGCTCACGGAAGAAGAGCAAGCCTTGACATCGGGAGACCCGGACCAACTCGCCAAGTTGAGCGCGAACCGCGAAAAACTCAGCCTCGCCATCGCCGACCATTGGAAGAGCTTGGCCGGTCTGTTGGGCCTGTCCGCGCAAACCGGGTTTGCCGGATTGCGCGAAAAGGCCTTGGCCATCGCGCCCGCGACGCCGGTCTGGCAGGAGTTGGAAACACTGGCGCGCAAGGCCAGCCAACTGAACCAGGTCAACGGCCGCCTGATCGAGGAACAACTCCGGCGCAACCAGACCGCGATCCAGGTTCTGCAAGGCGCGGCCGCGAACCGCGGGCTTTACGGCTCGGATGGCCGGGTCACCGATTTCCTCAACGTGAACAGACGCATCGATACCGCATGAATACCTTGACCCTGACCGTTTCCGGCATGAGCTGCATGGGCTGTGTGAACAGCGTGAAGAATCTGGTTTCCGCCCTTCCCGGCGTATCCGGCGTCCAGGTCGACCTGGCCTCCGGGCGCGTGGAAGTGACCCATGATCCCGCCAGGTCGGACGCGCAGGCCGTCCGGCAGGCCATCGAAGGCGGCGGCTATCAGGTGGTTTCCTGAGACGCGCGTCGCCAGGACGCGGTCTTCATGACCTCGCACAACTGGGCGAGGGGGCGCGGTTCGGCGAAGTGGTTGCCCTGGGCGTAGTCGACGCCCAAAGCCTGTAGCGCCAGCGCGGTTTCGCCGTCCTCCACGAACTCCGCCACGGTGCGGATGCCCATGATCCGGGCCACCTTGGCGATGGCTTCCACCATGGCCGCGTCCACCGGATCCCGCACCATGTCCCGCACGAAGGCGCCGTCGATCTTGATGAAGTCCACCGCCAGGCTTTGCAGATAGGCGAAGGACGACAGACCGCTGCCGAAATCGTCCAGGGCGAAATGGCAACCCAGGGCCTTGAGATCCTGGATCAGCGCCAGAACCGAATCCAGGTTCGACATGGCGGCGGTTTCCGTGATCTCGAAGCACAGCCTGGGCGCCGCCTGGGCATGCCGGCCCAGAATCTCGCGGATGAATGACTGGAAGCGGGCATCGCTCAAGGAGGCGCCAGAGAGGTTGATGCCGATCACGGCGCCCTCGGCGGGTATCCCCAGCAGGCCGTTCGCGCATTGCGACAAGGCATGCTGGATGACCCAGCGGTCCAGTTGAGGCATGAGCTGGTAACGCTCGGCGGCGGGGATGAAGGCCATGGGCATGATCGGCTGGGCGCCGTCCTCCAGCCGCAACAGGAGTTCGAAATGGGGCGGCATGTCCGGCTTCCCCAGGGCGACGATGGGCTGGAAATAGAGCATCAAGCGGTCCTCCGCCATGGCCTTGTTCAGGCGCCCGACCCATTCCATTTCGCCGCGGCGCCGCGCCACATCCTCGTCGCCATGGCGATACAGCCTGACCTTGTTGCGGCCGGCGTCCTTCGCGGCATAGCAGGCGGCATCGGCGGCGCTCATCAGGTGGACCGTGTCGGGCCAATGCCGGTCGATCTCCACCAGGCCGATGCTGGCGCCCACCTGATAGATGCGTCCTTCCCAATTGAAACGGTGGTCCTGGATCATGTGGCGCAGCTTCTCCCCCAGCACACCGCCCGTCGCCGCGTCGCAATGGGTCAGCAGCACGCCGAACTCGTCACCGCCGAGACGGGCGACGATATCGCTGCCGCGCAAGGCCTGGCGCATGCGCACGGAAAGCTGGCGCAACAGTTCGTCGCCGGCCTGGTGCCCGCTGGTGTCGTTGACCACCTTGAACTGGTCCAAATCCACATACAGCAGGCAGTGATGCGCGCCATCCTCGCTTTGCGCGCTTTCCCAGACCTGCTTGAGCGCGTCCTCGAAACCGCCGCGGTTGAGCAGCCCGGTCAGGCTGTCATGGCTCGCCTGCCAGGACAGCTTGGCGGTCGCCGCCCGCACCTTTTCCTGGAGGGTGTCATAGGAAGCCTTGAGCTCCGTCGCCATGCGGTTGACGCCCTGTTCCAGCACCGCGAACTCGCCGCCGCTGTCCACCTGGACGCGGGCCGTCAGATCCCCCGCGCCGATGCGGGTGACGGCGTCGGAGAGCTTGGCCAGGGGCCGCACGATATCCCGCCCCAGGCGCCAGGCCAGCAGACTGGCCAGGCTCAAGCCCATGCCGGCGATGACCAGACCGGTGAGCAGCATGGCGCGCTGGCGGTGGCGGGTGGATTCCCGCGAGACCTCCAAGGCCACGTAGCCAAGACGCGAGAAACCCGCGGGCGGCGCGATATCGTCGATTTCCAGCAACTGCTGCAACACCGGCGAGATGACCAGGATCGCGCCGTCGTCGCGGGCCGCCACCCCCGCCTCGTCAACCCGGAAATCCGGAAGTTCGCGCACCCGCCCCATGTTCATGATGGCCTGGCCGCGCGGGTCGGCGATGACCACGCCCTCGATATCGCCCACCTTGTAGAGCGGTCCGGCGATCCGCCCCAGCGAGTCCATATCGCCGCTGAACAAGGCGAATTCGCAGGATTTGGCGAGTTGGCCCGCCATGGCCAGGGCGCGTTCCTCCAGGTTGTTGTCCATCTCGGCATAGCGCGCCAGCATGAAATAGCCGGACAGGCCGGCGGCGACCAGGATCAAGGGCATCAGGGCGAGGACCAGGACGCGGAAGCGGATGCCCCGGTTATTCATCCTGCGCCCCCAATCTGCGCCGGATCTCGCCCTCGTCCGCCATGCTGAGGCCGAGGGAACGGGCAACGCGGGAATTGAAGGCCACGGAGAATTCCGACGCGGGTTGCGGCGGCGGCAATTCGCCTTCGTCCACGAACCAGCGCGTGGCGATCTGCGCGCCTTGCCTGCCGATCTGGGCTGGCGAGGAGTACACGGCGGCCACGGCGCCGGCCTTCGCCAAGCCCTGGGAAAAGCCCACCACCGGCACCCGGTAGCGATAGGTGGTCAGCAACACGTTCTGGGCATTGGCCGAGTTGATGGCCAGCGTGTCCGGCACCAGCAGGAGCACATCGCTGTCCGGCAACAGCCGGCGCAAGGCCGGGGCGACATCCTCCGCGGCGGCCACGGTCTCCTGTTTGAGTTCCAGCCGACGCTTGGCGGCCTCCTGGGCCAGGAACTTGACGGTGCCCTGATTCTCTTCCGAGATCACCACGCCGACGCGCCGGGCACCGGGAAACGCCTCCTCGACCAGGCCAAGGGTGCGGCTCGCGGGTTGGTCGATGAACACACTAGTCGTTTTGCCCCGGCCGAGGGCGGCCGGCCAGCGGATGCGCTCGGCCGCGGCGCGCGGCAGCATCAGCGCCAGCACGGGGGCCTTGCCGCCATGCTGCTCGGCGACATAGCGGGCGGCCTTGACACCGACGGGGACCAGCAGGTCGCTCCCGCGCGTCAAGGTCTGCACCTGCGCCGCGCTCATGTCGGCCAGATTCCATACACGCACGGATCGACGCATGCCGATGCCGGAGCGGAAGGCGTCGGCGGCTTCCTGATAGGCTCCCCCCGCTTCACTGAGGATCAGGTGGACACCACTCTCCCCAAGCGCGGGCAAGGCGACCAGCCAGACCAGGCAGGCCAGGAGGAGGTGGATCAGGTGGCGGCGCATGAAAATCGCTGACGTCCGGACTCAGAAATCCATCCGGAAATGGATATAGGCGCGTCGATCGAAAACGTTGTCCGGATAGTCATCGGAAAATTCCTGGTACTTCCCGGTCAGGTTCTCGAAAGTCAGCGCCACCTGCGCCCGTTGGCCGGAGACCTTGAAGCGCTTGGCGATGCGGGCATCCAGTCTGTGATAGGCCGGCAGCGGCCCTTGGCCGATCGGCTCGAAGGCGGAAACCCAATATTGCGACAGCGTCAGATCGACCTCCCCTGGAAAGCGGTGCATGAGATGCAGGCCGGATAGATGGCTGGGGGAATATCGCTGCTCGTCGAAACCGCTGTCTATATGCAAAAAGGCATAGTTGGCCAATATCTCCGTGTCCTGCGTCGCCTGCCATTTCGCCTGGACCTCGTAGCCGGCCTGCCGGGCGGAGCCGATGTTGTACCAATCCCGGGCCAGGTAGGTGGCCGGATGCGCCGAGACTTTGCAGTCCGAGCTGATGCCGGTCGGGCACTCGGCGCTGATGTAGTTGCGGATGCGCTCTTGGAACAAGCGGATGTCCAGGCTGAGTCCGCGCCTGGGCCATTCCCCGAGGTAACCGATCTCCCGGCTGAGGATATCCTCTGGCTCCACGTTGTTGCTCGCCAGGAAGAAGGGGCGGGTCGGGTAGGGAAGCACCGGCGGCAGGTTGATGGGCGTGCCGTCGGACGCCAGCAAACGGATCCGGCTGTCGCCACGGGTTTCCAGCAGCACCGGGTTGCGCAAGGCCCTGGCGATGCCGATCCGGAACCCGTGCCTGGGCGAGGGTTGCCAATGCAGGGTGGCGCGCGGCGAGAAACGCCCGCCGACCAGTTCGTAATCCTCCCAGAAGGCGCCGGTATTCAGCAGCCACTGTTCCGCGAAACGCCATTCCAGATGGCCGAACACGCCCCAGGAATCCGCATGCAACCGCTCGGCGGTGTTCCAGTACGCGAGGGATTGGACGGTATCGCGACGCAGGTAGGTGCCGACCACGGAACGCAGGCCATGGCCGAGTTCATTGCCCAGTTGCAGTTCCGCATGCCAGCGCCGGGACAGCGTGTCGAGATCGTAATAGGACCCCGGCACCCAGGCGGTCGGCACGTCCTCCCGGGTTTTCAACTGGTCGAAGTACAGTTTGGCCAGGAAGCTGTTGCCCGCGTCGATGTCGAACCGGTAGTCCGCCTGGAAGTACCCGCTGCCCACCCATTGATCGTGGGGAAGATTGGCGCTGTCGCCGATCTTGCCTTCCCCCCGGGAGCCCTCCAGCAAGCCGAATTGGACGCCCAGGCCGCTGCGGGAATCGAGAACCCGTTCGCCCCGATAACTGAGGATATTGCTGCGTTCGTCGTCCCGCTGATTACTGAGTCCGCCGTCCTCGCGCCGTCCCAGGGTCAGGCGCTGGCTGAATCCGTCGCCGCCGCCGGCCCAGCGGAACCAGGTCTCCCGATGGCCGTGGTCGCCGGCATTGGCGGAAAGCATGCCCCCCGCCACATCCTCGGGATGCCGCGTGATGATGTTGATGATGCCGGTGAAGGCGTTGGCGCCGTAGCTGGCCGCGTTGGTGCCGCGCACCACCTCGATGCGCTCGATGTCCTGGATGGCCAGGGGCAAAACGTCCCAGCGCACGCCGCCGAAAGAGGGCAGATAGACCGAGCGCCCGTCCACCATGACCTGCATGCGGCGTGGATATTCGTCGACGAAGGTATGGGAGACGTTGTGGAACCAGCCTTTCTTCTGTCCGACGAACATGCCGGGAACCAAGCGGAACAGATCTGAAATGTTGTGATATCCGGTCGCCTCGATCAGTTTCCGGTCGATGACCGTCACCGCGTTGGGCGCGTCCATGGCCGGCTGGGCCAGACGGCTCGCGGTCAGCACCGTGGGCAGCTCGGCGAGGAAATCCGCCTCGCTCAGCTCCTTCGCCAGGCCCGGACCGGCGCACGCCAGCAGGCCGCAGGCCAGGAGCCAGGCGCGCCGCATCACCATCCGGGAACCTCCCCGCAATCCTTGGCCAGGCCGGCCAGATAGGCGGCATGCTCGGCCTGTTCCCGCGGGTTTGCCCGGATCACCTTGAGCGGACCGCGCCGGATCGCCGAAACATTCAGCTCGCGCGGGGGCGTGCTCACCTCGATGCCCAGCGTCTCCTGGCCTCGGGTCATGGCCAGGTAGACCTCGGCCAGCAACTGGGCGTCCAACAGGGCGCCGTGGAAGGAGCGCCCGGAGTTGTCCACGGCGTAGCGCTTGCACAAGGCGTCCAGATTGTTCTTCTGGCCCGGGTGCAACTGCTTGGCCAGCTTCAGCGTATCCACCACGCCGCACAGGCGGGTGATCGGCTCCTCCTTGAGCCGGGCCAGTTCGGCGTTGAGGAAGCCGACGTCGAAGGGGGCGTTGTGGATGACCAGCTCGGCGTCGCGCACGAATTCCAGGAATTCCGCCGCCACATCGGCGAAGCGGGGTTTGTCCGACAGGAACTCCCGGGTCAGCCCGTGCACCTGGACCGCGCCCGCGTCGATGTCCCGTTCCGGGTTCAGATAGATGTGATAGGTCGCGCCGCTGATGCGACGGTCGAGGATCTCCAGGCAGCCGATCTCGATCACCCGGTGGCCCTGGCCGGCATCCAGGCCCGTGGTTTCCGTATCCAGCACGATCTGCCGCATCAGTGTCCCCCTTCCCGGGCCAGGCGCACGCCCTCGTTGGCCAGCGCGTCCGCCCGCTCGTTCTCCGGGTGGCCCGCGTGGCCTTTCACCCAACGCCATTCCACCTGATGGCGCGCGGCTTGATCGGCCAGCTCGCGCCAGAGATCCTGGTTCTTCACGGCGCCGCCGCCGGCCGTCTTCCAGCCGCGCCGCACCCAGTTGGGCAGCCATTCGGAAATGCCCTTCTGCACGTACTGGGAGTCGGTATGCACGCGCACCCGGCAGGTTCGGTTCAAGGCCTTCAGCCCCTGGATCACCGCGTTCAGTTCCATGCGGTTGTTGGTGGTTTCCTTCTCGCCGCCGCACAGGGTTTTTTCCACCGCGCCGTACCGGATCAACACGCCCCAGCCACCCCAGCCGGGATTGCCCTTGCAGGCGCCGTCCGTATAGAGGTCGACGATCTTTTCGCTATTTTCTTCCATGTCGTTTATCCACTCCGTTTTCGAATCCGTCCTCGATTTCGCTCATCGGATGATGCGTTGCCGAATGACGCGTTGCGTCGAGGTGCGCGTGGATTGGGCCCAGGCCGGCCGGGCGCGCCATTTGCCCTCCCACTTCGGCGCGATCAAACGCATGCCGTGCACCCGCTTCACCGCGTGGATGAGATAGATCCCGCCGCCCAGCGCCCACCAGCGGTCGCCCGCCGCCTCGAGAAAGCCGAATCGGGACAGCAGGCCCGCGCGATTGAGGGGCGGCGCGTAGCAGGCCATGCGCCCACCCGCCAGCTCGAAACCCAGCAGAGCCAGCCAGTCCTTGAGCCGGGCCAGATGGATGAAGCGGCCGTGCCAGGGGCCGACCGCGTCCGGCCGCGCGACGATCCGGCGCAAGCCCCACAGACTCAGAGGGTTGAAACCGACGATGAGCAGACGCCCCTCCGGGCGCAGCACGCGCTCCGCCTCGCGCAGGACCTGGTGGGGATTGGCGGAAAACTCCAGGACATGGGGCAAGGCGAGCAGGTCCAGGCTCTGGGACGCGATGGCCAGGTGCTCCGGCAGGCAGCGCGGGCTGCCCGCCTCCACGCCGGCGCAATAGCGTTGGGGCATGCGGTTGGCGCGCAGGAAGTCGATCCCGCACTCGCCCACCTGCATCGCGTGGAAGCCGAAGATATCGCTGCTGACCGCGTCGAACCATTCCAATTCCCGGTCGAGCACGTAACGGCCCAGATCGCTTTCGTACCAGCCCTGCATAATGTCTCTTTGCGACGAACCTCAAGAGGACGAGCGAATGATGATTGTGGAAGCCATTCCCATCCTGCGGGACAACTATGTGTGGGCCATCCACGACGGCCGGCGCGCCGCGCTGGTGGACCCGGGGGAAACCCGGCCGATTTTAGCTTGGCTGAAGGACAGGGGTATCGATCTTGGCGCCATTTTGGTCACCCACCACCACGCCGACCATATCGGCGGCATCGCCGGGATATTGTCCCGACATCCGGTGCCGGTGTTCGGCCCGACCCGGGGGAGCGTCCCGTCCCGCCCGGTCGCGGAGGGCGATGTCCTGGAGCTGCCGGGCCTGCCCTGGCGCCTGGACGTCATGGATACGCCCGGCCACACCCTGGACCATGTCTGCTACGTGGGCCACGGCCACCTGTTCTGCGGCGACACCCTTTTCTCCTGCGGCTGCGGAAGGCTGTTCGAGGGCACACCCGCGGACATGTACGCCTCTCTCTCCCGGTTGGCCGGCTTGCCTGGAGAAACCGAGGTCCATTGCGCCCATGAATACACCCTGGACAACATCGCCTTCGCCACGCGAGTGGAACCGGACAATCCCGCGTTGCAACGCCGGCACGCGGAAGCCCTGGCCCTGCGCAAGGCCGGGAAACCGACTTTGCCGGTCAGTCTGGCCATGGAAAGGGAAACCAATCCATTCCTGCGCTGCGATCTGGATCCAATCAGCGTGGCGGCATCGCAACATAGCGGAATCCACCATATTGCTGGCGTTCAGACCTTCGCGGCGGTCAGGGCATGGAAAGACGAGGACTAAATCCATGATCTGAATCGGTGATTTGGCCGCCGAATCCGCCTCCCCCTTGAAAGCGGACCGGCTTGTCAGGTAAAATTCTAATCACATCAATATGTTGCGAGGGGTTCCAAACCCCGATGCCCCTACCCAACATGCGCTTTTTTCAAGTCTTTTTTCGCGCGAGCGTCTTTTTCCTCGCCACGATCGCGGCCCCGCCCAGCGCCCTCGCCGAGGCGGAAGGTGTCAGCCCGGGACTCAAGATCAGCTATTCCCTGGCCACGTTTTCCCAGCACCAGGGCAGCGCGGAAAGCCAGAACGACCTGTGGGCCCGCATCCGCGCCGGCTTCAAGCTGCCCGAATCCGATGCCCGCCTGACCCAGCTCCACGAAAAATGGTACGCCACCCATCCGTCCTATCTGGAACGGGCGGTGGAACGCAGCCGACCCTACCTGTTCCATATCGTCCAGGAAGTGGAAAAGCGCGGCATGCCCATGGAGATCGCCCTGCTGCCCATGATCGAATCGGCCTTCAATCCCCAGGCCCAATCGCCCATGAAGGCTTCCGGCATCTGGCAGTTCATTCCTTCCACCGGCCGGGTCTACGGACTCGAGCAGAACGCCTGGTACGACGGCCGCAAGGACATTCTCCAAGCCACCCAGGCCGCCCTCGATTACCTGCAAAACCTGTACCAGATGTTCGGAGACTGGGAATTGGCCCTGGCCGCCTACAACTGCGGCGAGGGCTGCGTCTCCCGCGCCCAGTCCCGCAGCCGGGGCAACGATTACGCCAGCATCCGGCTGCCCAGCGAGACGCGCAATTACGTTCCCAAGCTGGTCGCGGTGCGCAACATCATCATGGACCCCCAGCGTTTCGGCATCGCGCTGGAACCCGTCGCCGACGAAAGCTATTTCATGCAGGTCAATCTGAGCAGCCCCATGGAGGCGCGCCAGGCGGCGAAGCTCGCCGAAATGGATCTGGATGAGTTCCTGTCCCTCAATCCCGCCTTTCACCGCCGGGTGATCTACACGGACAGCAGCAACGTGCTGCTCTTGCCGGTCGACCGGGTGGAGACCTTCCAATTCAACCTGCATCGGCAGGGCGCGGACAAACAGCTGCAGACCTACAGCGCGCGCCAGGGTGAAAACGCCAGCGGCATCGCCGCGAAGTTCGGCGTCAGCCTGGAATGGCTCAAAGCCTTCAACCCGCTCAAGCTGCACAAGGGCAAGGTCGTCAGGCCGCAAACCCTGGTGGTCCCCGTGGCCCATCGCAGCGAGTCGGCGACCCGGGTCGCGGCCTCGCTGCCGGCCAAGGCCCAGGTCGCCAGCAAGACGGTGAAAGCCGCGAAACCCCATATGCGCACCCACACGGTTCGCAAGGGCGACACCCTGCTCAGGCTGGCCAAGATCTACAAGGTCAAGGTCGCGGAAATCCGTCGCTGGAACGAGAACGCCGAACCCCTGCGTCCGGGCACCGTTCTGGAAATCCCCAACGCCGCGGGCTGATCCCGCGTCAGGCCCGCTTGCCCGGCACCGAGTCGAGCAGCAGGCGGGTGTAATCGGTTTGCGGCCTGGTAAACACCTGTTCCGCCACGCCGGTTTCCACGATCTTCCCGCTCCGCATCACCGCCACCCGATCCGCCAGGTAACTCACCACCGACAGGTTATGGGTGATGAACAGGTAGGCGAGGCCGTGTTCCCGACGCAAGTCCGCGAGCAGGTTGAGGATTTGCGCCTGTACCGACACATCCAGGGCGCTGGTGGGCTCGTCCAGGATCAGCAATTTGGGAGACACCGCGAGGGCGCGGGCGATGGCGATGCGCTGGCGCTGGCCGCCGGAGAATTCGTGGGGATAGCGCCGCGCCGCGTCCGCCGCCAGGCCGACCTGATCCAGTAGATCGCTGCCACGCCGCCGTCGCCCGGCACCGTCCAGGTCCGGCAGC
Organism: Thiobacillaceae bacterium; assembly: GCA_044227325.1. Classification (GTDB taxonomy): domain Bacteria; phylum Pseudomonadota; class Gammaproteobacteria; order Burkholderiales; family Thiobacillaceae; genus PFJX01. Next base: position 30,073 of record JBGAFI010000015.1, on the reverse strand, counting down.
AGCGCGGCCATGCCCTCCTCGAGTATCTCGCCCACCCGCATGCGCGGATTCAAGGACGAGAACGGATCCTGGAACACGATCTGCATCTGCGCCCGCTTGCGCCGCAAGGCCTCGCCCGCGAGACCGGACAGGGGCTCGCCACGCAGGCGGACTTCGCCGGCGGTCGGTTCGATCAGGCGCAGCACCGCCCGCGCCAGGGTGGTCTTGCCGCACCCCGACTCGCCCACCAGCGCCAGGGTTTCCCCCGCCGCGACTTCCAGACTGACGCCATCCACCGCCTTGAACTGGCCCACCGTGCGTTTCAGCAAGCCCTTGCGGATGGGGAAATGGACCGCGAGATCGCGGATGGCGAGGACGGTCCCCTCCCCTTCCGCAACGGGCGCGGGGTTTCGCGAAGCCTGCTTCGCGCCGGCGAAGCCGGATGGAGAAGTGGCGCCATCCAGGGGACGCGAAGCCGGGCCTGCGCCAGGGGCTGTGGAAGGGCGCGCCGATGACCCGGAATCAAGCGCCGCGCCTTCTCCTCCGGCCCCGGTGGAGGAGGGACGGGGCGCCGCCAGATGGCAGCGGGCGAAATGGCCAGGCGCGCTTTCATGGAAGGCGGGCTCCTCCTCCCGGCAACGCTCGAACACCGCCGGGCAACGCTCCGCGAAGCGGCAGCCGACAAACGCCGTGTCCGGCGCCGGCACCCGTCCGGGCAGGCTGTCCAGGCGTTCGCCGCGCCGATCCAGGCGGGGCAGCACGGCGAACAGCTTTTGCGTATAAGGATGGCGGGGCTGGCCATACAAGTCGTCCCGCGCCGCCCATTCGACGATCTGGCCGGCGTACATCACCGCGACCCGGTCGGCCATGTCCCGGGCCACCTCCAGATCGTGGGTGATGAGCAGCAGGCCCATGCCCCGGCTCGCCTGCAATTCCTTGAGCAGGCGCAGGATCTGGGCCTGCACGGTGACATCCAGCGCGGTGGTGGGTTCGTCGGCGATCAGCACTTCCGGCTCCCCCGCCAGCATCATGGCAATGAGCGCGCGCTGGCGCTGGCCGCCGGAAAGCTGGAACGGGTAGGCGTCGAGCCGGTCGCGGGCCAGCCCCACCGCCTCCAAGAGACGGACGGACTCGGTCCGGGCCGCTGCGCCCGTCAGTCCGCGATGCGCGGCCAGAGCCTCGCCGATCTGCTCGGCGATGCTCATGACCGGGTTCAGGGAGGTCTGGGGTTCCTGGAAGATCATTGCCAGGCGCCCACCGCGCACTTCGCCCATGTCCGACTCGGTGAGGCCGAACAGATCGTCCGCCGCCAGCCGCGCGCTGCCCGCCGCCACCCTGCCGCCTTCCGGCAGCAGGCGCATCAGGGCCAGGGCGGTCATCGACTTGCCGCAACCGGATTCACCCAGCAGGGCGACGCACTGGTCGGCGCCGATGGCGAAACTCACCCCGTCCACCGGCACCAGGGTGCGTCCCGCCGCGTCGATCTCGACGCGCAGGTTGGCGACACTCAAACCTTCCGCGGCCGCGTTCATCGGCGTCCCTTCGATTTCGGATCCAGGGCGTCGCGCACCTGGTCGGCGAACAGGTTCGCCGCCAGCACCAGCACGAACATGAACAGGAAGGCGGCGGCCAGTTGCCACCACACCACCGGCTCCCGCGCCAGTTCCAGGCGCGCGCCGTTGATCATGTTGCCGAAGCTGGTCATGGCCGGGTCGACGCCGACCCCCACGTAGGACAGCACCGCTTCCGCCAGCACCAGGCCGGAGAAATCGATGACCACGGTGATCAGCACCAGATGCATGACGTTGGGCAGCAGATGGCGCAGCAGGATGCGTCCATGGGTGACGCCGAAGGCGCGCGCCGCCTGCACGAATTCCAGTTCCCGCAATTTCAGCGCCTCGGCGCGCAGCAGGCGGGCGAGACCGGTCCAGCCAGTCACGCCCAGGATCGCGCACAGGGCCAGAAGCCGCACGTCGCCGCGCGCGGCGGCGGTGTCGAACAGTTCCGGATGCGCCTCGATCTGCACCTGCACCACCAGCACGGATGCGGCGATGAGCAGGACGCCGGGAATGGAATTGAGCGTGGTGTAGAGATATTGGATGACATCGTCGACGCGCCCGCCGAAATACCCCGCCGCGATGCCCAGCCCCAGGGCGAAGGGCAACATGACCAGCGTGGTCAGGGTGCCGATGAGTAGGCCGGTGCGGATGGACTTGACGGCGAGGTAGAGCACGTCCTGACCCACCTTGTCGGTGCCGAGGACGTGGTAGTGGGCGGCCAGGGCGGCGAGAAGGCCACCGGCGAGAAAGATCGCCAACAGGGTTGCCGATATCGCGCGACGCGATCCGCCTTTTTTCCAAAGGGGCAGGAAAAACAGCGACCAGGCCACCGCTCCGCCCAGCAGGCCCAATCCCCCCCGCTGCAGCACATCCGGCCAGAAATCCTTGTCAGGGTCGGCCAGATGGGCGCCACCGTGCTTCAGGCGCGGGTAGTCGCGAATATCCCGTCCGTTCGGCCCGGTCACCGTCTCCTTCGTGTAAAGATGCGTGGCGAAGGGCGCCGAATAGGTCTTCTCCACGTTCTCGCGCAAGGGCGTCAGCAGCGCGTCCAGGACGGACAACACCTCGCCGCTGTACTGGACTTCCTTGCCCGGCGCGTCCGGCAGGCGTTCCACGAAATGCAGGGAGTCCAGCAGACCGACGCCCGCATAGATCGCCAGAATCAGGGCGGTGGACGCGCCCATGGGATTGGCCCGGACCTGGCGCAGGGGCGCGCGCAGGGTCTCGTTGTTGCGCGCCAGCCAGACCCCGGCCGCGATCACCGCCAGCAGCAGCAGGATCAGCCCGTCGGACCAGAGCAGGATCGGCTTGAAGCTCATTCCAACCTCACCCTCGGGTCCACCAAGGTGTAGGAAATGTCCGTCAGCACCAGACCGACGATGTACAGCACCGAGCCCAGGAACACCATGGAGCGCACCACGGCGAAATCCTGGGCCTGGATCGCATCGATGGTGTAGCTGCCCAGGCCGGGGATGCCGAAGAAGGATTCGATGATCAAGCCGCCCAGGAACAGGCGCGGAATCACCACCACCACCCCGGTGAGGATGGGGATCATGGCGTTGCCCAGCACATGGCGGAACAGCACGCGCAGTTCCGACAGGCCCTTGGCGCGCGCCGTGCGCACGTAGTCCTTGCCGGTCTCCTCGATGAACAGGGCGCGATAGAAACGGGACGAGTCGCCGATGCCGCCCACCAGCCCGACCAGCACCGGCATGAGCAGGAACTTCCAGGCCCCCAGCCCGTGCTGGTAGCCGGAGATGGGAAACCAGTGCCACAGTTTGCCCATGAGATATTGGCCGCCGATGACGTAGAACAGGCCGGAAATGGACATGAGCGCGACGCACAGGATCACGCCGGCGGTATCCAGGGCCGTGCCCCGGAAGAACACCAGCAGCAGGGCGAAGCTGATATAGGCCAGCAGTCCCACCAGGAAGGTGGGCAGGGCGATGGACAGGGACGGCCACATGCGCATCCTGATTTCCCGGGCGATGTCGCGCCCGTCGTCCGCCGCGCCGAAATCCAACACGAACAGCTTCAGGGACTTCTCCACGAACAGGGTGTCGGCGGCCTTATCCAGCCCTTGCGCGCCGTCGTTGAAGAACAGGGGCTTGTCGTAGCCGTGCTCGCTCTTCCAGCGGGCGATGGCCTCGTTGGTGACGTGCTTCGCGCCCAGGTGGATGCGCGCCATGTCATCCGGCGTGTTGACCATGAAGAACAGGGCGAAGGTGAGCAGGTTCACCCCGAGCAGGATGGGAATCGCGTAGAGCAGGCGGCGGACGATGTAATTAAGCATGCGCCGTAGCCTTCTGCCGCTTGCGGTAGGCGGCCAGCGCCGGCCAGACCAGCGCCGCCAGCGCCAGGACGGCGACCGCCAGCGGCCACAACACCGGCTGGTTCCATCTGGCTTGGTAGGCGGCGCGGGCGGCCGGGTCCACGCGCCGGTACTTGAGCTGGTTGTGGGCCATCAGGTTGGTTTTCGCGTTCTTCACCCAGGCGTGCCGCAGACCGAAACTCTTGGGATAGAAACAGTACACCCAGGGCGCGTCCTCCCGCGCGATGGCCACCATGCGATCGATCACCGCCTGCCGCTCCGGGCTGTTGTCCATGTCCTTCATCCGCTCGAACAGGCGGTCGAATTCCGGGTTCTCGTAGTTCGCCGCGTTCTCGCCGTTGTTGCCCACCTTCTTGTTGGGACCGTAGAGCAGGAACATGAAATTTTCCGGGTCCGGGTAGTCCGCGTTCCAGCCCCATTCGAACAATTGGGCGTTGCCCTTGAGCATCTTGTCCTGGAATCGGTTGTAGTCCGTCGCCCGCACCACCAGCTGGATGTCCAGCTTGGCGAACTGCTTGCGGAACCAGTCCAGGCGCGACTTGGCCTCGGGACCGCTGGCCATGGTGTCGAAATTCAGGGTCAGGGCCTGGCCGGTGGCCGCGTCGCGGCCGCCGGGATAGCCGGCCTCGGCGAGCAGGCGTTTCGCCTCCTCGATGGAGCGGCGCTGGGGATGTCCGCCCTTGGCATCCTCCACCCAGCGATACACCACCGGGTTGATGCCCGCCTCGCCGTCGCGCTGGCCGAAGATGCCCGGCGGCAGCGGCCCCTGGCCGGGCAGGCCGCGCCCGTTCAGGAAGATCGAGACGAACTCCTCGTAATCGAGGGCGATGGACAGGGCCTGGCGCAGCTTGCGCGCGCGGCTTGTCTGTCCACCCACCACCGGGTCCAGCATGTTGAAACCCATGTACCAGTTGGACGCCCGCACCGCGGTGGAGAGGGAGATGCCCCGTTCCCGCATCTCCGGCGTCAGGTCGGGCTGGCCATCCGCGTTCATGCGGATGGCCTGGTCGAAGCTGTCGGAGCTCACCCCGGAGGCGTCGTAATAACCCTGGAGGAACTTGTTCCAGTAGGGCACGCCCTCCTTTTCCAGGGTGTAGACCACCTCGTCCACCATGGGCAGGCGCTTGCCCGCGTCGTCCAACATGCCCGACTCCCGGTCCCCCGGCTCGCCCTCGCCGGGGTAGAAATCCTCGTGGTAGTTCGGATTGCGCGCCAGGCGCATGACCAGGTTGGGATCGTTCTCCGCCAGGTAATACGCGCCCGTGCCCACCGGCTGCCAGTCCAGGGTGAAGTTCTTCTCCGCCATGCCCGGCTGGGTATAGAAGCGTTCCGCCTCCTCCGGCACCGGCGCGAAGAAGGTCATGGCCAACCAGTAGAGGAACTGGGGATACTTGCCCTTGATGCGCACCCGATAGGTGTAGCGGTCCACCACGTAGGCGCCCTGGAAATCGAACTTGCCGATATCGAGATAGGCGTCCTTGGCCAGCGGCTTCGCCGCCTTGTCCAGGGCTCGGGCGAGTTCCTTCAGGCCGACGATGTAATCGCTCATCAGGCCGAGGATGGGCGATTGCACCCGGGGATGGGCCAGGCGGCGGATCTGGTAGACGAAATCCTCGGCGGTCAGTTCGCGCGTGCCGGTCTCGGCGAAATCCTGGAATTTGTCGATGTCCGCCAATTCCTCCGGTTTGATCGGCACGTAGCGCGGCTTGCCGTTCACGTCCTTGGCGAAGCAGGGATGGGGCTGGTAGCGGATGCCGGGTTTCAGGCGGATTTCATACTCCGACACGGCGATCCGGGAGGATTCCACGTCGTCCGGCAGCGGCCGTCCCCGGGCGTCGAAATAGCGCACCCTGGGCATCGCCGCCGCGGACTGGGGCTCAAGCTGGTAGGGCCGCTTGAGAAAGTGGTATTGCAGCGGCGGCTCGTAGATGTTGCCCAGATAGACGGCCTCGTTCTCGCTGTAGGAACGGGCCGGATCGAGGTGCTTGGGCCGCTCGTCGAAAGCGGAATAGAGCACGGACTTGCCGGCGCCCTTGCCCGCCGCCTCGTCGGGATAGGGGCTGTTGGCCGGCGGCGAGCAGGCGGCGAGGAAAAGCAGGGAGAAAACAAACAGGGCGCGCATCGCGGCCGGAAGCAGACTAGGAATCGGCATTCCTGATCCGGCCTGGTCGATGACGCGCCCTGCTATCGCCCGGGAGCGGGAATTAATCGAACGGATGCCGCCGGACGATGGTCTCTTCCCGGTCCGGGCCGGTGGAGATGATGTCGGCGGGCACGCCGCACAGTTCCTCCATGCGCCGCAGATAGGACTGGGCGTTCGCGGGCAGTTCCTCGAAGGTCTTCACGCCGACGGTGCTGTCCTTCCAGCCGGGATGGTCTTCGTAGATCGGTTCGCAGTCGGCCAGCATTTCCGAGCCCACCGGCAGGATGTCGCACACCTCGCCGGCCAGCTTGTAACCGGTGCAGATGCGGATGTTGTCCATGCCGTCCAGCACGTCCAGCTTGGTGACGCACATGCCGGTGAGGCCGTTGATCTGGATCGCGCGCTTGAGGGCGGCGGCGTCGAACCAGCCGCAGCGGCGCGGGCGGCCGGTGGTGGCGCCGAATTCATGGCCTTTTTCGGCGAGCCATTTGCCGTCGGCGTCGAACAGTTCGGTGGGGAACGGGCCGGAACCGACCCGGGTGGTGTAGGCCTTGGTGATGCCCAGGATGTAGTGCATGGAGGACGGCCCCATGCCGGAGCCGGTGGAGGCGCCGCCGGCGGTGCAGTTGCTGGAGGTGACGAAGGGATAGGTGCCGTGGTCGATGTCCAGCAGGGTGCCCTGGGCGCCCTCGAACAGCAGGTTCTCGCCGCGCTTGTTGGCTTCGTAGAGGGCGCGCGGCACGTCGCCGATCATGGGCTTGATCTTCTCGGCCAACTCCATGGCCTGGTCCAGGGTCTGGTTGAAGTCCACCGTGTCCCACTTGAAGTAATGCTTGAGCACGTAGTTGTGGTAGTCCAGCACCTCGCCCAGCTTGGCGGCGAAACGCTCCCGGTGCAGCAGATCCTGCATGCGGATGGCGCGGCGGGCGATCTTGTCCTCGTAGGCGGGGCCGATGCCGCGCCCGGTGGTGCCGATCTTGCCGGCGCCCTTGGCGGCCTCCCGGGCATGGTCCAGGGCCACGTGGTGGGGCAGGATGAGCGGGCAGGCCTCGGAGATGGTGAGCCGGCTGGCGACGTCGATGCCGGTGGCTTCCAGCATTTCCACTTCCTCCATCAGCGCCTCGGGCGAGACCACCACGCCGTTGCCGATGTAGCAGCGCACGCCTTCGCGCAGGATGCCGGAGGGGATCAGGTGCAGCACGGTCTTCTTGCCGGCGATGACCAGGGTGTGGCCGGCGTTGTGGCCGCCCTGGAAACGCACCACGCCCTGGGCGCGGTCGGTCAGCCAATCGACGATCTTGCCCTTGCCTTCATCACCCCACTGGGTGCCGATTACGACGACGTTCTTGCTCATGTTCTATCCCTTTTTAAAACGCCCGGCGCCGGCTAACCGGTCCCGGACCGAGAACTTAGAGAGTTTGCACCAGCCAATCGGCGCCTTGCCGGATTAATTTGCGGTCGCAGCCCAGTTCGGCCTGCCGGCCCTCATGGCCAGGCAGTTCCACCACCACGCGTTCGCCGGCGGCGCGCAGGTCGGCGATGGCGGCGGCCAGGGCCGCGTCGTCCGTAGCGGGCGCGAGGATGGCCGCGCGCGGCGCCGGGTCCGGCAGGCAATCGAGAATCTGGCGCAGGTCCAGCGAGAAGCCGGTGGCCGCGCGGCTGCGGCCGAACACCGCGCCGGCGCCGTCGTAGCGCCCGCCCAGGGCGACGGCGCGGGACTGGCCGCCGGCATAGGCGGCGAACATGACGCCGTTGTGGTAGCCATCGCCGCGCAGGTCGGCCAGATCCACGGACAGATCGGCTCCCCGCCCCGCCGCGAGCAGACGATCCAGGTCGTCCAGCGCCCGGCCGACGGCGGGCAGGTCGGGCAGGGCCGCGCGGGCGGCGCTCAGGGCGGCGCGACCGCCGTAGAGATTGGGCAGCGCGCGGAAGGCATCGCGCCAGGCAGTCGCCAAGCCCTCGGTCAGGGCATCGACTTCCGGCACATCCTTGTCGCGCAATGCGGCGAACAATGCGGCGGAGCGATCCTCCGCCAGGCCCGCGCCCGCGGACAGGGCGCGGAACAGGCCGGCATGGCCCAGGCTCAGGCGCATGCCGGGCACGCCGGCGGCATTCAGGGCGGCCAGCAGCAGTGCCTGGATTTCCAGATCCGCCTCGATGCCGGCGTGGCCGAACAGCTCCGCCCCCACCTGGAACGGCTCCCGGCTGCCCATGCCGGAAGGCTTGGTGCGCAGCACCGGGCCGGCATAGCAAAGCCGGGTCGGACCCTGGTGGTTGATGAGATGGGCATCGATGCGGGCGGCCTGGGGCGTCATGTCGGCGCGCACGCCGAGCAGGCGGCCGGACAGGCCATCCACCACCTTGAAGGTTTTCAGGTCCAGGTCGCGCGCCGCGCCGGTGAGCAGGGAATCGAGATACTCCACCAGGGGCGGGCTGACCAGATCGTAGCCATGGGCGTCGAACAGGTCGAGCAGGCGCCGCCGCAATTGCTCCGCCGCCCGCGCGTAGTGGGGCAGGATGTCTTCGACGTATTCGGGGAGGAGCCAGGCGGTTGTCATCGGGCGGAAGCGGTCAAGCGGGAATCAGTGGGTCGTCAATAACAGAAGCAGCAGACCGGCGAGCATGGAAATCAGCCCCATGAAACGCAACTGGCCGTCGTTGAACCGGATCATGCGGGTGAAGGCCTCGCGCCACGCGGCGGGCGCGAGGAAGGGCAACACGCCTTCCATGACCAGCATCAGGGCCAGCGCGGGTATGAAGATATCCCCCAGACTCATGCCGGCCACCGGTGGAAATTACTTGCCGCCGCCCTTCGAGGACTTCATGTAGCGGAAGAACTCGGAATTCGGTTGCACGACCATCAGGTCGTTCTTGTTGCGGAAACTGTTCCGGTAGGACTCCATGCTGCGGTAGAAGGCGTAGAACTCCGGATTGCGGCCGTAGGCGTCGCCATAAATGGCGGAGGCCTTGCCGTCGCCCTCGCCCTTGATGCGCTGGGCGTCACGGTAGGCCTCGGCGATGATGACCTCGCGCTGGCGGTCGGCGTCGGCGCGGATCTTCTCGGCCTCGGCGGCGCCGGTGGAGCGCAGCTCGTTGGCGACCCGCTTGCGTTCCGCATCCATGCGCCGGTACACGGATTCGCTCACCTCGCTGGGCAGATCGACCCGCTTGATGCGCACGTCCAGCACCTCTACACCATAGCGGCGAACATCGAGATCGGCCTTACTGCGCAGGGAGGCCATCACGTCGTCTCGTTCGCCGGACACCACGTCATGCACAGTGCGTTTACCGAATTCTTCAAACATGCCGGCATTCACAGTTTTTGCCACGCGGTTAGCGGCCTGTCGTTCGTCGCCGGAAAAGCTGACGTAGAACTTCTCCACGTCGTAGATGCGCCATTTGATGAAGTAGTCCACCAGGACATTTTTCTTCTCGGAGGTGATGAAACGCTCCGGGTCCACCGCGTCCAGAGTCAGCACGCGGGTATCGAAATAGCGCACGTTCTGGACAAAAGGTACTTTCAGATACAGACCGGGATCCTTGTTGACGCGGACGATCTCGCCCAACTGGAACACCATCGCGGCCTGGCGCTGGTCCACGGTGTAGAGGGAAAGGGAAAGCAGCAGCAGGAGAACGACCAGGGCGATGACGACGCCGGTGAGATGTTTCATCATGGCCGATCCTCCCGATCACGATTGCGGAAGGCGTCACGGGAGCGGAACAGACCGTCCTGGGATTGGGTCTGGGCGGGCTGCTCCAGCGGACGCGAGGCCAGGGAATCGGGCGAAGGTTGTGTCGAAGCGTTGCCGGACTGGGTCATCTGCATGAGTTTGTCGAGGGGCAGGTAGAGCAGGTTGCCGCCCTGCTTGTCGTCCACCAGCACCTTGGTGGTGTTGGACATGACCTGTTGCATGGTGTCCTGGTAGAGACGCTCGCGGGTGACCTGGGGCGCCTTGGCGTACTCCACCAGAATCTGCTTGAAGCGGGACGCGTCGCCCTCGGCCTGGGCCACCACGCGCTGCTTGTGGCCGCTGGCCTCTTCCAGCAGGCGGGCGGCGACGCCGCGCGCCCTCGGAATGACGTCGTTGGCATAGGCCTGGCCTTCGTTCTTCAGGCGCTCCCGGTCCTGGCCGGCCTTGACCGCGTCGTCGAAGGCGGCCTGCACCTGCTCGGGGGGCTGGGCGTTCTGCATATTGAGCTTGCTGATATTGATGCCGGTCTTGTAGCGATCCAGGATGTCCTGCATCAACTTGGTGGCGCGCATGGCGATGTCGGCGCGGCCCTCGTAAAGCACGTAGTCCATCTTGCTCTTGCCGACGATCTCACGCATCGCGGTCTCGGCGGCCTGCTTGACCGCCTCGTCCGGATCCCGGTTGGCGAACAGGTAGTCTTCCGGGTCTTTCAGGGTGTATTGCACGGAGAACTGGAGGTCGATGATGTTCTCGTCGTCGGTCAGCATCAGGGCCTCGCCCGGAACCTTGGTCTTGACACTGTTCTTGTAGCCCACTTCGACGGTGCGTACCTGCTCCACGTTGACCACTTCGACCGCTTCCACCGGATAGGGCAGATGCCAGCGCGGACCGGGCATGGTGGATTCGGCGTACTTGCCGAAGCGCAGCACGACGCCACGCTCGCCCGCGTCGACGATATAGAAGCCGGACGCCAGCCAGACCACGAGAGCCAGACCGACCAGCAGCCCCGCGCCGCCGGGGATGTTGAAGTCCGGTCCGCCGATGCGGGTCGGTGGTTCGTCGCCGCCGCTGCCGCCGCCCTTGCGGCCGAACATGCCGTTCAGGCGCTTGTTGAAGTTTTTCCAGAGTTCGTCGAGATCCGGCGGGCCACCATTGTTCTTGTTGCCGCCGTTCTGGTTACCCCATTGGGGGTCGTTCCAGGCCATTGAAGTTGGTTTCCATGAAGGTTGGGAGGGTTTCGGCGGGTTTGGCCGCCATTTCGCGCAAGTCCCGCGCCAGTTCCGCCAAAGCCCCCCGAAGCAGCTCGATACCCGCGCCAGTCCTGGCGGAGAGCCAAACGGCGGCAATCTTACCATACTCGTCCCGCGCCACATGAGGCTCGGCCTCGGTCAAATCGATCTTGTTCATGACCCGGAACTGGGGCACATGTTCCGCGCCGATCTCCTTCAGCACCTTCTCCACCTCCTCCATCTGCCGGTCCCGGTTCGGGCTGGCCGAATCCACCACGTGCAGCAGCACGTCGGCGTGGGCGGTCTCCTCCAGGGTGGCGTGGAAAGCGGCCACCAGGGTATGGGGCAGACGGGTGATGAAGCCGACGGTGTCCGACAGCACCACCTCCTGGCCCGCCTCCGGCACCCAGACCCGGCGCGAGGTGGTGTCCAGGGTGGCGAACAACTGGTCGGCCGCGTAGGCGCCGGCCTTGGTGAGGGCGTTGAACAGGGTGGACTTGCCCGCGTTGGTATAGCCCACCAGGGACACCTGGAGCACCCCGCCGCGCTGGCGGCTGCGCCGCTGCAGGGCGCGGCTCTTGGCCAGCTTGTCCAGGCGCGACTCGATGGTCTTGATCTTGTTGCCGATCATGCGCCGGTCCAGTTCCAACTGGGTCTCGCCGGGACCGCCGCGCATGCCGATGCCGCCCTTCTGCCGCTCCAGGTGGGTCCAGCCGCGCACCAGGCGGGTGGAGTAGTGGCGCAACTGGGCCAGCTCCACCTGCAGCTTGCCCTCGTTGCTGCGCGCGCGCAGGGCGAAGATGTCCAGGATCAGCGCGGTGCGGTCCAGCACCCGGCATTGCAGCCGGCGCTCCAGGTTGCGCTCCTGGACCGGGGACAGTTCGTGATTGAAGATGACCAGAGAGGCGTCCGCCGCCTTCGCCGCGTCGCCGATCTCGTCGGCCTTGCCGGAGCCGGCGAACAGGGCCGCGTCCGGCTTGCCGCGCTTGCCCTCCACCACGGCGGCCACGCGGAGGCCCGCGCTGGCGGCCAGCAGCTTCAGTTCCGCGAGGCTTTCAGCGTAATCGGGATCGCCGAAATCGAGGGAGGCGAGGACGACCGCCTCCCCCCGATCCGGGCGTTCAAACATGAAGGGGAGCGCTCAATGGGAAGATGGCGGGTGACGGATTCAGGCGTCGTCTCCACCGGCGCGCTGGAGCAGAACCGGGCGCGCGGGCACCACGGTGGAGATGGCGTGCTTGTAGACCATCTGGGTGACGGCGTTCTTGAGCAGAACCACGTACTGGTCGAAGCTCTCGATGTGACCCTGGAGCTTGATGCCGTTCACCAGGTAAACGGACACCTGCACCTGTTCCTGACGCAGGGCGTTCAGAAATGGGTCTTGTAGTTGCAGCCCTTTGGTCATGATGTTTTCCTTCTTGCAAATGCTTTATGGGGACGAGGATTCTAACCCTGAAGTCAGGGAAAGTTTCTTGAGCATGGGGTCAGACCTGATTTTCCTCAAGTACCGGACGGCCGAAATACCACCCTTGACCCAGATTGACCCCCATTTCCCGCAAAATCCGGGCGGTGTCCTCGTCCTCGATGCACTCGGCGACGGTGATGATGTTCTCGCGCCGGGCGAAGCCGGCCAGGCTTTCCACGATGGCGGCGATCTTCCGTTCCTTGCGCATGTTCGCCACCATCCAGCCCTCGATCTTGAGGAAGCTGATCGGCAGCCGGGCCAGATACAGGAACGAGGAATAGCCGCTGCCGAAATCGTCCAGGGCGAGGCGGAAACCGAAATCCAGCAGGGGTTTCAGATCCGCCTCCAGGGTGTCCAGGTTGCTCAGGAACTGGCGCTCGGTGATCTCGAAGACGATGGGCTTCACCGGCCCCAGGGTGATGCCGCACACCTGACAGTAGTTCTGCGCGTTGTACAGCATCTCCTCCACCAGATCGCGCCGGGCGAGGAACTGGGGAGAAAGATTCACGAAATGGGCGAAATCCGGTCCCAGCACGCCATCGCCCAGCTTCGTGGCGCAGCGGGCCATGGACTGGCGCGTGACGTAGCGGTCGATTTCCGGCATCAGGCCCAGTCCTTCCGCGACCTCGACGAACTCGCCCGCCGTCACCAACTGGCCGTCGGGAAGCTCGACCCGGGCCAGCACCTCGTCGGCGACCGCCCGGCCCGTTTCCAGATCGACAATGACCTGGCTCGCCATGCGCAGGCTCTTGTCGCGCAAGGCCCGCTTGATGACCTGGGCGGGCCAGCGGGTGCTGCCCACGTCGCGGATCTCGACCCGGTCGCGGCCGTTGCTCTTGGCCTGGTACAGGCAGGAGTCCGCCAGTTCGACCGCCGCGTGGAAATCGCTGTCGTCCCGGGCCGGCAAGCCGATGCCGGCGGACAGGGTGAGGGCGACATCGCCCGCCGCGGTGGCGATGGGCTGGGCCTTCACGTGTCCCATCAGGCGCTGCATGACGTAGGCCGCCTCCTGCTGGTCCGCGTTGCGCAGAAAGATCAGGAACTCCTCGCCGCCCCAGCGCGCCAGCCAGTCGTCCTCGCGCAAGCCGGCTTCCAGGCGGCGCGCCACCACCCTGAGCACCTGGTCACCCACCGCGTGGCCATAGCGGTCGTTGACCCGCTTGAAGTGGTCGATATCCGCCAGGGCCACGGCGAAGCCCTCGTTGTGCCGGCGCGCCCGGGCCAGTTCCTCGTGCAGGCGGAGTTCCGCCGCGCGCCGGTTGAGCAGGCCGGTGAGGGAATCGGTGAGCGCATGGCGTTCCAACTGGATCTTCTGGCGCGACTGGTAGAGATGGTGGCCCAGCCAGCCCGCGACCAGTTCCATATAGGCGGTGTCCGCCGGGTCGAAATCGCGCTCCATGGGCGCCCGGCGCAGAAAGGCCAGCACGCCGCTGACTTCCGCGCCGGTCCAGACCGGAATACCCGCGTACACCCGCATGCCCTCTTCCTGGACCAGGAAGTGGTCGGCGAACTCGGAATTGTTGTTCAGGTCGTATACGAACAGTGGCGCGTGGGAGGCGAGCACGTGCCGGCATATCGTGTCATCGGCCAGCAGCACGGTCGCCTCGGGCAGGACGCCGAGGGGATCGTGGGCGAAGCGCACGGTATAGACCCGCTCGAATTCGCCCAGCACCGCGAGTTCCATGCCCAGGGTGTGGGCCGCCTCGCGCAGGACCGCGCGGGAGCGTTCCTCGTCGTCCAGATCGCGCAGGGTCGCCTGCTGCCACAAGCCGTTCAGCCGCTGGGTCTGGCGTGTCAGCTCGTTCAGGCTGGCCTGGGCTTCCGCCCGCGCCGCTTCATGCGGCATTACGCGGCGCCCCAATGCGGTGTGGCGATGCCCGCGCCCAGGTCCGCCTCCACCAGGCGGCGCCGCACTTCCAGCAGCCGCTCGATGAGGGCGGGCTCGGCGCGGGCGTAGGCGTCCGCGTCCGGCGTGCGCTTGACCACCACGCCGAGCAGTTCGGTGATGGCGTTGCCGATGGAGTTCTGGCTGATGGTGACGATGAGCCTGCCCGCGTCGTTGCGGTAGATGAGCTGCTTGAAGGCGGGCTGCCAGCGGATCGAGTTGGCGTACTTGGCGTCCTTGATGCAGCGGTCGCGCACCATCTTCGCGGTCTTCAGCAGGTCGTTGTTGAACTGGAGCTTATCCTCCACCAGCGCCGGGAAATAGATGTCCCGGGGCAGCGGCGCGTTGCGCGTGGAGACCTGGCCGAAGAAGGTGCGGTAGAAGTCGATGAAGCCCTTCAGGATGGTGTCGTACTCCTTCCAGAAGCGCACTTCCTTGAGCGACGCGGCGCCGCCGGTGACCTCCCAGCTGGGCAGGCCCTGGGGGAAGCCGGTCAGGGCGATCTTGCACGAACCCGCCTGGCAGGGGCGCAGGATTTCCAGGTCCAGTTCGTCGAAGAAGGCCTGGTAGACCTCGCGCATGTAGGCCTGGAACAGGGAATGCTGGCCGCCGTCGGTCAGGTTGGGGTTGCTCGCGTCGGCGATGGGCGCGTCGCGCAGCTCGGCCTTGTTGAAGACGATGAAGTGGTTGTGCAGCATGCGGATGCTGGGCACGCCCGGCGAGGTCAGCGGCCAGGTCGCGTCCAGGCTCGCCTCGCCCGCGAGAACCAGGGTTTCCTCCGGGTCGGGGTATTGCTCCAGCATGTACTCGATGATCACCTCGTTCATGCGGTTCCAGACGTTCTTCACCTGTTCCGGCACCTGGGTGCGCCGCACCGGCCGGCCGAGCGGGTCGAGGATGGTGCGCGAGGTGTTGTAGATGATGGAGGTGTCGAACTCGTTGCTGTGGCCCAGGGCCTTGCGGTACAGCAGCAGGCCTTCCGGGTTCTGCAGCAGGCCGTTGTTGTTGACCAGGTCGTTGAGGTTCTCGGTGCTGTTGAAGAATTCGTTGGGTTTCATGCCCTCGGGCACGTCCAGCGGAATCTGCCGGAACGGGGTGACGATCTCTCTGGGGCCGGACTGCATTGGAAATACCTCTGAAAACGGATTTGAATCGATAAGAAGAGTTGGGCGTCCTGTTGCGCCGGGGGAGAGAATCATAGACGAAGCGGCGAATCAGGCAAGCCGATGGCGCGTCCGAGGACGCTCCGCCGGCCCGCCGAAACGGGCCGGCGGCTGGCTCACCGCCCGATCGCGAACTCCCCGGCCGGCGCTTCCCCGAACATCTCCGGCGCGTACATGGCCTCGACGCGGGTGGGCGGCAGATTGAAATCGCCGTCGCTGTTCAGGCGCAGGGTGTATTCCAGGGTGAAATGCCCGCGCGGGACGTATTCGTAATAGGCCCGGTAGCTGTCGAACAAACGTTCCTGCCAGGTGGGCCAGGCGCTGCCGCCGGACTGTTCGCCGTCGGTCAGGATGGCCGAATCCCGCTGGCGGCCGCTGCCCAGGATGCTGGCGCCGGCGGGAATGGCGTCTTCCACCACCACCCAGCCCATGTCGGCGCGGGCATCGATGCTCAGGCGCACCCGCAGCACGTCGCCGCGTTGCCATTTGCCCGGCGTCTTCCGGTCGACGGGAACGATCTCGCGGCTCACCGAATAGCCCCGGTCCACCGGCGCGGTCAGCGGCACGGCGGCGAGGGTGGCGATGCTGACGTAGGGCTGACCCGCGCCCTCGTGCCGCAGGCGCAGGGTGGCGGGCTCGGCGGGCAGGGGCAGAAAGGCGGTGGCGCCGTTCGGGAAAGCCTGCCAGTCCACCACGCGGCCGTCCTGGCCCAGCACCGCGTAACTCTTGCCGTTGGGCTTCTCCGCTTCGAACAGGCGGCCGTAGCGTTCCAGGGCCAGCGTGCCCCAGGCGTTCGCGGTGGTGGTGTTCCAGCGGTTGTCCCGCTGCCGGTCCAGGGCGCCCAGCACCAGCTTGGGCAGGCGTTCCTTCCAGGCGGGCAGGTCCATGACCGCGAGCAAACCACGCACCGCGTTGGTGTCGGCGGAAGCCATCATCCACCACAGGCCGTCCCGCTCCTCGCTGCTGAAGCCGAGGCGCTTGCCGGTATAGGTGAAACGCGCTTCCAGGGCGTCCAGCGCCTCCTTCAGCAAGGCCTCCCGCGCGGGCGCCAGAGGCGCGCGCTCGAGCACGCCGATCCAGTCGATGAGCACCGAGGCGGGCCACAGGCGCGGTTCCGGCTTGACCGTGGAGATCAGCGCCGGCGTCGCCTTGCCGGCGCGTGCCAGAGCTTCCAGGGCGGCGACGCGCGGCGCGATAGCGTTCTCCCAGGGCGCGCGACGCGTTTCCAGGCGCCCTTCCACGTAATCCGCCAGGGCCCGTTCCATGCGCGCCTTCGCGTCCGCCGGCAGGGTCCAGGCCGACGCGTCGGCCAGGGACAGCAGGTAAGCGGTCAGGGCGACGCTACCGGCGCCGTCGCCGGGGAAGAAATTGGCGAGGCCGTTGTTCGCCAGGTAGGCGGGCAGGTTCCCGGTCATCGCCTGCCAGAGCTTCGCGTCCCGGGTCGCCACCGCCTTCGAAGCCTGTTGTTCCAGGCAGGCGAAGGGGTAGCGGCGCATGTAGTCGCGCAACTGGGTCTGGCCGTCCAGCAGGCTCGCGGCCAGGGTGGCGCGCAGCTCGGCCCTGAGCGCGCCGGCGGGGGCGGCCACCGGCACGTCCAGCGTCTTGTCCAGGCGTTGCAGGCTGGCGGATTGCACGCGCATGGGCAGGGCGGGATGCACGCTCTGCCTCACCGTCAGGGCGTCGCGGGTCTTGCCGCCCGCCTCGCTGGCGTTCAGGGTCCAGGCCAGTTCCCCGGCGCCTTCCGGCACGGCGATCGGCCAGGCGATTTCCTTGCTCTCGCCGGCGATCAAGTCGAGGTGTTTCGCCGGCAAATCCTTCTGGCCGGACGCGCGGGCCTCGATGTCCACGCGCATGCCCCGGTCGCCGCCGTTGCGCACGGTGAACGCGGCCTGGAAGCGGTCGCCTTCCCGCACCACCGGCGGCAGGCCGGAGATGAGTTGCAGGTCCTGGGTCGAGCGAATGTTGGCGCGACCGCTGCCGAAGCGGGTTTCCGAAGCCGCCACGGCGACGATGCGGAAGGCGGTGAGGCTGTCGTTGAGAGGGATTTCCGCCGTCGCCTCGCCCTTCGCGTCCAGGGGCAGGCTGGCTTTCCAGAACAGCAGGGTGTCGAACAGCTCCCGGGTCGGCAGCTTGCCGCCGCCGCCGCCCGCGGGCAGGGCCTTCTTGCCGAAGTGGCGCTTGCCGGTGACCTGCATCTGGGCGGTGAAGGTCTTCATGCTGTAGCCGCGCTGGGCCATCATGGCCTCCAGCAGTTTCCAACTGCCGTTGGGCGCCAGTTCCAGCAGGCCCTCGTCGACGGCGGCCAGGGTGACCTCGGCGCCCGCGGGCGGCGCCGCGCCTTCCGGCGTGCGCACCTTGACGCGCACCTTGGCCTGCTCGCGGATGGCGTAGCTGCTCTTGTCGGTCTTCACCTCCACGTTCAGGCTGTTGCCGCGCTGGCCCACCTGGATGCCGGCGATGCCCAGCTTGAACGCGGGCCGGCCCAGATCCACCAGGGCGGTGGGCTTGACCGCGTCGTTGCGGCCGCGCACGGCGAGGGTGGAGACGAACACGTTGGGCGCCCAGTTCGCCTTCACCGGCAGCTCGATCACCGGGGACTTGCCGGACAGCTCCACCACCTTGGCCTCGAGCACGCCTTCCCGCTCCACGGTGACCAGCACGGTGGCATCCCGGAACGGCATGCGCACCTGGAAGCGGGCGGTCTCGCCCGGTTCGTAGCGCTTCTGCTCGGGGATCAGGTCGATGCGGTCGTGGTTTTCCTGGGCGAACCACCAGTCGTCCGATCCGGCCACCCAGAAGCTCGCGCTGGTGCGGGCGACCCGGCCCCGGCTGTCCTTCGCCGTCGCGTCGACGATGACTTCGCCGCCCTGCCCCGCCTTCGCGCGGCAGACGAAGCGACCCTTCGCGTCGGTCTTGCCGGTACAGCTTGCCGCCAGGGGCGTGTCCCGGGTTTCGCTGTGATAGCCGTAGAAGCCGCCGGCCAGGCGAACCCGGTGGCTCAGCGTCCGGCGCAGGACGAATCGCGCTTCGACGGGCGCCTTGGCGACCGGCTTGCCGGCCAGATCCAGCACCAGGAAGTTCAGGGTCTGCTCCTTGCCCGCCTTCGCCCAGTGCTCCCGTTTCAGACCCAGCACCACCTCCGCCGGCCACCAGGGAACCAGGCGGCTGACGGTCTGGATTTCACCGGCCGGATCGGCGTATTCCAGTTCCAGGCGCAGCTTGTGGGGCATGGCCAGGGCCGGCGGAGCCGCCACCCTGGCCCGGCCGGCGCCGCCCGCGTCCAGCTTGACGGGCGCGACTGCGAGGGGAATCGGCTCGCTTTCCTCCAGGCCCGTGTCGTCATCCTTGCGGCGGGCGAATTCGTAATCCGGGTAATCCTCGAATTCCACCCGCTGGTTCGCTTCCATCCGGGCGCGCAGCTTGACCGGCAGATCCTTCGCGCCGCCACCGTTGAGGTAGGCCACGGCGAGGTCGAACTCGGCCGCGCCCGGGCCGACGAAGCGGGCTTGCACCGGGTCCAGGCTCGCCTTCATCAGGGGCACGCGGAAATCGCCGACGCTGAAGGCGCCGCTGTCCAGGCCGGGCAGATACTCCAGTTGTTCCTGGGACGTGTCCGGACGGATGTCCTTGTCCACCAGGCGCAGGCGATAGTCGCCCCGCTTCGCGCCGGCCGGCACGGTCCAGGTGGATTCGGCGGCGCCGTTGCGCCAGGCCAGGGGCAGGAACCAGCGCTGATTGCTGCCGGCGTGCTCGATCATGAGGGTGCGCGGCGTTTTCGCCGGATAGGCCAGGCCGCGGGAACGCTTGTCGCGCAGGAAGTGCTTCATGTGCACGGTGTCGCCCGGGCGGAACAGGACGCGATCCAGCACGCTATGGGCGATGCGGTCGTCCGTGTCCCAATCCTGGGGCAGGCCGAAGCGCCAGGTTTCGATGCCTTCGTTCCAGTCCGAGCGGACGAAGCTCAGGTCGTCGCCCGCCCGCGCGCTGACGAACAGGGGACAGGTGTAGTCGTTGGCGGTGCGCGGATCGGGCAGCTTGCCGGGGATCAGCGCCATGCCCTGGGCATCGCTGACGCTTTGCGCCAGCAACGCGCCCTTGCAGTCGCGCACCGCGATGTTGGCGCCGGCGACCGGCTTGCCGTCGTCCAGGCGGGTCACCCAGGCCAGGGAGGTTTCCACGCCCCACTTGAAATGCACGGCCAGGTTGGTGACCAGGGCGGTGGCGCGCACGAACATGGGCTGGTTGTTGCCAAGCAGGGACTTGCCCAGGCGACGGCTTTCCGCTTCCACCACGTAGAAGCCGGGCTTTTCCAGCGGCAGGCCCACCACCTCGAAGGCGTAGGGGCCGCCGGGTTTCGGCAGCGGACGCTCCTCGACGCCCTCGATATAGGGCGGCAGATACTGGGCCTGGCGCCGGTCCGGCCGGGTTTGGGTACGCTGGTCGTAGTCCGGGTTCTCGAATTTCTTCAGGCTGGCCTGCCAGTCCAGAATCGAGGCGTCCTGGGTCAGGCGCAGCCAACGCACCTTCGCGGCGGTGCCGCCCAGGTCGTCCGGTTCCAGATTGCGCAGCGTGATGGGCAACAGCCCGCCCGCGGCCCGCTCGATGATGCCGAAGTCGCCGGCGAACTTGACCAGGGGCGGGTAGGACGCCAGCCGCAGGCTCATGGGGAAGCGCTCGGCATTCACCAGCGTGCGGCCCTTGTCGTCCACCAGACCGTCGGGCAGGTTCAGCGTCAGGGTCGCGCCCGCGGCGAAGGGACCGGGGAAGAGGATGTTGTCGTCATCCGGCGTCGCCAGCTCCGGCTTGCGTTGGCGATAGGTCTTGCCCTTCGCGTCCTTGAGGGTGATCCGCTCCAGCGAGTCGCGCGCCACCGGCGCGGTGAATTCCAGCCGGATCGGCTGCAGAGGCATGCAGCCGGCCTTCGCGTTCTCCCGCTCACAACGCAGGCTCGCGCTGAAATGATCGCGCGTCTGGAATTCCAGGCGCTGGTCGGCGGGATTGCTCTGGCCCGAGGGCGTGGCGATGCCCTGGCCCCAGACCAGGGCGAATTTCGCGTTGGCCGGCAGGGTGCGGGCGCAGCGCAGGGCCACCATCGCGGGATCGCTCGCGGGCTCCTGCCCCTGCGACTTGCCCGCCCATTCCACGCCCGAGTCCCGGATCGGCTGGGCCAGCGCTTTCAATAGCTCGGCGCGCTCGTCGCCCAATATCTGCTGCACCGCGACCTGCTCGTGGATACCCTGGATTTCGCAGCGGGCGTGGGCCAGGACGCTCTCCACCTGGGCCTGGCCGTTGAGGCGCAGGACGAACACCTGGTCCTCGTCCACCCGGGAACCCGGGTTGGGCATTTGCCAGACCACGCGCGGACCGGCGACGGCGAAGCTGTATTCGGAGGCGGCATCCACCGCTTCCCCGGCCAGGGTGGTCATGCCGGCGCGGGGCGCGAAACGGCAGGGCTCGCCCGCCTTCAGGTCATCGTTAAGGTTGTAGACCCAGGTGCGTTCGTCGGCCCAATAGCCGTTGCCCGGCACGCCGCACTGGACGGTGAAGGGTGCCGGCGCGTCGCCGCGCCCCTGAGGCGTCATGGGCGCGGAAAAACGCGCCTGGACCTGGCGCGCCTGGAGTTGCTCGCCCTGAGGCACGAAACTTTCCAGATTCGCCGCGGCGGCGATTCCAGCAGCCATCAACACGCCAAGGCTGACGATCAGCCAAACCCCGATCCGATTTCCCCTGCGCGGCATTGTGCTTGACTCCCTCGCGTGACGAAGCGGCATTTTGGCACGTCCGTCGCCGGACCAGGTTTCAATGCCGGTTTCGTCGCATTGACGACAAAATACTTGACCAATAAACTCGACAATTGTTAGAGTAGGGCCATGCAGTTTTGAAACGCCCGTAAATCTGGTGAAGAGAGGAAGGAAATCATGGAAATTGAAGTCAACGGAAGAATCGTCGAGACCGACCCCGAGGGTTATCTGGCCAATCTGTCGGACTGGGCAGAGGACGTGGCCGAGTATCTGGCCTCCCAGGACAAGCTGGTTCTGGAAGAGAACCACTGGAAAATCATTCGCTACATGCGCGACTACTTCAACGAGCACGGTACCGCGCCCAACCTGCGCTTTCTGCAGAAGGGCCTGAAGGAAGAGTTCGGCGACGAATGGGGCGACAAGAAGTTCCTGTTCGACCTGTTCCCCTTCGGCCCCGCCAAGCAGGCGGGCCGCTACGCCGGCACCCCCAAGCCCACCGGCTGCGTGTAGGCCCGCGCCAAAGCCACGCCCAGGTCCGACGGACCAGATGCGCCCCGGCCCGACCGGGGCGTTTTCATTTCTGCGTCCGGCTCATGGCGCCGGAAGCGCGGATGGCTTATCGGGCGCGCATGCAAGGCCGGAAGCCCTTCCCCGACGCGAGGGCCACGGACGCCCGGCATCCGCGGCTTGGCCGGTGCGGCGCCCTATTTGGCGGGCAGGTGGCCCTTGAGTTGCTCGATCAAGCCCGCGTGATCGAATTCCCGGCCGCCGACGGCCCGATAGATGACCCGGCCGGCGGCATCGATGACGAAGGTGGTGGGCAGACCCCGAATCTTCCAACGCTGCATGGCCGAGGAATCCCGGTCCAGCAACAGGGGGAAGGCCGGCGCGGGGTCGAGCTGGCCGGTGAAGGAAAACACCGTGTCCGCGTCCTCGCCCACGTCCACCGCGAGGACCGCGAGGCCCTGCTCGCCGAGCTTCCGGTTGAGCCGTTCCAGCGAAGGCATCTCGCGCCGGCAGGGTGGGCACCAGGTGGCCCAGAAGTTCACCACCACCAATTTGCCCTTGAGATCGGCCAGATCGTGCGGCTTGCCGTCCAGGTCCGGCAGGTGCAGGGCCGGCGCGGGGACGGGCTCGGCCACGGGAGTGAGACCGTGGGTCAGGGGCGGCAGGTCGGCGGCCTGGGTTGACACGGCGGCGGCCAGCGCGAGGAAGAGCAACGTAACCCGGTGGCCCAAGGCCTTCCTTCCCGCTTTCCCAAAGCGGGGAACGGTCAAACCCTCAAGGCGCGCAATGGACATCTTCCAGCTTCCCTTCATATTGTTTGCCCGCGACGGACCAGCGGGCGATCAGATCGAAACGGCCGCCGGGCGGCAGACCGGTGGTCAACATGCCCTGGTTCCACTCGCCCGGCGCGTATTCCTGCTCGGGCGGAAATTGGGCCCAGCGGAACGCGATGCGGGCCGGTTCCGGCAGACCCAGGCCATCCCAATAGGCCATCCATTCCTCGATCCGGATCGGCGGTCGCGCTTGGCCTTCAGATACAACCCGCCAGTCGGCCAGGCGGAAAACCACTTCGCCCGGCGCGGCATCGTTGCGAAGCACGGTCATGTAGACGCAGGAACGGGCATAGCGCTCCACCGTCTCCGCCGGAAACCCCCGGTTGATGTAGAAGGCCCGGGCCTGGTCCGGCAGGATCTGGGTGAGTTGCAGATGGACGCCGTGGGCGCGGGTCTCCCAGGTCGTGGCGCCGGTGTCGGGATCGACGGCATGGCGCGTCCCGTCGGCGACGGCGAAGCTGGAAAAGCCCAACAGCAGGGCCAGCATGGCGGGGGCGTGGCGAAACGGCAGCGGCATCGGTCGGCGAGAAAGAATGGTTGGCAATCAGGCGGCATCTTCGCCCAGACGCGGGCGGAACACGATGGTATTTTCCCTATGGCGTGATCGGGCTGGCGCCCGGGACGGCACCCAGGCCCATCCCGGTTGCGCTACATTCCCCGATACCCCAAACAGGAGTCCGCAACATGTTGGCCCTACTCATCGCCCTCGTACTGCTCGCCGCGTCCGTCGCCGGAGTCTATTGGCTCCTGAAAAGCATGGGGCGGGATGGCGTGGAAGCGGCCGCCCCCGGAAGCTGCAAGAGCGGGCGTTGCGGCGTGCAGTCCAGGAAAGCCGGCGCAGCCGACTCAAGCTTGGTCGAAGTGCAATTCTTACACCCTGACGAGATCAAGCGGGTGGATGCGGCTGCGAGGAATCAGAGGGACTAGGCGGCGGTTCGTGGTTATGCGGTCGAGGGTCGGCTTGTCGGCCGAAGTTGCCGTTGAATCTTCGTGAGACAAGCGGTCGCTATATGGCTGTAAGCTGCTGTTGGCGCTCGAGGCCGGTCGTTTGTCGCCTAACTTTGATCGTGAGGCTAATGCCGAAACATTGTTTACGGCGAGCCGTGCCAACAACACTGGAGCCGCACAATGTCGCAAGTACCTAACGGGTTTGCCGAGATGTCTGTTCATCTCAATACTTTACTGAATTGCAACCCTGCGGAGGCAGTGGAACAGGCTCGGAAGATCGATCTTGATACGCCTGATCGATTCAACCTAATGAGCCTGCGTGCCGCGATTCTGGTTGATGGTGGAGCCCTGACACACCAGCAGGATGCGATCGAAGAGGGCCTCGCATTTTTTCGTGAGCTTTATGGCTTTTTCCCGAATGCCAGCATCGCTTACAACTTGGCAAACGGGCTTGTGGCTGCGACAGGAAATCCACCTCGTGACTCGAGTTGGCTGGACTATCAAGAACGTACACAGGCTCAGCGCGCTGAAGCACGACAATGCTACTGGAAAGTAGTCCAGGACTTGGATGCCGACCCATCGCTGAAAACTCAGGCCTGGACAAACCTCGCTATTCAGTTCAGCAACAGCCACCGACTTGGCGAGGCTCATGATGCCTGGCTAGCCGCACTTAAAATCGATCCGGAGAATGGGGTTGCTGCGAGTTCCGCAGCCCGGAATTTGCTTTGGCTTTTTGAGCAAGGTTTCTGTTCAGACCTTACGCGTGTCGAAGCCATCATGTTGGCCAAGATCGCTCATCGGCATCAGGATCGAGTCGTACAGTATGCTGGTGCACAGGCCGCGAAACAGATAGCCGCATTTGCCAGCAAACTTGGCGACACGCCACCACGATCTCCACACACCGATTCATTCATCAGTTGGTTGGAACGCGAGCGTCTAACGCTAGCACCTGTCGTCGAACTGATCGATCCCACCTTGGGCAAATTGGACTGGCTCATGCTCACTGGCATCTTTGAACGTGACTCGGGTGCTAGTGGGATGCCTCCGCCTGTGTTCGCCATGTTCAATGTATTGAAGAGCGACTTCATTCTCGCGCGTGACCTAGCATGGCGGGTTATCAATGGTAGCGCATGGCCAGCAACGGGACGATTTGCGGACACCCTCGACTACGCCACCTATGGCCCAGATGCTTCCGCAATTACCTTGGCACACCGTACAGCTCTCGATCTGCTCGACAAAGTCGCTGTAACGGCGAACCATTTTTTTGATCTCGGAGAACGGCCTAACGAAGTCTATTTCGGCAAGACTTGGCGACAGAAACCTGACAAGGTATCAGGCATGCGCCCACTCACCCCAAGAGTTGATGCGGCGATACGCGCCGGCTCTGTTGCTCTCTATGGCCTTGTAGAGCTTGCTGACGACTACAACAACAAGGCCGGCATCCTACGTCCGCAAAAGGATCTCCGTAACGCCGGCACTCACCGATTCGTCGTGCTGCATGACCTTGGAGACCCGGCATACTGCAGACAAGCTCCGGAAGTCGAGCATCATCGACGGGAGCAGTTCACCCAGGGGGTGTTGCACGCATTACGCGTTGCCAGATCGGCCATCCAGATGCTTGCACTTGCGATTTCACAGCACGAACGAAGTCTAGCAATACGTACAGGTCGTACAGGTGGTGGTGGAACGCTATTCGTCCCTGATCACGATTGGGTTCGGGGACGTGATAAAGAAATGCATAAGTAACGTCGGAAATCAGCACGACACTGGTCATTCAAGTAAATCAGCGCCAATGGCCCCTTCGGCCGATATCCCGTCCCTGACGCGACCACCTACCCGGCCATCAACTCGACGGGTGCCCAAGAGGTCACCCTCCCATCTCCCCCTTCCCCGCCCGATACGCCGCCAACAACGCCGCCTTGAGGTCCGCGCGCGCATCCAGATCGCCCACCCCTAGCACCCGTGCCGCGATCCCCCGCACCACTTCCATATCCCGCTCGTCCTGCCGCAGCCGCTCGAATTCCGGCCAGTCGAAGCCACTGTCGCGGCAACACAAAGTGGCGATGCCGGTCGCTTCGGAGAATTCGATCTCGTGGGATTCCAATGCTTCGTACAGGTACGAATAGGGGTCGATGCCGCCCGCTTTGGCGAGGAGGAGGTGGAAGTCGGGCGCCGCGCCGGCTTGTTCTACGCATTGGTCCAGATCGAGGACGGTGTCGAGCGCAAGACTTTCACCCTTGAACGAGAAGACCAGTCGGGCGCGCAGAGTGTTGGAGGCCATGGGAATGCGGATGCGCTGGGTTGCGATGTCCGGATTGTCCATGAAGACGGTTCGGGAAGGGATGGGCGGGCGTACGCGCATCCCGTACGGGACTCTCCCAATTCCTCCACCGCCGTCCGCCGGATAATGGCCTTCCACACGGGCCGCAAGCCCGTTTTGCATTTGAAGGAGTCCGGTTTTGCGTTACATCAAGAACCTGGAAGCGATTCCAGCGCTGAAGGCCGCCGAGGATCTGGATAGCCTCAAGGCGGTCGCCAAGAAGTACGTGTTCCGGTCCAGCGAGTATTACCTGGGCCTGATCGACTGGAACGATCCCGACGACCCCATCCGCCAGCTCATCGTGCCGCGCGCGGAGGAACTGGCGGACTGGGGCAAGCTGGACGCGAGCAACGAGGCGGCGGTCACCGTCAGCCACGGCGTGCAGCACAAGTACGCCGACACCGTGCTGCTGTTGTGCAACGAGGTGTGCGGCGGCTATTGCCGGTACTGCTTCCGCAAGCGGCTGTTCATGGAAGATAACGACGAGGTCAACAAGTCGGTCTACGATGGGCTGGACTACATCGCCGCCCATCCGGAGGTCACCAACGTGCTGCTCACCGGCGGCGACCCGCTGCTCATGAGCACCCGGCGCCTGTCCGAGATCATCGGCCGCCTGCGCGAGATTCCCCACGTGCGGATCATCCGCATCGGCAGCAAGATGCCCGCCTTCAATCCCTGGCGCGTGATCGACGACCCGGAACTGCTGGAGATGTTCGGGCGGCATTCGACGGCGGAAAAGCGCATCTACGTGATGGCCCATTTCGACCACCCGCGCGAACTCACCGAAGCCGCCGTCCAGGCCATGGACCTGCTGATCCGCCAGGGCGTGATGCTCACCAACCAGTGCCCCCTTATCAAGGGCATCAACGACGACCCCAAGGTGTTGGGGGAACTGTTCCGCAAGCTCTCGTGGATCGGCTGCCCGCCCTACTACCTGTTCCAGGGACGGCCGACGGCGGGGAATTCCGCCTACGAGGTGCCCATCGTGCGCGGCTGGTCCATCTTCCAGGAGGCCATCCACATGGGCTCGGGGCTGGCGCGCCGGGCCCGCTACGTGATGTCCCACGAAAGCGGCAAGGTGGAGATCATGGCGGTGGACGAGCGCCACATCTACCTGCGTTACCACCGGGCCAAGGATCCCGCCCTGCGCGGCCGCTTCCTCATCTACAAGCGGAACGACGACGCCCACTGGCTGGACGAGCTGGAACCCGCCGATGAAGGCGGCGCGGTGCGCTTCTCCCATTCCTCTCTGTTCGAGACCGAGGAAGGGCCGGACTGATCAGCCTTCTGGCGCGAAAAAAGAAAAAAGGGGGCGCGCGCCCCCTTTTCGTTTACCGCGACCCCGGTCAGAGAATCATGCCCGGGTTGTTGCCCATGCCGATGACCTTGGGCTGGTTCAGCTTGACCTGCTTGACCACCTTCACGTCGCGCAGGTATTCGGCCACCACCTCCCAGATGGGCGCGCCCTTGACGCCCTCGCCCACCGGCGCCCAACCGGCCACCTTGTAGGTCTTCTTGGGATCGACCGGCTTGCCGTTCATGGTCATGTCGCCGATACGCTTGCCGATGGTGTTGTTGGGCGTGACGCTGTACTGGATGCCGCCCACGCGCACCATGTCGCCGCCCTGCTGGTAGTAGGGATCGGCGTTGAACAGGTTGTCGCAGACGTCCTCCATGATGGTCTTGATGGTCTCGCCGGTCATGTTGGTCAGCGTGGTGGACGGGTAGGTGATGGCCACCTGGTCCATCATCTGCTCCATGGTGATGGTGTCGCCCGGCAGCAGGCTGGTGCCCCAGCGGAAGCCCGGAGAGAAGGCGGCGTCGGCGCCCTTCACCTTCATCAGCGCGTCGCAGATCATCTGGTCGTAGGTGCCGTTGAAGTTGCCGCGGCGATACAGCAGATCCTCGGTGACGGCCAGCTTCTCGCTGAGCTTGGCCTCGAAAGGCGCGCGCATCTTGGTGATGAGCGCGTCCATCTTCGCGTCGGCGGCGAGCAGGTTGGAGAACACGGGCACCAGGCGATACTTCCAACCCTGGACCTTGCCGCCCTTGACATCGAAGTCCATGACGCCGAGGAACTTGCCGTTGGAGCCGGCGTTGGTGACCAGGGTGGTGCCCTTGGCGTTCTTGATCTGGATCGGCTGGGGCACGCCGTCGTGGGTGTGGCCGCCGAAGATGGCGTCGATGCCGGTGACGCGGCTGGCCATCTTCAGGTCCACGTCCATGCCGTTGTGGGACAGCACGACGACGACCTGGGCGCCCTTGCCGCGCGCCTCGTCGACGAACTTCTGCATGGAGTCGTCGCGGATGCCGAAGGACCAGTCGGGCACCATCCAGCGCGGGTTGGCGATGGGGGTGTAGGGGAAGGCCTGGCCGATGATGGCGACCTGGATGCCGTTGATGTCGCGGATGACGTAGGGCTTGAACACCTGGTCGCCGAAGTCGTTGGTGACCACGTTCTGGGCGACGAAATCGACGCCGGCCTTCTTGAAGTCGTTGTTGACGATCTCCTGCACGCGCTGAGCGCCGTAGGTCATCTCCCAGTGGGGGGTCATGACGTCCACGCCGAGGGCGATACAGGCGTCCACCATGTCCTGGGCGTTGGTCCACAGGGCGGTGGCGGAGCCCTGCCAGGTATCGCCGCCGTCCAGCAGCAGGGAACCGGGGCGGGAACCGCGCACCTTGTCGACCAGGGTCTTCAGGTGGGCGAAGCCGCCCACCTTGCCGTAGGTGCGGGCGGCGGCGGTGAAATCGATGTAGGTGAAGGCGTGGGCGTCGATGCCGCCCGGCTTGATGTTGTAGGCCTTCAGGAGATGCTCGCCGACCAGGTGGGGCACCTTGCCGACGGACTCGCCCACGCCCAGGTTGACGTTGGGCTCGCGGAAATAGATGGGCTTCAACTGGGCATGGCAGTCGGTCATGTGCATGAGCGACACGTTGCCGAAGGTGGGGATGTCGTAGTAGTTGGCGGGCGCGTTGCCGGCCAGGACCTGGCGGCTATCCAGGGCGAAGCCGGCGGCGCTGGCGGCGGCGAGGATCTGGAGGAATTCGCGGCGATTCATGGACATGACGTTGTTCTCCTGGATGAGCGTGGGGCAGGCGGCATTCTTGCGGCTGGCCCCGGACCGGTAAATGGTAACGATGGCCCAATTCGGCGGGCTTATTGGACTAGCGCGCCGACTAGAACTTGTACTAATGCGGACACAAAGGAAAATCCGGGCACGAGCCCGGATTTTCAGGTACCGAGTACGGCGCTTACTTGCGGAAGACGGAAGCCTTCAGCTCAAGCCCGTTGCTCAGGTAGGAGTGGAAATACTCCAGGTTGTTGTAGCGGGTGCTGCCGGCCTTGTCCGGGCTATGACGCACGGTCTTGTGGCAACCTTCGTAGCGCACCTGCAGCGTCACCAGATTGTCGCCGCCGCGGAACACGGGCCAGTGGGTCGCCTGGCCGAGGCCGGGAGACAGCAGCTCGGAACGCAAACGGTTGCCGGCGCTGTCGATGTGGCAGTTGGCGCAGGAGAAGTTCAATTGCCCAGCGCGGCTGTAGAAGGTCTTCTTGCCGTCCTCATAGGCCTTCAGCGCGGCGTCGCCTTCCACCTTGATGTTGAACTTCATGCCGTCGGACAGGGTGCGCATGTAGGCGGTCAGCAAACCCATGGTCTTGGGATCGCCGTTCTTGTACGCAGCTTCGCCGTTGGCGACGCGACAGTCGTTGATGACGTCTTCCAGCGTCACCACCTTGCCCTTGGCATTGTCGAAGATGGGGTAGTTGCCGGCGATCATCTTGCCGCCGTTGGGCAGGCAGTCGGCGTAGGTCTTGCCGCTCTTCAGGGGCGTCTTCCACAGCTTCTCGCCCTTGTCGATTTCCGCCGTGTAGGGGGGGAATTCCATGATGCTGTCGTACTGGGCCTTGGAATCCGGATCGAACGCGAGGGCGCCGTAGATATAGTTCTCAATCTTGATGTCGGGATACTTGCCCTTCAAGAAGTTGATCACGTGCATGCGGTCTTCTTCCGGGCCGGCATTAGCGGCGACCGCACCCATCAAAATCCCCAGACCAGCCAGGGCAACGATAATTTTCTTCATGCCGTCCTCCAATAAAGAGAAAACGCTTGGGCCGGCACCGCCGGCCCTTGTGCTTGTTGAAACTCAGCCGATGGTGGCTTCGGCGGAGTTCTTGTCGCCGGTGTTGTCCACCCAGTTCACGGTGACCTTGTCGCCGGCCTTCACGCCCTTGACCTTGAACGCCAGGTACGGGTTCTTGCTGATGCCGCCGC
>JBGAFI010000014.1:0-126549 GCA_044227325.1 Thiobacillaceae bacterium | reverse complement strand
GCTGATGCTGCCATAGGAGTAGCTGGCCGTCTGGTAGGCGTTGCCGAACCAGTTCTCCACGGCGCCGGCGTTGCCGGTGTTGATGAGGGCAACCGGGTCGTATTGGGCCAGGCCGGTGGCGCGCCAGTCGATCTGGTAGCTGTGGCCCACTTCCAGTTTCTCCAGGCCGTTGGGGCTGAGCACCTGGATGGTGGGGTCGGGGCTTTGCGTGGCTGCGGCGGTGCCGCCGTAGGCGCCCAGGTTGATGCGGCCGCCGTTGGGCTGGGGTTCATGCAGCAGCCAGTCGGCGAAGCTGCCCCGGTCGATGGCCGGGGAGTCGGCTTGCAGGTGGTAGTCGTCGTCGCCGCCGAAGTCGCCCACGTAGCGTTCGATGCGCACCGCGTCCGCCAGCAGCTTGTAGTTGGTGTTGTTGGCCACTTCCACCACCAGGGTGTCGCCTTCCAGGCGGGCGACGCCGATGATTTCCCAGTCGGCGCCGTCGGCGCTGTAGTCGTTGGGGACGCTGCTGTAGTACTGGCTGACGCCGTCCCGGTAGGCCATGGGCGTGCCGGCGCCGTCGTAGACGGTGTAGCGGGCATTGCTGGCCGAGGCGCTGGCGTTGTCGTAGGGCCAGGTGACGGCGATGCGGTAGTAGCCGGCTTCCAGGCCGGTGAAGGTCCAGGTGGACTTGCTGCCGCCGTCGCCGGCGGGGGTGGTCCAGTAGTCGCCGCCGTAGCCCTTGGTGCTGATTTCCGTCCAGGCGCCGGTGAAGGCGTGGCCGGGATTTTCGTCGTCGAGAATCCGGCTGCCGCTGAAGCCGCCGTCCCAGCCGTTGACGCCGTCGGCGCCGTCGATGTCGACGAAGCGCGGGTCGCCGCTCAGGCTGTGGGCGTCGAAGCCGGTTTCGTAGTACCAGTCGGTGCGGTCGGCGAAGGTGCGGTCTTCCCACCAGGCGAGCAGCGCGCCGCCCGTGAGGTGGAACAGGTTGTAGTCGGAGGCGAAGCCGCCCTGGTAGTTGTTGCCCACCGTGAGGGCGGTGCCGCCGTCCTGCCAGACGATGTTGTTGCGCAGGGTGACGTTGCTGGAGGTGACGTCGATGGCCTTGCCGCCCGTCTGGTGGATGGTGTTGTTGACGACGCCGCCCGAGCCGGCGGTGTGGGCGTAGGTGACCTGGATGCCCACGCTGGTGTTGTCGTACACCAGGTTGTTGTAGATGCGGCCGTAGCCTTCGTCGTTGATGCCCACCGTGTTGCCGTACACCCGGTTGCCTTCGAACAGGCTGTTGTAGCCGCTCAGGCCCGTGCTGTTGCCGTACACCGTATTGTTCCGGGCTATGCCGCTGCTGCCCATCTCGATGCCGATGCTGTTGCCCCACACCCGGTTGCTCTCGGCGATGGCGCCGGAATCCACCGAGAGGCCCTGGCTCTGACCCCAGCTCTCGTTGTCACGAACCCGCACGTTGTAGCTGACCGCGATCCCGTAGGCATTGTCAAAAACCCGGTTCCCCTCGATCACTATCCAGTCCGATTCCGTGCCCGCTCCACTCACCGAACCCACAATCCCCCAGCCAGAGTTGCCCCATATCTCGTTGTCGGCGATGTGGGCACGTAATGCGGTGACATTGATACCCCGATCGCCATTCTCCCGGACACGGTTGGCCACGAATTCGAAGTCCTCGTTGCCTGAAGTCACGTAAACGCCATGGTTGGCGTTGCGGTATATCTCGCTGTTGCTGACGGTGATGCGGTCGGAATCCACATTGGCCAGGTAGACGGCGTAATAGGCGCCGGTCATGGACAGGTGGTCCAGGGTGACGTCGTCGGCCCCGGCGAACTGGAAGATGTAGGACGTGCTGTTGGTGTTGCCCCGGTTCAGGCGCGTGACATGGTCCGCGCCCATGGCGCCGCGGATCACCACGCCGCTGTCGTCCGCGCCCACGCTGATGTTGGTGGTCAGCAGGTAGTCGCCGGTATCCACCAGGATGACATCGCCCGCGTCCAGGTCGTAGCGCTCCAGCACCGCGCGGATGGAAGCCATGGGCGTGGCGGCGGTGAGGCCATCGTTGAGGTCGCTGCCAGCGGCGACGGTGTACTCGTTGTCGCTGAAGTCCACGTCTCCTGCGATGTTCACGTAGTAGATGTGAATGGGCTCGGTGACGGTGAAGACCCGGTCGGAGGTGTCGCTGATGCCCGCGTCCGCCTCGGCGGTAACCCGCACCAGATATTGGCTGCCCACCGCGAACAGGGCCGGGTCCACATCCCAGGCGTAGCTGCCGTCATTGGTCTCGCCGTCCGCCAGCAGGGTCCAGGTGGCGCCATTGTCGTCGGAGACTTCGATATCCACGTTGCCGCCGAAGCCGTGGGCGCGCCAGCGGATATCGAAATTGCTTTCCTGGGGCACGCTCTCGCCGCCGTTGGGCGCGAACACGGTGATGTATTGGGACGGGCTCAGGGAAGCCTGGGCGGTGCCGCCATAGGTGCCAATGTTGATGAAGCCGCCGTTGGGCAGGGGTTCCAGGCTGTAGTCGTCGCTGGCGCGGCCCCGGTCGATGGCGGCGGATTGGAGCGCGTCCGTGCTCAGGGAAATCGGCGCGGCCACCGGCAGGCCGGTGGCCGCGTCGCGCACCGGCGCCAGGGAACCGCCGTGGCTGCTGCCGAACTGGCTGCTCAGGTGGAAATCGTCATCGCGGCCATCATTGGCTTGGGAGACATAACCGACGACGCCATCGGCGCCGTCCCGATCCACGAACAAGGGATCGGCGTAGAGACTGTTGGCGTCGGTGAAACTGGCCACGCGCCAGGCGTTCAGGGTGTTGCGTCCGACGCCCTGCCATTGCCCCACCAAGGCGGGGCCGGAGGTATAGAACAGGTTGTAATCGGATTCGAAACCCACCTGGCTGTTGGAGGACACGGCCAGGGCGTAGCCGCCGCCCGCCCAGAGGATGTTGTTGAACAGCTTGATGTTGCTGGCGCCGTCGATGGAAATCGCGTTGCCCGCATCCTGGAAGATGGTGTTGTTGACGATCTGCAACCCGGTGCTGGTCACGGACATGCCGCCCAGGCTGTTGTCGTAGATCAGGTTGTTGCGCGCGGTGTAGGCACCGCTTCCGTTCCAGGAAACACCCAGGGCATTGGAATACACCACGTTGCCGGTCAGGTTGGCGTAGGTGGCGACGATGCCGGTGGACTGGTTGTTGTAGACCCGGTTGTAGCTGGCCGCGCCCGAATAGACGTAGATCCCGTAGTAGTTGGCGTAGACCAGGTTCTCGCTGGCCTGAGCGCCACCGCTCAGCTCCAGACCATAGTAGTTGGTCGTGTTGTGCCCCCAGATGGCGTTGCCCGCCGCGTGCACGCCGCCACCGGTGATGGACAGGCCGGTATAGGTGTTGTCGTGGATCAGGTTGCCGTCGCCGGCGGCGAGATCCGTGGAACCCACCCATGCCGTGCCCGTGTTGTTGCTCACATACATGCCGTAGCGGTTGGCATAGGACTCGTTGCGCAGGATCTGGCTGTTGCCCGGGGATTGCAGGTAGATGCCCCAGCTCTGGTTGTGATGGGCGGTGTTGTCGGTGAAGCTGTCCACGCCGCCGTTGACGTAGATACCTTGGCTGCCGTTGTTATAGGCCAGGCCGTCGCTGAAGCCGGCGATGTCACCCCCCACGTAGATGCCGTAGCGGGTGTTGTCGTGGGCGGTGAGGTGGCCCAGGCTGGCGAAGGGCGCGTTGGTGTCGATGTAGATGCCGTCCTGGTCGTGGCCCCAGGCGGTGATCCAGGAAGCCGAGAAGGCGTCGGAGCCGTTGCGCACGTACAGGCCCCGGTCCGCGTCGCGCAGGGACAGGTGGTCGATGGTGACGAAGTCGGCGTCGTTCAGTTCGATCAGCGCCCGGCTGCGATCCCCCGGAATGGCCGGGAACAGGGTCGCGGCCACCGCGGTGTTGCTGGGCCCCGTGAGGTGGAAGCCCTCGTCCAGGCCCAGGCCCATGTCCACGCTGCCGGACACGGTGAGGGAATAGATCATCGGATAGTCGCCGGTGTCCACGTACAGGGTGGAGAAGCTGTCCAGGGTGTATTCCCGCAGCAGGTTCACCGGGTTGGGCTTGGGCGCGTCCGGGGTCTTGCCGGTGTTGCGGTTGGAGCCGGTGGCGCCCGGGGTGTACTGGTCGCCCGCGTTGCTGGCGTCGTCCACGTAGTAGTCGTTGCTGTCCTCCGGCACCGAGAAGCTTTCCTGGCTGCGGTCCAGCACGGTCATGTCGTGCACCAGGGAGACCTGGATGCGCAGGCCGTGGGTGCCGAAGTCGACGCCGCTGTCGCCGGGAATCCAGATGAATTCGCCGTCGTCCGAGGTGGACGCGGCGATGTTGAGCACGAATTTGGGACCGTCGGCGGTGTCCTGGATCAGGTCGATGCGCACCGGGGAATTGGTCAGGTTGTTGACCGTCTCCCAGCGGATGGTCAGGGGCTCCAGCTTTTCCCAGTCGGTGTACAGGTCCGGGAAGCGCAGCATGATGCGGCTGTCGGCGCTGGCCGCCGCTTCATGGGCGGAGTGGCCGTAGGCGCCCAGGTCCGGCACGTAGGCCTCGGACACCGCGTACATAAAGGCCTGGTCGAACCAGGCGTCGTTGCTGCTGCCGCTGTCCCGGTCGGCGGTGAAACGGATCACCGCGAAACGGGCGCCGGCGGGGATGGCGGCGCGCCCGCCCACCAGTTCCCAGCGGTCGGAGACGTTGAGGGCGGCGGCGCTGATGGCGGTGGCGCCGTTGCCCAGGGTGATCAGGTTGCTGCCGGCGTCGTAGAACGCCAGGGTCACCGTGCCCCGGTCCGCCGGGCTTTCCGAAGCGCTGCGCAGGCGGCCGCCGAACACCAGGTCGAAGTCGCCGGAATCCAGGTCGGCGACGCTGAAGCCGGCGGCCAGCAGGTTGACGGTCTGCTGCGCCTGGCCTTCTTCCACGTTGCCGGCGGTGAAGTACTGGCTGCCCTCGTAGGCCGCCGGGCTGCCGCTCTTGACGCCGGCGCCCGCGCTGGCGGTCCAGCCGCTCAGGCCGGATTCGAAGCCCGGGTTGGTGAGCAGGTTGGCGTAATGGGGAGGCAGGGCCTGGTCCAGGCGCGCGTCGCCCGCCTCGATGTCCGGGCTGGTGAAGCGCAGGCCCGCGGTGGCCGCGAACAGTCGGAAATCGTCGAAATCCGTGTCCATGAACTGGGGCTTGGCCCACAGCGGATTCACCACCGTCGCGCCGATGGAATGCAGGTCGAAGCGGGCGATGTCCGCCTGCCAGTCCAGCACGTCCGTGAAGTCGCGGGTCCAGTAGCCGATGCGGCCGCCCTGGTCGGCGTACAGGTTGTTGTAGTCGCTGAAGAAGCCGGCCTGGGAGTCGTTGGCGACGAAGATGTCGTAGCCGGAGCGAGCCCACAGGATGTTGCCGCGCACTTCCACGTTGTTCGCCGCGCTCTGCAGGCGGATGTTGTCGCCGGTGGGGGCGTAGAAGGTGTTCTGGTAGACGCGCACGTCTGCCACGCCGGAAATGAGCAGGCCGTAGCTGGTGTTGCGGTAGATCAGGTTGTGCTCCACCTTGAGACCGTTGCTGGCCAGGATGCCGGTGCCGTTGCCGGCGATGCGGCTGTACTGCACCGTGCCGGTGAAGCCGGAAATGCCGGTGCTGTTACCCTCGATCAGGTTGGCCAAACCAAGGTCAGCGCCGCCGACAACGCCCGTGCCGGTGACGCCTGTGGTGTTGCCGTACACGTGCTGGTTCTGGAACTGGGCGCCCACGGACTGGATACCGGTGGTGTTGGCGTAGATGTGGTTGACGCCCGCGCCCGCGAAGAAGCCCAAACCGTTCGCCGTTCCCGCCACCGTCGTGCTGATGCCGGTGGCGTTGCCGTGGATGCGGTTCTCGCGCAGGGCCGCGGCGGCGCCGTAGATCACCCCGATGCTGGCGCCGTGGATGTCGTTGTGGTCGATACCGCCGCTGAAGGCGGCGGCGATGTTCAGGGTCGCGGCGAGGTCGTTGAAGGCGATGCGGCCGGAAGTCGCCGCCTGGATGGTGATGCCGGCGCCGAACACGTTGTTCACCACGCGCACGTCGTCGCCGCCGTTCAAGATCAGTTGGGCGCTCAGGAAGTGGTTGTCGCGCAGCGTCAAGCCATCGGCGCCGTTCGCGGTAAGTCCGCCTTGGAAGGTCAGGCCCTGCAGGGTTACATCGCCGGCGGCGACGGTCGCCGCGCCGGTGACATGGGTCGCCCAGCCCGGCGCGCCCACTAGGGTCACGCCCGCATCCTGGGCGGAGATGGTGAAGACGCCGAAGTCGCCGCCCGCCAGGACGATGAAGTCGCCGGCCCCGAGATCCTGGTTGTTCAGGATGTCCAATAATGCCGCCGTGTCGGCGGCCTGGAAGATGCGGTTCACCGCCGGCGCGTCGGCGCGCAGGTAGATGGCGGGGAGCGCCGGATCGCCGGAGAAGCCTCTGTCCGCCTCGCTCCAGGCCACCACGGGCCGGCCCGAGGCGTCCACCGCCAGGGCGACGCCAGACAGGCGGCCGCCGGTCTCGCTGATGCCGTCGCCGTCCGCGTCCGCCGCCATGCGCGGCGCGAAGCCGGCGCCGTTCCATAGCTCGGCGTAGATCGCCTGGGGCTGGTCGGAGCGCCGGGTGTCCTCGTCGGTCCAGAACAGCCAGAGCTGGCCGCCGCCGGACGCCAGGCGGGCGTCCTTGGCGATGGTGGCGTTGTCCGTCGCCGGGCCATGCTGGGTAATCGTGCCCAGACCGCTCCAGGCGCCCGCGCTGAAGCGCTTGCCATTCAGATTCTGGTAGCCGTCCGTGGCCATGCGCTGCCAGACCACGAACAGATCGCCACCCTGGTAGGCCAGGGTGGGCGCCCAATTCTCGCCGGTGGCATTGGAGATGCCGGCACCGGAATCCGAGCCGGCCAGGGCCTGCCAGCTGGCGCCGTTGTATTCCTTCACGTACACCTGCCTGCCGCCACCGTTGTCGCGCGCCCAGGCGATGGCGATCTTGGTGCCATCCGTGGTCACAGCCAGGTCGGAGACATCGCTTGGGGCAGCGGAGATGCCGGTGCCGCTGGCGGAACCCAGGGCCACCCAGTTGGTGCCGTTGAAGCGGCGCGCGAACACCTGGGTCTTGCCGCTGGAATCGTCCAGCCAGACGGCCACCAGGCCGCCGGCGGTGTTGACCAGGCGCGCGCTGTCGGCATGGCCGGTACCGCTGACGCCCCCGGAGGACAGGGAGGTGCCCAGCGCCACCCAGGCCCCGGCGCCGCCATTGGCGCTGGCGTCGAAGCGGGCCACGCGCACGTCGCTCAGGGTGCCTGTGGTCTCGATCCAGGCCACCACCGGGCTGCCGTCGGCGGCGAAGGCCAGGGAAGGCTGGCGCGAGCTCCCCGCGGTGGCGCTGATGCCGCCGCCCTGGGCGCTGCCCGCCAGCATGGCCCAGGCGCTGCCGGTGTAGCGCAACAGGTAGATCTCGAAATTGCCGTTGCGCGCGTCGGCCCAGGCGATGACCGGGTTGCCGGCGGCATCGGTGACGACTGTGGGCTCCACGGACAGGCCGGCGCCGCCGGAGAGGCCGCCGCCGCTGGCGGAACCCGCCAGTTCACGCCACAGGCCGGCCACGTCCGGATCGTCCGGCAGGCTGGCCAGGGCCATGGGATCGCCGCGGGTGGAGATGGGCGTGGGCGCGGGCGTGACGGCGGGCGTCGTGAAGTTGCCCAGGGCGCCCACTTCGCCAGCGCCGAAGTCCACCACGTTGGAATCGCCGCCGCTGACTTCGACTTGATTGAAACCGTTGGCCGCCGTGCCCACCAGTTGGATCAGGTCGTCGCCGCCCTCGCCGAAGAGCAGGTCGTTACCGCCCTGGCCGAACAGCTGGTCGGCGCCGGAACCGGCCTCGTTGCCGTTGGTGCCGAAGTCGCCGTAGAGCCAGTCCGCGTCCTGGCCGGAGGCGTCGCCCTGCAGATGGCCGTAGAGGATGTCGTTGTCGGCGCCACCCAGCATGACGTCGCCGCCGGCGCCGCCCTCGATCAGGTCGTCGCCCGCGTTGCCCTCGATGATGTCGTCGCCGTCGCCGCCCAGCAGGTGGTCGTTGCCGCCATTGCCGTAGAGCCGGTCGCGACCGGCCTCGCCGTAGATCGTGTCGGCGCCGTCGTCGGAACCGCGCAGCACGTCGTCGTCGGCGCCGCCCCAGAGCTGATCGCCGACACCGCCGCCGCCCAGGATTTCATCCTCGCCGGCTTCGCCGTAGAGCCGGTCGGCGTCCAGGCCGCCGTCGATGTAGTCGCCTTCCGTGCCGCCGTAGATCCAGTCCGCGCCGAAACCGCCGTAAAGCTTGTCCTCGCCCGCCTGGCCCAGGATCAGGTCGCCGTGTTCACCGCCCCAGATCTGGTCGTTGCCGGCGCCGCCCTCGATGTAGTCGGCGCCGCCCAGACCCCAGATCTGGTCGTTGCCGGCGTCGCCGTAGAGGCGGTCGCCGAAGTAGATGCCATCGAACAGGTTCGGGTCGTCGCCGCCACTGTCGGCGCCCACCAGGATGTCATCGCCGTCGTCGCCGTGGAGGATCTTGCCGAGGCCGACGCCGGCCAGCAGCACGTCGTTTTCCGTGCCGCCGTACAGGGTGTCGGCGCCGGTACCGCCTTCCAGCAGGTCTTCGCCGGCATTGCCGTGTAGCGTGTCGTCGCCCTCCTCGCCCTGCAGGTGGTCGTCGTCCTCGTTGCCGAACAGGGTGTCGTTGCCGATGCCGCCATAGAGCCGGTCGCGGCCCAGGTTGCCGAACAGGAAGTCGTCGCCCGCCTCGCCGTAGAGCTGGTCGTCGCCGCCGCTGCCGAACAGGTAGTCTGCATCGTTGCCGCCATACAGGCGGTCCGCCTGCTCGCCGCCCACCAGGGTGTCGCTGCCGTCGCCACCCAGGATCAGGTCCTCGCCGGCATCGCCGTAGAGCTTGTCGTCGCCGGTCTCGCCGTAGATGCGGTCGTCGTTTTCCTGGCCGCGGATGGTGTCGTTGCCGGTGCCGCCGTAGATCAGATCCTCGCCGGTGCCGCCGAAGATGCTGTCGTTGCCCGCGTCGCCGTACAGGGTGTCGTCCTGGCTGTCGCCATAGAGGGTGTCGTTGTTGTCGCCGCCGTGCAGGGTGTCGGTGCCGGCGCCGCCGCGCAGCAGGTCGTCGCCCGCGTCGCCGAACAGTTGGTCGATGCCGTCGTTGCCGAGCAGTTCGTCGTCGCCGCTGCCGCCGTATAGCAGGTCGTTGCCGCCTTCGCCGGACAGGAAGTCGTTGCCGGCCTGGCCATACAAGGTGTCGTTGCCGGGCGCGCCGCCCATGCGGTCCTGGGCGCCGATGTCGCCGCTGCCCAGGTCGCCGAACAGCCGGTCGGCGGCGCCGTCGTCGGCGGGTCCGCCCACGCCGTTGCCATACAGGATGTCGTCGCCGGCGCCGCCGTACAGCCAGTCCACGCCCTCCTCGCCCATCAGGGTGTCGTTGCCCTGCTCGCCGTACAAGTGGTCCAGGTCGGTGCCGCCGAACAGGTGGTCGTCGCCGGCGCCGCCGAACAGGTTGTCCTTCTCGCTGCCGCCGAACAGGTAGTCGTTGCCGTCGCCGCCGTCCAGGGCGTCGCCGCCGCCCTGGCCGTAGAGGTAGTCGTCGCCGCCGCGGCCTTCGATGATGTCCTCGGCGCCGTCGTCCCCCGCCCCGCTCTCGCTGTGGCCGTATATGCGGTCGCCTTCCTTGCTGCCCTTGAGCACGTCCTTGCCGGCGCCGCCCTGGATGAAGGCGGCGCCGCCGCCGGCGATGATGATGTCGTCGCCGTCGCCGCCGGACAGTTCGACCGGGTCCAGCACGCCCGGGTCGATCTCGATGACGTCGTTGCCGAGGCCGCCGTTGGCGATGATCTTGGTGATCGCGTGATGGGCCGGATCGGCGGGATCGTGCTCCTGCAGGGAACCGTAGAGCTGGGTGAAGCCGAACGCCTCCACCAGCACGGAGTCGTTGCCGATGGCGGTGACCTTGAAGGACTCGTCGCCATCGGTCAGGTCGCCATGCAGGCGATAGGCGGCGCGGTCGCCCATGTTCAGGTAGAGGGTGCCGTCGGCCTCGTCCACGGTCGCCAGGACCGGCGGCGGGGCGTCGCATTCGACCGTGAAGCTCACCAGGGTGACGCGGGCGATCTCGAACGGGAAGGTGACGCAGATGCAGCCCAGGGGGCCCAGATCGATACCGAAGCTGACCTCGAGTTCCAGATAGGCGCCGAACTCGCCCTGGAAGTCGAAGATGCACAGGGGACCGCCGCCCTGGATGCGCTCCAGGAACTCGCTGCCGCGCATCTTGCCGTCGCCGTCGATGTCGTGCAGGTTGAGGCCGAGCTGGGCATAGATGCCGCCTTCCACCTCCACCGACAGGATCACCGCGCTGACGCGCACGCCGGCGCCGATGTGGGCTTCCAGGAACAGCTCGGGCAGATCCTTCCACTGGCCGTTCACGTTGTAGGTGTCGGCGACGTAGAAGCCGTCCAGCAATTTCAACGGATTGGGCGCGCCCTGGTCGATGGTATCGGCGAATTCCCGCAGACCCTTGGTGTCGTAGCCGAAGCCGAAGCGGACGCCGGCGCGCAGCCCGCCTTCCAGGGTGACGTAGACAGGCGGCGGCGCGTACACCGGGCCGAAGGCCTGCTCGATGTCGAAGCCGACGCTGAACTCGGGCATGTCGTAGCGGAAGATGTCCACGTCCTGGCCCAGCAGCAGCTTGAAGGCCAGGGTGGGGTCGTCCAGCAGGGGAAAGCTGAAGCCGGAGCCCTGGGTGCCCTTGATGTCGTTCTTCGCGGAATTGAAGCCGGGGGACTTGCTCGCCAACTGGTCGGACAGGGCTTGCAGGGGATTGGTCTTGCGGGCGTTGAAGTCGAGGCCGCCGAAGTTGACGCTGCCTCCCGTGCGCAAATCCTGGCCGCTGCCCAGGTTGTTCAGGTTGAAGCTGCCGAAGTCCAGGAAGACGCCGTCGCCCAGACTGTCCAGGCGATCCAGGAAGTTGACCAGCTCACCCGCCGCTTCGATGAAGTCGGCGGTTTCCGGCGAGACCAGATCCGGCGCCAGCAGGCTGGCCATTTCGATGAAGGTGACGTTGCTGCCGGTGATGTCGGAGATGACCGGCACCGGCGCGTTGAGCACGTCCAGGATCGGGCGGATCGGTTCCAGAATGGGATTGATGGTGTTGACGATGGGGCCGACGATGGAGGTGAGGAATTCCCCCAGGTTCAGGCGCACGTTGTTGAAGCTCACGTCCTCCAGGGTGCCCTGGAAGCCGTGGATCGCATCGAAGGTCCAGAGCAGGTGGAAATCCGACTGCAACTGGGGGAAGCCGGTGTCGAAAAACTGGGCGCTGGCCACGTCGTCGCTGGAACCCATGACGCCCAAGGACAAATCCAGGTTGGCCTCGGCTTCCAGGTTCAGCACCACGTCCACCACCTGGGCGAAGTTCACGCCGCCGGCCAGTTCGTTGAAGGTGAGCCGGTTGTTGCTGCCCACCGGATCCTTCAGATCGATGGCGAAGGTGCCGGTGAGATGGGTGGGCGCGCTGTCGTCGTCCTCGATCTTGACGCGCAGGAAACCCAGCTCGCCACCGATGGCCATGTTGGGCGTGGTGGCCTCCACCTGCACCGACAGCTCGTTGTTGGCGGAGGTGTCGATGTAGACGCCGTCGGCCCGGCTCACGCCCAGGCCGATGTCCAGGGCGTAGGTGAAGTCCACCTGCACCGCGCTGTTGTCGCTGGCCTGCAGGCCCAGGCCGGGCAGGCCGATGTCGAAGCCGATGGGCACGGACGCGGTGTAGGTCTGGCCGATCTTCAGGTTGAACTGGACCTGGCTCACGTCGCCGGCGGCGCCGGTGGA
This sequence comes from Thiobacillaceae bacterium, assembly GCA_044227325.1. GTDB lineage: Bacteria > Pseudomonadota > Gammaproteobacteria > Burkholderiales > Thiobacillaceae > PFJX01. The sequence goes on along the minus strand of JBGAFI010000014.1, from coordinate 114,693 downwards.
AACCAGCTCGATGTCGTCGGCATTGACCACGCCGTCGTTGTTGCGGTCCAGGATGATGTTGAGGAAACCGCCGCCGTCGCCCAGCACGTCGGCGTTGCCGAGCACGTCGAACAGGGCGTTCTTGACCATCTGCGCGCTCTTGTCGCCGCCAGCGAAGGCGGCCTGCAGCTTGGGCACGATCTGGCTACGCAGGTCGCTGATGAAATGGGCCGCGTCCTTCAGGTTGTCGCCGACGATGGGCAGATCGATGCCCCAGATCTCGCCATCCATCGCGTCCTGGATGCCGGCCAGCACCATGTCGATGCCCTGGATCAGGCTGCCCATGTCGCTGAACAGGTCGATGGAGCCGATCTCGGCGGCCAGGTTGGGCGCGGACAGGGTGGTGGTGGTGGAAATGTGGGACAGGTCGCCGATGTTGAGGGCGATGTTGCCGGCGAAGTTGGACTCCAGCGGGAAGTACACCGGCAGGGTGGCGGAAGCGGAGCCCACCAGGGCGGTGTTGACGATGGAGGTGTTCCACTGGTTGCTGTACCAGCGGTCGCCGGCGACCGGCTTGAAGCCCACCGTGAAGGCGGCCGGCGCGGCGCCGTTGCCCAGGTTCACCACGCCGTCGCGGATGAACAGGCCCAGGGGCCCGACGGCGGCGTCGAAGTCCAGGTTGCTGCCGGCCACCTTGAGTTGCAGACCGATGTTGGAATCGTCGTGGATGTAGGCCCGGGGCGTGGCCGGGTTGGCCAGGTCGAAGCCGAAGATCAGGTCCATGACCGCGCTGCCGGTCACCGCCAGGTCGGCGCTGCCCCCCACGTCGATCAGGTTGCCGACGCCGGACAGGCCCGGCACGCCGCCCGGCACGTAGCCGGCGAGCTGGGCCAGATTCATGTTCACGTGCAGGTTCTGGTATTCGGCGGGCAGGCTCTCGCTCAGGTGCAGGGCGAAGCGCAGGTCGTTGCCCGCGAAAGTCATGGTCAGGTCGGCGGGATTGAGGCCGAAAGCCTGTTCGATCTTCGCTTCCAGGGCTTGCAGGGTGGGGGCGCCCAGGGCTTGCAGGTCGCCGATGTCGCCGTTCAGGTCGGGAATGAAGGACAGCAGGTCGCTGACGCTCTTGTCGATGATGGGCAGGTCCAGGTTCAGGAAGGAGAAGTTCTCCAGGTTGCCCAGGTAGCCGACGAACTGGTTCAGCGCGCCCAGCACATCGTTCAAATCCAGATTCTGGTAGTTGGTGAGGGCGGTCAGGTCCGGGAAGGTGACGCTGAGGCTGGCCGGGTTGAACACGTTGCTCATGTTCACCTGGACATGCGGATTCGGCCCCAGAGGCAGGATGCCGCCCTGGACCTGGATCGGCAGGTTCGCGCTGGCGGTGCCGGAGGTGCTGAGCTGGGCCCAGGTGGAAATGTTGTTGATGGCGGTGAAGATCGACGCCGATGAAGCCGAAGTTGGCCGAGGCGTCGATGTCGCTGGCGGTGACATGGGCGTTGCCGGTGATCTGGATGTCGCGCAGGAAGGCCTGGGAGACGGGCGTGGCGGTGTCCGCCATGATCTCGTTCAGGCCCAGTTCGGTCTTCGCCGTGTTGGTGGCGGGGTTGGAAACGAAGATGCTCAGGCTGGCGCCGAACATGTCGCCGGTGGCCTTGAACTGCACCTTGTTGGACACCAGGGACGCGGTGACGCCGGTGATGCCGGCGTTGGTCAGGGCGGTGTTGATGTTGGCGATGAGCTGGCTGCGCGTGGTGTTACTCGCCTGGCGCGCGACGCTGACCGCCACCGGCGCGGCGCCGTTCACCGCCACCTGGAACAGGGCGTCGGCGGACAGCACGCCGTTGGCGGGCAGCACCAGATTGCCCAGGACGATGGCCTCGAACGGCGACAGGTCGAAGCCCAGGGTGAATTGCAGGCGGCCGTCGGCGCCCACGCTCAGGTTGCTGCTGGTGCTGATGCCGCCCAGGGGCGCCAGGTTCAGGTTGAGATCCACCGGCGCGTTGAGGTTGGCGAAGGTGTGGTCCAGACGGAAGAAGAAGGTGAGCTGGTTGGTGCTGGTGTTGTAGGCGGCGGATATCGCCGAGGGCGCCAGTCCCAGCAGAGTGGCCAGGCGATCGGCGAATTCCTGGGCGTTGTCGAAATCCGGCACGCCGGTTTCCGATTGCAGGTGGTCGTTCACCACCTCGGTCAGGGCGGTGGAGAAGTCCAGGATGTCCTTGAACTGGGTGCTGTCGGCGAACGGCACGGCCTGGCCGAACACGCTGGCGGAACCGCCGATGTCCTGCAGCCACTGCGCCACCCGGTGCAGGGTGGAATTGACCGCGAAGGGCGTCAGGCGGCCGAAGTTGCTGATCTCGGCGGCATTGCTGCCGGTCAGGTTCACGCTGACGCCGGAGAAGGGATTGCCCGTGATGGCGATCTGCACGGCGCCGGGATTGAAACTGCCCAGGGCGGCAATGGTGATGGGCAGGTTCGCGTTCACCGTGGCGCCGGCGAAACTCAGGCCCACCAGGGATTCCAGGGTGGTGCCCTGGAGTTCGCCCAGCGTCACGTGGCCGGCGGCGTCCGCATCCGGGTTCGCCACGTTGACCTGCATGTCGGCGTCCAGGTTGACGCTGCCGTTGGCCACGCTGGCGCCCAGGAAGCCGACACTGACGCCGAAGTTGAGGCCGGTCGCGTGGATGTCGCCGGCCAGGGTGAAGCTGTCGAACTTGAGGAAGAAGGCGTCATCCGTCGCCAGACCCGGGGTCAGGTCCACACCGAAGGCGAAATCCAGATGCATGCTGGCCGCGAGATCCAGGGCGCCGCCGTCGGCGGTGATGGCCATGCCGTTCGCCGACTGGGGCACGGTCAGATCCAGGCCGTTCAGGGTGCGGCTGGCGTCCAGCACCAGATCGAAACGCACCTCGTTGCCGTACTGGTCGCCGGTCACCGCGGACAGGCCGGCGACGCCGGCCAGGGCGCTCACCAGGCCGTCGGTGGTTTTGGCGCCGGGACTGGCCAGGTAGCTCTGCACCGGATCGACGATCTTGCTTTGCAGCCAGCCGGACAGGTCCGTCGCGCTGCCCAGGGCGGTGTTGATGACCGGAAGCTGTTGGCCGAGCTGCTGATAGGTGGCGAGATTCGCGGCCCAGTCCTTGAACTGGTTGACGCCGCTGCTCAGCGTATTGGCGACTTCGGGGGCCAGGTCGGCGGACAGGAGCAGCCGGGGTTCCAGGCTCTCGAACAGGATTTTTCGGGAGAAATCGGGTGGGGCGGATACCTGGCGGCGTGGGGACGTTCTCGTGGCGCCAGCGCGGCGCATAAGGTTCTCGACCAACCCTGGCATCTTGACCATATCCCACTCCTCACGGCACCGACCGACGACGATGCGCGGCCGCTGCACTTGCCCGGCGGGGCCCGGATATTCCAGGGATATCCGCCGGAGGCTGATTGTTTAGCTTTTTACTCGACTATATGCCAGTCCACCCGGCATGCAACCACCATTCCCATCATTCCCATATCTCCCGCGGGCATCCCATGGCGGCACTTGGCCAGACCCGCCCTAGCCATGGATCGCCTGCGTGGTTAGTCCCTAGACCCATTCCGCCGGGCCGGAAACAGGATGGCTTGTCTTGAAATAAAGCAAAAACAATACCCGAAACAAAACCCCCTCCGTTTCAGAGGCTTGGGTTTCCAATGGGCTAAAAATCGCGGGGGAGTGTAAATATATGTAAAGAAAACCGACAAGCGCCGGGGTAGCTCCACCCCGGATCTGGGTCAATCCGACCGCGTCGAACAGCTCCCGCCGGCGCATTCCTGCCCGGAGCAGGAACCGCATCCCTTGTCCACATCCCGGAACGGCCCCAACTCCGGATGGCGCTGGGCGAACAGCTTGTAGAACTGCTGCACGACGATCCCGAACAGCATGATGAGCAGGATCAGGCCGATGGTGAGCAGATAGGTGGCCATGCCGGCTACTCCCCCGCCCCCAGGCCGGCGAAGCCCATGAAGGCCAGGGACAGCAGGCCGGCGAGCATGAGGGACAGGGCGGTGCCCTGGACCACGTTGGGCACGTTGGACAGGTTGAGCCGCTCGCGCAACCCGGCCATGAGCAGCAGGGCCAGGGTGAAGCCGGCACCGCCGCCGGCCGCGAAGGTCAACGCCTGGGCGAAGCTGTACTCCCGCGCGGTCTGGAACAGGGCCACCCCCAGCACCGCGCAGTTGGTGGTGATCAGCGGCAGGTAGATGCCCAGGGCGCGGAACAGGGCCGGGCTGTACTTCTTCAGCACCATCTCCACCAGTTGCACCGCCGAGGCGATGATGACGATGTAGGAGATCAGGCGCAGGAACTCCAGGTGGAAGGCGGTGACCAGCAGATTCAGACCAAAGGCGCACAGGCTCGCCACCACCATGACGAAGGTGGTCGCCGCGCCCATGGGCAGCGCGGTGTTCAGCCGGGCCGAGACGCCCAGGAAAGGGCACAGCCCCAGGAACATGGCGAGCACGAAATTGTTGGCCAGCAAGGTGCCGATGAAGATTTGCGACAAGGACTCATGCATGGCTGTGGCCCTCCACGGGTTTGGCCGACGCGGTATCGGGCTTGCGACTGTTGAGCCAATTGAAGAAGAGCAACCAGGCACCCAGCACGAAGAAGCCGCCCGGCGGCAACACCATCACCACCCAGGGCTGGAAATCGGGGCCGAACAAAGGCACGCCGAACAATTTCCCCGCGCCCAGGATCTCCCGTACCGCGCCCAGGGCGAACAGGCCGATGGTGAAGCCGGCGCCCATGCCCAGCGCGTTGAGGACGGCCCGAACGGGGGGATTCTTCGAGGCGTGGGCCTCGGCCCGGCCCAGGATGATGCAGTTCACCACGATGAGCTGGATGAAGGCGCCCAGGGCGTCGTAGAGCGTGAGGCTGATGGCCTGGATCAGGTAGTCCACCACGGTGACGAAGGTGGCGATGATGACGATGTAGGTGGCGATGCGCACTTCCTTGGGAATCACGCGGCGCAGCAGGGACACCAGGAACGTCGACCCCAGCAGCACGAAGGTGGTGGCCAGCCCCATGGACAGGGCGTTCACCGCGGAGACCGACACCGCCAGGGTGGGGCACATGCCCAGCACCATGACGAACACCGGGTTCTGCTTCCAGACGCCTTCCAGGAGTTCTTCCAGGTTGGAGAGTTGTTTTTGGCCAGGAATCGCCATCATTGGTCTCCGTTAAACGTGAAGCGTGAAACGCAATACCCTCCCGGCAGGGAGGGTCGCGCCGCAAGCGCGGGGTGGGCATCACTTTTCACTTTTCCCATTTCACTTTTCCCATTTACTTTTCCGCATTCAAGCTTCACAGTTTTTTCAGCTTATCGAGATGCGGCACCAGCAACGGCAGCAGCTTCTGGGCGCTCTGGTTGATGCCGCGCCCCACCGCCTTTGAGGTCACCGTGGCGCCGGAAATCGCGTCGATCTCCCAGGGGTTTTGCTTGCTGCCGTGCTTGACCGTCTTGACCGCGTTGGCCAGGGCCTTCATGTCCGCGGCGAGTTTCACGTCCAAGGCCACGAAGTTCTTCAGGAAGGCCTCGTCGCTGTGGATCTTGTCGCCGATGCCAGGGGTTTCGCGCATGGCGATGACGCCAAAGCCGGTGACCACCTGGCGCGCCGGATCGTAGGCGTAGAGGATGCGCACCGTGTCGGCGTAGCCTTTCGCCGCGCCTTCGGCGGCGATGCCTTTCAGTTCGCCGTCCCCGCCGTAGGCGGCGTAGAACTTGACGGCGCCTTCCGGCGCGCCGGCGCCCGCCGGCTGGATGCCCGCCGGGGTGGCGACGTACTCGTCCACCCGCGCGGCTTCCGGAATCACCTTGAACACCGCCCGCTCCAGGGCGATCTTCTTGTTCGCGTTCACCGCGTCGAGCGTGCCTTCGTAGGCGGTGACGATGAGGATCCCACAGACCGTGGCGACCAGGCCCAGGGTGCGGATCATGGCGCCGCTGGGGGTGGTGGGTTGCAGGGCGGCTTCGCTCATGCCCGCTCCCCCTTCGCGCGCTTCACCTGGCCGAACACCCTGGGCTGGGTCACCTGGTCGATCAGCGGCGCCAGCGCGTTGGCGATGAGGATGGCGTACATGACGCCCTCGGTCAGTCCGCCGAAGTAGCGGATCATGACCGTCACCACGCCGATCAGGGCGCCGTAGATCCATACACCCAGGGGCGTCACCGGCGAGGTGGCCATGTCGGTGGCCATGAACACCGCGCCGAGCATCAGGCCGCCGGACAGCAGCACGAACAGGGGATCCGGGTAGCGCCCGTCCACCAGGTGGAAGATCAGGGCGGTCAACGCCGCGCTGCCCAGCACCGCCGCCGGGATGCGCCAGTCCATGAAGCCGCGGATCGCCAGATAGGCGCCGCACAGCAGGATCAGGATCGCCGATGTCTCGCCGGCGGAGGCGGTCACCGCGCCGGACAGGAAGTCCATGGGCGTCGCCAGCACGTTCTCGAACTTCCAGCGCGCCAGCGGCGTCGCGCCGGTGAAGCCGTCCACCGCATGCCTGGCCCAGTCACCGATGTCGGGCGGGGTCATGAAGGGTAGCGTGAAGGTGGTGGGCGCGAATTCCAGGAAGCGGTTGGGGGCGAACGCCGGAATCCAGGTGGTGATGGCCACCGGAAAGGCGGCCTGGACAAAGGCGCGGCCCACCAGGGCCGGATTCAGCACATTGAAGCCGATGCCGCCGAACAGGGCCTTGCCCAGGGCGATGGCGATGAAGCCGGCGACCACGCCCATCCAGAGCGGGAAAGCGGGCGGCAGGGTCAGGGCCAGCACCAGGCCGGTGATGGTGGCGGACCAGTCGCTCAGCGTGCTCGCGGTGCCCGCCATCTGGTTGAACAGGCGCTCCGTCGCCAGGCAGGCGGCGGTCACCGCGACCAGCAGGGCCAGGGCGGACAGGCCGTACTGGAACACGGAGAAGGCGGCGACGGGCAGCAGGGCCAACACCACATGGAACATGATGCGTTCCACGCTGTTGTGCTTGACCACGTGGGGCGAGGTGCGCAGTTCGATGCGCGGGGTTGGGGCCATGATTTTCGCTAGCTCGAATTACGGGGGCCGATGCACCGGCCTGGGGATGCGGATTATGCCTGCAAGCCGCACATGACTCTTGCGGGCCGCGCGGCGAACGGGACATCCTCCCGCGCCTGCCAGGCCCGCAACAGGCGGTCCATTTCCCGGGGCGTCAGGCGCCGGCCCAGTTCGGGCGCCAGGCGTTCGGCAAGCTTGCGGCAGCCGGCATGGAAGCGTCCGTAGACCGGATCGAAATCCGACAGGGCGAGGAAACCGCAGCCCCCCTCGCTCAACTCCCACACCGTCGCCTCGACCAGACTGTCGTGGATGAAGAACAGCTCGGGAAAGTGGAAATGCAGGTATTTGGAAGCCAGGGAGCGGGCTTCGCTCTCGGGCAGCTCGGCGAACACGTCCATGACCCGCTTGTGCAGTTCCAGCGGCAGCCAGGCGTCCAGTTGCTCGGCGGTGGACAGGGTGGAAAACCAGTGGTCCACCCGCGACTTGGTCAGGCGGTGGGCGCCCAGTTCGGGCGAGAAGCCCGGGCCCGCGCCGTATTCCGCGTAGAGCCGGCCGATCAGGCGCAGCTTGTCGGCGACGATCTCGTCGCTGAAATGGTCCCGCTGGAAGAAGCACAGGTCGTACAAGGCGCGGCTGCGGGGATCCAGAATGGAGCGGGACAAGGCGTCGGCGATGAATTCGCGGGTCAGGGTGGCATTCATGATGGGTCCGGAAAGCGAAAGGATCAGGCCGCCTGCTCCCGCAGGATGCCTTTTGCGACACGGAACTGCTGAACCAGGGGGATATGGGAGGGGCACACGTAGGTGCAGCAGCCGCATTCGAAACAGTCGCCCAGGTGGTAATGCCCGCCCATGGTTTCGTAGTCGCGCTGCGCGGCGAGCATGCCCAGCATGGAGGGATTCAGGCCCATGGGGCAGACCTTCACGCACTCGCCGCATTTGATGCAGGGATACGGCTTGTGCTTCGCGGTCTCCTCGATCTGGCGCTTGTCGAACACCAGGATGCCGGACACGCCCTTGGTGACCGGCACGTCCAGGGAAGCCACGGCCTGGCCCATCATGGGACCGCCCAGGATGATCTCCCGCTCGGAGGCGTCGCGCGCGCCGGCCCATTCCAGCACGGTGCGCATGGGCGTGCCGATGGGCACCCAGTAATCCCCGGGCTTCTTGATGCCCGGGCCGGTAACGGTGACCACCCGCTCGGTCAGTCCCTCGCCGGCGGGCAGCAACTGGCCCAACTGGGCCAGGGTGCCGACGTTGTTCACCACCACGCCCACGTGCATGGGCAGCTTGCCGGGCGGCACCTCGACGCCCAGCAGGGACTTGATGAGCATCTTCTCGGCGCCCTGGGGGTACTTGGTCTGTACCGCTTCCACGGTGATGGCGCCGTCGGCGGGCAGGCATTTGCGGATCGCCTCCACCGCGTCCAGCTTGTTGTCCTCGATGCCGATGATGGCGCGTTGGGCGCCCACCGCGCGCATGGCCAGGCGGGTGCCGACCATCAGATCCTCCGGATACTCCAGCATGAGCCGGTGGTCGCAGGTCAGGTAGGGCTCGCATTCGCAGCCGTTGACGATGAGGGTGTGGATCTTGTGCTCCACCGGCACGGTCAGCTTCGCGTGGCTTGGGAAGGTGGCGCCGCCCAGGCCCACCATGCCGGTGTCCTGGATGGCTTGCAGCAATTCCTGGGGCGACATGGCATCCACGTCGTGGGATTCGCTCCAGCGGATTTCCTGGGTGGAGGCTTCATAGACCCGCAAGACGATGGATTCCACCCAGGGGCCGCGCGCGCTGGGTTTCAGCTCGACGGACTCGATGACGCCGTCGGCGGGCGCATGGATGGGAACGGAAAGAAAACCATCGGCTTTGGCGATGGGTTGTCCGCGTACGACCTCCTGGCCGGCCCGGATAAGGGGCACTGCCGGCTTGCCTATGTGTTGCGCGAGGGGGAGGATCATGCGCGACGCAAACGGCATCCGACGAATCGGATTGCCGGCAGTGCTCTTTTGCGCGTCGGGATGCACCCCACGCGCGAATGTTCTGCGTCGAAATAAGGACAGCATGGTGTTATCGGATCACTTCACGCGTGAAGTGTGAAAAGTGACGCGCCGCTGCGCGGCTCAAGTGAAATGGGGCGCCTTGCGCGCGTTTGAACTTCACTTTTCACTTTTCACTTTTCACGTTCCGCTCAATTGAACTTCGCCGCCCGGGCGATCAGCTTGTCGACGCCGGGTTCGCTCAGGTTCCAGGGCGTGCCGGGATGGATGCAGCCGGCGGTGCATTTCTCCGCGGCCTTCACCAGATCGGCGTACTTCGTGCCCTGGGGATTGATGACGATGGCTTTCTTGTCGTCGTTGTAGGCGAAGGCCTTGGGCGCGAGCTTGGTGCACTCGTCGCAGGCGGTGCATTCCGGCGTGTCGATGTAGACCGGCTCGTAGCCGTCCGGACCGGCGGCGGGCTTGGCCGAAACCGGCGCGCTCGCGATCGGCGCGTCGATGGAGACGCCGGCGCCGAAGCTGGCCAGGCTGACGCTGATCTTCTGTAGCAGCTCGGCGCGGGCCTGCTCGGCGATGGCCTCGGTATCCACCGTTTCCTTGTTCAGGCCGGCCACGTCCTTCAACTGCTGCCAAAACTGCTGGCGTTCCTCGCAGGAGTTCACCAGTTCCGCGGAGACGATGACCCGCATCAGGCGCTGCTTCTTGTCCACCGCCCAGATATAGGGGAACTTGCCGTCCCGGTCGTCGGCGTCCAGCTTCAGAAATTCCGCCAGCAGGACCATGTCGTCGTTCCAGGTTTCCGGCGGCGCCTTGCGGAACTGCTTGGCGAAGCGGCCCTCGGTCAGGGCGAAGTCGGCGAAGGTCATGGGCAGTTCCATCTTCTGCTCGGCGCCTTCCTCGTCCTTGTAGCTCAGCGTGTAGGTGGGCCACTCGGCATCCATGTCCGGGTTGCCTTCCAGGCTGACGCACTCGCTGAAGGTGGTGCCGGCATCCGGGTCGTAGCGGAACAGCGGATAGGCGCGGGACTCCACCGCGAGCTTGGACTGCTCCACCGCCATGTCGTCGCCGACGCCGTGTTCCGGCGGGCACACCGCGTAGATGTTGAACAGGGCGGGACGGCGGCTGTTGAGGCCGTCGATGTAGCTCTCGATCAGGTGGGTCGGGTTGGAGATGGCGCCTTGCATGACGTAGGCGGAACGGTGCGCCATGCCGATGACGCTGATCTCCTTGCGGATTTCCTTCTTGCCGTGGTCCTTCTTGCCGTAGGGGGACATGTCGGCTACCTGGCTGATGAAGCCGGAGGTGCAGGCCTGGCCGCCGGTGTTGGAATACACCTGGGTATCCACCACGAAGATCTTCACCGGCATGCGGGTCATCAGGGCGCGCGACAGGTTCTGGAAACCGATGTCGTACATGGCGCCGTCGCCACCCACCGCCACGACGGGCGGACACAGATGCCATTCCTCTTCCGAGAAGGTTTCCCAGTTGAAGTAGGTGAACTGGGCGTCGTGCTCGGCCGGGTTGTAGCCGCCGTTCAGCTCGAGCTCCGCCATGCGCACGGCCTTGAAGCCGTCCGCCATCTTGGTCATGTGGCCTTCGAACAGGCCCATGGCGACGGAGGGCGAATCCTGGAACAGATGGGAGGTCCAGGGGAAGGGATAGGGGTTGAACGGGAAGGTGGACGCCCACACCGAGGTGCAGCCTGTGGAGTTGACGATGCCCATCTCGGCGCGGCCGCGCTTGGTCGGGCCTTCCACATAACGCCACTTGAGATCCTTCAGGCGCGCCAGCAACTGGGTCACCCACTTCAGCCACTGCGGGTCGATGGGCTGCGCGTGGGACTGCTGCTTCAGGCTCTCGGACAGGTTGGCCAGGGTCAGGTCCTCGCCCTTGTGCAGGTCGACCGCCGCGATCACCGCCTTGGTGTCGGTGAGGTCCACGGTCTCGGTCAGCTTCATGCGCAGGTGCTTTTCCAGCCCGGAGATGAGGCCGTCCAGCTTCTCCACGAAGGCGGCCACGCGCGGCTGCATGAGGGCGGTGACGGTGGAGGTGAACAGGTGGATCGCGGTCTTCTCGCCGCAGCCCAGGCAGGCGCCGTCGCCGCAGGCCATGGAGGCGTAATTCTTCTTGTCCAACAGCAGGGTTTCCAGGGCGCCGATCTTCTCGTCCAGACTGTCGATGCGGCTGTATTCCTTGGGCGTGGTGGGCAGGTCGAGCCAGAACTTCCAGTCCTGGCGCAGTTGGGCGATGGAGTCCTCGTTCTGGGTCACCATCTTCAGGGCGTCGTCGTCGCACACGTCCACGCACAGGGCGCAGCCCTTGCAGGTATACGGGTTGATGGTGATGGAGAACAGGCCGCCGCTGCCCTTGGCCTTCTTCTCCTTCAGGTTCCAGTAGGGCTTGGTGGTGGCGAACTGGAATTCGCCGATCTCTTTCTCCAGGAGGTGGTATTCCTCCTCCATGGCCGCGTTACCCTGGTTCGGATCCTCGTGCATCGCGTCCTCGATGGCCTGCCGGAGCAGGGCGCGCACGTTGAGGCCGTCCTTGTCCAGGACGCCGCGCAGCTTCTTCTCGATGACGCGGGAACCCTTGCGCAGGAAGCGGGTGGGCCGGCCGCTCATCTCGATGTTGCCGATGGCGGTGGAGAGCACGTCGCCGACGGTGGAGACCAGACCGGGAATCGCCGAATCGGGACACTCGGTGTAGCAGTTGCCGCAGGCGGTGCAGTTCTCGGCGATCCACACCGGATGCTCGAAGCGGATCTGGGTCATGTCCCGGTAGACGCCGGTGACGGCGGGCACCAGGGCCATGCCCATGAAGGGATCGGCCAGGTTGTCGGAACCCTTGCCGGAAATATAGAAGTTGCCGGTCTGTTCCCAGAAGCGGTGCAGGTCGGCGGCCTTCTCCAGCGCGCCCTCGTTCTCGGGCATCCGCTTGAGCATGACCGGGATGGAGGGGATCGATTTGAGGCCGGCGGGCTGGCGCGCGCCGACCTTCTTCACCTCGGCGGGAATTTCGTGGATTTCCGTGTAGCCCCGCTTCACCACGCGCAGGTTGTCGTCCACCACGCGCTTGCCCTTCTTGCCGAACTTGTCGTTGAGCTGGTTCTCGATGGCGCGGAACAGGTTTTCCTCGGTCAGGCCGGCACGCTCCTTGACGTCGGAGGCGTGGAAGAACGCGCCCTGGAAGGCGTTGCCCTGCATGCGCAGTTGCAGGTCCGGGTTGGAGGATTCCTCGCGGGCGATGGTGAAGGCATCCAGGTAGAACACGTGGATGTCGTTGTCGGCGATGAACTTCTGGGTGTGCACCGGGAAGGTGGCCCACAGCGCGGCGGCGTCCGGCAGGTTGCTCTGGATGATGAACACGCCGCCCTTCTTCAGGCCGGCCACCGCGTTGGTGTGCAGGAACACCTGCGGGTCGGGGGACAGCACCACGTCCACCTGGGAGTATTCACAGTTGACGCGGATGGGTTCCGGCGCGGCGGACAGGTAGTAGGTGGTGGGCTGGCCCTTCTTCTCGGAACCGTATTTCGGATTCGCCTTGATGTCCCAGCCGAGCAGCTCGAACAGCCGCCGACGGAGTGCATGCGCACGGCGATGGCGCCCTTGGGCATCAGGTTGGGATTCTCCGAACCGCGCAGGGCCATGTCCTTGATCTTCGGATAGGCGGCGAGGATTTCCTGCTGGTGGATTTCCTGCTTCGGGTTCGCGGCCTGATCGCGGATGAAGTCGATGGACAGGTAGAAGAACTTCCTGTGGGCACCCTTCTCGGTCATGTTCTCGATGGCGGCGACCAGGGCTTCCGGTTGCAGATCGCGGGAACCCAGACCGTAGCAGCCCGAGTACAGGCGCGGCATGTCGGTGGTCTTGGCATAAGCCGCGTAGTCGGGATAGGCATCGGGGTCGGTGCCGTTCTCCAGGCACTTGCTCACCGTGGAACGCACTTCCCGCATCAGGGGCAGGTCTTCCGACATGGGCTGGTCGGTACGCTCCAGCACCACCACGCCCTTCTTGCCCTTGAGCGCCTTGCCCAGCAGATCGCCGGGGAAGGGACGGAAGCAGGTCAGGTTGACCTAGTCGGCGTCGTCGCAGCGGTAGGTGTCGACGCGGCTGTACTTGCGGCCGGTCAGCTCGCCGTACTCGGCCATGCACTTGTCCAGGATCGCCGGGATGTGCTCGAAGAAGTAGGGACGCTGGGCGGCGGTCGCCTGCATGTGGGCGTCCTGGTTCGCGACGCCGCCGGACACCACCGGCGAATCCACATCCCACAAAACGGGCACGCGGCGGCGCTTGGGTCCGTAGATGAGTTCCTGGGCGGGGGTGGGCGTGTCGATGAGGTCGTCCGGCAAGCCCAGGAACTCCTCGACCAGCGCCTTCTCCGGCACCAGCACCGGCTCGATCAGATGGGTGGTGAGAAAACCGTCCATGCCCATGATCGCCGGGGTCAGGGACAGCTCGGCGGTCTTGCGCGCGATCAGGTTCAGGTCGGCGGCTTCCTGGGCGCTCTTGGCGAACAGCTGGATGAAGCCGGTGTCGTCCACGCTGTGGTAGTCGTCGTGGCCGCAATGGACGTTCAGGGTGGCCTTGGTGATGGCGCGGCAGCCCATGTTGAGCACGTAGGGCAGGCGCTTGCCGACGGCGCCATACAGGGATTCGTGCATGAAGGCCACGCCCTGGGCCGAGGAGAAGTTGACCGCGCGCAGGCCGGTCATGGACATGCCGGCGGTGACGCCGGCGGCGGCGTGTTCGGATTCCGGCTCCAGGAAGATCAGGGGACGGCCGGAGATGTTCACATGGCCGGCGGCGACCGCCTCGGACCAGTACTCGCCCATGTTGGTGGACGGCGTGATGGGATAGGCGCCGGCGGCGTCGGAGGCTTCCCGCTCCACCAGGATGACGGCGGTGTTGCCGTCGATGGCATCGCGCACGCCGGGGTACTTCACGGTCTTCACGTTGGCCTTGGCGGCGGTACCCGGCTCGATGAGGTGCATGTGGCCGAGGAGCTTGGAAATGGGGTTCTTGATCATTGTGTAATGCCTTTCAAACAACGTTCGCGCGCATCGGCAGCGCTTCTCTGCGGATGATCTTCTTGGCTTCGCGCCCTCGCAGCGCCTGACTGTCGTTCAGCCAGACGATGGCCCCGGTGGGGCAGCGCTCGATCGCCACGGGAGACGCCAAGTGGTTCTTAGCGTAGTCGATCACCGCCAGGTTGTTGTCCAGGCGGATCAAACCGGGGGCGGCATCCATGGCGCATTTGCCGCAGGCGGTACAGGCCACCTCGCATTGCGCCTCGGCGACGTCGCCATCCGCCCGGCTCTTGCAGGCCACCCAGAGCTTGTGGCTCACGGGCTGCAAGGAAAAAAGGTCCTTCGGGCACACGTCCACGCAATCGCCGCAGGCGGTGCACTTCTCGGCATCCACGACGGGAAGCCCGTATTGATTCATGGCGATGGCGTCGAAATCGCATTCGACCTCGCAATCGCCCAGGCCCAGGCAGCCCCAGGCGCAGGCCTTGCCGCCGCCGGACACGGTGGCCGCCGCGCGGCAGGTGCCCAGGCCCTTGTAGCTGGCGCGCACATAGGCCACATGGCTGCCGCCGGCGCAGGCGAGCCGGGCCACCTGCTTCTCCACGTCGCCCATGGACACGCCCAGGAAATTGGCGATGTAGGCGTTCATTTCCGGCGCGTTCACGGAACACTTGGCCGGCACGATCTCGCCCGCCACCACCTGCTCGGCGAAGTTGCGGCAACCGGCGGTGCCGCAGGCGCCGCAATTGGACTTGGGCAGCAACTCCTCGACTTCGCCGATGCGCGGGTCTTCGTAGACATAGAGGCGCTTGTTGGCCACGGCCAACAGCCAGGCCAACAGCGAGCCGAGGGCCGCCATGAAGGCCCCCGCCACGGCGATGCTGGACACCATCTCCATCTCAAACACCTTTCTTGACTATTTTGTTCAACAATTTAAGACCTTTTGGTCGAAATTGTTGCAGTGCACAGTGTAAAAGTTTCATGCCAACGGCGAGCCAATAATTTCAATCTAAGATATTGGCTGATTTAATGATGCGGCGCACAATCATTCATCTCATAAGTTGCTCACGCTATTTATAGGAGACTTCCATGGCTTCCGACGCGCCGCTCTACTACAAGAACAACCGGCTCAAGCAACTGCGCGCCTTCTATCAGGTGGTCCGCTGCGGCAGCATCTCCAAGGCCGCCGACAAACTGTTCCTGTCCCAGCCCTCGGTATCGCTGCAGATCCAGGCCCTGGAGCGGGAACTCAGCGTGGTGCTGTTCGAGCGGCGCGGCCCCCACCTCAAGCTGACGCCGGAAGGCGAAGTCCTCTACCAGCTCTCCGAACCCCTTGTGGACGGCATCGACAAATTGCAGGAAAGCTTCGCCGCCCACTTCGGCAAGCTGGAATCGGGGGAATTGAAGATCGGCGCCGGCGAATCCACCATCCTCTACATCCTGCCGGAACCGGTGCGCCAGTTCGTCACCGCCTACCCGAAAGTCCAGCTCAAGATGCATAACGTCACCGGCCGGGACGGACTGAAGATGCTGCGTTCTGACGAGATCGATTTCGCCGTGGGCTCGATGCTGGAGGTGCCGGAGGACATCGAATACAAGCCGGTGGTGAACTACGACCCCATGCTCATCACTCCCCTGGGCCACCCGCTGGCGGAGAAATCCGCCGCCGGCGAAGAAATCACCCTGGAGGACGTGAGCCACTACGGGCTCATCCTGCCGCCCAGCCACCTGTCCACCTGGCGCATCGTCAAATATGTGTTCCAACAGAACAACCTCACCTTCACGGTGACGCTGGAAGCCGGCGGCTGGGAAGTCATCAAGAAGTACGTGAGCCTGGGCATGGGCATTTCCATCGTCACCGACATTTGCCTGGAAGGCGGCGAAGCCCTGGTTCGCATTCCCCTGACCAAGTACTTCCCGCAGCGCAGCTATGGGCTGGTGCTGCGCAAGGGGCGCTTCCTGTCGCCCCAGGCGCGGCGTTTCATGGAGATCATGGAGAGCGTGCACGCGGGTTGAACCCAGTCCGGCCGGGTGTCCGGAGGGAATCGCCGATTCATCCGGTCAGCGCGAGGCGCGCCGCGAGCTTGCGATCCTTGGCTGTCGTTTCCGCGTGCCAGATGGATTGCCGCGCTGCGCCCGCGAAGGCCGTTTTCAAATAAATCGGCGTCCCCCTCGGCGGAACCGCTTCGCCAAGCCGCCGGCTCAGGCCTTGCCGATCAAGGCGTTGATCTCGGCTTCCGCGTCCAGCCAGTCCTGCACTTCGTAACCCGGCGCGAAACCGCGCCGCTCGGCGCGGTGGTAGGCCGCGGTCGCGACCCAGCGCTGGCGCTCCTCGTCGGAGGGCGCGGTGGGCTTGTCCACCAGTTTCTTTTTCGCGGGGGCTTTTTTCTTCGCTTCGCCCGCGGGCTTGGCGGCAACGGGTTTGGCGGCGGCGGGCGCCTTGGCGGCGGCGGGCTTGGCGGCGGGCGCCTTCTTGGCCTTCGCGGGTTCCGCCGTCGCGCTCGCGGCCTTGGCCGGCGCGGCCTTGGCGGCGGCTTTCGCGGGCGCCGGCTTGGCTTTGGCCACGGCCTTTTCCTTGGCTACCGGCTTCTCTTTCGCCGGGCTTTTCGCCTTGGCCGCGGCGGCCGCTTTCACGGGCTTCGCGGCTTCGGCGGCGGGATCGGCTTTCTTGGTGGTTCGTTTGGACGGGGGGGCTTTGTCTTCGGACACGGTCATTCCTCCTGAAACAGTCGTAGAGATAAAGTTATTTGGCTCGCAGCCTCGCACGCGAAGCTTAACGGAAAACCCTGGTATTTCTTTACCCCTAGTTCACCTCCATCCCGTGCTTTCCCGCGCTCGGGGCGCAAGCGGCCGGTTCGGCGGCCGCTGCAACGGACCTGCAACAAAACAGGAATAAAGTCTTCACGTTCGCCCACCACCCGACGCCGATCCCCGTGATCCTGGATTACGCCCTGTGGCCCCTGCTGTTCATCGCCGCCGTCGCCGCGACCGGCATCGGCATGGCGCACGACCACGCTCAACTCGCCTTCAACCTCTGCTATTTCTCCCTGGCCCTGATCCTGTTCGCGCTGGAGCGGGCGCGTCCGCATCTGCGCGAATGGCTGCCGTCCGACGGCCAGGAATTCGCCGACCTCGCCCACACCGCCCTCACGAAAAGCTTCGTGCAACTGTTGGTCGTCTCCCTCGCGGTATTGGGGCTTGCGAAAACGGTGGGCGGCCCGGTCGGCACCGGCCTCTGGCCGAACGCCTGGCCCATGTGGCTGCAAGTGGCGCTCGCCCTGGTCATCGCCGAATTCGGCCTCTACTGGGGCCATCGCCTGGCCCACGAATGGCCGTGGTTGTGGCGCTTTCACGCGGTGCACCACAGCACGAAAAAGCTCTGGTTCCTCAACACCGGGCGCTTTCATTTCGTCGACACCCTGAAAAGTCTGCTGTTCTCCGCCCTGCTGCTCGCGGCGGCGGGCGCGCCGGGCACGGTCGTCATGTGGTTCGGCGCGATCACCGCCTACATCGGCTTCCTGACCCATTGCAACGTGCGCATGCGTCCCGGCTGGCTGAGCTATGTCTTCAACACGCCCACGCTGCACCGCTGGCATCACAGCATGGACCTGCGCGAAGGCAACAAGAACTACGGCGAGAACCTCATGCTGTGGGATCTGGTCTTCGGCACCTATTTCAACGACACCACGCGGCAGCCCCCCGCCGAAATCGGCATCCGCGAAGCGATGCCGCTGCGCTTCGCCCACCAGCTCCTGGTGCCCTTCCGCTGGCGACGCTTCCAGGACGCCTACCAGCGCGGCGAGATCGATCCGCGCGAATGCATCTCGCGCTGAAGCGGCCGGCGCGGCGATAGCGCGCATCCCGGCCGGCGCGGCGCGGCGCTTCGACCGCGATCGCGACCGCTTGCGGGCTCGAAACCGTGCTTTTCCCGTGCGCGGAAATATCCCTGTCAAGTTGCCGCACTAGTCTCGCAACCGCCCCTTCACAAAACCTTCATCCATGAACGCCCCGGACCTCCCCTTCGAGCTTGCCCCCGCGACCCTCACCCTGGGCGACCATATCGACCAGAACGTGTTCAACGCCCTGTATGCCCGTTCCCTGGTCTACAACACCTGCTGGGAGGATCCGGCGGTGGACCGCCGCGCCCTCGGGCTGGGCGCCGACGACACCGTGATGGTCATCGCCAGCGCCGGCTGCAATGCCCTGGATTACGCCCTGGACGGCCCGCGCGAGATCCACGCGGTGGACGCCAACCCGCGCCAGACCGCCCTGCTGGAACTCAAGCTGGCGGCGATCCGGCATCTGGATTACGAGGATTTCTTCGCCCTGTTCGGCGCCGGCTACCACCCCCGTTTCGCCGAGCTGTACAAGAGCCGGCTGCGCCCCGGCCTGGGCGAGTTCCCGCGCCGCTGGTGGGACCGGCACACCCACTGGTTCACCAGCCCCCTGGGCAGCTTCTACTACCACGGCCTGGCCGGCTGGGTGGCGCGCGGCTTCCGCGCCTACTTCCGGCTGCGCCCGGAACTGTGGGGCGACGTGCGCGACCTGTTCGCCGCGGGCGACCTGGAAACCCAGCGGCGCATCTACGACAGCCGCATCGCCCCGGCCCTGTGGACGCCCATGATGAAGTGGGCGCTGAGCCGCCAGTTCACCCTGAGCCTGCTCGGCGTGCCCCATCCCCAGCGCAAGCTGATCCAGGCCCAGCACCCGGACGGCGTCGCCGGCTTCATCCGCGAAGCCATCGAATACGTGTTCCGGGAACTGCCGGTGGCCGACAACTACTTCTGGCGCGTCTACGTGTTCGGCCGCTACACCCCGGAATGCTGCCCGGAATACCTGAAGCCGGACAATTTCCAGCGCCTGAAGGCCGGCCTCGCCGACCGGGTGCGGCCCCACACCCGCACCGTCACCGAGTTCCTGCACGAGACCAACGCGCCCATCTCCCGCTTCGTCCTGCTCGACCACATGGACTGGATGAGCAGCTACCACCCGGCCGCCCTGGTGGAGGAATGGAACGCGATCCTCGACCGCGCCCGGGCCGGCGCCCGCATCCTGCTGCGCAGCGCCCACGCCGACCCCGCCTTCCTCGACTGGGTGCGCGTGCGGCCCGAGCGCGCGCCGCTCAAATCCGTGCTGCGCTTCGACCAGGACCTGGCCGCGCGCCTGCATGTGGACGACCGGGTGCACACCTACGCCGGCTTCAAGATCGCCGACGTGCCGGCCTGATGACTCCCGCCGAACTCGCCGCCGACTTCCGCGTGCTCTGGCGCCTGGCCCGGGGCCAGGCCAAGGCAGGCAGCCACGCCGAGCGACTGGCGGATTTCTACGCGCCCCAGGCCGAGCGCTACGACCACTTCCGCGCCCGCCTGCTGCACGGCCGCGAGGACCTGATCCGCGCCCTGGACATCCCGCCCGGCGCGCGCGTGGTGGAGCTGGGCTGCGGCACCGGCAGCAACCTGGAACTGCTCGCCCGGGCGCGGCCCCTGGACACGCTGGCCGGCGTGCAACTGGTGGACCTGTGCCCGCCCCTGCTCGCCGTGGCGCGCCGGCGCGCGGCGGCCCACGCGAACGTCGAGGTCATCGAAGCCGACGCCACCGCCTGGCGCCCGGCCCAGCCCGTGGACCGGGTCTATCTCTCCTACGCCCTCACCATGATCCCGGACTGGCGCGCCACCCTGGACAACGCCCTCGCCATGCTGGCGCCGGGCGGCAGGCTAGGCGTGGTGGACTTCCACTTGCCGGAGGATGGCGGCCGTCTGGGCAACACCTTCTGGCGCCGCTGGTTCGCCCACGACGGTGTGCGCCTGAGCGACGTCCACACCCGCGCGCTGCGCGCCCGCTGCGCCGACGCCCGCTTCGAAGCGCGCCGGGCGCCGGTGCCCTACCTGCCCGGGCTGCGCGCGCCCTACTACCTGTTCGTCGGCGCCAAGCCCGGCATTTCATCCTGAGCACCGTGTACCGCGGCAGCGACCGGCTCATCATCATCGACGCCGACGGCACGCTGATCGACGCCTTCACCGCCATCGGCGCCGCCTTCGCCCGCCACGGCATGGACCTGGGCGACCTGGAGCGCTTCCAGAAGCGGCGCAACCTTTTCAAATACCTGGGCGGCATCAAGGAATTCCCGCGCAACCTGGCCAAGCACTTCGGCCGCAACGGCCGCAAGGAACTCATCGCCACCCTCACCGACATCTACCGGGACGAAGCCCGCCTCTACCCCGGCATGGACGCCTGCTGCGGCTGTTCGCGCGCCACGGCCTGGAGATCGGCCGGCTGGACTTCTTCCACCACATCCCCCTGCGCCACGAAAAGATCCCCTACTTCCGCGCCGCGCGCGAACGCCTGGGCATCAACCCCGCCCGCGCCTACGCCTGCGGCGACGAGCACAAGGACTTCACCGCCGCCATCGCCGCCGGCATGCACGCCTTCATGGTCAGCTACGGCTTCGAAAACCACGCCCGCCTGACCAAAAAATTCGGCGTGCCGGAAGAGATCATCTCCGCGACGCCCGAAGCGCTGTGCGCGCGGGTAAGGCATGGGTTGGGGGTTGGGGACGGCATGGAAAGCGGGGAGTAAAAAGCAGGCGCGGTGTGGGCGCTTTTGCGCTGAAGGGCTGACCTGCCCCCCACAGCCGTACCAGGAATAAGTTAGGAAGTCTGGTCACAGGTTAAAGGAAAGTACTGCGGTTGGGGTGCCTTGCATCGTCAGCATGCTGACGATGCAAGGCGGCGAACTGGGCGGGGGGCATGCGCATGCAGCTGCTGTGGGGCCGGAGCTCGTTGTAGTCCCGGCGCCAGGCATCGATGGTCGATCGGGCCTGGACCAGGGTCTGGAACCAGTGTTCATTCAGGCATTCGTCCCGGAACTTGCCGTTGAAGCTTTCGATGTAGCCGTTCTGCATGGGCCGGCCAGGCTCAATGAGCCAGTGGTGAATGCCTCTGGCCTGGGTCCAGGCCAGGAAGGCCCGGCTGGTGAACTCGGGACCGTTGTCGGTGCGCACCACCTTCGGATAGCCACGGAACCGGGCGGCCTGGTCCAGAAGGCGGGTCACATACTCCCCCGAGATGCCATGGTCCACGCCAATGGCCACGCATTCGTGGCTGAAGTCGTCCGCCACGGTCAGGCACTTCAGGCGTCGGCCACTGGCCAGGCTGTCGCTGACAAAGTCCATGCTCCATACCTCGTTGGTCGTCTGGGCCGCTTGCAGGGGTTCCCGTTCGTTCGTCGGTCGCTTGGCTTTCTTGCGCTTCCTCACCGCCAGGTCCGCTTCCCGATACAGCCGGTAGATCCTTTTATGGTTGACCCGGGGATGCGTCGGTCGGGTCAGGTCGTGGATGCGCCGGTAGCCAAACCGCCGACGCGCCTGGGCGTGCTCAATGATCAACGTACGCAGCGCCCGGGTTTCAGCATCCACTACCGGCGTGTGCCGGTAGCTGTCTCGGGTGAGCCCCACAAGCCGGCAGGCGCGACGTTCGGACAGCTCGCATTCCTCCACCATCCGCCGGATCGCCTCCCGTTTGGCCTGTGGGGCTAGCGCTTTACCCCCAACACACTCTTGAGGGCGTGCATGTCCAGGTGGGCTTCGGCCAGCAGCTTCTTGAGCTTGGCGTTCTCGCTTTCCAGTTCCTTCAGCCGCTTGGCGTCGGGGATGTCCATGCCGCCATACCGGGACCGCCATTTGTAGAACGTGGCGTCGCTGAACCCTCCTTTGCGGCACAGCTCCTTGATCGGCATCCCCGCCTCGGCTTGCTTCAGGTAACCAATGATCTGCTCTTCCGTGTATCGACTCTTCTTCATGTCCGTCATTCTCCAGGATGCGACGGACTTCTCTACTTCTACTTGGTACGGCTTACGGGGGGCAGGTCAAAACACCAATTTCACCCGCGCGAAAAACCTGAGATCGATGGGCTTATCCAAGTTATTCCAGGCGTCTTCGCACAAGCCACGAATATCGCCCGTGTAGATTTGATCAAGGCGATCGGGGACGATGACGCCCAAGTTCGTGGAGAGCGCCAAAGCCATGTAGTCGCCAAACTCATGGTTTACCGCGACCGGCAGTTCACAAAATATCTTTTGCGATCTGTGTTGATGCTTCCCGTGCTGCAACAGGGCGATAAGCAACCGTATGGCATGGTAATCAAAGCGCTTGTCGACTTTATCCGTCACGAGCGCTTCAAGCTGTAAGGCAGGAATGGTCAGCAGTTCGTGAATGTTCCACTCGAAGTCATCGCCCAGGTGGTTTCTTTCGCCAATGGAGTTCAGGTATTGCTGCATGTACCGGAAGGCAGTTGAAAGCTTGCCGTGGGCATACCCATCAAACGCTGTGGAACCCGACAAAACGCGAAGCACGTTATCCAGTGCCATCCGCAGATTCTCATCCGTTTGTCGGGTCGCAAACGATTGCCCAACAAACACACGCTGCATGGCCGACAAGTACTTGCTTGTTGCTGCCTGTGGAACAGCCCGGTTGAGCCAATGCAGCAAGGGCATCAAGTCGATGAAGTCGCCAAGAAATTGGCTCAGGTCCATGTCCGGTTTGATGGGCGGCTCTTCGACCGGTAGCGGCCGCGGCGCAACGCCTCGGTGGCGCAGCTCATTCTTGGCGAGGCTGAGCAGGCTTTCGACCAACTCATAACGCCCCTTTTCAAACCAGATCGGGGTGATGCCCAGCCAGGCCAGTTCCGCATTGCGTTGTGCAATCTCCTCCAGGCTTGCGGGAGCTTGCTCGATGGAGAAGTGCTGTTTGGTCTCCTCCTCGCCCATGTCTTCCCTGATCTTCCGGAACACCTGAACCGTTCGGTCATTGCTCAGGCTACAGCCCAGAAAGAGCAGGCTGCTGCTTTTGTAGTGGTAGGCAAGCAGCTTGGGGATGGGCTTGTGCATGTTCAGGCTGCCGTTGCCGTAGGCTTCGTCGTATTGGTTCTTGCTGAGGATGCAGCGTTTCGGGTTCTGGATATCGCCGTGCAGCTTGATGACCGTGATCTTCTTCGGATCGCGCTGTTCCAGCGCGTTCAGACCATTGATCACCTGCACCCTGCCCACCTCGCCGGTTTCAAACGACTGCTCCAGCAAGCGATCGTAATTGGTCGTGATCACCGTATCCGAGAACAGCTCGGAGATGCGCCAGACCACATCGGGGATGGTGAGGTTGCGGGAGAACTCATCGCGAATTTCCTGGATGAACACCTCGCGGCCACGGACCGCCTCGATCTCTTCCAATACGGTTTCGTAGGCGCCACTGGCCAAGAGCGCTTCAATACGTTCTGATGGGATATGCGCCGTCTTGCCCTGGTGCCGCAGATGTTGGTTCCATGTTGAAAACCCCGCCGATGCGGAGATACCCGCCCCGACAAAGGGCACCACTTCCCCGGCAACCATGAGATCGACAAGCTGATTGAAGTGGTCCTCATTGCGCTGGAACCAGTGATCGTCGCCAAGCTGCTCTTGAAACCAGGCCTCGCCCAGTGCCTCGTGACGACGCTGTTTGCGAAAAGCTTGAAACGCTTCGTCATAACCGCTTCTGTCACCCGAAAACAGCGCCTTGCTGGGCTGGGGCAAGGCATCGACGCCATACTCAGCCCGAACATCCAGCCCCTCTTCGCTATCCAGCCACGCGTTGAAATCGGCAAAGTGCTCGTAGCGGATGTGCTCGTCTTCGTCGCACCAGATTTTATGCAGTGCCGGCGTCATGTACGGCTACTCAGCAGACGGCCTGCTCGACGATAGCGTCGGCGAGGTGGTGTTGGGTGATCTGAGCATCTTTGAGGCGCGCCTTGAGGGCGTCGCACAAGGCCATGAGTTCATCGACTTTGGCGACGATGCGGTGTTGTTCGGAGAGCGGAGGTAGCGGGGTTAGCGCAGCTCTAATCAGCCCAATGTTTAATGTTGGCTGTGCCAACGTTCTTGTGTCACCGACAAATCGACCTTGCATAAATTCACTTTGCAGTAACCACAAGAGAAAGTGCTTATTAATTGATTCAGTAGGAAATATCCTGCAAATCGCTCTCGCTATGTTTGCACCCGCCCAAGATTTTGGTGCAACTCCCAATTTTCCAATGCTGCCAACGACGCCCATCAATATCTCGCCACCGAAGAGTCTTGTGCGCTGATACTGGCCATCAATATCTTTTGAAATCGCCTTTGCCGGCTTTTCAGGTGGATTGTTTATATCTAAGTCTTCTATGCGAACAAAAGGCACCCCGCCATCAACATCTGGCCCAGGAACCAGAACACCATAAGAGAGAGGATACTCAGGATTTATTAGTTGCTCAAAACGAACCCACTCCCACCCATTAGGTAATTGGAACGGTATACCTTCATCCTCAATCTCCGCTAATTCTTTCTTGTTTTTAGCATTGCCGTCTCTAAGCAAACGTTGCCTTTCTTTAGCAATCCCCATAATCAACACACTCGCCGGTTCGTCGTTGGGGTCTTGCGGTACGAGTTTGCCCATGACCGCGAGTTGGAGGATGGTTTGTTTGATTTGGTCGATGCTGGCTTCGGTGGTGAACAGGGTGTCGAAGTAGCTGGCTATGCGCGCCCAGGCTGCGCTGAATTCCTGTTGCGACTCGACGCGGGTGAGCGTGCCGAGCAGGGTTTCGACCAGGGTTTGGTGGGCTGCGAAGCTGTCGGTTTGCTGTTGCTCCAGTTGGTCGCACAGGGCCATGAGTTCATCGACTTTGGCGACGATGCGGTGTTGTTCGGCGAGGGGTGGCAGCGGAAAATGGTTGCCTGCAAAGTAGTCTCGCGTGATTCGCTTTTGGCCGGCCGTGCCAGTCATCTTTGGAATGCCGTCACCGATAAACCTTGGCGACTTAAGATAGACGAGCACGTACTCCGGAACGGTGCATGCATTGATTGCGCGATAAACGTGAAGCTCTGTAGTGCCAGCTCCAAATCCATTTGTTAGCGCTCGCATAACAGCTGATTTTCCGTTCTGGAAGCAGGGGGTAATCTTCGCCAGAACAACGTCTTCTTCTCGGAAGTGCGTGAAGCCGGATTTGATTTCGCTCCATGGCTTTACTTCGTGCTGAACTGGTGTGCCATATTTTTCTGAAATCGCATTCATCGGGACAAACGATGCTTCAGCCTTATCGTCCGCGTCGTTCCTTGGGGCAATTTCGCCAATCTCAAATAGGCTCGTCCAAACCCAATTGGTAGGTAATTGGTGGTCCGGCGAATCTGCGGGAAACACTGGCGGCTTAGACTCTCGAATTGCCCCTTCCTTGATAAGGCGTTTTTTTTCGGCAATGGTCTGCTTCAACAGTTCGGAAGCCGGTTCGTCGTTCGCATCTTGCGGCACCAACTTCCCCCGCACCGCCAATTCCAATATCAGCTCGCGCAGCTTCTTGATGCCATAAGCCTCCAGCTTGCCGTTGCTGCCGCGCCCGGCGCTGGACTTGGTGAGCAGCGCGGAAGTCCACAGGTCGAGGTTGTCGGTGACTGGATTCCCGCCTGCGCGGGAATGACGGGCTAGGGTCACCTTCTCCCGGCTCAGTGCCTGCGGATGTTCCGCCGCCATCAGTCGTTGCTCCGGTTGATCAGGTTGACCGTTACCTTGACCAGGGTGTCTTTTTCCTCGGGGCGGCTTTCGGCGATCAGCAGGGTGAGGGCCACCAGGGCGTTGTCGGCCAGGCGCTTGCCGCCATCGGGCCGGTAGAGAATGCCGGCGCGGGCGAGGAAGGCGATGAACACAGCGGCGGCGATGCGCTTGTTGCCGTCGCTGAAGGCGTGGTTCTTGACGATGAAGTAGAGCAGGTTGGCGGCCTTTTCCTCGGCGCTGGGGTAGAGCTCCCGCCCGTCACAGGTCTGGTAGATGGCGCCCAGGGCGCTCTTGAAGCCCTGGTCTTTTTCGATGCCGAACAGGCCGTTGAAGCCGCTTTTCATGGCGGCGACGATGGCGCTGGCCTGGTCGTAGCCGAACGTCAGGGTGCTCTGTCCGCCGGTGGCCTCGATGGCCAGGGTGCCGTGGTCGTAGCGGTCGAGCACGGCGAGGGCGTAGGCGTAGTCGTCGATGACCTTGAGTACGTCCTTGCCGGTGTCGGTGACCAGTTCCTGGTGGCTCAGGGTGCGGGTGAGCAGGTCCACGGCCTGGCGCATTTCGCGCAGTTTGGCGGCCTCTTCGCGCAGACGCTGTTCGTTGAGGGTGTAGCCCTGGACGATGTGGGAACGCAGCACGCCCGTGGCCCATTGGCGAAAGCGCGTGCCCTGCTGCGACTTGACCCGGTAGCCGACGGAGATGATGACGTCGAGGTTGTAGTAATCGACCTGGTAGGTTTTGCCGTCGGCGGCAGTTGTTGCAAATTTTGCAACAACTGGCTCACGGTCCAATTCGCCTTCGGTGAACACGTTCTTCAAATGGCGCGAGATGACTGATTTGTCCCGGCCAAACAGTTCGACCATTTGCGCCAAAGAAAGCCAGACGGATTCCCGCTCCAGATTCACTTGAAGACGGGTTTGCCCGTCTTCCGCCTGATAGATGACGACTTCGCTCACGGCTGCCGCCCTCCCGACGCCGCCATCAAGTGGTCGCGCTGGAATTGCCGGCAGAAGCAGTTGTCCGGAAATACCGGATGACTGGCGGATGCATTGAGTTCCCCTGCCTCGTTCATTGCTCCCCCCCGAGCGCCGCCATCAGTTGTTGCTTGAGGGCGTCGCGGGTTGCGGCTACCTCATTCATGATCTGGCGATATTGGGCCAGCAGCTCGTCCGGGTCGTGGCTGATCTGTTCGCCGACGTGGGGGTTCTTGATGTCGAGGTTGTAGTTGCGGGCGACGATATCGGCGACCGGCACTTTCCAGGCCTGCTCGGTCTGCACGCGCGCCTTGAAGCCGTCCGCCTCGTCGCCCCACCAATTGACCTCGGTTTCGAATTCCTCGAAGCGCATGGGCTTGGTCTTGTTGTAGCTCTTCACGCCTTCCGGGTAGGGGTGCTCGTAGTACCAGACCTGTTCGGTGGGCTGGCCCTTGGTGAAGAACAGCAGGTTGGTCTTGATGCCGGTGTAGGGCGCGAACACGCCGTTGGGCAGACGGACGATGGTGTGCAGCTTGCACTCTTCCAGCAGACTTTTCTTGAGGCGGGTCTTCATGCCTTCGCCGAACAGAAAGCCATCGGGCAGCACCACGGCGGCGCGGCCTTGATCCTTGAGCAGCTTGATGACCAGGGCCATGAACAGATCCGCCGTTTCGCGGGTGCGCAGGTGGGCGGGGAAGTTGTTTTCGATGCCGTCTTCTTCCATGCCGCCGAAGGGCGGGTTGGTGACGATGACGTTGACCCGGTCGGCGTTGCCGTAGTCCTTGTAGGGGCGGCTCAGGGTGTTGTCGTGCCGGATGTGGGTGGGGGTGTCGATGCCGTGCAGGATCATGTTGGTGATGGCCAGCATGTGGGGCAGGGCCTTTTTCTCGAAGCCCCGGATGGAATTGACCAGGGTTTCTTCGTCTGCGCGGGTTTTGACGTAATGCTCGCGCTTGTGGTCGATGGCGCAGGTGAGGAAGCCGCCGGTGCCGCAGGCGGGATCGAGCACGGTTTCTTCCAGCTTGGGATCGACGCGGTTGACGATGAAGCGGGTAACGGCGCGGGGGGTGTAGAACTCGCCCGCGTTGCCGGCGCTTTGCAGGTCGCGCAGGATTTGTTCGTAGATGCCGCCGAAGGTGTGGCGGTCGCCGCTGTTGTTGAAGTCGATCTCGCAGATCTTGTTGATGACCTGGCGCATCAACGTGCCGGACTTCATGTAGTTGTAGGCGTCCTCGAACACACTGCGCACCACCTGGGCGCGCTTGCCCTGGGCGCCCGCGGTGGGCAACCTTTCCTTCAGGTAGGGGAAGAGTTGCACGTTGACGAAATCGGCCAGTTCTTCGCCGGTCATGCCTTCCGGGTTGGCGGCCCAGGCGCGCCAGCGCAGGTGCTTTGGCAGCGGGGATTTGTAGTCGTCTTCCAGCAGCTCCAGTTCGGCCTCGCGGTCATCGAAGATTTTCAGGAAAAACATCCAGACCAGTTGGCTGATGCGCTGGGCGTCGCCATCGACGCCGACATCCTTGCGCATGATGTCCTGGATGGACTTGATGGCGCCGCTGACATTACTCATTTGGAGTGCTCATTGGGATTGCTCATTGGGATTGCTCATGCGGATTCTTCCTTCTTGTACAGCTCGTGTTCCAGTTCCTGGATGGCGGATTCGAACTTGTCCTTGCCGCCGAAGATGCTGTTGATGATCTCCACGGGCGTGCCCATGGTCTTGAACGGATCGAGGCGCAGCACCTTGGCGCTTTCCAGCGTGGCGATGCCTTCGTCGGCATATTTGTCGAGCAGCGCGGTGAGCACGGCGCGGGCCTGCTCGCCGTATTGGGTGAAGTAGTTGCGCTTCTTCACCTTGTTGGCGCGCTCTTTACGAGTCAGCGGCGGCTGGCCCCAGGCGATGTGACAGATCAGGTCGAAGTCGCCGTAGTCCTTGCCGATTTCCGCGGCGAGGTTGTCCAGCACGATGCCGTGCTCTTCCAGCTCGTCGATGAGGGCCTGCTTCTTGGCCGCGCTGTTCCAGCGGTTGAGGAAGTCGTCCAGCGAGGCAAACTCGGATTGGATCTGCTTGCGGCTGAAGTCCTTGTAGGACTCGGTGATCAGGTTGCCGTCCGGTCCGAGGTATTCGACGCGCTCGGAGAGGATGTTCACGTCCACGCCGCTGACGCGGACTTTGTAAACGCCCGGAGGCTCTTCGACGCCACCGGGTTCATTGTCACCTTCCTCCGGATAGCCCGGATCAGGCGGCACGGGGTCGTCGTCGTTGCCGGGTTCGTAGATCACCACCGCTTCGCCATCGAAATCCGGGTCGCGGAACAGTTCGGTGGCCTTCTTGAAATCCATGATGGTGAAGAACCACTTGTTGTTTTCCTCGTCGATGCGGGTGCCGCGGCCGATGATCTGCTTGAAGCTGGTCATCGAGGTGATGGTCTTGTCCAGCACGATGAGCTTGCAGGTCTTGGCATCGACGCCCGTGGTGAGCAGTTCGGAGGTGGTGGCGATGACCGGGAACTTGCTTTCCGGGTCGATGAAGTTGTCCAGCTCGGCCTTGCCCTCGACGCTGTCGCCGGTGATGCGCATGATGTATTTCGGGTTGTCCAGCGCGAGCTGGCCTGCCGCATTCACCAGCGCCACGCGCATGCGTTCAGCGTGGTCGATGTCTTCGCAGAAGACGATGGTCTTGGCAAAGGGGTCGGTGGCATCGAGGTATCGCATGATGCGCCTGGCCACCAGCTTGGTGCGCTGGTTGAGCACCAGGATGCGGTCCATGTCTTTCTGGTTGTACTCGCGCTGCTCGATTTCCTTGCCCAGGTCGTCCTTCATGCCGGGCGGCGGCGTCCAGCCTTCGATGTCCCTGTCGATGTCGATGCGCACCACCTTGTAAGGCGCGAGGAAGCCATCTTCGATCCCCTGCTTGAGGCTGTAGGTATAAACCGGCTCACCGAAGTAGGTGCTGCTGGAAACGTACTTGGTTTCCTTGGGGGTGGCGGTGAGGCCGAGCTGAACGGCGTTGTTGAAGTATTCGAGGATTTCACGCCAGGCGGAATCGTCCGCCGCGCTGCCGCGATGACATTCGTCGATGACGATCATGTCGAAGAAATCCCGCGAGACGCTTTTGAAAATCTTGTCTTCTTCGTCCGGTCCGGTGATGGCTTGGTACAGGCCGAGGTAGATTTCGTAGGACGGGTCGATCTTGCGGTTTTTGATCTTCGTCATGACCGAACCGAAGGGCTTGAAGTCGTTGACGAGGGTCTGATCGACGAGGATGTTCCGGTCCGCCAGGAACAGGATGCGTTTGACCTCGCCCGCTTTCCACAAGCGCCAGATGATCTGGAATGTCGTGTAGGTCTTGCCGGTGCCAGTGGCCATGACCAGCAGTACGCGCTTCTTGCCGCCGGCTACCGCTTCGACGCTGCGGTTGATCGCCTCCACCTGGTAGTAGCGGGGCTCCTTGCCGGATACGTCCAGGTGGTAAGGCTGCACGACCAGCTTTTCCGCTTCGTCTTCGATGCCGCGATAGGTCTTGTAGCGCTGCCAAAGTGTTTGGGGAGCGGGGAAGGCCCCCAGGGGGAATTCGGTCTCGATATCTTCGCCAGGGGCGGGCGCTTTGTTGTGGGAGGCAAAGGCGTCGCCGTTTGAGCTGAAGGCGCTGGGCACGTCGAGGATTTCCGCGTAGCCCAAGGCCTGCTGCATCCCATGGCTGACCGAGCAATTGTTGTCCTTGGCCTCAACCACGGCGACGGGTACACCGGGCTCCCAGGACAGGACGTAATCGGCGAACTTCTTTTTCTTCTTGTTGCGCGAGGACATGTTGCCGCGCACGACGACCGGGCCGGGGGTCAGCGTCACCTCGCGCCGAATCTGCGTCATGGGTTCCCAGCCGGCTTTGTTGATCGCCGGCGTGATGAACAGATCGCAGATATCGGACTCGCTGAGTTTTTTCTTCTCGTGGCTATCCATCAAGTGAATCCAAACTTGAACGGGCTATGGCTTGTAATTATTGCCCCATCGATGCGCTGATTGGCTTTGAATCCAAACTAATTCAGCAGCGTCAGCTTACCGGCATACTTCGGCTATACCGCAAAGCAGGTCTGTAAGTCAGCCTCGCCGATTTCCAGCCATTCCCCCCAACAAACCCATCCCAGCCCCCCCCGCTACATGATCAAATCCGCCGACAGCACCCGGTTGCCCAGCAGATACACCCGGCCGGTCTGGCGGTCGTCGCCCGCGCTGGAGTATTCGAAGGCGAATTCCCGGTAGACGCGGGCGCGCTGGTTGGCGTCGCGGCGCAGGGTCATCTTCTTGAGGGCGACGGTTTCGTCCAGGAACTGGACGCCGGCCTGTTCGCAGGCACGGCGGGCGGCCTGGATGGCGAATTCGCGTTTTTGCAGGCCGTCCCACCAGAAGGCGGCGAGGCCGGCCAGGGCGGCGAGGAGCAGCCCTTCGCCGGGGCTCATGACTGGGAGTTGGAGGTCGGCGGTTCGCTGGCGCGCGCGGGGGGCATGAGCAGGGCGCAGACCGGTTCCGCGCGGCGGCGGCCGAAGCGGGTGGGGGCGCTGTCGACGCTTTCCGGGCTGGCGGCTTCGGTGACGCTGGCGGCCGGCATGGCGACGGGCCGGGGCGGCGCAATCTCGGGCAGGGGGGTGATCTTCAGGTCACGCTTGATGAAGCGTTCGATGCCGGAGAGCAGGCGATCCTCGTCCGGGGAGACCAGGGACACGGCGAGGCCGGAGGCGCCGGCGCGGCCGGTGCGGCCGATGCGGTGCACGTAGTCTTCCGGCGAGTAGGGCAGCTCGAAGTTGACCACGCAGGGCAGCTCGACGATGTCCAGGCCGCGCGCGGCGATGTCGGTGGCGACCAGCAGTTTCACCTTGCCCTGCTTGAAGCCGTCCAGGGCGGCGAGGCGTTCGAGCTGGGCCTTGTCGCCGTGGATGGTGGCGGCCTGGATGCCGCGTTTGACGAGACGGCGGCCGAGCTTGTCGGCGGAGATCTTGGTGCGGGTGAAGACCAGGGCCTGGGCGATGTCCAGGGCCTTGACCACGCGCACCAGGGCGTCGAGCTTGTCGTCTTCCTTGACCTTGTGCACCACTTGTTCGACCAGTTCGGTGGCGCTGTTGCGGCGCGCGACTTCGACCTTGAGGGGGTTTTGCAGGAAGCTTTTGGCGAGGCCGACGATGCTGTCGTCGAAGGTGGCGGAGAACAGCAGGGTCTGGCGCTGGCTGGGCAGCAGATTGAGGATGCGCTTCAGGTCGGGCATGAAGCCCATGTCCAGCATGCGGTCCGCCTCGTCCAGCACCAGGAACTGGACCTGGGACAGCAGGGCGCCCCGGCTGCCGCAGTGGTCGAGCAGGCGGCCCGGGGTGGCGACCAGGATCTCCACGCCGGCCTTCAGGGCGGCCTCCTGGGGCTTCATGTCGACGCCGCCGAACACCACGGTGCTGCGCAGGGGCAGGTTCTTGTTGTAGGTCACCACGCTTTCATGGACCTGGATGACCAGTTCCCGGGTGGGGGCGAGCACCAGTGCGCGCACCGGGTGCCGGGCGGGCGAGGCGCTGGTGTTGGCGTGGGCGATCATCTTCTGCAGCAACGGCAGGGCGAAGGCGGCGGTCTTGCCGGTGCCGGTCTGGGCCTGGGCCATGAGGTCGCGTCCGGCGAGCACCAGGGGGATGGCCTGTTTCTGGATCGGGGTGGGAACCTTGTAGCCCATTTCGTCCAGGGCCGAGAGGATCTGCGGCGCGAGGCCCAGGTCCGCGAAGGTGGTGGCCGCTTCCAGCGCGGGCGCGTGTTCGGTGCCGACTTCCATCAGATTTCCCGCCAATCCATTCCAGTTTCCTGGTCGGCGACGCCGATCCAGTCGTGCTCGCAACCCAGCGCGCCGGCCAGGGCCGCCCGCGCCAGTCGCGGCGAGTTGTTTTCCTCGGAGAGATGCGCCGCCACCACGTGCTTCAGGCGCGGCCCGGCGATGCGCGCCAGCAGCGCCGCCGCCGCCGCGTTGTCCAGGTGGCCGTAGCGGCCGAGGATGCGGCGCTTGAGGGCGGCCGGGTAGCTGCCCGCCTCCAGCTTGTCCACGTCGTGGTTGCACTCCAGGGCGAGGGCGTCGCAGCTTTCCAGCATCTGTTCCATGTGGGGCGTGACGTGGCCGGCGTCGGTGAGCAGGCCGAAACGGCGCGCGCCGTCGGAGAACACGAACTGCACCGGCTCGCGCGCGTCGTGGGGCACCGGGTAGGGGGTGATCTCGATGTCGCCGATGGCGAACACCCGGTGGCCTTCCAGGATGCGGCAGGACAGGGGCGCGTCGCCCACCGCTTCGAGCATGGCGTGGCTGCCGTGGGACAGCCAGACCGGGCAGCGGGCGGCGGCGGCCACCTTGGCGGCGCCGCGGCCGTGATCGCTGTGTTCGTGGGTGACCAGGATGGCGGCGAGGCTGTCCACGTCAATGCCCAGCCGCTGCAACCGGCGTCCCGCCTCGCGCGGGCCGAAGCCGCAGTCCACCATGACACGGGTGTCTCCGGCTTCCACCAACCAGGCATTGCCCTTGCTGCCGCTGCCGAGACATCCGAATCGCATCCGCTTACTTCAACTGCTCGAACAACAGGGTGGCGATGCGGTTGCCGGTGTCGTTGTTCGCCGGCGTTCCGTCGTCCTGGTAGACGCCCAGGGCGGTCTCCGTTTCGCTGCCCTTGAGGCGGACCTGATAGCGCGCCGCCTTGAGCTTGGGATCGTCGGAAGAGCGCCAGAAGGCGAGCTTGGAGAGGAAGCCCTTTTCCTTCTTGGTGTTGGCCTCGGGATCGGCGTAGCGCACGTAGTAGACGCCACCGGCGCGGTCCCGGTCTTCCACGGCGAAGCCGATGCGGTCCAGCGCCAGACCGACCCGGCGCCAGGCGCGATCGAAGGACTCGGGCATGCTCAGGCCGGGCGCGGCGCCGGTGCCCTTGGTGAGCGTGGCCTGGGGCGGCGCGCCCTTGTCGGCGAGCAGGGTCTGGGCGCGGGTTTCCTCGACGCCGAAGCGCACCATGAGCCGGCGCAGCATCTCGGCTTCCAGTTCCGGGTCCGCCGGGCGCGGCTGCCAGACGGTCTTGCCCTGGCCCTGGTCGCCGCCGCCGACGGTGCCCTCGAACACTTCGAACATGCCCCGGTGGCTGATGTAGATCTCGGTGCGGCCGTCGGGTCCGACTTCCAGGCGGGTACGGAACTTGTCCCGCTCGGCGGTGGAATAGAGGCCGTCGATGACCTTGCCGAGCAGGCTGCGCAGGCCGTCCTGGGGAATCTTGGCGCGGTTTTCCGCCCAATCGGTTTCCATGACGCCGGCGTCGGGCAGCTCCAGGCTGATGATGAAACCCATCTCCTGCCAGAAATCCTTGATCACGGGCCAGACATCCTTGGCGGGAATCTGCACCGACAGCCAGCGCTGGGTGCCGGCCCGCTCGATGCTCACCTTGTCGACCTGGGGCAGCAGCGCCTGGGAGCCGGAGGCCTGGGGCTTGCCGGCCCGCTCCCGGTCATAGGCGGAGAAGGTGGCGCTGCCCTTGGGGTTGGTGTCCGGCACCGCGAAACGGTTGTCGCCGGACGGCAGAACCAGATCCGGCGGCGCTTCCAGCGTGGGCAGGGAGCCGGCGGACTTGTAATCGATCTTCTTGCCCTCCAGCAGCGTGCAGCCCGAGGTGGCCAGTGCCAGGGCGACGAGAGCGAGGGAGGAACGGACGGCGTGGCGCATGGGGCGTGATTCCTGCTGATAAGAACTCATAGCGAACCGGCTTCCTTCATCGCGGCACGCACGGTGTCGTGCTGGGATGGGGAGAGGGGGACCAGGGGCAGGCGGATTCCCGACTGGATATGCCCCATCTCGGCCATCGCCCATTTGACGGGGATGGGGTTGGCTTCCACGAACAATTTCTGGTGCAGGCCGAGCAGGCGGAAATTGATCTCCCGCGCGCGCGCCAGATCGCCGGACATGGCCGCGACGCACATCTCGTGCATGAGCCTGGGCGCCACGTTGGCGGTCACCGAGATGACGCCGTGGCCGCCCAGCAGCATGAGCACCATGCCGCTGGCGTCGTCACCGCTGTAGATCGCGAATTCCTTCGGCGCGCGCTTGAGCAGCTCCGTGCCCCGCTCGATGTTGCCGGTGGCGTCCTTGATGCCCGCCACGCCGGGCACCTGGGCCAGGCGCAGCGTGGTCTCGTTGCCGATGTCGGAAGCGGTGCGGCCCGGCACGTTATAGAGGATCAGGGGCAGTTCCACCGCCTCGGCGATGGCCTTGAAGTGGCGGTACAGGCCTTCCTGGGTCGGCTTGTTGTAGTAGGGCGCGACGGACAGGCCGGCGGCGGCGCCGGACCGCTTCGCGCACTCGGTCAGTTCGATGGCCTCGGCGGTGGAATTCGCGCCGGTGCCGGCGATCACGGGCACGCGGCCGGCGGCCTGCTCCACCGCGGTCTTGATCAGGAGGCAGTGTTCCTCCGGACTCACGGTGGGGGATTCGCCGGTGGTGCCGACAATGACCAGGCCATCCGTGCCCTGCCCGATGTGCCAGTCGATGAGCGCCCGGAACGCGGGCATGTCCAGGCCGCCGTCGGGCAGCATGGGGGTGACGAGTGCGACAAGACAGCCGGTGATCATGGCGAAAGATTATGAGGAAAAAGGGGATTTTAACCGAAACTGGCCCGGACGAACTTCGCGCATCAAGGCTTGCGCGCGCACAAGCGCTGCATGCAGCGCCGCTGCTCCGGCTCCTCCACGTCCTCGAAGGCGATGACCCGCAGGCGGCCGTGCACCGCCTCCAGCAGCTCACCCGGCAGCAGCAGGTGGGCCGGGTTGCGCGGCCGGCCGTACTTGGCCTGGCCCAGGGCGAAGGTCTCGTAGATCAGCAGCCCGCCGGCCTCCAGTCCGGCGCACAAGATATCGAACAGGGGCCGGTGCAGATAGCGGCTGACCACGATCGCGCCGAATTGGCGGCCGGGGTACGGCCAGGGCGCGTTTTCCAGGTCGGCCCGGGTCCATTCGATGCCGGGCGTGGCGCGGAGCGGCTCGGCGGCGGCGAGATCGATGTCCACCGCCGCGACCGGATGGCCGAGGCCCGCCAGATGCGCGGCGTGCCGGCCATTGCCGCAGGCCAGGTCCAGCACCGGCCGGCCCGGCGGGATCAGTTCCGCCCAGCGCGCCACCCAGGGGGAAGGCGTCATGGCCCCGACACCCCGCGCATGGCGCCCACGGCCGCCTGCAGGGCGGACAGCCAGAGCTGTTCGACCCGGGCGGGCAGGTAGGCGATGGTGAAATACAACACCATGAAGCCGGCGCCCAGGGTCAGGGGGAAGCCCACCGCGAAGATGTTCAGTTGTGGCGAGGCGCGGGTCATCATGCCGATGGCCAGATTGGTGGCGAGCAGGGCCGCGGTGACCGGCAGGGCGATGTGCAGGCCGGTGGCGAACAGGGCGCCCGCCCAACGGACCACCGCGCCGAAGCCATCCCCGGACAGGCCCGCCGAGACGGGAATCTCGCTGAAGCTCTCGGCCAGGGCGGCGATGACCAGATGGTGGCCGTTGAAGGCGAACACGATCAGGGTGGTGGACAGCACCATGAACTGGGCGATCACGGGTGTCTGGGCGCCGTTGACCGGATCGTACAGGGTGGCGATGGACAGGCCCATCTGCAGGCCCATGAACTGGCCGGCCAGTTCCACGGCGGCGAACAGGATGCGCAGGGTAAAGCCCAGGGCGGCGCCGACGGCGATCTGTTGCAGCAGGATCAGCAGACCGTCGCCGGACACCAGCGGCACCGAGGCCGCCGGCGGGATGATGGGCGCGATGGCGACGGTCAGCACCAGGGCCAGGCCGACCCGCACGTGCACCGGCGCGGACTTGTTGCCGAGCAGGGGATCGAAGGATAGCCAGGCGAGGATGCGGACGAAGGGAAACAGGAACAGCGCGAGCAAACCGTTCAGGTCGGCGCTGGACAGGGTGTACATCAACCCACCAGGGTGGGAATGCCGCCGATCAGCCGGGTCACGTAGTCCACCAGCAATTGCAGGGTCCATGGCCCGGTGATGACCAGCACGACGAACATGATCAACAGCTTGGGGATGAAGGTCAGCGTCATTTCGTTGATCTGGGTCGCGGCCTGGAAGATGGACACCATCAGGCCGGTCAGCAGGGAGGCCAGCAGCAGCGGCCCGGCCGCGAGCATGGCGACCTCCAGGGCCTGGCGGACGATGGCGACGACGGTATCCGGTGTCATGCGGACCTCACATCTGGAAAGTCTGGACCAGGGAAGCGATGAGCAGGCTCCAGCCGTCGGCGAGCACGAACAGCATGATCTTGAACGGCAGGGAGACCAGCACCGGCGACAGCATCATCATGCCCATGGACATGAGCACGCTGGCCACCACCATGTCGATGACCAGGAAGGGGATGAAGACGATGAAGCCGATCTGGAACGCGGTCTTCAACTCGCTGATGATATAGGCCGGCACCACCACCTTCAGGGGCGTCTCCTCCGGCGAGTTCAGCGGCGGCACCTTGGCCAGGCGCACGAACAGGGCCAAGTCTTCCTGGCGCGTCTGCTTCAGCATGTAGGCCTTCAGCGGCTGGGCACCGCGGTCGGCGGCCTCCACCAGGCTGATCTGGTTCTCGGAATAGGGCTTCCAGGCGGTTTCCTGGATCTTGTCGAACACCGGCGCCATGACGAAGAAGGTCAGGAACAGGGATAGCCCGACGATGACCTGGTTGGGCGGCGCGCTCATGGTGCCCATGGCCTGACGCAGCAGGGACAGCACGATGACGATGCGGGTGAAGGCGGTCATCATCAGCAGGATCGCCGGCAGGAAGGTCAGCGACGTGAGCAGCAGCAGCGCTTCGATGTTGAAGGTGTAGCTGGTGCTGCCGCCCGGGCCGGGCGTGCTGGAGAAGGCGGGAATGCCGGGCGCCGCCCAGGCCAGGGCCGGGGAAAGCAAAACCAGGAGGAGTGGCAGGCGACGCATGGGCCGGGATTCTAACCCCGTTTGCGCCGCGCATTTCCGAGCCGATCAGCCCGGACGCTTGGGCAGCAATTCCTTCAGCTTGTCGGCGAATCCGGGCATGGGATCGTGGGGGGACGGCGCGTAGCCGGCGGGACGCGGCAGGGTATGCAGGTTGTTCACCTGACCGCCCGCGACGCCCAGCAACAGCCAGGTATCGCCCACCTCCACCACCACCACCCTTTCACGCGGTCCGACCATGACGCCGCCGATCACCTTGACCACGCCCTGGGCACCGCTCTGTCCCGGCGAGAAGCGGCGCAGGAACCAGAAGAAGAGCGCCAGGGCGCCCAAAACGATGAGCAGGCCGAACAGGCCCTGGAACAAGGCGCCGCCGGTGGAAACGGCGGGCGGCTCCGCCGCCGCCGCGGGCAAGGCGGCGAAGAACAGGAACGCGGCGCCCAGGCGGTGCGGCGACTTCATCGGTTGAGGCGGCGCAGGCGCTCGGCGGGACTGATGATATCGGTGAGACGGATGCCGAACTTGTCATTCACCACCACCACCTCGCCCTGGGCGATGAGGCAGCCGTTCACCAGCACGTCCATGGGCTGGCCGGCCAAGCCGTCCAGCTCCACCACGGAACCCTGGGCCAGTTGCAGCAGGTTGCGGATGGCGATCTTGGTACGCCCCAGCTCGACATTGAGCTGGACCGGAATATCGAGGATCAGGTCCAGATTATTGGCCGCCGGCTGGACCGCGCCCGGAGCCAGGTTGGGGAAGATATCGGCTTTCTTGGGCTCGGGGGCGGCGGGTTGCGCGGCCATGGCCTTGTCGACCACCTCCTGCTCGGCCAGGGCCGCGGCCCAGTCGTCCTCGCCGCCGCCCGCCTCCGCGGTCTCGGCGGTACTGGTCTCCTGCTCGGCCAGGGCCGCGGCCCAGTCGTCGGCGGAGATATCGTCCTGCTTTTGCGCTTCCTCGCTCATAGCTTGCTCCCGATGTGGGATAGCTGATCCTGTCCATGCAATACCGAATCGACTTTCAGCGCCAATTGTCCGCTCTTCTGGCCGTAGTGGCACTTGAATAAGGGCACGCTATCGACCTGGGCGATCACGGCATCGGGAAGATCCAGGGAAATAACGTCGCCCACCTTGAGGTCGACGATCTGGCGCAGGGTGACTGAAGTCTGGCCCAGGTTCGCCACCAACTCCACCTCCGCGTCCTGCACCTGGAGCTTCATCTGGGAAATCCAGCGTTCGTCGGCCTCCGCGCGGTCAGCCTGCATGGTGCTGGTGAGCTGATCGCGGATCGGCTCGATCATACTGTAGGGGACGCAGACGTGGAAATCGCCGCCGCCCGAGCCCAGTTCGATGTTGAAGGTGCTCACCACCACCACTTCCGTTGGCGTGGCGATGTTGGCGAACTGGGTGTTCATCTCCGAGCGGATGTATTCGAAGCGGATCGGATAAATGGTCTCCCAGGCCCTGCGCATCTCCTCGAACACCACTTCCAGGATTTTCTTGATGATGCGCTGCTCGGTCGGCGTGAAGTCCCGGCCCTCCACCCGCATGTGGTAGCGGCCATCGCCGCCGAACAGGTTGTCCACCACCAGAAACACGAAGTTCGGGTCCAGCACGAACAGGGCGGTGCCGCGCAGCGGGTGCATGTGCACCATGTTGAGGTTGGTGGGAACCACCAGGTTGCGCACGAACTCGCTGTATTTGATGACGGTCACCGGGCCGACGGAAATCTCGGCCGTGCGCCGGATCAGGTTGAACAGGCCGATGCGGAAATTGCGGGCGAAGCGTTCGTTGATGATCTCCAGCGTGGGCATGCGCCCGCGCACGATCCTTTCCTGACGTCCGATATCGTAGGTGCGTACATCCCCCCCCGCCTCCTCGACACCGGAGTCCTCCGGCTCGCCGGTGACCCCGCGAAGTAGGGCATCGACCTCTTCTTGGGAAAGGATGTCGTCAGCCACGGATCCCCTGTCGGCTACACGCTATTGCTGGATGATGAAAGCCGCGAACAACACTTTCTTCACGCCCTTGCCCTTGCCTTTGATGCCCAGCACCTCGTTGATCTGCTTGCGCACCTCGTCGGCCAGTTTGTCCTTCCCCTCCTGTTGCGCCAAGTCTTCCGTGGTCTTGCTGGACAGCAACCGGATCAAGGCATCGCGCACCTCGGGCATGCGTTGCTTGAGCTTTTCCTGAATCGTCGCGTCCTCGACCATGAGCTGGATTTCCGTCTGCAGATAGCCTTCCTGGTCGGCCAGATTGACGGTGAAGGTCTCCAGACGCTCGTAGATGGGAGCATGTTCCTCGGCGTGCTCCTCCTCGTGCTTCGCGCCCTCTTCCGCCGGGGGCTTGGAAAGCAGCAGGAAGGCGCCCACGCCGGCGCCAATGACCAACACCACCACCACGGCGATGATGATCAGGAGTTTGCCCTTTTTCTTGGGTGCTTCGCCTTCGACTACCGGCGCTTCCTCTTTTGCCATGCCATCCTCTATACAAATAAAGCTGGAAAACCGCGATAAAACAGAATGTTTCCTGAATAAGCTTAAGTTCTTTATTACGTCATGACAAGCAAACAGGCAAGCGCCGAAGCGCCCGGGAAACCGCGTTTCGGCCGATAAGAGGAGCAAAACGGGAAATCAGGCGTACAAATCCACCAGGCCGACCCCGGACGAGCGCGACACCCCGCCACCCAATCCGGAAACCGTTCCTTCCGGTTCCGAGGCGAAGCCCGCCGACCGGGTTCCGGCATGCTCGCCGCCCCTCTCCTGATTGAGGGCCTGGTCGCGCACGTTGGCTTCGCCGAGGTTCAGTCCGGCCTGGGTCATGAGTTCGCGCAACTTCGGCAGGGCGGCTTCGATCGCATCCCGCACCGCCGGATTGGCCGAGAAGAACTGGGCGCCGGCATCGCCGCCGGAGACCGTCAACCGGATTTCCACGGAACCCAGATGCGGCGGATTCAAGGTCAGCTCCGCGACCTGGCCCTGGCGACCCGCCATCCAGACCACCTTCTCGGCCAGCTCCCCGGCGAACGCGGGGGATTTCACCGGCGCCTCCACGGCGAGGTTCACCCGCGTCTCGACCTGGCGCAGGCTCTGGTCGAAAGCGCGCGTCACGGGGGCATCGGACGATGGGCTGCTTGCATTCGAGCCGATCTGGGCCGGCATGCCGGCGGCATCTTTCGCGGCGACTTCCGGCGCCGGCGCGGAAACGCCCGCCGCCGGCTTGTCCGGGCCGGAAACCGGCAAATTTTGCCCCTCGTCGCCCGTCTTGTCGGCATCGCTTGCCGCCATGGCGGTCCGGTTTGTCGCCCCGGGAACCCGGGTGCTTGTCTCGCGCCGCTCGGATTTGGCTTGCGTCCCCTCGACCTTGTCCGTGTCCGTGTCCGTGTCCTCGGACACCGGCGCGGAGGCCTTCTGGTCGGTGGCGCCGAAGACCGCTTGCGCGGCGGCCAGCGCGGGATTGGCGGGGGTTTCCGTCGCGGCCTTGGCATCGGCGCCAGCGTCGCTCGCGACCGGCGGCGCCGATGCCGCGCCGTCCGCCGCCTTGGCGTCATCCTTGCCGTCCGCGTCCCGCGCCAGGCGGGCGATCAACTCGGCTTTCCCGTCCCCAGCCGAGTCGCTTGCCTCCGCATCCTCGGCCTTGGCCGCCGTTTTCACGGAAAGCGCCTTGTCGGCGGCGGCGCCGCTGGCGACAAGGCCGGCGGCATGGGCGGTCTTGCCCTTGGCGCCTCCGGCCACGGCCACCTGGGACAGGAACGTGGTCAGAAAACTGGCGGCGTCGAGGCCGCCCCCGGCGCCCTTGCGGCCTTTCTTGCCGACATGAAGCCCGGCAACGCTCGAAGTATCCAAAACCGCTGCAACATCAGCCATCGCGCCTCTCCTATCCGATTCGCGGTTATAGGAGCAATAAGCGTGCCCGAGCACTCAATGTTCGGCTTTATTGTTCCGGGCGATGTGTTTGCGCAGGGCGCTTTCGTCGGAGAGACGCTGCTCGCGTTTTTCCAGGAGCGCGACCTCCTTGGCGTGGTGCCGTTGCGCGAGGGTTTCATAGGCCTTCACCTTCTGGCGCAGGGCCAGCCAGTTCAGATGGGCGTCCTGCCAATGCCCGTGGACCTTGTCCACCTCGCCGGACTGCTGCTGGATGGCCCCGTCCAGCTTGATCAGGAACGCGTGAAAGTCCCGCAGCATATGGATATCCACGCCCCTCGCGCCGGTCCCGGCCAGTTTCACCTGATAGTCCCGCTTATAGCCGTGGAGTTCGTCCAGGCGCGCGCGCGCGGCATCCTCCCGGCGCTTGAGGATGCGGAGCAGACGCTCCGCCGCCTCCATGCGGTGGCGCGAATGTTCCAGCAGGGCCTGCAAGGGAAAGTCCTTGGCCATGCGCGGGCATGCCGGGCGCGTCGCGCGCCGCCGGCGTCAGGCCACTTCCTCGGTTTCTTCCAGACGGCGCGCCTCGTCCTCCAGCATGACGGGGATGCCGTCGCGAATGGGAAAAGCCAGGCGGTCACCCTTGCAGATCAATTCGCCGGCTTCCTTGCGGTAGACCAGTGGCGCTTTGCACAGGGGACAGACGAGAATTTCAAGCAGCTTGGGATCCATTTCGCTCTTTCAATGCGTTCAGCAACAAGGTTTGTAGCCCCCCCTCCACCTCCGCGTCAACCGCCAGGAACCAGGTGTCCGCGCGCGGGAAGGCGGCGCATTTCACCGCGTCCTTCTCCGTCATGAGCACGGTTCCGGCGGGCAGGTCGTCGGCCCGGAAAGCGTGGTGGTCGGGGAAGGCGTGGCGTTCGATGCGCAAGCCCATCGCCTCCAGGCCGGCGAAGAAACGTTCCGGGTGGCCGATGCCGGCGACGGCATGGATGGTTTCGCCCCGGAACCGTTCGATGGCGTCCCATCGCGCCGGATCGGCCAGATTCACGCAGCGCCCAGCGGCCAGGCGCATGGAGAAAGCGGGCACGGGATAAGTGTCCGTCCGCCCCGCGCCGTTGACGATCACCGCATCGACACTGCGCAGACGCGATACCGGCTCGCGCAGCGGTCCAGCGGGCAGGAGACGGCCGTTGCCGAATCCGCGCTCGCCATCAACGACCGCCAACTCCACATCCCGCGCCAGCGCGTAGTGCTGCAATCCATCGTCGGCCAGGATCACGTCCACCTCCGGATGGCATTCCAGCAAGCGCCGGCCGGCCTCCGCCCGCGCGCGGCCGATCCAGACCGGACAGCCGGCCCGCCTGGCGATCAGCACGGGCTCGTCGCCGGCCAGGGCGGGATCGCTGTCCGCCCGCACCGGCATGGGCGTTTTCGCGTTGCCGCCGTAACCCCGGCTGATCACGCCGGGGCTATAGCCGGCCCGCCGCAGCCAGTCGATCAGGGCCAGGGTGAGCGGCGTCTTGCCTGAGCCGCCCGCGGTGATATTCCCGACGACGACGACCGGCACCGGCAAGCGCGCGCGCTTCAGCGGACCATGGCGATACAGCAGGCGGCGCAGGCCGGCCAGGACGCGAAACACCAGGGCGAGGGGTTGCAGGAGAACCAGCAGCAACCGGTAGCGCGCCGGACAACGGCCGTACCAGCAGCGCGACAGCGCCTGGCTCAAGGCTGTTCGTCGGCGGAGCTCTGGGTGACGAAGGTCACCCGGGGATAGCCGGCGCGCCGGGCGGCGTCCATCACACGGATCACCGACTGATGGGTGGCGTGGGCATCGGCGGAGATGACGATGACCGGATCCTTCTGCTCGCCCGCCGCCGACCTC
This sequence comes from Thiobacillaceae bacterium, assembly GCA_044227325.1. GTDB lineage: Bacteria > Pseudomonadota > Gammaproteobacteria > Burkholderiales > Thiobacillaceae > PFJX01. Next base: position 71,416 of record JBGAFI010000014.1, on the reverse strand, counting down.
AGGGCCGTCACCAGGGACTCGACGCCGCCGCCGGGGGCGACGGGAATCTGGTCGACGTTGTAGTCGCCCTGCTCGTCCACCCCCACGTGTATTTGGGTCGGTTCTTCCTTGGGGCTGTCGCCCTGGGCCTCGGGCAGGTTGATCTGGAGTTCGGAAAAGCGGGCGTAGGTGGTGGTGACCATGAGGAAAATCAGGATCACCAGCAACACGTCGATCAGCGGGATCAGGTTGATCTCCGGATCGTCGCGGCGCGCGGTGCGGAACTTCATTACTTGCGTTCGCCGTGGGCGATTTCCACCAGCCGGATCGCCTGCTGCTCCATATCCACCAGGTAGGCGTCCACCCGGCCGCGGAAGAAACGGTAGAAGATCATGCTGGGAATGGCGACGATGAGGCCGAAGGCGGTGTTGTACAAGGCCACGGAGATGCCGTGGGCCAGCACCGCCGGATTGCCGCCGGTGGCGGATTGGGAGCCGAAGATTTCCACCATGCCGATGACGGTGCCGAGCAGGCCCATGAGGGGCGCGACCGAGGCGATGGTTCCCAGGGACAGCAGAAACCGGTCCAGGTCGTGGGCCACCGCGCGGCCGGCCTCTTCCAGGGATTCCTTCATCACCTCGCGGCTGGCCCCCAGGTTGCGGATGCCGGCGGCCAGCACCCGGCCGAGGGGCGAACCTTCCGCCAGCGCGCGCAAAAGATCTGGGTTCGGGCCGTGCTGGCGCAGGTTGTTCACGGTCTGTTCCAGCAGATTGGGAGGAATCACCTGCTCCCGGCGCAGGGTGTAGAAACGTTCGAAGATAATGGCCAAGGCCAATATGGAGGCGATGATCAGGGGCCAGATAGGCCAGCCTGCTGCTTCAATGAGGGCTAACACTAGCGCCGTCCCCGTGGACTGGAAAACGCGCGGTACTGTAGCCTCTGGGTGCGCTCCCGGCAAGCCGAAAGGGAAAACCCCGAGTGTATAATCGCGGCCGCTTAGGAGAGTTCAACCCCATGACCGCACCAGCTTGCCGGCAGCCATGATCCGCCGGTTCATAAACAGAGTTTTCGGGAAAAAACCGGCTTCCGGTCCGCGCATTCTTCCCCTGGAGGCCCACGGCATCCGGCGCGAACAAGTCCAGTCCTGCGCCCTCAAGACCACCCGCGCGCTGCGCGAAGCCGGCTACACCGCCTTCATCGTCGGTGGCGCCGTGCGCGATCTGCTGCTGGGCCGGGAACCCAAGGACTTCGACGTGGCCACCGACGCCACCCCCGAGGAGGTCAAGCGGGTCTTCCGGCGCGCGCGCCTGATCGGGCGGCGGTTCCAGATCGTGCACGTCTACTGCGGCGCCGACCTGATCGAGGTCACCACCTTCCGCGCCGCCACGCCCCAGGTCGAGGACGAGGAGGACGAATCCCGCGTCACCGCCGAGGACGGCATGCTGTTGCGCGACAACGTGTTCGGCAACCAGGAGGAGGATGCCGCGCGCCGCGACTTCACCGTCAACGCCCTCTATTACGACCCGGAAAAGCAGGAGGTGTGGGACTGGCACGGCGGCTTCGAGGACGCGCGCAAGAAAGTGCTGCGCATGATCGGCGACCCGGCCCGGCGCTTCCGGGAGGATCCGGTGCGCATGCTGCGCGCGGCCCGCTTCGCGGCCAAGCTGGAGTTCCATATCGACCCGGCGACCCGGGCGCCCATCGCCGAACTCGCGCCCATGCTGGAACGCATTCCCGCTTCCCGCCTGTTCGACGAGATGATGAAGCTGCTCCTCTCCGGCCATGCCGAGCGGGGCGTGCGCCAATTGCGCGCCGAGGGCCTGCACCACGGCGTCCTGCCCATGCTGGACGCGATCCTGGACGATCCCAACCGGCAGAAATTCATCCACGCGGCCCTGCACGATACCGACGAACGGGTGCGCCTGGGCCATTCCGCCTCTCCCGCCTTCATGCTCGCCTGTCTGCTGTGGTTCGACATGAGCGCGGAATGGCGGCGCAACCGGGACACCGGCCAGAGCACCCAGCCCGCCTTGTACGACGCGATGGACCTGGTCCTGGAGCGGCAGCGCGAGGCCCTCGCCTTCCCGCGCCGCTTCGACGGCATGATCAAGGAGATCTGGTCGCTGCAATCCCGCTTCGAACAGCGCAGCGGGGCGCGCCCGTACCGCTTGCTGGACCATCCCCGCTTCCGCGCCGGCTACGACTTCCTGCTGATCCGAGCCCGGGGCGGCGACATCGACGCGGAACTGGCGGACTGGTGGACCCGCTTCCAGGACGCCGAGGCCGACGAACAGGCGCGCATGCTGCTGCCGGCCCAGTCCGGCGACGCGAAGCGCAAGCGGCGCCGACGCCGTTCCAATGCCAAATCGCCGGACGCGGTCGAGGTCAAGCTTGGCTGAGGTGGCCGCGTTCATCGCCCTGGGCGCCAACCTGGGCGACCCCGCGGGCCAGGTGGACGAAGCCTGCGGCGAACTGGCCCGGCTGCCGGAAACCAGGCTCACCGCCCTCTCCACCCTGTACCTTTCCAAACCCGTGGGCTACGCCGACCAGCCCGACTTCGTGAACGCGGTGGCCGGCATCCACACCCGGCTGTCGCCGCGCGACCTGATGCGCGCCCTGCTGGAAATCGAAGCCCGGCACGGCCGCGACCGGGCCTTCAAGAACGCGCCGCGCACCCTGGACCTGGACTTGCTGCTTTATGGCGCGCTGGTCCTGCGTGAAACCGGCCTCACCCTGCCCCACCCGCGCATGACCGAACGCCCCTTCGTGCTGGTTCCCCTGGCGGAAATCGCGCCGGATGCCCTGATTCCCGGCCACGCCCGCGCCGCGGACTGTCTGGCCGGCCTGCCGGCCGACGCGATCATGCCGCGGGTCATGCGGACTTCCGCGCCCACCGCGCGCGGCGCCCCCCACTAGGCATGCTGGGCCGCTTTCGCCACATCGTCGTGGAAGGCCCCATCGGCGCGGGCAAGACCAGCCTCGCGCGCAAGCTTTCCGCGCTGATGGGCGCCGAACTGGTCCTGGAAAACGCCGACGAGAACCCCTTCCTGCCCCGTTTCTACGAAGACCGCAAACGCTACGCCCTGCCGGTGCAGCTGTTCTTCCTGGTGTCCCGGGTGGAACAGGCGCGCCGCCTGAGCCAGGGCGAATTGTTCACGCCCTCGACGGTCACCGACTTCATGCTGGAAAAGGATCTGCTGTTCGCCCACCTGACCCTGGACGAGGCGGAGTTCAAGCTCTATCGCCAGTTGTATGACGGACTGAAGCCCCAATCCGCCTCCCCCGACCTGGTCGTCTATCTGCAAGCGAACCCGGCCACCCTGATGGAACGGGTAAAAAAAAGGGCGCGTCCCTATGAACGACAGCTCGGCGAATCCTATCTAAGCGACCTGGCCAAGGCGTATAGCGAGTTCTTCTATCATTACGACAGCGCACCGCTGCTGACCGTCAACAGCGAACACCTGAACTTCGCCGAGAAGGACGCGGATTTCGAGTTGCTCGTCCAGCGCATCCAGGACATGCGCGGCGCGCGGGAATTCTTCAACATGGGCGCCTGATTCGAGGAGACCACCGCATGTTCCTTCCCCAACTCATGGCCCGCGCCGAGCAGGGCGACAAGCTCACCGTCCTGACCTGCTATGACGCCAGCTTCGCGCGGCTGCTCGCCGACAACGGCATCGACGTGCTGCTGGTGGGCGACTCCCTGGGCATGACCGTGCAGGGCCACGGCACCACCCTGCCGGTCACCCTGGAGCAGATGGCCTATCACACCGAGGCCGTCGCCCGGGGCGCGGCGGGCAAGGCCTTCGTGGTGGCCGACCTGCCCTTCGGCAGCTACCAGAAGAATCCGGAACAGGCCTTCGATTCCGCCACCCGGCTCATGGCCGCGGGCGCCAACATGGTCAAGCTGGAAGGCGGCGCGGTCATGGTGGAGACGGTGCGTTTCCTGACCCGGCGCGGCATTCCCGTTTGCGGCCACCTGGGTCTGCTACCCCAGTCGGTGAACGCGACCGGCTACCGCGCCCAGGCCCGGGAAGCCACCGCGGCAACCCAGTTGTTCCAGGACGCCGCCGATCTGGAAACCGCCGGCGCCCAGATGCTGGTGCTGGAATCCATCCCCGCCGTGCTGGCGGACGAGGTCACCCAGCACCTCGCCATTCCCACCATCGGCATCGGCGCCGGTCCCTTGTGCAACGGCCAGGTGCTGGTCCTGCAGGATCTGCTCGGCCTGACCGGAAAACCGCCCCGCTTCGCCAAGGACTTCATGGAAGGCGCCTGGAACCTGGGCGCCGCGATCCGCAACTACGTGGCCTCGGTCAAGGCGGGCGAATTCCCGGGCCCGGAGCACAGCTTCTGATGCGCCTGATCCACACCGTCGCGGAACTGCGCGACGCCCTGGCGGAGCAGCGGGAAACCGCGTTCGTGCCCACCATGGGCAACCTCCATGCCGGCCACGTCGCCCTGGCTGAACTGGCCGCCCGCCATGGCCGCCCGGTGGTCGCCAGCATCTTCGTCAACCCGCTGCAATTCGGCGCGGGCGAGGATTTCGGCCGCTATCCGCGCACGCTCCAGGCGGATTGCGAGAAGCTGGCGGCGGTGGGCACCGACATCGTGTTCGCCCCCGATGTGGACGAGATGTACCCGGAGCCCCAGACCTTCACGGTCGAACCGCCCTTGGCGGGCGAGCTGTGCGGCGCGCACCGGCCCGGCCATTTCCAGGGCGTCGCCACCGTCGTGCTGAAGCTGTTCAACATGGTCCGGCCCCGTTACGCGGTGTTCGGCAAGAAGGACTACCAGCAGCTGTTCATCCTCAAGGGACTGGTGCGCCAGTTCAACCTGCCCATCGTCATGGTCGAGGCGGAAACCAGCCGTGCCGGGGACGGCCTCGCCCTCTCTTCCCGCAACGGCTATCTCAGCCCCGGGGAACGGGCCGAGGCGCCGCGGCTGTATCGTCTGCTGCGCGAAGCCGCCGCCCGGATCGCGGCGGGCGAACGGGATCTGGCCCGCATCGAATCGGAGGCCGCCGGCGAACTCGCGCGCCATGGCTGGAGCGTGGACTATGTCTCGGTGCGCAGCCGCGCCACCCTGCTCGCGCCGCGGGCGGGCGAGGCCGGAAAGGTCGTCCTCGCCGCCGCCCGTCTCGGGCGTACCCGCCTCATCGACAATATCGAGTGCTAACAAGTGGTTATACTTGTCCTACCCGCGACCCGCCCTTGTTGTGCACTGCACGATAAACGGTATAATTTCCAGCCCCTTATCTAAACCCGTCCGCCATGCAACGCACCATGCTCAAGTCCAAGCTGCACCGCGTTCGTGTCACAGCCTCCGAGCTGGAATACGAGGGTTCCTGCGCGATCGACGAGAACCTGCTGGAAGCGGCCGATATCCGGGAATACGAGCAGATCGACATCTACAACGTCACCAACGGCGAGCGCTTTTCCACCTACGCGATCCGCGGCCAGCGCGGCTCCGGCATGATCTCGGTGAACGGCGCGGCGGCGCGCAAGGTGGCGGTGGGCGACATCCTCATCATCGCCAGTTTCGCCGTCTACGGCGAGATCGAACTGGCCCACTTCGAGCCCACCCTGGTCTACGTGGACGAGAAGAACCGCGTCAAGCGCATCGGCGCCCAGATCCCCGCCCAGGCGGCCTGACGCCCAAGCTCAGTTTCCCGCCGCGCGGGGCCGCAGCCGGTCCCAGTCGAAATACGGTCCCGGATCGGTCTTGCGGCCAGGCGCGATATCCGAATGGCCCGTCACCGCTTCGATGGGATAAACCTTTTCCAGCAGCGTCACCAGATCGGCCAGCACCCGGTATTGCGCGTCGGTGAATGGGCGGTCGTCGGCGCCTTCCAGTTCGATGCCGATGGAAAAGTCGTTGCAGCGTTCCCGGCCTTGCCAATGCGAGGCGCCCGCGTGCCAGGCGCGCGCGCCGCAGGGAACGAACTGGACCAGTTCGCCGTCCCGGCGGATGAAAAAGTGGGCCGAAACACGCAAACCCTTGATTGTCGCGAAATACGGATGGGCATCCGGGTCGAGGCGGTTGGTGAACAGGTGTTCCACGCCGGGACCGCCGAATTCCCCCGGCGGCAGGCTGATGTTGTGTATGACCAGCAGCCTGATGTCGACACCCGAAGGACGCGCGTCCTGGTTGGGCGAGGGCACCCGGCGCGCGCCGGCCAGCCAGCCCGCCTCATCCAGGCTGCCCAAGCGCGCGTGCTTTACCGTGTCCCGGTTCACGGCTCCTCCTGCGCCGGCAATGCCAGCGCCCGCTCCATGGCCGCCGCCAAGGCCGGCGCGCTGACCTCGCAGCCCAGCCGGGCATGGAAATGGCCGTCGCGATACAGGAACAGGTCGGGCAGGTGGAAGATTTCGAACGCCCGGGCCAGGGCCGTGGCTCGTTGCACATCCACCTTGAACAGGGCGGCATGGGCGGGCGCCGCATCCGGCAGCCGCTTTTCCACCACCCGGCAGGTGCCGCAGGCCGGGCTGCTGAACAACACCAGGGCGACGCCCGGCGTCGCCGCGAGCCGGGGGTGGTAGCTGGCTTCGTCCAGGGAGAGCAGGCGCGCGTGGGTCATGGCCCCATTCTGATCGATTCCCGCGCCCGCCGTAATGGCCCGCGCGCCATGTAGAATGCCGCGTTTCCCTGCGGAGCCATCCGATGATCGCCCTCGAATTGCTGCTGTTCCTCGTCGTCATCCTGGTGGCGGCGGAAGTGTTCGTGAACGCGCTGGAACACCTGGGAGAAAGGCTGGGCATCTCGGAGGGCGTCACCGGCTCCATCTTCGCCGCGGTGGGCACCGCCATGCCGGAAACCATCGTGCCCCTGCTGGCGATATTTGCCGGCACCCAGAACCAGCGCCTCAACGAGGAGATCGGTGTCGGCGCCATCCTGGGCGCGCCCCTCATGCTGTCCACCCTGTCCCTGTTCCTGATGACCCTGGCGGTCTGGAAGCGGCGCGGCGCCCGAGGCCACCTGACTCCCGAGAAAACCGGCCTGACCCGGGATTTGAACTTCTTTCTGGCCGCTTTCGCGTTGGCCGCGGCGGCCCTGTTCGTGCCCCACGAAACCGCCGGCATCCGCGCCACCCTGGCCTTCGTCATGGTGCTCATCTATTTCTTCTACGTCATGCTCACCCTGAAAGCCTCCGCCGCCCTGGTGAAGGACGGCCACGCCACCGAGGCGGAGGAACCCATGTTCCTGGCCCGCCTGGGCCTGCCCACCAACTGGACCACCATCCTGCTCCAGCTCGGCACCGGCCTGGTTTTGCTGGTGGCGGGGGCGAAGGGCTTCATCCACGGCATCGAGCAGGCGGCGCCCCTGCTGGGCATCTCCGCCCTGGTGCTCAGTCTGATGATCGTGCCGGTGGCCACCGAGTTGCCCGAGAAGGTCAACTCCATCCTCTGGATCCGCCGCCACAAGGACACCCTGGCCTTCGGCAACATCACCGGCGCCATGGTGTTCCAGGGCACCCTGCTGCCCGCCATCGGCGTGGTGCTCACGCCCTGGGCGCCCCAGAAGGAGGTGCTGGCCGGCGTGATCATCACCCTGATCGCCGCCGCCTGGCTGCGCTTGATGATCGGCCGGGGCCAATTGCGCGTCTGGCATCTGGGCGTCAACGGCGCCCTGTACGTCACCTATCTGGGCATCGCGCTGTCCTGAGCCCCGTCTGGGGTGCCTGGCGTTTTGTGGATGGGGGTTTCCACGATGCGGCCACCGTCAGGGAAACGGGCAAGGCCGCCGGCATCGGCCTCCCCATCTTCGGCTCCAAGCCGCCTCGTTCCGCATTCTTAGTGGCGCGGGAGGTCGCTGGCGCCAAGCGCCAGCGCGGCAAATTAGTACAAACATACCAATGTTTATCCTGAATTCGCCCTCAGTATTTTTTCCTCTTCTCCGTTAATACTTTAGTCATATACCAGGTGGACATGCCCACCATCCGGAGCAGGCGGACATGAAACATAAGATCACCCCCACTTCGGTGGAAAAAGTGATGCGGGAAGACGATTTCATCGTTTCCAAGACCGACCTCAAAGGTCGCATCCTCTACGGCAACCGCATCTTCATCGAATATTCCGGCTGGACCGAACGGGAGTTGGCCGGCGCCCAGCACAACATCATCCGCCACCCGGACATGCCGCGCGCCGTGTTCAAGCTGCTCTGGGACGCGATCGAGGCGAAACGGGAATGCAACGCCTATGTGAAGAACATGGCGAAGGACGGCAGCTTCTATTGGGTGTTCGCCAACGTCACCCCCAGTTTCGACAAGGACGGCCATGTCATCGGCTTCTTCTCGGTGCGCAGAAAACCCAAGGCCTCCGGGGTGAGGACCGCCGCGGACCTGTACCGGACCATGCTCGAGGCGGAACAACGGGCGGGCGCCCGGGACGCCATCGCCGCATCGTCGCGAATCCTCAGCGAACTTCTCGCCGAAAAGGGCATGAGCTATGACGAACTGGTCCTTGCAATCTAGATTCCAAGGCTTCCTTTGGGGGTTCGCCGGACTGATGCTGGCGGCCATGTCCGCGTCCTGGCTGATCCACGGATTCGATTGGATACTGCCGGCCTTCCTGCTCATCGCGCTCGCCATTTCCGCCTGGGGCCATGCCAAGACGAAAAAATGGCTCGCCCCCATCGCCAAGCTGGACGAGATCACCAGGGAAATCAGCGAAGGCCGTTTCAGCGAGCGCGTCCTCGATATCGACAACAGCAACGAGATCGGCCGCCTGTGTTGGCATGTAAACGACATGCTGGACCAGTTGGAAGCCTATTTCCGGGAGGAAAGCACCACCTTCCGCTACCACCTGGACGGCAAGTTCTTCCGGAAGGCCTTCCCCGCCGGCCTGCACGGCGGTTTCAACCGGGGACTGGAGAGCCACAACGTCCTGCTCGATGCCATGGCGGACCAGTCGCAGAGCCAGATGCGCAACCACCTGCTGGGCAAGGTGCACCAGCTCAACACCAGCAATCTTCTGAACAACCTGGCTTCCAACCAGGCGGATTTGAAGAACGTCACCGATGCGATGACGCTGGTGGCGGATCTGGCCACCCGCACCAGTTCCGATGCGGAGGAAAGCCGGAGCGCGGTGAATCTGGTGGTGGCGCGGCTGAATGACATCAGCGGCCGCATCGACGACATGGCCGACGCCATCGTTGAATTGAACAACCGCAGCCACGAAATCACCGATGCGGTGCATCTGATCACCGCCATCGCCAACCAGACCAACCTGCTTGCCCTCAATGCCGCCATCGAGGCGGCCCGGGCCGGCGAGTCGGGGCGCGGCTTCGCCGTGGTGGCGGACGAGGTGCGCAAGCTGGCGGAGAACACCAAGAGCGCCTCCGAGTCCATCGGCAACATCATGGAAACCCTGAACGGCTCGGCGGGACGCATGCTGGACGACTCCCACGCCATGCGCGAGCTGGCGGGAACCTCGCGCCAGGTCATCGGCGACATGGAGGGACGCTTCGCCGACTTCGCCAAGTCGGCGCGGGAAACCCAGGGCCACGCGAATCTGGCCAAGGACATGAGCTTCGCCTCCCTGGTGAAGGTGGATCACGTGATCTACAAACAGCGCGCCTACATGACCCTGAGCACGGACGATGAAAGCTACAGCCAGGCCATCAAGGTGAACCATCATGACTGCCGTCTCGGCAAATGGTACGAAAACGAAGGCCGCGAGATTTTCGGCGCGTTGCCGTCCTACAAGGTGTTGGAACGCCCCCACGCGAAGGTCCACGACAGCATCCACACCATGCTGCCCTTCCTGGCCCAGGGCTGGGAAAGGGACATCGCGAAGCAGGAAGCCATCTACGCCGCGCTGCGCAGCGCGGAGGAAGCCAGCCACGAGGTCATGTCGCTCCTCGACCAGTTGGTGCGGGAAAAGCACGGCCATCGTTGACCGCCATGGCCGGGTTTGCGGCCGACGCGCGCCGGGCGCGGCGGCCGGCGCAAAGCTTCAATCGATGCCCAGCCGCTCCATGCGGTAGCGCAAGGAGCGGAAGGTCACGCCCAACAGGCGGGCGGCGGCGGTCTTGTTGTGGCCGGTCTTGGCCAGGGCTTCCAGGATGGCCTTCCTCTCGCTCGCGTCGAGAAACTCCTGCAAACCGCCGCCACCCTGGCCCTCGTCGGAGCCGTCGGCGGCGCCGTCGCGCGCGGGCACCAGATTCAGATCCTCCCGGCTGATGCCGCGCCCCTCGGACAGGGCCATGGCCCGCTCGAGTATGTTTTCCAGCTCGCGCACATTGCCGGGGAAGTCGTAGCCGCGCAAAGCCGCGAGGGCATCCTCCCGCATGGTCGGTGTCGGGCAACGGTTCGCCAGGGCGAGCCGGGCCAGGATGCTGTCCGCCAGTTCCGCCAGATCCTCGCGCAGCTCCCGCAACGAGGGCATGCGGATCTCGATGACATTGAGGCGGTAGAACAGGTCGTGGCGGAAACGGCCGGCGCCGACAGCGGCTTGCAGATCCTGGTGCGACGCGCTGATGATGCGCACGTCCACCGGCTCCTCGTTGACGCCGCCCACGCGCCTGACCTTCTTCTCCTGGATCACGCGCAGCAGCTTGACCTGCATGGCCAGGGGCAGATCCGCCACCTCGTCGAGGAACAGGGTACCGCCCTGGGCCGCCTGGAAGAAGCCGTCGCGATCGCTGTCCGCGCCGGTGAAGGCGCCCTTGCGGTAGCCGAAGAACTCGCTCTCCATCAGGTTTTCCGGGATGGCGCCGCAGTTGACCGGGACGAAGGGCGCCTCGGCGCGGACGCCCAGGCTGTGGATCAGGCGCGCGGCCACTTCCTTGCCGGTACCGGTTTCCCCCGTGACGAAGATTGGCGCCTGGCTGCGCGCCACCTTGTCGATGAGCGCGCGCACCTGGCGCATGGCGGGCGAGTTTCCGACCAGCGGACGCTCGCCGCGCAGGCCGCCCGCCGGTTCCGGCACCTTCAGGGCGGTGCGCACCAGGCTGCGCACCTTTTCCGGCGTGACGGGCTTTTCCACATAGTCGAAGGCGCCCGCCTTCAGAGCGGCCACCGCGCTCTCGGCGGAGCCGAAGGCGGTGATGACCGCGACGGGAAGCTCCGGAACATGCTCGACGATGTGGCGGACGATGCTCAAGCCCTCGCCGTCGGGCAAGCGCATATCCGTCAGGCAAAGATCGAAATGCTGCTTTCCGAGCTGGGCCAGCGCTTCCCCCACCGAGCCGGCGCGGGCGCTGTCCAGGCCCATGCGCACCATGTCCAGTTCAAGCAGGTCGAGCAGATCGGGTTCGTCGTCCACCAACAGGACGCGGGGGCGTTTCATCGTCATATCCAATCAACAGGGAGGCGCCTGGCAACTCAGGCGGAACATGGCGCCGTCCGGATTATCCACATAGCGCAAGCTGGCCTGGTTCGCTTCCGCCAGTTCACGCGCGATATACAACCCCAGCCCGGTGCCCTGCTTGTCCGTCGTATAGAAGGGCTCGAACAAGTGGGCTTGCACCTCGGGCGCGATGGGAGGGCCGTCATTGAGCACCTCGATATCCGTCCGCGTCTCCGAGCCGGTCACCCGCAGACGTATGCTATCCGGATGCCTGGCGCAGTAGCGCCAGGCGTTGCGGAACAGGTTCCAAAGTATCTGCTCCAGGTGGCCCGGATCCACGCACACGCGGGCATCGCGGGAGACAAAGACTTGCACGGTGTCCACGGGAACCGATTCCCGCTGGATGAACTGATGCACGAAGGCGGGCAGGAAAACGCCGAGGTCGACGGCTTCCCGCACCAGCCGGTCGCGCCGGTTCAGGGAAAGCACGTCTTCCACCAGGCCGTTCAGACGGCGCACATTGTCCTCGATGATGCGGGTCAGCTTGGGCGCCAGCCCCTCCCGCGCGTCTTCCTTGAGCAGTCCCGCCGCGTGGCGGATGGCCGAAAGCGGGTTGCGGATCTCGTGGGCCAGGTTCGCGGTCAGCATGCCCAGGGAGGCGAGTTTCATCTTCTGGGCCTGGGCCTCGAGTTCGGTCATATCCTCCAGCACGACCACCGCGCCCTCGCTGCGCGAAGGCTCCAGTTCGATGAAGCGGGCGCGCAGCCTGAGCCCGTCCAGTCCCATCATGAACGGGTGCCCGGGCAACTCCTTCCCCAGCCGCCACAAACGCCACTGCTCGGCGAGTTTGGGCGCGCAGTGGCCCAGGTTGCAGCGGGTGAAGAAATGGGTGCCGAGCAGGGATTCGGCGCGGGCGTTGTATTGCAGAATCTCGCCCTCGCCGCTGACCGCCATGACCGCGTAGGGCAATTCCTGGATCACCCGCTCGTTGATGCGCGCCATGCTCTCCGCCTGGCGGGTTTTTTCCCGGGCCAGCTCGGCCGCCGCCAGCGTTCCCTTGGCCAGGGCATGGGACAGCAGGGCCACGCCGAAGAAACCGAGGGACAGCAGGCCGGCGCGGATGAAGCCCCCCATGCCCGACTGGAAGCTGACAAGCTGCAATGTCTGCTCGCCGAGCACCGTCAGGGACGCCATCGCCGCCCAGAACAAAACCAGGCGGGTGTTCTGGAGCATGCCGACGGCGGCCACCGTGACGATGAGCAACAGCCCCATGCCGCTGGAATTGCCGCCGGAGAGATACATCAGCACGCCCAGGCAGGCGATGTCCGCCATCACCTGGCGCACCACCTGGCGGTCGAAGCGTTCCCTGCGCTCCAGCGCGGGGGCCCGGAACAACAGCGCCGCGAGCAGATAGCCGGCGCAGGTCATGCTGAACAGGATGGGATGATCCAGCCGCGTGAAGGGCTGGCCGGACGTCAGCCCCGCCGCGCCCAGGGCTACCGCCAGGAACAGGCGGAAATGATTGAGATGGACAAGAGAGCGCCAGAAACTGTCCGGCACAGATTCCGGAGAGAAATCAGGAATCGGCGCGGCGATGTTCATCGCAACAATAGAAATTCCCCCGGCTGAGGATCGCTTCGGAGCGGGGCAGATTCACGCCGCAGCCCTTGCAACGCACCATGTCCTCCGCGCCCTTGCTGCGCGGCGGTTTGGGCGGCGCCTCGCCGCGGGAAGCCATGCGCCGGAACAGGTACACACCCAGCACGACCAACAACAGAATCGTTAAGAGCTTACTCACGGGACAAACCGTCCTTGTGGGCCTTGTTGACCACCACCAGCAGCTGCTTGAAGGGAATCTCCTTGCCCCAGCGGTTGAGGAACTGCATATAGGGCAGATCCTTGCCGGTGGGGAATTCGTACCTGTCGGAGATCATGTCGTCGTACAGCTTGCGCAGCACCCCGTCCAGGTGGTCCAGCATGGTGGACCAGCGCTCCGCGTTCTCCGGGTCGTAATCGATGCCGGCGCGCATCTCGTCCACTTCGTAGACGGCTTGATGCACCAGATCCACATATTCGTCGTAGGTTTTCGGGCCTTTCATCTGCTTGCTTCCACTAGTTTTCCGAGACCATAACGATACACGAGCGACGCCGCCTGCTGGCGGATCGGCGCGATGACATACCCCGGTTGGCCGGCTCAAGTTATTCCCCCGGGGTCCGTTATGTAGCCGTCCTCCCGGTCCCCACGCCGTTCCCATGTCGCATCATCCTTCTCACGCTCTGCCGGCGCCCCCAGCGGGGATAGGCCCACATGGCGTCAGCGGGTGGAAGAAAACGTCATCCCGTTTGCATTTTCCATGGTAAACAGAAATCGTTCGATTCAGCGCGGGCGCGCCGACTCGTCCATGCGGGCGGCGAGAGTCCACTCGCGCCAGGCGATGCGCAATCTGCGTTTGGGCTTCGCCTTCATGGCGGCGCTCCTGGCGACGGTGGGCATCGCCCTCGCCTGGCAATCCTGGCGCGCCGAGAAGGATCACGAACTGCTGTACCTCTCCGCCATCGTCGAAATCACCGGCAATTCCCTGGACGCCTATTTCGAGTCCCACAGCCGCACCCTGCGCAAGTTGAGCGCCGATCTGGCGGCCTCCGGCGCCCCCCCAGGCGGGGAGGCGACGCGCGCGCTGTTGCGGCGCGCGAAGGACGCGAATCCGGACCTGCTCCACGTGCACGTGAGCTCACCGCAAGGCCAGGTGCTGGCCACCGAGGACGGCGGCGTGAACGACGAGCGTCCCTTTGTCGGCGACATCCCTTCATTCCAGCTCGCCGCGACCAATCTGGCGAAACGCCCCGGCCTGGACACCGAACTGGACATCGGCCGGGCCATCTTGACCCGGCCGGAAGGGGAATGGAGCCTGCCGCTGCGCATGGCCGTGCCGAATGCCTCCGGCGGGCTGAAGTACATCATCTCCGCCATCGTGCCCCTGTCCCGGCAGCAGAATTTCTGGCGCGACGTGCCGCTGCCCCCCAAATCCGCTCTTGGCTTGTTGCGCGACGACGGCTACATGGTGAGCCGCTACCCCGCGCCCCAGGCCATGGACTACGGTGAAGCCTACGGCAAACCGCGCGACGGCAAGCTGGTCGACTACCTGCGCGAGAACGAATTTCCTCGTCGAGGCGTGACCGAGGGATTCAACAGCGTCGCCAAGGCGGACTACCTGTTCGCTTTCCATCGCCTGACCCACTATCCGCTCACGGTGTTCGTTTCCACGCCGATCGCCAACATCCGCGCCAAATGGTGGCAACAGGCCCACTTCTCCCTGGTGCTGGCGGGCTTCCTGGGCATCGGCGGTTACCTGGTCTACCGCTGGGCGAGCAGGCGCCAACTGGCCTGGGAGCTCGAGCGGGAAGAGAACGAGGACCAGATCGAATTCCTGGCCCACCACGATCCCCTGACCGCCCTGCCCAACCGGCGGCTGGCCGGGGACCGCATGCAACAGGCGCTGGCCTATGCGGACCGGCAGGGACACAAGGTGGCCCTGCTGTTCCTGGATCTGGACAACTTCAAGGCGATCAACGACTCCCTCGGCCACAGTATCGGCGACGCCCTGTTGCGGGAGGTCGGCAAACGGCTCCAGACCTGCCTGCGCGGAACCGACACCCTTAGCCGCCAGGGCGGCGACGAATTTTTGATCATACTCACCGACGTGCGCGAGGCCGACTGCGTGATCCGGGTCGCCGAGTCGATCCAGGAGAAGCTGGAGGAAGCCTTCCATATCGAAGGCAACGAGCTCTCCACCACGCTGTCCCTGGGCATCGCCGTCTACCCCGACGACGGCCATGACTTCGAGACCCTGCTGCGCAAGGCCGACACGGCCATGTACACCGCCAAGTCGTCCGGCCGCAATGCCTACCGCTTCTATACCGAACAGATGAATCTGGATGCCAATGAGCGCCTGCACGTGCGCCACTGGCTGCGCCAGGGACTGGAGAACAACCAATTCGTGCTGCACTACCAACCGCAGATCGACCTCGCCAGCGGCGCGGTGGTGGGCGCCGAAGCGCTGGTACGCCTGCAGCACCCCAGCGCCGGCCTGGTCATGCCGGGGCGGTTCATCACGGTCGCGGAAGACAGCGGCCTCATCATCCCCATCGGCACCTGGGTTCTGCGCGAGGCCTGCCGCCAGTTGGCCGCCTGGCACCGGGCCGGCTGGCCGCAACTGGGCGTGGCGGTGAATCTCTCCGTGGCCCAGTTCAAGCGGGGCGACCTGGAAAAATGCGTAGTGGACGCCTTGAAGGAAGCGGACCTGGCCCCGGAACGGCTCGAACTGGAAGTGACGGAATCCATCCTGATCGACGACGCCGAGCAGGTGCTCGGAACCATGCAAAGACTGAACGGATTGGGTATCCGCTTCTCGATCGACGATTTCGGCACCGGATATTCCAGCCTGGCCTACCTGAAGCGATTCAACGTGGACAAGCTGAAGATCGACCAGTCCTTCGTGCGCGACCTGCTCCACAACACCGAGGATGCCGCCATCGTCCACGCCATCGTCCAGATGGCGCGCAGCCTGAATATCCGCACCATCGCGGAGGGGGTGGAGGACGGCGCCACCCTGGCCTTCCTGCTCGCCCAGCAGTGCGACGAGGCCCAGGGCTACCACCTGGGGCGGCCGATGCCGGCCGGGGAGTTCGCCGCCTTCCTTGCCGACCACGAAGTGCAGGCCCAGTCCGCCGCGCCGCTCGCAACAACAGTCCCTTTTCCCAGAGGGCATCGATCCTAGAAATCCTTTGGCCACCGCCGGCGAACAGGGTGCCATCGCGGCGGCGCTTCAGAAAATTCAAATAGGGAACATGGCGCCTGTCGCTTCGCGCCTGGGCACCAAGCAAGGATCGAGAGATGCGGATATCTGGCGGCCGCGCGGTACAGCCGCGAGCGGCCTGGCCAGCTCAACCCGCGACCGGCGTCACCTTCTCCATCTGGTGCGGCGCGAGGCCGACACTGGTGGTGGCGTTGCCGTCGAAGGTCGTCCACCACATGGTCACCCAGGCGCGGCCGGCGGCGTCGAAACGCTCGATCTCGCAGGTCGAGCCGACCATGTGCTCGAACATCTCGCGTTCGTCGTCCTCCACCTCCGGCGCGACGTCGACCTGCATGACCCGCACCTCGTCGCCGACCCGCACGGTCCGTCCGAGACGATCGGTATGGCTGACCAATTCCTGCATGGCATTACTCCTGGATTGACGACTTGTTCAATGACGGGCGGCCAGGGCCTCGACCGCCGCGGTCAGGGCCGGCACCACCTCGGCGCCATCGTATTCGGCCAACAGGGCGGCGGCATGCTCGACCAGATCGCGCGCCTCCTCTTCCCGTTCGCCGCCGCGCAACTCGGCGGCGAAGCGGTCGATGCTGCCGGCCACCAGGCGGGTGATCCGGCTGTTCTCGCCGGCGACCTTCGAGGTGCCGATGGCGTTGGCGATCAGGTCGGTGACGATGCGCTGGTAGTCCTTGTCGGCCATGGCGCGCGTCCTCATTCGTCGACGCTGGCGGCGTGGTAGTTCTTCAGGCGCTGGCCTTCCGCGACGCCGAGGATCTTGGCCAGCCAGGGCGGCGGCGACTGGGTCATCATGCGCTGGAACTCGGCCAGCACCTCGGCGGCGGCGCCCCCCTCGATGCGCTTCATCGGATAGATGCCGCCCTTGATCACCTTGGCCGCGGCCGGCCCGCCGATGGAGACCACGTAGAGCACATGGCAGTCGGAAATCAACTGGACGCGGAAACCGTTCTTGTCCGGCGCGAAGTCCGCCTCCAGGGCATCGCGTATGCCGACCAGACGGGTTTCCGACGACGACACCTGGTAGACCAGATAGCGGATGCAGGAACCGAAATGGCCGTTGAGGGCCTCGCCGCTGTCCGAGGCCAGCGCCACCCGCACCGAACCGGGCATGTCGCCCTCGGCATAGGACTGGACCGGCGGCAGAACCTCGCCCTCGGTATCGCCCCACAGGATGCGCACCGCGAGCTTCATGGCCTCGAGCCCGATACCGATGTCCTCGCCGTCCTCCTCGCCGTCCGCGCTGGCGAAGGCGGTCTTCAGATCGGTGACGGTGAGGGTGCGCAAGTCCTCGGACGCGATCTCGTCCTTGCCGATCCGGTTCTGCAGGACGTCGATCAACTGGGGCAGGTCGATACCGGGCATGGCGCGGGCGGCCAGGGCGATGCGCAGGGCGGCTTCTCGGGAGATGGGGGCTGCACTCTGTTGCATGGGAGGGATTCCTCTGTCGGGGGTTGTCTACACCAAGCAGATTGAGTGCCAGCAGGCGATTTTTCTAAAAAATCATCTAACACAATGTTTGTAAAAGAGAAAAATATCTCGACGAGCCACGCGCGGCCGTCGTCTTTTGCAATGGCTGCGACAAGCCCGACTAAACCGCTGTAGTAATAGGGTTTTGTCGCGGTAAGGCTAGCCTCTCCGACTTCGTCGCTTTCCCCGGAAATTCCGGCCGCGGACATTGGATACCCAGAGCGATAGGGCGATGCGGGCACCCAATCCGCATCGGAAAGCACCGCCCCCGGTGGCCGACTTGAAAGAAAAACGGGGGCTCAAGCCCCCGTTTGCGCGCCGGCTCGCGGCCGAGGCCGCGCCGATTTCACTTCCCGGCGAACTCTTCCAGCTTTCTCGCCCGCACCACGTTGCCGTTCAGGCCGGCTTCCTTGGCGGAGCCGCCGTAGGCCAGGGTCATCAACTGGGAGTAGTACAGCACCGGGATGTCGAACTTGGTGCCGTACTTCTTGTTGATCTGGCCCTGGTAGACCTCCACGTTGGCCTGGCACAGGGGGCAGGGGGTGACGATCATCTCGGCGCCGCCGTCGTAGGCGGCCTCGATGATGTCCTTGATCTGGCCCTGGGCCTTTTCCGGCTCGGAGAAGGCCAGGGCGCCGCCGCAGCAGGTGACCTTCTGGTCGTACTTCACCGCTTCGCCGCCGACGGTCTCGATCAGCTTGTCGAGATACAAGGGGTTCTCGAAGGACTCGCCGGCGATGCCGAACGGCCGGTTGGTCTGGCAGCCCACGTAGCCGGCGAACTTCATGCCGTCCAGAGGCTTCTTGACCGGCTTCTTAAGTTCGTCGTAGCCCAGGTCCTCGATCAGCACTTCCACCATGTGGCGGATCTCGGGAATGACCTTGATCTGCAGGCCGGCTTCCTTGAGGGCGGTCTGGGTGTCGGCCATGAGGCGGTCGCTGTGCTCCAGGCGCTCCTTGGATTCCCGCGAGCCCAGCCAGCAGGCGGCGCAGGTGGCGACGATGTCCTGGCCGGGCAGGTTGGTCTCGGCCAGGGCGAAGTTGCGGGCGTTCATGACGTGCCGGGGCAGTTCGCCGGCTTCGGCGTAGCTGACGGAGGCGCCGCAGCAGTTCCAGTCCGGAATCTCGGTCATCTTGATGTCCAGGGTCTTGCACATGGACTCGACCGAAACCAGATAGTTGGAGGCCGAGGCGCCCTTCTGGGACGAGCAGCCGGGGTAGAAAGCGTATTCCTTGCGTGCCATCTGTATTTCTCCTTAACCCTTGGCGGCCTTGTTCTTGGCTTCCAGTTCGTTGGCCTTGGCCAGCATGGCGTGGATGCCCTTGATGTCCTTGCACTTGTGGCCCATGCCCAAGGCTTCCATGGGGTTCAGGCGGCCGGCCTTGACCAGGCCCAGGGCCACGTCCTGCATTTCCATGCCCTTCTTGATGCCGGCGCCGATGCCGTCCTTGAAGTACAGGGACTGGGTCAGCTTGACCTCGTTGACGCGGCCGTACTTGGTGGCGTTGTTCCAGAAGGTCTTGGACAGGTGCATGGTGGGCTGGTTCTTGGGCGCCCGGCCGATGCGGTAGGCGTACTCGGCGATGCCGTGCATGACGTGGGTGACCGGCACCTTGCGCGGGCAACGCACGTAGCAGTTGTAGCAGGACGTGCACATGTACATGCCCTGGGAATTCAGCACCTCCTCGCGCTTGCCGGCGCGGATCAGCATGAAGATTTCCTGGGGCGGATGGTCCCAGCCGGAATGGAAGTTGGTGGGGCAGGAGCCGGAACACAGGCCGCACTGCATGCACATCTTCACCCACTCGCCCATCTCGGCCTGCTCTTCAATCTCCTTCAGGAAATTGTTCTTGTAGCGCTCGGCCATCTCTTGGTTCTTGTCGCTCATCGCAATCTCCTTAGAAGCCCTTGAACGGGGACGGCGGGAAGGATTTGATCAGGGCCGCGTAGTCGTTGATCTTCTGGGGCAAGGTGGCGATGTCGGTGATCGCCACTTCCAGATCGTGGACCCGTTCGGTTTCCAGATTCATGCCCTTGAGGGTGTCGCCCACCTTGGACAGGCGGTAGCGACCCAACTCGGAACCCTTGACGAAGTGGCACTGGTATTCCTCGCCGTGCTTGCAGCCCATGAGCATGACGCCGTCGTAGCCGCCGTTGAGGGCGTCTGTGATCCAGATGGTGTTCACCGAACCCAGGCAGCGCACCGGGATGACCCGCACGAAGGGGTCGTACTCGTTGCGGTTCATGCCGGCCATGTCCAGGGCCGGGTAGGCGTCGTTCTCGCAGGCCAGGATCAGGATGCGCGGCTTCTCGGAGAACTCGTCCGGCACGTCCACGGCCTTGATCTGGGAACCCACGGTGTTCACCGAATAGTTCTCGAAGGAGATCACCCGCACCGGGCAGGCGCCCATGCAGGTGCCGCAGCGGCGGCAGCGCGACTCGTTGAACAGGGGGAAGCGTTTCTCGTCCTCGTCGATGGCGCCGAACGGGCATTCCACCGTGCAGCGCTTGCACTGGGTGCAGCCTTCCAGACGCACGGTCGGGAACGACAGGTCGCCGGCGCGCGGATGAGCGGCCTTGCCAAGACCGGCGTTCTCCATGGCCTGGATCGCCTTCATGGCGGCGCCGGTGGCGTCCTCCTGGGCTTGCAGGATGTCCATGGGACGGCGCACCGGACCGGCGGTGTAGATGCCGGTGCGGCGGGTCTCGTAGGGGAAGCAGATGAAGTGGGAGTCGGTGAAGCCGAACTTGTGCTGGGGCATGTCCGGACCCTGGCGGTAGGTCAGGTTCAGGATCGACTCCACCGGGATGCTGGCGACCACTTCCTTGGGCGCCTCGCCCTCGGCGGGTGTCTCGGCTTCCGCCGGCGCGGCGGGCACCGCGTCGATGTTGATGCCTGAGTTGGGCACCACGCCGGTGGCCAGGACCACCAGGTCGGCCTGGGCCTCGGTCTCCTCGTTCAGTTGTTCTGGGCGGCGCGGTAGAAGTCCTCGCCGTTGCCCGGGGTGCGCAGGTCGGTGAACAGCACCACGGTGTCGATGTCCGGGTTGCCGTCCTTGAAGTACATGGCCTGCTTGATGCTGGTGTTGCAGCAGAAGCCGGAACAGTACTGGAGATGGGTGCCGGAAGCGTCACGCTGCCCGGCGCACTGGACGAACACCACGGACTTGACCGGCTGGCCGTCGGAGGGACGGCAGATGGGCTTGCCTTCCGCCGCGGCGGCTTTCGCCAGCGCCTCCAGGCCGGCCTGGTCCACCACGTTGGGGGTCTTGCCGAAACCGAATTCGGGCAGCTTGTTCGCGTCGTACAGGCTGAAGCCGGTGGCCTGGACGATGGCGCCGATGTCCTCCTGGGCGATGGCGCCGGATTCCACGGCGATCTCCACCTTGAAGCGGCCCGGCGCGCCGTCGGTCTTGGCGATGGTGGCGTTCAGGTAGACCTTGATGTTGGAGTCGGCCTCGATGCGGGCGACCATGTCGGCCACGCCGTTGTCCTCGGGGGCCTTGAACGGCTCGCGGGTCGGCACGCGCTTGTGCAGCTTGCCGGCCCAGCCGCCCAGGGCGCCGGTCTTCTCGACCAGCACCACCTTGTAGCCGGCCTTGGAGGCCTCCAGGGCGGAGGTCATGCCGGACATGCCGCCGCCAACAACCAGCAGGGTCTTGACGGTGCCGGTCTTCTGGTTGCCCGGGGGCACCTGCATGGCCTTCACCTCGGCGCAGGCCATGCGCACGTAGTCTTCCGCCATTTCCTGGGTGGTTTCGCGGGCTTCCTCGGTGTCGGGACGAATCCAGATCACGCCTTCGCGCAGGTTGCCCCGGCTCATGGCGATGGTGGGGAAGTTGAACGCCTCGGTCTTGGCCCGGCGCGAGCAGGCGCAGATGGCGGCGTGGGTGACGCCTTCCGTTTCGATGTCGTTCTTGATCAGGGCCACGCCCTCGGCGGAACAGAGGAAGTCGTGCTCGCGCACGAGGTTCATCTTGCCGGACTTGGTCGCGGCCTTGACCAGGGCGTCGGTATCGAGACGGGTTCCGATCTCGCAGCCCTTGCAGATATATGCAGCAGTTTTCGTTTCAGCCATTTTTCTCAAGCCTCCGCGCGGGCAACTTTGTTGACGACCTGGATGGCCCGCAGGGCGGCGGCGGTGGCGCTCTGCACGGCGCGGTTCACATCCAGCGCGTTGGTGGCGCAACCGGCGCCGAAGATGCCGGCGTTGCTCGGGTCGGCCATGACGAAGCCGGAGGAATCCGACATCACCTCGGCGGGGATTTCCACGCCCTTGACGGAGGGCTCCATGCCCAGGGCCAGCACCACCAGATCATGGGCGGTGGCGTAACGCTGGTAGCCCTCGACGTTGACGCCGTTGCACACCGGGTTGCCGGCCTTGTCCTCGGTGATGCGGGCCACCTTGGATTTCACGAACGACACGTTCGGGTTGGCCTTCACCTTCTGGTAGAAGTCCTCGAAGCGATCGATGGCGCGGATGTCGATGTAGTAGATGGTGGACTTGCCTTCGTCGCCGTAGGCTTCCTGCACATAGTGGGTCTGCTTCAGCGAAGCCATGCAGCAGAAGCGGGAGCAGTGGCGCAGGTGGTTCTCGTCGCGGGAACCGGCGCACTGGATGAAGGCGATATTCTTGGCTTCCTTGCCGTCGGACGGACGCAGGATCTTGCCGCCGGTGGGACCGTGCGGGTCGGCCAGACGCTCGAATTCCACGTTGGTGATGACGTTGGGGAAGCGGTCGTAGCCGTAGTAGACGATCTTGGAGGCGTCGTAGGGCTGCCAGCCGGTGGCCCAGACGATGGCGCCGGCGGACAGGCTGATGACTTCTTCCTTGTCGTCCAGGTTCACCGCGTCGTACTTGCAGGCGGCCTTGGCCTTGTCGGCGTCGGCGGTGCCGATGATGGACGGGTCGATCACGTAGCGCTGGGGATAGGCCATGCTGGACGGCAGATAGGCCGCCTTGATCTTGCCCAGGTTGTAGTTGAACTCGTCGGCGATCTCGCCCTCGACCGCCTTGCCGCACTCGCCGCAGGCGGTGCAATTGGCGTTCACGTAGCGCGGCTTGAGCTTGACGGAGACGCTGTAGGCGCCCTTCTCACCGGAGATGCCGGTCACTTCCGCCAGGGTCAGCACCTGGATGCGGGGGTTGGCCTTGAGGCGGCGCAGGTTGATTTCCAGGCCGCAGGTGGGATGGCACATCTTGGGGAAGTACCGGTAGAGCTGAACGGTACGGCCGCCCAGGTACGGGTTCTTCTCCACCAGCACGACTTGCTTCCCGGTTTCGGCCGCTTCGAGCGCGGCTGTCATGCCCGAGATGCCGCCGCCCACGACCAGAATGGTCTGGTTGGTCGCCACTACAGACGTCATGTATCGCCTCCGATGGGTGAAGACTTCAGGGATTTCGCGAGACCGGGCGAGCTACCGCGACCCGGCCAAATAGACGCGAATGTTACCTTTAAAGACCCGCCCATCGCGATATTGGAGTAATCGAAAGTTCTTATGTACGAATAGACTGGGTCAATCTGAGGGGTGGCGGACACCCCGACCGCCCTCGGTTCGGGATCGGCTCAGCAGTGCAGGATGGTCAGGATCAGCGCGCCCAGCAGAAAAACGAAGGTCGTGAACACGACCATGGGGCGCCAATGGGTGGTGATGTGCTTGTGGCGGCGTTCCAGGTTGTGCCAGAGCTCGCTGATCGCGCCCAGCACGCTGATGACGAAGAAGGGGGCGAGCATGGCGATGGCCAGGATGTTGTAGTCCGTGTTGCCCCAGCGCCGGCATTCCACGGCTTTCAGGCTCATGGCGGAGTCCCAGTTCTTGACGGCCAGCCAGAGCAGCGCGCCGCCGACGCCGATGATCAGCGAGCTCCATCCCATCAACACCCAGAAATGCCGGTTTTCGAGCGTGGCGCGCAGCTCGGTCCAGGTATTGCGGGTGGGTTTGACGCGGTGCCTGGCCATGCGACTCCTCTCGCTGACTACCCCAGTTTGGCGCGCTGGGCGCGCAGCTTCTCCAGCGTCGCGGTGAAATCCGCGAGACGCTTGTGTTCCTGCTCCACCACCGCCGCGGGCGCCTTGTCGACGAAACTGGCATTGGACAGCTTACCCTTGGCCTTGGCGATTTCTCCGCCGAGGCGGGCGATCTCCTTGTCGAGACGGGCGATTTCCGCGTCCCGGTCGATCTCGATGTGCAGCATCACGCGCCAGTCGCCGACGATGGCCACGGGGGCGTCGCCCTCGGGCAGGGCGGACACCACCTCGACTTCCGCGAGCCGGGCGAGGGTGCGCAGGTAGGGCGCGTAGCGGTGGGCGGCTTCCGCTTCGCCCTCCACATACAGCGGCACTTTCTGGGCCGGGGAAAGGTTCATCTCGCCGCGCAGGTTGCGGGTGGCGTTGACCAGATCCTTCAATTTCGCCATTTCCGCCAGGGCGCCCGCGTCCAGCCGGCCCGGATCGGTTTCCGGATACGTGGCCAGCATGATGCTGGCACCCGCTTTTCCGGCCAGGGGCGCGACCGCCTGCCAGAGTTCCTCGGTGATGAAGGGAATGATGGGGTGGGCCAAGCGCAGCAGGGTCTCCAGCACCGTCAGCAGGGTATGCCGGGTGCTCGCCGCCACCGCGCCGCCCCGGGCGATCTGCACCTTGGCGAGTTCCAGATACCAGTCGCAATACTCGTCCCAGACGAATTCGTAGACCGCGCGCGCGGCCATGTCGAAGCGGTACTGATCGAAGCCGGCGCGCACTTCCGCGACCGCCTGGTCGAGGCGGCCGAGGATCCAGCGGTCGACGAAGCTGGTCTCGCCGGCCGCGATCTCCTGCTCCGCGCAGTTCATCAGCACGAAGCGGCTGGCGTTCCAGAGCTTGTTGCAGAAGTTGCGGTAGCCCTCGCAGCGGGCCATGTCGAACTTGATGTCGCGGCCGTGGGTGGCCAGGGACGCGAAGGTGAAGCGCAGGGCGTCGGTGCCGAAGCTGGCGATGCCGTCGGCGAACTCCTTGCGCGTGGCCTTCTCGATGGCCTGGGCCTGCTTGGGGTTCATCAGGCCGGTGGTGCGCTTCGCCACCAGATCGTCCAGGCTGATGCCGTCGATCAGGTCGATGGGGTCCAGCACGTTGCCCTTGGACTTGGACATCTTGTTGCCGTGGGCGTCGCGCACCAGGCCGGTGACGTAGACGTCCCGGAACGGCACCTTGCCGGTGAAGTGCAGGGTCATCATGACCATGCGCGCGACCCAGAAGAAGATGATGTCGAAGCCGGTGACCAGCACGCTGGTGGGCAGGTAGTGCTTCAGCTCCCAGGTGTCTTGCGGCCAGCCCAGGGTGGAAAAGGGCCACAGGGCGGAGGAGAACCAGGTGTCCAGCACGTCCTCGTCGCGGACGATCGCCCGGCCGGCGGCCTGCTTTTTCGCCTCGGCCTCATCCTTCGCCACGTAGACGTTGCCGTCCTCGTCGTACCAGGCGGGAATGCGGTGTCCCCACCAGAGCTGGCGCGAGACGCACCAGTCCTGGATGTTCTCCAGCCACTGGCGGTAGGTGGTGGTCCAGTTCTCCGGCACGAAACGCAGCTCGCCCGAATCCACCACGCCCAGGGCCTGCTTCGCCAGGCCTTCCATGCTCATGAACCACTGGTCGGTGAGCATGGGTTCGATCACCGCGTGGGTGCGGTCGCCGCGCGGAATCTGCAGCTTATGGGGCTTGGCCGAGACCAGCAGGCCCTTCGCCTGCAGCTCGTCGAGCATCTTCTGGCGCGCGACGTAACGGTCCAGGCCCTGGTATTCGGCGGGCGCGAGGTCGTTCATCTTCGCATCCAGGGTCATCACGTTGAGGGCGGCGAGCTTGTGGCGCTGGCCCACCTGCCAGTCGTTGAAATCGTGGGCGGGGGTGATCTTCACCACGCCGGTGCCGAACTCCCGGTCCACGTAGTCGTCGGCGATGATGGGGATGGTGCGCTCCGCCACCGGCAGGCGCACGCTCTTGCCGATCAGGTGGGTATAGCGCTCGTCGGCCGGGTTCACGGCGACGGCGGTGTCGCCCAGCAGGGTTTCCGGCCGGGTGGTGGCGACGGTGAGATGGCCCGATCCATCTTCTAGCGGGTAGCTGATCTCCCAGATGAAACCGTCCTCCTCCTCGCTCACCACTTCCAGGTCCGACACGGCGGTCTGCAATACCGGATCCCAGTTCACCAGGCGCTTGCCGCGGTAGATGAGACCCTCGTTGTAGAGGCGCACGAACACCTCGGTGACGGCGGTGGACAGGCCCTCGTCCATGGTGAAGCGTTCCCGCGACCAGTCTGGCGAGGTGCCCAGGCGGCGCATCTGGCGGGTGATGGTGGAGCCGGAGTGCTCCTTCCATTCCCAGACCTTCTCCAGGAACTTCTCCCGGCCCAGGTCGTGGCGGCTCACCTTCTGGGCGTCCAACTGGCGCTCCACCACGATCTGGGTGGCGATGCCGGCATGGTCGGTGCCCGGCTGCCACAGGGTGTTGTCGCCGCGCATGCGGTGGTAGCGGGTCAGGGCGTCCATGAGGCCGTGCTGGAAGGCGTGGCCCATGTGCAGGGTGCCGGTGACGTTGGGCGGCGGCAGCAGGATGCAATAGAAGGGTTTGTTCTCCTCCCGGCCCATGCCGTAGTAGCCGGCGCCTTCCCAGTGGGCGTACCAGCGTTTCTCGATGTCGTGGGGCTCGAAGGATTTGGCGAGTTCCATATGCGTTCCGATAAAGCAAAGACGCGGTACGTTGCCGCGCCGCGCCTTGGGGTGAATTTGGCGAAATTATACGGGCTGGCCCGTCCCGGCCGCAGCGAAGCTCACGATTCCCCCCCCCGCTGATTGCCCATTTGTTTGTCCATTTGTTTGCCCACCTCGTCCCGAATCGCCTTGCGCACGGCTTCCTCCATGCGCAACTGCTGGCGGATGAACATGTCCGTGAGGCGCTGTTCCATCGCCGCCACCAGACGTTCCATCTCCGCGCCCATGTCGCCGGGCAGTGGCGGCGGCTCGGCCGGCCGGCGGTCACCCGCCCGGCGTCCGTCCTGGCGCCGGTCGCCCAGGCGCCGGTCGATCTCGCGCCGCTCGTTTTGCCGGCGCTCCTGGGCGCGGCGCTCGGCTTCCACGCGGGCATCGCCCCCCGCATCGACCACTTCGGTCAGCAGCGGGAAATCCTCGAACTCCAGGCCCTTGTCGAGCAGGGCGTCGGGCGCCCGCTTGCCGAGCAGGGCGTCGATCTTGCCGAACAGATCGGGGTTTTCATCGCTCATTGGCCACCACGTTCATGTGCCGTCCACCTATTTCGTCGCCGTCAGGTCATGGGTATCGACCTGATAGCCCCGTTCCTTGAAGAAACGCAATCGGGCGCGGGCATGTTCCCTGTCCTCCAGGTCCGTGGTGACGATCTCCATGACCCGGGCGAAGCGGCTGAAGAAAGCCGGTGTCTCATCCTCCAGGTTGATCAGCACGTCGGCGCTGGACAGTTCGTCCGGGTTGTCGCCGATCAGGATGGGGGTTTCCCGCGCGAGCGCGTGGCCGCAACGCACATGGGGCAGGAAGGAGAGTTGCTGGGCGGTCCAGAACAGGGTATCCAGTTCCTGGCCCTTGGCCGGCTGCCGGGTATAGACCAGGGCCTGCTGGCCGGTCTGGAAGGTCTTGTTGGCCAGTTTGCGCGCCACCTCGGCCTTGCCGGGGGCGTTGAAATAGAAATCGATGCGGGTCATCGGCGGTGCGGGATGTCACACGTGGTTGCGAAGGGTAGTGCTATAACGCCCCTCACGCCAGCCATGGGAATTTCCGCCCCGATATCTTGTCCATGGCTGCCGCCCCAACCAACAACAGGAGACCCCATGAAGACCTCGCACCGCATCGCCCTGCTCGCCCTGAGCCTGGGTTTGGCCGCCGCCCTGCCGGCCCGCGCCGAACTGGAAACCTTCAACATCGACCCCACCCACAGCTTCGCGAACTGGGAGCTGCGCCACGTGGTGGCCCACACCAGCGGCACCTTCTGGGACATCAAGGGCAAGGTCCAACTGGACACCGCGAACATCGCGAAATCCTCGGTGGACGCCACCATCAGCATCTACAGCCTGAATTCCAGCCACCTGCGCCGGGACGTGCACGTGCTGACCGACGAGTTCCTGGACGCGCGCGACTATCCGGAGATGAAGTTCACCTCCACCGCCGTGGCCCCCGCCAGCGCCGACAAGGGCACCATGACCGGTCAGCTCACCCTGCACGGCGTCACCAAGCCGGTGACCCTGGACTACCAGATCCTGGGCATCGGCCCCGACCCCTGGGGCGGCATGCGCGCCGGCTTCAAGGCCACCACCCGCATCAAGCGCTCCGAGTTCGGCATCACCAAGTACACCCCCACCGGCCCGGTGGGCGACGACGTGGACATCACCCTGCTGATCGAGGGCATCAAGCTGGGCGCCGACGGCCAGCCCTGGAACGCCAAGAAGGCCGCCGAGGAGGAAGCCGCGCGCAAGGCGGCCGAGGAAAAGGCCAAGGCCATCGCCTACCCCGCTCCCGCCGCGACCGCGACACCCGCGACCCCGGCCGAGCCGGAGAAGAAGGAAAGCAAAACCGACCAACTCAAGAAGAAGCTGAAAGGCCTGTTCGACTGAGCAACGCCTCCGCCCATGAAAAAGGCCGGGCATGCCCGGCCTTTTTCATGCTTTGCGCGCCTCAGGCCTTGCGGGCGATCGCTTCCGCGCAAGCCTCGCCCAATCCCGCCGGGCTCTTCGCCACCACCACGCCCGCCGCCTCCAGGGCGGCGATCTTCTCCGCCGCCGTGCCCTTGCCGCCGGCGATGATGGCGCCGGCATGGCCCATGCGCTTGCCGGGGGGCGCGGTAACCCCGGCGATGTATCCAGCGACGGGTTTGGTCACACTCGCCTTGATGTACTCGGCCGCCTCCTCTTCCCGGCTGCCGCCGATCTCGCCCACCATGATGATGGCCTCGGTCTCCGGGTCGGCCTGGAACATCGTCAGGCAGTCGATGAAATCCAGACCTTTGATGGGGTCGCCACCGATACCGACGCAGGTGCTCTGGCCCAGGCCCAGCTTCGTGGTCTGGTACACCGCCTCGTAGGTCAGGGTGCCGGAGCGGGAGACGATGCCCACCTTGCCCTTCTTGTGGATGAAGCCGGGCATGATGCCGATCTTGCATTCGTCCGGGGTGATGACGCCCGGGCAGTTGGGGCCGATCAGCACCGCGCCGTTGGCCCGGACGGCCGCCTTCACGTTGATCATGTCGCGCACCGGAATGCCCTCGGTGATGCACACCACCACCTTGATGCCCGCCTCCGCCGCCTCCAGGATGCCGTCCGCCGCGTAGGCGGCGGGCACGTAGATGACCGAGGCGTCGGCGCCGGTGCCCAGCACCGCGTCCTTTACCGTGTTGAACACTGGGAGATTCAGATGGGACTGGCCACCCTTGCCCGGGGTGACGCCGCCCACCATCCGCGTCCCATAGGCGATGGCCTGCTCGGAATGGAAGGTGCCCTGCTTGCCGGTGAAACCCTGGCAGATGACCTTGGTGGATTTGTTGACCAGGATGCTCATGTCAGTTCCCTCCCACGGCGGCCACCGCCATCCTGGCCGCCGCGTTCAAGTCATCGCTGGCCTGGATGGCGAGTCCGGATTCGGCCAGCATCTTGCGGCCCAGGTCCACGTTGGTGCCTTCTAGGCGCACCACCACGGGGATGGTGACCCCCACCTCCTTGACCGCGTCGATGACGCCCTGGGCGATCACGTCGCAGCGCATGATGCCGCCGAAGATGTTGATCAGCACCGCCTTCACGTTGGGGTCGGCCAGGATGATCTTGAAGGACTGGGCCACGGTGGCGGCGGTGGCGCCGCCGCCCACGTCCAGGAAGTTGGCGGGCATGCCGCCGGACAGCTTGATCAGGTCCATGGTGGCCATGGCGAGACCGGCGCCGTTCACCATGCAGCCGATGTTGCCGTTGAGGGCGATGTAGTTCACCTCGTGGGCGTGGGCCTCGGCCTCCTTGGGGTCGATCTGGGTCTCGTCGGCGATCTCGGCCAGGGCCTTCTGGCGGTAGAGGGCGTTGTCCTCCACGCCCATCTTGCAGTCCAGGGGCAAGAGCTTGCCGTCCGTGGTGACGACGAGCGGATTGATCTCCAGCAGGGCCAGATCCTTTTCCAGGAACACCTTGTACAGCGTCTTCGCCATCTTCACGAAGGCGCCGATCTGCTCGCCCTCCAGGCCCAGGCCAAAGGCCAGGTTGCGGCCCTGGTAGTCCATGAAGCCGGTGACCGGGTTGACCCATTCCTTGAGGATCTTCTCCGGCTCGCTGCGGGCCACTTCCTCGATCTCCATGCCGCCGGCGGCGGAGGCGACGAAGCCGATGCGCTCGGCGGCCCGGTCCACGGTGATGGAGAGATACAGCTCGCGGGCAATGGGCAGGGTTTCCTCGATGAGCAACTGGCTCACCGGCTGGCCGTCTGGCGCGTTCTGGTAGGTGGTGAGGCGGGAGCCCAGCAACTGGCCGGCGACGGCGGCGAGTTCGTCGGCGGAGCGGACCAGCTTGACGCCCCCCGCCTTGCCGCGTCCGCCCGCGTGGATCTGGGCCTTGGCCACCCAGGCGGAACCGCCCAGTTCGGCTGCCGCCGCGGCGCACTGGCCGGCCTCGCTCACCACCACGCCCCGGGGCGTGGGAACGCCGTAGTCGCGCAGCACGGCCTTGGCCTGATATTCGTGCAGGTTCATGGCTGTTGTCTCCTCTCGCTCTGAGAAGCGCATTCTCCGGCAAACCGTTGTGCACTGCCATATGAGAACGGCCCGGCGCGTTATCATGGCGGCCTTCTGGAAAGGTTCGCGATGAAGGAAATCCTGGTTCTCTACTACAGCCTGCACGGTTCGGTGCGGCAACTGGCCCAGCACCTGGCCCACGGCGTTGAATCGGTGCCGGGCATGCGCGCGCGGGTGCGCACGGTGCCCAAGGTGATGACGGAAAGCGACGCCCCCGCGAAGCTGGTGCCGGATGAAGGCGCCCCCTTCGCCGGCCACGACGACCTGCGCGAATGCGTGGGCGTCGCGGTAGGCTCGCCCACCCGCTTCGGCAACATGGCGGCGGCCATGAAACATTTCTGGGACGGCACCTCCGGCCTCTGGCTGAACGGCGACCTGGTGGACAAGCCGGCCTGCGTGTTCACCTCCACCGCCAGCCTGCACGGCGGCCAGGAAGCCACGCTGATGTCCATGATGACGCCCCTGCTGCATCACGGCATGGTCATCGTCGGCCTGCCCTACACCAATCCGGAACTCAATCTGACCAGCTCCGGCGGCACGCCCTACGGCGCCAGCCATTGGGCCGGGCCGGACGGGCGCCGGCCGGTGACGGACGAGGAGCGCAAGCTGGCCTTCGCCCAGGGCAAGCGCCTGGCGGAAATCGCGGCGAGGTTGGCGACATGAGCGAGGAAGGCAAGAACAGCGGCGACGAAGCCCGCCGCTTCACCCGGGCCCAGCACAGTGGCGTGCTGTCGACGCTATCCAAGCGCGTGGAAGGCTTTCCCTTCGGCTCGGTGGCGCCCTTCATCCTGGACCACGCGGGCTGCCCGGTGATCCTGATCTCCACCCTGGCGGAGCACACCAAGAATATCGACGCGGATGCGCGCGTGTCCCTCATTGTCCAGCCCTACAGTCCGGACATGCAGGTCACCGGCCGGGTGACGATCCTGGGCAAGGCGGCGCGCCTGGCGGACAAGTCGGAACTGGGGCCGCGCTACCTGCGCTTCCATCCCCAGGCGGAAAGCTATTTCGCCATGCACGACTTCAGCTTCTACCGCATCGAGCCGGTGCGCGTCCGCTACATCGGCGGCTTCGGCAAGATCCATTGGGTGGAGCCCGCGAACTACCTGCTGGCACCCTCCCCCCTGGCGGAACAGGAAAGCGGCATCCTGGAACACATGAATAAGGATCACGGCGAGAACCTGCGCGCTTACTGCCGGCATGTCCACGGCGTGGAAGCGGCGCTGGCGGAGATGGTGGGCATCGACCCGGACGGTTTCGATGTGCGCGCCGACGGCAACGTGCTGCGCTTCGCGTTCGACGCGCCCGTCACCGACGCCCAGGCGGCGCGCCAGGCCCTGGTCGCCCTGGCCCAGGCGGCGCGGACTTGAAGCCGGCCGCCTTGCGGAACACCGCGTCCGCCAGCCTGATCGGCCTTATCTTCCTGAGCGTGGCCTGGGAGCTGTGGCTGGCCCCCCAGCGCCCAGGCGGCACTTTGCTGGTCCTGAAGGTATTGCCGCTGCTGGCGCCCCTGTTCGGCATCCTGCACGGCAAGGTCTACACCTATCGCTGGTCCACTCTGCTGATCTGGCTGTACTTCACGGAAGGGGTGGTGCGGGCTTGGTCCGACAGCGGACTGTCCAGCCGGCTGGCCATCCTGGAGATCGTCTTGGCCCTGATATTCTTCACCGCGACCGCGTTGTATGCCCGCAACCCACCGCGCCCTCAAGTCTGAACCACGTTGACCGATATCAATGTCCTAAATACTGGTAGGACTATCATGCCCGCCATTGCATTAGAATCCCCTGATATTCCACTTTAGCCTCAAGGGTATTGCCATGACCAAGTTGAATTTCACGCATTTCAAATTCCTGCCCATGTCGCTCCGGGTGCTGTTCACCATGGTGTTGCTGGTGTTTGGCGTCGGTTACCTCATGGCCATGTTCCAGGTCTGGGAATCCCACGCGGGCAAGGACGGCGACCCCATGCTGTCCGGCAAGGATCTGATGATCGCCTACAGCGGCAACAAGGAAGGCACCAAGCTGGAAACCGCGCTGCGCGGCCCCATGCAGGACATGCTGCCCGCCGAGAAGCGCCAGGTCATCTTCGACTGGCTGCACGCGGGCGCGAAACAAGAAGATTTCGAGGCCAAGATCAACCCCATCCTGCAGGAACACTGCATCGCCTGCCACAACCCGGAAGCGAACCCCCACCTGCCCAACCTGACCGCCTACGCAGGCGTCGCCAAGGTGACCGCCAAGGACGAGGGCATGACCATTCCCACCCTGGTGCGCGTGTCCCACATCCACCTGTTCTCCATCACCTTCATCTTCTTCATCGTCGGCTTCATTTTCAGCCACGCCTATGTGCGCCCCACCTGGCTCAAGTGTCTGGTCATCGCCATTCCCTTCATGACGCTGATCACCGACGTGGCCTCCTGGTACCTGACCAAGGTGTGGGAAGGCTTCGCCTGGATGGTGATCATCTCCGGCGCGTTCATGGGCATGGCCTTCGCCACCATGTGGGCCATCTCCATGTGGCAGATGTGGTTCTGGAAGGTGCCCGCCTCGATCAGCGATAACAACGGCCAGATCCCCTGCCTGCACGGCGATCAATAATCAGCGCGTCACCATGCGAAACGGGCGGCCAAGGCCGCCCGTTTCTATTTGCGACGCCCGCGCGATCTCAGACCTGGGGATGCGCCCGCTCCTCCGCGCCGTACAGCTTGTTCAGGGCATTCAGGTAGGCCTTCGCCGAGGCGATGACGATGTCCGTGTTCGCGCCCTGGCCGTTGACGATGCGGCCGTTGCGGCTCAGGCGCACGGTGACCTCGCCCTGGGCGTCGGTGCCGGTGGTGATGTTGTTCACCGAGTAGAGCAGCAGAGTCGAACCACTCCCCACCATCTTCTCGATGGCCCGGAACGAGGCGTCCACCGGCCCGCCGCCGGTCTCGTCGGCCTTGAGCTCCATGCCGCCGTCGGACAGGACGACGAAGGCGTGGGGTGTCTCGCCGGTCTCGGAGCACACCTTCAGGGAAACCAGCTTGAAGCGGTCGCAGGAATCCAGGTTGGCGTCCACCGCCACCAGGGCCTGCAGATCCTCGTCGAAGATTTCCCGCTTCTTGTCGGCCAGGGCCTTGAAACGGGAGAACGCGGCATTCAGGGCTTCCTCGCTTTCCAGGACGATGCCCAATTCGTGCAGGCGGCTGCGGAAGGCGTTGCGCCCGGACAACTTGCCCAGGGTCAGTTTGTTGGCGCCCCAGCCCACGTCCTCGGCGCGCATGATCTCGTAGGTCTCCCGATGCTTGAGCACGCCGTCCTGGTGGATGCCCGACTCGTGGGAAAAGGCGTTGGCGCCGACGATGGCCTTGTTGGGCTGCACCGGATAGCCGGTGACCTGGGACACCAGGCGGGAAGTGGGCACGATCTGGGCGGTATCGATGCGGGAATCGCAGCCGAACACGTCCCGGCGCGTTTTCACCGCCATGACGACCTCTTCGAGGGATGCGTTGCCGGCCCGCTCGCCCAGGCCGTTGATGGTGCACTCCACCTGGCGCGCGCCGTTCATGACGGCGGCGAGGGAGTTGGCCACCGCCATGCCCAGGTCGTTGTGGCAGTGGGTGGACCAGATCACCTTGTCCGAATTGGGCACCCGCTCGATCAGTTCGCGGATGCGCTCGCCCCACAGGGCGGGGATGCTGTAACCCACGGTATCCGGCACGTTGAGGGTCTTGGCGCCGGCCTGGATGACAGCCTCGAAGACGCGGCACAGGAAATCCATCTCGGAGCGCACCGCGTCCTCGGCGGAGAACTCCACGTTGTCGGTGTATTCCAGGGCCATCTTCACCGCCTTGACCGCCGCTTCCACCACCTGGTCCGGCTGCATGCGCAGCTTCTTCTCCATGTGGATGGGACTGGTGGCGATGAAGGTGTGGATGCGCCCCGAAGCGGCCGGCGCGATGGCCTCGCCCGCCGCGCGCACGTCCCGTTCGTTGGCGCGGGCGAGGGAACACACGGTGGAATTCTTGATGACGCCGGCGATGCTCTTGATGGCCTCCGCGTCGCCCGGACTGGCGGCGGCGAAACCCGCCTCGATCACGTCCACGCCCAGGCGCTCCAATTGCCGCGCGATGCGCAGCTTCTCGTCCTTGGTCATGGCGGCGCCGGGACTCTGTTCGCCGTCGCGCAGGGTGGTATCGAAAATGATCAATCTGTCTGTCATGACGGGCTCCGAAGGCTCACGCCCCCAGCCTGGGGCGGTCAGGAAAAAACAATACTGTATACCGAGGGGGAGGGAGATTCAGCCCTTGGGAAGGCTGCGGCAAGCGGGCCCCATGGCGCGGCGGCTATTCGGCACCCGGCGGGGCATCCGTGCGCTTGCGCGCAATGCGTTGCCTGAACCAATAGACGTAGCCCGACAGGCCATAGGCCAGCAGCAGCAGGAACAACACGATGGGCGGATCGACGGAAACCAGGCTGAAAGCGAGGGCCACCAGCACGATGACCACGAAGGGCACGCTGCGTTTGAGATTGATGTCCTTACCGCTGTAGAAGCGGAAGTTGGTGATCATGGTGATGCCGGCGAACAGGGTGATGGCCCAGGCCAGCCAGCGCACTTCCATGCCCTGGATATGGTTGTCCACCATGACCCAGATGAAGCCCGCCGCGAGGGTCGCGGCGGCGGGGCTGGGCAGGCCCATGAACCAGCGCTTGTCCTGGACCGCGATCATGGTGTTGAAGCGGGCCAGACGCAATGCCGCGCCGACGCAATAGACGAAGGCGGCGATCCAGCCCAGCTTGCCCAGATCCTTCAGGGCGAAGCTGTACATCACCAGCGCGGGCGCCACACCGAAGGACACCATGTCGGACAGGGAGTCGTATTCCGCGCCGAAGGCGCTCTGGGTATTGGTCAGGCGCGCCACGCGGCCGTCCAGGCCGTCCAGGATCATGGCCACGAAGATGGCCACGGCGGCCTGCTCGAAATGGCCGTTCATGCCCTGGACGATGGCGAAGAAGCCGGCGAACAGGGCGCCGGTGGTGAACAGATTGGGCAGCAGGTAGATGCCGCGCCGGGTCGGCTTGGCGGGGACTTCCACGGCGGATTCCTCCGGCCCCGGTTCGTGTTCGGCCGCCGGTTCTTGCATGTCTTCGCTCAAAGCTGCGCCAGCACGTCGCTGGCCGCGCTCACCTTGTCACCCAGGGCCACGCGCGGCTGGGCGTCGGTGGGCAGGTAGACGTCCACCCGGGAACCAAAGCGGATGAAGCCGTAACGCTGCCCGCGCTGCAATTGGGCACCGGGCTCCACATAGCAAAGGATGCGGCGGGCGATCAGGCCGGCCACCTGCACGCTGGTGACGTCCTTGCCGTCCGGCGTCTGGAACCACACCGCGTTGCGCTCGTTCTCGGTGGAAGCCTTGGCCAGATCGGCGTTGACGAACTTGCCCGGGTTGTACCAGCGGCCCTTGACCACGCCATCCACCGGCGCCCGGTTGGAGTGGACATTGAACACGTTCATGAACACGCTGATCTTCAGCGCTTCGCGCTTGAGCCAGGGATCCTCGGTTTTCTCCACGGCGACGATGCGGCCGTCCGCGGGAGAAAGCACCAGCCCCTCGCCGATGGGGACGATGCGGGCCGGGTCGCGGAAGAACTGCAACACGAACAAGGCGATGATCCACAGCGGCGCGCCCCAGCCCCAGCCGGCAAGCCAGGTGACCGCGCCGGCGGCGACCAGGGAGATCGCGAGAAAAGGCCATCCCTCGCGGGCGACGAGAGGATGGGGCCAGGGGGCTTTGGGAGGAGGAGCCATACCGATGCACATGGGAGCGAGGCGCGGGGTGGCGGGCGGCGACTTGCCGCCCGCCACCGGGCGCATCAGTTGCGGCTCTTGTCCACCAGCTTGTTGGCCTTGATCCAGGGCATCATGTCGCGCAGCTTCTCGCCGACGATCTCGATGGGATGCTCGGCGTTCAAGCGGCGGCGGGCGGTCATCTCGGGATAGTTGGTCTTGCCCTCGAGGATGAAGCGCTTCGCGTAGTCGCCGTTCTGGATGTTCTTCAGGGCCTGGCGCATGGCGACGCGGGACTGTTCGTTGATGACGGCGGGGCCGGTCACGTACTCGCCGTACTCCGCGTTGTTGGAGATGGAGTAGTTCATGTTGGCGATGCCGCCCTCGTAGATCAGGTCGACGATCAGCTTCAGTTCGTGCAGACACTCGAAATAGGCCATCTCGGGCGCGTAACCGGCTTCGGTCAGGGTCTCGAAGCCCATCTTCACCAGTTCCACCGCGCCGCCGCACAGCACGGCCTGCTCGCCGAACAGGTCGGTCTCGGTCTCCTCGCGGAAGTTGGTCTCGATGACACCGGCGCGGGCGCCGCCGTTAGCCGCGGCGTAGGCCAGGGCGATGTCCTTGGCCTTGCCGGACTTGTCCTGGTACACGGCGATCAGGGAAGGCACGCCGCCGCCCTGCAGATAGGTGGAGCGCACGGTGTGGCCGGGGCCCTTGGGGGCGATCATGATCACGTCCAGGTCGGCGCGCGGCACGATCTGGTTGTAGTGGATGTTGAAGCCGTGGGCGAAGCACAGGGTCGCGCCCTTCTTGATGTTGGGCTCGACCTCGTCGTGGTAGACGCCGGGCTGCTGCTCGTCCGGCACCAGGATCATGACCACGTCGGCGTCCTTCACGGCGGCGCCGACTTCCTTGACGGTCAGGCCGGCGGCCTTGGCCTTGCTCCAGGAAGCACCGTCCTTGCGCAGACCGACGGTGACCTTGACGCCGGAATCCTTGAGGTTGTTGGCATGGGCGTGGCCCTGGGAACCGTAACCGACGATGGCGACCTTCTTTTTCTTGATCAGGGAGAGATCGCAATCTTTTTCGTAGTAAACCTTCATGTCATGTCCTTTCGCGCGAGTAGCGGTAATTCGTCAGATTTTCATGATTCGGTCGCCGCGGCCGATGCCCGAGGCGCCGGTACGCACGGTTTCCAGAATGGCGGCGGGGTCCAGGGCGGCCAGGAAGGCGTCCAGCTTGGTGCCGGGCCCGGTCAGTTCGATGGTGTAGGTCTTGTCCGAGACGTCCAGGATGCGGCCGCGGAAGATGTCGGCCATGCGCTTCATTTCCTCGCGCATCTCGCCGGTGGCGCGCACCTTCACCAGCATCAGTTCGCGCTCGATGTGGCTGCCGTCGCTCAGATCCTGCACCTTGACGATGTCGATCAGCTTGTTGAGTTGCTTGGTGATCTGCTCGATGACATCGTCCGAGCCGCGCGTGACGATGGTCATGCGCGACAGAGTGGCATCCTCGGTGGGGGCGACGGTGAGGGATTCGATGTTGTAGCCGCGCGCGGAGAACAGGCCGGAGACGCGGGACAGGGCGCCGGCTTCGTTTTCCATCAGCAGGGAAATTATGTGTCTCATTGTGTTTCCCTCAAACCAGAATCATCTCGGACAGCCCCTTGCCGGCGGGAATCATGGGGAACACGTTCTCGCGCGGGTCCGTGAGGAAATTCAGAAACACCAGCCGGTCCTTGTGCTTGCCGAAGGCGTCGCGCAGGGCGGGCTCCACATCCTCGGGCTTCTCGATGGTCATGCCGACATGGCCGTAAGCCTCGGCCAGCTTCACGAAGTCCGGCAGCGAGGTCATATAGGACTCGGCGTAGCGCTCCTCGTAGAAGAACTCCTGCCACTGGCGAACCATGCCCAGGTAGCCGTTGTTGAGCAGGATGATCTTCAGGGGCAGTTTCCATTCCTTGCAGGTGGACAACTCCTGGATATTCATCTGGATGCTGCCCTCGCCGGTGATGCAGGCCACCGCCGCGTCGGGATGGGCCATCTGCACGCCCATGGCCGCCGGCAGGCCGAAGCCCATGGTGCCCAGGCCACCGGAGTTGATCCAGCGGCGCGGCTTGGCGAACTTGTAGTACTGGGCCGCCCACATCTGGTGCTGGCCCACGTCGGATGTCACGTAGGCGTCGCCCCGGGTGACCTCGTAGAGCTTCTCCACCACGAACTGGGGCTTGATCACCGAGGCGGCGCGGTCGTACTTGAGGCAATCCTGGGAACGCCACAATTCGATCTGCGCCCACCAGGCCTTGATCGCCTGCTCGTCAGGTTTTTCCTGGCCCGCCTTGATGAGTTTGATGATCTCGTCCAGAACCTGACCGACTTCGCCGACGATGGGCACATCCACGCGCACACGCTTGGAAATGGAGGACGGGTCCACATCGATATGGATGATGCGATGGGCTTCCTTGGCGAAATGCTTGGGATTGCCCACCACCCGGTCGTCGAAGCGCGCGCCGACGGCGAGCAGCACGTCGCAGTGCTGCATGGCCATGTTGGCCTCGATGGTGCCGTGCATGCCCAGCATGCCCAGGAACATGGGATCGGGGGAAGGGTAGCCGCCCAAGCCCATGAGCGTGCTGGTGATGGGGAACCCCAGCAGGCGCACCAATTCGGTGACCTGCTGCGCCGCGTTGCCCAGAACCACGCCGCCGCCCGTGTAGATCATCGGCCGCTTGGCTTCCAACAGCATCTGGGCCGCCTTCTTGATCTGCCCGGCGTGGCCTTTGCTGGTGGGGTTGTAGGAGCGCATGGTCACGCTCTTCGGATACTCGTAAGCCCACTTGTGCTGGGTGATGTCCTTGGGCACGTCCACCACCACGGGACCGGGACGGCCGGTGGCGGCGATGTAGAAGGCCTTCTTGATGGTGGACGCCAGCTCGCGCACATCCTTCACCAGGAAGTTGTGCTTCACGCAGGGACGGGTGATGCCCACCGTGTCGACTTCCTGGAAGGCATCCTGGCCGATGGCGGCGGTGGGCACTTGACCGGTGATCACCACCATGGGAATGGAATCCATGTAGGCGGTGGCGATGCCCGTCACCGCGTTGGTCGCGCCCGGCCCCGAGGTCACGATGGCCACGCCGACCTGCCCGGTGCAGCGGGCATAGGCATCCGCCGCATGAACGGCCGCCTGCTCATGGCGAACCAGGATATGTTCGAAATCCTTCTGCTTGTAGATTTCGTCGTAGATGTTGAGTACCGCGCCGCCCGGATACCCGAAGACATGCTTGACACCTTCGTCGCGCAGACAGCTAACGAGGATTTCGGCACCAGTCAATTCCATGTCAGCCATGGCGAGATGTTCTTACTCTTCAGAAAGGGTTGAACACTAGCGATTGCGTCTCATCCGGTCAAGCTGAAGCCGATTCGGCGCAAGAAACAAAAAGGGGTTTGGCACAGGCCAAACCCCTCGCTACTGGTGGGTTGTGACAGATTCGAACTGTCGACCTACGGATTAAGAGTCCGCTGCTCTACCAGCTGAGCTAACAACCCTTGGTGGGTCGGGCGAGACTCGAACTCGCGACCAACGGATTAAAAGTCCGCTGCTCTACCAACTGAGCTACCGACCCAAAAAAAGGAGCGCGATTATGTCAGTAATGCGCGCGTCAGGTCAAACCGAAATCACTCAGTAAGTCACGGTTTTCGACCGATTGGAGGGTGCGCTCTGGGCCTTGCCCTTGTTGGCGACCGGAGCCGTCTTCACGGACTCGGATTGCGCGGCGGCCGGCTTGTTATAGGTCACTTCCTTGATCGGGGAGGCGGCTTCGTATTCGGCCTTGCTTCCCGCCAACTGGGTATTCTTGGCCTTGTACTCGTCCATGAAGGCGAGCACCTTGTTCATGCGGACCTGCCCCGGGATGAACATGACGATTTCGCCGTTCGGGTCGTAAACGTAGGAAGTCGGGTAGAAATCCACCGGACCCACCTGACGGAACGGGCTGTCCGGATTGCGTCTCGCGCCACCGGCCACGATGGCGTGGAACTCGATGTTGTGGCGGCTGGCGGTATCCTTCACCACGCTTTCGTCGGGACCGTAATCCAGACCGACACCGATGACCACGAAATCCTTGCGCTTGTTGAGCTCGTTCAGCGTCGGCACTTCGACCCAGCAAAGCGGGCACCAAGGCGCCCAGAAATTGACCAGCACCCACCTGCCCTTGAAATCGGAAAGCTTGAATGCCTTGCCTTCGACATCGGTGAATTCGAAGTTGATGGCCTTGGTGGCTTCTGCGGCGGCCTGATAGGGTGTCGCCAGCAACACAGTCACTCCGACCAGCAACATTCCCAGCAACTTATGCATTCAATTTCCTTTCCATCTCGCCGCGAGGTTCTGCCCGCAAATGCATTATCGGCTTCATATCCGATGTTCTTAATAGGACATTCGGATCAGGCTTCGCGCATCATCAAATAATACTGGATTTTCATGGTAATCGCCGCGCCGGCCACGATTCCGAAGAAAACGATGAAAGAACTGATGGATAAAGTCGACACGCCGGTCACACCCTGCCCGATGGTGCATCCCATGGCCGCGATGCCGCCGAATCCCATGAGAATGGCGCCGACCAGATGTCGGAACATGTCCTGGGGAGAATTGAAGTATTCCCAACGGAAACTGTGATTGAACACCGAATAGAGGAAGGAACCCACGATCACTCCGAATACGCTCGCCACGCCGAAAGTGATGTGCTTGTCGCGCCAATAGGCCCAGAGGTCCATCGTATATGAAAGCGGTCCCACGAAAGTCATGGATTCCGCGAGATGGGAGTCCGTTCCCATGTAGGTCAATTCCATGGTTTCCGGATTTTCGCCGAAGCCGAGATGGCCGGTGACATACCAGCCGGCGGCGACGACACAGCCGACCACGACGCCCGCGAGAATGTTGTCGCGGCTTTCCCGGAACTCCTTGCTGGAAAAGACGAAGGCCAGGATCAGCATCGCCAGGACCAAGCCCACGGAGAGTTGGGAAATCTTGTCCGCCATGCCGAATAGCGCCGGCAGGGTCTGCAGGCCATCCAGGTGAATGGTGAAAGGCTCGGCGCGCAAGACGCGGTCGACAAACACGCGCAGGACGCCGTTCATGGTAACCAGGGCCGTATAGCCAAGGAACATGAACACCACCACCGACTTCAGATTGCCACCGCCCAGACGCACCAGGGTGCGCTGGCCGCATCCTCCCGCCAGGGTCATGCCGACACCGAAGGTCAAACCGCCGACCAGGGCCGCGAACCAGTGCACGGTGCCGCGCGTGTAATAGGTCTGGGCCACATCCAGGTAACCGAAATACACAAGCAGATTGGTTCCCAGGATGGCCAGGCCGATTCCCAGGAGCCACGCCCGCATGCGCCCCCAGTCCCCCATGTTGACCACATCGGACACCGCGCCCATGGTGCAGAAGCTGGTCTTGTTCGCCGCATAGCCAAAAATCAGGGCCAAAAAAAATCCCAGCCAGGCAACCACCAGAGCGGGGTTTTCCACGTTATCCATCGCACGATCTCCTCAGTGGGGCGAATTTATTGTCGGCACGGATTATTGGTTGCCCACGGTCGGCGC
Source organism: Thiobacillaceae bacterium (assembly GCA_044227325.1). Taxonomy (GTDB): domain Bacteria; phylum Pseudomonadota; class Gammaproteobacteria; order Burkholderiales; family Thiobacillaceae; genus PFJX01. The sequence goes on along the minus strand of JBGAFI010000014.1, from coordinate 29,717 downwards.
GCAATCGGTCAAATCCCGTAGCGGGTGGGATCCGGGACGCCGGCCTGCGCAAAGCCCTGGCGGCGCAGACGGCAGGAATCGCAACGGCCGCAGGCAAGGCCCGTTTCGCTGGCCTGGTAACACGATACCGTCAGGCCATAATCGACTCCCAGGCGCGAACCCATGCGGATGATGTCCGCCTTGGACAGATCGATCAGCGGTGCCCGGATCTGGATGGGACGACCATCCACCGCCCGTTTCGTGGCCACATCCGCCAAAGCCTGGAAAGCCTTGACGAAGGCCGGCCGGCAGTCGGGATAGCCGGAATAGTCCAGCGCATTCACGCCGATATAGATCGCGTCCGCATCCAGCACCTCGGCCCAGCCCAGTGCCAGCGAGAGCATGATGGTGTTGCGCGCGGGCACATAGGTCACCGGAATTCCCGAGGTGGGGCTTTCCGGAACCGCGATGCTCGCATCGGTCAAGGCGGATCCCGCATAAGCCCCCATGTCCAGGCGCATGACGCGGTGTTCCGCGGCGCCAAGACGCGCGGCCAGGGTGCGCGCCGCATCCAGTTCGGCATGGTGGCGCTGGCCGTAATCCAGGCTCAGCGCGTGGCATTCGAGGCCCTCGTCCCGGGCCACGGCCAGGACCGTCGCGGAATCCAGTCCGCCGGACAGCAGCACGACCGCGCGCCGGTTCATCGTCCGCGCGCCTCGTCCCACAGCAGTTTGTGCAACTGCACCTGCATGCGCACGGGCAAGCCGTCCCGCAAAACCCATTCGGCGAGGCGCGCCGGCTCCAGGCTCCCCCAGGCTGGGGAAAACAACACGGGACATCTGGAGGCAATGGCGAACTCCGCGAGGCGCTCTTTCGCCCACAGATAATCCGCCTCGCCGGTCAGCACGAACTTCACTTCGTCGCGCGGGGAAAGCAGGGACAAATTGCGCCAAAGATTGCGTTCCGACTCCCCGGAGCCCGGGGTTTTCACATCGACGATGCGGGCGACACGGGCATCCACGTCGGCGATATCCAACGCGCCGCTGGTTTCCAGGGAGACATCCAGCCCAAGATCGCACAAGGCCTTCAGCAGATCGTGGCAGGCTTTCTGGGCCAAGGGTTCGCCGCCGGTGACGGTGACATGGCGCGTGGGCTGGCGTCCGACCTGTTCCAGGATGTCGGCGAGGGAGCGCCATTCACCCCCCTGAAAAGCGTAGTCCGTGTCGCAATAGCCGCAACGCAAAGGGCACCCGGTCAGGCGGACGAATACCGTGGGCAGTCCCACCCGGCTGGCCTCCCCCTGCAAGGACAGGAATATTTCCGTGACGCGCAGGCGGGAGTGCGGCAAGGGCATTTACTTCAGGATCGAGAGCAGTTTCTTGCCGTTGTCCGCAGCCTTGCTTTGGGGATATTTGGCATTGAGTTGATCCAGGGTTTCACGCGCGGCATCCGGATCGTTCATTTGCACCTGCGTGCGCGCGAGGGAGAGCATGGCGTCGGGCGCCTTGGGGCTGAGCGGATACTCCTTCAGCAAGCGCTGGTAATAAGACGCCGCGTTCTTGAAATCCGACTGCCCGACATAGGAGAACCCGGTCCAATACAACGCGTTGGGCGCCAGGGAACCGTTGGGATACTGCTTGAGGAAGGCCTGCATGGCCGCCACGGCTTCCTTGTATTTCGCCGACTTGACCATGGCATGGGCGGACTCATACGCCTGGGCTTCATTCTCGCTATCGACCGGCGCTGGCGCCGGCGGCGCGGCCGTGGTCAGAGACTGGGCGACCTGCAGGCGCACCGCGTCGGCGGGAGGCGCCGCGGGACGGCTCGCCAGTTCCTTGATGCGGTCGTCCAGATCCGCGAACAACTCCCGGCTGCGCTTGTCCGCGCTTTCCAGCCGATAGGCCTGCTCGTCCTGCCCGCCGCGCAAACGCGCGACTTCCGACTTGAGTGTCTCGACCTGATTGAGAAGGTTCAGCAAGCCCTGGTTTTGCAACTGGGCCTCCAAACGGATGATGCGTTCCTCCTGGGTCACGATGGCCTTGCGCAATTCCGCGACCTGGGCCAGCGCATCCTCGGCCGGCCCGGCGAGGACGGAAGCGGAAACCGCGAGGCCCGCGAGGAGAAGGGAAAGGTGGGTATGGAGTCTCATTCGCCTAGGTAAAGAATTTCTGTACGACGGTTCTGCATCCAGGCCGCTTCGTCATGCCCTTCGGCCACCGGTTTTTCCTCGCCCAGGGAAACCGCCTCCATCTGGGCATCGGGCACGCCCAGCAGATTCAACGCCTTGTACACGCTTTCGGCGCGCCGCTGGCCCAAGGCCAGGTTGTACTCGCGGCTGCCCCGCTCGTCGGCGTGCCCTTGCAGGATCACCTTGGCATTCTTTTCCTTCATCAGAAACTGGGCGTGGGCTTCCAGCACGCCGCGATACTCGTCGCGTATCGCCGCGCTGTCATAGTCGAAAAGGATGCGGCGCTGGGCGAGGGGACTGGTCGGATTTTTCGGGTCGGGCACGGGATAACCGCCCGCCATCACGGCGCCTTCGGACGCCTGCCCAGCCATCCCGATCGGCTTGCCGTCGGCGCCCACGCCCTCCCCTTGCGAACCGTCCAGGGACTTGACTTGCGTGTCGGGCGCCGCGACGCCGTGGGTTTCCACCTTGTCGGCCTTAGCCGGGGTGGCTCCCATGGCCATGGAGTCGACCTTGGGCGAAGTCGCATCAGGCTGGGTTTGCGCGCCGGCCGTACCCGCTTCGCCGGAAACAGCGCCCGATTTCGCATCCATCGCCTTGTCCGCGTTCTTGCTGGCGACAGTCCGGTCCTCGATGCTGGCATCCTGGTTCGGCGTTTCCGCGCATCCCGCCAGCAGGGCGGTCAGAAGGGCGGCGTAGATAAGATGTTTCATGAATTCTCCTCGTTCTCCGATTCCGGATTATCAGGGTTTATGGGTCAATCCATCCTGGCAATAAGGCTCCATGGAACGGCGCAGGGGGTTGGCCCATGCCGTGACGCGACGCATGAGGTCGTCCCAGGGGGTGTCGGCCACCTCGCCCGAGGCTTGCGTCACCTCGGCGCCGGCGGACTCGCCGGCGGGAACGGATTGAATCTGAGCGGTCGTGGCGGCGCTTTCCGGCGCGGCCGGCGCCGGGGCGGTCTCCGGCAGGGCGGCCACGGGGATGATGGCCGGATCCGCGGCGTGAGGAGTCGCTTGTATCGGCGCCATCGCAAGCGGCGCCTCTGGCACTGGTGTCAGAGGCTTGTCCGCCGAAAGCGCGGCCTGTTTGTCGGGACCGGAAGCGCATCCGGCCAAAACCAAGAGCATGAAGATCGGGACTACACGATTCATGAAACCAACCTATCGCAACACAAAAAAATCAAGGACCCCAAGCCGGCTCCCGCAGATCTCCGCTTTGGGAGAGTCGCTGGCGCACCCTGCCATCCACGCTCACCGTCGCCAGCACGCCGCGGTCGTTCACCAGGGTCGCATAGAGAATCAGCCTGCCGTTGGTGGCGAAACTGGGAGACTCGTCGAACACGGTATCGGTCAATACCTGCATCTGGCCATTCCCCAAATCCATGGCCGCCACGTGGAATCTCCCGTCGCGGCGGTGCACGAAGGCCATCGTCTTGCCATCGGGAGAAAGCGCCGGCGAGACATTGTACCCGCCCTCGTAGGTCACGCGGCGCACTTCGCCGCCCGGGATGGACGCTTTGTAGATCTGCGGCGAGCCGCCCCGGTCGGAGGTGAAGTACAGCCAGCGGCCGTCGGGACTGAACACCGGCTCGGTATCCAGCGCGCCGCCCCGGGTGAAACGGGTGAGCTCCCCGGTCTCCAGGTTGAGCAGGTAGATCTGCGAGGTTTCGTCCTTGGACAGGGTGACGGCCAGCTTCTTGCCGTCCGGCGACCAGGCCGGCGCCGAGTTGGAGCCGCGGAAGCGGGCCACGGCGCGGCGGCTGCCGTCGACCATGTTCTGCACATAGACCACCGGTTTTTTATCCTCGAAGGAAACATAGGCCAGTTTCTGTCCATCCGGCGACCAGGCGGGGGAAATCAATGGCTCCGGCGAGGCGGTGACGGTGATGGCGTTTTGGCTGTCCGCGTCCGCCACCTGGAGTTCGTAACGCCCGGCCCGTTTCAGGATGTAGGCGATGCGCCCGGAATAGCTGCCCGGCTCGCCCAACAGCCGCTCATGCACCGCATCGGCGATCTTGTGGGAGACGGCGCGCAATCCGCCAGGCGTGGTGGTGAACGCCAGCGCGGCGAGCTGGGTTTTGCGCACCGTATCGAACAGCCAGAAACGGACTTCCACCTTGCCGCCGGCGGCCGGCAGCACCTGCCCCATCACCACGGCATCCGCGCCGCTGTCCTTCCAGAACGGCAGGGAAAGCGCTTGCGGATCGGCCGGGGAAACCATGCCGCGATCCTTCACCATGTTGAAATACCCGCTGCGCCCCAGGTCGCTCGCCACGACGCTGGCGGGGTTGACCGCATCGGGCACGCCGACCATGAAAGGCAGGATCGTCAGAGGAATCTTGTTGGAGGCCCCGCCGACGATCTCGATGGTCATGACGGCCTGGGCCGACGCGCTGAGAAACAAAAAAAGGGAAGCGAGGAGAAGTCTGAAAAACATGTTTTTACACAAAAATGGTTGCGGGAATTCTAACAGCAATGACCAGGCACCGAATTCAAGGGATATTCCGTGCTCCCGGGTCGCCCTCGAAGGGCCTGAATTTCAGGTTCAACCCATCGCGAAATACCGCGGCCGCATCCCTGTCCCTAGGCAAGGGCAACGGAGAGGCTTTCAAGATGGCCCGCTCGACCTCGGCGTCGTAAGTCGTCTGGCCGCTGCTTTTCACCAAGGTCACCCGGGCCACCTCGCCGTTCGGCAGCAAGGTGACCTGGAACACCGCTTCCGGGTTCCCGGAAAGTTTCTGGGGCAAGCGCACGTAGGATTGGATCTTGCTCTGAATCCGGTGCTTGTAATCGTTGATGACCACCGCATCGCGGCCGGCCTTGGCGCGTTGCTGGATTGCCCTGAGCTCGGCGCCTTCCGCGTCCAGTTCATCCTGCATCTGCCGGGCCAGTTCCTGTTCCATCTGCCGCTTGGCCTGCTGTTTGGCCTGCTCCCGCTGTTCCTGCTCAAGCCTCGCCTTTTCCTGGATCTGTCGCTGTTGTTCCTCAGCCTGGCGTTTCTGTTCCGCCTGACGCGCGAGTTCGGCTTGGCGCGCCTCTTCCTGCCGCTTCAATTCCAGACGCTTTTCCTCCTGGCGTTTTTCCTCGAGACGCCGGGTCTCTTCCTTTTTTTTCCTTTCCGCCTTTTCCAGGGCGATATCCGCCTCGCTCGGCTTGTTTTCGACCACGGGCGGCGGCGGAGCGGGCTCGGGCTCCGGCGCGGGTTCCGGCTCGACGAGCGGCGGCGGGGGCGGCTCCGGCAAGGCGGCCCAAAGGTCGGCTTCGACCGGCAACAAAGGGGGATTCTTCCAGGACATGCCGAAAATCAGGGCGAGAAAGAAGAACCCATGGACCAGCAGGGCCAGGCCGCCCGACGACAAATGTTGGAAGCGGCCGGCGCGGGTCACGGCTGCGGCGATTTCACCAAAAGCCCCACGCGGCCCACACCGAGGGACTGGAGGGTATCCATGACGCGCATGACCACCTCGTAGCGCACGTCCTTGTCGGCGGAGATCACCATGGGCTGCCCCGGCTGGGCTTTGAGACGGCCGCGCACGGCGGCTTCCAGGCCGGATTCCGGCACGCTTTCACCGGCCTCGCCGCTGCCCCGGTCGCGCAGGAACAGGGAGCCGTCGGCGCGCACCATGACTTCCAGCGGCGCGGACGGCGCGACCGAACTCTTGCCCACGCTGGGCAGTTCCACCTGGGTCGGATTGATGAACGGCGCGGTGACCATGAAGATCACCAGCAGGACCAGCATCACGTCGATGTAGGGCACGACGTTGATCTGGTTCATCGCCTTGCGGGTGCGGCGCGGGATCATGTCCTGGCCGCCTCCTGCTGCAGGACATTGGAGAACTCCTCCATGAACACGTCGTGGCGGTTCGCCAGCCGGTCGATGTCGTGGGTGAAGCGGTTGTAGGCGATCACCGCCGGAATCGCCGCGAACAGGCCGATCGCGGTAGCGATGAGGGCTTCCGCGATGCCCGGCGCCACCTGGGCCAGGGTCGCATGGGCCACGTTGGAGAGGCCCCGGAACGCGTTCATGATGCCCCAGACCGTGCCGAACAGGCCGATGTAGGGGGATACCGACCCCACCGTGGCGAGAAACGGCAGATAGGCCTCGATCTGGTCCATCTCGCGCTGGTAGGCGGCGCGCATGGCGCGGCGCGCGCTTTCCACGACGGCCTGGGGCGCCACCGTCAACAGCCGCTTGCCGCGGAACTCCTTCAGTCCGGCCCGGAACACCTCCTCCAGGCTGCTGCGCCGCCCCTCCTCGTCGATGCGCTTGACGATCTCGGCATGGCCGCCGCCCCAGAACTCCCGCTCGAACACCGCGGTCTGGCGCCATTCCTTGCGCAACAGGAACAGCTTCTCGAAGATCATCCACCACGACGCCACGGAGGCGATCAGCAATAGGAGCAAAACACCTTTCACCACCCAGCTGGCCTGGGCGACCATGGTGATGAACGACATATCCTGGGTGAGGGCGATATCCATCAGATTCCGTTCTCGAAGGCTTGCATGACGAAGGCTGGGATTCTAGCGGGGCGGAAGGCGGTCTGGTCCACGCAGGCCACCTTCACGATCGCTTCCAGCAGGACATCCTCGCCGCGCCGCACCTGCTGGGCCATGGTCAGACTGACCCGGCTCAGATCGGACAATTCGCAACGCACCGACAAGCGGTCGTTGAAGCGTGCCGGACGGAGATAATCCGCCTCCACCCGGCGCACCACGAACACGACCCCCGCCTCCTCCGCCAGCCAGTCCTGTTCCAGGCCCAGGGCGGAAAGCCACTCGGTGCGGGCGCGTTCCAGGAACTTCAGGTAGTTGGCGTAATACACCACGCCGCCGGCGTCGGTATCTTCCCAGTACACCCGCACGGGCCAGGAAAAGTGGGGCAAATTCGGGGTCGGGCTATCGCTCATGGCTGCAAACTAGGCGAGGCGGCGGAAAATAACGACCAACCGGGTTGGCCGCCGGAAATCTCATTCGAACAGTTCGGGCTCGCTGCCCGGCTGGATGAAACCGAAATGCTTCCAGGCCAGGGGCTGGGCCACCCGCCCGCGCGGCGTGCGCGCCAGGAAGCCCTGCTGGATCAGGTAAGGCTCCAGCACGTCCTCGATGGTGTCCGCCGCCTCGCCGATGGCCGCCGCCAGGTTTTCCAGCCCCACCGGGCCGCCGGCGAACTTTTCCAGCATGGCCGTGAGCATCTTGCGGTCCATCACGTCCAGGCCGGCGTGGTCCACCTCCAGCATTTTCAGCGCGGCGTCCGCCACCGCGACATCCACCTTGCCGCCCGCCTTCACCTCGGCGTAGTCCCGCACCCGGCGCAGCAGGCGGTTGGCGATGCGGGGTGTGCCCCGGGAACGCCGCGCGATCTCCACGGCGCCCTCCGCGCTGGTATCCACGCCCAGCAGGCGCGCGGATCGGGCGACGATGGTGGCCAGTTCCTCCGGCGAGTAGAACTCCAGGCGGGCGACGATGCCGAAGCGGTCGCGCAACGGGTTGGTCAGCATGCCGGCGCGAGTGGTCGCGCCCACCAGGGTGAAGGGCGGCAGATCCAGCTTCACCGAGCGGGCCGCCGGTCCCTCGCCGATCATGATGTCGAGCTGGAAGTCCTCCAGGGCCGGGTAGAGGATTTCCTCCACGACCGGCGAAAGCCGGTGGATCTCGTCGATGAACAGGACGTCGTTGGGCTCCAGGTTGGTGAGCAGGGCCGCGAGGTCGCCCGCCCGCTCCAGCACCGGGCCGGAAGTCAGGCGCAGGTTGACGCCCATTTCCCGGGAGATGATGTGGGCCAGGGTGGTCTTGCCCAGGCCGGGCGGCCCGAACAGCAGCACGTGATCCAGGGCTTCGCCGCGGTTGCGCGCCGCCTGGATGAAAATTTCCAGTTGCTCGCGGGCGCGCGCCTGGCCGATGTACTCGGACAAACGCTGGGGACGCAACGCCCTTTCCAGGGCTTCCTCTTCGCGGGAAGCGGGCGCGGGAGCGATGAGGCGGTCGGGTTCCAGCATGGTCAGGCCCCGAGAAAGGGATTGGTGATGGTCAGGCCGTCCACCACCAGGCCGTCCTGCATGTCTTCCGTGTACAACACTTTGGCCCCCCCAGCCAGGGCCGCCTCGACGATCAGGGCATCCCAGAAGGTGAACTGCCCGCCGGCGTGGCGATCCATGGCGGCGAAGATCAGGCTGGGCATCACCTGGACAAGCCGGGTTTTGGCGTGGGCCCGCACCGCCTGGGCGGCGTTGGACGGAGGGAGGCGGAATTTCCCCGTGGCGGTGTAGTAAAACTCCTGGAGCACCTGGGTGCTGAGCACCGCGCGCCCGTCCAGATACAACTCGCTGACCAACTCGGTCGCGCGCCGCTGCTTGGCGGGGGCTTGCAAATCGATCCGATAGACCAAAACGTTGGTATCGAGGAAAGCGGTCACTTGTTATCCCGGGGCGCCACGCGCTCCCCATAAACCGCCTCCCGATTCCACTCATAGCCTTCGGGAACCATCGCCTGACGCGCCAGATCGTCCGCGATCCGGTTCAGTTCCTCGACCGCCTTCGCCCGTTCCTGGCCCCGATCCACCAAAGACGCCAGATATTCCCGCACCATCGCGTTCACGGAGGTGTCGTGCTGCAGGGCATACATGCGGCATTGCTTGAGCAGTTCGTCATCCACGCTCAGCGTCAGATTGGCCATGTCCCGCTCCCGGAATCCCGATTAATCACACGTCACCAGTGTAGCACGTAATACGTGTAGCACGGATTCACGGAGTCACTTCTTCGCAAGCAGCTTCAGGGCTTGGCGGATCGAGTCCTCCAGGCCGAGCCCCTCGGGAAGCTGCTTGATGGCCGGCACGGCCTCCCGGTCGGAATAGCCCAGGGCCAGCAAGGCATTGAGGGCATCGGCGGCGACGCCGATGGCCGTGGGCGCGCCGCCCGGTCCGCTCGGCAGGGCATCCGCCAGCTTGCCTTTCAATTCCAGGAGCAGGCGTTCCGCGGTCTTCTTGCCGATCCCCGGCACCCGGGTCAAACGGCCCGCGTCCTGCATGGCCACGCACTGGGCCAGATCGTCCGCCGACATCCCGGACAGCACGGACAGGGCCAGCTTGGGGCCGACACCGGTAATGCGGATCAGGGCGCGGAAAGCTTCCCGTTCCTTCTGGGAGAGGAAACCGAACAATTGCTGGGCATCCTCGCGCACCACGAAATGGGTCACCAGACTGACCCGCTCACCCAGGGCGGGCAGGTTGTAGAAGCTGCTCATGGGCACGTCCACCTCGTAGCCCACGCCGGCCACGTCCACCAGCACCTGGGGCGGGCGCTTTTCCAGCAGGATGCCGGTGAGGCGGCCGATCACGAGCGGCTCGCCCAGGCCAGCGCGGCCGCGAGGATGACCGGCTGCAAGTGAGCGGCGGCGATGGTCATCTGCAAGGCCGGCAGCAATTGGGGCGGCTCGTGGGCGTGGCGCGACAGGATGGCGCCGGCCTTGAGGGCGGGCAACACCGCGAGCAGGGATGTCAATGCCAGCACGGGCAGACGGTCGGCGCCCACCAGCCACAGCAGGGCCGCCACGGACACGGCCAGGATGATCCAGTAACCGCGCGCGGCGACACCGGGCTCCAGGCGCGCGACCCAGTGGCGCTTGCCGGCAAGGATGTCGGCGGCCCGGTCCGGGAACTGGTTGATATACAGGATGTTGGTCACCAGCAGGGCATAGGGCAGGCCCAGCAGCCAGGGCTTGAGGGACATCTCGCCGCGCTGCACGAAGTCGGCGCCGACGACGATGAGCAGAAAGCCCGCCGCGACGCACAGCTCGCCCAGGCCACGACTGTTCAGCTTGAGCGGCGGCGCGGAATAGGCCCAGCCGATGAGCAGGCCCGCCAGGCCGATCCAGAACAGCTCCGCGCCGCGCGTGCCGATCAGCCACAAACCGCCGGCGATGACGGCGCCGAACAGGACCAGGGCGTAGGCCAGCATCTGACGCGGCGACATGACGCCGTTCTGGATGAAACGGGAGCCGCCGGTGAAGGGGAACAGGCGATCCACGTTGACCGCATCGGTCCCATTCAGGTGATCGTAGTAATCGTTGAATACATTGACCCCCGCCTGGGTTGCCACCGCCAGCAACAGGGTGAGCAGGGCCAGAGGCCAGGAGAAGGCGCTGTCCAGGGCGGTGGCGAAACCCAGCAGGCAGCCGGCCAGGGCGATGGTCAGAAAGGCTGGACGGGTCGCGAGCAGATAGCGCTTGACCGGGCTGGTCAAGGCGGCCGGCGTGGGTTCCAGGGGCGTGACGGCGACCTTGCTCATACCATTCTCCCGGCCCGGCGCCGGCGCGCCACGGTGGTCAGGCCGCCCAGCCCCATGCCGCCGTGGGCGTGGCAGATGGCGCAGGCCAGGGCATCGGCGGAGTCCGCGCGGGGTTCCGCCGGCAGGTTCAAGAGACGTTTCACCATGTGCATCACCTGTTGTTTATCCGCGTGGCCGTTGCCCACCACCGCCTGTTTCACCTGCAAGGCCGTGTATTCGAACACGGGCTGGCCGGCGGCGGTCAGGGCGGCGATGGCGGCGCCCCGCGCCTGGCCCAGCAAAAGCGTGGACTGGGGATTGACGTTGACGAACACCTTCTCGATGGCCGAGGCATCCGGCCGGAACTGCGCCAGCACTTCCATCACGCCGTCGAAGATGATCTTGATCCGCCCCGGCAGTTCGCCGGTTTCGGTCCGCACCACGCCGCTCGCCACGTAGGTCAGATTCTGGCCGTCCTTGTCGATGACGCCGTAACCGGTGACGCGCAGGCCGGGGTCCAGGCCAAGCAGCCTCACTCGGGCAGGATCGCCGAAGTGTAGACGTCCTGCACGTCGTCCAAGTCGTCCAGCATGTCCAGCATCTTCTGGAATTTCACCGCGTCGTCGCCGGTGACGTCCGTCTCGTTCAGCGCCTTCATGACGATGCCGGCAATCTCCGGCTTGAAGCCGGCTTTTTCCAGCGCCTCCTTGACGGTGGTGAAATCGCCGGTGGGCGCGGTGACGATCTCGATGGAACCGTCCTCGTCGCTGATCACATCCTCGGCGCCGGCCTCCAGGGCGACATCCATGACTTGATCCTCGTTGGCGCCCGGCGCCAGGACGATCTGGCCGCAATGCTTGAACTGGAACACCACGGAGCCGTCGGTGCCCAGATTGCCGCCACACTTCGAGAAGGCGTGGCGCACGTCCGCGACGGTGCGCACCCGGTTGTCGGTCAGGCAATCGACGATCACCGCCGCGCCGCCGGGGCCATAGCCCTCGTAACGGATTTCCTCGTAGCTGACGCCTTCCAGCTCGCCGGTGCCCTTCTTCACCGCCCGGTCGATGTTGTCGTTGGGCATGTTTTCCGACTTGGCCTTGTCGATGGCCAGGCGCAGGCGCGGATTGAAACTGGGATCGCCGCCGCCCATCTTGGCCGCCACGGTGATCTCCTTGGCGTACCTGGAAAATATCTTGCCCCGCTTTTCATCCTGCCGCCCCTTGCGGTGCTGAATGTTCGCCCACTTGCTATGTCCGGCCATGTTCGCCACCTGCCACGAAAAATGGGCGGATTTTACACTGGCTTGCGCCAGTTTCCGGATGGCCGATGGGCGGAAGCCCGCTGGATATATTTCTCTATCCCAGGTTTTGAATTAAGCGTAGGCATGGCGCCGAAATGGCCACGACCCGATCGTCGGCGAAGCGGCCCGCCATGAACCGAAAAAAGCCTCCACAAGAGCCTTCCGAATCTATATAGAATCCGCCAACCTGTTGAGTTTGGGGAGAAAAATGAAAATATCCTATGCGACTTCCGCCTTGGCATTGCTGCTCGCCTCCGCAATGCTGGACAGTGCCGTCGCCGCTTTGCCCGCCCCTCCGGCCGGCATCGAATTTTCCGGCGCGAAATCCGGCCGGGTCGTCAAGGATGCCATCGGCCAGGTGGACTTGCTTGTCGGCGAGGCCGTGCTGCGGGATGCCGATGGCGCGATCTGGACTGCCGCGACCGGCGCCCCGCTCGGACCGGGCGACGTGATCCGGACCGGTCCGGATGCGCGGCTGCGCGTTTCTCTGCAATCCGGCGACGCCTTGCATCTCGGCGCGGGCACCCTGGTCGGCGTGGTCGCGGCGAATCGCCTGAACCTCTGGTCCGGCCAGGCCGCCATCTACACGAAGTCCGTCGACGGCGGCCGCGCGCCGCTCGTTCTGGAAGCCCCCGGCGGCACCCTGGAAGCCGAGGGCGGCAAGCTGGGCCTGAGCGTATCCGGCAAGCACACCGACACCCTGGCCTTCAACAATTGGGACGCCTGGCGCGACAGCGACCGCTTCGAAGCCGGCGATGCCCGGCGGGACTGGCGCGTCCTCGCGCGCTGGCAGGATACCGAAGGAAAAAGTGTCGGCCTCGCGGCGGGCCAGCGCCACTCGGGCGGCTCCCAATCCAGCGAGACCATCGCCGCCGGGGAAGAGGTCCGCTTCACCTATGCGACCAGCCCGGAAATCCCCGCGCTGAAAGACGCCCTGCTTGCGGTGCAGAAAAGCGACGCGGCAGCGAAACCGCTGTTCCAGAAGCTGCAGCGGGCGTTTCCCGGCAACGCCCTCGCGGCCTACCATCTGGGCCGCATCGCGCTGGAAGCCCAGGACAACCTGGAAGCGCTGCGCCAGTGGCAACTGTACGCGCGGCTCGATCCCGAAGGCGCGGAGAAATTGCAGATCGGCCCCAAGATGACCTTGCTCATCCATCAAACCCTGAAGGACGAGATCAAGCAGGCCATCGCCTCGGAAGCCACGATCTCCCGCTCTCCGCCCGAGCCCGGCTCGGTGGCCGTGCTGCCCTTCATCAACCGGGGGGACGCGGCCCAGGCGGTGCTTTCAAAGGGACTGACCGCGATGGTCATTTCCGACCTGTCCAAGGTGCCCGGCATCAAAGTCCTCGAGCGGGCCAAACTGCAGAAGCTGATCGAGGAAATGCAACTTTCCGAGTCCGGTCTGGTGGACGAAAAAACCGCCTTGCGCGCGGGCCGCATGATGAAAGCGGAAAAGATCATGCTGGGTGACTACCAGTTGCAAAGCGAAAACAAATAAGGAGGCTCACCATGACCAAATCCACGAGTCGCTTGTTCTGGAGCCTGCTTTCCGGGTTGCTGGTCCTGCCTCAGGCCGCCTTCGGCCAGAACCTCAGCATTCATGGCGTCACCATCGACACGGGCACCGGAGAGACACTGGGAACCCTGAGCAGTCAAGGCGGCATGGATGAATTCGTCAGGATTCAAAAGGAAATGGTGTTATCGGTGCTGAAGCAGCTTGGCATCGACATCCAGACTTTGCCGCCCCACATCCGCGGCCAGATCGAGAAGCCCCAGACCACCAACGCCCAAGCCCTGAGCGCCTTCGCGAAGGGTCTGGATCTGGCGGACAAGGGTCAGTTCAAGGAAGCGGCGGCGGCCTTCCAGGAAGCCGCGAAAAACGACCCCGGCTTCAGCCTGGCCTCGGGCGCCAGCGCGATGCGTGAAATGCGCCAGAACGCGAACAACGAAGGCCAGCAGCAGGCCAACCAGCAACTGGAGCAGATGAACCAGCCCGGAAACGACATGGGCGACCTGGGACTGAGCGAAGGCGGCGGCGGCGGAGAAACGGATCCCTCCATGGATCCCATGAGTCTTGTTACGAATCAGGACGAGAATCCGGGCAATCAGCAGAATTTCGACGATTCCAGTGGAAGGCTAGTCACCATCAATGAAATCAAGACCCCGGAAGACATTCAGCGCGACCCCCTGGTAGACAGGTCGAATAGCCTTGTTGGCGAATACCAGGGCTTTGCCGCCGGTTATCACGAATATAATCCCGATGGTTACGTATACAACTCCATCGCCTCGGGAAGTCCGTCCAGTGTGCAAATCCATTTCCGACCCGGTGAAGGTCAGGTAGATGTAAGCCTAGTTATCTCAGGCGATATGCTTGCCAACACAAATAGTCCAGTTGTGTCGTTCAACATCGAATCCCAATGCGCCTCAGGCGAAAACAATTGTGGTTACGGCGATAACGCATACAGCGATTACTTCAGCCCCCAAACATTCTGGGCTTACCAGCATAATGCGGAAAATGCCTCCTATGACGAACTGGTAAGCGGCTATTACTATTCCGACAACAATCAGTTCTCGCATTCCAGCTGGGGATACTGGCAGCAGAGGCCTGATTCCAATGACATGTACAACAATTACGCGGAGGGCTTCTGGGTAGCCGGCGACCTGACTCCCGCCGCGAGTATCCCCAACACGGGCACTGCGGTCTATTCGGGCGGCATGGTTGGCGTGACCCAATATGGCGATTACCTGGAGGGCACCATGAACTGGTCGGTAAATTTCTCCAGTCGAAACGTTTCCGGAAGTTTCGACAACATCACCAAGAATGGACAGGCCTGGCTTTCCAGCACGGCAGTGAGTGGTGGCTGGAGCGCCGGCACCAATGCGGTCAGCGCATCCATATCAGGTGCGAATGTATCCTCCGGCATCGCAAAAGGCGCATTCTTCGGCCCGAATGCGGAGGAATTGGGTGGCAGCTGGCGTATCAACCACACGAATGGCGACAAGGGCGCTGGTATTTTCTTAGGAAAACCCGGGGGTGTTCCATTCCAAAGCAGTTACCGTAATGATTGATCTCATTAGCTCATTCGATACTTACGAATAGCATCCGACATGAACAAATCCCCGCTGCTCATTTCCGCATTGATTATTGGTCTTTGCTCCTACACGCCGGCCATAGCCCAGCAATCCTCGGTCATCATCAAGCCCCGAAACGGCGCCCCCCTGCCGGCATATAAACGCCAGGCGATCGGCCACATGAACGCGGGCCGTTTCAAACAAGCTTATGACATCCTCAAGGCCAATCTGGAGGCCAATCAGGGCGATATCGACACCCGCTTCATGCTGGGCCAGTGCGCGGCCCGCCTGAATCAAACGGAAGAAGCGCTCGCCCTGTATCAAGGCATTCTCGCCGACGACCCGAACCTGCCCCGCGTGCGCCTGGAACTGGCGCGGGCCTATATGGCCCTGGGCGAACGCGACAAGGCCCGGGAAGCCTTCGAGGCGGTGCAGGCCAGCAACCCGCCTCCCGTCGTCGGCGAGAACATCCAACGCTTCCTCGACAGCATCGCCGCGCAGCGGCCCTGGCAGGCCCGCATCGCCCTCAGTTATGTCGTCGACAGCAACGTCAACAGCGGCCCCGGCGACGCGACCGCCCTGGGCCCTGGCACCTTTACCGGCGTGACCGGCCAACATGACCATGCCTGGGGTGTCACCGGGAATTTCTCCCATACCCACAGCCTTAAATCCGACATGGCCTGGTTGTCGGAGATATCCCTGTTCAGCCTGGACTATTCCACCCAGAACGACAGCGACCAACTCATCCTGTCCGGTTCCACCGGGCCATCGTGGAAACTCAGCAACGTGGTGATTTCGCTGCCGCTCATCCTCGAGCATGTGGAAGTCGGGCACGACTACTACAACCACAGCTACGGTATCGCGCCCCAGTTCCGCTACCCGCTGAACCGGGAATACAGCATCGACGGCGGGCTCACCTTCGCAAAACGGGAACACCGGAACAGTTCCGCGCTGCGTGACGGCGATGCCATCGGTTTCAATATTTCCCTGCGCAAGCAACTGGAGAACGGTGGCTTCCTGCAACCCACCCTGCGCATGGGCAAGGAAAACACCCAAGCCGCTTACTTCGACACCAACAGCGTCGGCCTCAGCCTGGGCTGGTTCACCAAGCTGCCATACGATATGTCGCTGTATCTGCAACCTTCGATCAACCGGATATTGCGGGACGCGCCGGACCCCATTTATATCGGCTGCTCCGGTTGCGGCCAATCCCAGGCCGATTGGCAGTACCAGTTGACGGCCAACCTCAACAAGCCCCTCGACAAGCGCGGGACCAACCTCTCCATGGGCATCACCTTGACCCGCAACGACTCCAACGTCGCGTTCACCGATTACAACCGTGCCCAATTCACGCTCATGCTGAGCAGGCGTTTCTAAGCACGGCGTTTGTGCCCGAATAGGTGTTTGGGTTGCCGCCCCACAGGCGAGACCCACACCGCGATGCAGGGCGTTTCGCGGTTCTATTGGGTACCTGTGCTCTCGCCTCACCCGCAAGCTTCCCAAGCCGCGCTGAATTGTTGGGAATCTCGGTCACCTCCTAAAATAGCGGCTTCTCCGGAGGATGCCCCATGACCCACCCCCTGCTCGTCGCCAAGAACGACACCGCCGAACGCTTTCTGCTGCCGGAAATGGCGAACCGCCACGGCCTCATCACCGGCGCGACCGGCACCGGCAAAACGGTGACGCTGCAGACCCTGGCCGAGGCGTTCTCCGATATCGGCGTGCCCTGCTTCATGTCCGACGTGAAGGGCGATCTGTCCGGCATTTCCCAGGCCGGCGGCGGCAACGCCAAGGTCGCGGAGCGGGTGGAAAAACTCGGCTTGGCCGATTTCCAGTTTGCCGCCCACCCGGTCACCTTCTGGGATGTGTTCGGCGAAGTCGGCCACCCGGTACGAGCCACCATTTCCGATATGGGCCCCCTGCTGCTGGCGCGCATGCTGGAACTCAACGAGACCCAGGCCGGCGTGCTCAACCTGGTGTTCAAGGTGGCCGACGACAATGGCCTGCTGCTGCTGGACCTGAAGGACCTGCGCGCCATGCTCCAGTTCGTCGGCGAGCACGCGAAGGAATTCACCACCGAATACGGCAACATCTCCGCCGCCAGCGTGGGCGCCATCCAGCGCGGCCTGCTCGGCCTGGAAACCCAGGGCGGCGAACAGGTGTTCGGCGAGCCCATGCTCAACATCGCCGACCTGATGCAGACCGAGCGGGGCAAGGGCGTCGTCAACATCCTTGCCGCGGACAAACTGATGCAGGCGCCCAAGATGTACGCCACCCTGCTGCTGTGGCTGCTCTCGGAGTTGTTCGAGAACCTGCCGGAGGCGGGCGACCTGGACAAGCCCAAGCTGGTGTTCTTCTTCGACGAAGCCCACCTCCTGTTCAACGACGCGCCGGCTGCCCTGGTGGACAAGATCGAGCAGGTGGTGCGCCTGATCCGCTCCAAGGGCGTCGGCGTCTACTTCGTCACCCAGAACCCGGCCGACGTGCCGGACAAGGTGCTGGGCCAGTTGGGCAACCGGGTACAGCACGCCCTGCGCGCCTTCTCCGCGCGCGACCAGAAAGCGGTGAAGGCCGCCGCCGAGACCATGCGCGACAACGACAAGCTGGACGAGGAGAAGGTCATCACCGAATTGGGCGTGGGCGAGGCCCTGGTTTCCTTCCTGGACGAGAAGGGGCGGCCCGGCATCGTCGAGCGCGCCTTCATCGTGCCGCCGGGCGGCCAGATCGGCCCCATCGACGCCAGCCAGCGCAAGCAACTGATGGAAACCTCGCTGGTGGCCGGGGTGTACGAAAAAGCCGTGGACCGGGAATCGGCCTACGAAGTGATCAAGGCGCGCGCCGCCCAGGCGGTCGCGGAACAGGCCCAGGCCGAGGCCCGGAAGCAGACGGAGAGCGCCGCGCGCAAAGCCGAGGCAGAAGCAGCGCCCGCCGGTGGCGGCTTGGGCGGCATCTTCGGCGACCTGCTGGGCGGCGCCACCGGCGCCGGCGGCCGGCGCCGGGAAGGCGTGGTGGAAGCCCTGGCGAAAAGCGCGGCCCGTTCCGTCGGCAGTCAGGTGGGGCGCGCCATCATCCGCGGCGTGCTGGGTTCCCTGCTGGGAGGAAAAAAATGAGCGAAGAGAAAAAAGTCGTCCTGGACGCGCAACACTTCGACAGCAAGGCGCGCCAGTGGGATGAGAACCCGGTATTCCGGGAACGGGCCGAGAAGATCGCCGCCGGCATCCGCGCCGCCGTGCCGCTCGCCAAATCCATGAGCGCGCTGGACTACGGCAGCGGCTCCGGCCTGCTCAGTTTTCCCCTCAAGGACGAGCTGGGCCGGATCACCCTCAAGGACACCTCCGCCGGCATGCTGGCCGTGGCCGAGGAAAAGATCGCCACCCTGGGGGTGACCAACATGCGCGCGCGCCACATGGACCTGACCGCCGCGCCCCTGCCGGACGAGCGCTACGACCTGATCTACTCGTCCATGACCCTGCACCACATCCCGGATACGGACGCGATCCTGAAGACCTTCCACCACCTGCTGAACCCCGGCGGCTGGCTGTGCATCGCCGATCTGGACAAGGAGGACGGCTCCTTCCACGGCATCGAGGTGGACGTGCACCATGGTTTCGACCGGGACGGATTGGCCGCGAAAGTGGGTCAGGCCGGCTATGAATCGCCGCGCTTCGATACGGTGTTCGAGATCGTCAAGGAAGCGGAAAACGGCGCCAGGGCCTACCCGGTGTTCCTGATGGTGGCGCGGCGCGCCTGAGCCTCAGATGCGCGAGCCGCGCTCGACGATGATGCCCAGCTCTTTCACGCCGCGCAGAATGGCGATCTTGCGCACCGCGACCCGCACCCAGGGCGCCCCGAATTCGTTGCGGACGATGTCGGCGATGATTTCCCCCAGGGTCTCCACCAGCCGGATTTCCCGCGTCGCCACCACTTCCTGGATGCGGGCCGCCACTTCGCCGTAGTGGATGGTGTCGCCGATCTGGTCGGTATGGCCGGCCTTGTGGTCGTACAGGCCGATCTCCAGGTCGAGCATCACCGGCTGGGGCGCTTTGCGCTCCCACTCGTAGAGCCCGATAATCATCTCCAGGCGAAAATCCCGCAAAAACAGAATGTCCATGGCAATCCGTCCATTACAGACCGGTGAAAAGGCCGCAGATTGTACGCAAATGATCCCCGCAAATGCTTGAAATCACGCTGATATTGCTCGCCGCCTACCTGCTGGGCTCGATCTCCTTCGCGATCCTGGTCGCCCGGGTCTACGGCCTGCCCGACCCGCGCAGCCACGGTTCCGGCAATCCCGGCGCCACCAACATGCTGCGCACCGGCAAGAAATCCGCCGCCGCCCTCACCCTGATCGGCGACGCCCTGAAAGGCTACCTGGCAGTGATCCTGGCCCAATGGGCGACGGCCACCCACGGCCTGCCGGTCTACACGCCCTATCTGGCGGCCCTCGCGGCATTCCTGGGCCACCTGTTCCCGATGTTCTTCGGCTTCAAGGGCGGCAAGGGTGTCGCCACCGCCCTGGGCGTGCTGCTGGCCCTGGACATTCGCCTGGGCGGTCTGGCGATCCTGACCTGGATCGCGATCTTCGCCATCACCCGCGTCTCCTCGTTGTCCGCTCTGGTGGCGGCGACCATGGCGCCGGTATACGGCTACTACCTGCTCGGCAAGGGGCCGGAAACAAAATTCCTGGCCGGCATTCTCGCCGTGCTTTCCCTCCTCGTCCTGGCGCGCCATCACAGCAATATCCGCAAGCTGCTGTCGGGCGAGGAGAAAGCTTTCAAGAAGAGATAAGCCATGTTCGAAAAAACCATCGACTATGCCCGCGAAAGCCTCGTTGCCGCCTCCCAAAGCGCCGTCGAGCAGGCGGGAGACAAGCTGGGCCAGGTGGTGGACAACGCGAGCAAGGCCATCGACGAGAAGCTGGACAAGATCTCCCATGAGCTGCACAACCAGCGCAGCATGACCAAGGACGACGTGAAGGAGATGGTGGACTACGCCGCCGACCGCCTCTCCGTGGTGCTCGACGACCGCATCGCCGCCATGCGCCGGGAAATCGCCGGCCTGGTGGACGAAAAGACCGAATATTTCAAAGCCGAGATCGACGATTTCTTCATCAAGCGCCAACAGGATCTGGCGCGGGAACGCCGCCGCCTGCTGCTCAACATCGTGCTGGCCAGTGGCGCGGCCCTGTCGGTGGGCGCTGTTTCCCTGTTCTACAAGGGCATGCGGGAGTGGGATCTGCTCACCGTGTTCCGCGTGGTGCTGGCCTCCCTGGCGGGCGGCTACGGGGTCTGGCTGGTGCTGAGCCTGTTGCGCGGCTGGCTGCGCATGACGGAGCACCGCAAGGACATGATGTTCCTCGCCGCCCGTTACTGGGGCTGGCTGCGCCCCGCGAGCGTCTTCTCCACCCTGGTGGTGATGGCCATCCTGGCCCTGCTCTCCCTGGTGCTGATGTTCCCCAACGAGGCTCTCCACCTCATCGGCCAGCCCATCCTCAAGCCGGGCGGCTGAGCCCAGCCCCCAGTTCTGACAGGTTCCAGCGCGGCCGCACACCGAAACGGCCGTCCGCGCGTTCCATCCCCGCCTGGATGCGCAGCCCGCCGGCGAAGGCGATCATGGCGCCGTTGTCGGTGCATAACTCCAGCGGCGGGTAGAACACGGTGAAATGCCGCTGCGCCGCCTCGGCGTCGAGCCGGGCGCGCAAGGCCCGGTTGGCGCCGACGCCGCCCGCGACCACCAGCCGTTTCAGTCCGCTCTGTTTCAGCGCGGCCAGGCATTTTCCCGCCAGCACATCCACAACGGCGGCCTGGAAGCCGGCGGCGATGTCAGCCCGATGATCCAGGCCGGCCTTTTTCACCAGGGTCAGCACGGCGGTCTTCAAACCCGAGAAGCTGAACTCCAGATCGCCGGAATTCAGCATGGGGCGCGGCAGCTTGAAGTGGTAGGCATCGCCAGTATCCGCGAGCTTCGAGAGCGCGGGACCGCCGGGATAGCCCAGGCCGAGAAGCTGGGCGGTCTTGTCGAAGGCTTCGCCCGCCGCGTCGTCCACCGTTTCGCCCAACAATTCGTAGCGGCCGACCCCATCCACCCGCATGAGTTGGGTGTGCCCCCCGGAAACCAGCAGGGCGACAAAGGGAAACTCGGGCCGGGGATCGGCCAGCAAGGGCGACAAGAGATGGCCTTCGAGATGATGGATGCCGATGGCGGGAATGCCCAGGGCCGCCGCCAGGGCGTTGGCGAAGCCGGCACCCACCAGCAGGGCGCCCGCCAACCCCGGTCCCCGGGTATACGCGATGGCGTCCAGGTCGGCCAGGGCGAGGCCGGATTGCTTCAGGACGCCGCGGGTCAAGGGAACCACCCGGCGGATGTGGTCGCGCGAGGCCAGCTCCGGCACCACGCCGCCGTATTCCGCGTGCATGGCCACCTGGGAATGGACCGCGTGGGCCAGTAGTCCCCGCTCGGTATCGAAGACGGCCAGGCCGGTTTCGTCGCAGGAGGATTCAATACCGAGGAGTAGCATGCCGTTCCGGAGCGCCTGGTGGCGCGGTTTTTCGCATAAAGGACTGAATTGTATTGAAACGCGGGGCGGTCCCGGTATAAAATCCGCCACCTTTTTTGGTCCCTCCCACATTCATAGGTAGCAGGAACGAGACATGCCCAGCGTTCGAGTCAAGGAAAACGAGCCGTTTGAAGTCGCCATGCGCCGCTTCAAGCGCACCATCGAGAAAACCGGTCTGCTGACCGAACTACGCGCTCGCGAGTTTTACGAGAAGCCCACCCAGGAACGCAAGCGCAAGCTGGCCGCCGCCGTGAAGCGCCATCACAAGCGCCTGCGCAGCCAGACCCTGCCGCCCAAGATGTACTGATCGGCCGTAGTCCAACGACTCCCGCCGGTTAAGCACGGGCCTGTTCAACAGGCCCGTTTGCATTTCAGTCGCTCTTCAGTCGTTCAATCCCGGAATCGCCATGACGCTCAAGCTACGCATCAACGAAGACATGAAGTCCGCCATGCGCGCGAAGGACAGCGCCCGCCTGTCCGCCATCCGCCTGCTGATGGCCGCCATCAAGCAGAAAGAAGTGGATGAGCGCATCGAACTGGACGACGCCGCCGTTACCACCGTCATCGAGAAACTGCTGAAACAGCGCCGGGATTCCGCCGCCCAGTACGAAGCCGCGAACCGCATGGAGCTGGCCGATCAGGAGAAATTCGAGATCGGCGTGCTGTCGGCCTACATGCCCCAGCCCTTCTCCGCCGAGGAAGTCGCCGCCCTGGTCAAGCAGGCGGTGGCCGAGACCGGGGCCGCCGGCGCCAAGGACATGGGCAAGGTCATGGCCTGGTTGAAACCGAAGCTGGCCGGCCGCGCCGACATGACAACCGTTTCCGCCCAAGTCAAATCCGCGCTGGCCTGACCTAGAATCCTGGGCATGATCCCCCAGGATTTCATCCAGCAGCTGCTCGACCGCGCCGACATCGTCGCGGTCGTCGAGCGCTACGTTCCCCTCAAGAAGGCGGGCGCCAACTACCAGGCGCGCTGCCCGTTCCACAATGAGAAGACCCCCTCCTTCTCGGTCAGCCCGACCAAGCAGTTCTATCACTGCTTCGGCTGCGGCGCCCACGGCACCGCCATCACCTTCCTGATGGAGCATGCCGGCTACAGTTTCGTCGAGGCGGTGAAGGAACTGGCCGGCCAGGTGGGCTTGCAGGTTCCCGACGACGGCACTCAGCGCGCGCCCGAGGAAGAAAGCCGGCGCGACAAGCTCTACGAACGCATGGAAGTGGCCGGTCGCCACTACCGCCAGGCCCTCAAGGCCGCCGAGCCCGCCGTCGCCTACCTGAAAAAACGCGGCGTCACCGGCGAAACCGCCGCCCGTTTCGCCCTGGGCTATGCCGTGGACGACTGGCAGCCCCTGGCCGCCGCCTTCGCCGATTACCAGGATTCCTTGCTGGTGGAAGCCGGTCTGGTCATCGCCAACGAGGGCAAACGCTACGATCGCTTCCGCGACCGGGTCATGTTCCCTATCCGCAACGAACGCGGCCGGGTCATCGCCTTCGGCGGCCGGGTCATGGGAGCGGGCGAGCCGAAATACCTCAACTCGCCGGAAACCCCCCTGTTTCACAAGGGCCGCGAACTCTACGGCCTGCACGAACACCGCCGCGCGATCCAGGGGGAAAACCGGGTGCTGGTGGTGGAGGGCTACATGGATGTGGTCATGCTGGACCAGCACGGCGTGCAGAACGCGGTCGCCACCCTGGGCACGGCCATCACGCCGGACCACGTCACCCGCCTGCTGCGCCTGGCGGACGAAGTGATCTTCGCTTTCGACGGTGACAACGCGGGCCGCAAGGCCGCCTGGCGCGCCCTGGAAAACAGCCTGCCCCAGGCCCAGGACGGCAAGCTGCTCACCTTCCTGTTCCTGCCCGAGGGGGAGGATCCGGACAGCTTCGTCCAAAGCCAGGGCGCCGACGCCTTCCGCAAACTGTGCGACCGGGCCATGCCTTTGTCGGACTTTCTGTTCGCGGAACTGTCCGCCCAGACCGATCTCTCCTCCCAGGAAGGCAAGGTCCGCCTCGCCACGCTGGCAAAGCCCTACCTGGCGAAGCTCACCAACGCGCCGATGCTGGCGCGCGCCCTGCAACAGCGCCTGGGCACCCTCACCGGCCTGGAAACGCCGCGGCAGCGCGGCGATGGCCGCCGGATGGCGCATGCCCCGGCTTACCAGCAAACCCAGGGACGCGCCGGCGTCCAGCCCTCGGCTTGGCGCATCCTGCTCCAATCGGTACTGCACGATCCCAAGCGCGCCGGCGCGCTCGCCGAACTGCCGGAATACGAACACGCGGAAGCGCAAACCCTGCATGCGCTCATCAGCCTGACCCGGGAACATCCGGAGATGCGGGCGCGCGACATCGTCGAGCATTTTCGCGGCAGGCCGGAACAGACTTTGCTGGAACCCGCCGCGGCGGCCTTGTTTTCCTGGGGCGATGACTATGATGTAGAGGCGGACTTCCAGGGCGCGCTGGCAACGGTGTTTGCCCAGGCCGGCCGCGCCGAGGTGAAAGACCTGTCGGGACGCCGCCCCAGCGAACTGAGTCCGGAAGAAAAAGCCCGCCTGCTGACAAGCCTGAAAACCCGGAAACCAAGCTAGGACAAGGCTGTCGAACAAACTGGCTGTTTGCTTGGGGCAAGCATCCAAGTTCATGTATAATATTGCGTTTTTCCGCAGTGATCCTCACGGAGATACACTCGTAATGTCGACCAAGACTCCCCGGCAGAGCGCCCCCGCCGTCAAGGAAGCACCCAAAGCGCCCGGCAGGCCGGCTGGCAAGAAAAAAGACGCGGCCAACAAGGCGGCTTTGCTCGCCCAGGCCGTCACCCAACAGGACAGCAAGTTGGACGTCGAGGAGCGACGCACCCGCCTGAAGAACCTGATCATGCTCGGCAAGGAACGGGGCTACCTGACCTATGCCGAGATCAACGATCACCTCCCCGACGAGATGCTCGACGCCGAGCAGATCGAGGGCGTCATCAGCATGATCAACGACATGGGCATCCAGGTCTTCGACCAGGCACCCGCCGCCGAGGATTTGCTCATGTCCGAGACGCCGGCGCCGGTGGCCGACGACGACGCCGCCGAGGAAGCGGAAGCCGCCTTGTCCAGCGTGGACGCCGAATTCGGCCGCACCACCGACCCGGTGCGCATGTACATGCGCGAGATGGGCACCAAGGACCTGCTCACCCGCGAGGGCGAGATCGAGATCGCCAAGCGCATCGAGGACGGCCTCAAGCATATGGTGCAGGCCATCTCCGCCTGTCCGCTCACCATCGTCCAGATCCTGGATCTGGTGGACAAGGTCGAGAAGGAAGAGCTCAAGATCGACGATCTGGTCGACGGCCTCATGGACAGTTCCGGCGAGGACATCGTCATGGAAACCGCCGGCGAGGAAGTGGAAGCCGGCGAGGACGACGAGGGTGACGACGAAGCCGCGAGCGCCGCCATCAGCGCGGCCAATCTGGCCCAGCTCAAGGCCGACGCCCTGGAGCGTTTCGCCGCCATCCGCAAGTGCCACGACAAGATGAAGTCCGCGCTGGCCAAGTACGGCTTCGCCAGCAAGCAGTACCAGAAACTGCTGGAAGAGATTTCCGGCATGCTGCTGGGCATCCGTTTCACCGCCCGGCAGGTCGATTCCCTGTGCGACTCCGTGCGTGGCATCGTCGAGGAAGTGCGCAGCCACGAACGGGCCATCATGGATCTGTCCGTGAACAAGAGCGGCATGCCGCGCGCCCACTTCATCAAGACCTTCCCCGGCATGGAAGGCGATCCGGAATGGCTCGAGCGGGAACTGGCCGGCAAGTCCAACTATCTCGAGCAGTTGTCGCGCCACCAGTACACCATCCTGGAACGCCAGAGCAAACTCAAGTCGTTGCAGGAAAAGGCCGGCATCCCGGTCAAGGAACTCAAGGACATCAACAAGAAGATGTCCACCGGCGAAGCCAAGGCCCGCCGCGCCAAGCGCGAGATGATCGAGGCCAACCTGCGCCTGGTGATCTCCATCGCCAAGAAGTACACCAACCGGGGTTTGCAGTTCCTCGACCTGATCCAGGAAGGCAACATCGGCCTCATGAAGGCGGTGGACAAGTTCGAGTACCGGCGCGGCTACAAATTCTCCACCTATGCGACGTGGTGGATCCGTCAGGCCATCACCCGCTCCATCGCCGATCAGGCGCGCACCATCCGCATCCCGGTGCACATGATCGAAACCATCAACAAGATGAACCGGATCAGCCGCCAGATCCTGCAGGAAACCGGCGCCGAGCCGGATCCGGCCACCCTGGCGGAAAAAATGGAGATGCCCGAGGACAAGATCCGCAAGATCATGAAGATCTCCAAGGAACCCATCTCCATGGAGACGCCCATCGGCGACGACGAGGACTCCCACCTGGGTGACTTCATCGAGGACCAGTCCACCTTGTCCCCGGCGGAATCCGCCCTGTACTCCAGCCTGCAACTGGTCACCCAGGAGATTCTCGACAGCCTGACGCCGCGCGAAGCCAAGGTGCTGCGCATGCGCTTCGGCATCGAGATGAACACCGACCACACGCTGGAAGAAGTGGGCAAGCAATTCGACGTCACCCGGGAACGCATCCGCCAGATCGAGGCCAAGGCCCTGCGCAAGCTGCGCCATCCGTCCCGTTCCGAGCGCCTGCGCAGTTTCCTGGACTAAGATGCCTTTTCGCGGGGAGGCCAGCCGCCCCGTCGGGCCTGTAGCTCAGTTGGTTAGAGCAGAGGACTCATAATCCTTTGGTCCACGGTTCAAGTCCGTGCGGGCCCACCAATTCATGCGGGATTCCAGGCAACTGGACTCCCGTTTTTCATTTTAGTGTCAACCAAGTGTCAACACGGGCTTTGAAGGCTTACGCTGCCACGGTCAACGAAAACGTAAATGGACAACTAGCCGCATTGCTTGGAGCCCAGTGGGCAACCTTCACCACGTTCGGGGACACAATCCGTGGCTATAACTTTCGGCTGATTGTTACTCCCTTTGAGAGGCATACAATGGCGGCAGAGGCAGGCAGGCCGGCGTCCGGACTTTTAGTTGTGCATATAGAGACAGGGGGTCAAGAAATGCCTGCTAGATCAAATGAATATGGCGCCTTTAGCCCTGTCTCTATGTTAAGAAATGTCCGGACGGGTGCGTCTCTTCATTAAATAGTTAGGCATTTTCAAAGGAGGCAACATAGGAGCGGACGGAACGACGACCAGAGCTACCGTGTTTATTCACAAATAACCATCGTAGTCGAAGGAAATCGCTCAGGAGGTTCAACTCCTCCGGGCGCGGGAAATACCAAACGCAAGTCAGCCAAATCCGGCGGAAAGGAGAAAAGCCATGGCAAGAAAAACTGTCATTAAGCTCAGCTTCAAACTTAAGGGGGTAGCCTGCTTGTCGGCCGCGCTGCTGGGTTTGTACGGTGTAAGCCCCGTCCGACCCTATGTTGCTTCCCTATAGGTTTTATCAAGGAACGGACCGAGCCAACTATGCGAAGCATTGAAGAAATTATTGCCGGTGCAGCAAACACAACGTATACAAGCCCAAGCGGCCCAGTGCTCGAAATCTGTCGCGAGTTATCTTGCGGTGGGCGCTTTGAAGAAATAGCTCAAGTCCTAATGGCGTGGTGCAGGCATGCACCTCACTCCGAGCAGTTTATTAAGGCAAGGCTCCCCGCTGTCGTACTAAATGCATATCTCGTTAAGCAAGACATCTTGACCTTCGAGCAATTCCTGCAATGGGAAAGCGCGGTCCCGGGGTGGGCTGACACCATCAAAGAGTGCGCGCTATCCGAAGTGCGCTTACCCGCCGCAGTTGCTGCTGTAGTCGAAGCCATGCGGCAATTCGCCAATGCCCAACCCAGCAGTCAACCGGACTCTGCGCGATAAAGCCGCGCAGCGCCGGTTACTTCTACGTTGGCGTCAACTTCACGAAAGGAGTTTCATCATGAGGATATTGTTAGCAGCAATAGTCAGTGTTGCGCTAGGTGGCTGTGGGGATAGTTCAAACTTATCAAGAGATAAAGCAAAAGTTCTGATACAAGATTTCGCCGGGTTCAATGCCGTTGCAGAGTATTTCCCGAATGAGTCGAGCGCTGTTGTGTCGTGGGATGGCCTACACCTAGGCACCCTAAACTCTAGAGAAAAAGACGCCCTACTATCGAATCTAGTTCGCGAGGGCGTCATAACGTATTCAACGCCTCCAGATAGTATTACGAGTTCTCCGATCGCGCTGACAGAGGCTGGAAATAAACTGATGATCGAAAAAAACAATAGATTCTTCAAAATCAAGCTCTGTGATCGCCATATCATCGAGGTTACGGGTATAGAGCAATCTTCGCCACAAACTGCGGTCATCCACTTTACATACAAGACAACAAACCAAACTCCCTTTGGAAAGACAACTCCTAAGGCATGTTCTGGAGAAACCCATGAAGGTGGAGCAGTGTTGAATCTTTTTGATGATGGATGGCGCGTAGGAAATGTCAGCCCTAGTAATTCGTAGAAAGGTACGGTTTACTTCCAACACTGTGGTCGAGAGAGGGACGCTCCGCCAGCAAGCTTCGCATGCTGCCTCCGCGCCACTCACCTTTGACGTTGACGCTGTAGAAAAACCTCTACATTCCTGTAAGCAGCATCAACGGATTCAACCTCACCGCCTCCTGCAAATGTCCTGGCGCCAGGTGCGCATACCGCATCGTCATCTGTAACGACGCATGCCCAAGAATTCGTTGCAGCACCAAAATATTCCCACCGTTCATCATGAAATGACTCGCGAACGTATGCCGTAACACGTGCGTGAGCTGCCCCTTCGGCAACACCACCCCCGCCCTACCCAACGCCTCCCGGAACGCCCCCATACACGAAAAGAAGTACCGACTCGCCATCGGCCACCCTTCCCCATACCGCTCTACCAAGTGCTCCCGAAGCTCCTCTTCCAATTCCGGAGCAATCGGCACCGACCGATTCTTTCCACTCTTGGTCTTCACATAGTGCACCGCCCCGCCTCGCACCTGCGATACCCCCAACGCCTCCGCCTCGCCCCACCGCGCCCCCGTGGCCAAACACACCTTTGCCACCAACAACGCATCCCCCCGCCTCCCCTCCCCCAACGCCTTCAACAACCCCTGTATCTGCTCCACCGTCAAAAACGAAAGCTCCTTCTCTGGCGTTTTGAAAGGCCGTAGCGACTCCAGCGGATTCACCCCCTCGAACATCCCCAGCCGGTGCAACTCATTGAACACCGCCCGCAGATACGCATGCTCCCGATTCACCGTCTGAGGATTCTTCCCAGCCGCCAGCCGTGCAGCCCGATAGGTCGCGAACACATCCGAGGAAAACGAAGAAACAACCGGATCCCCCATCTCCCGACAAGCCGCAAGCAATCGCTCCCGGGTATTCGGCCCACTCCGCAAGTTCACCCCATGGTGAACAAACCAGAGCTCCACCAACTCCGCCACCCGCCGCCGATCCTTCGCCACCGGCGCCCACTCCGGAGACTCCCGCACCTTGTTCTTCAGCCAAGCCTCATAAGCCAGAGCCTCCCCCTTGGTCGGCAACGTCTTACGAAACCGCTTCCCCCCTCGGCCGCCTGGCTGAAGATCCACAAGCCAGCCAGCAGAAGCTTTCTTTATTGCCATATCAACGACTATTTAACTATGTTGGACTCAAGGTTAATGAGCCGTCAGATTGTTCTATCTTGAACAGTCTTAGAACATTCATGCCAATTAACGCGCCACCGGGCAAGTCCATGCTGATTGCCACTTCAACATTGCTAATCACGTACCGTCCAAAGACAATTCTTTCGGCTATTGCTTTGCAACCCACTGCCTTTCCGTTAGCAGAATTAAAAACCGCCCGTCTGCATTCAGAAATACCTGCTCGGGCCGCCATGTCCGAACTTATCGTTACAAAGGTTGCCCCTGTATCAACCATAAAAACAACTGGGAAGCCATTTACACTACCTGAGCTAAAATAGTGCCCATCCCTTCCCCCTTTCAAAACCATATTCCCCGTCATTCCCTTATTGCTCTGGCTATTTTGCTGAGCACCACTGCTAGATGCACCTGGTGAAATGTACCTCGTGTTACTAGGCACATAGTCCGCATAAGGACTTCGATAGGGCTTTTTATTCTTAACCAATGCTTTTGCCGCCAATTCCTCCTGTTCTACTTTCAGAATCCTGGCCTCTTCATTCAGCCTTTCATTTTCTTTTGTTTTGAGATAACTTTTTACGCCGAATACGGCTATTAAAAACACAAGAACTATAATTAACCAGCCAACTGAAATACCGGTTTTTTCCTCTTTTATTATCTCAGTAGACACATTCTCTTTTTCATTTTCGTTGTCAACAATATGGGATGGTCCTCCTCCCG
>JBGAFI010000030.1:0-15628 GCA_044227325.1 Thiobacillaceae bacterium | reverse complement strand
TAGTTCTTCGCCGCGCCACCGTACTTCTTCGACAGAATCGTGGTGATCGCCGCCGTCAGCGTCGTCTTGCCGTGGTCAACGTGTCCAATCGTCCCAACGTTCACGTGCGGCTTCGTACGCTCGAATTTTTCCTTGGCCATTTTGCTTACCTCAAATCACTTTTTGCTGTTGATTACGGCTTCCGCCACGTTCTTGGGCGCCTCGGAGTAATGCTTGAACTCCATGGAATAAGTGGCGCGGCCTTGAGACATGGAACGCAGATCGGTGGAATAGCCGAACATCTCCGCCAGCGGCACTTCGGCCTTGATGGCCTTGCCGGCGGGCAGATCGTCCATGCCCTGAATGATGCCGCGACGACGGTTCAAGTCGCCCATGACATCGCCCATGTAGTCTTCCGGGGTCTCGACTTCCACGGCCATCATCGGCTCCAGCAAGGCCGGGCTGGCTTTGCGCATGCCGTCCTTGAAGCCCATGATGGCGGCCATCTTGAAGGCCTGCTCGGAGGAGTCCACCTCGTGGTAGGAGCCATCGAACAGGGTGACCTTGACGTCGACCACCGGGAAACCGGCCAGCACGCCGTTGTTGAGCGCTTCCTTGAGGCCCTTGTCCACGGCGGGAATATATTCGCGCGGCACGGTACCGCCCTTGATGGCATCGACGAACTCGTAGCCCTTGCCGGCCTCGTTCGGCTCCAGCTTGAGCCAGACATGGCCGTACTGGCCCTTGCCGCCGGACTGCTTGACGAACTTGCCTTCCTGCTCCACCGCCTTGCGGATCGCTTCGCGATAGGCCACCTGGGGGGCGCCCACGTTGGCTTCCACGTTGAATTCGCGGCGCATGCGGTCGACGATGATCTCCAGGTGCAACTCGCCCATGCCGGAGATGATGGTCTGGCCGGATTCCTCGTCGGTGCGCACGCGGAAGGAAGGATCTTCCTGGGCCAGACGATTCAGGGCCAGACCCATCTTTTCCTGGTCGGCCTTGGTCTTGGGCTCGACGGCCACGTGGATCACGGGCTCGGGGAAGACCATGCGCTCGAGAATGATGGGCTTATCCAGCGCGCTCAGGGTATCGCCGGTAGTGGCATCCTTCAGACCGACGGCGGCGGCGATGTCGCCCGCGCGCACTTCCTTGATCTCTTCCCGGTTGTTCGCGTGCATCTGCAGGATGCGACCGAGGCGATCCTTCTTGCCCTTGACCGAGTTGTAGATGGTGTCGCCGGAGTTCACCACGCCGGAATAGACACGGAAGAAGGTGAGCTGGCCGACATAGGGGTCGGTCATGATCTTGAAGGCCAAGGCGGAGAAAGGCGCCTCGTCACTCGCCGGACGCTCGTCCGGATCGCCATTCTCTTTCTCGCCCTTGACCGGGGGAATGTCGATGGGCGACGGCATGTAGTCGATCACCGCGTCCAGCATGGCCTGCACGCCCTTGTTCTTGAAGGCGGAGCCGCACAACATGGGAACGATTTCGCTGGCGATGGTGCGCGTGCGCAGGGCCTGCTTGATTTCGTCCTCGGAGAGGTCGCCCTCTTCCAGGTACTTGTTCATCAACTCTTCGTTGGCCTCGGCGGCGGCCTCGACCATCTTTTCGCGCCACTCGTTGCAGGTGTCGACCAGCTCGGCGGGAATCTCGCCATATTCGAACTTCATGCCCTGGGAGGCATCGTCCCAGATGATGGACTTCATCTTGACCAGATCGACCACGCCCTCGAACTTGTCCTCGGCGCCGATGGGCACCTGGATCAGCACGGGATTGGCCTTCAGGCGCAGCTTCATCTGCTCGTAGACGCGGAAGAAGTTGGCTCCCTGGCGGTCCATCTTGTTGACGAAGGCGAGACGGGGCACGCCATACTTGTTGGCCTGACGCCAAACGGTTTCCGACTGGGGCTGCACGCCGCCCACGGCGCAGTACACCATGCAGGCGCCATCCAGCACACGCATGGAGCGCTCCACCTCGATGGTGAAGTCCACGTGGCCGGGGGTGTCGATGATGTTGACGCGATGCTCGGGCCGGGCCAGATCCATGCCCTTCCAGAAGCAGGTGGTGGCGGCGGAGGTGATGGTGATGCCGCGCTCCTGCTCCTGCTCCATCCAGTCCATGGTCGCCGCGCCGTCGTGCACCTCGCCAATCTTGTGATTGACGCCGGTGTAGAACAGGACGCGCTCGGTCGTGGTGGTTTTGCCGGCGTCGATATGGGCCGAGATACCGATATTGCGGTAGCGCTCGATGGGGGTCTTGCGTGCCACTTTGTGTTTTCCTTGTTAGAAGCGGAAATGCGAGAAGGCCTTGTTGGCCTCGGCCATACGGTGCACTTCCTCGCGCTTCTTCATGGCGCCACCACGGCCTTCGGAGGCATCCAGCAATTCACCGGCCAGACGCTGGCCCATGGACTTCTCGCCGCGCTTGCGGGCGGCCTCCTTGATCCAGCGCATGGCCAGGGCGGCGCGGCGGGCGGGACGCACTTCCACGGGAACCTGATAGTTGGCGCCACCGACGCGACGGGACTTGACCTCGACCACGGGACGCACGTTGGACATGGCTTGGCCGAAAATCTCGACCGGATCCTTGCCGCTCTTCTTGCCGATCTGCTCGAACGCGCCATAGACGATACGCTCGGCAACGGATTTCTTGCCACTGTTCATGATGACGTTCATGAACTTGGCAACCTCTACGCTGCTGAACTTGGGATCCGGCAGGACGATACGTTTGGGGACTTCACGACGACGTGGCATGTTTTCCTCGCTGCTTCTCTAGTGGCCCTTAGGCCTTCTTGGCGCGCTTCGCGCCGTACTTGGACCGGGACTGCTTGCGATCCTTGACGCCGGCGGTATCCAGACTGCCCCGCACGATGTGGTAGCGCACACCCGGCAAGTCCTTGACCCGGCCGCCGCGCACCAGCACCACCGAGTGCTCCTGCAGGTTGTGCCCCTCGCCACCGATATAGCCGATGATCTCGAAGCCGTTGGATAGCCGGACCTTGGCCACCTTCCGCAACGCGGAGTTCGGCTTCTTCGGCGTGGTGGTGTAGACACGGGTGCACACGCCGCGTTTCTGCGGGCAGGCCTCCATGGCGGGAACCTTGCTTTTGTCTTGCGGAGCCTGACGGGGCTTCCGCACCAATTGGTTGATGGTCGGCATCTAACGCTTTCCCAGCTAAATCAATAACCTGAACAAATTGGCCCGCGCATCGCGAATGAACGCCACGCGGGCCACCGTAAAAAAGACTGCGGATTCTATGGGCGGAAATCCTGCCTGTCAAGCTTGTCCGTCGTCGCCGATCTCCTCGGTGACCACCAGAATCGGCTCGCCCGCCACCGCGGGGAATTCCTGGACCCCGTGTCCCTTGCGGGTACGGTGGTAGGCCAGGCCGGTACCGGCGGGGATGAGGCGGCCGACGATGACGTTTTCCTTGAGGCCGCGCAGGTCGTCCTTCTTGGCCATGATGGCCGCCTCGGTCAGCACCCGGGTGGTCTCCTGGAAGGAGGCCGCGGAGATGAACGAGTCGGTGGACAGGGAGGCCTTGGTGATACCCAGCAGGATGTTGTCGTAGCTGGCCGGCTGCTTGCCCGCGGCCACGGCATTGTCGTTCTCCTGCAACAGCTCGGAACGCTCCACCTGTTCGCCCTGGATGAAGCCGGTATCGCCCGGATCGGTCACGTTGACGCGGCGCAACATCTGACGCACCACCACCTCGATGTGCTTGTCGTTGATCTTCACGCCCTGCAGGCGATAAACGTCTTGCACCTCGTCGATGATGTAGCGGGCCAAGGCCTCGATGCCTTGCAGACGGATGATGTCGTGGGGATCGGCGGGACCGTCGACAATGGTCTCGCCCTTCTGCACCACCTGGCCGTCGTGCACCGTGACATGCTTGTCCTTGGAGATCAGGTATTCGTGAGGCACGCCGTCCAGGTCGGTGATGACCAGACGCTGCTTGCCCTTGGTGTCCTTGCCGAACGACACCGTGCCGGTGATTTCCGCCAGCACGCCGGCATCCTTGGGCGAGCGGGCCTCGAACAGCTCGGCCACGCGCGGCAGACCGCCGGTGATGTCGCGGGTCTTGGAGGTCTCCTGCGGGATGCGCGCGAGCACGTCGCCCACGTTCACTTCCTGGCCGTCCTTCACGGTGATCAGGGAGCCCACCTGGAAGGTGATGCTGACCGAGATGTCGGTACCGGCCACCTTCATGTCCTGGCCGTCGGCGCCGATCAGGCGCACCTGGGGACGCACGCCCTTGGACTGGGTGCTGCCGCGCCGCTTGCCGTCGATGACGATGAGGGTGGACAGGCCGGTCACGTCGTCGATCTGCTTGGCGACGGTGACGCCCTCTTCCACGTTCTCGAACTTCACCCGGCCCGCGTACTCGGTGATGATGGGACGGGTATGCGGATCCCAGTTGGCCAGCGCGGTGCCGGCCTTGACGACTTGGCCGTCATGCACCGCCAGGGTCGCGCCGTAGGGCACTTTATGGCGCTCGCGCTCACGGTGGTTGTCGTCGACGATGAGCAGCTCGCCGTTGCGGGAAATCGCCACCGGCTCGCCCTTCACGTTGGTGATGTAACGCATGGTCGGCAGGAACTTGATGGTACCGGCCGACTTGCCTTCCAGTTGGGAAGCGGAAGCCGCTCGGGACGCCGCGCCGCCGATGTGGAAGGTGCGCATGGTCAGCTGGGTGCCGGGTTCGCCGATGGACTGGGCGGCGATGACGCCGACGGCCTCGCCGGCGTTGATCAGGTAGCCCCGGCCCAGGTCGCGGCCATAGCATTTGGCGCACAAACCCCAGCGGGTATCGCAGGTCAACGGGGTACGCACCTTGACTTCGTCGATGCCCAGTTCGTCGATCAGGTCGACCTTGGCTTCGTCCAGCACGGTGGCGGCCTCGATGACGGTCTCTCCGGTATCCGGGTGGATGACGTCGAAGGCCGCGACGCGCCCCAGGATGCGGTCGCGCAAGGGCTCGACCACATCGCCGCCTTCCACCAGGGCCTTCATGACCATGCCGTTGGTGGTGCCGCAATCGTCCTCGGTGATGACCAGATCCTGGGTCACGTCCACCAGACGGCGGGTCAGGTAGCCGGAGTTCGCGGTCTTCAACGCGGTGTCGGCCAGGCCCTTGCGGGCGCCGTGGGTGGAGATGAAGTACTGCAGCACGTTCAGGCCTTCACGGAAGTTCGCCGTGATGGGGGTCTCGATGATGGAGCCGTCCGGCTTCGCCATCAGGCCGCGCATGCCGGCCAGCTGGCGGATCTGGGCGGCGGAACCGCGCGCGCCGGAGTCGGCCATCATGTAGATGGAGTTGAAGGACTCCTGCTTGACGGTATTGCCATGGCGGTCGACGGTGGTCTCGTGGGAGAGCTGCTCCATCATGGCCTTGGCCACCTTGTCGCCGGCCTGGCCCCAGATGTCCACCACCTTGTTGTAGCGCTCGCCCTGGGTCACCAGGCCGGAGGTGTACTGGGATTCGATCTCCTTCACCTCGTTTTCCGCGGCGGTGAGGATGTCGTGCTTCTGGGGCGGCATCAGCATGTCCTGCATGCAGATGGAAATACCGCCGCGCGCCGCCATGGAGAAGCCGGTGTACATCAGCTTGTCGGCGAACATCACGGTTTCCTTCAAGCCGCACTTGCGGAAGCTCGCGTTGATCAGCTTGGAGATTTCCTTCTTCTTCAGCACCCGGTTGATGTGGGCGAAATCCAGGCCCGGAGGCAGGATTTCCGAGAGGAAGGCGCGGCCGGTGACGGTCTCGTGGCGGGTGATCCGCTCCACCACCTTGCCGGCCTCGTCGAACAGGCGCTCCTTGAGACGCACGGTGACCTTGGCGTTGATGTCCACCAGGCCGGACTGCCAGGCGCGGCGCAGCTCGTCCACGTCGGCGAACATCATGGCCTCGCCCTTCGCGTTGATCTTCTCCCGGGTCATGTAATACAGGCCCAGCACGATATCCTGGGACGGGACGATGATCGGCTCGCCGTTCGCCGGGGACAGCACGTTGTTGGAGGCCAGCATCAGGGTGCGGGCTTCCATCTGGGCTTCCAGGGACAGGGGCACGTGCACGGCCATCTGGTCGCCGTCGAAGTCGGCGTTGAAGGCGGTACAGACCAGGGGGTGCAGTTGGATCGCCTTGCCCTCGATGAGCACGGGCTCGAACGCCTGGATGCCGAGGCGGTGCAGGGTGGGCGCCCGGTTCAGCATGACCGGATGCTCGCGGATCACCTCTTCCAGGATGTCCCACACCACCGGTTCCTCGTCCTCCACCATGCGCTTGGCGGCCTTGATGGTGGTGGCCAGGCCCATGATTTCAAGACGGTTGAAGATGAACGGCTTGAACAGCTCCAGGGCCATCAGCTTGGGCAGGCCGCACTGGTGCAGCTTCAGGGTGGGGCCGACGACGATGACGGAACGGCCGGAATAGTCGACGCGCTTGCCCAGCAGGTTCTGGCGGAAACGGCCGCCCTTGCCCTTGATCATGTCGGCCAGGGACTTGAGCGGGCGCTTGTTGGCGCCGGTCATGGCCTTGCCGCGGCGGCCGTTGTCCAGCAGAGAGTCCACGGATTCCTGCAGCATGCGCTTTTCGTTGCGCACGATGATGTCCGGCGCCTTCAGTTCCAGCAGGCGCTTGAGACGGTTGTTCCGGTTGATGACGCGGCGGTACAGGTCGTTCAGGTCCGAGGTGGCGAAACGGCCGCCGTCCAGGGGCACCAGGGGACGCAGTTCCGGCGGCAGCACGGGCAGCACTTCCAGGATCATCCAGTCGGCGCGGATGCCGGACTTCATGAAGGCTTCCAGCACCTTCAGGCGCTTCGCGTACTTCTTGATCTTGGTTTCCGAGCTGGTCTTGGACAGCTCGGAACGCAGCTTCTCGACCTCGCTTTCCAGTTCGATGCCCTTGAGCAGGTCGCGCACGCCTTCCGCGCCCATGCCGGCCTTGAATTCGTCGCCGTACTCTTCCAGCTTGGCGAGGTAGTCTTCCTCGGTCAGCAACTGGCACTTGTTCAGCGGCGTCATGCCCGGCTCGGTAACGACGAAGGCTTCGAAGTAGAGCACCCGCTCGATGTCGCGCAGGGTCATGTCCAGCACCATGCCGAGACGGCTGGGCAGGGACTTCAGGAACCAGATGTGGGCGACCGGCGAGGCCAGCTCGATGTGGCCCATGCGCTCGCGGCGCACCTTGGCCTGGGTGACTTCGACGCCGCACTTCTCGCAGATCACGCCGCGATGCTTGAGGCGCTTGTACTTGCCGCACAGACACTCGTAGTCCTTGATGGGACCGAAGATCTTGGCGCAGAACAGGCCGTCCCGCTCCGGCTTGAAGGTGCGGTAGTTGATGGTCTCCGGCTTCTTGACCTCGCCGAACGACCAGGAACGAATCTTCTCGGGCGAGGCGAGGCCGATCTTGATGGCGTCGAATTCCTCGTTCTGGGTGACTTGCTTGAATAGATCGAGTAGGGCTTTCATGTTCGCTTTGCTCCTGGGACCCGATTAATAACGCTCTAGGTCGATATCGATGGCCAGAGACCGGATTTCCTTCACCAGCACGTTGAAGGACTCGGGCATGCCGGCATCGATCTTGTGCTCGCCCTTGACGATGTTCTCGTACACCTTGGTGCGGCCGGTGACGTCGTCCGACTTGACGGTGAGCATCTCCTGCAGGGTGTAGGCGGCGCCGTAGGCTTCCAGCGCCCACACTTCCATTTCGCCGAAACGCTGGCCGCCGAACTGGGCCTTGCCGCCCAGCGGCTGCTGGGTGACCAGGGAGTACGGACCGGTGGAACGGGCGTGCATCTTGTCGTCCACCAGGTGGTGCAGCTTCAGCACGTGCATGATGCCCACGGTGGTGGTGCGGTCGAAAGCGTCGCCGGAACGGCCGTCGTACAACTGCACCTGGGTCTTGGCCGGCGTGAAGCCGTTCCTTCGGGTGC
The DNA here is from genome assembly GCA_044227325.1 of Thiobacillaceae bacterium. Taxonomy (GTDB): domain Bacteria; phylum Pseudomonadota; class Gammaproteobacteria; order Burkholderiales; family Thiobacillaceae; genus PFJX01. Next base: position 7,706 of record JBGAFI010000030.1, on the reverse strand, counting down.
GGTCGTCGCCGTCCGGGAAGGCCAGGTCGAGCATGGTCTTGATCTCGGCCTCGTGGGCGCCGTCGAACACCGGCGTGGCGAAGGGCACGCCCTTGACCAGGTTGCCGGCCATTTCCATGATCTCGCCGTCGCTCAGGCCCTTGATGTCTTCCTGCTTGCCGGAGGCGTTGTAGATCTGGTCGAGGAACTTGCGCACCTCGCCGGCCTTGGCTTGCGCCGCGAGCATCTCGTCGATGCGCACGCCGAGGCCGCGCGCGGCCCAGCCCAGGTGGGTTTCCAGGATCTGGCCCACGTTCATCCGGGAGGGAACGCCCAGAGGGTTCAGGACGATGTCCACCGGGGTGCCGTCGGCCATGAAGGGCATGTCTTCCACCGGCACGATCTTGGAGATGACGCCCTTGTTGCCGTGACGGCCGGCCATCTTGTCGCCGGGCTGCAGGCGGCGCTTAACGGCCAGGTAGACCTTGACCATCTTGATCACGCCCGGGGGCAGTTCGTCGCCCTGGGTCAGCTTCTTCTTCTTGTTCTCCTTCATGCGGTCGAACTCGAGGCGCTGCTTGTCCAGGGAGTCCTTGACGCCCTCCATCTGGCGCGCCAGATCCTCGTCGGCGACGCGGATGTCGAACCAGTCATGCGGGTCCAGGCTGTCCAGGTAATCGTTGCTCACCTCCGCGCCCTTGGCCAGCTTCTTGGGGCCGCCCTTGACCGGCTTGCCCACCAGCATGCGGCGCATCCGCGCGAAGGCGTCCTCTTCGACGATGCGCATCTGGTCGGCCAGATCCTTCTGATACTTGCGCAGCATCTCGTCGATGATCTGGTTGGCGCGCATGTCGCGCTCGATGCCCTCGCGGGTGAACACCTGCACGTCGATGACGGTGCCGCTCATGCCGGTGGGCACGCGCAGGGAGGTGTCCTTCACGTCGGAGGCCTTCTCGCCGAAGATGGCGCGCAACAGCTTCTCCTCCGGCGTGAGCTGGGTTTCGCCCTTGGGGGTGACCTTGCCCACCAGCACGTCGCCGGCTTGCACCTCGGCGCCCACGTAGACGATGCCGGCCTCGTCGAGGCGGCCCATCTGCACCTGGGACAGGCTGGAGATGTCGCGCGTGATTTCCTCCGGACCCAGCTTGGTGTCCCGCGCCACCACCGAGAGTTCCTCGATGTGGATGGAGGTGTAACGGTCTTCCGACACCACCCGCTCGGAGATCAGGATGGAATCCTCGAAGTTGTAGCCGTTCCAGGGCATGAAGGCGACCAGCATGTTCTGGCCCAGCGCCAGCTCGCCCTTGTCGGTGGACGCGCCGTCGGCGATGACGTCGCCCTTGGCGATCTTGTCGCCCAGGCGCACCAGGGGACGCTGGTTGATGTTGGTGTTCTGGTTGGAACGCTGGTACTTGGTCAGGGTGTAGATGTCCACGCCGACTTCGCCGGAGGTGGCCTCGTCGTCGTTGACCCGCACCACGACGCGGCTGGCGTCCACGTAGTCCACCATGCCGCCGCGCTTCGCGGTCACCACGGTGCCGGAGTTGACCGCCGCGGTGCGCTCGATGCCGGTGCCCACCAGGGGCTTGTCGGGACGCAGACAGGGCACTGCCTGGCGCTGCATGTTGGAGCCCATCAGCGCGCGGTTCGCGTCGTCGTGCTCCAGGAAGGGAATCAGCGAGGCCGCGACGGAGACGATCTGGGACGGTGCCACGTCCATGTACTGGATGCGGTCCGGGGTCGCCAGGGTGAATTCGTTGCGGCTGCGGCAGGACACCAGATCACCGGTGAAACGGCCCTGGGCGTCCAGTTCCGCGTTCGCCTGGGCGATCACGTACTGGCTTTCCTCGATGGCGGACAGGTACTCGATCTGGTCGGTGACCTTGTTGTCCACCACTTTCCGGTAGGGGGTCTCGATGAAGCCGTACTCGTTGGTGCGGGCATACAGGGCCAGGGAATTGATCAGGCCGATGTTCGGGCCTTCCGGGGTTTCGATCGGGCACACCCGGCCGTAGTGGGTGGGGTGCACGTCGCGCACCTCGAAGCCGGCCCGCTCCCGGGTCAGACCGCCGGGGCCCAGGGCGGAGATGCGCCGCTTGTGGGTGATCTCGGACAGGGGGTTGGTCTGGTCCATGAACTGGGACAGCTGGCTGGAGCCGAAGAACTCCTTGATGGCGGCGCTGATCGGTTTGGCGTTGATCAGGTCGTGCGGCATCAGGTTGTCGGATTCGGCCTGGTTCAAACGCTCCTTGACGGCGCGCTCGACCCGCACCAGGCCGGCGCGGAACTGGTTCTCGGCGAGTTCGCCGACGGAACGCACGCGGCGGTTGCCCAGGTGGTCGATGTCGTCGATCTCGCCGCGGCCGTTGCGAAGCTCGACCAGGATCTTGATGACCTCGACGATATCGCGCGGGCTCAGGGTGTAGCGCTCCTCGACCTTCGCGTTCAGGGCCTTGGGATCGAAGCCGGCGGCCTTCAGATGCTTGTTCAGCTCGGCCAGCTTGGCCTCGGCTTCCTCGCGGGTGGAAATGTTCTCCAGGCTGGCCTTGGACAGGCTGGCTTCCGGGCAGACGCCGTAGAACTCGCGCAGGGCGCCGGCCAGCTTGTTCTCGCGGTGGTGCGGCGGGAACACGATCTGCCAGCTCACCTTGCCGGGGGCGTTGATGCGCCGGTTGAACTTCATGCGGCCGACCTTGGACAGGTCATAGCTGTCGTCGCTGAAGAACAGGCGGTTGAACAGGGCCTCCACCGCGTCTTCCGTGGGCGGTTCGCCGGGACGCATCATGCGGTAGATGGCGACGCGGGCGGTCCACTGGTCCACCGTCTCGTCGGTGCGCAGGGTCTGGGAGATGAACGGGCCGTGGTCCAGTTCGTTGGTGTACAGGGTCTTCAGCTCGGCGACCTTGGACTCCAGGATCTTCGCCAACAAGGTCTCGGTGATCTCGTCATTGGCGCGGGCCAGCAGTTCGCCGGTCTCGGCGTCCACCAGATTGCTGGCGAGCACGCGGCCCAGCACATATTCGCTGTCCACCAGCAGCTTCTTCACACCCGCCGCTTCCAGATCGCGGATGTGCTTCGCGGTGATGCGCTTGTCCTTGGCGACGATGGGCTTGCCATCCTTGCCGAGGATGTCGAACTTCGCGGTCTCGCCCTTCAGGCGCTCGGGACGCAGCTCGAATTCGATGCCCTTCTTGCTGAACAGGAAGGTATCGGTCTCGAAGAACATCTCCAGAATCTGGTCCAGGCTGTAGCCCAGGGCCTTCAGCAGGATGCTGACCGGCAGCTTGCGGCGGCGGTCGACGCGGAAGAACACGAAGTCCTTGGGATCGAACTCGAAGTCGAGCCAGGAGCCGCGGTAGGGAATGATGCGGGCCGAGAACAACAGCTTGCCGGAGGAATGGGTCTTGCCCCGGTCATGCTCGAAGAACACGCCCGGCGAACGGTGTAGCTGGGAGACGATGACCCGCTCGGTGCCGTTGATGACGAAGGAGCCGTTGGGCGTCATCAGGGGCATCTCGCCCATGTAGACCTCCTGCTCCTTCACTTCCTTGATCTTCTCCTTGACGCTTTCCCGGTCCAGGATCACCAGGCGGACCCGGGCGCGCACGCTGGCCGCGTAGGTCAGGCCGCGCTGCTGGCATTCGACGATGTCGAACACCGGCGTGCCCAGGGTGTAGCTGACGAATTCCAGGCGGGCGTTGCCGCTGTGGCTGATGATCGGGAAGATGGAGGTGAACGCCGCTTGCAGCCCCACGTCCTGGCGCGCCTCCATCGGCGCGTCCTCCTGGAGGAAACCCCGGAAGGACTCGATCTGGGTGGTTAGCATGTAAGGCACCGGCAGAACGCTTACGCGCTTGGCGAAGCTCTTGCGAAGGCGCTTTTTCTCGGCGAATGTGTATGTCATGACGGCTCCGTGTCGTTGACAGGGATCAGGGATCAGAAATCAGGCGGCAAGTTCCGGACGGGGCCGGAAGGCACGTACTGATGTCTGATTCCTGCAATGCAAAAACAACAACGCAAAAAGGCCGGCGACACGCGGTCGCCAGCCTCGGGTGGGCGATACGCCCTTGCCACGTCTCGATTACTTGATCTCGACGGTTGCGCCAGCTTCGGTAAGCTGCTTCTTGATGTCCTCGGCCTCGGCCTTGGGGCAGCCTTCCTTGACCGGCTTGGGCGCGCCGTCCACCAGATCCTTGGCTTCCTTCAGACCCAGGCCGGTGATCGCGCGCACGGTCTTGATGACGTTGACCTTGTTCGCGCCGGCGGCCATCAGGACCACGTCGAACTCGGTCTTCTCCTCGGTGGCGGCGGCGGCGCCACCACCCGCGCCCGGGGCGGCCACGGCCATGGAGGCGGCGGACACGCCGAACTTCTCTTCGAACGCTTTGACCAGATCGTTCAGTTCCATCACCGTCATGCTGCCAACGGCTTCCAGGATGTCTTCTTTGCTAATTGCCATGTTCATAAACTCCTAATTCGATAGTCTTCGGATTGCGCGCGATCAAGCGGCGACGGGTTCTTCGGCGGCCGCGGGGCTGCCTTCCTCGCGCTTCTTGGCGAGGGCGGCCACGGCGCCGGCGAAACCGGACAGCGGGGCCTGCATGACGCCCATCAGCATGGCGATGAGTTCGTCGCGGCTCGGGATGGTGGCCAGCGCTTGCACGCCCGCCTTGTCCAGCACCTTGCCGGCGTAGGAACCCGCCTTCAGCACCAGCTTGTCGTTGGTCTTGGCGAATTCGTTCAGTACCTTCGCGGCGGCGACAGGGTCATTGGACACGCTGTAGATCAGCGGACCGACCATGTGCTCGGCGAGGCCTTCGAACGGGGTGCCCACCACGGCGCGACGCACCAGGGTGTTTTTCAGGACGCGCAGATACACGCCAGATTCGCGGGCCTTCTTGCGCAGCACGGTGAGGTTGGGCACCGGCACGCCGCGATACTCGGCCACCACGATGGTCTGGGCATTGGCTATCTGTGCCGACACCTCCGCCACTACGGCTTTCTTGTCATCGAGATTCAGACTCAAGGTCTTTCCTCCTTTCAAGTCAACATACGGCGGAAAAATTCCGCCGCGCCCACGGCGACCTGAATCAGGAGCTTTGCCGGCGGGGGCCTCGACCCCCGCCGGCGCATAATCCTGTTCGGGTAACACCGTCTGCGCAGGCTTGCTCGATTAAGCCTCGGAACCCTACCGCGTCCCTCGGCGCCTGCGGTCTTTGACGATCCGCCGTCCCGCCCCGAGGGGAGGGACGACAGCCCAAAGTTCTTACTGCTGGACCAGGGAAGTCTGGTCCACGCGCACGCCGATACCCATGGTGCTGGATACCGACACCTTCTTCATGTACACGCCCTTGCTGGCGGCGGGCTTGGCCTTGTTCAGGGCCTCGATCAGCGCCGCCAGGTTTTCCTTCAGCGCGCCCACTTCGAAGGAAGCGCGGCCGATGGTGGCGTGGATGATGCCGGCCTTGTCGGTGCGGTACTGGACCTGACCGGCCTTGGCGTTCTTGACGGCCTCGGTCACGTTCGGCGTCACCGTGCCCACTTTCGGGTTCGGCATCAGGCCGCGCGGACCCAGGATCTGGCCCAGTTGGCCGACCACGCGCATGGCGTCGGGGGTGGCGATGACCACGTCGAAATCCATCTTGCCCGCCTTCACTTCGGCGGCCAGATCATCGAAACCGACGATATCGGCGCCGGCGGCCTTCGCGGCTTCCGCGTTGGCGCCCTGGGCGAACACGGCGACGCGCACGCTCTTGCCGATGCCGCGCGGCAGCACGACGGAACCGCGCACCACCTGGTCGGATTTACGAGGATCGACGCCCAGGTTGATGGAAGCGTCGATGGATTCGTCGAATTTGGCGGTGGCGGATTCCTTCACCAGGCCCAGGGCCTCGTCGACGGGATAGTTCTTGGTGCGCTCGACCTTCGCCTTGAGGGCGGTGACGCGCTTGGATGTCTTGGCCATGTTACACGCCCTCCACATTGAGACCCATGCTGCGCGCGCTGCCGGCGATGGTGCGCACGGCGGCGTCCATGTCGGCGGCGGTCAGATCGGGCATCTTGGTCTTGGCGATTTCTTCCAGCTGGGCGCGGGTGATGGTGCCCACCTTGTCGGTATGGGGTTTGGCGCTGCCCTTCTGGATGCCGGAGGCTTTCTTGATGAGCACCGTCGCGGGCGGCGTCTTCATGATGAAGGTGAAGGACTTGTCCGCGTAGGCGGTGATCACCACGGGGATCGGCAGACCGGGCTCGAGGCTCTGGGTCTGGGCGTTGAACGCCTTGCAGAATTCCATGATGTTCAAGCCGCGCTGGCCCAGGGCGGGACCGATGGGCGGCGAGGGATTGGCTTTGCCAGCCGGCACTTGCAGCTTGACGTAGCCGACGATCTTCTTGGCCATGACTAATTACTCCTTAAAGTGAGTCCAATCGCGCCCCCGCTACCCGCAAACCCGCGGCCGGCGGCGCTCCTCGTGCCGGGCCATCCCGGCGCAGATCGCAAAAACCGAGGCAAACGCCTCAGGCTTTCTCGATCTGGGAAAAATCCAGTTCCACCGGCGTGGCGCGACCGAAGATGGTCACCGACACGCGCAGCTTGTTCTTCTCGTAGTTCACGTCTTCCACGGCGCCGTTGAATTCGTTGAACGGGCCATCGATGACGCGCACCATCTCGCCAATCTCGAAGGTGATCTTGTGCTTGGGCTTCTCGACGCCTTCCTGCATCTGATGCAGGATGGCCTCCACCTCTTTTTCGCTGATGGGCGCCGGCTTGTTGGCGGTACCGCCGACGAAGCCGGTCACCTTCGCGGTGCTTTTCACCAGATGCCAGGTGTCATCGTCCATTTCCATCTGGACCAGCACGTAGCCGGGAAAGAACTTGCGCTCGGTGGTCCGCTTCTGGCCACCCTTCATTTCCACGACCTCTTCCACCGGCACCAGAATCTCGCCGAACTTGTCCTGCATGCCGGAACGCTCGACACGCTCCTTGAGGGCGCGCATGACGCTCTTCTCGAAACCCGAGTAGGCGTGAACCACATACCAATGCATCGTCATCACTCGCTCCTGCCCATGAGCAACCGAACCAGCCATGTCAGGCTGCCGTCCACGATCCAGAGGAACAGCGCCATGACGATGACGAACAGGATCACCACGCCGGTCATCTGCATGGTCTCCTTACGCGTGGGCCAGACCACCTTGCGCGCCTCGGTCACCGAATCCTGACTGAACGCGAAGAAACGCTTTCCGGATTCGGTATACCAAGCCACGCCGGCAGCCGCGCCCAGACCGGCCAGCACGGAAACCACCCGCACCACGGTCGGCATGTCCGACAAAAGATAAAACCCGGCAATGCCGGCCGCGATAAGCAGGCCGGCAGCCAGCAATTTGATGTTGTCCGCCATTCTTGGGGTCGATCTACCCGGCGTTACCCGATGTGAGTTGGTGTTCTGTGGCAGGCCAGGAGGGTCTCGAACCCCCAACCTTCGGTTTTGGAGACCGACGCTCTGCCAATTGAGCTACTGGCCTGTATCTTGTTGAGACGGGGCCGGGAGCTTTCGCCCCCGGCCCCGCGCTCGATCCTTCACTAATCTATTACTCGATGACCTTGGCGACGACGCCGGCGCCGACGGTGCGACCGCCCTCGCGGATGGCGAAGCGCAGGCCTTCTTCCATGGCGATCGGGGCGATCAGCGCGGCGGTGATGCTGATGTTGTCGCCAGGCATCACCATCT
>JBGAFI010000029.1:0-15693 GCA_044227325.1 Thiobacillaceae bacterium | reverse complement strand
CACCGCCAACGAAGTTTCCAGCACTAATGTTCGCTACAGCGCCTTTCTCGGGATGCTGTACGTCAGCAGCACGGAGAACGAGGCCCTTATCAAGGAAGCCAAAATCCATGCTGGAGGCGAATCGGAAGTCAAGAAGGGCTTCCAGGGCAACAAGGGGGATTCCCCTTCAGCCAAGGCCATAGCCCTCCTTCGCGAGAAGGGCGTCACACCCTGCAAGGTCTCTGGTGTTTTAACCAGCGCTCGGGTTATAGAGCGGGATGTTGAAGGTCGTAAGACCCCGTACCTGAACGTGTCGCTCAAGGACGAGGACGGTCGCTATTACATCTCAATTGCCTTGGCCCAGTCCGGCGCCCAAATGCTGGCCCGCAAGATGGTGAACGCTGAACCCGGTGTCGAAACCGAGATCATGATGTTCGCCACCTACGGTCAGAAGGAGGGGGCTTCCCGTGCGTATGCAAACCACGGTGCCACCGTGCGCCAACATGGCAAGGAAGTTGTTTCGCTTGATCCGAAGGGCAGCTTGGTGCCGCAAGTCAACGCGGCGACGAAGGCTCTGAAGGATGCTGGCGTGGATGACAAGGAAACCATCGGCAAGCGTCGCCAGGCGGTCGAACTCCAGTTCCATCTTGGTCTGATGACCGAGGTCGAGCAGAAGTTTTCCGACTTCTATGCCACACGGGAGATTCCCGCCAATGGCCATGAAGCCGGAACGGACGAGGTTCCGTTCGCTGACGAAAGTGACGACATCCCGTTCTGATCCCTGATCCTGTAGTACCCGACCCCGCCTGGTCTCTGACCGGCGGGGTTTTCTTCATTTGGGAAGATCGATTCACCGTTCGGAAGGGGAGACGGCACAGGCATTTTTTGTTCAAAACTGCGCGGGCTCTGGGTTTTAGCCCGTTTTTACGTGTTTTTCAGGGTGCGAAAATGTTATGTAACTACTTGATTTATTTGTGTAATTAAAGAATTTTACCGATCCTTGAAGCCGAAATACATGCTCGGCGTCGAGATGTGCGCCAGGCGGCGCACGCCATTGGCCTTGCAAGCGGCGATGACCTCGGCGGTGCTGGCGACGTTGGCGCGCTGGAAGTCGGCGAGGCGCCCCCAGGGCGAGGACAGGGCGGCGCAATGGACGAGGGCGTCGGCATCGCGGGCGGCCTCGGCCAGAAGGCGCCCGGCGGCGTCGCGGCCGTGTTCCAGGGGCTGCCAGCGCACCGGCGCCGGCGCGTGGCGGATCACCTCGCCGGCGGCTTCGGCGTCGCGGCCGGTGAACACGACCTCGGCGCCCTCGGCGGCGGCGCGCCAGACCAGATGGCGGCCGAGGAAACCGGTGCCGCCGGTGACGAGCAGCTTCATCAGTACTCCAACACCACGCCGCCCAGCGACAGTCCCGCGCCGGTACCCAGCAGCAACAGCTTCTGGCCGCGCCGGATGCGGCCGTCGCGGATGGCGATGTCGAGGGCGGTGGGCAGCGAGGCGGCGACCTGGTTGCCGTGCTCGGCGAAGATGTCGACCACCCGTTCGGGGCGGAAGCCGAGCCGTTTGCTCAGGTGCGACAGGGCGAGATGGCTGGCTTGGTGCGGCACGATCCAGTCGAGCTCGTCGCGGCCCAGCCCGGCCCGCGCCAACAGGCGCTCGACGAAAGCCGGCAGGTGGGCGGCGGCCAGCCTGAACACGCCTTTGCCGTCCATGCGGAACTTGGTCAGTTCGTCGAACGGGCGGTCGATGCGGGATGGATGGTGGCGGCTGCCGCCGGCCGGGATGCGACACAGGTCGGCGCCTTGCGACAGGGTGTTCAGGTCCGCGGCCAGCAGCCGCGAGCCGCTTTCCCCGCTCGGCCCGATCACGGCGGCGGCGGCGCCGTCGCCGAAGATGGCGCTGGCTTCCAGCGTGTTCCAGTCGAGGCCGCAGGAGGCGAGGTCCGCCGCCGCCACCAGCACGCGCCGATAGCGGCCGGCGGCGATGGGCCAAGCCAGGATGTCGAGGGCGGCAAGGAAGCCGAGACAACTGGCGTTGATGTCGAAGGCGGGGATGGCGTGGGCCGACAGGCCCAGTTCGCGGTGGATCAGCGCGGCGTTGCTGGGCATGCCCTGGTCCATGGTGCCGCTCGCGGCGACCAGGCAATCGATGTCGGCGAGGCCGACGCCGGCCGCCGCCATGGCCCGGCGCGCGGCTTCGGCGGCCAGTTGCGCGGCGGTTTCGCCGCGGCCGGCGAAGTGGCGCCGGCGCACGCCGCCGACGCCCTCGATGGTGCCGGGGCGGCGGTTCAGCCGGCGGTCGAGTTCGCTGCTGGCGACCGCCTCGGCGGGAAGGGCGTGGCCGGTGCCGAGGAGCGCGACGGCGCGGATTTCTGGTGGATTCACGGTCATGGATCGGGCTTGGCTGGGCGTCGTTCAGGGTCGGCGCAAGCGGGCGAAATCGGGTGGTTCCCATTCTCGCGTGGCCAGCAGCATGGCAGTTCCGACCCGCTCGCCGATGGCGGCGTGCTTACTTTCGTCGTGCAGGGCGGCAAAGTTATTACGCAGGCGCCGCAACTGTTCCAGGAACTGCTTTCGCGCTTCCGGGGTGAGCATGCCGTGCACGAAAAATAGGGATTCATACTCGTGGTCAAACCCGCCGGCGAGGAAGTCGGCAAGGCCCCGGCTCGTGAAATATCTCTTGATCGGTCCCTCGGGCAGCCAGTCGAAATCACGCGCTACGTTTACCCGAACGCGGTTGCCGGGCAACAGATCGATGAGGCGCATGCGGTCAAGTTGCATCAGGCAGTGTATGCACTCGGCTTCATCGATGCGATAGCGGGCGACGATGTCGGCCAGAGGCCAGTTGTTCAGCGCACAAGCGGCGACCAGCAGCAGCTTCGGGTCGGAGACCAATCTGGCTTCTATTTTTTCGTCGAGACGGCTTAGCCGAGGCATGCCGGCCGCCGCTTCCTGGGTCAATTCCGACAGGGTCATGTCGAACAGGCTGCACAGTTTTGCCAAACGATTCAGGGATAGATTGCCGGAAGAAAACAAGCGCTTAACACTCGACTCGGAAATTTGCAGCGCGGAGGCGACGTCGCGATAGTTCAGTCCGCGTGCCTTCAAATTCCGTTTCACGGTTTTAAGCAGGTGAGTGAGTTCGGTCATGGCGATTGTTGAGATGAAGTGGCGCCAGTATCGTGAAGTAAGATGCACTGTGGCTAGGACGGATCAAAAAGTATCAATTTCCGGTACTTCGGATGTTGGCCGGTGACCATATCCTCAGATATTCCCCGGTCCTCTCGGTGGGACGGCTCCCATGCGTTATTTCCGTTTCCCCAACATGTCCTTCAATCCCGCGAACGGGTTGTGGCTGGCCGCCGTGGCGGGCTGGTTCGACGCGCGGGTCTGGCCGCCGTGGCGGGCTGGTTCGACGCGCGGGTCTGGGAGATCAAGGGCGCGTCCATGTCCCGGGAATGCTCCGCGTCGTGGCAGTAGAGGCAAAGCAGTTCCCAGTTGCTGCCGTCGGGCGGGTTGTTGTCGTGGTTGTGGTCCTTGTGGTGGACGGTGAGCTGGGCCAGATTGCGGCTGTCGAAAGTCCGGCCGCAGCGGCCGCACACCCAGGGGAACAGCTTGAGGGCCTGGCCCCGGTAGGTTTCCGAGCGGGCGTCGGCCTGGCGCCGGGCTTCGGCGACGACACGGTCGAGGCGGGCGTGGTCGGGCTGTTTGGACATGGCGTTGACTCCCCGATGGGTACGGATACCGCCATGTTAGAATCGCCGCCTTCATTTTTCCCGGAAGTTTTCCATCATGTTTTCCGCCAGTCAGACCATCGCCAATACCGATCCCGAGTTGTGGGCCGTCATCCAGGGCGAGAACCATCGCCAGGAAGAGCACATCGAGTTGATCGCCTCCGAGAACTACGTCAGCCGCCCGGTCATGGAAGCCCAGGGTTCCCAGTTGACCAACAAGTACGCGGAAGGCTACCCGGGCAAGCGCTATTACGGCGGCTGCGAGGTCGTGGACGTGGCGGAACAACTGGCCATCGACCGGCTGAAGAAGCTGTTCGGCGCCGAGGCGGCGAACGTGCAGCCCAACTCCGGCTCCCAGGCCAACCAAGCGGTATTCATGGCCTTCTGCAAGCCCGGCGACACCATCATGGGCATGAGCCTGGCGGAAGGCGGCCACTTGACCCACGGCATGGCCCTGAACATGTCCGGCAAGTGGTTCAACGTGGTCTCCTACGGCCTCAACGCGAAGGAAGAGATCGATTACGAGGCCATGGAAGCCAAGGCCCGGGCGCATAAGCCGCGCCTGATCATCGCCGGCGCCTCCGCCTACTCGTTGCGCATCGATTTCGCCCGTTTCGCCAAGATCGCCAAGGAAATCGGCGCCATCTTCATGGTGGACATGGCCCACTACGCCGGCCTCGTCGCCGCCGGCGTATACCCCAACCCGGTGCCCCACGCGGACGTGGTCACCTCCACCACCCACAAGACCCTGCGCGGCCCGCGCGGCGGCATCATCCTGATGAAGGCGGAGCACGAGAAGGCCATCAACAGCGCCATTTTCCCCGGCCTGCAGGGCGGCCCGCTGATGCATGTCATCGCCGCCAAGGCGGTGGCTTTCAAGGAAGCCTCGACCAAGGAGTTCAAGCGCTATCAGGAACAGGTGGTGGCGAATGCCCTGGTGATGTGCAAGGTGCTCGGCGAGCGGGGCCTGCGCATCGTCTCCGGCCGCACCGAAAGCCATGTGTTCCTGGTGGACCTGCGCGCGAAGAACCTGACCGGCAAGGAAGCGGAGGCGCTGCTGGGCCGCGCCCACATCACGGTGAACAAGAACTCCATCCCCAACGACCCGCAGAAGCCCATGGTCACCTCCGGTATCCGCATCGGCACGCCGGCCATGACCACCCGGGGCTTCAAGGAACTGGAGGCGGAAAAGCTGGCCCACCTGGTGGCCGACGTGCTGGACGCGCCCAACGACGAGGCGGTCACCGCCCGCGTGCAGGCCGAGGTGGCGAAGCTGACGGCGGCGTTTCCGGTTTACGGACAGTGAGTGAAAAGTGAAACGTGACGCGCCGCCAGGCGGCTCGAGTGAAATGGAAGAGCGGGGCACGTTTCACATTTCGCGTTTCACGTTTCACGGGGCGCCGCCGTGAAATGCCCCTTCTGCGGCGACACCGACACCCAGGTGGTGGAAACCCGCCTGTCCGACGACGGCGTCAGCATCCGTCGCCGACGCAAGTGCAACGCCTGCGACAAGCGCTTCACCACCTATGAAACCGCCGAGGTGCGTTCCCCGGCGGTGGTGAAACAGTCCGGCGAGCGCCAGGAATTCAGCAAGGCCAAGCTGCGCGAGGGTTTCCGCCGCGCCCTGCACAAGCGGCCGGTGCCCACCGAACTGGTGGACGCGGCCATCGACCGCATCGTCCACAAGGTGCTGGCCCTGGGCGAGCGGGAAATCACCTCGCGCCTGATCGGCGAATTGGTGATGAACGAGCTCAAGCGCCTCGACAAGGTGGCCTACATCCGTTTCGCCTCGGTCTACCGCGCCTTCCAGGACGTGGACGATTTCCGCGACGCGATTCTCGAAGTGGACAAATAAGCGGGCCGGGCTCGTGTTCAGCGCCGACGACCACGTTTATATGGCCCGCGCCCTGCGCCTGGCCGAGCGGGGCCTGTACACCACGACGCCGAACCCCAGGGTCGGTTGCGTGCTGGTGCGGGACGGCGCGGTGGTGGGAGAGGGCTGGCACGCCAAGGCCGGCGAACCCCATGCCGAGGTGCACGCCCTGCGCGCGGCGGGGGACAAGGCGCGCGGCGCGACGGCCTACGTCAGCCTGGAGCCGTGCAGCCATCATGGCCGCACGCCGCCCTGCGCCGCCGCCCTCATCGACGCCGGCATCCGGCGCGTGGTCGCCGCCATGCGCGATCCCAACCCCCAGGTTTCCGGGCGCGGGCTGGACCTGCTCACCCTGGCCGGCGTGAGCGTGCAGGTGGGCCTGCTGGAGCGGGAGGCGCGCGAGCTGAACATCGGCTTCGTCGCCCGCATGACCCGGCAACGTCCCTGGCTGCGCGTGAAGACCGCGTCCTCTCTGGACGGCAAGACCGCGCTGCTGAACGGCGCCTCCAAATGGCTCACCGGGGAGGCGGCGCGCGCCGACGTGCAGCGCTGGCGCGCCCGGGCCTGCGCGATTCTGACCGGTTCCGGCACGGTGCTGGCGGACGATCCGCGCATGAACGTGCGCGGCCTGGAAACCGGCCGCCAGCCGCTGAGGGTGATCGTCGACAGCCGGCTGGCGACGCCGCCGGGCGCGAAGATCCTGGCCGGCGGCGCCCTGATCGCCTGCGCCGGGGCGGCGCCCGGCCGGCGCGCCGCCCTGGAGGCCGCCGGCGCGGAAATCGTCGAGTTGCCCGATAAGTTGCCCAATGAGGCGGGCCGGGTCGATCTCGCCGCGCTGCTGGCGGAACTGGCCCGGCGCGGTGTCAACGAAGTCCACGGGGAGGCCGGCGCCACCCTCAACGGCGCCCTGCTGGAGGCCGGCCTGGTGGACGAATGGTTGGCTTATTTCGCGCCCCTGGTGCTGGGCGACGCGGCGCGCGGCCTGTTCAACCTGCCCGCCCTGGCCGACATGTCGGGCCGGCACGGCTTCACCCTGCTGGATTCCGCCGTGCTGGGCGCCGATCTGCGCCTGCGCCTGCGTCCGTCCGGGTTTCCAAGCGAGTGAAATGTGGAATGCGACTCGCCGCCGGGCGGCTCAAGCGCGATGAAACGGCCGATCAGATTTCAGGTTTCACGCTTCACCTAGAGGATATCGTCATGCAAATCAGCAGAAACCACGTCGTTACCCTGCGTTACCAGGTCACCGACCGGGACGGCCAGGTGGTGGACGCGGGCGCCCAGCCTCTGGTCTATCTCCACGGCGGCTACGGCGGCTTGTTCGACGCGCTGGAGGTGGCCTTGCAGGGCAAGGCGGTGGGCGAGCTGTTCAAGGTCGAATTGACCGCCGACCAGGCTTTCGGCGAATACGACGAGGCGCTGGTCAGCGTCGAACCGCGCGACGCCTTCCCGCCGGACATCGAGATCGGCACCCAGGTGGAGATGGACGACGAATCCGGCGACGACCTGCTCTATACCGTCACCGCCATCGACGGCGACAAGGTGGTGATCGACGGCAACCATCCCCTGGCCGGCATGGATCTGGTGTTCGTCGGCGCCGTGGTCGACATCCGCAAGGCCAGCGCCAAGGAAATCGCCCGGGGCGAGGTCTGAGCCTATCCGCGATGAGCGCGTTCAAGGACCATTTCTCGAGCCAGTCCTCCGGGTATGCGGCCTACCGTCCCGGCTACCCGGCCGAATTGTTCGCGGCGCTGGCGCGGGCAGCCCGGGGCCACGATCTGGCCTGGGATTGCGCCACCGGCAGCGGCCAGGCTGCGCGCGGCCTGGCGCCCCACTTCGCGCGGGTGCTGGGCACCGACGCCAGCGCGGCCCAGATCGGGGCGACCGTGCCCCATGCCGGCGTCGAATACCGGGTCGCGCCCGCCGAAGCGAGCGGCCTGCCGGACCATGGCGTCGACCTGGTGACCGTGGCCCAGGCCGCCCACTGGTTCGATCTGCCGGCGTTCTACGCCGAGGCGCGGCGCGTGCTGAAGCCGGGCGGCGCGCTGGCGATCTGGTGTTACGAGCGGCTCAGCATCGAGCCGGCCCTGGACGCCATCGTCGAGGATTTCTACGCGGGCTTGCTGGGCGCCTACTGGCCGCCGGAGCGGCGCCATGTGGAAGCGGGCTATCGGGATCTGCCCTTTCCCTTCGCGGAGGCGCCGTTTCCCCGCGTCGACATGACGGCGTCCTGGACCCTGGACCAGTTGCTGGGCTACTTTTCCACCTGGTCGGCCCTCCAGGCCTATCGGCGGGCCACCGGCGCGGATCCCCTGCCGGCCCTGCGGGAAAGGCTCGCCTCGGCGTGGATTTCCCTTGCCTCGGCCAAACCCATAAAATGGCCGCTTTCTGTGCGGCTCGGCCGCGCCTAGTTCCTTTCCATTTACAGGCGGTTTCCCCATGTTTACCGGCATCATCCAGGCCGTCGGCCATATTTCCCATCTTTCCGAATCCGGCGGCGGCGACGCGCGCGTTACCGTCGCCGGCGGCGGACTCGACCTGAACGACGTCCAGCTCGGCGATTCCATCGCCTGCAACGGCGTCTGCCTGACCGTGGTGGACAAGAGCGCCGACGGCTTCAGCGTGGACGTCTCCGGCGAGACCTTCTCCTGCACCATCGGCTTCGCCCCCGGCGACCGGATCAACCTGGAAAAGGCCATGCGCCTGTCGGACCGGCTCGGCGGCCACCTGGTCTCCGGCCACGTGGACGGGGTGGGCGAAGTGATCCACTTCGCGCCGGTCGCCGGCAAGGACGGGGAGGACGGTAGCTGGCGCCTTGACATCCGCGCGCCGGGAACCCTGGGCCGCTACCTGGCGACCAAGGGCTCCATCGCCGTCAACGGCGTGTCCCTGACGGTGAACCGGGTCAAAGGCAACGAGTTTTCCATCAACCTGATTCCCCACACCCTGGAACAGACCATGCTGAAGGACGTGAAGCCGGGTATTCGGGTGAATCTGGAAGCCGACATGCTGGCCCGCTACGCGGACCGGCTGTTGAACTATGTGAACGAGCAAGACAAGGATTGATATGAGCCTCGCCCCCATCACAGAAATTATCGCGGAGCTCAAGGCCGGCCGCATGGTCGTCCTGGTGGACGAGGAGGACCGGGAGAACGAAGGCGATCTGGTCATGGCCGCCGAGCACGTGACGCCGGAAGCGATCAACTTCATGGTCAAGCACGCGCGCGGCCTGGTTTGCCTGACCCTGACGCCGGCCCGCTGCCTCCAGCTCGGCCTGAAACAAATGGTGAGCGACAACCAGACGCCCCACGGCACCGCGTTCACGGTCTCCATCGAGGCGGCCGAGGGCGTCACCACCGGCATTTCCGCCCATGACCGCGCCCGCACCATCCAGGTCGCCGTGGGCCGGGAAGCGCGCGCCGAGGACATCATCCAGCCCGGCCACATCTTCCCTCTGCGCGCCCAGGAAGGCGGCGTGCTGGTGCGCGCCGGCCATACCGAGGCGGGTTGCGACCTGGCCGCCCTGGCCGGTCTGGAGCCCGCCGCCGCGATCTGCGAGATCATGAACGAGGACGGCAGCATGTCGCGCCTGCCCGATCTCCTGGAGTTCGCGAAGGAACACAACCTGAAGATCGGCGCCATCGCCGACCTGATCCACTACCGCGCCGCCCACGAGCGTCTGGTGGAACGGGAAGGGGAACGGGAGATCGCCACGGCCTTCGGGAATTTCCGGTTGGTGGTGTACCGGGACAAGATCAGCCGCGCGACCCATCTGGCCCTGACCTGTGGCGATATCCGCGCCGACGGCGAAACCCTGGTGCGGGTACACGAGCCGGTTTCCCTCATCGACGTGCTGGATATGCGCGGTCCCGGCCACGCCTATTCCGTGCCTTCCGCCATGAAGATCCTGGCCGAGGCCGCCGCCAACGGCGCCGCCGGCGCCATCGTCCTGCTGCATCGCCCGGAAAGCGCGGACGATCTCGCGGCCCGCGCCCTGCCGGCGGATGCCGCCCCCGCCGCGCGCAAGTTCGACCTGCGCAATTACGGTACCGGCGCCCAGATCCTGCGCGATCTCGGCGTCGGCAAGATGAAACTCCTCGCCACCCCCCGCAAGATGCCCGCCATGGACGGCTTCGGGCTGGAAGTGACCGGCTATCTGGAACAAGGAAACTGACATGGCCCGCTACGAAAAGATCTTCGAATTCGAATCCAACCTGGACGGCAAGGGCCTCAAGGTCGGCATCGTCATGAGCCGCTTCAACATCGACGTGTGCGAGGGACTGCTCTCCGCCTGCACCGCCGGGCTGCTCAAGCACGGCGTCGCGGCGGCGGACATCAAGATCGCCACCGTCGCCGGCGCGCTGGAAATCCCCCTGGTGCTGAAGAAGATGGCCGAGTCCGGCAAGTACGACGCCCTGGTGGCCCTGGGCGCGGTGATCCGCGGCGAGACCTACCACTTCGAGATCGTCTCCAACGAGGCGGCCAGCGGCATCACCCGGGTCAACCTGGATACCGGCGTGCCCATCGCCAACGGCGTGCTCACCACCAACACCGACCACCAGGCCACCGAACGCATGTCCGAGAAGGGCCGGGAGGCCGCCATCACCGCCATCGAGATGGCGAACCTGCTGAAGGCGATATGAGCGGAGCTGCCACCGGCAAACGCCCGCCGGGCGACGCCAAGCGCGGCCCCAGCCCGCGCCGCGTCTCGCGGGAACGGGTACTGCGCGCCTTGTACCAATGGCAGGTCGCCGGCGGCGATTACGCCGGCCTGCTGGTCCAGGCCGAAGTGCACGATCCCGAGGAAACCGGCGATACCACCCTGCCCCACGAGGGCTTTCTGCGCGAGTTGCTGGACGGCGTCATGAAACAGGCGACGGCGCTGGACGCCGCCCTGGAACCCCACCTGGACCGGCCCGTGGCGGAACTGTCCCCCGTCGAGCACGCGATCCTGCTGATCGGCGCCTTCGAGCTGACCCACAGCCTCAACGTGCCCTACAAGGTGTGCATCAACGAGGCCGTGGAACTCGCCAAGCTATACGGCGGCACCGACGGCCACAAATTCGTCAACGGCGTCCTGGACAAGCTGGCGAAAGTGACCCGGCAGGTCGAGATCGAGGCCGCGGCGCGGACCTGAACCCCGGCGGCATGCCCTCCGAGTTCGACCTCATCGCGCGTTATTTCACCCGGCCGGCGCCCAACGCGGTGCTCGGTGTGGGCGACGACGCGGCCCTGCTGGCGCCTTCTCCCGGCGCGCAACTGGTGGTGTCCAGCGACATGCTGGTGGCCGGCCGGCATTTCTTTCCCCACACCGATCCCCGTCAGTTGGGCCACAAGGCCCTGGCGGTGAATCTCTCCGATCTTGCCGCCATGGGCGCGGTGCCGCGCTGGGCCATCCTCGCGCTGGCCTTGCCGACGGTGGACGAGGCCTGGCTGGCGGATTTCAGCCGGGGATTCTTCGCGCTCGCCGAGCGTTTCGGCGTGACCCTGGTGGGGGGCGACACCACGCGCGGCCCGCTGAACCTGTGCGTCACCGTGCTGGGCGAGGCGCCCGCCGGTCGGGCCTTGCGCCGGAGCGGGGCGAAGCCGGGCGATGAGATCTGGGTCTCCGGCGACCTGGGCGGCGCGGCGCTGGGTTTGCGCTATCTCTGGGGCGAGGTCGGCCTGGACGCCGCGGACTCCTCGGTTTGCCTGAGCCGGCTGCAGCAGCCGGAACCCCGCGTCGTGCTGGGCGACATGCTGGCCTGCGTGGCCCATGCGGCCATCGACATCTCGGACGGTTTGCTGGCGGACCTGGGCCACGTGCTCGAGCGTTCCGGCGTCGGCGCCGTGCTCGAATTCAACCGCCTGCCGGCCCATCCGGTGGTGTCGGCGCGACTGCCGGACCCTATCGTCCGGCACTGCCTGCTCGCGGGGGGGGACGACTACGAACTGTGTTTCACCGCGCCCGCGGATCGGGCCGGGGCGATTCTCGCCGTGGGCAAGGCCGCCGGCGTGCCGGTGGCCCGGGTCGGCCGCATCACGGCGGAACCCAGTTTACGTCTGCTGGACGGCGAGGGCCGGGACATGGAAATCGAGAGGCGGGGCTTTGACCATTTCGCCGACTGATCGCTCCGCCCACGCGGCAGGAAAGGAGAATCGGCCGGATTTCGCCTTCCTGCTCGCCCACCCGGCCCATTTTCTCGCCCTGGGATTCGGCGCCGGCCTGTCCCCCAAGGCGCCGGGCACGGTGGGCACCCTGGTCGGCTTTCCCCTCTACTGGCTGATGGCGGAGACGCCGTTCTACTGGGGCTGGATGGCGCTGTTCCTGGCGCTTGGCGTCTGGGCCTGCGGCATCGCCGGGCGCAATCTCGGCGTGCACGACCACGGCGGCCTGGTCTGGGACGAGGTGGCCGCCTTCCTGCTGGTGCTGCCATTCGCGCCGCCCGGCCTGTTCGGCTTCGCCCTCGCTTTCGCCCTGTTCCGGCTGTTCGATATCTGGAAACCTTTCCCCATCGGCTGGTTCGATGCCCGCGTGCCGGGCGGCCTGGGGGTGATGCTGGATGACGTGCTGGCGGCGGGATACTCGGTGCTGTGTCTTCTGGGAGTCTCGGCATGGTTGTGAATCAGGACGAACTGGAACGTCTGGCCGCCCAGCTGGGGCAGGCCCTGCTGTTGCGCCACTGGCGCCTGGCGGCGGCGGAATCCTGCACCGGTGGCTGGGCGGCGCAGGCCATGACCGCCGTCGCCGGCAGTTCGGACTGGTTCGAGCGGGGCTTTGTCACCTACAGCAACGATGCCAAGCAGGATCTGCTGGACGTGAGCGGCCGGGTTCTTGTGGAGGCCGGCGCGGTCAGCACGGAAACCGCCCGGGAAATGGCGGAAGGCGCCCTGCGCCACAGCCGCGCCCAGTGCGCCTTCGCCATCACCGGCGTGGCCGGTCCGGGCGGCGGCAGCGAGGAGAAGCCGGTGGGCACGGTCTGCTTCGCCTGGGCACGCAATGGCGCCGCCACCGAGGTCGACCGCCAACGCTTCGACGGCGACCGCCGCCAGGTGCGCGCCCAGTCGGTGCGTCATGCCCTGAGCCGGATGCTGGCCCTCGTGACATAATCGCCCGGCTCGAATTCGCCGTTTATTTCAGATCCAATTTCGGAGGAAAACCCCCATGGATGAGAACCGCAGCAAGGCCCTGGCCGCCGCCCTGGCCCAGATCGAGAAACAATTCGGCAAGGGCTCCATCATGCGCATGGGCGACGGCAGCATCGCCGACGATATCCAGTCCGTGTCCACCGGTTCCCTGGGGTTGGATGTGGCCCTGGGCATCGGCGGCTTGCCGCGCGGCCGGGTGGTGGAAATCTACGGTCCGGAATCCTCCGGCAAGACCACCCTGACCCTGTCGGTCATCGCCGAGATGCAGAAGATGGGCGGTACCGCCGCCTTCATCGACGCGGAACACGCCCTCGACCCGCAATATGCCCAGAAGCTGGGCGTGAACGTATCCGAACTGCTCATTTCCCAGCCGGATACCGGCGAGCAGGCCCTGGAGATCGCCGACATGCTGGTGCGTTCCAGCGCGGTGGACGTGATCGTCATCGACTCGGTGGCGGCGCTGACCCCCAAGGCGGAAATCGAGGGCGAGATGGGCGATTCCCACGTGGGCCTGCAGGCGCGCCTGATGAGCCAGGCCCTGCGGAAGCTCACCGCGAACATCAAGCGCACCAACACCCTGGTCATCTTCATAAACCAGATCCGCATGAAGATCGGCGTCATGTTCGGCAGCCCGGAAACCACCACCGGCGGCAACGCGTTGAAGTTCTACGCCTCCGTGCGCCTGGACATCCGCCGCATCGGCGCGATCAAGAAGGGCGACGAAGTGGTGGGCTCGGAAACCCGGGTCAAGGTGGTCAAGAACAAGGTGTCGCCCCCCTTCAAGGAGGCGATCTTCGACATCCTCTACGGCGAGGGCGTCTCCCGCGAGGGCGAGATCATCGAACTGGGCGTGGCCCACAAGTTCATCGACAAGTCCGGCGCCTGGTACGCCTATCAGGGCGAGAAGATCGGCCAGGGCAAGGACAACGCCCGCGAGTTCCTGCGCGAACATCCGGACATGGCCAAGGAAATTGAAACCCAGATCCGCGAGAAGCTGGGCGTCAAACCCGCCGGGGCCGCCGTCGAAGCGTGACGCTGCGGGAACGGGCGCTCAACCTGCTGGCGCGGCGGGAACACAGCCGCGCCGAACTTGCACGCAAGCTGGCCCCTCTTGCCGAGCCGGACGAGGTGGAGGCCCTGCTGGACACGCTGGAACGGGAAAACCTGCTTTCCAATGCCCGCTATGCGGAAATGCTGGCCCACGCCCGTGCTGGCCGCCACGGCAGCCTGCGCCTGAAAGCCGACCTACGGGAAAAAGGCGTGCCCGCCGCCGTGATCGACGCCACCGTGTCCGAGGCGCGGGAAAGCGATCTGGAGGCCGCGCGCGCGGTATGGCGCAAGAAGTTCGGCGAGTTGCCCAAGAGTGCCGCGGAGCGGGCGAAACAGGCGCGTTTCCTGGCCGGACGCGGCTTCCCCGGCGAAATCGTGCGGAAAATCCTGGGCGGCGAGGAAGACTGAACCCCGGGCTAAATCCTCGCCCGTACGATGCCGGCGATGTCCGCGTCGGTCAGAAGGATGGGGTTGGTTTTCATGCTGGAGCCCCGGCTGTTGGCGACGATGCGCGCCACATCGGCTTCCCGGACGCCATACTCGCCCAGGCGCGGGAGCCGCAGGCGACGGGTCCAGTCTTCGAGTATTTCCACCAGCGCCAGCCGGGCCGCGTCGTCGGAGAGGGCGCCACCCGCAAGCAGGCGGCCCACCCGGGCATATTTTTCCAGTGCCGGATGCGCCGGTTCCCGGTCCGCCAGCGCGGCCATGTTGACCCGGGTGGCTTCGGCAACCAGGGTGCCACACACCACGCCGTGGGGAATGGGAAAGAACGCTCCCAAAGGTGCCGCGAGCCCGTGCACCGAGCCCAGTCCGACCTGGGCGAGGGTGATGCCCGAAAGTAGCGCGGCATAGGCCATGGCGGCGCGATGTTCGGCGGCATCGCCTGTGTCTTCGTACCAGGGCAGCAGCGCATCCCGCGCTTTCTCCATGCCGGACAGCGCAAGGGCGTCGGTGAACGGACTTGCCTTGCTGGAGACGTAGGACTCCAGCAACTGGGTGAAGGCATCCATGCCGTTGGCGGCGAGCACACGGGGCGGGCAGCTCGCCAACAGGTCCGGGTCGATGACCGCGTATTCCGCCACCAGCTTGTCGTCGCGAAAGGACTTCTTGAAGCCGTTTTCGCCGTGCGAGGACAGCACCGCGTTCTTGGTCGCCTCCGACCCGGTGCCCGCCGTGGTGGGCACCGCGATGAACGGTGTGGCCGGCCCGCGATAGGGCAGCTCCGGTCCGACCCCTTCCAGATGGTCCATGACCGAATCGCCGGGCTTCAACAGGCCCGCGATCGCCTTCGCCGCGTCCAGCGCGCTGCCGCCGCCGATGCCCAGCACGCAATGGAACTCCCGGCCGGCGAAGGATCGCACCGCCTGGTCCACGAGATTCGGGGACGGCTCGCCAGGAACATTGAGGATTTCCCAGGCGATTCCCCGCTCCGCCAGTTGCACGGACAGCGCTTTCCAGTGGGAAGTGGCCAGAAACGAGTTCGTTCCGGTGACAAGCAGCGCGCGCGGACCATAAGCCGCGACCAAATCGGGCAGCAGCGACAGCCGGCCGGAGCCAAATTCGATGCGCGGCAGACGCGCCAAGCTAAATTGAAAAGACAAGCGAAGCTCCTTAATTGGCGAGGCTTCGCATGCTAATGCGAGGCCGGAATTTTGAGTGCGGATGCAAAAGGGTGTTGACGAGGTTTTTGCGAGCCTATATAGTCTCGCTTCTCCAAACGCGGGGTGGAGCAGTCTGGCAGCTCGTCGGGCTCATAACCCGAAGGTCACAGGTTCAAATCCTGTCCCCGCAACCAGTTCTTTAACAGTTTACTTACAGCCTTAAGGTGTGGGCATTGGGCTGAGTGGAGCCATTTGGGGTGTGGGCCCTGGATGGGGAAGCGAAAGAAAAACCTGATGCTTGCACTAGTCAGAAGATTCTGAAGAGTGATAAG
>JBGAFI010000013.1:0-153319 GCA_044227325.1 Thiobacillaceae bacterium | reverse complement strand
CTCTTCCATGGCCAGGTAAAGCACGTCATCCCGCCGGTCCAGCACCTCGTCCACGACCAGGGCGTCGCCCAAAGCCAGGGCCACATGCCGCAAACGGGTGTAGAGCAGGGCCTGCTTCATGCGCGCCCGTTCGCGCAGGCGGATCGCGCCCTGGGCCGCGCGCAGCACGATGGCGAAAACAATCCCGCGCAAGCGGCCAAGCCGGCGGCGCGCTTCCCGGGTCGCCAACAGGCGTGCCCGGGCCTGACGCGCGCTGATTTCCGCCGGGCCAGCCCCGTCCTGCTCCGCGTAGCTTTTCAGGAGCCGTAGCAGCGGCAATGGATCTTCCCCCGGCGTGGGCCGGGACAACATCAATTCGCCGGAGGAGCGGAAGCCCCAGGTGTCGAAATAGGCGTTCAGGGCGGACTGGAATGCGGGGAAGTCGCCCCCGCGCAAGCGGGCCAGGACGGTCTCGGCCGGCGCCGCCGAGAACAACGCGAACAGCGCGGCATCGGCGCGCAATGTCCGGGACAGATCCCACAGCTTTTCCACCGGCCCGGCGCTGGCCAGGCCCGGCAGTCCCTTGAGCAGATCGTTGGCGTCGAGGCCGGCCCGCTCGCGCAGCAAGGCCTTGAGCACGCCGTAGCAGACCATGGCCGCCGTGTCGGCCAGGGCGGCGCCGGTCCAGCGCTCCAGACGGATGCGCAGAAAACCGCGCAGCAACTCCGCCAAGCGCGGCCGGTTTTTCTCTCCCAACCGGTCCGGCGCGCTGGCGGCGGCGTAGCGGTCCACTTCCGCCTCGAAATCCCGCACCCCGCGTTGCACACGCGCATAGCGCCAGACCACCCGCAGGGTCACGCCGAACACTTCCAGCATCTGGGCCGTCCGGCTTTGGGCGATGCGCCGGGGGACGGGGAATTCCCGCGCGCCGGTGAACTGGTTGAAGTAGCGCGCCAGCCAGGGGCCGCCCGGGGCCAGATGCAGAACCGCATGGATGTTGCTCAGGTTGTAGTAGAGGCGACCGCCTTGGCAGCCCACCAGGTTGTCCAAAGCCTCGGCCATCGCCGCCATGCGCGGGTTCGAGATGCCGAAGGCCAGTCCCAGCCCCCGGAAATAGGCCGCGTAGCCGCGCGCGACGAAGCTGCGCAGCAGGGGGCAGACCGGCTCGGGAAAGTTCTCGGCGATATTGGCGTTGGTCCAGACCACGCCGGCCGCCGCCGTGGCCACGGCGGTGATGGGGCGGGCCTGCAGGATATAGAGCCGTCCCGCCCCATCCAGGCTCCATTCCACGTCCTGGGGCGCGCCGAACAGGGCTTCCAGCCGGGCGGCGGCTTCACGCAGGGCTTCGCTGATTTCCGGACCGCTGGGATTCCGGGACACCGGCGAGTCGGGAGACTGCTGCACGGATACCGCGCCACCGTCCCGGTCGATGCTCAGCCGTCCCGGCGTGATCTCGCCGGACACCAGGCTCTCGCCCAGGCCGGCGCAGTATTCCACCAGCAGCGTGTTGGCCGCCGGCTGGCGCGGATCGCGGGTAAACATGACCCCCGACACCACCGCGTCCACCTGGCGCTGGACGATCACCGCCATGCCCCGCGGCCGGCAGCGGCGATGCAAGGCGTATCGCACGGCCCGCTCGCCGAACAGGGAGGCCCATACCCGGCACACCGCCCGCGCCACCGTTTCGCTTGAACGGCATTCGAGGACGCTGTCGAACTGGCCGGCGAAGGAAGCGTCGGCGCCATCCTCGCCCGGCGCGGAACTGCGCACGGCATAAGCGGCGCCCACTTCCAGCCCGGCTTGCAAAGCCTCCATCAGGCCGGGATCGAGTTCGCTTTCGAGCAGGCGTTCGCGCAGGCTGGCCGCCTCGGCGCGGTGATCGCCCCCATCCCCCGACACCAGGGCCGCGAACAAGGTCTCCACCCTTTGTGCCAAGCCCAAGCGCGACAGATGCGCCGCCAGAACATCCACGTCCAGGACGAAGCCGGGGGCGGTCCGGATGCCCGCATTCAGCAGACGCGCCAGATTCGCCGCCTTCGCGCCGAAACGCGCCGGTGAGTCCGCCCGCTCCAGGGGAATGGTTGCTGCGACGTTCACAAGGCTCGTGCCTTGATGCCCAGTCCATGCATGACGATGCTGAACGCGGCATGGACCGCCGGCCCGAAGGCCAGCACGCATAACCAAGTGGCGGCGGGAACCGGCACCAGCAGGCTCAGAGCCAACAGAACCCCCAGCACCGAGTCGAAGCGGTCCAGCACCAGGACCACCGGCCGCAACCAGGGCTGCGCGGGTGCCTGGCCTGGCGCGACGCCGAGTTGGCGCTTGAGAAAGGAATTGGGCAGTTCCGCCAGCATGAAAGCGAAACCGCAGACCAAGCCCAGTCCGGCGTACTGGCCGGCGCTCAGGGGCCACAGGCCATCGGCGAAGAAATCCGGCAGAAGCGCTCGGCCACCGCCCAGAAGCAGAAAAGTCAGGGCCGCGACGGGGGGCAGCACCATGAAGCCGCATACCCGTTTGTTGTCACCGAACAGCCTGCGGCCCCGGAAGGTCAACCCCCCGTCCACCGGCCAGGCAAACCGGCGCGCCAGGGCGCTGCGCAGCCAGAGCACGTGCGCGGCGCCCGCCGCGCTCATGGCGACGAGAAGGAAGACGGCTCGGGCAATGGCTTCGGCATTCATGACGCCACTCCCGGTCCATGGTTTCCACCGAACAGGAATTCGCTTCCGCTCATTCCCTTGACCTCGCGCAACCATTCGATCCAGTTCACCTCGTTGGACGGCGAATAAGGAATGCGCCGAAGCAGGTAACCCGGGACAGCCGGATACATGTGATGCAACTCATGGGCATCGAAGTGCATGAGCAACCAGGAAAGCCAGGCGGGCAAGCGCAGGGAACGGGTGAACGACGCCTGTTCCATGGGCGGAAACAATCTGACCGCACGCCCGAGACTGAGGTGGGTGGGCATATGGGTATGTTGGCTTAGGAGGAGAACATCCTGGGCCATCAAGGCCAGAAGCAGGCCGGGACCAAGCAACCGGAAACTCTCCGCGATCCCCCACCAGCCCGCCAACAGGCAGTAGGCCAGGAAATGCAAGGTCGCGACCAGCGTCGCCAGCAAAGGCCGGATGGGCATCCCCGGGAAACCCCGGACGCGTCCGATTCGCCAATAGTTCTGGATACGGTACAGCACGGAAAATAGGGGCAGCCAGGAACGCCACGCTGCGTCGATGAGCCGTTTCTCCCAGTGGGAAAGCGGTCGCGGCACCAACGATGCCGTGGTCGCATCCAGATCCTGCCATCCGGTATAGCGATGATGGCGCGCATGCACGGGACGCCATGAAGAATACGGGATCAAGGAGAGAAAGCCGGCCAGGTAGCCAAACGTTTCATTCAGCGCGCGTCGCCGAAAAAGCGTCCGATGGCCGGCTTCATGCAGCAGCACGAAGGTTTGGCAGAAACCCAATCCCAAGCCAAGCTGGGCCAAGGCGTAAACGGCCACATTGCCCGTGCCGGCGGAAAGCCACACGCCTCCGGCGATCAGCATGGCGCTCAGCGAAACATGCAGCCAAGCCAAGTCCGACCTGGGGCGCAGGCCCCTCAATGCCGCCGGGCTTGGAGGCAACGCCTCATCCTCCCTGGCCCGTACGCTCCCTCCATCGTCTTCATTCCCCATGTCGAACCGACCCTTGTGTGCTTCGGGTTACTGTAGGCGGCGCCAACTCCAGTATGCAATCAAAGCGGCGGCCAGCAAGGGTAGCAAGACATAGAAAACGCCGCTGGGCTTACGTATCGGGATGTCGGCCACGAACAGCAAGCCGATCACGGGAAAAGCGCTAGCGAGCAGCTGCGGAAAAATCTGCACGGGGAGCGAATCCCGCGCGAGAAACAACACGGGAAACAGCAAAGCCGAATAAGTTACGGGCAAGCCACGGTGGTGAGTCGACTGATCCACGCCCATCGCATTCAGGGTGTTGAAATGGGCAAGGCGCACGACTCCCGCCACCACGAAAAACGCCATCCCCATCAGCGCCGCCCATGACGCCGATATGGCGTGCAAGGCGATCACCGCGGGCGTCGCCACGAAGGCCACCACGTCGACAACGGTATCCAACTGGATCCCATAGGTTTTCTCGTACTCGTCCCGCTTCAAGCTGCGCGCCAGCACACCATCGAACAGGTCTGCCAGTCCCGCCAACATCAACCCCACCAGGGCCGCTTCGATATCGCCTCGGGTGGCGAATACCAGCGCGGCGAAGGCGGCAAGAAGCCCTGACAGGGATAGGATGCAGGCGGCGTTATAAGCCCCCAGAACGCTAGCGCGGAGGAAACCTGTCAACTTCGCCATGCGGATCCGCTCCTGGTTGTCGAACACGATTCGCTACGGGTCGCTTCCAGCGAAGCTTAAGCGCCGCTGGATCGGCCATGTCCGGATTGCGCTCCCCATCCCGCTCAATTTCCAACCCGAGGCCGTCTCCGGTCAACCGGCCACATCGTCCTCGATCTCGCGGCGATCCAGCAGCCGGGCCTCGAACACCTCCACCGGCACCGGCTTGCCGAACAGATAGCCCTGGTAGGTATGGCAGCCGTGCCGCTTCAGGAAGTCCAACTGGGTTTCCGTCTCCACGCCCTCGGCGATGACGTTGAGGCCCAGGTTGTCGGCCATGCCGATGATGGTCTGGACGATGACCTCGTCCGCCTTCAGCACGCCGATGTTGCGCACGAAGGACTGGTCGATCTTGATCTGGTCCAGGGGCAGGCGCGACAGGTAGGCGAGGGACGAATAGCCGGTGCCGAAGTCGTCCATGGAGAAGCGCACGCCCAGCTTCTTGAGGGCGTGCATCTTGGCGATGGTGTCGTCGACGTTGTCCAGGACCAGGCTTTCCGTCAGTTCGAGCTTGAGCAGACCGGGGTCGATGCCGCTGGTTTCCAGGGCGGCGCGGACCCGGCCGACGAAATCGTTCTGCCGGAACTGGCGCGGGCTGACGTTGACGGCGAGCATCAGATGGCGGGCGTGGGTGTCGGTCTGCCATAGGCGGAGCTGGGCGCAGGCCGCTTCCAGCGCCCATTGGCCGATGGGGACGATGAGGCCCGTCTCCTCCGCCAGGGGGATGAACTGGAGCGGCGACACCAGGCCGCGGCTCGGATGCGCCCAGCGCAGCAGGACTTCCGCGCTGAGAATGCGGCCGGTCTGCTCCACCTGCATCTGGTAATAGAGCCGGAACTGGTTTTTCGGCAGCGCGTGGCGCAGGTCGGCGTCCAGGGCCAGGCGCGCCTCCATGGCGGCATGGGTGGCCGGATCGAAGAAGCGGATGGTGTCGCGGCCGGATTGCTTGGCCTCGTACATGGCGGTATCGGCGCGCTTGAGCAATTCCTCCGACGAGACGCCCAGGCCGCCGAACAGGGTGAGGCCGATGCTGGAAGAGCCGTGGTATTCGCCGACGTCAAGCTTGAATGGTTGATGGATGGCGGCGCGGATTTTCTCCGCCACCGTCTCCGCCTGCACCGCGGCCTGCTCCGTGTCGATGTTCAGATCGGCCAGGATGACCACGAATTCGTCGCCGCCGAGCCGGGCGACCGTGTCGTCGACACGCACGCAATCCCGCAGACGGGCGGCGACCTCGATCAGCAACTGGTCGCCGGCGCCATGGCCCTTGGTGTCGTTCAACTCCTTGAAGCGGTCCAGGTCCAGCATCAGGATCGCGCCACTCCTGCGGTTGCGGGCGCCGGAGGCCATGGTGTGCTGCAGGCGGTCCAGCAGCAGGCGGCGGTTGGGCAGTTCGGTGAGGGGATCATAGAACGCCAGGCTGTGGATCTCCGCTTCCGCCTTCTTGTAGCGGGACATGTCGGAAAAGGCGGCGACGTAGTTGGTGAGCCGTCCCGCCTCGTCGGTGACGGCGGTGATGTTGAGCCACTCGGGGAAAATCTCGCCGTTCTTGCGGCGGTTCCAAATCTCCCCCTGCCAATGTTTCCGCTGGGTCAGGCTGTCCCACATCTTTTCGTAGAACTCGGCGTCCTGGCGGCCGGATTTCAGCAGGTCGCCCGGCGTTCCGCCGATCGCCTCCTCGGCGCTGTAACCCGTGATCCGGGAGAACGCCCGGTTGACCTTGAGGATGGTCTGCTCCGCGTCGGTGATGACCATGGCCTCCAGGGATTCGAAGGCGATGGCGGCGATGCGCAATTCGGCCTCGGCCCGCTTGCTTTCCGTGATGTCGCGCCCGAACGCGAGCGCGCCGATGACCGTGCCGTCCTCGCCGAACTCGGCGGCGAAGCGGACATGATGGGTGCGCACCTCGCCCGCCGGGTCGCGCACGATCACTTCCACCTCCGAGGGCTCGCCGGTGCGGATCACCTGGCCCAGTCGCGCCTCGTATTCCTCCTCGCCCCGAAACCCTTCGACCCTGGCTTCCAGCGGCGTCTTGCCGAGCAGGTTAGCGGCCTTCACCGCCACGCTGGCCTCCAGCATGTGGTTGACGTAGACCGCCCGGCAAGCCGCGTCGTAGCGGATGATGATGTCCGGCGAGCTCTCGACCAGGGAACGGAATTCCCGCTCGCGCCGGCTCAGGAGCTGCTCCGCGCGCCGGCGCTCGGTGATGTCGGTGAAGCTGAACACGCGGCCGATGATCCGTTCGTCCAGGAAATGCGGGCGGGATTTCTGTTCCAGCACCTGGCCATCCGCCAGTTCCAGCTCATCCAGCGTTTCCTCCTCGCGCAGTTGGGAAATGACATCGAGGCGCTGGCGATAGGCGCGCGGTTGCGGCAGGCGGCCGGCCATGAAATCCAGCACCTCCTCGTCCACGCCGTGGCCAAGCAGTTCGGGGGGCAGACTCCAGAGCGCGGCGAAACGATGGTTGAAATTGGCGATGCGCCCATCCCTGTCCAGCACCAGGATGCCGTCCACCGTCGCTTCCAGCGTCGCCTTCAACTGGGAGGCGGCCGTTTCCAGGCGCCGGATTTCCTCGCTTTCGCGGGTGACGTCCCGCGCCCGCACCACCAGCCATTCGCCCGCTCCGTTCCGGGCCAGACGGATGGATTCCTCGACCGGGAACAAGCTGCCGTCGGCGCGGCGGTACAGCCCCTCCGACGCTTCGATCTCCTCGATATTGCCGGCGCGCACTTCCTCCCAATAGAAGACGTCGTTCAGGGAACGGCCGATCTCGGTGATGGGCATGCCCAGCAATTGCCCCGGGGCGTAGCCGAGGTGGACGCTCGCCGCCCGGTTCGCGGCGCGGATCAGCAGGGTGGACGGGTCCAGCAGCACCAGCAGTTCCCCGGACTGGTCCAGCAGCAATTCGGCGAAATCCCCGGTGGCGGTGCCGTTCATGCGTTCTCCGCGCCGTCGCCGAAGTAATAGGAAACATGCCGCCGCATGCACAGGTAGTCGCACACCGCGCGCGGCAACTGGCCGGGATGAATGGCGCTGATGATGTGGACGTCGGTTTCCTGTTCCATGTCGAGCACGATGGCTTCCTCCTTGGCCACTTCCGGTTCGTAGACCACCAGGGTCGGTTTCAGGGGGCGCGCCGGGTTGACGGAAGTCACCAGGGCGACGGCCCCGTTGGAGAGATGGGCCACCGTGCCCGGCGGATAGACCCCCAGACAGCGGATCAGCATGCGCAGCATGGCCGGATCGTGCTTCGCGCTTTGCTGGGCGAACATGAACGACAGCGCCTCGTGGGGGCTCATCGCCTTCGCCGGCTCGGTGGGATTGCACAGGCTGTCGTAGCGGTTCGCCACCTGCACCAGGCGCGCCAGCGGATTGATCGCCTCGCCGCGCAAGCCGTTCGGATAACCCGAGCCGTCCATCGTCTCGTGATGTTGCGCGATGATGTCCAGGACCGGCTCGGGCAGGCCGATCCTGCGGCCGATCTCCACGCCGTACTCGCAATGCATCTGGCGCAGCTTGTATTCGGCCGCCGCGAGGGGCTCGGTCTTGCGCAGGACGCGCGAGGGAACCTCCGTGAGCCCCACGTCGTGGAACAGCGCGCCCAGGCCCAGCGTTCCGCCATCCCGTTCCGGCATCCCCAGGCCCTTGGCCATGATCATGGAGAGCAGGGTGACGTTCAGTCCGTGATGGTAGATATCGTCCCCGGCCGCCTTGCCGCCCATGGCGTGGACGGTCGCGTCCGGCTCCGCCAGAAAGGTGGCGGCCAGGTCGTCCACCAGGGACTCCGCTTGCGCGCGGGCCTCCGCGGGCCGGGACGCCAGCATGGCGTAGATCTTGCGGTACCGCTGGGCGGCCTTGAGCAAGGCCTGTTCCGCGCGGGCGACGGATTGCCGGTATTGGGTGAGGTATTCCACCCGCGCGCGCTTCGCCCGGATCAGGGGATCGTCATGGCTCAACGCGACCGGCGGCCGCGCGGCGGGCGCCGAGGCCGGAGGGAGCGGCTTGGCCATGCTGCGATCCGGGTCGTAGCGGATGCGTTCCAAGCCCAGTCGCCGGAGCACGTCGATCTGCTCCTGGTTCTTGATCTTGAAGCTGTTGAAACCGAAAGGATGGTCCATCCAACGCAGATCGAGTTGCACGTAGAGGCCTACCCGCAATTGATCCATGGTGATGTAAATGGACATGCCCGCCCCAGCCCCGCCGTATAGTACGAATATTCTACCTCTTACCGGCCATCGCGGAGCCATGGCGGGCGAACGCCAATGCCGCGACCCCCAGCAACACCGCCGCGCCGAATCCCATCACCACATTCACCACCGGCAGGCTTTCCGCCAAGGCATAGGCAGCGACGAAGCCCAGCATGGCGATGTTTTCCCACAGATTCTGCACCGCCAAGGCATGGCCGGCGCCCACGCTCTCGTGCCCCCGCTCCTGCAACAGGGCGTTGAGCGGCACCACGAAGAAGCCGCCGGCGACGCCGATGCCGGCGAGCAGCAGGGCGGCGGGGATCAAGCCGCTCTGCCAAGCCAGCAGCATCACCAGCGGCCCCAGCAGCAGGCCGCCCACGAGCGCGCGATTGACGTGTTCCAGCTTGACCAGCGCGCCCGCCAGCCCGGCGCCGATGACGATGCCCACCGACACCACGCCCATCAGGTTGGCCGGCATCTGGTTGCTGGCGATGCCCAGGGCCACCGGCACCCAGGCGAACAGAGCCAGACGCAGGGTGGAGCCGGTGCCCCAGAACAGGCTGGTGCCGATCAGGCTGAAGCGGGCGTCCCGGTTGCGCCAGAGGGTGGCCACGGCGGCGATGAACCCGCGCAGCAGGCCGGTGGCGTCGAAACGGTCCAGGGGGTGTTCCGGCGCCAGCCGGGGGATCAGCAGGTTGATGCCGGCGGCCAGGGCGTACATGACGATGACGCCGGCGAAGGCGTGGGCCGGCGATTGGTCCGCGAGCCAGCCGCCCACCACCACCCCCAGCAGGATGGCGACGATGGTGGAGCCTTCCAGCAGGCCGTTGGCCTTGACCAGCTTCGCCGGCCCGAACATCTGGCTCAGGATGCCGTACTTGGCCGGACTATAGGCGGCCGCGCCCACCCCGGCGAGGCCATAGCAGAACAGCGGGTTCGCCCCGGCGGCGATGAGCAGCGCGGCGGCCAGCTTGAGGGCGTTGGAGAGCAGCATGACGCGGCCCTTGGGGAAGGCGTCGGCGAGGGCGCCGACGAAGGGGGCGAGCAGGATGAAGGGGATCACGAAGCAGGCCTGCAGCAGGGGAATCCAGTCCGGCCGCCCGGCCGACTTCACCAGGGCGATGGCGGTGATGAGCAGGGCGTTGTCGCCGAACGCCGAGAAGAACTGGGCCAGCAGCACCGCCCCCATGGGCAGGGAGAGCAGGGGCAGGTCGGACTGGGAGGTTGGGTTCGCGTTCATCGGGAGGTCCGTTCAAAAAAGCCGCGGGTTTCGAACACGCTTGCGGCGAAGCCCCGGCCGTCGCGAGACAGGAGCCGCTTCAAGGCGAAGTCGAACAGGAGCGGATTGTGCCCGCGCAAGGCGTGCAAGAAAGGTTTCGCGTCATCCGCCAGCAGCCCCAGGGACGCGAGCCGCTCCAGGGAGACGAGGGGCGGGATGCCCGGCAGGGGATAGTCGGAACCGTTCAGCAGCCGGTCGTGCCAGTCGCGCCGCGCCAGCAGGGTTTGCAGGACCTCCGCCCGATTGAACTGGGTCACCGCGGAGATGTCGGCGAACAGCCGGCCGGCATGCCCCGGCTCGTCCATCATGCGGGCGAACAGGGCGAAGCTGGACCGGCTCGGTCCATGGGGCCCCGCATCCAGATCCGCGTCCTCGCCGTGGGAGGCGCAATGGGCCACCACCACCCGCACCCCCTGTTCCATGGCCCGGCGCAGCTTGAGGGGGTTGCCGTAGTCCTGGCGCGCCTTGCCCGCCACCGCCGCCTCGTGGCCGGCGTGGGTGATCAGCGGCAGGTCGTGGCGGACCAGGGCGCGATAGAAGGCATCGCAGCGGGGCGACGCCGGATCGATGCCCATGGCCGAGGGCAGCCACTTCATCGCCCGCGCCCCCGCCGCCACGGCCTCCTCCAGGGCATCCAGCGCGTCGGCGCGATACGGATGGATGGAAGCGGCCCACTCCATGCGCGCCGGATGGGCCGCGGCGATGCGGGCGGCATAGGCATTGGGGAGGTGGAAGGCGCTCTCCTCCCGGCGCGGCCGCCCCTGCTCGTCATGGGCCCAGTCGAAGGCCAGCAGCAGGATCTTCGCGCCGGGCGGGAAACCGTCCATCAGGTTCTCCAGGCGCGCGACGAAACTTTCGTCCACCCGCCCCGGCGCGTCGTGCACGCAGCCGGCGTTCATGTAGAACACCTTCTGGATGTACTGGAACGGATTCCACAAGCTGTCCATCTTCGGATTCGCCCAGGCGCCGCTGCCGCCGTCGCCGACGCCCACCAGGTGGACATGGCTGTCCCAGACCCGGGCCGGATCGATACCCGCCCACACCCGCTCCATCAGGGGATGCCGCGCCAGGTCCGGGGGCAGGCCGGCCAGGCAGGGATTGAGGATGCCCGCCTCCGGCCACAGGCTCCAGCCGGCCAGACCCGCGCCGCCCAGGCCGATCAGCCCGGCGCGCCGAAGAAACTGGCGGCGGTTCATGATTTCAAGCCCCTCTCCCGCGAGCGGGGGACGGGGAAAAGCATCGCTCCATCATGCCTCCCCCATCTTCTTCAGCGTCACGTAATCCACCTTGCCGGTGCCCAGCAAGGGCAAGGCCTCCACCACCCGGATTTCCCGGGGCACGGCGATCTCGGGCAGGCCGCCGGCGCGGGCGGCGGCCTGGAGGCTTTCCCGGGTCAGGGCGGCGTCGCTGGTGAACAGCAGGATGGCTTCGCCGCGCTGGGGATCGGTGCGGGTGGTGGCGCCGTGCTGGCCGGCGGGCGAGGCGGCGACGGCGAGCTTCTCCACCACTTCCAGGGAGATCATCTCGCCGGCCACCTTGGCGAAGCGCTTGACCCGGCCGCGGATGTGCAGGAAGCCGTCGGCGTCCATCTCGACGATGTCGCCGGTGTTGTACCAGCCGGGGCCCGCCTCGGAGGACGGGGGCTCCAGCTCGCCGGGCTTTTCGAAGCGGTAGTAGCCGCTCATGACGTTGGGACCGCGTACATGGAGCAGCCCTCCCTGCTCGATGCCGGGGACGGGAATCAGCTTTGCCTGGATGCCCGGCAGCAACTGGCCCACGCTGCCGCCCCGGTAGGCCATGGGCGTGTTCACCGAAATGACGGGAGCGGTTTCCGTGGCGCCATAGCCTTCCAGGATGCGGATGCCGAACTTCTCGAACCAGGTGGCGCGCACCGCGTCCGACAGCTTCTCGGCGCCGGCGATGACGTGGCGCAAGCGGTAGAAGTCGTAGGGATGGGCGAAGCGGGCGTAGTTGCCGAGGAAGGTGCCGGTGCCCAGCAGCACGGTGCAGTTGCGGTCGTAGGCCAGCTCGGGAATCACCCGGTAATGCAGGGGCGAGGGGTAGAGGAACTGGCTGGCGCCGGACATCAGCGGCAGCAGGGTGCCGCCGGTGAGGCCGAAGGAATGGAACAGGGGCAGGGCGTTGAGGAATTTGTCCGCGACGGACAGATCGATCACGGCGCGGATCTGGGCGATGTTGGAGAGGATGGCCCGGTGGGACAGCACCACGCCCTTGGGCTTGCCCTC
Organism: Thiobacillaceae bacterium; assembly: GCA_044227325.1. Classification (GTDB taxonomy): domain Bacteria; phylum Pseudomonadota; class Gammaproteobacteria; order Burkholderiales; family Thiobacillaceae; genus PFJX01. The sequence continues at coordinate 141,244 of JBGAFI010000013.1, read as the reverse complement.
CGAGCCGGAGGTGAACAACACCACGGCCGGGTCGTCGGGTTCGCTGGGCGCCGCCACCCAGCGCGGCGCGCGCAGGGCCGCCAGCACCCAGAGCTTGTCCACCAGGCCGATGCCCGCCGCCAGGTCTTCCAGCCAGAGCAGGCGGATGTCTTCCAGGCTCGCCAGGGTGGGCTCCAGCTTCGCGCTCTCGACGAATTTGCGCGAGCAGATGACCGTGGCGATGCGGCCGGCGGCGCAGGCGTTGCGCAGGCCCTCGGCGCCGGCGGTGTAGTTGAGCATGGCGGGCACCCGGCCGCGGGCCGACAGGCCGAGCATCAGCGCCAGGGTCGCGGCGACGTTGGGCAGCAGCAGGCCCACGGCCTCCCCCGGCCGGCTCACCCGCTCCCCGGCGCGGCCCAGGGCCAGCATCATCTTCAACAGATCGCCGTAGGAATATTCGATCTGCTTCATGTCCTCCAGCACGCGCCGATGGCGGCCATGCACGGCCATGGCGTCGAGGAAGCCGGAATACAGGGTGGCGATGGGGTGGGACGAGAACACCATCTCCTGCATCAGGCGGCGCATGGATTCCCCCGCCTGGCGGCGCCGGTCGCGCGCCCTCCCCGTCTGCGCCATGGCGATATGGGCGGTGGGCAGCACGGTCAGGGTGATGCGGGGAAACAGCCGATGGGAATACTCGCCGGAGGTGCGCGCGAAATAGGATCTGGCCGGACCGTCCAGCCGCACCGGCACCACGTCGGCGCCGGTCTTCGCGGCGACGAAGGCGGGACCGTCGTAGACCTTCATCAGGCTGCCGGTGGTGGTGATGCGGCCTTCCGGGAAGATCACCACCGGCCGGCCCGACTCCACCAGCTTGACGATGGTCTTCATGGCCATGGGATTGGTGGGGTCCACCGCGTAGTAGTCCACCAGGGACAGCACCAGGCGGAACAGGGGGTTGCGGACGACGCCGGTGTGCACCACGAACACCGCGTCCACCGGCAGGCTCACGCCCAGCAGCAGGCCATCCAGGAAGGATTCGTGGTTGGCGATGACGAGCAGGCGCCGGCTGGCCAGCCCCGACAGGTCGCCCTCCACCCGTAAACGGAACAGCAGGCGCATCGCCATGCCCAGCGATTTCTTGATGACCGGCTTCAACATGTCCACCCTTTCATATCCAACCGACTAATTATTTGGTTACGTTAAGCAAAAAATAAGACGCGCAATCACAGGTTTTCCCCCATGTAATCCAGCACGTTCCGCAAGGTCTCCCCCACGAAAGCGGTGTCGATCCAGAAGAACACTTCCTTGCCCACCTTCTCGGAACGCAACACGCCGGACTGTTTCAGCACCTTCAGATGATGGGACACGGCGGAGCGGGACAGGGGAGAAACCTCGACGATCTGGCCGACGTTCAGGCGCTCGCCCTTCTCGAACAACAGCAGCGTGCGCTGGCGGTGCTCGTCGCCGAGGGCGGTGAACACTTTCGACATGGGCTTCCATTCACGTGGCAGGGTGCGGGAGTAATTGCGCTTCATGACCACATAATTAGTTATTTAATTGTGTAGTGTCAACCAAAACATTGTTCATGTCGCACTAGTCCGACGGATGCCACCTCGGAGAAGCCTTCACCGATGGCCGGGAATGCCTCCCTCGTCCCGTCCGACCGGGCCAACCGTTTCAGCAGAACGGTGATTCAATCGGCGCGCGGCGGAGGCGGCTCGCCAGACAGCACCAACCGAAGCAGTTCCGTCATGCTGGAAACCCCGAGCTTCTCCCGGATATTGGCCCGATGGAATTCCACGGTCTTGAGGCTGATGCAGAGGATGTCAGCGATGTCCTTGCTCTGACGCCCTTCCGCCATCAGCTGGAGGACATCAAGCTCGCGCCGGGACAGAGCCGCCAGTCTGCCCGACGCCTCGATTGCCTGTGGCGGGTTTTCCGGAGCCCTGGCCGCCCGTGATTCTGACTTCATCGCCGTCAGCACGGCCATCACCAGCCGGTGCTCGTCCAGGGGCTTCTGGATGAAGTCCGCCGCCCCAGCCTTCATGGCCTTGACCGCCAAGGGCACGTCGCCATGGCCGGTGAGGAAGACGATGGGCAGACTCACGCGCCGCTTGTGAAGTTCAGCTTGGAGTTCCATGCCGCTCATGCCCGGCATGCGGATGTCCAGGACTAGACAGCCCTCGTCCCGCGGCGAGCAGCGTTGCAGGAACGCCCGTGCGTTGGCGAAGCATTCGGCGCGCAGGCCTGCCGCTCGCATCAGCAGGGCGAGGGCGTCGCGCAGGTCGGCATCGTCGTCGACGATGAACACCGTCTTCCCGGCTGGCGGCGTCATGGCGAGCGGACCGGTAGGGAAAGGTAGAAGACCGCGCCACCGCCGGGCCGATTCTCCGCCCACAGGCGACCGCTGTGGGCCTCGATGATGGAACGGCTGATGGCAAGGCCGAGCCCCAGTCCGTTGGGCTTGGTGGTGAAGAAGGGCGTGAACAACCTTTCCCGTGCATCGTCATCCAGGCCAGCGCCGCGATCTGCCACCGCGATGCGCACCTCATCCCGCTCGGGTTCGTTGACCGTGAGGGTCAAACGCCGTTGCTCAGTGGACACGCCGAGCATCGCGTCGATGCCATTGCGAACCAGGTTCACCAGCACCTGGAGCAGCAGTATCCGGTCGACCTCCAGCATGTGCGCCGAGGCGGTACCCTGCTCCTCCAGGACCACCTGGGCCTCCTCGAGTTGCGGCCGGGTAACGGCCACGACCTCGGCCAGCAAGGTCCGCAGGTTGCTGGGCTCGGGTTTGTGCTGGCGCTGCCGGATGAATTCTCGCAGCCGCTCGATCACCGACGCGGCTCGCACCGCCTGGGCATGGCACTTGCTCATGACTGCGGAGACCTCCTTCCGGTCGAATTCCGGGGCCGCAAGCAGGCGTTGGCAAGCATCGATGTATGTGGCGATTACCATCAGCGGCTGGTTGATTTCATGGGCCAGGAGCGACGCGGTTTCCGCCAGGGCGCTCAGGTGGGCCGCCTGATGGACGAAATCGAGGTGCCTTTCGCGCAACCGCTCCGCCTGCCGTTGAGCCGTGATGTCCGTGAGCACGCTCAACTTGACCGCGGAGTTGGAGCCCCAGGGAAGCGGACCGGACTGCAGCAGGTAACAGCGCCCGGCGGCGACGTCCTTGACCATGCCCGAGGAAAACCCGCCGTCAGCCACGATGGTCTGTTGCGCGCCGCCCATCGGATCGGCTTCAGCCCGGAACCTTGCGCGGATATCCTCAGGCGAGAGCCCGGAGCGATTTCCCACCAAGCGGCGCATGGCCGAGTTGGCGTAAAGAAGGGTACTTCTTTCCCCCTCGTCGGTGACATAGACGCCGGCCTGCATGGCTTCCAGCACAAGGAAGAACCGTTCGTCGGCCTGGCTGAGTGCCCGTCGCAGGCGGGCGCTCAGCCAAGCGACGGCGATGAAGCCGAACAGCATCACCCCTGCTTCCCAAACCAAGTAGATCTGATTCAGGTAAACGTGCTCGCTCCGGAAACTGAGCATCCAGAGCAAGCAGGCCAGCAACGCCGCGCCGATGCCGGCGCCGACGCCGCGCGTCCAGGCCGCTACGGCGATGGGAATCAGGTAGAGAACGGAAAGCCGCAGGGCATAGCCGGTGGCGGCATCGGCAGCGGCGACGCCAAGGACGCCGACCAGAGCGAGGAACATCCCCTGGCGCGGACCCAGACGGTCGAGCAGAACTCCCGGCGTGACAGGGGATAATTCGGCATTCCTCATATCGCTAGCGGCTCGGACACCTTCCCTCCTCATCACCAAACCGCAAACTAGGGCCAACCCTAGTTTGTTGCTTTGCAACAGGCCCTTAGACTGGCCGCACCGGGGAAGAAAGCTCGTAAAGGCCGCATCCTAGCCGCAAATGCCCCGGCAGGCAGTCCGCAAATTTCGGCTGGCCGCAACTTTCTGATGCAAGGGAACCCACGTGAAACAATCCATATCGCGGCTGGTGTGCACGGCCATCCTGGCCTTCGTTCCGGCTGGCGCCGCCCTGGCGGGAAACGGCCCGGCGCCGGGTGGCATTCCCGTGGAGTTCATCTTGTTCGCGCTGACCCTGCTGGGAGTCGCCCTGCTGCACAACCAGACGTTCTACGTCGCCCTCACCGGCGTGATCACGGTCGCTCTCTACAAGATGCTGTTCGCGGGCTTCAAGACCGGCTATGGGGTGAGCGGCCTCGTTGGCCACCTGGGCCACGAATGGGTCACCCTGGCCAACCTGTTCTGCCTGCTGATGGGCTTTGCCATCCTAGCCCGGCATTTCGAGAAGAGCCAGATTCCTGAAATCCTGCCCCGCTTTCTGCCCCATGACTGGCGCGGCGGCTTCCTTCTGCTCACCATGGTGTGGTGCATCTCCAGCTTCCTCGACAACATCGCGGCGGCTCTGATCGGCGGCGCCATGGCCCACAAGCTGTTCAAGGCCAAGGTGCACATCGGCTATCTCGCGGCCATCGTCGCCGCCTCCAACGCGGGCGGCGCCTTCTCTGTGGTGGGCGACACCACCACCACCATGATGTGGATTGCCGGCGTGCATCCGTCCAGCGTCTTCGAAGCCGTTCTGGCGTCCACCGTGGCCCTGGGCATCTCCGGCTACGTGGCTGCCCACCAGCAGCATGCCTATTCGCCCATCCTGAAGCACGCCCATGCCCACACCCATGTGGACTGGCGCCGACTCGGCATCGTCGCCCTCATCCTGGTCTTCGCAATGGCTACCAACATCATTGTGAATGTCCGTGCCCCGGAACTGGCGAGCCGGTTTCCCTTCATCGGCATCGCGGTGTGGGTTGCCATCCTGATCACCATTCCGGTGTGCCGCCACGACTGGGAAGTCCTGGGCGAGTCCCTGAAGGGCACCTTCTTCCTGCTGTTTCTGGTCACCACCGCATCCATGATGCCGGTGGAAGAACTACCCACCGCATCCTGGCAAACGGCGTTCGGGCTGGGCTTCATCTCGGCCGTGTTCGACAACATCCCCCTCACCGCCCTCGCCCTCAAACAGGATGGCTACGACTGGGGCTTCCTCGCCTTCGGGGTGGGATACGGCGGGTCCATGCTGTGGTTCGGCTCGTCGGCGGGGGTGGCGCTGTCCAATATGTTCCCCGAGGCCAAGTCAGCCGGGCTGTGGCTGCGCCACGGCTGGCACGTCACTGCCGCCTACATCGCGGGATTCATGTGCCTGGTGTTCCTCACCGGTTGGCATCCGGAGCCTTTGCATGCAACGCCGCCGCACGCGCCGGCGGCGGCCGTGTCCGTCGCCCCCTGAGAGCCAACGGTTCAGTCGAAGCTGGGCGCGGCAGGCGCAACGACGGCGGCCGGCGTTTCGCCATAAAGCATATTGGGCAGCCACATCGTGATGGCAGGCACATAGGTAATCAGGATGAGGAACAACAACATCACGATGAGCCAGGGCGCGGCGGCGATGGAAACCTCGGTCAGCCCCATCTTGGCCAGATGGCTCGCGACAAAGAGGTTCAAGCCCACCGGAGGATGCAACATGCCGATCTCCATGTTGATGGTCATCACCACCCCCAAATGGATCGGGTCGATCCCCATGGCCTTGGCAATGGGAACCAGCAGCGGCGCCAGAATCAGAATGATGGAGCTGGGTTCCATGAACTGGCCCGCCGCGATCAGGGACAGGTTGACGACGACCAGGAACACCCAGGGTTGCAGGTGTTGCGCGATCACCCATTCCGACAAAGCCTGGGGAATCTGTTCGGAGGTCATCAGGAAGGAGAACAGGATGGCGTTGGTGATGATGTAGAGCAACATGGCCGAGGTATTGGCCGCGTGCAACAACACTTTGGGCACATCCCTGAATTTCAGGGTGCGATAGATGAACACGGCGCAGATGAAGGAATAGACCGCCGAGACGGCGGCCGCTTCGGTGGGGGTGAAAATGCCCCCGTAAATTCCACCCATGACGATGACGATGATCATCAGCCCCCAGAAGGCATCGAGAAAGGAACGCCATATCTGCTTGAAAGTCGCCCTGGGCAGGGTGGGAAATCCTTGTTTCTTGGCGATCAGGAAGGTGATGCCCATCAACAAGGTCGCCAGCAGGAGCCCCGGCACGACACCCGCCATGAACAATTTCCCGGCGGACTCCGAGGTGGATACCGCGTAGATGATCATGACGATGGATGGCGGAATAAGGATTCCCAACGACCCCGCCGTAGCCACCACGCCGACTCCGAAGCGCTTGGGATAGCCCTGCTCAACCATGGCCGGCAGCACAATGGAGCCGATGGCCATCACGGTGGCCGGCGACGATCCGGAAATGGTGGCGAAGAAGGCGCAAGCCAGGATGGCTGACATGGCCAAGCCGCCCGGCATCCAACCCACGAGGCTGGTGGCGAAGTTGATGATGCGCTTGGCCACGCCGCCATCGGTCAGGAAGGCGCCGGCCAACACGAAAAACGGCACCGCCATGATGGCGAAGCTCTCCAGCCCGGTGAACAGTCTCTGGGAGATGATGTTCACCGTGGTCATATCTAGAGAGGAAAAACCCAACATGAAAGCGAGAACCGTCATGCCGAGGGCGATGGAAATGGGCGTGCCGGTGAGCAGCAGCACGACGAGGATGGAGAGAATGATCGCGGCGGTCATTTGTCGATCTCCAGTTTGCCGCCGACGAACTCCTTCTCGACGGAATGGGTGTGCACCGTACCGGAGCGGCGGAAGAGCATGAGGGCCTGGATGAAGCGGTAGCACATGAGCCCGGAGCCGAAGGGGATGGCCAGATAGATGATCCACATGGGCCATTCCAGATCGGGAGCGACCTGCCCCGTTCCATAGATGAAAACCACCCAGCGCGCACCGAAGAAGGCGATCGTGCCGGTGAAGACGATGCCCAGCCACATGGCGGTTATGATCAGTATTTTTTTCAGACGCGGGCCGGAATAGTTGACCAGTACGTCCACGCCGATATGGATGCCGGTTCTAACGCCATAGGCGGCGCCGAACTTGGCCATCCAGATGAACATGTAAATGGTCAATTCCGTGGCCCAGGGGAACCCTGTGCCCAACAGATAGCGCATGGCCACGGAAACGAAGGTCACTAGAGTGGCCCCCGCCATAAGAGACAGGATCAACCACTCCTCCAGGCGATCCAGAATGCGGTGGAACATGGAGCTTCCCCTACGCGAGTGGGAAAGGCGCCCCGGCCTGGGCCGGGGCGGGCAGAGACATCAAGCCAGGATTACTTTTTCTCGGGTTTCGCGGGTTTGCGGGATTTCACCGGGCCGGGCTTGTCCTTCGCGGCGGGCGCGGTGGCCTGGGCGGCTCTTTCCTTCTCCACCTGGGCGGCGACCATGTAGGCGGCCTGGATCATGTCGCGGCCGATCTTGTCCTCGAACTCCTTGTGCACCGGCAGCAGCGTCTGTTGCCAGACCACACGGTCCTTGTAGGGCAGCACGTAGACCTGGGTGGTGCCGGCCGCCTTCACCTTGGCCAGCGCCTCGTCGTTCTCCTCCTGGGCGATCTTGCGCTCGAACACCGTGGTGTCGGCCATGGCCTTGGTCAGGGTGGCGCGGATGTCGGCGGGCAGGCCGTCCCAGAACGCCTTGTTGACGATGACCGCGTAGCCCAGATATCCGTGGTCAGACAAGGTCAGGTGTTTCTGCACCTCATGCATCTTCTGGGTATAGAGGTTGGACATCGGATTCTCGGTGCCGTCAACCACGCCCTGCTGCAACGCCGAGTAGACCTCGGAGAACGCCATCACCTGGGGATTCGCGCCCAACGCCTTCATCTGGGCTTCCAGCACCTTGGAGGACTGGATGCGCATCTTCAGTCCCTTGAAGTCCTCGACCTTGTGCAGGGGCGTGTTCGCGCTCATCTGCTTGAAACCGTTGTCCCAGAAGGCCAGACCGTCGATGCCCTTGGCTTCCAGCAGATTGAACAGCTTCTTGCCGATGTCCCCGTCCATCACCCGGTACAGGGTTTCCTTGTTGGGAAAGATGTAAGGCAGGTCGAACAACTCGAAGGAACGCACACCCAGAGGGCCGAACTTGGCCAGGGAAGGGGCCAGCATCTGCACCGCGCCCAGTTGCAGTGCCTCCATCTCCTCCCGGTCCTTGTACAACTGGCTGTTGGGATACACCTCGACCTTCACGGCACCCTTGGTACGCTCCTCGGCCAGCTTCTTGAAGTAGTCGGCCGCGCGGCCTTTCGGCGTGTTCGGCGCGACCACGTGGGAGAACTTGATGACGATGGGTTCGGCAGCTTGAACGGTGAAGGCGGCGAGGCTCAAAGCCAACGCCATGACAGAGGCACGCAGACGCATTTGATTCCCCTCTTCTGAGACCGGTCGGAAAGGTTTGGGGAGTCCCGCCTCGTACACGGCTATACAAAACGGATAAGCAACTCCTTATGAAGAATGCTAGAAGGCCGGCATCGGGATAGCAAGGTGAAATCCGGCGCGAACCCGACCTTGCGTGAACGGTCCGGGGCGAAACCGGCCAGCGATTCCGGCGGCGCCTGCGGGCGGCGCGCGCGAAATGAATCAGACGGCGTTATTCCGGCCGCATCAAGAACGCAGGCTGATCACCGGCCAGCCCTGCTTTTCCGCATGCGCCTTGAGCGTCGGGTCCGGGTCCACCGCCACGGGATGATGAACCCGCGCAAGCAGGGGCAGATCGTTCAGGGAATCGCTGTAGAACCAGCTTTCCCCCACATCGGCCCAGGTCTTGCCGCGCGCCGCCAGCCACTGTTCCAGGCGGGCGACCTTGCCTTCCTTGAAGGAGGGGGTGCCGGACGGACGGCCGGTGAACTCGCCGCCGGCCAGCTCCGGCTCGGTGGCGATGAGATGGGGCACGCCCAGATGGGCGGCGATGGGGGCGGTGACAAAACTGTTGGTGGCGGTGACGATCACCTGGACATGGTCCGCGTGGCGTTTCAGCAGTTCCGGCGTGCCGGGCGCGACGATGGGGACGATCTTGCGCGCCATGAAGTCCCGATGCCAGGCGTCGAGCTGGCTGCGCGGATGGCGCGCAAGGGGCTTGAGCTGGAAATCCAGGAACTCGAGGATGTCCAGGGTGCCGGCCTTGTACTGGTCGTAGAAATCCTGGTTGCGGGCTTCGTACACCTCCCGGTCCAGCACGCCTTGTTCGATCAGGAACTGGGCCCACTCGAAGTCGGAATCCCCGGCGAGCAGGGTGTTGTCAAGGTCGAACAGGGCGAGGCACAGAGGGCTGACCATGATGGCGGACGGCGGATGAACGAGGGGGCATTCTAGACCAGGCGCGGCGGCTGGGCAGGCGCTTCACAGCAGCTCCAGAAGCGCGTCCCGGCCGTGTCCCGCCAGATCCATCGCCTTGATTTCCACGTCCACGGGCGTATCGACCAATACGGTTTGGCGCTTCAGCGCCGCGGTGTCGATCTCCACGGGCTGGGCGGAGAGGAACAGAAAATCGTCGCCCATGACCCGAAAGATCAGGGTCTGCGGATAACGCTCGACCAATTGCCCGGCCAGGGCGGCCAGAAGCTTGTTGCCGGCGGCCCAGCCGAACTCCGCGTTATAGGCGGAGAAACGCCGCAGCAGGATGAACGCCGCGTGGGAATAGGCCGTGTCCAGCTTGTTCCGGATCATGAAGCGGAGGTACTCGGCATTGTGCAGGCCGGTCAGATGGTCGTCGAAGAAATAGGCGAAACGCTGGCGCTCCAACTGGGTCTTCGGCAATTGGTCGGACAGGGAAGGCGGCACCACGTCCACCAGGGATTCCATGGCGGCGGCGACAATGTCGGGGTCGAACTCGCCGCCGGCCAGCCGGCCCAGTTCCGCCAAGGCCATCCCGACCGTCATGCGCGGCTTGTAGATGCGATTGGTGGTCATGGCATCGAAGGTGTCCGCCACGGCCATGATGCGGGACAACAGCGGTATGTCCTTTCCCCTCAGGCCGGCCGGATAGCCGCTGCCGTCGTGGCGCTCATGATGGTGGCGCATGATTTCCGCCAGTTCCCGGTACATATTGATGTGGGACAGCGTGTCGAACCCCACTTGCACATGCTGCTTGATGAGCTCGTACTCCAAGGGGGACAGACTGCCGGGCTTGAGCAGCACCGCGTCGGGAATCACGATCTTGCCGACGTCGTGCAGGGTGGCGGCTCCCTTGAGGCGGTCGATATCCCGCTCGTCCAGGCCCAGGTGGCGGGCGATCAATTCGCAGTAGCGGGCGACGCGGCGCGTGTGGCCGGCGGTGTAGGTATCCCGCTTCTCGATCATGTCCACCAGGGAAAGGATGGTCTCCTCGTAGTTGCCGATGCGTTCCCGCTGGAGCGTCTCGGCCTCGCTGCGCTGGCGATAGGCCTGGATGGCGAAGCCGATGTCGCCCGCCAGTTGTTCCAACATGGCGACCTCCTCCGCGTCGAAACCATCCATCCTGCGGGTGAGCACGCACAGGGCGCCGAAGGCCTCCGAAAAGGCGTCCTTGCGCAGCGGCAGGGAGGCGACGGCGGATATTCCCGCCTCGACGAGCTCGCTTTCCAGCGCCTCGCCGGAGACGAGGACCGTGCGGTTCTCGCGCAGGGCCTGGGCCGCGGGGCCGTCGCCCAGGCAGTAGCGCAGCTTGCGGCTGAGATCGGCGGTACCGTAGGACTTGGCCGCCACCGCCAAGCCCTCCGCCCCCTGCAGGCTGACCCAGGAAAACCGGTAGTCGGCGTGGGCGACGAGCCGGTCGCAACAGGCCTTGAGCATTTCCTCCTGGCTGCTGGTGGTGATGAGGATCTCGTTGACGTCCGCCACCATGGCGAGGATGACGCGCAAGTAGCGCTCCCGCCCGAGCAGAAGCTCGATGCGGTCGGTGCGCTCCGCCACCCGCCGTTCCAGGCCGGCATTGAGCTGGTTCAGCTCATGCTGGTTCTTCTTGAGGCGGCGGTTGATGCGCCCCACGTAGGCCAGCACCATCAGCGCCAGAAGCGTGAACAGCAGCCCCGCCACCACCCAGCGCCCATACAGGGCCATCACATCGGCCAGGCGCATCTGCCGCAAGTAGGCGTAGTGGCCGATGCGCAGGGTGCGCAGCACTTCATGAACCGGCTGGTAATTGAGGGGAAGGGTCCAACCCACGGTATGGCTGGCCAGGGCGGCGGGATCGTCGGCCGGCATCTGCATCAGCGCCACCGCCAGCCGCACCGCGAGGCTCTCGGGCACGCCCTTGACCTTGGCCAGGGGCCACTCCGGATAGAGATCGGTGCTGTGCAGCAGGGGAAAGCCTTCCTGCTCGCGCTCGCCGAGCACGTACAGATCGCCCAGATTCAGGCTGCCCTCCGCCGACATTCTTTCCAGCGTCTCGCTGCGCACGGTGCCCGCGTCCGCCTTGCCGGCGAGCACGTCGCGCACCACCGCGTCATGGGTACCGCTGAACACCAGCCGCTTGAAATCGGTCTCCGGATCCAGTCCTTGGCGCAGCATCTCGCGCCAGGCCGCCTGCCAGCCACCGAAGGACCCCTGGTCCACCGCGGCGAAGGTCTTGCCGCGCAGGTCGGCAATGCCACGGATATCGGCCCGGTCGGCGCGCGTGAAGATGACGCCGCCGAATACGCTGGAGCCCTGGCCGCCGTTGTGCCGGTTGCGCATGGTCACCACCGGGCTCACGCCGTACTGGGTTTCCAGTTCCACATAGAAGGAAGGATTGGCGAGGACGAAATCCACGCTGCGCTGGCGCACCGCCAGCTGGATTTCATCGAAGCCGAGAGGAACGATCCGGAATCTCATGTCCGGTATTTGGCGTGACAGATAGGTCGCGGTGGGAGACCACATCTGCACCGCCCGTTCCGGTCCGCGCAGCGCCAGCACGCCGATTCTCACCTCGCGCGCGCCGCTCTCGGCGGCATGCGCGGGCAGGACCGTGAAGCACGCGAGACAGACCAGCAGGATGCCCGGGAGCGCCCGGCCCAGGCGCCGGCGCAAACACTGTGACAACACGGCCATCGACAAAAAACGCCCCTTTCCATGCTGGACGAATCGGGCAACACGCCCTCATCTTCCCGGCTTCCCCGACAACGCGAACCCCCGGAACGGCGCCGCGGTTTTCATGCGTCGCCCACCAGCCCAAGGTCGGGAACGGCAAGGCCAGCTTCCACTCCATTACAATGATTCTGGCATCTTCGGCATTTCCCGCCAGAGGCTTGAATCCCCGGCTTGAATTTCTCTTCCGACCATCATGAATCTCGTATCGAGCAATATCCCCCTCGCCTGGCTTTGGGCGCTCTGGTCCCTCGCCGCGATCCTCGCCATCCTGACCTTGCGCCGCGCCAATTGGCGCATGCTGGCGGATTCCCGCAACCTGAATGTCTTTCTCGCCGCCACCGTGGCCGTGCTGGGCCTTTGGCTGATCAAGACCGGCGTCAAGCCCGGCCTGAATTTCCATCTGGTCGGCGCCACGGCGCTGACCCTGATGTTCCGGCCCCTGTTCGCGCTGTTCTCCATCGCCCTGATCACCGCCGCCATCAGCCTCTGGCATGGGGAATACGCGGCATTTCCGGCCAACTGGCTGATCATGGGCGCGGTGCCGGTGGGGGTGTCCTGGGCGCTGTTCCGCGTCATCGACGGCAAGCTGCCCAACCACTTCTTCATCTACATATTCCTCAACGCCTTCTTCGGCGCGGCCCTGGCCATCGTCGCGGTGGGACTGGTGTCCACCGGCTTCGCCGCCCTGTCGGGCGCCTATCCCCTGGCCTACCTGCTGGAGGAATACCTGCCCTACTACCTGCTCATCGCCTGGAGCGAGGCCTTCGCCACCGGCATGCTGGTCACCATGATGGTGGTCTACAAGCCGGAATGGGTCGCCACCTTCGACGACCGCCGCTACCTGCTCGACAAGTAGGCTTTACCGAGGCTCGTAGGCGAAGAACAGGCGCGCCCGCTCCAGCAGGCCGTCGCCCGGCACGGCGCGTTGCGCGCCGGGTTCCAGGACCGCCTCCACCAGACGCAAGCGGACCGGCGCGGCCGCCGGCGCGTTTGTCGGCGCCGCGGCCGGATTCGCGAACGGCTGGGCGGCGGCGGACAAGGTCCAGGTCGCCGTCGCGGCCTTGCCCGGCTCGCCCCGCAAACGCGGGCTCGGCGCGAAAGCCGCGGGCGCGGGACACCCCGCCCACGGGGTGGCGGCGAGCCGCTCCATGGGCGCGCGGGCGCCGCGATCGAGCCGTTCCAGGACATCCCGCACGGCTTCTCCGGGCCCGCACAAATCCCAGACCGCCAGGCGCGCGGAAATTCCGGTCTCGCCTTTGGGCAGGGTCAGGCGCAGGGTCCAGGTGGACGCGCCGTCCAATTCGGCCGGCGCCTCCACCTCGAGACGCCCGCGCGTGGACCAGGGCACCCGGGTCACGCGGCCGTCCACGGTTTTCCACGCGAAACCCTCCATGAACCAGTCCACGCTGGCCTCGCCGTAGTCGAGTCCGTAGCCGGTCAGCATGCCATCCTCGCCCAGGTAGTCCACATCCGCCGAAGCCACCGCCTCCAGCGCCTCGCCGGACAGATTGAAGCGGTAGACGCGCGTGCGCGCCCAGCGTTCCGGCGGGGGCGGAGCGGGTTGCACCGGCACGGTTTGCTCCAGGCTTGCCGGTTCTGACGTCGGCGGGTTTGGCGTCGGCGGGTTTGGCGTCGGCGGGTTTGGCGTAGGTTCGGGCGTTGGCTTAAGCGTCGGTTCGGGCGTCGGCTCCGGCGCGACATCCTTGCGCATCCCCAGCCGCATGCCCGCGAGCAGTTCCATGGCCGGCGCGGACAGCGCCGTCATCGTCCCCGGCACGAACACCAGCAGGCTGTAGGCGCGCCCCTCGAACACGGTGGACAACTGGAACAATCCCACGCCGCTCTCCCGCGTCGGGCGCCGCAAATACAGCCAGTCCACGCCGCCGGCCGCGAGCCGGTCAATCAGCACCGCCTTGCCGTAATTGGCGCGCCAGTAGCGGGTCAGGTTCGCGTAGAAGGTTTCCGCGTCGCCCTTGATGACAGGCGCCCGGCGCATCAGCATGACCTGCAGCGCATCCGCCGTGCCCGCATCCCGGCCCAGGATGTAGACATCGTCCTCCTTTTCCTGCTCCGCCGGCCCGCGCGACCAGTCCGCGCCGACCGGCACGCTGAGCGCCTCGATACGCAACTCTTCCACGGGCGCGCCCCCGCCCCGAGCCGGCCAGGCCAGCCCGCAAAGCGCCACGACCAATGCGCCGATCCACCACGTTTTTCCCGGAATCATGCTAAAACGCCGCCCCATGTTCACCACCCCCGTCACGATACCCGAGCTGAACTTCCCCGAGCACCTGCCGGTCTCCGCGCGCCGGGAAGATATCGCCGCCGCCCTCGTCCGGCACCAGGTCGTCATCGTCTGCGGCGAGACCGGTTCCGGCAAGACCACCCAGTTGCCCAAGATCGCGCTGGCCGCCGGCCGGGGAATGAAAGGCCGGGTGGGCATGACCCAGCCGCGCCGCATCGCCGCGAAAAGCGTCGCCGCCCGCATCGCCGATGAGACGAAAACCCGCCTGGGCGGCCTGGTGGGCTGGCAGGTGCGCTTCACCGACCAGGTGGGGCCGGAGTCGCGCATCAAGGTCATGACCGACGGCATCCTGCTCGCGGAAACCCAGTCGGACCCGGAATTCCGCGGCTACGACACCCTGATCCTGGACGAGGCCCACGAGCGCAGCCTGAACATCGATTTCCTGCTGGGCTACCTGAAGACCCTGCTGCCCCGGCGGCCGGGTCTGAAGGTGATCGTCTCCTCCGCGACCCTGGAAGCGGACCGCTTTTCCGCCTACTTCGACGGCGCGCCGGTGGTGGAGGTGTCGGGGCGGACCTATCCGGTGGAGGTGCGCTACCGGCCGCCCCCGGAAAGCCGGGCCACCGCGAAATCCCCCCCGGCCCCCCTTTTGCAAAGGGGGGAGCAAACCTCTGCCGACCTGGTAACCGATCCGAACGCCGCGTCTCCCCTTTTGCGGAAGCCCCCTGGCGGGGATAAAGGGGGACAGGGATTTGCCAACCCACGCGGCAAAGACCCATCGACCGAAGAACCCGACCTGGATCTGGCCATCCTCCACGCGGTGGACGAACTGGCCGGAGAAGGCCCCGGCGACATCCTGGTGTTCCTGCCCGGCGAGCGGGAAATCCGCGACGCCCACGAATCCCTGCGCAAGCACCATCCGCCGCAAACGGAAATCCTGCCCCTGTTCGCCCGCCTGTCCGTCGCCGAGCAGGAGCGCGTGTTCCAGCCCCACGGCGGCCGCCGCATCGTCCTGTCCACCAACGTGGCGGAAACCTCGCTGACCGTGCCGGGCATCCGCTACGTGGTGGACGCGGGCCAGGCGCGGGTGAAGCGCTATTCCCTGCGCAACAAGATCGAACAGCTCAAGATCGAGAAGATCGCCCAGGCCGCCGCCAACCAGCGCGCCGGCCGCTGCGGCCGGGTCGCGGCGGGCGTCTGCATCCGCCTCTACGACGAGCAGGATTTCCTCTCCCGGCCCAAGTACACCACGCCGGAACTGCTGCGTTCCTCCCTGGCCGGCGTCATCCTGCGCATGAAATCCCTGCATCTGCCGGAGATCGAGGCCTTTCCCTTCCTCGACCCGCCGGAATCCAAGCGGGTGCGCGACGGCCAGCAGTTGCTCACGGAACTGGGCGCCCTCGACGAGGCCGGCCGACTCACCGCCATCGGCAGGCAGCTCGCCCACCTGCCTGTGGATCCGCGCATCGGCCGCATGCTGATCGCCGCCCGGGACAAGGCCTGCCTGGGCGAGATGCTGGTCATCGCCGCCTATCTCTCGGTGCAGGACCCGCGCGACCGGCCCCTGGAACGCCAGGAGGCCGCCGACCAGAAACACAAGCGCTTCGTGGACGAGAACTCGGATTTCGTCACCCTGCTCAACCTCTGGCGCCACATCCACCAGCTCAACGTGCACCGCAAGTCCCAGCGCAAGTTCCGGGAAGCCTTGCAGGCGGATTTCCTCTCCCCCAACCGGGTGCGGGAATGGCGCGACGTGCACGGCCAGTTGATGGCCCAGGTGAAGGAGCTGGGCTGGAAGGCGGACTTCCCTCTCCCGGATCTGGCGGAGGGCGCGGAGAGCCGCGAGAAGCAGGCGAACACTCCGGCCCGGCCCGGCCCGGATTCCCCCGCCGCCACTCCCTACGCGCCCCTCCATCAGGCCCTGCTCCCGGGCCTGCTGGGCAACCTGGGCATGCTCACCGAGGACGGCGCCTATCTCGGCGCCCGGGACATGAAATTCGCCCTCTTTCCCGGCTCCGGCGTGAAGAAGAAACCCAAGTGGGTGATGGCCGCCGAGATCGTCGAGACGCGCCGGGTCTATGCCCGCACCGTGGCGCGCATCGAACCGGAATGGATCGAGCATGCCGCGCGCCATCTGCTCAAGGTGAGCTATTCCGACCCGCACTGGGCCAAGAAGCCGGCCCATGTCGCCGCGAGCCTGCGCGCCACCCTGTACGGCCTGCCCATCGTCAACGGGCGCAAGGTCCACTACGGCCCCATCGACCCGGTGAAGTCCCGGGAACTGTTCATCCGCGGCGCCCTGGTGGAGGGCGAATACGAATGCCGCGCGCCCTTCTTCCTGCACAACCGCAAGCTGCTGGAGGAGATCGACGACCTGGCCCACCGATCCCGCAACGCCCGCGTCGCGGTGGACGAGGAAACTCTGTACCGCTGGTTCGACGAGCGCATACCCGAGGGCATCCACAACGGCGCCGCGTTCGAGAAATGGCGCCGGGAAAGCGAGGCCAAGTCGCCGCGTCTGCTGCATCTGGCGCGGGAGGAACTCATGAAGCAGCGCGGCGCCGACGCCGCCGACTTCCCGCCGGAACTGGATCTGGGCGGCGTGCGTTTTCCCCTCGCCTACCGGTTCGACCCGGGCAGCGAGGACGACGGCGTCACCCTGCTGGTGCCCCTCGCCGCCTTGAACCAGGTGCCCGCCGCGCCCTGCGAGTGGCTGGTGCCCGGCCTGCGCGAGGAAAAGATCGCCGCCCTGATCAAGGGCCTGCCCCAATCCCTGCGCCGGGCCTTCGTGCCGGTGCCGGAGTACGCGCGCGCCGCCGCCGAGGCGCTCGATGCCGCCTCTCCCGCCGCCCGCGCCGCGCCGCTCACGGACGCCCTGGCCGACTTCCTCGCCCGCGCCACCGGCCAGGCCATCGCGCGCGACGCCTGGCGGCCGGAAGCCCTGCCGGCCCACCTGAGCATGAACTACCGGGTGCTGGACCCGGGCAACCGGATTCTCGGCGAAGGCCGCGACCTGGCCGCCCTGCGCCGGCAACTCGGCGACCAGGCCAGCGCAACCCTGCGCCAGGCCGCCGCCCCCGGCGAGCGGGAGGACATCGCGCGCTGGGATTTCGGCGACCTGCCGGACCAGGTGGAGATCCCCAGCGGCGGCCGCCGCATCGCCGCCTTCCCCACCCTGGTGGAGGAGGCCGGCGGCATCCGCTTGCGTCTGCTGGACAGCCCCGCCCTGGCGCGGGAAAAGCACCGGCGCGGCGTCTGCCGCCTGCTCTGGCAAAGTTTTCCGGACCTGCTCAAGCAGACCGAGCGGGATCTGTCCCAGCGCCTCAAGGGCGCCGCCCTGCTCTATCTCATGCTGGACAAATCGCTGAGCGCCGAGGCCCTGACCCGGGACGCCCTTTATGCCGCCGCGCGCGCCGCGCTGGCGATCGGGGCGGTGGCCGATCCGGCCGACCTGCGCCGCCAGACAGCCTTCGAGAGCGCGGCCCAGGCCGCCCGCGCGCGCCTGCCGGACGCCGCGCGGGAAACCGCCCGGCTGGCCGCCGAGTGCCTCGACCACGCCCATCGCCTGGAGCGGCAACTGGGCAAACCCAACCCTGCCAAGGAGGCGGTGGCGGACATGCGGGAACAGTTGCGCGCCCTGGTCTTCTCCGGATTTCTTGGGCTACTGCCGCCGGAGCGGCTGCCGCATCTGCCCCGCTATCTGCGCGCCATGGAACGCCGCCTGGACAAACTCGCCGCCCACCCAGCCCGGGACGCCCAGAACCTGCGCGCGCTGGCGCCCCTGCTGGCGAACTACCTTGCCCGCCGCAAGCGCCAGGAGGAAGCCGGCGGCATCGACGCCGACATGGAGGATTTCCGCTGGCGTCTGGAGGAGTTGCGGGTCGGCCTGTTCGCCCAGGAATTGAAGACCCCCGAGCCGGTGTCGGTCAAACGGCTGGAGAAACGCTGGGCGGAAATCCTGGCTTGAGCGAAACACTCAAGATAAAGGCCGCCTTGCCGATATGGCGCCATAACTCGGGGTGTTATGGAGACACACGTGGTCCTGAATAAAATCACCGGCACGGTCACCGCCAAGATCATGGCCTTCACGGCCATGCTTTTCCTGGTTCTCCTCACCGCCTCTCTCATTCATTCCTATGTCAGCGAGAACGGGCTGGCCGAGGAATTCAGCGCGGAACAGGTCAAGGCGATCGCCGACGGCTATTTCGACGGACTCAACAAGCTCATGCTCACCGGCGGCATGGACACCCGCGACGAGTTGCGCAAACAGGTGTCGGCCCAGGCCAGCGTGGTGGATGCCCGGGTAATCCGGGGCGACGGCGTCAAAGGCCAGTACGGGCCCGGCAACGAGCATGAAACCGCCCTGGACGAGCTGGACCGGAACGCCCTCAAGGGCGAGGAGATCGTCCGTATCGCCGCCACCGACAAAGGCCGCCAGCTCACCGTCATCCGCCCCTACAAGGCGACGGAGCACACCCGCGGCGTGAACTGCATGGGCTGCCATAGCGTGCCGCCCGGCAGCGTGCTCGGCGCGATCCGCGTCACCTTCGACCTGGCGCCGGTGGACGCCCGCATCCGCAATTCCGGCCTGGAAAGCCTGGGCATCCACCTGGCCCTGTTCGTGTTGGGCATGGGCCTCCTGTCCATCGCCTTCAAGCGCATCGTCGCCAAGCCGGTCAACCAGCTCACCGACTTCATGAGCCGCATCGAGCGGCAATCCGACCTGTCCTTGCGCGTGCCCGCCCAGGGCCGGGACGAAATCTCCCAGGCCGGCGCCGCCCTGAACAAGATGATGGAGCGCTTCGCCCGCATCATCGAGCAGGTGCGCGGCGCCACCCACAACCTGGCCCAGGTGGCGGGACAACTGGTGGACGTGTCCAGCCGCACCCAGAGCGGCGTGCAACGCCAGCTTTCCGATACCGAGCACCTGGCCTCCACGCTGCACCAGCTTGCCCACACGGTGCAGGAAGTCGCCCACAACACCCAGGAGGCCGCGACCGCCGCCGACCAGGCCGACCGCGAAGCCGAAGCGGGAGCGGTCACCGTCACCAGCGCCCTGGGGGCGATTTCCGTCATGACCGAACAGTTCAGCCAGGCCGTCTCCGTCATCAACCGCCTGGAGACCGACAGCCGGGACATCGGCCGCGTCATCGGCCTGATCCGGGAAATCGCCGAACAGACCAACCTGCTGGCCCTCAATGCCGCCATCGAGGCGGCCCGGGCCGGCGAGCAGGGGCGCGGCTTCGCCGTGGTGGCGGACGAGGTGCGCACCCTGGCGCAACGCACCCAGGACGCCACCCAGGACATCGAAACCATCATCGTCAAGGTGCAGGCAAGCGCCCAGGAGGCGGTGGGCGCCATCCACAACGCGGAGGAGAAAACCGCCTTCTGCGAGCAAAGCGTGGAGGAAAGCGCCGAAGCCCTGGCCGTCATCTCCGGTTCGGTCAGCGCCATCAACAGCCTGAACGCGCAGATCGCCGTCAGCTCCAGCGAGCAGAGCAGCGTCGCGGGAAGCATCAGCCACAAGATCGGCGACATCGGCGCGGTGGCCCAGGACGCCGCCGGCAATGCCCGCGACACCCAGGATGCCAGCCAGCGTCTGGCCCGGCTGGCCGAGGAGCTGGAAAACCTGGTCAGCCAGTTCCGGGTCTGAGCCGCGCCCGACCCGGCCCCGTTTCCGGTTCTCTCTCGTTTCCAGCCCCCTTAACCGGGGGCTTTCCCATTAGAATTTCGGCATGCAGATAAAGATCGCGCTCGCCCAGATGAACCCCGTGGTCGGCGACCTGGCAGGCAACGCCGACCGGATCGCCGACCTTGCCGGCCAGGCCGCCGAGGCCGGCGCCGCGCTGCTCGTCGCGCCGGAACTGGCCCTCTGCGGCTACCCGCCGGAAGACCTGGCGCTGCGTTCCGATTTCTACGCGGAAAACGCCCGCGTGCTGGCCGCTCTCGCGACCCGCCTGCCCGCCGGCCTGACCTTGGTGGTGGGCCATCCGCTGCAGGAAGGCGAGAACCGCTACAACGCCGCCTCGGTTCTGCGCGACGGCCGTATCGACGCGGTGTACCGCAAGCAGAAGCTGCCCAACCATTCCGTGTTCGACGAGGTGCGCACCTTCGCGGCCGGCGGCGAGGCCTGCGTGTTCGAATGCGCCGGCGTGCGCTTCGGCATCAACATCTGCGCCGACATCTGGGAGCCCGGTCCGGCGGCCCAGGCGCGGGAAGCCGGCGCCGAGGTCCTGCTGGTGCCCAACGCCTCGCCCTTCCACATGGACAAGCAGCGGGAGCGCTTCGAGGTGGCGCGGGCGCGCATCGTCGAATCCGGCCTGCCCATGGTCTACGTCAACACGGTGGGCGGCCAGGACGAACTGGTTTTCGACGGCCTCTCCTTCTGCCTGGACGCATCCGGCAATATCACCGCCCAGTTCCCCGCCTTCGCCGAGGGCCTGTATTTCGTCGAGCTCGAAGCCGGCGTCCCGCGCGGCGACATCGCCCCCCTGCCCGGCCTGGAGGCTTCCGTCTATGACGCCCTGGTGCTGGGCGTGCGCGACTACGTGCGCAAGAACAAATTCCCCGGCGCCATCCTGGGCCTGTCCGGCGGCATCGATTCCGCCCTGACCCTGGCGGTGGCGGTGGACGCCATCGGCGCCGACAAGGTCAAGGCGATCATGATGCCCTCCGAGTTCACCGCCAGCATGAGCCTGGAGGACGCGGAGCAACTCGCGGAAAACCTGGGCGTGAAGTACGACGTGCAGCCCATCAAGCTCATGTTCGACGCCTTCCTGTCCCAACTGTCGGACGAATTCGACGACCTGCCCTTCGACCAGACCGAGGAGAACATCCAGGCGCGGGTGCGCGGCGTGCTGCTCATGGCCCTGTCCAACAAGTTCGGCCCCCTGGTGCTCACCACCGGCAACAAGAGCGAGATGGCGAGCGGCTACGCCACCCTGTACGGCGACATGGCCGGCGGCTTCGCGGTGCTGAAGGACGTCGCCAAGACCCTGGTCTGGCGCCTCTCCCGCTACCGCAACACGGTGTCCGACGTGATCCCCGAGCGCATCATCACCCGCCCGCCCAGCGCCGAGCTGCGCGCCGACCAGTGCGACCAGGACAGCCTGCCCCCCTACGAAATCCTCGACGCCATCATGGAACGCTACGTGGAACAGGACATGGCGCCCCGGGACATCGTCGCTGCGGGCTACCGCGAGGAGGACGTGCGCCACGTGGTGCGCCTCATCGACCGTTCCGAGTACAAGCGCCGGCAAGCCCCGCCCGGCATCCGCATCACGCCGCGCGGCTTCGGCCGCGACCGGCGCTACCCCATCACCAACCAGTATCGCGCCCCATTCTAGGAGGAGACACCCATGAAAAGAATCGCCGCAGTCATCAAGCCCTTCAAGCTGGACGAAGTCCGCGAAGCCCTGTCCGCCCTGGGCGTGAGCGGCCTGACCGTGACCGAGGTGAAGGGCTTCGGCCGCCAGAAAGGCCACACCGAGCTGTACCGGGGCGCCGAATACGTGGTGGACTTCCTGCCCAAGGTGAAGGTCGAGGTCGTCGTCGCCGACGGCATGGTGGACGGCGCCGTGGAAGCCATCGTCAAATCCGCCCGCACCGGCAAGATCGGCGACGGCAAGATCTTCGTCTCCAGCGTGGAACAGGTCATCCGCATCCGCACCGGCGAGACCGGGGAAGACGCGATCTGAACCGGGAAAGCGCGCTGGATTGAGGGGCCGTCAGGCCCCTTTTTCATGGTTCCGCCGGAATTCGGGTTGGGTTGAGCGCAGCGAAGCCCAACTATGCGGGCTTCACCTCTATGACGACCGAATCCCTCGCATCAACTGGGCCAAACGAACTTTCGAGCCAGAAACAAAAGCGATCAAATTTCGCTGTGAACACAAATTCAAATCGGTCATGCATAAAGTTCAAAACACGGAGGATCGAATCATTAGGACTCTGCTCTTGACGTGGTAGGCGCTGAAGGAAACCAAACCGCAGAAGTTGAGATTCATAATCAAACGGTATGGAACAGCTGGTACTAATTTGCTCCTTCATTGCTGGGCGGATAATTAAGTAGTCACGACCTATCCTGTCAGTCATTGCGAAGCTTGATGGCTGAATTTTTCGATCGCACACCTCTTGGCGAAATAGTCGTGCATACCCCACGACACAAATTCCCTCGGCTTCTATTGATTTGCTATTGCGTTCAAATACCTGGACTCGGGTCTCAAACGAGATATCAATTTGCTTCCAAATAGAACTAAATTCGGCCTGTTCTTGCGCCGAAAAAATCGTGGCCTGGGAAGCCGACTCCAAGTCTTTGACTTTCAACTCCAACTCAAGCCGGCGCACTTTCTCACTTTGGGCCGCTTGAGCTACAGCGGCATCTGTGTAGCTTCGCCAAATCTCCGCAACAATCCGGGGCAATATTTGCGCGTAATTTTCTTCATTCAGGATAGGTATTTGGAGTGCTTGAAGATCGACACGTAACTCGGTTCGCAACTTGGCATCAGACACGTACATCAAGAGAGCCACATGATCATTCGCAAGGCGCTCAATAAGCCTTGCGTCCACTTCTTTCTTGACCATGGCAGACTGGGCAGAGTTCTTCGTGATGTAGCAAAGAACGATTTCGCATGATGGTAGCCCAGTCGAGAAGATTTCTTCCAGCCACGGCTTTCCGTGCCGAATTTCAACTTCGTCAATCCACGTTTCGCACTGACACGCGCGAAGGTCTGCTTCAAGGCGTCGTATGAAATCAACGTCCTTCTTGGAATGCGAGAGGAAAACTCTCGGCTTACGTTGAAGAGATTGCATGAGGCTAAAACGGAACAAACCACGTTTCCAAGGTCTTCATCTGCTCATACATCCAAGCCGGGTCAATGTCCGCGCCGTTCGGCCAAGTCACCACACCCAATTCCAGGCGCGCTTGTTCGAAAAATGCCGTGTCCTTCAGCGCCTCGTACACGCCGCACTCTCTGGCACTCGCCAGCCCTGAAAAATCCACGATGCCGTTCGCTCCATCCTGAAACGTCACCGCCAGTCTATGGTTCGGCAGCACGGTAACCGCCTTTACCCGCCAGGGCGCGGCGGGGTTTATTCCAATGGTTTGATCCGCTTCGGGAGTTGTTTGGATTGACATAGTGTCCAGTCCTCCATTAGTTCGGTACGGTGCTCGTTGGCCCACTCAAGCGTAAGGCCGAGGGCGCGCCTGGGTAGGCTACCACCGATTACCTCAAGGGTACGGATGTCGATCAGCGCCTCGTGTTCGGCGTAAAGCGCGTGGAAATGCGGGCGCATGCTCGCGCCAGAACATTTGAATCACGATGCCGAAGAATTGACTGATCGTGGGCATGAAGCCACCTCCGTTTCACTCTAGCCCAAAGCCGTTTTCCGCGAACATGGGGAGCGCGATCACTCCGCCTTCCCCGCCAAGCGTTCCACTACCACCACCTTCTCCAGCGCCACGCCCCGCCGCGCCCGGCGCAGCCGGTACTTTTCCAGGTTGGCGCCGGTCAGCACCACTTGCGCCGGCCGCCCGGTCCGGCTCTTGCCTTCGACGGTCAAGCCGATGCCGTCGAAGCAGGCGATGGCGGTCAGGCTTTCCTTGTCCTCCAGCTTCACGATCTGCACGCCCTTGCCGCCGCCGAGTTCCTTCATCTCCTCCAGGGGGAAGACCAGGAGCCTGCCGTTGTCGGCGGCGGCGGCGATCCCTGGCGCGAGAGCAGGTCGGACAGCTTGCACAGGAAGCCGTAGCCGACGCTGGTGGATACCAGCAGGCGGGTGTCGGGCGCGGCGGACAGGGCGTAGCGCGGGCGCTCGCCCTTGGACAGATCCACCAGGGTCGCCAGGGGCACGCCGTCGCCCCGCCCGGTGGGCAGTTCGGAGACGCGCACGGTGTAGCCGCGGCCGCCGGAATCCATCAGCACCAGGGGCCAGACGGTGCGGGTCTCCAGGATCGCCAGGGCGCTGTCGCCGGCCTTGAACTGGATGCCGGCGGGGTCGATGCCGTGGCCGACGCGGGCGCGCAGCCAGCCGTTCTTGGAGACGATGACCGTGACCGGTTCGTCGGGGATGGCGGCTTCCGCCTGGGAGGCGGTGACCGCGGCGGCGGCTTCGATCAGGGTGCGCCGCTCGTCGCCGTATTTCTTCGCGTCGGCGCGGATTTCGCCCACCACCACCCGCTTCAGCTCGGCTTCGTCGCCGAGGATTTTGTTCAGGCCTTCCCGCTCGGCCTTCAGCTCGGCGAGTTCCTTTTCGATCTTGATGGCTTCGAGGCGGGCCAACTGGCGCAGGCGGATTTCCAGGATGTCGTCGGCCTGGATTTCGGAAAGGCCGAAGGCGGCCATGAGGTCGGCCTTGGGATCCTCGGCCTCGCGGATGACGCGGATCACCTCGTCGATGTTGAGCAGGACGGCCTGGCGGCCCTCCAGGATATGCAGGCGCCGCTCGACCGCGCCCAGCCTGTGCTGCGTGCGCCGGCGCACGGTGTCGATGCGGTAGGCGACCCACTCGGACAACAGGGCGCGCAGGCCCTTTTGGCCCGGGCGGCCGTCGCGGCCCACCACGGTGAGATTCATCGGCGCGGTGGTTTCCAGGCTGGTCTGGGCCAGCAGGAGACGCATAAAGGCTTCAGGATCCTGGTTGCGCGACTGGGGCTCCAGGACGATGCGCACCGGCGCCTTTTCGTCGGATTCGTCCCGGGCGGCTTCCAGGGCGGCGAGCATGGCGACTTTCAGGTTCTTCTGGTCCTGGGACAGTTCCTTTTTGCCCGCCTTCACCTGGGGATTGGTGAGGGCGTCGATCTGGGTCAGCACCTGGGCGGTGGACACGCCGGGCGGCAATTCCTTCACCACCACGCGCCACTGGCCCCGGGCCAGGGGTTCCACTTCCCAGCGGGCGCGCACGCGCAGGCTGCCGCGGCCGCTTTCGTAGGCGGCGAGGATGTCGTCCGGGGACGAGATGACCTGGCCGCCGCCGGGGAAGTCGGGGCCATGCACATGGGCCATCAACTCCTGGGTCGTCGCTTCGGGCTTCTTCAGGATGTGCACGGCGGCGTCGGCCAGTTCGCGCAGGTTGTGGGGCGGAATCTCGGTGGCCATGCCGACGGCGATGCCGGAGGCGCCGTTGGCCAGCAGCAGGGGCAGGCGCGCGGGCAGCAGGGCCGGTTCCTGGAAGGCGCCGTCGTAGTTGGGCTTGAAGTCCACCGTGCCGGCGTCGATCTCGGCCAGAAGCAACTCGGCGATGGGGGTGAGGCGGCTTTCCGTGTAGCGCATGGCCGCCGCGCCGTCGCCGTCGCGGGAGCCGAAGTTGCCCTGGCCGTCGATGAGCGGGTAGCGCAGGGTGAAGTCCTGGGCCATGCGCACCATGGCGTCGTACACCGACTGGTCGCCGTGGGGGTGCAGCTTGCCGATGACATCGCCCACCACCCGCGCCGACTTGACGTGCTTGGTGCTGGCGCTGAGCCCCATCTCGCGCATGGAGTAGAGGATGCGCCGCTGCACCGGCTTCATGCCGTCCTCCACGTGGGGCAGGGCGCGGCCCAGCACCACGCTCATGGCGTAGGACAGGTAGCAGCGCTCGGCGAACTCGGCCAGGGGCAGGTAGTCCTTGGGGCCGCCGTCGTCCGGCGGGCTGGACGGCGGCGGCGGGGGCGGCGGCGCTTCCCGGCCGGCAGCCGGCGGCGGGGTCTCGAACAGGTCCGGCGTGAGGGTGTCTTCGCTATGCGTCATCGGTGGCATTCAAGCTGGGTCGGGCTAGGTTTTCTGGGCTTGCCGGGAGGCCAGATGGGCTTTCGAGCGGGCGATGCAGTCCGCGCATTTCCAGCGCTTCGCGCCGTTCGCGCAGCGCACCAGATTGCCGCCCAGGGCGGGCTTGGTGCGGCCGCAACTGGAACAGAAACGGGGTTGGGTATTCTCGACCGGCGCGCTTTCGTTCCGATCCGCTTTCGCCTCGGCCGGGTCGCTCGACTTGCTGTTCATACGTCCGCCTCCACGGTGTTGCCTTTCGCTTCCATCCATTCCCGGCGCGAGCCGGACTCTCCCTTGCCCATGAGCATGTCGAACATGGCCACGGACGCTTCCATCTCCTCCCGCGTCACGCGCACCGGCAGGACGCGGCGGGTGGCCGGGTTCATGGCGGTCTCGCGCAACTGTTCCGGATTCATTTCGCCCAGGCCCTTGAAGCGGCCGGTCTCGATGGATTCGGGCCGCACGCCGTCGCGCATGAGCCGGTCGCGGATGGCGGTGAGTTCGTCGTCGTCCAGGGCGTAGAAGCGGCGCATGGGCTTCTTGCCCCGCGCCGGCACGTCCACCCGGTACAGGGGCGGCTGGGCGACGCAGACGCGGCCCTGTTCCACCAGGCGGGGGAAGTGCTTGAAGAACAGGGTCAGCAGCAGGGTGTTGATGTGGGCGCCGTCCACGTCCGCGTCGGCCATCAGGATGATCTTGCCGTAGCGCAGGCCGGACAGGTCGGGATGGTCGCCGAAGCCGTGCCGCTCCACGCCCAGGGCGACGGCGATGTCGTGCACCTCGTTGTTGGCGTAGAGGCGTTCCGGCTCCACTTCCCAGGTGTTCAGCACCTTGCCGCGCAGGGGCAGGATGGCCTGGGTCTCCCGGTCGCGCGCCTGCTTCGCGGAACCGCCGGCGGAATCGCCCTCCACCAGGAACAGCTCGGTGATCTCGGGGTCGGCGCTGGAAGCGTCGGAGAGCTTGCCGGGCAGCACCACCACCGAGGACGACTTGCGCTTCTCCACCTTCTGGGCCGACTTGAGCCGGCTCGCGGCGGCCTTCGCGGCCAGGTCGGCGAGCAGCCTGCCGTGTTCCACGTGGCCGTTGAGCCAGACCTCGAAGGGATCGCGCACCATGCTGGAGACCAGCTTCACCGCTTCCCGGGAGTTGAGCTTTTCCTTCACCTGGCCCTGGAACTGGGGATCGAGGATGCGCGCCGAGAGCACGAAGCTCATGCGCCCGCACACGTCCTCCTGGCGCAGTTGCACGCCGCGCGGCAGCAGGCCGTGGTGCTCGGCGAAGGCCTTCACCGCGTCGAACACGCCGGCTTTCAGGCCCGCCTCGTGGGTGCCGCCCTGGGCGGTGTGGATCAGGTTGACGAAGCTTTCCGCGGCGAGGGCGCCGTCGCTCCAGGCGAACACCCAGGCGGCGCCTTCGCCCTTGGCGTAGCCGCCGCCGTTGCTTCCCTCGCCATCGGCATAGCGCTCGCCGGCGAAGGCGGGCACCAGGGGTTCCGCGTCGCCCAGCAGCTCTTCCAGGTATTGGGGCAGGCCGTTGGGATAGGACCAGACTTTTTCCAGGTCGCCGGACTCGCGCTCCACCGTGAGCTTAACCGTGACGCCGGGCAGCAGCACCGCCTTCGCGCGCAACAGGCGCTCCATCTCCGGCAGGGAGATGCGCGGCGAATCGAAGAAGGCCGGATCGGGCCAGGCGCGCACCCAGGTGCCGGTGCTCTTCTTCGGGCACTTGCCGGTGACGGTCAGCGGCACGGACACCCGGCCGCCGTCGGCGAATTCCACGGTGCTGATCTCGCCGTCCCGCTTCACCGTCACCGCGAGGCGCGTGGACAAGGCGTTGGTCACCGACACGCCGACGCCGTGCAGGCCGCCGGAGAAGGCGTAGGCGCCCTCGCCGCTGGTCTTGTCGAACTTGCCGCCGGCATGCAGGCGGGTGAACACCACCACCACCGTCGGCTCCTTCTCGGTGGGGTGCGGACCGACCGGAATGCCGCGTCCGTCGTCCTCCACGGACACCGAGCCGTCCAGGTGGACGCGCACCGACAGGGTCGTGGCGTAGCCCGCCAGCGCCTCGTCGGCGGCGTTGTCGATGACCTCCTGGATGACGTGGGTGGGCGAGTCGGTGCGCGTGTACATGCCCGGCCGCGCGCGCACCGGCTCCAGGCCCTTCAGTACCTTGATGGAGGATTCGGAATAGGAGGCGCTCATCTATCGTTGTTCCGGGGGACGGCTCGTTCGAATCCGCAAGGATAAACCGGGATGGCGCCACTTCCCATTTTTGCCGGACATGACGCGATCATCGGGACGGAAAAAACCGCCGCCATGACTGGGGAAGCCGCTTAGGGCAAGGCATCAGCGCCAAGCGGCCGATTTGGGGCGCCCAGCTATATTAATATCCACTAATTTTATAAACATATGATTTTTATGGAATTAATTGAATTAACCTTGCTTTCCTCGTAGGCTATTTTCGTTTTGGTCAATCCGTACCAGAACACCACAACGACCACCCTGACCATTCACGAGGATACAAATGCGCTACGTCACGGTTCTAGCCCTGGGAGTCTTTCTGTCCGCGCCCGCCATCGCCAGCATGGAGCTTTCCGACAAATACGAGTGTACCGATTGCCACAAGCTGGACGTGAAGCCGGGCGCGACGCGGAAGAAGAAGGAAGGCCCCAGCTACAAGGAAATCGCGAAGGAATACAAGGGCAAGAAGGACGCCGAGAAGCATCTGGTGGAGAGCATCAAGAAAGGCAGCAAGGACGTCTGGGCCAAGAAACTGGGCAAGAAGACCGAGATGGACGCCGAGGAAGATATCCCGGTCAAGGATGCCGAAACCATCGTGAAGTGGATCTTGACGCAGTAATCGGCGCGCCACGGGTGGACACGGCCGAACCGCCGTAGCGCGGGCGGCCTGTCCGCCGGAGTGCGGGCAACGAGGGGAGTCCGGCATGACGTTTTGCGCATCGCGATACGCTCCGCAGCGTGTTCGCGCCAGCGCGCGCCGCCCCGACTTGCATTGCCGATACGGATAAGCCACGGGGAATGACCGCCGCGCCGGCGGCCCCGATACAGGAGAAGAACAATGGCAAGAAATGCCTTGAAATCGCTGGTCTGGATGTTTGCCGCAGTTTTTTGCCTATTGGCCATTCCCGTTTCCCACGGCGCCGATGAAGCCGCCAATGAGGCCACCAATGAGGCCGCCGGCGAACAGCCCGAAGCGAAAGCGGCGCCCAAGGTCATCTCCAACAAGCGCTGCATGCGCTGCCATGGCGACGAGGAGGAAAAGACCGCCAAGCGCGACGACGGCACCGAGATCAACATCTTCGTGGACAAGGAGGTGTTCGGCCACAGCGTCCACGCCAAGCAGCTGTGTGTCGGCTGCCACAACAACATCACCGAGCTGCCCCACGAGGAGCCCCTGCCCAAGCGGGTCGGCTGCACCGAGTGCCACAAGCAGAAGTGGGAAGAACAGAAGAACAATCCGAATCCGGAATACAAGCGTCTGGGCGTGGTGATCCAGCAGATCGACAGCTACATGCATTCGGTCCACGCCCAGCCCAACAAGCTGGATGGCACCAAGGTCAACGCCACCTGCGTCGACTGCCACGAGGCCCACAACATCGGCACCCTCGGCAGCGAGCAGCGCGCCGAGCACCGGCTGAAGAACCCGGAGGTGTGCGGCCGCTGCCACGAGAAGGAAAAGGAAGCCTATCTGGCGTCGGTGCACGGCAAGGCCGTGGTGGAAAAGAAGGATCCCAAGGCGGCGGTCTGTTCCGACTGCCACACCACCCACAACATCGCCTCGCCCAAGGGTGACGCGATGAAGCTGCGAATCACCCAGAACTGCGGCAACTGCCATACCGAGGAACAGAAGTCCTACTTCTCCTCCTACCACGGCCAGGTCAACCGCCTGGGCTACACCCACACCGCGAAATGCTTCGACTGCCACGGCGGCCACGGGGTGAAGAAGGTGGACGACCCCACCTCGTCGGTGCACATCAACAACCGCCTGAAGACCTGCAACACCTGCCACAAGGACGCGACGGAGAATTTCCTGGGCTTCCACGCCCACGGCAATACCCATGACTTCGCCAAGTACCCGGGCATGTGGATCACCGCCAAGTTCATGCAACTCCTCATCATCGGCGTGTTCCTGTTCTTCTGGACCCACGTGGTGCTGTGGTTCTTCCGGGAATACAAGGATCGCCAGGCGGGGCTGGGCTACAAGGCCGATCCGGCGCATCCGGAGACGGTCTACTTCCGCCGTTTCGGCCCCATCTGGCGCCTGATCCACCTGCTGTTCGCGGTGAGCACCATGGTTCTCGTCCTCACCGGCACCACCTTGCTGTTCTCCCACACCGCCTGGGCGCAGACGGTCATCGCGATGCTGGGCGGCCCCAAGGTGGAGGCCATCATCCACCGCACCGCGGCCACCATCTGGCTGGCGGTGTTCCTGACCCACTTCGCCACGGTCTGCCTCAACATCTGGAAGAACCGCGCCACGTTCCGCTGGTTCGGACCCACCTCCATGGTGCCCAGCATGCAGGATCTGCGCGATGTGGTCCGCATGTTCGAATGGTTCCTCGGCAGGGCGCCGCGCCCCAGCTTCGACCGCTGGGCGTACTGGCAGAAGTTCGACTACTGGGCGCCGTTCTGGGGTGCCGCGATCATCGGCTTCTCGGGGATGATGCTGTTCTTCCCCACCAAGACCGCGATGATCCTGCCCGGCTGGGTGTTCAACATCGCCACCATCGTGCACGCGGAGGAGGCGCTGCTCGCCACCATGTTCCTGTTCACGGTGCACTTCTTCAACGTGCACTTCCGGCCGGACAAGTTCCCCATGAGCACCACCATCTTCACCGGCGCCGTGCCTCTGGAGGAGTTCAAGCACGAGCACCGGCTGGAGTACGAACGCCTGCTGGCCAGCGGCGAGCTCGACAAGTACCTGGTGAAGCCGCCGTCCCAGCGCGTCGCCACCGGGTCCAAGCTGCTCGCCGCGGCGCTGATCTTCGCCGGCCTGGGCCTGCTGACCCTGGTGCTGATCGGCTACTCGACCATGTAGCGCCGGGCGCGGGCCGCCCCAGCGAAGCCGGGCCCCGCGGGCCCGGCTTTTTTCATCCTCGCGCCCGCGAGCGGCGCGTGTTGCGTGGTCTCCTCAACCCGCGGCGGGATGTGCCCCCATCCGAATTACGCCTTTCCAGAGTGGCGCGGGAAGTCCACAATCCCGCATATATCAGATAATTCTAATATTCACCGGATGTGGATGAGAGACCTAACCTGGCAAGGAGTTGTAAATGAGTTGGGCATCCTGGTTGATCATCGGCATGATCGGTTTCACTTCCCTCACGGCGGCGCTAGTCATTTCCGCCATCATCGGTCTGACGCTTTACGAAGTCGCCACGCTGGCCTACCAGCGCGTGGCGGCGGAGCGTGAATCCCAAGATATCCGCGGCGTCGATCTGAGCCTCTGACCCGATTCCCGACGGGGAGGCTCTCGGGCTTCCCCCTGACAAGGCCGGGCCATGCGCAAGCTTGTGTCGGACCCGCGGCGGCACTACTCTCAAATGCCGTACCGCCGGTTCCGTCATGCCCCTGCGCGCCCTCCTCCTCGACTTCAATTCCTACTTCGCCTCGGTTGAGCAGCAACTGCGGCCGGAGTTGCGCGGACGCCCCCTGGGCGTGCTGCCGGTCATGGCGGAAACCACCTGCTGCATCGCCGCCAGCTATCAGGCCAAGCGCCTGGGCATCAAGACCGGCACCAGCGTCTCCGAGGCGCGCAAGCTGTGTCCGCAAGTGGTGTTCGTCGAGGCGCGGCCCTCGCTGTACGTGGAGATGCACCACCGGTTGATGGACGTGGTGAACAGCGTCATCGCCATCACCGAGGTGTTGTCCATCGACGAGGTGGTGTGCGAGTTGACCGGCAGTTGGCAACGGGAAGAGGTGGCCGTCCGGCTGGCCAAGGCGGCCAAGGCGAAGATCCGCGACCAGGTGGGGGAATGCCTCACCAGCTCCGTCGGCATCGGCCCCAATCGCTTCATCGCCAAGATGGCGTCCAACATGCAAAAGCCGGACGGGCTCACCGTGGTGCACGGCGAGGAACTGCCCCAGGCCCTGTACCGACTCAAGCTGGGCGATATCCACGGCGTCGGCCGCCGGATGCTGGCGCGCCTGGAGCGTTACGGCATCCGCACCGTGGAAGCCCTGTGCCAGGCCGACCGGGCCACCTTGCGGCGCATCTGGGGCGGCGTGGAAGGGGAACGCCTGTACGATCGCCTGCGCGGCGTCGACGTGCCGGTGCCGCCCAGCCGGCGCGGCAGCATCGGCCACTCGCATGTTCTGCCCCCCACCCTGCGCTACGACCAGGGCGCCTACGCGGTGCTCTCCAAGCTGCTCCAGAAGGCGGCCCGGCGCATGCGCGCGGAGGGCTTCCTGGCCCGGCGCCTGGAGGTGTGGGTGGACTGGCGCCACCGCGAACCCTGGGCGGTGGAAGGCCACTTCAACGCCATGTCCGACACCCTGGGTTTCCTGCGCGTCCTCGACACCCTGTGGGCCGAGCGTCCCCGGGGGCGGGAACCCATCAAGCTGGGCGTGGTGCTGAAGGGCCTGACCCGGGCCGACCAATCGTCCCTGCCCCTGTTCGAGGAATACGAGCCGGCGCGCCCCGGACCCCTGCCCGGTCTGGACGCGGTGCTGGACAAGCTGCACCAGCGCTTCGGCAACGACGCCGTCTATTTCGGCGGCGCCTTCCGCGCCATCCACGAAGCGCCCATGCGCATCGCCTTCAACCACATTCCCGACCTGGACCTGGAAGAGGATTCCGCCCACCCCGCCTAAGCTGGCACGACGGTTGCTGATAAGCCTGCATGAAAAACACTTCCACGCAGGAGAACAGCATGTCCAAGTCCTTCCGGTTCGCAGCCGCCACCGCCCTGCTGGGCCTGGGCCTCGCCGTCAGCGCCGGCGCCCGCGCCGGCATTCCCGTGTACACCTACGCCGCCGCCGGCAATGTCGACAATCCGGACACCCTCGTCGAGGATATGGCTTTCTTCGGCGGCAGCGCCCTGGCGCTGGCCGATTTTTCCTCGGCCGCGACCAGCCTGGGCGTGAACCATGCGGCGGCCAGTGGCAACGGCAGCGGCGGCTACTTCGGCGCGGTGTCGGTCTGGTCCGATCTGTTCACCGCGACGGGAGCGAGTGGCGCCGGCAGCGCGAACGTGAGCGTCACCATCAACGGCAGCGTCGGCGCGGCGCCCTTCGCCATGGGCGGTTACGCCCTGCTGAAATCCGACGAGGTGCTGACGCCGGAACAACTGTATTCCTTCCTCGGCAGCGGCCTGCCGGCGGGGGTCGATGTCGTCATGTGGGGCACGGGCGATAGCGTTTCGAATCCGGGCGCGCTGCACGTGGTCATGACCGGCACCGTCGCTTTCGACTACGACACGCCGTTCTACCTGACCAGCGTCTTCGGCGTGGCGGCGACGGGACTGGGTTCCGCCGACTTTTCCAACACCGCCCAGTTCGGCATTTCCCTGAACGGCCCCGGCACGCTGACGCCCTTGTCGGGCACCGCCTACGTCGCCGCCGTGCCGGAAGCCCACGAGTGGGCGCTGATGCTGGCCGGGCTGGGCCTGATCGGCCTGCAGGCCCGCCGCCGCCGGGATGGCCAACGGCTCGTCGCCTGATCACAAATCCTTGCTGGGATCCTTCGCCACGGCGGCCCGGCGTTGCTCGATGCGGCGGATGAGTTCGTCCGCCGTGAAGCGAATCGAGGACAGATCCACCCGCCCGGCATAACGCTGGGCCGTGAGGGAGTCGCCGGGCGTCGTCCAGGTGTAGGTCCGGTTTTCGAAATCCACGCCCTTGAGGTTGCGGATCGGCTCGGTCTTGAGCCGTCCGTCCCCATATTTGCCGCGCAACGCCGCGATCACCTGGGCGAAATTCTTCTCCTCCAGATGGATGGCGATGCCGGTCAGTTTGCCGTCGTAATAGAAGAAGAACAGGGAGCGGATCGGCGCCCCGGCGATGGTTTCCTTTTCCTGGACGCGCAGGCTGCATATCGTGTCGCTGGCCGGCGCGCTGGCGGTGCGGCACTCGTATTTGGGATTGCTGGCGACGGCGGTGATGCCGGAACCCAGATCGATGCCCTTGAAGCCGAACGGCTCGGCTGCGGCGAAAGCGGAACAGGACGCGAAAGCCGCGCCGGCCAAAAACAAAGCACGCAACACGTTCAATCCATTTCCTCGATCCAGGCCTGCTGGATGGCCTCCAGAATCTTTTCGCCGGAGCGGTTGGCGTCGTCGGCGAAGCCGGGCAGTTCCATCACCCAGCGATGCAGGTCGGTGAAGCGCACATAGCGCGGATCCACGTCGGGATGGTGCTCGGCCAGGGCGATGGCGATATCCAGAATATCGGTCCATTTCATGTCAATGCCCTCCTTCCTTCACCATGTTGATGGTGTATTTCGGGATTTCCACGACCACGTCCTCCTTGCCCATCAGGGCCTGGCAGGAAAGCCGCGAGGTGGGCTCCAGGCCCCAGGCCTTGTCGAGCAGATCGTCTTCCAGCTCGGTGGCTTCGGACAGGCTGGCGTAGCCCTCCCGCACCACCACGTGGCAGGTCGTGCAGGCGCAGGATTTCTCGCAGGCGTGCTCGATCTCGATGCCGTTCTCCAGCAGGCTGTCGCAGATGGAGACGCCTTTCTGGGCGTCGATGACGGCGCCGTCGGGGCAGAGTTCCACGTGGGGCAGAACGATCAGTTGGGGCATGTCGCTTCCTGTTGTCGGATCTGTATTTCGCTCGGTAGCGCGGCCTGCACACCATCCCAGAATTCGATGCGCGCTTCCACCGCGCGCACGGCGGCCTCCCGCGCCTCGGCGACCTTGATCAGGTCGCCGCCGCACAGGCCTTCCAGCAGGCGCAGGGACAGGGGCGCGTGGAAATCCTCGTCCAAATGGATGTGGCGCTTGAGGTAGTAATGGAAGGTGGGCGCCTGTTCCTCGCTCACCGCCATGCGTTGCAGGAAGGCGCGAAACATGGCCGGAATGACGTGCTCCCGGCCCAGGGCCAGGGCGGCGGCCACGGCGTGGGGCTGGTGGGTGTCGATGTAGGAGAAGGTAACACGGTTGAAGCGGGCCGAAGGCTCCGGCGCCAGGCCGGAAGCCAGGGCCGTGTCGATACCGTCCAGACCGGCGATCTGGGCGAAGCGGGCCGGCTTGTCGGCGTCGGCGCCGATCTCCCGCATGGCGGCCAGGTAGAGCTGGAAATGGCTGGCGAATTCGCCCGGCGCGCCGGGGCCCGCCTCGTCGGTCTCCTCTTCCAGCACCAGTTCGTTGATGAAGCGCTGCACCGTGGCGTCCACACCCGGCGTCCAGGGCCAGCGCGCCGGCGCGACGGCGTGTTGCAGGTACTTGATGAGGGACATGAAATCCCACACGGAATGCACGTGATGGGCCATGAATACGCGCAAATCCTCCACGCTGCGCACCGCGCCGTAGATGGGATGGCTGTCCAGGCGATGCTGAAGGGAGGCGATGAATTCGGGTTCGAACAGGCTCATGTCAAATTTCCAATTCGTCCAGGCGGTGGCCGGTGAGCGCCTTCTTGACGCTCAGGTCCATGCGCCGCGCGGCAAATTCCACAGTACCGTGATTGAGGGCCTCGGTGGCGCGCTTTACGGTGGCAAGATTCTCGCCCCGCAATGCGGTTCTGAGGTCTTCCAGCTGCTTTTCAAGCGCGCCACGTTCATCGGACGACAACAAGGCCTCGCCATTCTCCGCCAGGGCGGCTTCCGTCGCATCCAGCAGACGCTGGCCGTCCACCCGCGCTTCGGCCAGGTTGCGCGCCGCCATGTCATCCTCCGCGTGGACATAGGAATCCTTCAGCATGGTGGCCACTTCGTCGTCGGTCAGCCCATAGGAGGGCTTCACGGCGATATGGGACTCGATGCCGGTGCCCATCTCCCGCGCGGTAACCGAGAGCAGGCCGTCGGCATCCACCTGGAAGGTGACGCGGATGCGCGCCGCCCCCGCCACCATGGCCGGGATGCCGCGCAACTCGAAGCGGGCCAGGCTGCGGCAGTCGGATACCAGTTCCCGCTCGCCCTGCACCACATGGATGCTCATCGCGGTCTGGCCGTCCTTGAACGTGGTGAATTCCTGGGCGCGGGCGGTGGGAATGGTGGAATTGCGCGGGATGATCTTCTCGGTCAGGCCGCCCATGGTTTCCAGGCCCAGGGACAGGGGCACCACGTCCAGCAGCAGCCAGTCGTCGCCGCTCTTGTTGCCGGCCAGCACGTTGGCCTGGATGGCCGCGCCCAGGGCCACGACCTTGTCCGGGTCCAGGTTGGTCAAGGGCGTCTGGCCGAAGAACTCGCCGACGGCGGCCTGGATGCGCGGGATGCGGGTGGAACCGCCCACCATGACCACGCCCTTCACGTCCTCGGCCCGCAGGCCGGCGTCGCGCAAGGCCTTGCGGGTGGGGGTCAGGGTCTTGTTGACCAGGCTTTCGGTGATCTCGTTGAACACCTGCTCGCTCAAACTCAAGTCCACCACCTCGCCACTGGCGAGCACGGCCGTGACATGGGCCTGATCGTGCTCGGACAGGGTCTCCTTGGCTTCCCGCGCGCGCGCCATGAGCATGGTCTTGTCGTGGTCGTCGATGGTGCGCAGGCCGGCCTTTTCCAGAATCCAGCAGTACACGCGGCGGTCGAAATCGTCGCCGCCCAGGGCGGAATCGCCGTTGGTGGCGAGCACCTCGAACACGCCCTTGGTGAGTTTGAGGATGGAGATGTCGAAAGTGCCGCCACCCAGGTCGTACACCGCGTAGATGCCCTCGGCGGCATTGTCCAGGCCGTAGGCGATGGCGGCGGCGGTGGGCTCGTTGAGCAGGCGCAGGACATTGAGGCCGGCCACCTTGGCGGCGTCCTTGGTGGCCTGGCGCTGGGCGTCGTCGAAATAGGCGGGCACGGTGATCACCGCGCCGACCAGATCGCCGCCCAGGGACGCCTCGGCCCGCGCCTTGAGCACCTTCAGGATTTCCGCCGACACCTCCACCGGGCTTTTCACGCCCGCCACGGTCTTCAACTGCACCATGCCGGGCGCGTCGACGAACTGGTAGGGCATGGTGGCGGCGTCCGGAATGTCCTTGATGCCGCGCCCCATGAAACGCTTGGCGGAGATGATGGTGTTGTGGGGATCGTCGGCGGCCTGGGCCTGGGCGGCCATGCCGACGGTGGTCGCGCCATCCTTGTGAAAGCGCACCACGGACGGCAGCAGGCCGTGGCCGCGGGCGTCGTTGAGCACCACGGCGACGCCGTTGCGCACCGTGGCGACCAGGGAATTGGTGGTGCCCAGGTCGATGCCCACCGCCAGCCGGTGCTGGTGCGGCGCGGTGGACAGGCCGGGTTCGGAGATTTGCAGGAGAGCCATGGGGTGTTACCGGGAAACGGGAAATGGGAAAAGGGAAACGTGGTGGACGCGATAAACGCGCGCTTCGTTTCCCCTTTCCCTTTTCCCCTTCCTAATCCATCTCGTCATAGGCCGCGTCGATTTCTTCCTGAAGCTTGTCCATGAATCGTAGCTTGCGCAGGGTATCCCCGGCCCGGACGAAATCCCGCTGAACGTCCAGCAGGACGCCAAGCTGGTCGCGCAGAACCCGCGCGTATTCCCCGAGTTCCTTTTCCAGCGCCCGCAGGGCCGCCATGTTCTTGCCGGCGCGCGCCTGTTCCAGGCTTTCGCGCCATTCCATCTGCTGCATGAGGAAATCCGCGGGCATGGACGTGTTCCTCGCGTCCATGGCGTCCACGCCGTTCAAGGCAAGCAGGTAGCGGGCGCGCTCGAAAGGTTTCCTCAGCGTCTGGTAGGCCTCGTTGACCTTGGTGGTCCATTGCATCGACAGGCGCTGTTCCGATTCGCCGGCATGGGCGAATTTGTCGGGATGGATTTCCGCCTGGATGTCCCGGTAGGCCTTGTCCAGACGCTCGGCGTCAAGGGCGAAGACGGCGGGCAGGCCGAACAGATCGAAGTGGTCGCGGGAGAAATCGAGAGACATGCTGTGAAGGATAGAAGGTGAAGGGACGGCCGCGGGATGGTTCGCCCTTCTCCCTTTACCCGTCCCCCTTCACGAAATCATACGTTGAAGGATTCCCCGCAACCGCATTCGGCCTTCACGTTCGGGTTGTTGAACTTGAAGCCCTCGTTCAAGCCTTCGCGCACGAAATCCAGTTCGGTGCCCTCCAGATAGGCCAGGCTCTTCGGATCGATGTAGACGGTGACGCCGTGGCACTCGAACTTGATGTCCTCCGGGTCTTCCGCATCGGCGAATTCCAGCTTGTAGGCCATGCCGGAACAACCGGAGGTGCGCACGCCCAGCTTCAGGCCGACGCCGGAGCCGCGCTTGGCGAGGAAGTTCTTGATGTGGGTGGCGGCGCGTTCGGACAGGGTGACAGCCATGATGAAACGCTCCTTACGCGGCGACCGGCGGATGGCAGGCGGTGTATTCCTCGCTGCCGGCCATGTTGCCGTGCTTCTGCTTGTAATCCGCGACGGCCGCCTTGATGGCGTCCTCGGCCAGGATCGAGCAATGGATCTTCACCGGCGGCAGGGCCAGTTCCTCGGCGATCTGGGTGTTCTTCAGCGCCATGGCCTCGTCCAGGGTCTTGCCCTTGACCCACTCGGTCACCAGGGAGGAGGAGGCGATGGCGGAACCGCAGCCGTAGGTCTTGAACTTGGCGTCCTCGATGACGCCCTGCTCGTTCACCTTGATCTGCAGCTTCATCACGTCGCCGCAAGCCGGCGCGCCCACCATGCCGGTGCCGACGTCGTCGTTCTCCTTATCGAAGGAGCCGACATTGCGGGGGTTTTCGTAATGGTCCAGGACTTTCGTGCTGTATGACATTTCTTGCTCCTTGCGTCGCGGGGAAAGAGGAAAAATGAAACGTGCAAACCGTCGCGCTACCGGGGGTCCGCCTTCGCGTTTTCCATTTCTCCTTTCCCGTTTACCGATTTAATCAATGGGCGGCCCACTGCACCGAGTCCAGGTCGACGCCATCCTTGTACATCTCCCACAGCGGGGACATGTCGCGCAGCTTGCCGATCTTCTCGTGCAGCAGCTTGATGGTGTAGTCGATCTCCTCCTCGGTGGTGAAACGGCCGATGGTGAAGCGGATCGAGCTGTGGGCCAGTTCGTCGTTGCGGCCCAACGCCTTCAACACGTAGGAAGGCTCCAGACTGGCCGAGGTGCAGGCGGAACCGGAGGACACCGCCAGATCCTTGATCGCCATGATCAGGCTCTCGCCCTCGACGAAATTGAAGCTGACGTTGAGGTTGCCGGCGATGCGGCGTTCCAGGTCGCCGTTGAGGTGCACCTCCTCGATATCCCTCAAGCCCTTGTAAAGCTTGTCGCGCAGCGCGCGGATGCGCTCGGTTTCCGCTCCCATTTCCAGCTTGGCGAGACGGAAGGCTTCGCCCATGCCGACGATCTGGTGCGTGGGCAGGGTGCCGGAACGCATGCCCCGCTCGTGGCCGCCGCCGTGCATCTGGGCCTCCAGGCGCACACGCGGCTTACGCCGCACGTAGAGGGCGCCGATGCCCTTCGGGCCGTAGGTCTTGTGGGCCGAGAAGGACATCAGGTCGACCTTGAGCTGGGACAGGTCGATTTCCACCTTGCCGGCGGCTTGGGCCGCATCCACGTGGAAGATGATGCCCTTGGCGCGGCACAGTTCGCCGATGGCGGGAATGTCCTGGATCACGCCGATTTCGTTGTTCACGAACATCACGGACACCAGGATGGTATCGGGACGAATGGCGGCTTTGAGGGCGTCCATGTCGATGAGGCCGTTCGGCTGCACACCCAGGTAGGTGACTTCGAAGCCTTCCCGCTCCAGTTCACGGCAGGTGTCCAGCACCGCCTTGTGCTCGGTCTTCACCGTGATCAGGTGCTTGCCCTTGCCCTGGTAGAAGTGAGCCGCGCCCTTGATGGCCAGGTTGTTGGACTCGGTGGCGCCGGATGTCCAGACGATTTCCTTGGGATCGGCGTTGACCAGGGCGGCGACATGGCCGCGCGCTTCTTCCACCGCCTTGTCGGCGTCCCAGCCGAACACGTGGGAACGGGATGCGGGATTGCCGAAAATCTCGGTCAGATAAGGGATCATCTTCGCCGCGACGCGCGGGTCCACCGGCGTGGTGGCCGAGTAATCCAGGTAAATCGGGGTTTTCACCATCATGTTGCTCCGTCAGCCATTGCGTGTAACGTCAAAGCGTGGCCTTGATTTCCGCCGAACCCACAACACGGCGGGTATCGTGCTTGTGAACTGGGCTGGCGGTGGCGCCTTCAGCCAGCTTGTCGAGCTGCTGCTGGACCAGTTCGGACAGATGCACGGAATCCAGATAGTCGTAGATGCGCGCGTTCAGGCTCATCCACAGATCGTGGGTCATGCATTCCCGGTCGTCGTGGCAATTGCCCAGGCCGCCGCACTGGGTCGCGTCGATGGGTTCGTCCACGGCGCGGATGATGTCCGCCACGGAGATCTCGCTCATGGGCCTGGCCAGGGTATAGCCGCCGCCGGGGCCGCGCACGCTGTCGACGATGCCTTGCCGGCGCAGACGGCCATACAATTGTTCCAGGTAGGACAGGGAGATGCGCTGGCGTTCGCTGATGCCCGCCAGGGTTACCGGACCGCGCTGGTGGCGCATGCCCAGATCGATCATCGCCGTTACCGCAAAACGTCCTTTGGTGGTCAGCCGCATGATGTGCCTCGCTTTTCAAATAGGGTTGCCGACACTCTACTAATCCCGATTGTTTTGGTCAACTATTCATTTTTCAAGTCGATCAATCGACCATCTTGTTGAGCGACGCGGGATCGAAATGATCGTCCGTCTGCGCGGTTTCGCCCGCTCCGCCCAGACGTTTGAGTTCGGCGACGATCCATTCGATGCGCTGGTCGATATTGGCG
This sequence comes from Thiobacillaceae bacterium, assembly GCA_044227325.1. Lineage (GTDB taxonomy): Bacteria > Pseudomonadota > Gammaproteobacteria > Burkholderiales > Thiobacillaceae > PFJX01. The sequence continues at coordinate 100,311 of JBGAFI010000013.1, read as the reverse complement.
GAATGGTCGATCAAGCCGTGAATGGCCTTCACCATGGGGTCGTTCATGTCGCTGGACACCGCGTAGGCGGAAAACCCCAGCTTGTTGGCGGCCTCTTCCCGCGTCCGATGCTGTTCCTCGTCCAGGATGCGGGCGGGAATACCCACCGCCGTGGCGCCCGCCGGCACGTCCTTCACCACCACCGCGTTGGAACCCACCTTGGCGCCCTCGCCCAGGGTGATGGGCCCGAGCACCTTGGCGCCCGCGCCGACGATGACCCCCGCTTCCAGCGTGGGATGGCGCTTGCCCTTCTTCCAGGACGTCCCGCCCAGGGTTACGCCGTGATACAGGGTGCAGTCGTCGCCGATCTCGGCGGTCTCGCCCACCACCACACCCATGCCATGATCGATGAACACGCGCCGGCCGATTTTCGCGCCGGGATGGATCTCGATGCCCGTCATCCAGCGCGCCAGGGTGCTCGAATAACGCGCCAGCCATTTCAGGCCCAGATTCCACAGGCCATGGGACATACGGTGCCAGAGAATGGCGTGCAGGCCCGGATAGGTGGTCAGCACCTCGAAAAAGGTGCGCGCCGCCGGATCCCGGTCGAACACGATGCGGATGTCTTCCCGCAGTCTGGCGAACATTTGAATATTAAGAAGTCGTAAATCGGACTGTTAAGTATGCAATTCCCGACCAGCCCGGTCAATTTCTGTGGCCGGAATCCGGGGATTTAATCGCGGCGACGATGCCGCGCCAGATCGCCAACTCCTCCTTTTCCAGCCCGGATTTCGCGAAGAACCTGCGCAGGCGCGGCATGAGGCGTTTCGGGTTGGCGGGATTGTGAAAGCCGATTGCCACCAAGGCTTTTTCCAGCTCGGACAGCAATTCCTCCTGGGCCGCGTGTGTGGCGGGCGCGAATTCGGGCAAGGGCAACACGGCATCCCCGGCGGTGCAGCGCAGCTCGTAGGCGAGCACTTGGACGGCGGCGCCCAGGTTGAGGGAAGCGTAGTCGGGATTGGTCGGGATATTGATCAGCCAGCGGCATTTCATGAGCTGCTCGTTGGACAGTCCGTAGGTCTCCGAGCCGAACACCACCGCCACCGGACCGCTTCGCGCCAGCGCGAGCATGTCCGGCGCGGCCTGGCGTGGCGTGAAGGCGGGATGCGGCAGATCGCGCCGGCGCGAGGTGCAGGCCACGGCCAGCAAGGTGTCCGCGAGGGCGGCGTCCAGGGAGTCGAAACGGCGCGCCGTCTCCAGCACGTCCACCGCGCCGGAAGCGCGGGCGCGGGCCTCGTCGTCGATGGCGCACTTCGCATCGACCAGCGCCAGGTCGGACAGGCCCATCACCTTCATGGCCCGGGCCACGGCGCCCAGGTTGCCGGGGTGGCTGGTTCCCAGCAGGACGACGCGGACATTCGAGAGAAGGGAGGCGGTGTTCAAGGTAAAATCCGGTCTGAATTCAATGCTCTTTGGAAAATCATGCACCCGATGCTCAACATAGCGGTAAAGGCCGCGCGCGCCGCCGGAAAAGTCATCAACTACGGCAGCCAGAACCTGGACCGCCTCACGGTACACAGCAAACGCGAAAACGATTTCGTCAGCGAAATCGACCAGAAAGCCGAACAGGCCATCATCGAAATCCTGCTGGATGCCTATCCCAAGCACGCGATCTTAGCCGAGGAGTCCGGTGTCTCCGGCGAATCCGAATATCAATGGGTCATCGACCCGCTGGACGGCACCACCAACTTCCTGCACGGTTTTCCCCAATACGCCGTGTCCATCGCCCTGCTGCACCGGGGGCAGCTTTCCCAGGCGGTCATCTACGATCCCGTGCGCAACGATCTCTACACCGCCAGCCGCGGCCGGGGCGCCTTCCTCAATGAGCGGCGCATCCGCGTATCCAAGCGGGACAAGCTCCAGGACGCCCTGATCGGCACCGGCTTCCCTTATCGGGACTTCACCCATCTGGACGCCTACACGGCCATGTTCCGCGATCTGGTGCAGAAGACCTCCGGCCTGCGCCGGCCCGGGTCCGCCGCCCTGGATCTGGCCTGGCTCGCCGCCGGCCACACCGACGGCTTCTTCGAGATCGGCCTGAATCCCTGGGACATCGCCGCCGGCTGCCTGCTGATCCTGGAAGCGGGCGGGCTGGTGAGCGACTTCGCCGGCAACGAGAACTACCTCCAGTCCGGCAACGTGGTGGCGGGCACCCCCAAGGTATTCGTGCAGTTGTTGCAAACCATCGCGCCCCATGCGACCGAGGCGTTGAAGGCGTAAACGAGAAACCGGCGACCGAACGCGCCGAGTCCGGCCGGCGAGGCGCGGCCTATTCCTCTCCGCTGCCCGCTTCCATCCCCAGTTCCTGGATCTTCCTGGTCAGGGTATTGCGGCCCCAACCCAGCAGATTCGCCGCCTCGATCTTGCGGCCGCCGGTCTGGGCCAGGGCGACCCGGATCAGGGTGCGTTCGAACTCGGAGGTAAGGTCGTTGAGGATGCCCGTCTCGCCCCTGCCGAGGCGGGCCTGGGCGGTACGGGCCAGGGCTTCCATCCAGTCCAGGGCGGCGCTCGCGGATTCCTGCAAGGCTTCCGGCGGCAGATCCTTCGGCTCGATGACTTGGCTGGGCGCCATGACGGTGAGCCAGTGGCACAGGTTTTCCAGTTGCCGCACGTTGCCGGGATAAGGCAGGGCGGCGAGCGCCTTGAGGGCTTCGTCGGATACCAACTTCATTTCCACGCCCAAATCCTTCGCGCTCTTCTGCAGGAAATGTTTGACCAGCAGGGGGATGTCCTCGCGCCGCTCGCGCAGGGCGGGCAGCTTGATGCGGATCACGTTGAGGCGGTGGAACAGGTCTTCCCGGAACAGTCCTTGCCGCACCCGGTCCTCCAGGGCCTGGTGGGTCGCGGCGATGACCCGCACATTGACCCGCACCGGCGCGTGGCCGCCCACCCGGTAGAACTCGCCGTCGGCCAGCACCCGCAGCAGGCGGGTTTGCAAGTCGGAGGGCATATCGCCGATTTCGTCCAGAAACAGGGTGCCGTCGTCGGCCTGTTCGAAGCGGCCCCGGCGCGAGGCGGTCGCGCCGGTGAAGGCGCCCCGCTCATGGCCGAACAGCTCGGATTCCAGCAAATCCTTGGGAATCGCGGCGGTGTTCAGGGCGATGAACGGCTTGTCCTTGCGCGGGCTGTGGCGGTGCAGGGCATGGGCCACCAGTTCCTTGCCGGTACCGGTTTCGCCGGTGATCAGCACGGTGGCGTGGCTCTGGCTGAGCCGGCCGATGGCGCGAAACACGTCCTGCATGGCCGGCGCCTGGCCCAGCATGGCCTGGCCGACCAGGCCGGAGTCCAGCCCCGGCGCCTCCTCGCCCCGTGCGCCTTCCTCCAGTGCCCGGTGGATCAGCTCCAGCGCGTGGTTCACGTCGAAGGGCTTGGGCAGGTATTCGAAAGCGCCGCCCTGGAAGGCTGAGACCGCCGAGTCGAGGTCGGAATAGGCGGTCATGATGATGATGGGCAGGCGCGGTTGCAGCGTCTTGATGTGCTCCATGAATTCCAGCCCGCTCATGCCGGGCATGCGGATATCCGACAACACCGCGCCCGGGGTTTCCCGATCCAGGGCGCGCAAGGCCGCCTCGGCGGTGTCGAAAATCCGGTGCGGCAGGTTCTCCCGGGTCAGGGCTTTCTCGAACACCCAGCGGATGGAGCGGTCGTCATCGATGATCCAGACCGGTTTCATGATTATTGACTCCTCATGCTTCTTTATTTGATAGGCAGATAGATGGAAAAACAGGTGCGGCCCGGCTGGCTTTCCACGTGGATCGCGCCGTCGTGGCGTTGCACCAGGCTCTGGGCCAGGGTCAGCCCCAGGCCGGTGCCGCCCTCCCGGCCGGAGACCAGGGGAAAGAACACCCGTCCCAGCATGTCCTCGGGAATGCCGGGACCGTTGTCGATGACGTCCAAGCGGATGGCCAGCTTCCACAGCTTCATGGACAGCGTGACCTGGCGCGCCGCGCGGGTACGGAAGGCGATGCGGCCGTCGCCCTGCATGGCCTGGGCGGCGTTGCGGGCGATGTTGAGCACGGCCTGGATGAGCTGCTCCGGGTCGCCCTCCAATTCCGGCAGGCTGATGTCGTAGTCGCACTGGAACTTGAGGCGGGGGAACTCCGCCTGCAGCAGGCTGCGCACCCGTTCCAGCACCTCGTGCACGTTGACCGGCTGGACCACGGGCCGCTTGGCCGGGGTCAAAAGGCGATCCAGCAGGCCTTGCAGCCGATTGGTCTCCTGGATGATGACCTGGGTGTATTCGCGCAGGTCGCTGGATTCCAGTTCCGCCTCCAGGAGCTGCGCCGCGCCGCGTATGCCGCCGAGCGGATTGCGGATTTCATGGGCCAACTGGCGCAACAGGGCTTGGCTGGCCTGGGTCTGGGCCATGACCTGCTCGTCGCGGGCAATGCGCACGTTGCCGGCGGCCGGGTGCAATTCGAGCACCGCCGAACCGTGTGCATCGTCCAGGGGCGAAACCGTCGCGGAAAGCACCAGAGTATGGCCATTGAGGGTGAGGGCCAGGTCATGCTCGGTGTAGCTTGCGCCCTCTAATAGAGCATTATCAAGTGCACGCACCAATTCTGTGCAATCGCCCAACAACATGGACACTGGCCGCTCCAACGCGTGGTATGCGGAAATGCCCAACAGGTTTTCCGCCGCCGGGTTCATATAGCGGGTGACCTGTTCGGCATCCACGATGATGACCGCGGTCGCCAGGATGTCGGTGTTTGGTGTGTTCGTCATGGTAGCTATGAACTTTTCGCCTTGAGATTAGCAAGAAGCAGGCCACTGGCGGCGCGCGGCCCGGGAGCCCGCGCGCAAGCCTTTTTCGCCGCGGGCTCCTAGAATGCGCCCAATGAAGCACGCATGCCTGAAACGGGAGTCGTAATGAGCACATTCCTGAATATCGACGGCAACGAGGCCGCCGCGCGCATGGCCTATCAGTGCAACGAGGTCGTCGCCATCTACCCCATCACCCCTTCCTCCAACATGGGGGAATGGGCCGACGAATGGGCCTCCCAGGGCAAGCCCAACCTGTGGGGCGCGGTGCCCCGCATCATCGAGATGCAATCGGAAGGCGGCGCCGCCGGCGCCTTGCACGGCGCCCTGACCTCCGGGGCGCTGGCCACCAGCTTCACCGCGAGCCAGGGCTTGCTGCTGTTCATCCCCAACCTCTACAAGATCGCCGGCGAGCTTTCCCCCTTCGTTCTGCATGTCGCGGCGCGCACCCTGGCGACCCACGCCCTGTCCATCTTCGGCGACCATTCCGACGTCATGGCCTGTCGCGCCACCGGCTGCGCCATGCTGTGTTCCAATTCGGTGCAGGAAGCCATGGACTTCGCCCTCATCGCCCAGGCCGCGACCCTGACGGGCCGAATTCCCGTGATCCATTTCTTCGACGGCTTCCGCACCTCCCACGAGGTGGCGAAGATCGTCGCGGTGGCGCTGGAAACGGTGCGCGCCATGATCGACGACACCCAGGTGGCGGAACACCGCGCCCGCGCCCTGTCGCCGGAGCATCCGGTGATCCGGGGCACCTCCCAGAATCCGGACGTGTTCTTCCAATCCCGAGAGCGCGCCAACCCTTATTACGATGTTTTCCCCGAAGTGGTGCAAAACGCGATGGACCGCTTCGGCGCACTGACCGGCCGTCGCTACCAGCTGTTCGAGTATGTGGGCGCACCCGACGCCGAGCGGGTCATCGTGCTCATGGGCTCCGGCGCGGAAACCGCCCACGAAGCGGTGGACCATCTGCTCGTCCGGGGAGAGAAAGTGGGCATCATCAAGGTGCGGCTGTATCGGCCGTTTTCCGCCGCCGCCCTGCTGCGGGCCCTGCCCGCCGGCGCACAGGCCATCGCCGTGCTGGACCGCTGCAAGGAGCCCGGCGCCGACGGCGAGCCGCTCTACAAGGACATCGTCACCGCCCTGGCCCAATCGGCGGCGGACGGCGAGCGCCCCATGCCGCGCATCATCGGCGGCCGCTACGGCCTCGCCAGCAAGGAATTCACGCCGGGCATGGTCGCGGCGGTGTTCGCGGAACTGGCCAGGCCGGCGCCGAAACGCCAGTTCACCGTGGGCATCCACGACGACCTGACCCATCTCTCCCTGGATTGGGACGCGGACTTCCGCACCGAGGCCGCGCGGGCGCTCCAGCACGCGGTGTTCTGGGGCCTGGGCGCGGACGGCACGGTGTCGGCCAACAAGAATTCCATCAAGATCGTCGGCGAGGGCACCGAACTCCAGGCCCAGGGTTATTTCGTCTACGACTCGAAGAAATCCGGCGCGGTGACCGTATCCCACCTGCGTTTCGGCAAAACGCCGATCCGCTCCGCCTATCTGGTGGAAGACGACATGGCCGGCTTCGTCGCCTGCCACCAGACCGTGTTCACCGAGCGCTACGATCTTCTGGCCCATGCCGCGCCCGGCGGCGTGTTCCTGCTCAACACGCCGGCGCCGGCGGATCAGGTCTGGCACACCCTCCCGGAGAAGATGCGCGCCCAGATTGTCGAGAAAAGCCTGAGGCTCTGGGTCATCGACGCCTACCAGGTGGCGCACGAGGCGGGGATGGGACGCCGCATCAACACCATCATGCAGACCTGCTTCTTCGCCATCTCCGGCATCTTGCCCAAGGACGAAGCCATCGCGGCGATCAAGAAGGCGGTGGACAAGACCTACGGCAAGAAGAGCAAGCGGCTGGCCGACCTGAACCATCTCGCCATCGACATGACCCTGGCGCGCTTGCATCCGGTCGCGCTTCCCAGCGAGGCCGCAAGCCAGGCTGAGAGCGCCGCCGCGCCGCCGGAGTCCGCCGCCCTGCTTCCCGATTTCGTGCGCGAGGTCACCCTGCCCATCCACCACGGCCTGGGCGACCGCCTGCCGGTGTCGCTCATGTCCATCGACGGCACCTTCCCCGTCGCCACCGCCCAGTACGAGAAACGCAACATCGCCCTGGAAATCCCGGTCTGGGAAGCGGACATCTGCACCCAGTGCGGCAAGTGCGTGTTCGTCTGTCCCCACTCCGCGATCCGCGCCCGGGTGTTCCCCGCCGAGCTCGCGGCGAACGCGCCACCCACCTTCAAGCACGTGCCGGCGAAGAGCAAGGACTACCCGGCCGGCACCCACATCAGCTACCAGGTGGCGCCGGAGGATTGCACCGGCTGCGGCGATTGCGTCGAGGCCTGCCCCATCCACGACAAGTCCAACGTCAGCCGCCTGGCGGTGAACATGGCGCCCCAGGCGCCCCTGCGCGAACAGGAGCGGGACAACTACGCCTTCTTCCTGTCGTTGCCCGAATACGACCGGGGCGCCCTGAAGCACACCACCATCCCCGGCTCCGCCCTGCTCGATCCCCTGTTCGAGTATTCCGGCGCATGCGCCGGCTGCGGCGAGACGCCCTACATCCGGCTCGCGACCCAGTTGTTCGGCGACCGCATGCTGATCGCCAACGCCACCGGCTGCTCCTCCATCTACGGCGGCAACCTGCCCACCACGCCCTACACGGTGAACGGCGCCGGACGCGGGCCGGCCTGGAGCAACTCCCTGTTCGAGGACAACGCGGAATTCGGCCTGGGCATGCGCCTGGCGGCGGACCAGTTGATGGATTACGCGAAGCTGCTGGTCAGGGAACTGGCGACCGACATCGGCGGCGACCTCGCCCAGGCCCTGGTCGAAGCCGATCAACACGAGGAAGCCGGCCTTTACGAACAGCGCCGCCGGGTCGCCGCGTTGCTGGAAAAATTGGCCGCCTCAAGCCATCCCCGCGCGCAGGAACTCGCCAGCGTCGCCGAATGGCTGATCCGCCGCTCGGTGTGGATCATCGGCGGCGACGGCTGGGCCTACGACATCGGCTACGGCGGCCTGGACCATGTCCTGGCCCTCCCCTACGACGTCAACATCCTGGTGCTGGACACCGAGGTTTACTCCAACACCGGCGGCCAGACCTCCAAGGCCACGCCCATCGGCGCGGTGGCCAAGTTCTCCGCCGGCGGCAAGGCCACCGCGAAGAAGGACCTGGCGAAGCTGGCCAGCGACTACGGCCACGTCTACGTCGCGACAGTGGCCTACGGCGCCAAGGACACCCAGACCCTGCGCGTGTTCCACGAGGCCGAGGCCTATGCCGGTCCCTCCCTGATCGTCGCCTACAGCCCCTGCATCGCCCACGGCTACGACATGCTCTACAACCAGCGCCAGCAGGATCTGGCGGTGAAGACCGGGCACTGGCCCCTGTTCCGTTTCGACCCGCGCCTTGCCGAAACTGGCGCGAATCCGTTCAAGCTGGATTCCGCCGCCCCCAGCCAGCCCATCAAGACCTTCATGGAAAGCGAGACCCGCTTCGCCATGCTGGCGCGCAGCCACCCGGAAGCCGCCGAGCGCTTCCTGGCCCAGGCCCAGCAGGAAGCGGAACAACGCTACAAGGCATATCAGGAACTCGCCCAGAACCATGCCGACGCACCCAAGACAGGAGCCTGACATGATCGATTTCTCCACCGAGTATGTGGGACTCAAGCTGAAGAATCCCCTGGTACCTTCCGCCTCGCCCCTGTCCAAGAAGCTGGATACGGTCCTGCGCCTGGAGGATGCGGGCGCCGCCGCCATCGTCCTGCACTCCCTGTTCGAGGAGGAGTTGCGCGCGGAGGAGGCCATGTCCGAGCGATTTCTCCTGCACGCCGATCTGGGCCACGGCGAAGCGGACGGTTTCCTGCCCGACCACGGCGAATTCCAGAGCTGCCTGGACCGCTACCTGGAACACCTGCGCCGGCTCAAGGAACGCCTGTCGATTCCCGTGGTGGCGAGTCTGAACGGGGTTTCCCTGTCCGGCTGGGTGGAACTGGGCAGGGAAATGCGGCAAGCCGGCGCCGACGCCCTGGAACTCAATGTCTACCACGTGGCGGCGGACGCCCATTTCTCCGGGGAAGCGGTGGAAGCCCGCTACGTCAGCCTGCTCAGCGAGCTGCGCGGCACGGTGAGCCTGCCCATCATCATGAAGCTGTCGCCTTTCTTCTCCTCCCTGCCCCATTTCGTGAAACAGTTGGAAAGCGCGGGGGCCAGTGGCGTCGCCCTGTTCAACCGTTTCTACCAACCGGACATCGACCTGGACAATCTGCGCACCGTGGACCAGCTCCACCTCTCCTATCCGGACGAGGCCCTGTTGCGCATGCGCTGGCTCGCCATCCTGCACGGCCGCACCCGCCTGACCCTGGCCGCCACCGGCGGCGTGCACACCAGCCAGGAAGCCATGAAGATGCTGCTGGCCGGGGCGGATGTGGTGCATCTGGCGTCCTGCCTGCTCCTGCACGGCCCGGACCGGCTCACGGAAATCCTGAGCCAGATGGAAATCTGGATGAGCGAACGGGAATACACCTCCGTCGCTCAACTGAAGGGCAGCATGAGCCAGAAGAACCTGCCGGACCCCAGCGTGCTGGCCCGCTCCGGTTATCTGAAGGTACTGGACAGTTACACGCCATCGCCGGGAATCCTGACCTGATTCCGCGCCTCTTAGGCAAACCGGGATGGAACCGCCCGCCCCGCCGACCGCCTGATCCGGGCGCGCGAGCGCGCTTTTCCCGGGGCGTTTTTCCTGTCCCGGCCCGGTGGTGAAGCTACAATCCGGCCACTTCGCAACGTCCGCCGCCATGACCGATCCGCACGAGACCCAAGCCCACGCGCCCGTCGAAGACAGCCTTCGTCTGGTAATGGACGCCCTCGCCCGGCACAAGCTGGTGGAAGAGCTCGTCCACAAGCAGGACATGCCGCGCCACGAGCTGGTGGAATCCCTGGTGCACAAGCAGAACCTGGCGGGCCTCTCGAAGAAGCTGGACGGCCTGCACCCAGCCGACGTGGCCTACATCCTGGAAGCCCTGCCCCTGGACGACCGGCTCCTGGTCTGGGATCTGGTCAAGGCGGAACGGGACGGCGAAATCCTGCTGGAGGTGTCCGACGCGGTCCGGGAATCCCTGATCGCCTCCATGGACAACCGGGAGCTGGTGGCCGCGGCCGTCAGCCTGGATACCGACGAGATCGCCGACTTGGCGCCGGACCTGCCCAAGGACGTGGTCCAGGAGCTGATGAAGTCGCTGGACCAGGCCAAGCGCGCCCAGGTCGAATCCTCCCTGTCCTACGACGAGGAATCCGTCGGCGCCCTGATGGACTACGACTTCGTCACCATCCGCGCCGACGTCACCCTGGAAGTGGCCCTGCGCTACCTGCGCTTTCTGGGCGAGCTGCCGCCCCACACCGACAAGCTGTTCGTGGTGGAGCGGGATCGCCGCATCATCGGCACCCTGCCCCTGATGCGCATGCTGGTGCACGACCCGGAAGCCCACGTGGCGGCGGTCATGTCCGACGACCCGGTGCTGTTCCACCCCTCCGACGAAGCCACCGACGCCGCCCAGGCCTTCGAACGCTACGACCTGGTGACCGCGCCGGTGGTGGACGCCCAGAACCGGCTGGTGGGCCGCCTCACCGTGGACGTGGTGCTGGACTTCATCCGCGCCGAATCCGAGCAGGACATGCTGCAACTGGTGGGCTTGCGGGAAGAGGAGGACTTGTTCACCACGGTCTGGAAGGCCGCGAAAAACCGTTGGCTATGGCTTGCCATCAACCTGGTGACGGCCCTCATCGCCTCCCGCGTGGTGGGCGCCTTCGAGAGCAGCATCGAGAAACTCGCCGCCCTCGCCGCCCTCATGCCCATCGTCGCCGGCATGGGCGGCAATTCCGGCAACCAGACATCCACCCTGATGGTGCGCGGCCTGGCCCTGGGCCTCATCAACAAGGACAACGCCCGCCGCATGCTCACCAAGGAGTTGGGCATCGCCCTGCTGAACGGTTCCGTGTGGGGCAGCATCATGGGCTTCGTCGCCTTCCTGCTCTACAAGAACATGGCCCTGGGCGGCGTCATGGCCGCCGCCATGATGCTCAACCTGCTGGTCGCCGCCCTGGCCGGCTACCTGGCCCCGGCCCTGATCGACCGCACGGGCCGCGACCCGGCCTTCGGCTCCGCCGTGCTGACCACCTTCATCACCGACTCCATGGGCTTCTTCATCTTCCTGGGGCTGGCGACGCTGGTGCTGCTGTAGTCAGCAAAACGCCGCGTCCACCATGGCGCACCAGATATGGCCGATCAGGATGTGGCACTCCTGGACGCGCGCGGTGAGCGCCTCGGGGACGACCAAGGCGTGGTCCACCCGCTCCTTGAGAGCGCCGCCGCTTCCACCCAGCAAGCCGATGCTCAGCATCCCGCCGAGCCGGGCGGCTTCCACCGCGGCCAGCACATTGGCGCTGTTGCCACTGGTGGATATCGCGATGAGCACGTCTCCCGGGCGACCGAGGGCTTCCACCTGCCGGGAAAAAATCCGCCCAAAACCAAAGTCGTTGCCGATGGCCGTGAGCGCAGAAGTATCGGTGGTCAGCGCGATGGCGGCCAAGCCGCGGCGCGTGGTCTCGAACCGGCACACCATTTCCGTGGCGATGTGCTGGGCATCCGCCGCGCTGCCGCCATTGCCGCACAGGAATACCCGGTTGCCGGCCGTGAGACGTTCCACCAGAAGCGCGCCCAAGCGGCCGATGTCGGCTTCCAAGCCGCGTAGCCTTTCAACCACGCGCAAGTGGTCGTCGATGAGTCGGGAAACGAAGTCGGACATGTCTCTGGCAGCCAAAGTAAAATGCGGCAGGCGATTAAACCACGGCGTCCCATGCATCTGAAGCTGCCCGATTTCTCCTCCTCGAAAGTACTGGTGGTCGGCGATGTCATGCTGGATCGCTACTGGCAAGGACCGACCTCCCGGATTTCCCCCGAAGCGCCGGTCCCGGTGGTCAAGGTCGAAGGCGACGAATTCCGCCCCGGCGGAGCGGGCAACGTGGCGCTCAATGCCGCCGCGCTGGGCGCGGCCACCGCCCTGGTGGGCCTGGTGGGGGATGACCGCGAGGCGGAACTGCTGCGCGACCGCCTGTCTTTGCACGGCGTGGTCTGCGAATGGGTGCCGGTCGCCGGCAGCCGCACCATCACCAAGCTGCGCGTGCTCAGCAAGCACCAGCAACTGATCCGCCTCGATTTCGAGGACGGCTTCCATCCCGGCTGCGCCGAGGCGCTGCGCCAGCGCTATCTCGCCGGGTTGGCGGGCACCCGGGCGGTGGTGTTGTCCGATTACGCGAAGGGTGCATTGCGCGATGCGCCCGATCTCATCCAGTTGGCCCGAGACAGGGGCGTGCCCGTCGTGGTGGATCCCAAGGGGCGTGATTTCGAGCGCTATCGCGGCGCCACGCTGCTGACGCCCAACCAGTCGGAATTCGAGGCGGTGGTGGGCCCGGTGAGCGACGAGGCCGATCTGGTGGCGAAGGGCGAGGCCTTGCGCGATGCCCTCGACCTTGCCGCCCTGCTCATCACTCGCAGTGAAAAGGGCATGACCCTGCTGGAGCGGGGCCATCCCGCGTTCCACCTGCCGACGCGCGCGCGCGAGGTGTTCGACGTGACCGGCGCCGGCGATACCGTGGTCGCCGTGCTGGCCGCCGCCATGGCGGCGGGAGAGTCGATGCGCGAGGCGGTGACGCTGGCCAATCTGGCCGCCGGCGTGGTGGTGGGAAAGCTGGGTACCGCGACCGTGTCGCCGGCGGAGCTGGTTGCCGCCATGCAGGAGCACGTGCCGATCCAGCGCGGCGTGGTGCGGGAAGAGGAACTGCTCGCCCTGGTGGCGCGGGCGCGTGTCGCGGGAGAACGCATCGTCATGACCAACGGCTGTTTCGACATCCTCCACGCCGGCCATGTGGACTATCTGCAGCGCGCCCGCGCGCTGGGCGACCGCCTCATCGTGGCGGTCAACGACGACGCTTCGGTACGCCGTCTCAAGGGACCGACACGACCGGTCAATTCCCTCCACGCCCGCATGGCGGTGCTCGCCGCCTTGGCGGTGGTGGACTGGGTCGTGGCCTTCCCGGAAGACACGCCCGAGCGCCTGATTTGCCGGGTGATGCCGGATCGTCTGGTGAAGGGCGGCGATTACCGACCGGAACAGATCGCGGGCGGAGACTGTGTCGCAGCGGCGGGCGGGCGGGTGGAAATCCTGCCGTTCCTGGACGGCCACTCCACGACATCCATGATCGAAGCCATCAAGAAGGGTTGAATATGTACATCGTCACCGGCGGGGCCGGATTCATCGGCAGCAATCTGGTCAAGGCGCTCAACGGACGCGGCATCAGCGACATCCTGGTGGTGGACGACCTGAAGGACGGCACCAAATTCCGCAACCTCGCCGATTGCGATATCAAGGACTACCTGGACCGGCACGATTTCCTCGCGCGCGTGTGCGCCGGCCAGGACTTGGGCAAGGTGGAGGCGGTGATCCACGAGGGGGCCTGCTCCTCCACCACCGAGTGGGACGGCGAATTCGTCATGCGGAACAACTTCGAGTACAGCAAGTCGCTGCTGCACTGGTGCCAGTCCCGGGAAACCGCCTTCATCTACGCCTCCTCCGCCTCGGTCTACGGCATGGGGCCGGTATTCAAGGAAGAGCGGCGCCACGAGCGACCGCTCAACATGTACGCCTTTTCCAAGTTCCAGTTCGATCAGTATCTGCGCCAGCATTGGGCCGGGTTGACCGCCCAGGTGGCCGGGCTGCGCTACTTCAACGTCTACGGCCCGCGCGAACAGCACAAGGGAAGCATGGCCAGCGTCGCCTTCCATTTCCACCATCAGCTTCTCAAAGGCGAAAACGTGCGCCTTTTCGAAGGCACCGACGGTTACACCAACGGCGAACAGTTGCGCGACTTCGTGCACGTCGACGACACGGTGGGGGTCAAGCTGTGGCTGCTGGACAACCCGGGCGTGTCCGGCATCTTCAACGTCGGCACCGGCCGCGCCCAGAGCTTCAACGACGTGGCCCGGGCGGTGATCGCCCACCACGGCCGCGGCGAAATCGAATACGTGCCTTTTCCGGATCATCTCAAGGGGCGCTATCAGAGCTTTACCCAGGCGGATATCGGCAATCTCCGGCGCGCGGGCTACAGCGCCGATTTCATGGATGTCGCGCAAGGCGTATCCAAGTACCTCGCTTGGCTGGATGCCCATGCCGGATGAAGTTTCACTCGCCGGCAAGGAGGACATCCGGCGCATCCTGATCGTCAAATGGAGCGCCCTGGGCGACGTGGTGATCACCAGCGCCCTGATGGAGGACGTTGCCCGGGCTTTTCCGCGCGCCGAGATCCACCTCAACACCATGCCCAATTGCGTCGGCCTGTTCGCCCACGACCCGCGCTTCGCCGAGGTGTTCGCCATCGATGTGCGCGACAAGGCCAGGCGCTGGGAAAACGCTTGGGCCTGGGTAAGGCGGGTGCGGGAGAGCCGCTACGACTTGCTGATCGACTTCCAGCGTTCCGACCATTCCCGTTTTCTGCTGACCCTGTTGCTTCTGACCGGCGGCGCGCCGCGCTTCAGGCTGGGCAACCGTGGGGGATTCCCGTACAACCGGCAGCCCGGCGTGCGCGATCCCCAAGCCCACGCCTTCGCGATGATGCGCTCCGTGCTCGAATCCGCGGGTATTCCCGCGCGCACGGAGCACCCCGTCTTCCATCCCGCGCCGGAATCCCTGGCCAAGGTCGCGGCCCTGCGCGCGCAGCGGGGCTTGGAGGATGGACGTTACGCGGTGCTGTTGCCCGGCTCCCAGGCGGCGGGCTGGCTGAAGCGCTGGGGCGCCGACCGTTTCGCGGAACTCGCCCGGCATCTGCATCGCCAGGGAATGGAAAAAGTCGTCGTCATCGGCGGGCCGGATGAAATCGAGGATTGCGCCAGGATCGCCGAAGCCGGGCCCTTCGTGCTCAACCTGAACGGGGCGCTCTCCCTGCTGGAAATCGCCCCCCTGTGCGCGGGCGCCGCCGCCATCATCGGCAACGATACCGGAACGGCGCATTTCGCTTCCGGCGCAGGCAGGCCCCTGTTGGTCCTATGCGGCCCCACCGACCCGCGCCGGGTCAAACCCATCGGGGAACACACCGTGGCCATCCAGGCCTTGCTTCCCTGCAGCAACTGCTACGGCAAGGAATGCCGCAATCCGGATCGGCAGGCCTGCATGAAGGCCATCGCGCCGGAATTCCTAGCGACCCTGTTCCCCGATCTCGCCGGCGGCCGCCTGCGTCCCGGAAACCGTTTCGAGGGCGACCTCATCTGTTATTGACCGGCGGCCGCTTCAACCGCCGAGGAGGGAGCGGCCGAAATGCACAACGCGTCCGCGCAGCTTGCCATAGACATCGCCCATGGCGACGGCTCTGCTGTCATGGCGCAGGGCATGGCGGGAAGAGAGAACCGCTCCGGTGGACGGTGCGCGCGCGGGATCGTGCCGGCTCGCGATCTCCCGGGCCAGGACGGCAAACAGGTTGTACTCCCGCATCACGCGACGACGCGCCTCGCGGATGGCCGGCAAGCGTTTTTCATACTCGCGCTCGGCCATGGCGCGCACGATGGTGTCGAGCGCGGCGCCGGGATTCCGGATATCGATGGCGATGAAACTCTCCGGCGGAAAATAATCCGCCGCGTCGGGACAGCCGCAATAGAACGGTAGCGACAGGCCCAGGAAAGCATCCGCCAGCTTCTCCGTCCAGTGATGGGGCCCGATGAAGTTCTCCACGGCCACGTGGTAGCGATAGGCTTCCAGCGCATCGGCCTTGTCGTCCAGGGGACGGGCGCCACGGCCGTAGACATCCATCGCCGGTAGCCGATCCATGAGGAATCGCATGAAATCGTGGCGCCGGCGATGCAGGGTATGCCGCATGCTTTTCGGCGAAAACACCATGGACAGCCCCTTGGATTTGACCTCGGGCGGCGATGACTCCATGACGTCGAACGGCAGGATTCGGTTGGCGCCGACACCATAGAACCAATGCAGCGCGGGCTGGGAATAGAGGCGATGAGGATGGGGTAGCGCCCAGTCCTCCTGGCTGGTGAGGACAGCGCCGAACTGGCGCGTGAACGCATTGCCGTAAATCTTGATGGACGAGGGCTCCGTGGTGATCAGCAGCGTGTGCTCGGGAGGGCAGGCCAGCGGCTCGCGGGCATCCTCACGCCTCTGCCCCGGCTGGCGCGGAACATCGTCGTACACCACCAGCCAATCGTAATCCCTGGCGCCGGCATCGAACAGGAACAGGCAATCCCCCCAAACCGGCTCGCCATGCGGAAACTGATGCAGCCATTGGGCGGCCGGTAGTTGACTCAAGACCTTGACCCGGATGGGGGCGGCAGAGGGCATGGCGATCAGGGGGATGAACAGGTTCGCGTATCATACCGCCACACTCCTCACCCTCCCTCAGCACAATGTGCGGCATCGCCGGTCTGTTTTCGCCCCAGCATTCCATCCCCGCCAATCTGATCGGAAGCATGCTCGACCGCCTGGGCCATCGGGGTCCGGACGGACATGGAATTTTCGACGCCCCCGGCATCGCGCTGGGCCATGCCCGCCTCTCCATCATCGATCTGGCTGGAGGGGCGCAGCCCTTGTACAACGAGGAGCGAAGCCTGGTTCTGGTGGCCAACGGAGAGGTCTACAACTATGTCGAACTGCGGAAGGAGTTGGAGGCCCTCGGACACCGCTTCGCGACCCATTCCGACTGCGAAACCCTGCTTCACGGCTACGAGGCCTGGGGTGAGGAAATTCTCCAGCGGGCCTGTGGCATGTACGCCTTCGCGTTGTACGACGCCAAGCACGGAAAACTCTGGCTGGTGCGCGACCGCCTCGGCATCAAACCGCTCTACCTGACGCGAACGGCATCCGGCTGGGCCTTCGCCTCGGAAATCAAGGGATTGCTTCCCTGCCTGTCCAAGCCTGAAGTCAACCCGCTCGGGCTGGCCCAATTCCTCCAGTTCAATTTCGTCTGCGCGCCGGCCACGGCCATCACCGGCGTGGAAAGCCTGCGCCCGGGGGAAGCGGTGTGGCTTGGCGGCGAACCGTCGCCGACTCGGCGCCGCTATTGGACCCCCGCCCTGGCCACACCGCGCAGGATCGGGTTCGCGGAAGCCGCCGAGGAATTCGATGCGCTGACCGATCGGGTGATGGAAATCCACCTGCGCAGCGACGTGCCCTTCGGGCTGTTTCTTTCCGGCGGCGTCGACTCCTCTCTGTTGCTGGCCATGCTGTCAAGAAAATTGAAGGAACCCATGACCACTTGGTCGGTGGGCTTCCCGGACAGCAGCGTGCACAACGAACTGGCCCTCGCGGAATCCACCGCGTCCCGCTTCCAGGCCAGACACACCGCTTTGGCGGTCAACGCCGACGACATGCTGGCACGTCTTCCCCTTAGCGTCTGGGCCGCCGACGGACTCATGGCGGACTACGCGAACCTGCCGGTTTCCCTGCTGGCGGAGCGGGCCGGACACGAGTTGAAGGTGGTGTTCTCCGGCGAGGGTGGCGACGAAGTGTTCGCGGGATATGGGCGCTATCGCGTTCCCCGCCTCAAGCGGCTTTGGCAGCGACTTCGCGCCCCCGGCAGCGGAGGTTTCCGCACCCGGGGCATGTTTTCCGGCCTGGATGCGGCGCTGTTCGCGCCGCCGCTGGCGCAAGCCATGAACCATTGGCGCGATCCGGTTATTGAGGCCTGGCAAGGGCTTCCCGCTGACTGGAGCGATCTGGCGCGCATGCAGGCTGTCGACATGGCCCATTGGTTGCCGGACGACCTGCTGGCCAAGGCTGACCGCATGCTCATGGCCTGGGGCGTGGAAGGCCGGGTACCCTGGCTGGATCACCGCATTGTCGAATTCGGCCTCTCCCTGCCCGATGAACTCAAGCTCGATGGCCGTACCGGCAAACTGTTTCTGAAACGTTGGGGTGAGCGCCACCTTCCTGGCGATTTCCTCATGGCGCGCAAGAAGGGGTTCACAGTGCCGGTGCGGGATTGGCTCCGGGGCGAGCGGCTCGACCGCCTTGCCGAGGTACTGCCCGGGCAGCCGGGCATTCGCGCCTGGTTCAGCGAGGCTGGCATTACGAACCTATTGCGTCGGCAGCGTTCCACCGGACACTTCAGTCAAGCACTGTGGGCCTTGCTCAATTTCGCCCTCTGGCACCGGATATTCATCGCGGGCGACGGCGCTCCACCGCCCGCGCGGCTGGACCCCATCGCCTGGTTGGCGGAGTGACGATCAACTCCCGGTCAGCCGGCGATAGAGGGCACGGTAGGCGCCGACAATGGCATCCTCACTGAACGATTGGAGCAGCTTGCGACGTCCCGCCTCGGCCATCTTCCTACGTGCATCCCCGCTCATACCGAGTGCCTCGGCCATGGCGCGGGCAAGATCAGCGGCATCCCCCTTGTCTGCGAGGAGGCCATCCCCCCCCTCTTCCATCAGTTCCAACGGCCCTTCCGAGCGGGTACTGACCACAGGCACACCATTTGCCCAGGCTTCCAGAACCACGTTGCCCAGCGGCTCATGACGGGAGGAACAGACGAACGTATCGGCAAGTTGATAGAACGGAGCCGGATCTGATTGCCAGCCTGCCCAGATGAGCCGACCGGCAATGCCGATTTCTTGAGCCTGATCGCCCAGCGTTTGCCGCAAGGGACCGTCCCCGATCATAAGTAGCCACAACGGGCGCCCTCCAACTTCCGCTGGCAGGCGGGAGAAGGCGGAAAGCAGATCGGAAAAACCCTTGTTGGGATGCAACCGCCCAAGTCCCAGAATCACATAGGCGCTTTCGGGAATTTCCAGCTTCCGTCGCCAGGCGTTCAGGCAATCCGTATCCAGCAAAGGGGGAGTGTCCACAAAATTGCCAATATGGAATACACGCTCGTGAGGCAATCCTTCCCTCACCAAATAATCGCAAATACCCTGGGTGTTTCCCACCCAGGCATGGGCATGACGATACCCTTTCAAGTTGTAATATCCGCCAAGCCTAGCAACATGCATGGGCCCTTTTCCAAACGGAAGATGAGTGAGACGAGTCGCCCGCCCCATGTAGGTCTGGACGATTTCTGGACGAAAACTTCGGATTGTGCGGCCGATTACATATCGGGACCAAATATCCCAAACACCAGCCAAAGGCGCGTGGAAATGTTCAGCGGAACCAGTCAGCTCAGAATTGAGGCCGCTGGCTCCTGGAGTTAGAGTCGCGACCCTGCCATTCCGAGCGAGGGAACAGGTCAAGCGAAGAAAAAAACGCTCCGCCCCACCGGATTTTCGGCTACCAATTATATGCAGTGAAGCAGGGGTTGAAGCCATATCCTATGAAATATCAAACCGGCGCCATGCCAGTGGCATATTTCCCAACCGCATCATTTCCGGACAATTCTTCGTGGCGCTGAAAAAAATAATGCTCCCTTGTAACCACAGCGAGCAAAACGAGGAGAACGACACCTCTAGCAAACAGGTCAACCATGGACTTTTCCATTGAAATCCGGACCCATGCTGCTAATTTCAAGCCGGATTGGCAGGGGCACGCACATGGATCTCGCCATATTTATACAAAACGATTAAACAATAGAACATAAGCACATTGAACAATGCCGTGGAATAGCCACGATCCAAGAAACAGGCAACAATCGAAGCGCCAAGCGCCCCGAAGTAACAGGAGTATGTCCAGCGACCCTCTCCAGTCAAATATCTGTACTGGGAAAACAGCTTCCGCGTGAACATAAATACGCCCCCAAGCAGAAGCCCAAGCCATAGCCAACCACCATCGTACCAGGTTTCAAGAAAAGCATTATGGAATGACAAATAACTGTACCCAAACAGTTTAAAATAGTGCGGTGACTGGCCGACTCCAACCCCCATCAAGACATTCTCGGGAGGATGATCAAAAGCCATGCGCCATAGCGTTAGCCGTTGACTTGAAATAAAATTCAACTGGTCAAACAACCCTCCGGAAAAATCCAACAAAAATCCACGCTCCACAAAACCATAAATAATCGATAGAAAAACCGCCACAGGAAACAGCACAATCAGCCACAAGACACGGCGAAAATAGAAACTCAAAATACACGACACTGAAAAAAGCAGCATCAGAATTTCCGTTCTACTATCCCCAATCATCAGAACGGCCATGGTTAAGACGCCATAGCCCAACGCTCTGGGCACTCGGCCATACGCCAAAACGACGGCCAATGGAAACAACGCGGAGACATGCAGTCCATTGACCTGCGCGGCAGGATTGAAATCACCCATTACCAAGAAATACCCTGCGCGCAGGATATAGGCTGACAATGCGGTGAACCACATGCCAAAGAGGATCTTCACAACACGGCCATCCGTGGCAAGCAAATCGGACCCGACAAGAGAAACCACCAGGGTTGACAGCACAGTCAAAGCCAACTGGCTCCAAACCCATAAGCCACGATGCCAATCATGCCCATATAGAAATAGGCTGATAAGAGGGGCCAGCAGATAGAGGAGAATCAGCCAGAACCATCTGGGAACATCCACTCGGAAGCGCACAAGCAAATAGATCGCAAAACCCAGCATGATCGCCAACGACAAGTTTCCCACGGCGCGCCCCAAGGTGAATGCCGTGATAACTCCTGCTGGAAATAGCGCTGCAAATGTCGCAACAGTTTTTGGCGGGAGCCGTTTAGCCAACACAAAAAACCCCGGAAACACCCTGAACAATTTGCAAAACAACAGACATTTGGCAATTCATCTCAGGCGTAAATACGCTCGCAGCCCCGGTTTCAGCGTAAATCCCCAACGCTCAACACGCAGCCCATGTTTTTCCACCAACGCGGTCAGCGTTGCGCGGGAAAAGTAATATAAATGTTCTGACGGGATTACCGCCTCCCAACTCTCTAGGTTCTTGGGCCGGCGCCAGTGCCCCACATCCGGGGTATGGATGACGATCACGCCATCTGGCGCGAGGAGCCGCCGAAGTTGCGCGAGGAAACCGTTGAGGTCGGGCACGTGTTCGATCACCTCATAGGCGGTGATGATGTCGAAAAAACCGTCTTTGAAGTTCTGCTCTTCAAGCATGCCAACGCATACGTTCTCGAGCTTCAAGTGTTCGCGGGCATAGGCCACGCCCCATGGCTCCACATCGATGCCCCATGCGTCATAACCGGCATTGCGCGCGGCTTCGACGATGAAGCCAGCGGAGCAACCGACATCCAGCCAGCGTCCGCTTGGCACGAGGGAGCGCATCCGCCCGACCCAGCGCGCGGCCCTGCGACGCTTGCCTTTCTGTTTGGCGACATAGCCCTTGCTGTAGTCCGCGTCATACGTCTCCAGCACTTCGGCATGCACTGGCCGAGGATTGATCAGGATCAAGCCGCAACCATCACATTGCACGAAAGGCTCATCATGTTTGCGAAACAGCTCGGTGAAGGACGCGCCACCGCAGACGGGACAATCGATGTGTTCCCAATTTGAGATATGGCGCGCTTCAACTTTGCTTCGGTCCCAGACCATAAGCAATGACCTCCTCATATAACCGCAAGGTTGATTGCAGCATGAGATCCAAGGTAAAGGGATTTGGCGTAGCCGGCCTATCGACATCAAGCAAAAGTTTGCCCACCCTTTTCCTCAGTTCTTCTTCGTTTCCCATGGGCAAGCAACCTACCGGGAAAAGTTGCGAAAGCAGCTCACCTACGCCGCCATGATTGTAACCGGCCGCGGGGATTCCCAGTGCCAACGCCTCCAAAGTGGTTCGACCAAAGGACTCAGGCTTGGTGGAAAGCGATAAGACCAAGTCGGACGAAGCCATGATTTCTTTCAGGTCGCCACGCTGGCCGGTAAACGTGATGTCATCCCGGAGTCCCGCCGAGTCCACCTTCCTGAAAAGCTCATTCAGGTAGGCCTGTTTATTTGGTTGTGCTCCGCCAACGACGAGGCCATGCGCGGGAAGACCTTCCTCCTTCAACCACCCCATGAGGCGGATGAAATCTTCATGGCCTTTCAGGCGGGTGATGCGCCCAGGCAGCAACAGGACACGTTTCCCAATCAACTGGGGGTACTGGTCGCGCCACGCCGCGGACCATGACGCCGAAGGGCGGTAGCCGAAAGGAAACTCTTCGGGATCCACGCCTCGGAATATCAATTCGATCCTGCTGGGCTCGACTTCGGGATAGTGCTCAAGGATGTAGCTCCGCACTGTCCGTGACACCGCGATCACCCGCTCGCCCCGAACCATGATCGCGCTATAGGGATTGACCGAATACAGCCCGTGGACCGTGGTAATGAACCGGGGCCGATGCGCGGGACTCATGCCTTGCCATGCCAGCCAGGCTACCCAGGCGGGCATCCTGGAACGGGCGTGCAGGATATCCACCCGGTTCTCGCTTAAGAAACGACGCAGGCGCGGGACAAAGCGCAAAGTCCACGGAGACTTGATCCCCACCTTCCAGGTGTGATGTTCGCTCCCATCACGCACGAGTTGCTCCACCATCCTCCCGCCGGCGGAAATGACGATGGACCGGTGTCCCCGCTCGGCCAGGAATTTGCCGATTTCCAGGGTTCCCCGCTCCACGCCACCTGACTCCAGGGCGGGAAGCATCTGTACGACCGTCAGCTTAGTCATGAAAACCACATATCCAGGATCTGTTTGGCGCACCGCTCGGATTCGTTGAGATGCGTTGCGCTCCTGTTGGCATGGTAACCGGAGCCGCGCGCGGAGGAGACCAGTCCGGCGGACAGCAAGGCCTTCACACCACCGGCGACCCGGGATTCCGGTCGAGGCGCAAGATCGAACAAACCCACGCGGCATCCAGCGGTCAGCGCTTCGTAGACCATGGAAACACTATCGGGCGTGATCCAGGCTTGCCCAGAAGAGGCGAGCCGCGACTCCAACCAACCAGGTGCGGTGGCATCCGAAGTCAGGCAAGTCGCTGCCAAGCCTTCCAGCCTCGTCAGGAAATCCGAGGGAGTCCGGCGCGAAGTGCTGAGCGACCACCGCACCGACGTCTGGCTTGTGATCAACTCGCGCACTTGGCTCGCGACGTCCGCATCGTCCCAGGTGAAATGCCCGGAGGGCCCGCCAATCAGGACAATACCCGTGTCCTGGTCGTGATCGGCCGATGGGACGACCGGATTGAGCGCGCCCCGCGTCGCCATGACGTTGGCGCGCACGGGCGGCGCGTCATGTTCCGGGATCAGGCACAGATCGAACAGCCCAAGCGGCAGGCTGGGCTTCATGAGCGCCACGATCTTGCCGCCATGGGCGCGGCGCGCGGCGAGCGCGGGAAGGTGTGTGGCATGGCCGGCGGCCAGGATGAGGTCTGGCCCTGGCCGGCCCGCGCCTTCAGGGAAGCCGCCGATCAGCCAATTCCATGCCGCGCGGGCTCGGGAACCCGCCTTGAAGTCGAGGGTTTCGGCATGCGCCAATTGCGCCAAGGCATTGGCCAAGCCCAGGGTCTGTTTTTCGTGTCCGGGCTTGCCGTCGGTGAACCGCCAGATGACTAGCGGACGCTGGGAAGAAAACTGCATGGGATGTGCCTGGAAGCCACCTCTGGGTTGACAAGCGCCGTCTTCGCGACCTGGACTGACTTGACGCGATTTTCGCCGAATTCTGGACTTCAAGGTGCAATTTGCGGCAAACTCGCCGCCATTCAAACAACCGGCATGCTCTGAGATGGCTCGTGTTCGTAAGCCAAAAGGCCCGCCGAAGACCGCCCCGGCTCAGGACAATGCTCCCGCGACCGTGGCGACGCGGATTCTGGTTCTGCACGGCCCCAATCTCAACCTGTTGGGGATCCGCGAACCCCAGCATTATGGCAGCCAGACCCTCGCGGAAATCGACGAAGCCTTGAAGGAACAGGGCGCGGCGGTGGGCGTGGAAGTCCTCTGCTTCCAGAGCAACGCGGAACACGCCCTGGTGGAGCGCGTCCACGCCGCCAAGGACGAGAACGTCGGTTTCATCATCATCAACCCTGCCGCCTTCACGCATACCAGCGTGGCGATTCGCGACGCCCTGGCGGGAGTGGCCATTCCTTTCATCGAGGTGCATCTGTCCAATATCCATGCCCGGGAAGCCTTCCGCCACCATTCTTATTTTTCCGACAAGGCGGTGGGCGTGATTTCCGGTCTGGGGGCCATGGGTTATCTGTTCGCCCTGGGCTATGCCCTCCACGCTTTGGAGGATTGAATTCATGGATTTACGCAAACTCAAGAAGCTCATCGACCTGGTCCAGGACTCCGGTATCGCCGAACTGGAGATCAACGAGGGCGAGGAAAAGGTCCGCATCACCAAATACGCCTCCGGCGGCCAGATGGTCTATGCCCAGGCCCCCATGATGGGGCACGCCTCCATGCACGCGCCGGCTCCCGCGCCGGCCGCCGAGGCGGTGGCGGCCGAGCCCGCCCAGCCCGACGGGCACGTGGTCAAGTCGCCCATGGTGGGCACCTTCTACCGCACGCCGTCGCCGGGCGCGAAGCCCTTCGTCGAGGTGGGCCAGTCGGTCAAGGCCGGCGACACCCTGTGCATCATCGAAGCCATGAAGCTGATGAACGAGATCGAGGCCGACGTGGCCGGGGTGGTCAAGGCCATCCTCGTCGAGAGCGGGCAGCCGGTCGAATACGGCGAACCCCTGTTCATCGTTGGGTGAAATGTGAACGGTGAAATGTGAAACGTAACCCTCCGCATGGAGGGCGGCGTCAAGCCGGGTGGTCATCGCCTTTCACGTTTCACATTTCACTCGAAAGGTGACTCATGTTCGACAAAATTCTCATAGCCAATCGCGGTGAGATCGCCCTGCGCATCCAGCGCGCCTGCCGCGAGATGGGCATCAAGACCGTGGCCGTGTATTCCGAGGCGGACGCCGAGGCCAAATACGTGCGTCTCGCCGACGAGTCCGTGTGCATCGGCCCGCCACCTTCCGCGAAGAGCTATCTGCACGTGCCCTCCATCATCGCCGCCGCCGAGGTGACCGACGCCGAGGCGATCCATCCCGGCTACGGCTTCCTCTCGGAAAACGCCGACTTCGCCGAGCGGGTGGAAAGCTCCGGCTTCGTGTTCATCGGCCCGCGCCCGGACACCATCCGCCTGATGGGCGACAAGGTCTCGGCGAAGGACGCCATGAAGGCCTCCGGCGTGCCCGTGGTGCCCGGTTCCGAGGGCGCGCTGGGCGAAGATACCGAGGAATGGATGCGGCTCGCCAAGGACATCGGCTATCCCATCATCATCAAGGCCGCCGGCGGCGGCGGCGGCCGCGGCATGCGCGTGGTGCACACCGAGGCCGCCCTGATCCAGGCCGTGCAGATGACCCAGAACGAGGCCGGCGCGGCCTTCGGCAATCCCGTGGTGTACATGGAAAAGTTCCTGGGCAACCCGCGCCATATCGAAATCCAGGTGCTCTCCGACGAGCACGGCAACGCCATCCACCTGGGCGAGCGGGACTGCTCCATGCAGCGCCGCCACCAGAAGGTGCTGGAGGAGGCGCCGGCGCCGGGCCTGGACCCGAAACTGCGCAACAAGATCGGCGAGCGCTGCGCCGAAGCCTGCCGCAAGATCGGTTACCGGGGCGCGGGCACCTTCGAATTCCTGTACGAGAACGGCGAGTTCTTCTTCATCGAGATGAACACCCGCGTCCAGGTGGAACACCCGGTCACCGAGCTGATCACCGGCGTCGACATCGTCCAGGAAAGCATCCGCATCGCCGCCGGCCTGCCCCTGGCGAACAAGCAGAAGGACATCCATTTCCGCGGCCATGCCATCGAATGCCGCATCAACGCCGAGGATCCCGCCAAGTTCGTGCCCTCCCCGGGCCGCATCACGCTCTATCACGCGCCCGGCGGCCCCGGCGTGCGGGTGGATTCCCACGTCTACCAGAACTATTACGTGCCGCCCCACTACGATTCCATGATCGGCAAACTGATCACCTACGGCGCCACCCGCGAACAGGCCATCGCCCGCATGCGCATCGCCCTGTCGGAAATGATCGTCGAGGGCATCAAGACCAACATCCCGCTGCACCAGGACCTGCTGGTGGACCAGGCCGTGCTGGAAGGCGGCCAAAGCATCCACTACCTGGAAAACAAGCTGGGCTTGAACAAGCATTGAGGCACACGCGTCCATGTCCTGGGTCTCCCTGAAGCTCGCCGCCGACGGCGACCGCGCCGAGGCCCTGGCGGACGCCCTCATGGAAGCCGGCGCCCTGTCGGTCTCCATCGAGGACCGGGATGCCGGCACGGACGCGGAAGCCCCCCAGTTCGGCGAACCGGGGCTGGATGACCCCAAGGCCTGGCGGCGCAACTGGGTGATGGCCCTGCTGGAAGCGGACGTGGATATCCCCGGCCTGATCGCCCGCCTGGACCTGCCGGCCGATGCGGAACGCGAGATCGAGGCCGTCCCCGAGCAGGACTGGGTGCGCCTGACCCAGTCCCAGTTCGACCCCATCCCCATCTCCGAGCGGCTCTGGATCGTGCCGTCCTGGCACGAAGCGCCCGACCCGGACGCCATCACCCTGGTGCTGGATCCGGGCCTCGCTTTCGGTACCGGCAGTCATCCCACCACGCGGCTGTGCCTGAAGTGGCTGGAGCAAAATGTTCGGGGTGGCGAGTCGCTGCTGGATTACGGCTGCGGCTCCGGCATCCTCGCCATCGCCGCGAAGAAGCTGGGGGCCGGCCGAGTCGTCGGCACCGACGTGGACGCCCAGGCCATCACCGCCTCCAACGACAATGCCGCGAGCAACCGGACCCAGGCCGAATTCTTCCTGCCCGCCGCGCTGCCCGCGGGCGAATTCGACATCCTGGTCGCCAACATCCTCACCAACCCGCTGAAAGCCCTCATGCCCCTGCTCGCGGCCCGCGTCAGGCCGGGCGGGCGCATCGCCCTGTCCGGTATCCTGGCCGAGCAGGCGGAGGACATTCTGGCGCTTTACGGCGGTCCGTTCAGCATGGAATCCTGGGCCGTCGACGACGGCTGGGTCTGCCTCGCCGGCACTAAGCGATAACCGCCCATGCAGACCTCCTGCCCCGAATGCCGCACCACCTTCCGGGTCAGCCAGGAACAGTTGGGATTGCGTCGCGGCCTGGTGCGCTGCGGACACTGCAACGCGGTGTTCAACGCCTACGACACCCTGCTGCCGGAACTGGAGGAACCGCCCATCGCGCCCCGGGAGCCGGTGCTGGACGCCCTGTCGGAATCCGCCGCCCTGCCCAAGCTTTCCCTGCCCGGATGGCTCGACAACATCCCGCCTGCCGCGCCGCAACCCAGCGCAGCCGACACGCCGGAACCCGCCTCCGGCGAACTGTCCGCGCAGGCCGATGCGGAGCCCGCCACCCCCGCGCCGACCGGCGCGGCATCCGCCGCACAGTCCGATGGCCCTCCAAGCACGCCGGAGGAGACGGCGGAATCCATCCTGCTGTCCCAGTTGCCGAACCGACCCCCGCTCCGCCCCTCGGAACGCGCCCCGGAACCCGCCTATCCCGCATGGAAGCGCGCCCTGTTCGGCCTGGCCAGCCTGATCCTGGCGCTGCTGCTGGCCCTGCAGATCGCCCTGTTCCTGCGCGCCGACCTGGCCGCCGCGGTGCCCGCCACCCGCCCCGCGCTGGAACGCCTGTGCGCCCCCCTGGGCTGCGACGTGCCCCTGCCCCGGCAACTGACCAAGCAGGCCATCGTCGCGTCCAACCTGGAACACGACAGCGAGCAGAAATCCCGCGTCCGCCTCACCTTCCTGCTGGCCAACCGCACCGGGCACGCCCAGGCCTGGCCCCAGATATCCCTGACCCTCACCGATGTGCGCGAGGCGCCGGTGGCCCAGAAACTGTTCCCGCCCCAACGCTATCTGCCCAAGGACATGAAGATCGCCGCCGGCATGGCCGACGGCAGCGAACGGGAAGTCCGCCTGGAACTGGACATCGGCAATCTCGCCGCCACCGGCTACGCCCTGGGCCTCGTCTATCCGTGACATTTGCCGCCGGGAAGCGCGCTCCGGTATAGTGCGCCCCGCCATCGTTCTCGCGGGAGAGCGCTCCAAGGAGCCGCCGAAGGCGCAACGCCACCCGCAATCGCTCAGGCAAAAGGACCGCGGGAATCGGGCAACTCTGGAGAGCGCGGCCGTGCACGCACAGGCCGCCACCGATGGGGCAAATCTCTCAGGTAAACTGGACAGAGGGGTGAACGCGGGGAGCCGTGTTCGCCCTTTTATACTTTGGAGCCTGTCTTGCAGCCACACCCGCCCAACGCCGCCCGCATGCCCGTCTGGATCCGCCAGAACCTGGGCCGGGAACGCCACTACCCCGGCACCGCCGCCGCCGTCCACGGCCACGGGCTGCACACGGTCTGCGAGGAAGCCCGCTGCCCCAACCGGGGCGAATGCTGGAGCCGGGGCACCGCCACCTTCATGCTGCTGGGCGACACCTGCACCCGGGCCTGCGCCTTCTGCTCGGTGAAGACCGGCCGCCCGGTCTGGCGGGACGCGGACGAACCGCGCCGGGTGGCGCGCGCCTGCCTGGACCTGGGCCTGAATTTCGTCGTGCTCACCTCGGTGAACCGGGACGACCTGCCCGACGGCGGCGCCGGCTGCTTCGCCGAGACGCTACGGGAACTGCGCCTGGGCAAGCCGGACATGGGCGTGGAGTTCCTGACGCCGGATTTCCGCAACGCGCAGGACCAGGCCGCCGAGCTGTTCAACCAGACCCTGGCCGGCCTGCCGGAAACCAGCCGGCGCGACCTGATCTGGGGCCACAACGTGGAAACCGTGCCGCGCCTATACAAGGAAGCGCGCAAAGGCGCCAAGTACGAACGCAGCCTGGACCTGCTCGCCCTGGCCGCGCGGCAGCCGAACATGGAAGCCAAGTCCGCCCTCATGCTGGGCCTGGGCGAGACCCGCGACGAAGTGCTCGGCGTGATGTCCGACCTGCGCCAGGCCGGTGTCCAGCGCCTGTCCCTGGGCCAATACCTGCGCCCCACCCTGGACAACCTGCCGGTGGCCCGCTACCTGCCGCCGGAGGAGTTCGCCGACTACGAAGCCGAAGCGCGCCGCCTGGGCTTTTCCTGGGTCATGGCCGGCCCCCTGGTGCGCAGTTCCTATTACGCCGAAGAAATCCAAGGCCGGAAGGAAGCCTGAACATGCTCAAACAAACCCCCCTCAACCAGCGCCATCGCGAGGCCAACGCCAAGCTGGTGGACTTCTCCGGCTGGGAGATGCCCATCCACTACGGCTCCCAGATCGAGGAACACCACATCATCCGCGGCGACGCCGGCATGTTCGACGTCTCCCACATGCTGCCAGTGGATCTTAAGGGCGAGGGCGCGCGCGATTTCCTGCGCGCGCTGGTGGCCAACAACGTGGACAAACTGCAGACCACAGGCAAGGCCCTCTACACCTGCATGCTGCACGAGGGCGGCGGCGTGGTGGACGACCTCATCGTCTACTTTCTCAACGAATCCTGGTTCCGCCTAGTGGTGAACGCCGGCTGCGCCGACAAGGACCTGGCCTGGATCGAGACCCAGCGCGACAGGCTGGCGCCGGGCCTGGGAATCACGCCGCGCCGGGATCTGGCCATGATCGCCGTGCAGGGCCCCAAGGCCGCCGAGAAGCTGTGGCAGGCCATGCCCGGCAGCCAGGAACTGGCCGCGCCCCTGAAACCCTTCAACGCCGTGGTGGTGGGCGACATGTTCGTCGCCCGCACCGGCTACACCGGCGAGGACGGCTTCGAGATCATGCTGCCGGCCAAGGCCGCGCCCTATTTCTGGATGGCCCTGCTGGAGGCCGGCGTGAAGCCCTGCGGCCTGGGCGCCCGCGACACCCTGCGCCTGGAAGCCGGCATGAACCTGTACGGCCAGGACATGGACGAGCGCACCACGCCCCTGGAATCCGGCCTGGCCTGGACCGTGGACCTGAAGTCCGAGCGCGATTTCATCGGCAAGGACGCCCTGCTGCGCCTGCCCCGGGACAAACAACTGGTGGGCCTGAAGCTGCTGGACCGGGGCGTGCTGCGCAACCACCAGACCGTATTCACCGCCGCCGGCACGGGCGAAATCACCAGCGGTTCCTTCTCCCCCACCCTGAATGCCTCCATCGCCCTGGCCCGGGTGCCGGCGGGCGTGAACCCGGGCGACACGGTGGAAGTGGAAATTCGCGATAAACGGCTGAAGGCGCTTGTGGTGAAATACCCCTTCGTGCGCAACGGCAAGGCTTTGGTTTAACCACGGGAGCAGGGAAACGGGAAACGCACGGCCGCGAGTGGTGTCGCGTATTCCTTTCCACTTTTCCCATCTCCCATTTCCCGATCCCCGATCCCAGATTCCCGCTTCCCACCCCCCGGAGAAATACATGAGCATCCCCGCCAACCTGAAATACGCGAAATCCCACGAATGGGCCCGCCTGGAAGCCGACGGCACGGTCACCGTGGGCATCACCCACCATGCCCAGGATCTGCTCGGCGACATGGTGTTCATCGAGAACCCCACCGTGGGGCGCAAGCTCGCCGCCGGCGAGGAATGCGCCGTGGTGGAATCGGTGAAAGCCGCCTCCGACGTCTACGCGCCCATCGCCGGCGAGGTGGTGGCCGCGAACGCCGACGTGGAAAGCAGCCCGGAGAGCATCAACCAGGATCCCTATGCCGCCTGGATGTTCAAGCTGAAGCCCGACAACGCTACCGATCTGGACGGCCTGATGGACGCCGCCGCCTACCGGGCTTTCGTGGATGCGGAAGCTCATTGATAGGAATGCCGATGCAACGGTTGATGTTAGGTGTTGCGCTATTGGTGCTATCCGGCTGCACAACCCACACAAAGCCGATTTATGGAGAGCAATTCGCTCAGGCGAAACTGCCCATACCAGACGAGAACCAAGCTTTGGTCGTGGTTTACAAAAAAGGCGCCGGATATAACCCGAATCTATTCGCCGACAACTCCAAAGTACTCTTGGATGAAAAGGAAATAGGCGCGCTCTATGAGAATGGGTTTATCCATGTTCTGGTGAGCGCCCAGCCACACGTGTTGAAGGTCTCCTATCCAAATGTAACGGGCGTCGTTATTGGAACTCACTACGAGGAACGGGCAATCAACCTAAACGTAAATGGCGGGAAAACCTATTTTGCTCGTCTAAGACTAGGCGCCACGCCCACACGAGATG
Source organism: Thiobacillaceae bacterium (assembly GCA_044227325.1). Lineage (GTDB taxonomy): Bacteria > Pseudomonadota > Gammaproteobacteria > Burkholderiales > Thiobacillaceae > PFJX01. The sequence continues at coordinate 69,318 of JBGAFI010000013.1, read as the reverse complement.
TTCATGTGATCACCCAGATCCCCGGTGGGGGTATGGCCGTGACACAGACTCATTTTCAGCAAGTCGATTCTCAAGAATTTGCTTTGATTGAACCCACGACGGCCTTGAATGATTTAGGCAACGCGCTATTTATCAAAGGCTCGTATTAACCGCCACAACAGAACACATGCCATTCATTCCCCACACCCAAGCCGACATCGCCGCCATGCTGGAAAGCATCGGCGCGTCCAGCACCGACGCCCTGTTCGACGAAATCCCCGCCGAGTTGAACGCAGGCGGCCTGCCAGGCATCCCGGAAGGACTCTCGGAAATGGCGGTCACCCGGCTCATGCACGGCCGCGCGGCCCAGGACGGCTTCTACAGCAACTTCATCGGCGCCGGCGCCTACGAGCACCACATCCCGGCCGCGGTCTGGCAGATCGTCACCCGGGGCGAGTTCTATTCCGCCTACACCCCCTACCAGGCCGAGGCGAGCCAGGGCACCCTGCAACTGCTGTACGAATACCAGACCATGATGGCCGGGCTCACCGGCCTGGACGTGTCCAACGCCTCCCTCTACGACGGCGCCTCGGCCCTGGCGGAAGCGGTGCTGATGGCGGTGCGCGCCAACAAGGCGGGCATCCGCCGGGTACTGGTGCCGGCCACGGTGCATCCCCGCTATCTGGCGGTGACGCGCACCACGGTGAAGAACCAGGGCATCGAGCTGGTGGGCGTGCCTTACGACCCGGCCACCGGCGCCACCGATCTGGCCGCCCTGGAAAACACGGCGGGCGAGTTCGCCGCCCTGGTCATTCCCCAGCCCAATTTCTTCGGCGCGCTGGAGCCGGTGGACGCCCTCACCGACTGGGCGCATGCCCGCAACATGCTGGCCATCGCGGTGGTGAACCCGCTCTCGCTGGCCCTGTTGAAGGCGCCGGGCACTCCCTCCCAAGCCGCCCCCGGGAACGGAGGAGGGTGGGGGGAAAATGGCGCCGACATCTGCGTCGGCGACGGCCAGCCCCTGGGAGTGCCGCTCTCCTCCGGCGGCCCCTACTTCGGCTTCATGACCGCGCGCCAGGCCCTGGTCCGGCAGATGCCCGGCCGCATCGTCGGCCGCACCGTCGATCTGGACGGCCAGCCCGGCTTCGCCCTGACCCTCCAGGCCCGGGAGCAGCACATCCGCCGTTCCAAGGCCACCTCCAACATCTGCACCAATCAGGGCCTGCTGGTCACCGCCGCCACCATCCACATGGCGCTGCTGGGACCGGAAGGCCTCAAGAACGTGGCCCTGATGAGCCACGCGAACACCCGGGAACTGGTGGCGAAACTGACCGCCGTTCCCGGCGTGGAACGGGTATTCCCCGGCCCGTTCTTCCACGAAGCGGTGGTCCGGGTGAACAGCCCGGTGCCCGACGTGTTGCGCGCGCTGCGCGCCCAAAGCATCCTGGGCGGCTACGCGCTGGGCCTGGACTATCCGGAGCTGGCCGACTGCATCCTGGTGTGCGCCACCGAGACCAAGACGGGTGACGACCTGGCCCAATACGCGCAACAATTGGAACGTATCCTCAGCCGGCGAAGAGAAGCGCCGCCTTGTGCGTACAAATCCTGAACCACAACCTTAGGAGACAATGACATGGCAACCGTAACCCTTGGCGGCGAACCCATCGCCGTAGGCGGCAACTTCCCCCGTCCCGGCGATTCCGCCCATTCCTTCATGCTGGTGGACAAGGATCTGAAGGACGTCTCCCTGTCCTCCTTCTGGGGCAAGCGCAAGATCCTCAACATCGTGCCCAGCCTGGACACGCCGGTATGCCAAGCCTCCGCGCGCAAGTTCAACGAGGCCGTGGGCGCCATCCCCAACACCATCGTGCTGACCATCTCCGCCGACCTGCCCTTCGCCCAGAATCGCTTCTGCGCCGCCGAGGGCCTGAAACACGTGGTCACCCTGTCCACCCTGCGCGGCCGCGACTTCCACAAGGACTACGGTGTCATGATCATGGACCCGCCCCTGTCCGGCCTCACCGCCCGCGCGGTCATCGTCCTGGACGAGAACGACAAGGTGGTCTGGTCCGAGCTGGTGCCCGAGATCAAGCAGGAACCCAACTACGAAGCCGCCCTCGCCGCCGCCCGGGGCGAACCGCTGTAAATCGGCGAGGAGAGAGGCGTCAGGGAGTGGCCTTGTCACGCGTTACTTGTCACCTCTCCCCTCTCCCCACCCTTATCTCTCCACCCTTCTCCGCACTATGCTCATCTTCGAACACGCCCATCCCGGCCGCCGCGCCCACGCCCAGGCACCGCTGACCGCCCCCGCCGCCGACGACCTGCCCGCCGAAATCCTGCGGACGACAGCGCCGCCTCTGCCGGAAGTGTCCGAGTTGGACGTGGTGCGCCACTACACCGGCCTGTCCCAGAAGAATTTCAGCATCGACACCCAGTTCTACCCCCTGGGTTCATGCACCATGAAATACAACCCCCGCGCCTGTAATTCCCTGGCCATGCTGCCCCAGTTTCTGGCCCGCCATCCTCTCGCCGACGCCGACACGGGCCAGGGTTTCCTGGCCTGCATGTTCGAGTTGCAGGAGATGCTGAAGGAAGTCACCGGCATGGCGGCGGTGAGCATGGCCCCCATGGCCGGCGCCCACGGCGAGTTCGCCGGTGTCGCCATGATCCGCGCCTACCACGATGCCCGAGGCGACACCGGCCGGCGCGAGATCATCGTCCCGGACGCCGCCCACGGCACCAATCCGGCCACCGCCACCATGTGCGGCTACACGGTGCGGGAGATCCCCACCGACCGTCACGGCAGCGTGGATCTGGAAGCCCTGAAAGCCGCCGTCGGCCCCCAGACCGCCGGCCTCATGCTCACCAACCCGTCCACCCTGGGCGTGTTCGAGAAGACCATCGTCGCCATCCAGAAGATCGTCCACGAAGCCGGCGGCCTGACCTACTACGACGGCGCCAACCTGAACGCCATCCTGGGCCGGGTGCGGCCCGGCGACATGGGCTTCGACGTCATCCACATGAACCTTCACAAAACCTTCTCCACCCCCCACGGCGGCGGCGGCCCCGGCGCCGGCCCGGTGGGCGTGTCAGAACGGCTGAAGCCCTACCTGCCCATCCCCTTCGTGGTGGAGGAACGGGGCTTCTTCCGCATGGCCGAGGCGGCCGACTGCCCGCAATCCATTGGCCGCATGAGCGCCTTCGGCGGCAACATGGGCGTGCTGATCCGCGCCTTCGTCTACGCCCGCATGCTGGGTGGCCTGGGCATGCAGCGGGTGGCCGAGTTCGCCGCGCTGAACGCCAACTACCTGGCGGCGGAACTGCGCAAGGCCGGCTTCGACCTGGCCTTCCCGGAACGGCGCGCCAGCCACGAATTCATCGTCACCCTGAAGAAGCTGAAGGACGAAACCGGCGTCTCCGCCATGGACTTCGCCAAGCGCCTGCTGGACTACGGCTTCCATGCCCCCACCACCTACTTCCCCATGCTGGTGCCCGAGTGCCTGCTCATCGAGCCCACCGAGACCGAGAGCAAGGAAACCCTGGACGCCTTCGTCGCCGCCATGCTGGCGGTGAAGCGGGAAGCGGAAGGGCAGCCGGAACTGGTCAAGACCGCCCCCCACAAGCTGCCCGCGCGCCGGCTGGATGACGTGAAGGCGGCACGGGAACTGGATCTGGTCTGGAAACCCGCGTGAGCGAGGAGCACACCAGCCACGCCGGGGAAAGCCCCCACAAGGGCAAGACCGGCCTCAAGCGGGTCTGGAACGCCCTGTTCTATTCCTTCGCCGGACTGCGTTCCGCCTGGAAGCACGAGGACGCGTTCCGCCAGGAATCCATCCTCGCCATACTGATGATCCCCCTCGCATTCCTGCTCGCCCACGGCGCCCTGGAACGGGCCGCGATGATCGCCTCGGTCCTGCTGGTGCTCATCGTCGAACTGGTGAATTCCGCCATCGAAGCCACCGTGGACCGCATCTCCCTGGAAAACCACCGTCTCGCGAAACGGGCCAAGGACATCGGCAGCGCGGCGGTGCTGATCGCGCTGATCAACGTGGTGGCGGTTTGGGGGCTGGTGGTTTTGGGGTAGCAGGCGGCGGTGGACATGGTGCCCCCAAGTGCGGCGCTTTGCACTTGGCGCAGGTGCTGAGTTCTTCTTGGCAGTATTTCTAAAGCCTCAACGCGCCCCTCCAACAGCGTTGGTTGGGCATCATGGTCGCATCAGCCCTTTTTCGTGCATCAACCGGTGCAAATCAACGACAAGCTTGCCCATCTCGTCAATATACGGGTGCAGTGCGCCACGCTCGATACATACTTGGTCGCCGAAAAAATGCCAGTTCGCGAGGCTGAGGCCGCGCAAACGCGCCACAAACGCCGGAAGAGTGTCCTTGAACTGGTAGGTTTCAAGAAGTCCGGCACTGTGGACTATGCAGTTGCGTACGTTGATCAGAGCTTCGTAGTCATTGATCGCCGGCCCAGCAGAAAGCTGGGTTCGTGCCACAAGCTCACGCAGAATTCTCACTGACTGGTTGGTTCCGTCGCGTTTCTCAGGCACCGGAGTCACTGCTCTCATGTTCAAGAACTTCACAGACCATTCGACGGACGTGGTGAAGGCAAGCACTGCGGCATAGCGGACGCGCAAAGGGAGACTCACGAGGAATCGGTGGTTAGCATTCTCTTCAAGGTGCTCACGATATCCTGGCGGATAGTCGTCGAGGTCATTTCGGCGAGAGATCGCTTGCAGTTCTTGGCAATGTTGCCAATCGATATTGCTTTCAGAGAACTCAAGGAAGTCTTTTACGTCCCCAATCATGAACTGGAAATCAAATGCGTAGATCGGGGTATTGAGGAACTTCTCGAGGTCGAAATCCGGCATGGAGTACGCTTTGGGGTCAGACAACTAAATCCTGCTTAGAAACTTCTACGAGCACCTCCGGCCGTTTCTGTGCAATCGCAATCAGCGTCTTCGCCGCCCCAGAGGGTTGGCGCCGGCCCTGCTCCCATTCCTGCAAGGTACGCACCGAAACCCCGAGCAAGGCGGCGAAACGCGCCTGGGACAAACCGGACTTCAGACGCGTGGACACCACGGGGGAGTCGGGCACCGCCTCACCCTGGCCGGCCAGCATTTCACACACCGATTGTTCCAGCTCTGCCGCGATGTCACGGGAGACTTCCCAGGCATCCAGTTCGCTATCGGACAAAGGTTTTTTCGACGGCATTCCTATCTCCCATGTATCAGCCGGCAGTTGCAATCAAGCCCTGCTTGGCAAGTGTATTCAATCCCCACCACCGCACCCACCCCCGCAACCGCCATCGCTCCCCGAATCCCCGAAGCCGTCCGACCCATCCCCACCGCCGAAACTGGTGAAGTCGCCGCCGCAATAGGCCGAGCCGTCGCCGTTGCGGCGCAGGGCCGCGCAATCCGGCACGTAGCGGAAGCCGTCGGCGATGCCGAATTTCCCGTCCAGGGCGAACAGCAGGGGCAGGCGCGCGGGATTGCGCGGGTCGATGTTCTCCTCCCGGCAGCATTGCCACCAGACCCGGCGCAGGCCCGCGTTGTCCCGCTGGTTGGCGCCCAGCACCACCGCCGGGGTGTGGTGCAGGTAGCCGCCGAAGGCTTTGCGGCAATAGGCCTGGTAGTGGCGGGTGTAGAGGATGAACTCGTGCCACAGGTCGTCGGCCAACTGGGACGGCATGGAGACGAACTTGCGGCCGCTCTTCAGATAGGCCAGGAAGAACTGGCGCAGGGCCCGGGCCACCAGTTGCCGGTCCTTGAGTTCCAGTTCCGGGCGCCGCGCCGCCAGCTTGTCCAGCAGGCCCGGCGGCAGGGGTTCGCCGCGGATGAACGCCTCCCGCTTCGCGACGCGCAAGCGGCTCCAGAAATAGCCCAGGACAGCCAGGACAAGCACGTTGAAGATCAGCAGGGAGGCGGTCATGGATAGGGTGGCCCGTGGCGACAGCCGCCATGTTTACCCAATTCCGCGGCGTTTGTCCGCCTCGCGGCGGCGCGCTGCCTTCAACTCTTGCGGAACACCGTGCCGGTAAACAGGGCCACGAGCTTGCCGTTGGCGCGGATTTCCACCTGGTAGACGCCGGTCCGGCGCGTCAGGTTGATCTCTTTGGCGACGGCTTCCAGGGTGTCACCGGCGGCGCAGGGCGCCAGGTGCTCGATATGGGCGGCCAGGGAGACGGCCAGGGTGCCGTGGGCATTGGAGGCCAGAGCGAAGGCGGAATCCGCCAGGGCGAACAGGAAGCCGCCGTGGGCGGAGCCCCAGTTGTTCAGGTGCTCGTCCCTGAGCTGAACGCTCATACGGGCCTCGCCGGGGGCGGTGACGCCGCCTTCGAAGCCCAGGTGTTTCATGAAGGGGTCAAGGTGCATGGCTTTCACTCCGAGGGATCCTGCAAGCCCTCTCCCGCGCTGCCGCGCACCCCTCCCCCGCATGCGGGGGAGGGGCTAGGGGAGAGGGAACCGCTTACGCCCACTTTCGCCCCATCAGCTCTTCCCCCGCTTGTCCACCACCCGCCTGGCCTTGCCGGTGAAGCGTTCCAGGGTGCGCGGCGCGGCCAGTTCCACGTTGGCGCGGATGCCGGCGACGGTGAGGATTTCCTTGCCGATGCGGTCGCGCAGGCGCTGCATGCGGTCCATGCGGTCCGAGAGCAGTTCCGGCAGCACTTCCACCTTCACGGTGAGCTGGTCCAGAGTGGCCGGCCGCTCCACTTCAATCATGTAGTGGGGCGTGGTGCCTTCCACCCGCAGCAGGGCCTCCTCGATCTGGGACGGGAACACGTTGACGCCGCGGATGATGAGCATGTCGTCGGTGCGCCCGGCGATCCGGCCCATGCGCACCGTGGTGCGGCCGCAGGCGCAGGGCTCCCGGGTCAGGCGGGCGATGTCCCGGGTGCGGTAGCGCAGCAGGGGCATGGCCTCCTTGGTCAACGCCGTGAACACCAGCTCCCCCTCCTCCCCTTCCGGCACGGGCTCCAGGGTGTCCGGGTCCAGGCATTCCACCAGGAAGTGGTCCTCCTGGATGTGCATGCCGTCGCGCATGGCGCACTCGCCGGCGACGCCCGGGCCGATGACCTCCGACAGGCCGTAGTTGTTGAACGCGAGCAGGTCCAGTTCGCCTTCGATCTGCTGGCGCATCTCCTCGCTCCAGGGCTCGGCGCCCAGGTGGGCGAACTTGAGGGGCAGGCGGCGCGGATCGATGCCCAGTTCCCGCGCCGTCTCGGCGATGGTGAGGGCGTAGCTGGGGGTGCACACCAGGACCTCGGTGCCCAGGTCCAGGAGGATTTCCACCTGGCGCCGGGTGTTGCCGGAGGCGGCGGGCACGATGGCCGCCCCCACCTTCTCGATGCCGTAGTGCAGGCCGAAGCCGCCGGTGAACAGGCCGTAGCCGAAGGCCACGTGCACGGTGTGCCGGGGTCGCAGCCCGCCGGCCGTGAGGAAGCGGGCGCACAGGCCGGACCAGGTGTCCAGATCCCCGGCGGTGTAGGCGACGAAGGTGGGCTTGCCGGTGGTGCCCGACGAGCCGTGGATGCGCGCCAGCTGTTCCCGGGGCACGGCGAGGAAGCCCAGGGGATGGTGGCGGCGCAGGTCCTCCTTGGTGGTGAAGGGCAGGCGGTGCAGGTCTTCCAGGGAGCGGATGGACCTGGGCGTGATGCCGCGCAGTTCGAACGCCTCCCGGTAGAAGGGCACGTGGGCCACTCGTTCCACCACCTCGCGCAGGCGGGCCAGTTGCAGGGCCTCCAGTTCGACCCGGGGCAGGGTTTCCTCGCGGTCGCGGATGGCGTTGTCGATGGGGGTGGAATGGATGGTGAACATGAACGCCTCGATGCGGAGTTGGCTGTTCTCCCCTCCCCCACCCTCCCCGCTCGCGGGGAGGGAGAAGTTCACCTCCCCCGCGGGCGGGGGAGGCCGGGAGGGGGAGTCGGGGTCAGTACAGCTCCGCTTCCTGGATCACGCCGATGCCCGCCTGCGCCAGCACCTCGATGGCGGCATCCGGATCCTCGAAGCGGAACAGCAGCACCGCCTTGACGTTGCGGCGCAGGGCGAAGGCGTACATGTACTCGATGTTGATGCCGGCCTGGGCGAGCACCGCCAGCATCTTCACCAGGCCGCCCGGCTGGTCGTCCACGTCCACGGCCACCACGTCGGTGACGTTCACCACCCAGCCGTCCTTCTCCAGCACCGACTTGGCGAATTCCCAGTCCTTCAGCACCAGGCGCAGGATGCCGAACTGCTCGGTGTCGGCCAGGGAGATGCTGACCAGATTGATGTCGGCGGCGGCCAGCACCTTCAGGGGCTCCATCAGGCTGCCGGGACGGTTTTCCAGGAAGACGGACAGTTGCGGGAGTTTCATGGCGGTCTCCTAGGATTCGTTGCGTTTGTCGATGACGCGCTTGGCCTTGCCTTCGCTGCGCTGGATGCTGTGGGGCCCCACCAGCCTGAGGCCCACGCGGATGCCGAGAACGTGCTCGATGGCATGGGCCAGGCGGCTGCGCACCTCTTCCAGGGCGCGCACCTTGTCGCTGAACACTTCCGGCGTCACCTCCACCTCCACCGTCATCTGATCCAGGCCCTGGTCCCGAGTGAGCAGGATCTGGTAGTGGGGCAGCGTGCCTTCCACGTTGAGCAGGGCCGCCTCCACCTGGGAGGGGAACACGTTGACGCCGCGGATGATGAACATGTCGTCGGAGCGCCGGCCGATGCGCCGGATGCGCCGCAGGGTGCGGCCGCAGCCGCAGCGTTCCGGCAGCAGGGCGCTGATGTCCCGGGTGCGGTAGCGGATGATGGGCATGGCCTTCTTGCTGAGGGTGGTGAGCACCAGCTCCCCCTCCTCACCGTCCGGCAGCACCTCGCCCGTGTCCGGGTCGATGATCTCCGGATAGAAGTGGTCCTCGAACACGTGCAGGCCGGCGTGCTCGCCGCATTCGCTGGCGACGCCGGGGCCGATGATCTCGGACAGGCCGTAGATGTCGAAGGCCTTGATGCCGGTGTCCGCTTCCATGCGCGCGCGCATGGCGTCGGTCCAGGGCTCCGCGCCGAACACCCCCACCCGCAGGGGCAGGTCCTTGAGGTCGATGCCCATCTCCAGGGACTTCTCGGCCAGGTGCATGAAGTAGCTGGGGGTCGCGCAGATGGCGGTGACGCCGAAGTCGCGCAGCACCATGATCTGGCGGTCGGTGTTGCCGCCGGAGATGGGGATCACCGTCGCGCCCAGGTTCTCGGCGCCGTAATGGGCGCCCAGGCCGCCGGTGAACAGGCCGTAGCCGAAGGCGTTCTGGACGATGTCGCCGCGATGCAGGCCGCAGGCCGCGAAGGTGCGCGCCATGACCTCGGCCCAGACCTCCACATCCTCCTGGGTGTAGGCGACGACGATGGGCTTGCCGGTGGTGCCCGAGGAGGCGTGCAGGCGCACCACTTCCGCCATGGGGCTGGCGAACAGGCCGAACGGGTAGGTGTCGCGCAGATCGTTCTTCACCGTGAACGGCAGCTTGGCGATGTCCGCCAGGGTCTGGATGGATTCCGGCGCCAGGCCGCGCTTGTCCAGGCGCTGGCGGAACAGGGGCACCCGCTCGTAGGCGCGGGCGACCACCGCCCGCAGGCGGCGCAGTTGCACCTCGCGCAACTGGGACTCGGGCAGGAAATCGGGGGCGCTCACCGGGTGGAAGCCGCCGGCGGCATCGTTCCAGAGTTCTTGGCGCATGGTCGCTCCGATGGTCAGGACAGGTGGAAGCGCCCCAGCGCCGCCTGGCGGCCAAGGGCGAAGGCTTCGTCGTTGAGGCGGTGCAGCTTGGCGGCCAGGCGCGCGTGGATCGCGTCCAGCCAAGCCGCTTCGGGAATGTCCACCAGGGCCGAGAGGGCGCCCAGCATGGCCACGTTGAAGCTCTTCTTGTTCTTGAGCGCGTCCGGCGGGATCACATCCGGCGGAATCAGCACGCCGTCCGTCTTCAGCACCGGCCGGTTCACCTCCACCTGGGTGGGCTCCAGCACCAGCAGGAAGTCCGCCTCTCCCGCCGGCACCATGGGGGAGAGCACCCGCGGGCCGTAGCGCACGTCGCTGCTCACGGAACCGCCGCGCTGGCTCATGCCGTGCAGCTCGCTCTTCTTCACGTCGAAGCCGGCCCGGAAGGCGGCGTCCGCCAGGATGTCGGAAGCGGTGAGGACGCCCTGGCCGCCCAGGCCGCCGAGGACGATGTTGGTGACGGTATTCATGTTGCGGTTTCCTTTGCTTTGCCCCCTCTCCCCCCGGGAGAGGGTCGGGGAGAGGGAACCCGTCCCGGATAGGCGACCCGGGTTCCCTCTCCCCCAGCCCCTCCCCCCGTGGGGGAGGGGCGATCAATCATTCCGCCGGCATCGCCGCGCAGGCCTGGCCGGCCTTCTCCAGGGCCGCCTTCTCGTAGAAGCGGATCTTGGGCGCCGCCAGCACGCAGGGCTGGCGCACCACGATCAGGGAGGTCTCCGGCCTGGCCAGCAGTTCCTTGAGCAGATCCTCCAGCAGGTGGCCGTCGGTGAAGCGGTCCAGGCTGCGCACGTTCTGGATGCCCAGGGCCCGGCCCAGGGCCTCGAAGTCGATCTTGCCGGTGGGCTCGTGGTTCAGCGTGCGCCCGGTGCCCGGATGCTCCTGCTGGCCGGTCATGGCGGTGGTGCCGTTGTCCAGGATCACCACCACGTGGCCGGTCTCGGGCGGGTTGTAGACCATCTCGGCCAGGCCGGTGATGCCGGAATGGACGAAGGTGGAATCGCCGATGACGCTCACCACCCGCTTCGCCTGCTCGGGCGGCAGGGTGTGGCGCATGCCCAGGCCGACGCCGATGGAGGCGCCCATGCAGACGCAGGTGTCCATGGCCGAGAAGGGTGGCAGCACGCCCAGGGTGTAGCAGCCGATGTCGCCGGAGACGATGCAGTCCATGTCGCGCAGCACCTCGAACACATCCCGGTGCGAGCAGCCCTGGCACAGCTCCGGCGGCTTGCCCTTGGGCGGCGCCGCTTCCGGGCTGGTGTCGCCGTCCAGGATGCGGCGTACCCGGTTTACGTCCAGTTCGCCGAAGCGGTACATCTCCGGCTTGCCTTCCACGGCGATGCCGGCGGCGCGCAGGGACTCGAACAGCAGCGGGTCGCCTTCCTCGATCACCATGGCCCGCTCCACGCCCGCGGCGAAGCGGCGGAGGGTCTCCAGGGGCAGGGGCCAGGTCATGCCGATGACCAGATGGCTGGCGGTGGGCGCGGCCTCCCGGGCATGCATGGCGGCGATGCCGCTGCTGACGATGCCCAGGGAATGATCGCCCGGAATGGCGCGCTTGGGCCCCTCGGCCTCGTTCCAGGCGGCGATGGCGGCCATCTTGTCGCGCAGGCGGTGGTGCGCCGGCTTGGCATAGGCGGGAATCATGACCCGGACCGGCACGTCGCGGCGGAAGCCCGGCGCGGGCGCCGCCGAGGCATCGGCATGGGCCCGCACCAGGGTCTTGGAATGGCACACCCGGGTGGTCAGGCGCAGGATCACCGGGATCTTCCAGCGCTCGGAGATCGCGAAGGCCAGCAGGGTGAAGTCGTAGGCCTCCTGGGAATCGCTGGGTTCCAGCATGGGCGCGACGGCGGCGCGGGCGTAGTGGCGGTTGTCCTGCTCGTTCTGGCTGGAGGCCATGCCGGGATCGTCCGCCGAGACGATCACCAGGCCGCCCTCCACGTCGGTGTAGGTGGCGGTGAACAGGGGATCGGCGGCCACGTTGAGGCCCACGTGCTTCATGGTCACCAGGGCGCGGCCGCCGGCGAAGGCGACGCCGATGCCCACCTCCAGCGCCACCTTCTCGTTGGGCGACCACTGGGCGCGGCCGCCCAGGCGGTCCAGGGTCTCCAGGATTTCCGTGGAGGGCGTGCCGGGATAGCCGGTGCCCAGGGCGACGCCGGCATGCAGGGCGGCGAGGGCGACCGCCTCGTCGCCGTTGAGGAGCTGTCTGTCTCGGTCCATGGGTATCAATAAGTGAGGTTCAGTTCGGCGCGCAGGAAGTAGGCATTGTCGCCCTTGGGCGCCACGTAGTAATCGCCGGGCGTGAAGTATTCCGCCAGCAGGTGGCCGGACACATGCTTGTCGTATTTGACCCGCAGCCAGGCGGTGTACAGGCTGCCGCGGAAGTTGTCGCCGCAGCTGAAACCGGCGCTGCCGCACTTGCTGTTCTCGTCGGCGAACAGGGCGTGGTAGTCCAGGCTCAGCTCCGCCTTGGGGTGCACCTGGGCGACCCAGCCCAGGTTGAAGCGGTGCAGGTTGGTGGTTTCGGCGGTGCGGGTCTCCGCGCCGTAGGTGTAGGGGCCGTACAGCTCGCTCCACTGGGGCCAGCGCCCCCACAGCGGATCGAAGGCCTCGTTGCGGGCGGTGTTGGGGTCGTCGCCGGAAAGGTACTCGTAGCCCAGGTTGATGCGGTTGTTCCAGGCGCCGCCCAGGCTGCGCGTGGCGCGGCCATTGCAGCCGAAGCCGCGCATGTCGGCGCCGTTGCGCTTGCCCCATTCGGCGGCGGCTTCCGCGCGCAGCTTCCAGGTGGGCGAGTACTGGGTCTCGACGCGGCCGCCGATGGCGTTGACATGGCCGTCGTCGGACGGGTCCGCCGCCACCGGGAAGATGAAGCCGTTGTTGGCGCGGACCGTGCCGCCGGATCGGGAACCGGTCGCGGGCGAAGCGTCCTTGCGGAAGTAGTAGACGTCCAGATCGGTATCCACGCTGTGCCTGTTGCGCAGATACAGGACCAGGCCCGTCTCGTTCTGCTCGGTCTGGTCCTCCTCGCTCCCGTCCAGGGTCAGCCGGGTGCGCGGATTCTGGCGCAGCAGGATGGTGTCCAGGGTGTTGAGGCCGTTTCTCCAGGTGGCGCGCAGGGCATCGAAGTAGAAGGTGCGGGAGCCGTCCAGGGGCGTGCCGTCCAGCATCAGCCAGCCGTTGCCGAGGATGATGTCCTGGCGCCCGAGCTTGAGGGATACCGGCAGACCGCCGGGCCGCTCGGCCTTGACGTAGAGGTTGTCGAACATGACCGCGCCGTCGTACCAGGTCTCGAAGCTGGCGATGCCCGGCTCATCGTAGTGGCGGCCCTCCCACATCAGGCGGCCGTTCACTGTCCAGACGGCGTCGGGCTGGTATTGGCCCCAGGCGCGCAGGCGGTAACGCTGGAAATGGCGCTCGGCGCTGGCATTGGCGTCGTCCAGCGCGTTGGCGTTGTTGATGCCCACCTCGCGCAGGCGGACCTCCGCGCCGCCGCTCCAGGCCGGCGCCGGGTCTGCGCTCCAGCCCGCCTGGGGCAGCAGGAACAGGGCGCAGATCAGGGCTTTGCATTCAGATTTCATGTTCCACTTTCTTTTCCGCCTTCGCCCAGGCCCGGTCTTCCGGCGTCACCTCATCGGCGCCGCGGTTGCGGCGGACCGCACCGTAGCCGATGCTGAGGGCGGTGGCGACCAGGCACAGGACATAGGCCAGCCAGATCAGGGGATCGTCGATGCCCAGCATGGATCATCCCTCCGGGAAACAGCGGGCCAGATGGGCGCGTTCGGACGGCCGCGTGAACAGGCTCACCAGCACGGCGGTGAGGATGGACAGCGGCAGCGCCACCAGGATGGGGTCCACCACCGGCCAGTTGGGCGCCGCCGCCAGGAGGCTGCTCGCGCCACCGGTGAACAGCTTGACCAAGCCGATGGCGCCCGCCTCCTTGGCCTTGACGAACAGCAGCCAGAACAGGGAGACGCCGAAGCCCACCCCCATGGACGCCAGCGCGCCGGCCCGCGTGATGCGACGGCTGAACAGCCCGCCCACGTAGGCGGGCAGGAAGGTCGCCGCGCACAGGCCGAAGAAGATGGCGGTGAAGCGGGCGATGACGTATTCGTCCCGCACCGTGTAGGCCAGGGTCACCGAAATGAGCAGGCCGGCGACGATGGCCAGGCGCACCACCGGCAGGCTGGGCTGGCCACCCGCCCGCTTGCGGAACAGTTGGCCATAGAGGTCGTGGCCCACCGCCGTGCCCAGGGTGTGGAACTGGCTGGACAGGGTGCTCATGGCCGCCGACAGCAGGGTGAGGAAGAACAGCAGGCCGAACCAGCGCGGCAGGGCGGCGGTGATGTAGAGGGGCACGATCTGGTCCGCCTGGCCCTTGGCGTAGACCGCCACGGGCGCGCGGCCGCTCACCTTCTCGAAGGGATGGCCGTCCGCGTCCAGCGCCGGCGTCCGTTCCACGATCAGCATGGGCGCCGTCACCGGCTTGCCGGTCTTCCCGTTGACGACGGTTTCCCAGCGGCCCGGCGCGGCTTCCCGCAGCAAGGCGACTTCGGCCCGGTCCGCCGCGATCGTCTTGACCACCCGGCCAGCGAGCAGCGGCCCGTGCTGGGCGAACCAGGCGTTGGACAGGGCGCCGATGAGATAGGGCGTGCCCACCATGAGCAGGATGAACACCGCGCCGGTGGGCACCGCCCGATCCAGTTCCCGCCGGCTGCGCACGGTCATGAAGCGGACGATGAGCTGGGGCTGGGCCAGCACGCCGATGCCCACGCCCAGGATGATGGCGCTCACCACGGTCCACCACAGGTCGTAGCCGGGCGCGCCCCAGCCGAATTCGGGCATGGCGGTCCAGCCCTTGTGGCCCATCGCCTGGAGCGGCGCCGGCACCAGATCGGCCATGCCGGTAAGGGCGCGGTGGGCCTCGGTCACCCCGCCCAGGCTGGAATAGGTGAACCACAGCAGGAACACCATGCCCAGCATCATGATGATGCCCTGCAGGGTATCCGTGTACATCACCGCCTTGAGGCCGCCGGGGATCACGTAGGCGGCCGTCACCAGGCTGAAGATGAGCAGGGCCACCTCGAAGTCGATGCCGAACTGGCTCGCCGCGAACACGCTGCCGCCGGTCATCACCGCCGCGATGTAGAGGGGCATGAACAGGAACAGCAGGCCGCCCGCGAACACCTGGATGGCCTTGCTCTGGTAGCGCAGGCCCAGCAGTTCCGGGAAGGTGTGGGCGCCCAGGTGGTGGCCGATGCGCCGCGTCGGCTCGCCCAGCACCACGAAGGCGATGAAGATGCCCACCGCGATATTGAGGAAGGTGAGCCACAGCAGGCTCATGCCGAACAGTCCGGCGACGCCGCCGAAACCGACGATGGCGGAGGTGGAGATGAAGGTGGCGCCGTAGGACACCGCCATGATCACCGGGTGGGCGCCGCGCCCGGCGAGCAGGAAGTCCGAGGCGGTGCGGGTGCCCTTCCAGCCGAGCCAGCCCAGATAGCCCGTCGCCATCAGATAGATCAGGATCACGAGGGTATCGATCCAGCCGACGGCGGCGTGTCCGGACATGGCGAATTGGGAAGGGAGACAAAGAAAGATATCAGGATAGAACTATCTTCTGATTTTTGCAGTGCGACATGTTTGATCCGGGACAAGACGGCGCTAATAATCGGCCATCGCTCAACGGAAGCTCGCAAATGGAAAGCTACAAGGTCGTCAGGCCGGAACATCTCAACCACTACGGCTTCCTGTTCGGCGGCTTCCTGCTGAAGTGGGTGGACGAAATCTCCTGGATCGCCGCGAGCCGGGACTATCCCGGCTGCCGCTTCGTCACCGTCGCCATGGACAAGGTGGAATTCCGCAGCAGCGTGCGCCAGGGCACCGTGCTGCGCTTCAAGTCGCGCCGCTCCAAGACCGGGAAAACCTCGGTCCAATACACGGTGAAGGTGTTCGCCGACGATCTGGAGACCGGCGCCGAGGAAGCCATCTTCTCCACCCACGTCAGCTTCGTCTGCCTGGACGCGGAAGCCCGCAAGATGCCTCTGCCCGAAGCGAAGTCCGCCGGCTCCAACTAAGACCGCTGGCTTGCCCCGCGCCATCTCCGGCGTGCTTGTCTCCCTTTCTGGCCTTTGCGCCAGAGCGATCTAGACTGGTTACACGCATATCCGACAAAATCACTCTGGTAAAGTCAGGGACGTCGGGACGGTGCGTCATCCCGGTTACTGAGGAGACAACCATGACCAAGCATCTCATCCCCCTGTTCGCCGTCCTCGCGCTTTCCGCGTGCGACAAGGCGCCGCCGCCGGCGCCGAAAACCCCCGAGGAACTGGCCATGGGAGAAAATGTCTTCAAGCAGGTCTGCCATGCCTGCCACGGCATGGGCGTCGCCGGGGCGCCGAAGCTGGGCGACGCGGATCAGTGGAAGGCGCGCGTCAAACAGGGGCCGGAGCAGCTTTACAAACACGCCATCGAGGGCTTCAAAGGCACCCATGGCACCATGCCGGCGCGCGGCGGCAAGCCGGATCTGAGCGATGCGCAAGTCAAGGCGGGCGTGGACTACATGCTGTCCAAGCTGCCGCCGGATTGAGATGGACGGGCACGGAAAGGAAAGGGTCCATGCAAGATAGACAGGAAATTCTCGGCTTTTGGTTCTCCAGCCGGATCAGCAAGCACTGGTTTTCCTCCACGCCCGAACTGGACGCGGAAATCCGCACCCGCTTCGAGTTTCTCTGGCAGCTCGCGGCGGACGGCGATCTGGATGATTGGGCCGAGAGCCCGGAAGGCGCCCTCGCGCTGATCATCGTCCTGGACCAGTTCCCGCTGAACATGTACCGGGGCGGGGCGAAGTCCTTTTCCACCGAGCAGAAAGCGGTGGCGATCACCAAGCAGGCGGTGGAGCGGGGCTTCCATACCGAATTGGCGGAGGAGCGCCGGCTGTTCCTGTTCCTGCCGCTGATGCACAGCGAAAATCCGGAGGACCAGGATCTGTCCGTGAAACTGTTCCGGGAAGCGGGCATGGACCCGCATTGGCCCGAGCACCACCGCGCCATCGTGCGCCGCTTCGGCCGCTTTCCCCACCGCAACGCCATCCTCGGCCGGGAAAGCACTCCGGACGAGCTGGCCTATCTGAGCTCCGAGGCGGCATTCAAGGGCTGACCTCTTTCATACTCCCCCTTTCATACTCCCCACTCCGCAACATCGACCCGCCACCATGAACGTGACAGAAAAACCCTTCGCGGAATCCTCCGCCCAGAACCGCGCGCCCATCCAGACCGTGCTCGAGGAAGTCTTCGCCGACCGGCGCCGCGTGCTGGAAATCGCCAGCGGCACCGGCCAGCACGCGGTCTATTTCGGCGAGGCTTTCCCCCACCTGACCTGGCAGACCAGCGAACTGCCGCAAAACCATCCGGGGATCCGCGCCTGGCTGGAGGAAGCGAAACTGCCCAACGTGCTGCCGCCGGTCGCCATCGACGTGAACGACGCGGCTTGGCCGGTGGACAGCTTCGATGCCGTGTTCAACGCCAACACCGTGCACATCGTCTCCTGGCCCGCGGTGCAGCGCATGTTCGCCGGCATCGGCCGGGTGCTGGAATTGGGCGGCCTGCTCTGCCTGTACGGCCCCTTCAACTACGGCGGCCGCTTCACCGCCGAGAGCAACGCCCGCTTCGACGTCTGGCTGAAAAACCGGGATCCGGACAGCGGCGTGCGCGATTTCGAGGCCCTGAACGCCCTGGCCGAGGCCCAGGGCCTGGTCCTCCACAAGGATTTCGACATGCCCAGCGACAACCACACCCTGGTGTGGCGGCGCGAAACCCGGCCAGACCAGGCTTGAGCGCGCGCATCGTCGAATCCATCGCGGAGATTCCCGCGCTGGAATGGGACGCCCTGGTCGCCAGCGCGAGCCCGGCCGGGGAGGACATCAACCCCTTCCTCTCCCACGCCTTCCTGCTCGCCCTCCAGGAAAGCGGCTGCGCCAGCCCCAGGACCGGCTGGGAGACCCGCTTCCTGACCCTGGCGCGGGACGGCCGCCTGGCCGGCGCCCTGCCCCTGTACGGCAAGACCCACTCCTGGGGCGAGTTCGTGTTCGACTGGGCCTGGGCCGACGCCTACCAGCGCCACGGCCTGGCCTATTACCCCAAGTGGATCGCCGCCGTGCCCTTCACGCCGGTCACCGGCCCGCGCCTGCTGGCGGCGACACCGGCACACCGCGCCGAACTGCTGGACGCCGCGCTGGACCTGGCCCGGGAAGCGGGCGTCTCCTCCCTGCATCTGCTGTTCCCGGACGAAGCTCAGGCACGGGAAATGGAAGCGCGCGGCATGATGTTGCGGCGCGCGATCCAGTTCCATTGGCGCAACCCCGGCTACACGGATTTCGCCGACTACCTGGCCAGCCTGCGCCGGGACAAGCGCAAGAAGATCCAGCAGGAACGGCGCAAGGTCCGCGACGCCGGCATCCGCTTCCGCCGCCTGACCGGCGCCGACATCACGGAAGCCGACTGGCGCCACTTCATGGCCTGCTACGCGCGCACCCATCTGCAATTCAATTCCCCCCAGGCGCTCAACCTGGATTTCTTCCAGCGCATCGGCGCGGCGATCCCCGACAACCTATTGCTGGTCATCGCCGAGCGGGATGGGCGGCCCATCGCCGCCGCCTTCAACCTGCACAACCGGCAGGCCCTGTTCGGCCGCTCCTGGGGCACCCTGGAATACCACCCGGGCCTGCACTTCGAGACCTGCTACTACCAGGCCATCGAGTTCTGCATCGAACAGCGCATCGCCACCTTCGAGGGCGGCGCCCAGGGCGAGCACAAGCTGGCACGGGGCTTCCTTCCCGCCGCCACCTGGTCCGCCCACTGGCTCGCCCATCCCGAGTTCTCCCGCGCGGTGGAGGATTTTCTGAAGCGCGAAGGCGCCGGCATGGACCAGTACGTGGACGAATTGAACGAGCGCGATCCCTTCAAGCGCGGCGCGGCCACATCGGCGCCGTGAGCCGGCGGCGCCCGCGCGGTTACAACCGCTTACAACTCGCCAACACCTCCGACACCGGGGCCTTACAAGCACTCCATAGAGTGGGAAGCGTCCGCTGGCGAACGGTTCGCCACCCGGAAACCCACTCAGGAGTGAAACCATGAAGACCACCACCCCCCGCAAAACCCTCGCCCTACTCGGCCTCGCCGCCCTCACCCTGGCCGCCGGCGCCAGCCAAGCCGACAGCGGCTACGCCTATTACGGCAACAACCCCTACAACAACCCCTGGCTGAGCGGCCCCGCCCACCAGCAGGCGCGCGACCCCGCCACCATGCGGGAACGCATCGCCCAACTGGACCTGCGCCAGGACAACCAGCTCAAGCGCATCCTGGACGGCATGGAAAACGGCAAGCTGACCACGCGGGAAGCCACCGGCCTGCTACGCGAACACCTGGCCATCGGCACCCTGGAACGCCAGTACGAAGCCGACGGCCGGCTCGGCCCCAACGAACTGCGCGACCTGGAACAACGCCTGGAAGAAGCCAACCGCCACATCGCTTTCGAAAACCACGACCGGGAAGTGCAACGCGGCCCCATGGGCCGCCCCGGTGATCGGGATCATCGTTGATGGATTGACGGGCTGCGACGGTGCGATACGGCTTACGCCTGTTGCACTGTGCGCGCTGTGTAGGTTGGATTGAGCGCGGCGAAACCCGACATGGCGCGGGAGAGTTACGACGTTGGGCTTCCCGCGTCAGCCCAACCTACGCGGGCTACAGCATCTACGCCTGGAGCGCATGATCAGGCCACGCCCTGACTTACATATTTGCTATTCATCAGGCAGTTCTATCAAGGCCCGACGCAAGTCGCTCTCCGCGTCGTCAAGCTCACGTAATGCTTTGTCGATTTCAGAGCGTCCGTCGTTGACTTTACTTCTCGCTCGCTTGAGCGCGGTGACGGCGTCATCGATGGCGCTTATTCCGCGTCGGATGCGCATTAGACTGTGTGCATCGGCCATAACTTAATCGCATAATTGGCGAGCTCCTCAGACCGTGCTTGTATTTCCGTCGATGACCATCTATCGCATTTTGAAATGTCGCGATTCATCGAAATTCCGGACTCAGAGTAGATTTTCCTTTTTTCAGAGAAACTCATGTTTCCAAGTTCGGAATTCAAACCTGTCAATGTTAAATTGCCAAGTGTGTCGAGGTATCTTCTGTGGGTATCATCATCTTGGCCGATCTCATGTTCCCAATCAGAATTAAGGGTCTGCGGCATGATGTGTTCGATCGTGATCTTATTGCTGTTGAGATCGACGACTTCTTTTCCCGCGAGTTGCGCTTCTATCCCATCTAGAACAATCCGGGCGGCCTTTGTTCCGTACAAATTATTATTCAGGATTGCTTGCCTAAACTCAGTATCGTCAGGCCACCTTTCGCTTCTAACGCGCTTTGCCAGCTCAGCGGCAATCCATTCGTCCATTTCAACTACATCACTGGGTATTCGTGAAGCAATATTCGCAAACAGTTTGTTGAGTGCGCTCCTCTTCTCATCGCATACCGTTCGTCTCACTATAAATGAGTTGATGTGCCGCAAGCACTTCAGCAGCACATCTTCGTCAAACTGACTGTTGTCGCTGGCAGAAAATAGTTTAATAAGGATCGGGTATGAAATTGTCGCTTCAAGTCGGTCTAGGAGAGCAAGCTCTTTCTTGATTTGGTGATTTTTCTCTTTTTCTGGATTAAGGAACCTTACGTAGTTAATGGAGGCTTTGTTCATTTCTCCAATGTGTGCCTCTACGTCAGATGCTTCCTTAAGGGCGCTAAAGGCGCCCTTTAACGACGAATATATTTTGGGCTTCTTTACATTATCGCCATCTTTGATGGCGTAGTGCCAAAGAAAATCCTCGAACGCGAGTCCCAGCCTTGACTCCATCGGATGCCATATTTCTCGATATATTCGTTCTTGTTCGCCGCCTTCTCCAAGTGAGTAGCGAAATCGCATCAATATGTAATTTCTAACAAGGTCGGCTTGTGAAAGTGGCTCCCCCTTGAAATTTAGACTTTCAAATATTAAGTATGGGTCGTCCGTTTCGCCCAGGTTTATCATTACAACTTGAAGCTGAGATTTTACAATGTCTAAAATCTTCTCAGCGTCAATTGACTGGTCGTTGTCGTCCTTTCCTTGCAGCGCCTTGATGAAAAAGTCGTAGCACTCGACCATTAAATGCTTATTAACACCTGTAGCGCGCTCGCCATTAATGATTGAAACGTACGATGCTCGATCACCTTGCGTAGGGAGAAGCTTCAAGTAGTCTGCCGAGTTTTCGTAGTGCCGATTTACAAGATGGTCTTGAATTTGAGCTGATCTTTTTTCACAGCTATCGCGCAGAGCGCACATCATTACAGCAACTGTTGTTAGACGCTGCTGTCCGTCAATAACAAGGTGTTTTGTCACGCCGACAGGAACAGTCTTTGCTGGAATTGAGACTACAGCGCCCATAAAATGAGATCCTGACACAACCTCTTCGTAGTAAGCCATGATGTCATCCCACAGGGATTGCCAATTTCGTTTGTTCCACGTATACGGTCGTTGGAACAGAGGAATAATGCTTTGTTTCTCACCGTCAAAGTATTGAACAATTCTGACTGGATTAGCTTCCACGATCTATCCTTGATAAACAGATTCTTGATATCGCGGTCGAGCCACTTCGTCTTCCGCCACCGCAAAGCCAGTAATAGAGCCACCTACAAGCAGCCCCAACATCCTGGCCCGTGCCTTGATATACGGATTCCGTGTAGTGTGTTGCCGTGGGGATTGCGGAAATTGGCTGGTCACTGCCTGTCTCCCTGTTTTTTGCGCAATCTACGCTGGGAAACCCGGGCGAGCAAGGGGTGGGGATAGCCCGCGTGGGGAGGAAAAGCGCAGCGCTTTCCGCCGGTTTTCCCTCTGCCGGAGCCGAGAATTTCGGACTTGGCTGGGGTTGCCGAAGGCCAGCGCTTGTCCCCGGATGGGGAAAGGTGTCTGAGCAAAGCGAGTTCTTTCGCTGCCCCAGGCAAGATCGAAATTCTCGGGGTTTCGACGGAAACGGGGCGTGCTTTCTTTGCCTACTTTCTTTGCACGAGCAAAGAAAGTAGGGCGCTGCCGGGCGCCTCCCGGCCTATCACGACACACCCACCGTTCAGAGCAGGCAAGACCCCAATCGCCCTCTCCCCCACCCTCCCCCGAGGGGGGAGGGGGTGACAAGCTTTGACCCTCGCCAATGGCACCAAGCTTTATGCCTCGACCCGGTTCCTTCCCGCCGCCTTGGCGCGGTAGAGGTTGTCGTCGGCGCGCTTCATCCAGGCGCGCGCGTCTTCCTTCGGCATCAGCGTGGCCACGCCCAGGCTGGCGGTGACGGCGCGGTCCGGCAGGAAGGGCTGCGCCGCCAGCGCCACGCGCAGGTCCTCCGCGAAGCGGCGGCTGTTGTCCAGGTCCGTGTTGTAGAGAAACACGAGAAACTCCTCGCCCCCCAGCCGGAACACTTTGTCGCTGCGCCGGCTGCGCTTGCGCAGCAGTTCCCCGACGCCGCGCAGCACCGCGTCGCCGGCCGCGTGGCCCAGGGTGTCGTTGATGTTCTTGAAGTGGTCCAGGTCCAGGGTGACCAGGGTCATCGCGGTCCCGGTGCGGGCGTTTTGCCCGATCGCCTGGTCGATGGTGGCGTCGAGCAGCATGCGATTGGCCAGGCCGGTCAGGGGGTCTGTCACCGCGAGCGCGTGCATCCGCGCCTGCTGGACGCTGATGACCCGGATGAAAATGGCGGAGAAGGCGCTGGTCGCCATCAAGGTGGCCAGCACGCGTGCCGCGAGGGGATGGTCGATGCCGATCCAGGCCTGGGGCAGCACCAGGGCCAGGAGGATGGCGTTGGCGAGCCACGCCATGCGCTCGGGCAACATGAAGTAGTAGGACAGCAGGACCGGATAGCACCACATCACGCCGATCATGCCCTGGTCGTGGATGGTGTAGGCGAGGAAGCCGGACATGGCCGGCACCAGGCCGAGCAGGGTGAGGACGGGATGGTAGCGGCCCTGGCTGATGCTCCAGGCGTTGAAGTTCAGCACCAGCACGATCACCAGCGCGCCGATGCCGAATATGTGCCGACCCTGGAGGAAGTTGTAGACCGCGAAGGGAGTCAGGGTCACCAGCGCGGTGAGGGCGACGCCCACGGACGACTTCCGGCGGAAATCCTGGGCATGTTCGAGATCGTGGCTCTGTCGAGGCTCCATGGCGCGGCGGGACTTAAGACATTAAGACACCGCCACGGCGTTGGTCCGCCGCGCAGGGCAAAGGGAGCTGGGATTGTCGCGCATCGTTTCGTTTCTTCTCATCCCGATTGACAACGAACGCCCGGCCCATGGCGATGGGCCGAACGACAGAAACAACGGCAGCCTCCCCAGACAGCCGTTGTCGGAATTTTACGGCATCGCTGTCGCCGCGGTATTCCGCAAGCGGATATGCAGTTCCCGCAACTGCTTCTCGTCCACCGCGTTGGGGGCATCCGTCATCAGGCAGGAGGCGCGCTGGGTCTTGGGGAAGGCGATGACGTCGCGGATGGATTCGGCGCCGGTCATGAGGGTGACCAGGCGGTCCAGGCCGAAGGCGAGGCCGCCGTGGGGCGGGGCGCCGTACTTGAGGGCGTCGAGCAGGAAGCCGAACTTGTTGCGGCGCTCCTCCTCGCCGATGTTGAGGGCGCCGAACACCACTTCCTGCACGGCTTCCTTGTGGATACGCACCGAGCCGCCGCCCACTTCCCAGCCGTTGAGGACCATGTCGTAGGCCTTGGACAGGGCCTTGCCGGGATCGCTGGCGAGGTACTGCTCGTGGCCGTCCTTGGGGCTGGTGAAGGGATGGTGCAGGGCGTCCCAGCGGTTCTCGTCCTCGTTGAACTCGAACATGGGGAAGTCCACCACCCACAGGGGCGCCCAGGCGCGGCCGTCCACGTAGCCCTTCTCGTGGCCGATCTTGGCGCGCAGGGCGCCGAGGGCGTCGTTGACGATCTTGGCCTTGTCGGCGCCGAAGAACAGGATGTCGCCGTCCTCGGCGCCGGTGCGGGCGAGGATTTCGGCCAGCGCCGTATCGTGCAGGTTCTTGACGATGGGGGATTGCAGGCCGTCGCGGCCTTTGGCTTTCTCGTTGACCTTGATCCAGGCCAGGCCCTTGGCGCCGTAGATCTTGATGAACTCGGTCCAGACGTCGATCTCGCCGCGGCTGAATTCGCCGCCCTTGGGCACGCGGATGGCGGCCACGCGGCCGTTGCCGGAATTGGCCGGGCCGGAGAAGACCTTGAAGTCCACGTCCTTCATCACGTTGGTGAGCTCGGTGATCTCCAGGGTCACGCGCATGTCCGGCTTGTCGGAACCGTAGCGGCCCATGGCCTCGGCGAAGGTCATGCGCGGGAAGGGGTTGGGCAGGTCGATGTCCTGGGCCTTCTTGAACATGTCGCGGATCATGCCTTCCACCAGAGTCATGATCTCCTCCTCGTTCATGAACGAGGTTTCCAGATCCACCTGGGTGAATTCCGGCTGGCGGTCGGCGCGCAAATCCTCGTCGCGGAAGCACTTGGTGATCTGGAAGTAGCGGTCGACGCCGGCCACCATGAGCAACTGCTTGAACAACTGGGGCGACTGGGGCAGGGCGTAGAACATGCCGTCGTGGACCCGGCTGGGCACCAGGTAGTCGCGCGCGCCTTCCGGCGTGGAGCGGGTCAGCATGGGGGTTTCCACTTCCATGAAGCCCTGCTGGTCCAGGTAGTCGCGCATCAGCTTGGAAACCCGGTAGCGCAGACGCAGGTTCTTCTGCATCGGCTCACGGCGCAGGTCCAGGTAGCGGTATTGCAGGCGGAGGTTCTCGGAGAGGTTCTCGTCGTCGATCTGGAACGGGGGCGTCAGGCTGGGGTTGAGGATTTCCAGGCTCTGGGTCAGCACCTCGATCATGCCGGTGGGCAGGTTGGGGTTCTCGGTGCCGGCGGGGCGGGCGCGCACCTTGCCCACCACGCGCAGGACGAATTCGGAGCGGGTGTCTTCCGCCAGCTTGAAGGCATCCGGGGTGTCCGGGTCGATCACCACCTGCACCGTGCCGTCCCGGTCGCGCAGGTCGATGAAGATGACGCCACCGTGGTCGCGCCGGCGATGGGCCCAGCCGCACAGGTTGACGATCTGGCCGATGTGTTCGGCGTTGACGGCGCCGCAGTAATGGGTACGCATGCTTTTTCCTAGTTGAATCGCGGTCTGAAGCTCAGTCGCCCGGATAGTTGGCGATGGCGGGTTTGATGGGCGAGGCGACCACGCCCATGGAGACGATGGCCTTGAACGCGGCGTCCACGCTCATGTCCAGCTCGATCACCGCGTCGCGCCGCACATAGAAGTAGAAGCCGTTCACCGGGCTGGGGGTGGTGGGAATGAACACCGCCACGTAATCGTCATCGAGGTGGCCGTTCACCTCGTCCGGCACGTTGGTCTGGAACGCCAGGGACCAAGCCTCCGGATGGGGGTAATGCACCAGCAACACCTTCTTGAAGGCCATGCCCGAACCGGACAGCAGGCTATCGGAAACCTGTTTGACGCTGCCGTAGATGGACTTGACCACCGGGATGCGGTTGACCAGACCTTCCCAGAACGCGACCAGGCGCTGGCCGATCAGGTTGGCGGCGAGCAGGCCGGTCAGCACGATGACCACGGCGGTGAGGATCAGGCCCAGGCCGGGAATGGTCACGCCCAGCCAGGAAACCGGCCGCCAGGACGGCGGCAGCAGCAGCAGGCTCTGGTCCATGAAGGCGAACAGGGCGGCGAGCACCCAGAAAGTGATGCCCAGGGGGACCAGAATCAGCAGTCCGGTGAGGAAGTAGCGCTTGAGGGCGGCCATCGTGGCTTTCAAACAAATCGGGCAAACGCCGACGCGTTTGCCCGATTCTTGGATTTGGACAGGTTCAGCTTGTACAGGCGGGACACGCGCCGGTGCCGCAGGCCGGTGAAGGCGGATCGGCCGGCTTGGCGCCGCTGTTCTTGAAATCGGTCGCGTAGTAGCCGGAACCCTTCAATTGGAAACCGGCGGCGGACAACTGCTTGGTGAAGGTGGCCTTGCCGCAGGTCGGGCACTCGGTGAGCGGAGAATCACTCATCTTCTGCATCACATCCTGCTCGAAGCCGCATTCGGAACACTTGTAGGCGTAAATGGGCATGGTCTGCTCCAGATCGAAAGTTGCGGAATTGTATCAACGTTTTCTTATATTTAGCCGCACTCAGCCCTTTTCAAGCCACAGTCGCGTTCTGTTTGAGGCGCACGTAATCCACCTTGCCCGTACCCAGCAGAGGCAGGGCTTCCACCACCCGGATGCGGCGCGGCAAGGCGATCTCAGGATAGCCCAGCCCCTTCGCCGCGGCGGCGAGTTGTTCCCGGGTCAATTCCGAATCGGTGGTGAACAGGACGATCAACTCCCCCCGGCCCTCGTCGGAGACGCAGGTCGCCGCGTGCATGGCCTCGCAGGAGACGCTGCGGGCGATGACCTCGACGATTTCCAGGGAGACCATTTCCCCCGCCACCTTGGCGAAACGCTTGAGCCGGCCCTGGATGGAGAGAAAGCCCTCCTCGTCCAAGTCCACCACGTCGCCGGTGTTGTGCCAGCCCTCGCCCGCCTCGGAAGCCGGCGGCTCCAGCAGGCCGGGGCTATCGAAGCGGTAGTAGCCGGACATGACGTTGTGGCCGCGCACATGCAACTCGCCGCCGTGCTCGATGCCCGGCACCGGCACGATCTTCGCCTCGATGCCGGGCAGGAGGCGGCCGACGCTGCCGTGCCGGTTGTCTTCGGGCCGGTTGACCGCGAGCACCGGCGCGGTTTCCGTCGCGCCGTAGCCTTCCAGGATGTCGACGCCGAATTTCTCGCGCCAGGACAAGCGCACCGAATCCGCCAGCTTCTCCGCGCCGGCGACCACGTATTTCAGGGATTTCAGGTCGTCCGGCTCGGCGTTGCGGGCGTAGTGGCTGAAGAAGGTGCTGGTGCCGAACATGACCGTGCAGCGTTTCTCCCGCACCAGTTGGGGAATCACCTTGAAATGCAGCGGGCTGGTGTAGATCACCAGGCGGGCGCCGCACACCATCGGGATCAGGGTGCCCGCGGTCAGGCCGAAGGAATGGAACATGGGCAGGGCGTTCAGCACCACCTCGGGAGGACCGAAGGGAATGACCTCCAGCACCTGGGCCACGTTGGCCAGCAGCGCCCGGTGCGAAAGCACCACGCCCTTGGGCTTGCCCTCCGAGCCGGAGGTGAACAGCACCACCGCCGGCGCCTCCGGGTCGCCCTTGGGCACCGCGAGTTCCGGCAGCCACAGCGCGTAGCCCATGAGCCAGAGCTTGTCGGCGACGCCGAAATCGGCGCGCATCTCCTCCAGGAGATGCAGCGTCACCCCCTTGAGCGCCCGCACCTGCTCGGTCAGGCCGGCCTTGTCCAGGAACACGCGGGAGGTGACCACGGTCTTGATGCGCGCCGCCTCGCAGGCGCTCTGCATGCCCTCGGTGCCCGAGGTGTAGTTCAGCATGCAGGGCACGCGGCCGAAGGCGGACAGGCCGATCATCAAACTCGCCGTGGCGGCCATGTTGGGCATGAGCACGCCCACATGCTCGCCGGCCTCGGTGATCTTGCCGGCCAGACGCCCCAGGGCCAGGGTCATCTTGAGCAGGTCGCCGTAGGAATAGCTGCCGGGCTTCTGGTCTTCCCATTGATTCGGCTTGGAGCGACCGAAGCGGCGGGTGGCCGCGACCAGGGCGGTGAACAGGGTGTCAGCGGGGCGGTACACGAACGGGCGCGCGGGAATCACCCGACCGCGCTCGTGCTTCTTGATGTGGAACCCCGTCATGGCGCCTCCGACAATCAGAAATTGTGGGTGTACTGTACGCTCAGAATGTCGATCTTGTTGTCATAGCTGCCGGAGAGGGTCACACCGTTCTCGGTGTGGTTGACCCGTGAATCCGGCACGAAGATGTGGGCGTAGCCGAAGTCCACCGCCGATGCTGGACTCCAGCGGTATTGACCACCCAGCGCCAGCCAGGTCCGGTTGTTGTCCGGTATGCGAGGGGTGCGATGCTGGGGATCCGGCACAGGCGTCTGGTCGTAGGCAACGCCCACGCGCCAGGTCAATTCCCGGCTCTGATGCAAGCTAAGTCCCAGGGATGCGCGCCAAGTGTCCTGCCAGTTTTCCTGGATGGCCGCCGGCTGTGGCAGTGGACCGCTCACCTTGATGACCGCCAGTTGGTCGAAGCTGGACCACTCGGTCCAGGTCAGGTCGGCCAGGAAATCCCAGCGGGAATTCACCGGGCGGAAGTAGCTCACCGAGGCGCTCGCGGGCAAATTCAGGTCGGCGGTGACCTGATTGGTCACGGCCCCGACGGACATGTGGCCGCTCAATCGTTGCTTGACGCTGGAACGGTAAGCTACTCCGATCCGGTCGCCGCTGCCCAGGTTGAACAGGGCACCGGCATTCCAGCCCCAGCTGTCGTCGTCGCCTTTCATGGTCGCCTTGGTCACCCCGGGCGCCGTCGCGCTCTGGGTGAGTTCCGCATCGATCCACTGCCAATTCAGCCCGAAGCCGAGTGACACGCTGTCATTGAGCTTCCAGCCCAGGCTGGGATTGACGTTGACGGTCTTCAGATCAGACTTGAGCGCCAGGGTCTGGCCAGTCCATGGCGCATCATATTCAGTCACGAGGCCAAACGGGGAGTTGATGCCGAGGCCAAAGTTTAGGTTGCGTCCCAAAGGCATGGCGAAATACAGGTTGGGCACCAAGGCGGAGGTCCCGGCATCGCCACCGTCGCCCAGAGAGAACGGGGACAGGGTGCTGGCACCGGAGTCCGTGAACTTGGCAGAGGGCATGATCAGATGGCCTGCCACGACGACCTGCCTGCCGTTCAGTCGGGTGAGCCCGGCCGGATTGAAGAATACTATGCTGGCATCCTCCGCCACCGCGGCCTGGCCCGCGTAGGCGTTGCCCATGCCGCTGGCGTTCTGCTCGACCAGGGCGAAACCCGAAGCTTGGGCACCATGGACCAGGCAACCCGACAGCGCGACGAATAATTTCAATTTCACACTAATCCCCCCATAACGCGGACAGTTTGGGCGCGAGCGCCGCTCAGAACGGAATATCGTCATCCATGTCGCCGAAACCGCCGGCGCCACCGCCGCCCCCACCACCGCCGCCAGAACCGGAAGGCTTGCCGCGCGGCGCGTTGTCCGGCGGCGCGTCGAAATCGGCCATGCCGCCGCCGCCCCCGCCACCGCCCCGGCCGCCCAGCATCTGCATGCGGTCGCCGCGGATCTCGGTGGTGTAGCGGTCGTTGCCGTCCTTGTCCTGCCATTTGCGCGTGCGCAGGCTGCCTTCCACATAGATCTGGCTGCCCTTCTTCAGGTACTGGCCGCAAATTTCCGCCTGTTTGCCGAAGAACGCGACGGAATGCCATTCGGTGACTTCCTGCTGGTCGCCGTTGCGGTCCTTGAACTTGTCCGTGGTGGCGATGCGCAAATTGGCGACGGCGTCGCCGCTGGGCAGGTAGCGCATTTCCGGATCGCGGCCCAGGTTGCCGATGAGTATTACCTTGTTGACCGAAGCCATGACTAACCCCCTTCAGAAATTTGCGATAACAGGTGCCGGACACCTTCCTCGTCCCAGCCGGTCTGGCTCACCTTCAGCAGCACCGCGCCCTCCTCAGGCAGCACGGTGACGGACTCGACGCCGGTGAAGACCGGGAGCCGGGCCAGCAGGCGCTGGGTGCTTTCCTCGGAAAGCGTCCCGACATGGAACATCTGGGTCTTCACCCGGGGCGGCGGCGTCATGCGCGCGGCGAGGAACAGCCACACGGCCATCAGCCCGGCGCAGAAGACGAACACGGTGCCGAAACCCTGGTGCTGCGCCAGCCAGCCCCCGGCGCTACCGCCGAAGAATAACCCAAGCGCCTGGGAAGTGTTGTAGACGCCCATGGCGGTGCCCTTGGCCTCGGGCGGCGCGATCTTGGAAATCAGCGAGGGCAGGCTCGCCTCGAGAATGTTGAAGGCCACGAAATAGGCGAACAGAGCCGCCACCACGCCCCAGAACAGGTCCATGGAAAAGGCCAGGCCCAACTGGGCCGCGAGCATGAGGGCGACCGAGGACACGAAGACCGGCTTCAGCATGCCGCGTTTCTCGGCAAAGATGATGGCGGGCACCATGAGCATGAAGGACACCAGCAACACCGGCAGATAGACCTGCCAATGATGCTCGCCGTCCAGGCCGCCGGTCCTGACCAGGGCGAAGGGCACGACGGTGAACATGGCCATCTGGGCGGCATGCAGGGAAAAGATGCCCCAGTTGAGGCGCAACAGCTCGGTATTGCGCAGGACATCCTTCAGGCGCGCGGGGTTCGCCTCGGCGTCGGAGTGGAAAGCGGTCCGGCCGGGATTGGGGGTGATGAACTTGACCACCAGGATGGCGAGCAGGGCCAGCACGCCGGTCATCGCGAAGATGCCCGGCACGCCGATCCAGCGGTAGAACACCGGGCCGGCCGCGAGGGACACGGCGAAGGCCATGCCGATGGTGCCGCCGATCATGGCCATGGCCTGGGTGCGTTTCTCCTCCCGAGTCAGGTCGGCCAGCAGGGCGGTGACCGCGGCCGAGATGGCGCCGGCGCCCTGCAAGGCCCGGCCCAGCACGACGCCCATCAGGGTATCGGCGTCGGCGGCGACGAAACTGCCCAGGGCGAACAGGAGCAGGCCGAACATGATCACCGGCTTGCGCCCGATCTTGTCGGAGGCCATGCCGAAGGGAATCATCAGCACCGCCTGGGTCAGGCCGTACATGCCCAGAGCCAGCCCGACCAGGGTGTGGTCCTCGCCGCCGGGCAGGGTTTTCGCGTACAGGGCGAACACCGGCAGGATGAGGAACATGCCCAGCATGCGCAGACCAAAAATCGCCGCCAGTGAAATGGCGGCGCGGCGTTCGGAGGAAGTCAGGGAATCCGGCGATGACACGGGAGAAACCAAGCGTTGGGCAGCGCGGGATTGTACCGTCCGCGAGCATCCCTGTCTGGCGTCAAACGGCGCGGGTTGCAGGGTCAAGATTGGTGGTTATCGGCCGATATTGCCTAACCTTGGCCAACCCGCGCGCCGCTCCATGACCTCTCCCTGTGCCGCCGTCCAGCAGCGTCAGCCGCGCCGGCGCATGGCGCCGTCATATGTCCCGCTGTCATGCGCCCTCATGCTGGCGGCGGGTGGCGCGCTCGGTGGCACACTCGCCCGCGAGCGGACGCCCGACCTCGCCGACATGACGCTGGAGGAGTTGATGAAGGCCGAGGTCTACAGCACCGCCCGCTACACGCGCGACGTCGGCCAGAACCCCTCCGCGGTCAGCGTGGTCAGCGCCGAGGACATCAAGGCGCATGGTTACCGCACTCTGGCCGACATCATGCGCGCCCTGCCGGGCCTTTATGTCACCAACGACCGCAATTACAGCTATCTGGGCGCGCGCGGCTTCGGGCGGCCAGAGGACTACAACAGCCGCATCCTGTTTCTGCTGGACGGCTATCGCCTCAACGAAAACATCTACGAAAGCATGCTGTTGGGCAGCGAAGCCATCCTGGACGTGGAAATGATCGAACGGCTGGAATTCATCCCGGGTCCGGGCGCCGCCAACTTCTACGGCAAGAACGCCATCTTCGGCGTGGTCAACATCATCACCAAGACAGGCGCCGGGCTGGACGGCCTCACCGTCTCCGGCGACATCGGCTCCGCGGGCACGACCCAGGGGCGCGTCAGCTTCGGCCGCCGCCTGGACAATGGCCTGGATATCGCGCTTTCCGCTTCCCGCTACGACAGCGACGGCCGCAACCTGGCGATTCCCGAGCTGGGCGGCACCGCCGTGGGACTCGATCACGATCAGGCTCAACGCCTGTTCGCCGTATTCAACTACGGCAACCTGACCCTGACGGCGGCCCACAGCGAACGCGGCAAGGGCATCCCCAACGCGTCCTATGGCCAACTGTTCAACACTCCCGGCGGCGAGACCACGGACAAGCAAACCCTCCTGGACCTGAACTACAACCAACCCCTGCAAGACGACTCCGCGTTCAGCGGCCGTGTCTACTACGGCAGTTACGATTTCATCGGCGATTACGTCTACGATGCCAACGCGCCCTTCCCCCCCGTCAGCCCCTACATCAACCGCGACATCGTGGCCGGGAAATGGGCGGGCGCGGAATTGCGCTATGTCAGCCCTCGGCTTGGCAGGCACAAGTGGCTGCTGGGGGCGGATTACCAAGCCAATCTTCACCAGGATCAAACCAATTTCGACGTCGGCGGCGCGGTCGCTTTCCGGGACCGGCGCGATGGGAACACCTGGGGGGCATTCTTCCACGACGAATACACGCTCAGCGACAACCTGACGCTCAACCTCGGCGCCCGCTTCGACCAGCCGCAAGTCGGCTCCGGCGAAGGCCATCCGCGCCTGGGGCTGGTCTACCGCTGGACCCCCGACACCACGCTGAAAGCCCTGTACGGCTCCGCCTTCCAGGCCCCCAATGCGTATCAGCTCTATTACACCGACGGCGTGTCCTACGTCCTCAACCCCAACCTGAAATCGGAGAACATCCGGACCGGGGAACTGGTGCTGGAGCACCATCTCGGGAACGCGGGGCGGATTTTCGCCACCCTGTTCCACTACCGGATCGCGCACATCATCGAGTTCGTCACGCTGCCCGGGAGCGATACCGTGCTCGGCACCGCGGACGACCTGTACACCTTCGAAAACCAGGGTGGCGCCAGGGCGAACGGCGTCGAATTGCGCCACGAAATCGAATGGGACGGAGGCGGCCGGCTGCGCACCAGCTACAACTGGCAACTGGCCCGATCCGACACGGGCGTCTGGCTGGACAACTCGCCCAGGCACATGGCCAAGCTCAATCTCGAGCAACCGCTGTTCGCCTCGGGATGGCTTGCCGGCCTGGACGTCCAATATCTGAGTTCGCGCAGCAATTATCTCGGCGCCCGGATCAAGCGCTATGCGCTGGTCAACCTGAACCTGCTCAACCGCAAGCTGGCCAAGGATCTGGAATTCTCCGTCCGGGTCTCCAACCTGTTCGACACGCGTTTCGCGGATCCCGCCTCCTCCGCTTTCAGTCCCCTGGACCGCATCGTTCAGGACGGCCGCGAATGGCGCTTGCGCATGGAGTACCACTTCTGATGAGAACGGCCATGCGACGCGGATTCGCATTTCCCGTCCTCTGCCTTGTCGTCCAGCTTGGCGCCTGGACGGCGTCGACGTGCCGGGCCGATCTCTCGGCGGCGCAAGCCAAGGCCGGTCTGATCTACAACCTGACCAAGTTCGTCCAGTGGCCGCTCACGCCTTCGGACAAGACACTGAATCTCTGCGTCTATCGGGAAGATTCCGTCACGCCCATCCTCGTCGCCCTGGGCGACAAGAGCAGCAAGGGCCTGGCCTTGCGCATACACAGCGTGGGCACCGTGGAGGAGGCCAGGAAGTGCCAGTTGCTGTACATCGGCAGCGACGAACAGGCCAGCCTGCGTTCCGCCTCGCGCGCCCTGCGCGGCCAGGCGATCCTGATCGTCAGCGACATTCCCGACAGCGCGACCGCCGGCGCCATGGTGGCGATCTACCTGGAGGATCGCCACATCGCCTTCAAGATCAACAAGACGGCGACGGATGAGGCCCGTCTCAAACTGTCCTCGCAACTGCTCGGCCTGGCGAAGACGGTCTATGACGACTAGCCCGCTCCGTCACGCCAGCCCCTCTGGTAGCACATTGCTACTAGCGGCCGCGTTCCGGAAAGTGAATAGCTCAAGTCTACAGACCACCTGCCGATGAAGCAGTCAACGTGACCCGCCTCCCCGCTTAGCGAACCTCGTCCCGACGCCCCATGCATCCGATCGCCCTCCCCCCGCGCGCGACCGCCATCGCCCTTTGCCTGGCGCTGGGCGCCCTGCCCGCGCATGCCGACGAGTTGACGCCCCCGGCGCAGGACCAGGGTCTGCTCGACCTGAGCCTGGAAGAATTGATGCAGGTCACGGTGACCTCGGTCTCGAAAAAGGCCCAGCGCCTGGATCAGACCGCCGCCGCCGTGTTCGTCATCAACGCCGAGGACATCCGCCGCTCCGGCGCGACCAACGTCCCCGAGGCGCTGCGCCTGGCGCCCGGCGTGCAGGTGGCGGCCATCGGCCAGAACAAGTGGTCGGTCAGTATTCGCGGTTTCAATACCCGTTTCGCCAACAAGCTGCTGGTCCTGGTGGACGGCCGCGCGATCTACAGCCCGGTCTTCTCGGGCGTATTCTGGGAGTACAACGACATTCCCCTGGAGATCATCGAGCGCATCGAAGTGATCCGCGGGCCGGGCGGCGCCATCTGGGGCGCGAACGCGGTCAATGGCGTCATCAACATCATCACCCGTTCGGCTGAGGAGACCCAGGGGGGCCAACTCAGTGTCGCGACCGGCGACGATCTGAACAATTCCACACTGGCGCGCTACGGCTGGGCCCTGGACGAGGACACCCACCTGCGCGTGCACGCGCAGGCCAAATCGGTGGACGGCGGCCACGTCGCCACCGGCGGCGACGGACCGGACAACTGGGACAACAAGCAGGCGGGATTTCGACTGGACGCGACGCGCGGACAAGACGCCTTCAGCCTGCAAGGCAGTGTCAGCGACTATCAAGCGGGGGATCTGATCACCGCGTTCACCGCGGCGCCCCCCTATGCCACCCCGCTGAGCACCGAGGGGGACGGCACCGCCGCCCACCTGCTGGGCAAATGGGAACGCCAAGCGGACACCGGCGCGCACTCCCTGCAAGCCTACCTGGATCACAGCGACTACGACATCGGCGTGTTCCGCTACAAGAGCAACACCTTGGATTTGGAATACCAACGGCAATTCGCCGTAAACGCCCACGACATCGTCTGGGGCCTCGGCTATCGCATCAGCCACGACCAGACCTACGACACCCCCCACGTCTTCATGGCGGACACCAGCCAGACCTTCAGCCTGTACAGCGCCTTCGTCCAGGATGAAATCACCCTGGCCCCGGAACGTTGGCATCTGACCCTGGGCAGCCGCTTCGAACACAATGATTTCACCGGTTTCGAGATACAGCCCAACATCCGCCTGTTGTGGACGCCCAACAACAAGGACGGCCTGTGGGCCGCGCTATCCCGCAACGTGCGCACACCTTCCCGCGGCGAGACCTCGTCCACCGCCTTTGTCTCGCCCCCCACGGCGCTGTCGCCGATCCCGCTCGCCACGGTGAATGCCCCGGACATGGACTCGGAAAAGCTCAAGGCGCTGGACCTGGGCTGGCGGCGGCAGTGGACGCCCAACCTGACCTCCGAGGTGGTGGCTTTCTACTACCGCCATTCCGACTTGCGCGGTGTCATTCCCATCGCCGGCCCACGCTTCTACGGCGTTTTTCCGTACCAACCCCTGATGCTGACCAACACCCTCGGCTCCGAATCCTATGGCCTGGAAGCGTCCATGGATTGGCTGCCACGCCCGAACTGGCGCCTGCAAGCCAACACCTCCCTGTTCCATATCGCCGCGCGCGATCTCCTGCCCGGCGCCACCAGCAACGAGTTCATCGGCGCGACCCCGAGCCACATGATCTCGCTACGCTCCTCACTGGACATCACGCCCAAGCTGCAGTGGGATGCCTGGCTGCGTCGTGTCGGTAAGCTCCCCGGCGGATCGGCGGGTCTCGATAGCGTCCCGGCCTACACGACCCTGGACATGCGCCTGGCCTGGAAGCCGCGTCGAGACCTCAGCATCGCGCTGGTGGGACAAAATCTGCTTGACGCCGCCCATCCGGAAAACGTCATGACAAATATCCTGTCAGCGCCCGTGGAAATCGAACGAAGCGTTTATGTGAAGTTGGACTGGAAATTCTGACGACACCATGAGATTCCCCCTGCGTGGCCTCCTGGCCGGCGCGTTTTCAGTGCTGGCGCTTGCCAAGCCGATGCCTTCCCAGGCGGACGGCATTGGAGCGGAGTCGGTCAAGGCGGGCTTTGTCTACAACTTCACCAAGTTCGTGGAATGGCCGGCGGCCAGCCTGCCCGCCGGATCGCCCCTCCACCTGTGCGTGGCGGGCGCCGCCCTGAACGGCAAGCTGGGCCTGCTCCAGGGCCGCCAGAGCCAGGGCCATGAAATCCGGGTGCGCGACATCGCCGGGCAGGGCGATCTGGCCAACTGCCACATCCTCTATATCGCGCCATCGGAAGCGCGCCGCATGAACGGCCTGCTCATCGCCGTCGCCAACGCGCCCGTGCTGACCATCAGCGACATCGAGGAATTCCCCGTTTACGGCGGCATGATCGGCCTCACCCTCCAGGACAAGCGGGTCGGCTTCGCGATCAATCTCGCCAATGCCCGCGCCGCCGGCTTGAAGCCCAGCGCCCAACTGCTGCGCTTGGGCGAGGTGGTGCAATGAGACCGCGCGTGCCCTTCCGCGACCTGCCGCTGCACAGGAAACTGCGGCACGCCCTTTTGCTCACCTCGGGCACGGCCCTGGTGCTCGCCTTCCTGGCCCTGGGCATCGGCGCCACCTACAAGCTCAAGGCCGACACCCTGGCCCAGTTGAGCACCCTGACCCGGGCCGTGGCCCTGAATCTCCAGGCGGCGGTGGCCTTCGGCGACCAGCACGGCGGCGTCAACATCCTCACCGCCCTGCGCGCCCATCGCGACATCGACTACGCCTGCGTGGTCCGCGCGGACGGCACCCTTTTCGTCGAATACGCCATCCATGCCGGCAAGGGGATCCGTTGCGCGCCGGAAACCGGCGGACAGAGCTGGTTCGCGAACCACATCACCCTGTCCGAGCCCATCGTGCTCGACAACGAACGGATCGGCGATCTCGTGGTGGTAGCCGATATCCACAACACCTGGGCGGATCTGATCGTCTTCCTGGCCGGGTTGCTGCTGCTGTCCGCCGCCACCCTGGTGGCGGTGGTCCTGCTCGGCCGGCGTTTCCACCCCTTCTTGACCGATCCCATCCTCGATCTGGCGAATACCGCCGAAAGGATATCCCGGGCCAAGGACTACGGCTTGCGCGCCACGAAGACCGGCAACGACGAGGTGGGACGCCTGATCGACAGCTTCAATGCCATGCTGAGCGAGATACAGAAACGCGACGCCGAATTGGCGCGGCACCGGGATAACCTGGAGCGGCAGGTGGAGGCGCGCACCGCCGAACTGAGGGAGAGCATGGAAACGGCCCAGGCGGCGAGTCGGGCGAAATCCCAGTTCCTCGCCACCATGAGCCACGAAATCCGCACACCCATGAACGGCGTGCTGGGCATGACGGAACTGTTGATGGACACGGAGTTGAACCCGACCCAGCGCCGCTACGGTGAAACCATCCACCAATCCGGCGAAGCCCTGTTGGCCATCATCAACGACATCCTGGACTTCTCCAAGATCGAAGCCGGCCGCATGGAACTGGAGTCCATCGCCTACGACCCCGGCCACATGCTCTACGAGGTGGCCGATCTGCTCGTCCAGCACGCCACCATGAAAAATCTGGAACTGATCTGCATGGTGCATCCCGGCACGCCGAAATGGGTGACAGGCGACCCGAACCGGGTCCGACAAATCCTCACCAACCTGGTGGGCAACGCCATCAAATTCACCAACCAGGGCGAAATCCTGCTCAGCCTGGAACAGGTCGAAGCGCCCGGCGACGGCGCGCCCCTGCTCAAGTTCAGCGTGCGCGACACCGGCATCGGCATCGCGCCGGAAGCCATGGCGCGCCTATTCAAGGCCTTCTCCCAGGCCGACGACTCCCATGCGCGCCGCTTCGGCGGCACCGGCCTCGGCCTGGTCATCGCCAAGGAACTGAGCCGGCTCATGGGTGGCGCCATCGGCGTGGAAAGCACGCCGGGCGCGGGCTCCAACTTCTGGTTCACCATCCGCGCGCCCCTCGCCGAAGGGAAGCCCGAATCCGGCGAAAAACACGATTTCCAGGACATCCGCATCCTCGCGGTGGACGACATCCCCACCAACCTGGAAATTCTCGGCCACCAACTGGGCGGGCTGGGCATGCGTTGCGACAGCGCCGCCGACGGCGGCCAGGCCTTGGCCCGGATGCGCGCGGCCCAGGCCGAGGGCCGCCCTTACCGGCTCGCCCTCATCGACATGAAGATGCCCGGCATGAGCGGCGTGGAACTGGCCGAGGCGATCAGCCGCGATCCCGAACTGGCCGACACGAAACTGATCCTGCTCTCCTCCCAATCCGAGGACGGCCAACTCCAGCGCGCCCGGCTGGCCGGCTTCGTCGCCGTGGTGCAGAAGCCCGTGCACGAAGCCGAGCTGGCGGACGGCATCGAGCGCGCCCTGCGCCCGCGCCCGGCCCTCGACATCCCCGTGCCCGCGCCAGCCACGCCGGAACCCGAAACCGGGCAAACCTCCAGCGGTACCGGCAACGCCCATGTGTTGCTCGCCGAGGACAATCCGGTCAACCAATCCCTGGCCATGGCCCATCTGGCCAAGCTGGGCTGCCGCGTCACCGTGGCGAACAACGGGCTGGAAGCCCTGGTCGCGGCGCAGCGCGAACGTTTCGACCTCATCCTGATGGACTGCCAGATGCCGGAGATGGATGGTTACGAAGCCACGCGCCAGATCCGGGCGGGCGAACCCGCGGGCGAACGCATTCCCATCGTCGCGATCACCGCCAACGCGATGCAGGGCGACCGGGAAATCTGCCTGGCCTGCGGCATGGACGATTTCCTGCCGAAACCCTACAAACAGAGCCAGCTCAAGGCGCTGCTGCAAAAGTGGCTGCCGGCCTCCCCCATGCCGGCGGCCGCGAACGGCGCGGCGCGGAGCGTCCCGGTGCCGCCCGCCGACCCCACCCTGGACGTCGCCGTGCTGGAGGACTTGTCGAGACAGGTCGGCGGCGACAACCCCGACCTGATCGAGGAATTGATCCGCATCTACCTGGACAACGCACCCCAGCTCATCCGCGACATGGATACGGCCCTGGCGGCGGGCGAGGCGAAAACCCTGCTGCGGGCCGCCCACACGCTCAAATCCAGCAGCGCGAGCCTGGGGGCGACGCGGCTCTCGATCATGAGCAAGGCCATCGAGCTCGCGGCGCGCAACGAGGCGATGGATGGCTTGCGCGAAGCCATCGATGCCGTGAAACTCGAGTTCACTGCGGTGACCGCGGCCTTCGCTTCAAGATGAGGCATTGAGCGATATGGGAAAAGACACGCCGACCATTCTCCTTGTGGATGACGATCCCGTCGTCCGCATGATCTCGCAACAGACGCTCGGCAACGCGGGCTACACCGTGCGCGAGGCCGCGGATGGACGGGCCGCCCAGTCCCGCATGGCGGAATTCACGCCCAGTCTGATCCTGCTCGATGTGGTGATGCCGGAAATGGACGGCTTCGAGTTCTGCGCCTGGTTGCGCGACCAGCCCGCCCACGCGCGCATTCCGGTGTTGATGATGACCGGCCTGGAGGACAACGACTCCATCCAGCGGGCGTTCGATGTCGGCGCGACGGACTTCGTCGCCAAACCGGTGAACCCCGCCATCCTGATCCAACGGGTGCGCTTCCTGCTGCGCGCCAGCCAGATCCTGGAGGAACTCGCGCAAAGCCGGGAAAGCCTGGCGGCGGCCCAGCGCATCGCCCGGCTCGGCAGTTGGAGCGCGGATTTCGCCACCCGCGATCTGGTCTGGTCCGAGGAGGTGTTCCACATCCTGGAAATCGACCCGGCCGAGCACCCTCCCTCCTATGCCCTGTACCTGAGCCGCATCCATCCGGAGGATCGGGAGGCCGTCCGCCTCGCCTTCTTCTCCGCCCGGGAACAAGGGAAAGCCTATGACGTCGCCCATCGTCTGCTCATGCCGGACGGCCGCGTGAAATGGGTCAACGAGCGCGGACGCAGCCTGCTCGACGCGCACGCCAAGCCGATCAGCGCGGCCGGCACCATCCAGGACATCACCGAGCGCCAGCAAAGCCGGGAAACCATCCGCTACCTTTCCAGCTTCGACAGCCTGACCGGCCTGCCCAACCGCCTGCTGTTCGAGCAGCAACTGGAGCGGGCCATCGCCCAGGCGCGGCGCCATGACAGGATGATCGCCGTGCTGCACCTGGGCTTGAACCGGTTCAAGCGCATCAACGAGAGTCTCGGGCATCAGGCCGGCGACGCCCTGCTGGTCCAGGTCGCCGAACGCCTGAGGACCGCGTCCCGCGACTGCGATTACGTGGCCCACGCCAAGCATGGCGACACGGCCGCGTCCGGCGAGATCAATCTTGCGCGCTGGAGCGGCGACGAGTTCGTCATCCTGCTCACCGAAATCCGCGTCGCCCAGGACGCGGCCCGCGCCGCGAACCGGCTGCTGCGGGATCTGGACCAACCCTGCATGATCCAGGGCCAGGAAATCTCGTTCAGCACCACCGCCGGCATCGCCCTGTTCCCCGGCGACGGGGAAAATGGCGGCGAGCTGCTCAAGAACGCCGACGCGGCCATGCATTTCGCCAAGCAGAACGAGTCCGGCGGCTACGGCTACTACACCCCCGCCATCAACGAACAGGCGCGCCTCAAACTGTCCCTGGAAGCGGATCTGCGCCGCGCCCTCGAACGCGGCGAACTGCGCGCCCATTACCAGCCGAAGGTGGATCGCGCGGGCAGGATCGTCGGCGCCGAACTGCTGATGCGCTGGCAACATCCGGAACGGGGCCTGGTCGCCCCCAACCTGTTCATTCCCCTCGCGGAGGAATGCGGCCTCATCGTCCCCATGAGTGTGTGGGTCATCGACACCGCGGCCAGCCAGTTGCGCCGCTGGCTGGACGACGGCCACCCGGACATGAGGCTGGCGGTGAACCTCTCCCCGCTGCATTTCCGCCACCCCAAGCTGCTGGAGACGGTGAGCGGCGCCATCGCGCGCCATCGGCTGCCGAGGAACGCCCTGGAACTGGAGCTGACGGAAGGCATGTTGATGGACAACATGGAGGAGACCCTGGACCTGCTCGGCAAGCTGAAGGACACGGGCGCGCGCCTGGCCATCGACGACTTCGGCACCGGTTATTCCTCCCTCAGCTACCTGACCCGTTTTCCCATCGACGTCCTCAAGATCGATCGCAGCTTCATCCGCGACATCACCAGCAACCCCAGCAACATGAACATCACCCGCGCCATCATCGCCATGGCCCACGGCCTGAAGCTGGAAGTGGTGGCGGAAGGCGTGGAAACCGGGGAACAGGCGCAGTTGCTGTGGCGGGAATCCTGCGATCTGATCCAGGGCTATTTCTTCGGCAAGCCCATGCCCGCCGAGGAGATGACGCAAAGGCTCAATACCCCCGGCTAGCCGCCGCGACGGCATCCGGCGCGGACGCGGCCTCCAGGAATTCCAGCACCCGGCGCGGCAGCCAGCCCAAACCGCCCGGAAACGGCCCGGTGACGAAACCCACGTGGCCGCCGGTCTCGGGAAAATCCAGGGTCACCCGCTCCGAGACCTCGTCCCGGGTCGGCAGCACCGAGCCGGGCATGAACGGGTCGTTGCGCGCGTTGACCAGCAGGGTGGGCACGCGGATCGCCCCGAGCAGGGGCTTGCTCGCCGCCCGCGCCCAGTAGTCGTCGGCGTCGCGGAAACCGTGCAGGGGCGCGGTGAACAGGGTGTCGAAGGCCTTGATGGTGTCGATGGCCGCCAGCGCCGAGCGGTCGCAAAGCCGGGGGTAGCGGTCCAGCTTCTCCAGCGCCTTCTTCTTCAGGGTCCTCAGGAAGCGGGCCGTGTAGACCCGGCTGAATCCCCGATCCAGGGTCGCGCCCGCCACCGGCAGGTCCAGCGGCGCGGACACGGCGGCGGCGGCGCGCACCCGCGCCGATGCCGCCGCCCCCTCCTCCCCCAGCCAACGTAGCAGGGCGTTGCCGCCCAAGGAGAAGCCCAGGGCGAGGAGGGGCGCGCGGCCGTTGCCTTCCGCGACGTGGCGCAGGATGCGGCCGATCTCGGCGCTGTCGCCGGAATGGTAGGCCCGGGGCAAGCGGTTCATCTCGCCGGAACAACCGCGGAAATGGGGCACCACGCCGCGCCAGCCGCGCTGTTGCGCCGCGTTCATGAAGCAGCGGGCGTAGTGGCTGCCGGAACTGCCTTCCAGGCCGTGGAACAGCACCAGCAGCGGCGCTTCGGCGGGGCCGTCGACCCAGTCCAGGTCGATGAAATCCCCGTCCGGCATCTCCCAGCGCTCGCGCCGGTAGTGCACCGCGGGCCGGGGCAGCGCCACCGCCCAGATGGTCTGCAGATCG
Source organism: Thiobacillaceae bacterium (assembly GCA_044227325.1). Classification (GTDB taxonomy): domain Bacteria; phylum Pseudomonadota; class Gammaproteobacteria; order Burkholderiales; family Thiobacillaceae; genus PFJX01. Next base: position 27,325 of record JBGAFI010000013.1, on the reverse strand, counting down.
CCGCCGGGCAGCCACGCCGGCGCCTTGTACGGTTCAGGGGAGAACGCCGGCCGCGACATCAACGCCATGGACGCGGCAACCGGAATGCGGCGCATGGGCGGCCCGGCATCCGGCGCGCCGGGCGACGGTCGCGCGCGGCCAGGGCGGCCTCCTGGTCAAGGGCGTCATGCATGGGCGGTCTTCATGGGGCGGGAAAAGCATATCGGGACGGCGGAAGAATAGTATCGGAGCGCGGCCATGGATGTTTTACCGGCCGCCGATCCGTCCACCGCGCGGCCCGCCTGGATCGGGATGCGCGCCGCGCGCGGACGGCTCCGTTGCCGCGCTGGCCTAGGGCTTCCCGTCCTCCTCGAATTCCAGTTCCTGCAAGGCCCAGACCGCCTCGGCGTGGGTGGAGTCCAGCCCCAACGCGCGCCGAAACGCGTCCCGGGCGGCGCCGCGCCGGCCCAGGCCCTGCTGGGCGCGGCCCAAGGCGACCCAGGCCTGGGGATCGGCGGGCCGCTGGCGGGTCCAGTCCCGGGCCAGGTCGGCAAGGGCCGGCCAGTCCCGCTTCGCCTGGAGGTCGCAGGCGGCGAGGAAATGGCCGCTGTCCTCCCCCTCCCGTTCCCAGAACGGCCGCGCGTCATCCCCCGCCGCCATCGGCGGAGCGTGCTTCAGGCGCGCCATCCAGCTCACCGGCACGGCGAAATGGAAATCGCCGCCGGCCATGGATTTGAAGGTCAGGATGCCGAGCAGGCGCCCGTCCGCGTCGAACAGGCCGCCGCCGCTGGCGCCCGGATCGAAGGGCGCGGAGGTCTGGATCACCTGGCCGCCGTCGCAGGCGCAGGTGTACAGGCCCTTGATGCGGCCGGCGGTGTGGGCGTAACGCCCGCCCGAATAACCCGCCGCCGTCACCTCGGCACCGACCCGGTAGGACTCGGGCGGGGAAACATCGGGAATGTCGGCAGCCAATCCGGGCACCTCCAGGAAACACAGATCGCGGTAGGCGTCGCCGACTTCCAGGCGCGCGCGCCAGCGTTGTCCCGCGTGGACCAGCACGACGCTGCTGGCGTCGCGCACCACATGGCAGTTGGTCAACACGCGCCCCGGCGCGATGGACACGGCGGAGCCCAGATCGGTCACGCCGTCCCGGCGCAGCACTTCCAGCTTGTGCACCCAGCGCGACCAGTCCGGCGCGGCGCCGGGCGCCGCCGCGCCGGACCCGGAAGCGGAGCACAAGAAAAACAACGCAAAGGCAAAAAACCGCATCCAGTCTCCTTTCGCCCGCGCATCCGGGCCATGGAAACGCCGAAGCGCCTTTCCCAACGCGGTCCGCGCCCCCGGCGGCAACCCGGTTTTCCTGGCCGGAACGGCGCGCACCGAGAGCGGAGCCGCCATTCGCGACATCCGTTCCCGCCATTCTATGGGTCCGGCTATGGGGCCGGCGCGATCAAGTTTGCGCCACATCCCGCTATTGCGCCGCCACGCGCCTTCCCGCCCTCGGGGAGCGGGAGGGTGATGCGGCGAGCCTCGCCCGACGCCACCCATGCCGACCTGACCGGCGCCATTCCCTGCTGCTCCACACCGGGCCGAAGCCGGCACGGCTTCCGCCCGGACCGGGGCCGCCGCCGCCGATGATCCGCCCGTGCCGCGCGCCACCGATCGGGTTTGAGACCGAGATGGCTATTTGCGTATAGTTGACCGTTTTCATTCGCAAGCCAGCCACCATGATCCGCGTCCGCGGCGCCCGCACCCACAACCTCAAGAACGTCAACGTCGACCTGCCGCCCCACAAGCTGGTGGTCATCACCGGCCTGTCCGGTTCCGGCAAGTCGTCCCTGGCCTTCGACACCCTCTACGCCGAGGGCCAGCGCCGCTATGTGGAAAGCCTCTCGGCCTACGCGCGCCAGTTCCTGCAGCTCATGGAAAAACCGGATGTGGACCTGATCGAGGGCCTGTCGCCGGCGATTTCCATCGAGCAGAAGGCCACCAGCCACAACCCCCGCTCCACCGTCGGCACGGTGACGGAAATCCACGATTACCTGCGCCTCCTGTTCGCCCGCGCCGGCACGCCGCGCTGCCCCCACCACGGCATCGAGCTGGCGGCCCAGACCGTGTCCCAGATGGTGGACACGGTGTTGCAGATGCCGGAGGACACCAAGCTGATGGTGCTGGCGCCCCTGGTGGTGGGCCGCAAGGGCGAGCAGATGGGCCTGTTCGACGAGCTGCGCGCGCAAGGATTCGTGCGCCTGCGCGTGGACGGCGAGGTCTTCGACATCGACAGCCTGCCCAACCTGGAGAAGAACAAGAAGCACACCATCGAAGCGGTGGTGGACCGTCTGAAGGTGCGGCCGGACATGAAGCAGCGCCTGGCGGAGTCCTTCGAGACCGCCCTGCGCCATTCCGAGGGCAAGGCCCTGGCGGTGGAAATGGATACCGGCCGCGAGATGCTGTTCTCCGCGAAATTCGCCTGCCCGGTGTGCGACTACGCCCTGCCGGAACTGGAACCGCGCATCTTCTCCTTCAACAACCCCATGGGCGCCTGCCCCAAGTGCGACGGCCTGGGCCAGATCACCTTTTTCGATCCCAGGCGGGTGGTGTCCTACCCGCACCTGAGCCTGGCCGCCGGCGCCATCAAGGGCTGGGACAAGCGCAACGCCTTCTTCTACCGCATGCTGGAATCCCTGGCCCTGCATTTCGGCTTCGCCATCGACACGCCCTGGGAAGACCTGCCGGACGGCTTGAAGCACATCATCCTGCACGGCAGCGGGCGCGAGGAAATCCCCTTCCACTACCTGGGCGAGGGCGGCCGCAAGGTCATCCGCAAACACCGCTTCGACGGCGTCATTCCCAGCCTGGAACGGCGCTACAAGGAAAGCGAATCCCAGCTCATCCGCGAGGAACTGGCGCGCTACATCGCCACCAGCCCCTGTCCGGAATGCGGCGGCTCGCGCCTCAGAATCGAGGCGCGCAACGTCACCCTGCACGGCCAGACCCTGCACGACCTGTCGCGCCTGCCCATCCGCCAGACCCTGGCCTTCTTCGATGAACTGAAACTCACGGGCAATCGGGCCCAGGTGGCGGACAAGATCGTCAAGGAAATCCGCGCCCGCCTCTCCTTCCTCAACGACGTGGGCCTGGACTATCTGAGCCTGGAACGTTCCGCCGACACCCTGTCCGGCGGCGAAGCCCAGCGCATCCGCCTGGCCAGCCAGATCGGCTCCGGCCTCACCGGCGTCATGTACGTGCTGGACGAACCCTCCATCGGCCTGCACCAGCGCGACAACGACCGCCTGCTGGGCACCCTCAAGCACCTGCGCGACCTGGGCAATTCGGTGATCGTCGTCGAGCACGACGAGGACGCGATCCGCCACGCCGACTACATCGTCGACATGGGCCCCGGCGCCGGCGAACACGGCGGCGAGATCGTCGCCGAGGGCGGCCTGAAGGACATCCTGGCCAGCGCGGCGTCCCTCACCGGCCAATACCTGTCGGGAAAAATGGCCATCCCCATGCCCGAGACGCGGCGCTCGGCGCGGGAAGGCCGCGTGCTGAAGCTGGTCAACGCCTACGGCAACAACCTCAAGAACGTCACCCTGAACCTGCCCACCGGCATCTTCGTGTGCGTCACCGGCGTCTCCGGCTCGGGCAAGTCCACCCTCATCAACGACACCCTGTACGCCATCACCGCCAACCAGCTCAACGGCGCCGCCCACGAGCCGGCGCCCTACGAGAGCATCGAAGGCATCGAGTTCTTCGACAAGGTGGTGAACGTGGACCAAGCCCCCATCGGCCGCACCCCCCGCTCCAACCCGGCCACCTACACCGGCCTGTTCACCCCGATCCGGGAACTCTTCGCCGGCACCGTCCAGGCCCGGGAGCGGGGCTACGAGCCGGGCCGCTTCTCCTTCAACGTCAAGGGCGGCCGCTGCGAAGCCTGCCAGGGCGACGGCATGATCAAGGTGGAGATGCACTTCCTGCCCGACATCTACGTGCCCTGCGACGTCTGCCACGGCCAGCGCTACAACCGGGAAACCCTGGAGGTGCAATACAAGGGCAGGAACATCCACGAGATCCTGCAGATGACCGTGGAGGAAGCCTTCGACTTCTTCCACGCCGTGCCGGTGGTGAAGCGCAAGCTGCAAACCCTGATGGACGTGGGCCTCACCTACATCCGCCTGGGCCAGGCCGCCACCACCCTGTCCGGCGGCGAAGCCCAGCGCGTCAAGCTGGCTTTGGAACTGTCCAAGCGGGATACCGGCCGCACCCTCTACATCCTGGACGAACCCACCACCGGCCTGCACTTCCACGACATCGACATGCTGCTCAAGGTGCTGCACCGCCTGGTCGGCAACGGCAACACCGTGGTGGTCATCGAGCACAACCTGGACGTCATCAAGACCGCCGACTGGGTCATCGACCTGGGGCCGGAAGGCGGCGAAGGCGGCGGCAAGATCATCGCGGAAGGCACGCCGGAGCAGATCGCGAGGAACAAGGCGAGCCATACCGGGAAGTACTTGAAACCCGTGCTGAAGCGGCGCTGAGCCGATGACGCCCGCCGATCTCCTGTCCGCCCTCGACGCCGCCCTGTCCGGCGACTGGCACCGGGCGCACGCCATCGTGCAGCGGGACGAGGCGGATCCCGTGGCCTGCCGCATCCACGCCGTGCTGCATAAGATTGAAGGTGACGCCGGGAACAGCCGTTACTGGTATGCCCGAACCGGGCACAAGTACGAGGATTTCGCCGACGGCGGCGCGGAGCTGGCGGCGATACGGCGCGAGATCGCGCCCGGTTCGCCCCAAACACGCGGTTGAACGAGGTTTCCGGCTATGCTTAAGGCGTTTTCAGAACGAGCCCTTCGAATGAGTCCGCAGCAACTGGTCCAGGAAGTCGAACATCTATTCAGCCTGCCCGACGTGGCGATCCGGCTGAACGAGCTCATCGATCAGCCGGACACGTCCACGAAGGAGTTGGTGGACGTGGTGCAACTGGACGCGGGCATCGCGGCCACCGTGCTGCGCCTGGCGAACAGCGCCTGGTACGGTCTGCCCTCCCGGGTGGACACCATCTCCCGGGCCATCACCCTGATCGGCACCAAGGCCCTGCGCGATCTGGTCATGTCCACTTCGGTCATCACCACCTTCAAGGGCATCTCGTCCGAGTTCGTGGACATGATGGACTTCTGGGACAACAGCGTGACCTGCGGGGTGGTCACCCGCAATCTGGCGATGAAGTGCGGCGTGCGCGAATCCGAGCGCATGTTCCTCGCGGGCCTGCTGCACAAGGTGGGCCGCCTGGTGTTCTATTCCAGCCGCCCGGTGCAATACCGCCAGGTGCTGATGGACAAGGACATGGGCGAGGTGGCGGTGGTGGAGGCGGAGCGGGCGACATTCGGCTTCACCTACGCGGAGCTGGGCGGCGCCCTGCTGCGCGCCTGGCGCGTGCCGGAGGCCCTGGACGAGGTGATCGCGCACCAGTTGGCCCCCTTCGAGGCGCCCTACTACCAGAAGGAGGCGGCCATCGTGCACATGGCCACGGACATGGCCTATCACATGTCGCCGGATATCAAGGCGCGCTTCCAGCTCGGCGACTACAACCTGACCTTCGACGAGGAGGTCTGGGCCTCCCTGGGTCTGGAGCGGGAGCTGCTGGCGGAGATCATGCAGAACTCCCTGATCCAGTCCTTCGAGTTGCTGGAAATCGTCAATCCGCGCGCCCACGCCTGAGCGCGATGGCAATCCCCTGTTGAAATCGGGGACGTAAGCGGGTGTCCCTAGACCCGGTCTAATGAGAAAATAGGGCCAAAACAAACTACTAGCGAGCTTTTCAATGAAAGACGATCTCCCCCGCGCAGGCCGGTCCGCCCGGCATCCCATCTCGCCCGAAAGGCTTCGCCACATCCGCCAGATCAACCTGCAACTGGCCGCTTTGAACCAACCCGGCTGGCGCGGCGACAACGACGACCTGCTGGACATCGCCGACGATCTGCTGCGCAACTACCGCCAGCACCGCCGCCTGTTGGGCGGCTACCGCTGTCCGGCCGACCGGCGTATCCAGGATTTCCTGAACGCTTACCTCGAGCGCAACGGCGTGACGGCGCGGGTGGAATTCCCGGACGTGAGCTTCGTGCTGGATCGTCCCGGCCTCGCGGCGGAACTCTCCCTGCCCGCCGACGGCAACCGCTTCGAATCGCCCTGGCTGACTTCCTACCGGGTCAAGCAGGGCGTGCTGCACAATCCCCAGAAAGACCGGCGCACCACCGAGGGCGTGTTCCATGTGGTGGAAGGCGGCCTGCCCATTCCCTGGGACAAGAAAGCGGTGCCCGCCGCCACCTTCGCGGCCTTGTTCAAGGCCGCGCTGAACCCGCCCGACGAACTGCTGCGCCTGCCGTTCACCGCGACCCAGGACAAGGAGGCGCGCCTCTGGGTCTCCCTGCTGCTGCGTCCCCTGGTCTCCCCCGGCATTCCGGGCGTCGAGCCGGAAAAACGCATGGAAACCCGTTTCTTCGCGCCGGGCGGACTCGTCTCCAACCTGGATTTCGTCGAGCGCATCTTCGGCAACGGCGGCGATCCCTACCTGCCCAACAACGACGCCGGCCTGGACGTGACCCACTGGTCCGGCCACAGCGGCTGCGTCATCCTCGCGCCCCATCTCATCACCCTGGCCAAGAAGGAACTGGGCCTGCCCCATTGGGACCAGGCCAGCGAGCGCCAGCGCCGGGACGGCATGTGCTGGAAGACCGAGGACGAGCGCTACAACGACGGCTCCGCCTTCAAGGTGGTGTGCCGGGACATGAACGGCGTCATCGTCACCCTGATCGCCGACAACTACTTCGGCTACAGCAAGAAGGAGATCAAGTCCCAGATCAGCTACGCGGCGAACCTGTTCGGCGGCAGCGAGGAGGAGCATTCCGGCGGCGCCCTGGCCTTTCCCAGCTTCAACCTGGGCGACAGCTACAGCCTGGATTCCCGCTATCTGGCGGGCGGCCACGGCATGGCGCAACTGCGCGCCGACTACGCCGACCTGATCGATTTCCAGCCCGACGGCCACGGCATCGACAAGCGATATCCCGATCTCGTCTACCTGCCCGAGGACGCCCATCTCAACCTGCTGGAACAGCGCGCCACCTGGATTTGGGACGGCCTGCCCCGCCAGATCAAGCTGCTCGCGGGCCACGACTATGTGTTTCCGTGCGGTTTCAAGGTCAATCTGGAGAAGCATCCCCACGCGCCCATCTGGCGTCTGGTGGGCACGGAAGCCGAGGGCACCTTCTGCTACAAGCCCTGCACCGTGTCCGGCGGCGGCAAGTCGGAAATCTCGAAATCCCTGTCCAGCGCCATCCTCTCCGGTCCCTTCTACGTGCAGGATCTGAAGGACGACCTGGATCAGGTGGAAGCCCTGTTCACGCGGGATTACTCGGATCGTTACAAGGACGTCGCGGCCCACGCGCCGGACACGCGCGCCCTGCTCGACCCCAATCGCACCCTGGGCTCGGTCATCCGCATGCTGACACCGTCGGAGGAATACACCCACGCCTATAACGTGTGGCTGGAATCCCTGCCCCATCACATCCTGGCCCTGGCCTTCGTCATCAAGCGCTTCTACCGGGCCGAATGGGGCGACGGCTGGCGCGAGCACTTCAACGTGGACATGGTGAACGGCCGCCCCGCCCACGAGCTCAAGTTCCACGGCCGCGCCCTGGAAGCCAGCTATCTGCGCATCGGCCGCCTGGAGGACGGCGCCTGGCGCGTGTTCAAGGTGCGCCAGGATTTCGTCGGCGCGAAGAAGGTGCAACTGGCCGACGACATCGCCGTGTCCGCCACCGTGCCGAGCCACGCCCTGGCCCATCTGCATCCGGAGCTCAAGCAGCCCTCCGTGAAGATGGTGGCCAACTGCGAGGCGCGCCTGTTCCAGCGGCCGGACGACGCCAAGCACCGGGGCCGGGATCCGCAGACCGAGCACGATCTGACCCTGCCCGACAACTTCATCTCCAACTTCGAGCCCCTGGCCCGGGACGATGCCCGAGAACTGGTGGAGGACGTGGTCGGCTTCTACCACTACACCGTGCCCATGCAATCCTTCATCGGCGAGGCGGCGCGGGAGGACGGCTATTTCGTCTCCTCCGCCCATCCGCGCCTGGTGAACGGCAAGCCCAGCCCCAACGTGCGCTATCTCCAGGCCCGGCCCGATCTGGCCGTGCCCAAGGATAAATACCTGGCCGAGATGGGCACGCGTCTCGCGCGCCGCATCCCCGCCGGCGCGCCGGTGCACTTCCCGGTGGACGCCATGCTGCCGGGCCGGCGCAACAACCCGCCGGCGCCGGGCATCCGTCCCCTGGCGGTGTACGGGCCGATCCATTACCAGGAACTGCCGGAACTGTTCATGGACTTCATCGCCAGCCTGTCCGGCAAGTCGCCCTCCACCACCGGCGCCGGCTCGGAAGGCGCGCTGACCAAGGGCCCCTTCAACGCCCTGACGCCGACGACGGACCTGAACAACGCCCTGGTGTCCTTCATCCTGTGCGGACACGACGGCTTCACCACCGCCGCCGGCCACATCGGCGCCGAGCGCCGGGTGGACCACGACATCAGCTTCTTCATGCCGGAGATCTGGTGCCGCATGGCGCCCCACGAGCGGGATGCGCACTGGCTCATTCAGCGCGGGTATCTCGAACCGGTGCGGGACTTCGAGCATGGCGGCCGCAAGGTGCTGGCCAGCCGCCTGGGCTACCGCATCACCCACCGCTTCATGCACGCCATGCTGGGCAAGATCTTCAACTACCCCATGGCCGTGTTCGACGACGCCATGCTGCGTCCGGAAACCCAGGACCTGGACAGCTTCGTCGACGGCGTGGACTACATCGTCGAGGCCCAGGAAAAGGTGGCGCGCGGCTACCTCGCCGACGGCTCCATCGAGGACGCCTGCCCGCCGCTGAAGGCCCTGCTCCACATCATGGCCGAGGGGCAATACCAGGGCATGGGCCTGGACCATCCCGACATCCGCCGCCTGTTCACCCGGGAAGCCCTGCTGGAAAGCGACTGGTACAAGGAACGCCTGCGCATCAAGCAGCAACGCGACGCCGCCCTCCATCGCCGCCACGTGGCCTACCTGGAATCCTTCCTGACCCAGGCCGACACCCGCTGCGAACCGGACGGCATCGCCCGTTGCCGGGCGGCCCTGGAGGAAGCCCGGAGCAAGCTTGCCCAAATTGAAGCGGCGGCCTATCTGGACAGCCTGTGGGGCAGCCTCGGCGCGGACTGGGTGCATCGCGCGGCATGACGGCGCCGGCGCGCGAACTGGTCCGCCTTTCCAAGCTCATGTCCGAGCGGGGCCTGTGCTCGCGGCGCGAAGCCGATGCCTATATCGAAAAGGGTTGGGTGTTCGTGGATGGCCAGAAGGTGGACGTGCTCGGCACCCGCGTCGATCCCGGCTGCGACATCAGGCTGGGGGGCGCGGCCAAGGCCAGCCAGGAGATGCGCGTCACCATCCTGCTGCACAAGCCCATCGGTTTCGTCTCCGGCCAGCCGGAGCCCGGCTACCAGCCCGCCGTGACCCTGTTCCGCGCGGAAACCCATTGGCCCGGCAGCGGCGGCCCCGCCTTCCGCCCAAGCATGCTGAAGGGCCTGGCCCCCGCCGGCCGCCTCGACATCGACTCCACCGGCCTCTTGGTGCTGACCCAGGACGGCCGCATCGCGAAACAGCTCATCGGCGACGATTCCGACGTGGAAAAGGAATACCTTGTCCGGGTCCAGGGCCAACTTTCCGAGCAGGGCATGCGGCTGCTCAACCACGGCCTGGAGCTTGACGGCCGCAAGCTGCGCCCCGCCCGGGTGTCCTGGCAGAACGAGGACCAGTTGCGCTTCATCCTCAAGGAAGGCCGCAAGCGCCAGATCCGCCGCATGTGCGAACTGGTGGGCCTGAAGGTGGTGGGATTGAAGCGGGTGCGCATCGGCCAGGTCCGCCTGGGCGATCTGCCCCTGGGGCAGTGGCGCCACCTCAAGGAAGGCGAGCGCTTCTAGGCGGTTTGCGCGGATTGGACGGCGCGCGCCCGCAACTGGCCGCAACCACCCTCCACATCCTGGCCGGCGGAATCGCGCAGGCGCGCGACGATGCCGCGCTGATGCAGCAGGCCGGCCAGCTTGGAAGCCTGTTCCCAGGCGGGGCGGCGGAATCCCATGCCTTCGTTCATGTTGTAGGGGATGAAATTCATCATCGCGTACTTGCCGGCGAGCAGGCGGGCGATGCCCTCCACTTCCTCCTCGCTGTCGTTGACGCCTTCCAGCAAGGTCCACTGGTATTGGATCGGATAGCCGGTCGCGCGCGCGTAGCGTTCCCCCAGCTCCACCAGTTCGCCCGGCTCGATGCGCGGCGCCTTGGGCAGCAGCCGTTCCCGCAACTCGCTCCGGGTGGAATGCAGGGAAATCGCCAGGGCGGGTTTCACCCTCCCCAAGGGCAAACGCTCGAACACGCGCCGATCGCCCACCGTGGAGAACACCAGATTCTTGTGGCCGATGGCCCCCGCGCTACCCAGCAATTCGATGGCTTCCAGGACGTTGTCCAGGTTGTGGGCCGGCTCGCCCATGCCCATGAACACCACGCGCCGCACCTGGCGCCGGGTCCGGGCCAGGGCCACCTGGGCGACGATCTCGGCGGAGCCGAGCTGGCGCAGCAGGCCGTCCCGCCCGGTCATGCAGAACAGGCAGCCCACCGCGCAACCCACCTGGGTGGAGACGCACAAACCGTCCTTGGGCAGCAGGACGCTTTCCACCGTCTGGCCGTCGACGAGTTGCACCAGCAGGCGCGAAGAACCGTCCTCGCCCGGATGTTCCGAGCGCAACCGCGCCAGATTCGCCATCTCTCCGGTGATTCCGGGCAGCGCGGCACGCACGGACAACGGGAAGAAATCCTCGGGACGATTGCGGCCGCGGTCATAGGGCAGCGCCTGGGACCACAGGCGCAGCACCCGGTATTCATGGATGGGTTTCGCGCCGTGCTCGCGCAGGCGCTGGCGGATGTGTTCGATGCGCATGGGGGGCGCATGCTAGCACTCCGCTGGCCGGCATGCCTCCCCAACGACGCCGGCTTGGGATGGCGCGCGGGTGGTGGCATATTGCGGCATCGATTGCCGCCCGCCCGCGCCATGCATGCGAGTAATGCCCCCCGCGAAATGCTGATCGCCTCCTTCCACGCCGCCGTCGCGGCGGTGCAGGCGGATCGGGTCCTACCCGCCCACCTGCCGCGACCGCCCCGTGGCCGCACCGTCGTGGTCGGCGCCGGCAAGGCGGCGGCGGACATGGCGGCTTGCGTGGAGGCCCATTGGCCGGATTCGGCGCCCCTGTCCGGCCTGGTCGTCACGCGCCATGGCCACGGCGCGGCCACCCGGCGCATCGAAGTGGTGGAGGCGGGACATCCCCTGCCCGATGCGGCCGGTCTCGACGCCGCCGAACGCCTGTCCCGGCTGTTGCGCGAGACCGGAGCGGACGACCTGGTGCTGGCCCTGGTCTCCGGCGGCGGCTCCAGCCTGCTCACCCTGCCCGCCCAGGGCCTGACACTGGAGGATGTGCGCGCCGTGTGCGGCACGCTGCTGAACTGCGGCGCCCCCATCGCCGACATCAACTGCGTGCGCAAGCATCTTTCCCTCACCCTGGGCGGACGGCTCGCCCTCGCATGCCGGGCGCCGGTACGCGTGTTGATGATTTCCGACGTCACCGGCGACGATCCCACGGTCATCGCCTCCGGGCCATTCGCCCCCGACCCCACCACCTTCGACGATGCCCTGTCGGTCCTGGCGCGCAGGCGGGTCCAGGCACCCGACCCGGTAGCGCGGTTTTTGCGGGACGGCGCCTTGCATGCGCGCGAGGAAACCCCCAAACCCGGCGCGGCATGCTTCGCCCATGTCGAGCATCGGCTCCTGGCCAACGGCCGCACCGCGTTGCGGGGCGCGGCGGACTTCTTCGCGCGGTGTGGAATCACGCCGGTCATCCTGGGGGATTCGTTCACCGGCGAAGCGCGCGAGGCGGCCCAGGTATTCGCCGCCCTGGTCCGGGAAGTGCGCCTGCATGGGAGCCCATGGCGCCCGCCCGTCGTTCTGCTTTCCGGCGGCGAAACCAGCGTGACCGTCCGTGGCCGAGGGCGGGGTGGGCGCAACGTGGAATTCCAGTTGGCCTTGGCCCTGGCATTGCAAGGCATGGAGGGCGTGTTCGCCCTGGCCGCCGATACGGACGGCATCGACGGCAGCGGCGATTGCGCCGGCGCCGTTATCGCCCCGGACAGCCTGGCCCGCGCGGAAACGCTGGGCCTGACGGCGCGGAGCTGCCTGGACGACAACGACGCCTACCGCCTCTTCTCCACGCTGGGCGATCTGGTTTACACCGGTCCGACCCGGACTAATGCAAACGACTATCGGGCGATCCTGATAGCTTGACCGGGTCGCCCACGGCCAGGCCGAGAAGCTGAGCGGCGCTGGCCCGGTTCGCGGCGATCTCGACCAGGCCGGCGCTGTTCACGTACCAGAACACCTCGCCCTTGGCCGCGTCGCTGAACACGCGGCGCCAATTCAAGACTTTCCCCTTCGCTTCCAGTACCACGCCGGGATCGGCGAGGCCGCCCCGGATGCCGGTCCAGGCATTCCCGTAATGGTCGATGTAGAGAATGCGCGGCAGATCGGCGGCATCGAACCGGATGTCGAGGGATTCCACGGGCGTCAGCCAAGCGTCGGGAAAATCCCCCGCAGCGATGCGGGCCGCCACCGGTGCGAACAGATCGCGGCCGTGGAAGGTAGCGGACATATCCTCCGGCCGCCAGTGGATGCGCCATACGCGCGGCTTTTCCGCCCGCGCCGCGGCAATGGACAACAGCCCGTTGTCCGGCCCGACGAACCAGCGTCCGTCCGCCTCCACCACCGCCGCTGCGCGCGGACCGCCCACCCCCGGGTCCACCACACAGAAAAACACCGTCCCCGCAGGAAAAGACAGGGACAGGGCATCCAGCAACTGGGCGCCGGCGTGGGCATTGAAATCCGGCACGGCATTCAGCAGGTCGATGATGGGCACGCCCGGCGCGCCAGAAGCCAGCACGCCCTTGACCTGCCCCACATAGGGATCGTGCCAGCCGTAATCGGTGAACAGAACCAGCATGCTTACCTCCTTCGCATTTCCCGCGCCAGCTTGGCGGGAAAACGAAAAAGCCGGCGCAGGCCGGCTTTTTCCGTGTGGCGCGCATCCGCTTATTCGGCGGCGACGGCCTCACCCGCGTCAGCGGCCCGATCCACCAGTTCGACATAGGCCATGGGGGCATTGTCGCCCTGGCGGAAGCCGAACTTCAGGATGCGCACATAGCCGCCGGGGCGCGCCATGAAGCGGGGGCCCAGGTCGTTGAACAGCTTGGAGACCAGGTCGCGATCGCGCAGGCGGTCGAAGGCCAGACGGCGGTTCGCCAGGCTGGGTTTCTTGCCCAGGGTGATGAGGGGCTCGACGACGCGGCGCAGTTCCTTGGCCTTGGGCAAGGTGGTCTTGATCGCCTCGTGGGTAAGCAGGGCGATGGACAGGTTGCGCAACAAGGCGGCGCGATGGCTGCTGGTGCGGTTGAGTTTGCGATTGGAAAGACGGTGGCGCATTTTCTTCTACCTCTTGATCAGGGCTTGTCGAGTCCGGCGGGCGGCCAGTTCTCGAGCTTCATGCCCAGGGTCAAACCGCGGGCGGCAAGCACATCCTTGATTTCATTCAAGGACTTGCGGCCCAGGTTGGGGGTCTTGAGCAATTCGGTTTCGGTGCGCTGGATCAGATCACCGATGTAATAGATGTTCTCGGCCTTCAGGCAGTTGGCGGAGCGCACCGTGAGTTCCAACTCGTCCACCGGGCGCAGCAGGATCGGGTCGATCTGCGGCGAGGAGGACTTCATCATGGGGGTATCGCCGCCCATGGGCACGACGCCTTGCAGATCGGCGAAGGACGCCAGTTGCTCGATCAGGATGCGGGCCGCATGGCGAACCGCCTCGGCGGGCTCGATGACGCCGTTGGTCTCGATTTCCAGGATCAGCTTGTCCAGATCGGTGCGCTGCTCGACGCGGGCGCTTTCCACGCTGAAGCTGACCTTCTTGACCGGGCTGTACAGGGCATCCACCAGGATGACGCCGACCGGACGGCTTTCGTCGCTCAGGATGCGGGTGCTGGCCGGTACATAACCGCGGCCACCCTCGACCTTGATTTCCATCTCCAGCTTGCCGCCCTTGGTCAGGTGGGCGATGACATGATCGGAGTTCAGGATTTCCACGTCGTGGCCGGCCTGGATATCGGCGGCGGTGACGGGCCCCTCATCGGACTTGTTGATGGAGAGCAGGGCCTCGCCGCGGCTGTTCAGCTTGACCGCCAGGCCTTTCAAGTTCAGCAGGATATCGACCACATCCTCCTGGACGCCGTCGATGGCGGAGTACTCGTGCACGACGCCGGCAATGCGGACCTCGGTCGGCGCGTAGCCCTGCATGGAGGACAGCAGGATACGACGCAAAGCGTTACCCAGGGTGTGGCCATAGCCACGCTCGAAAGGCTCAAGCGTAATGCGAGCCTGGCGAGGGGAAATGCTGTTGACCTCGACAATACGGGGTTTCAGCAGTTCACCGGTGTTCGACATAATGGGTTTCCTTCACTGTGCCCGGCGCGCCTGTCTTGGTGGCGCGCCCGCGAGTCAATTACTTGGAATAAAGTTCGATCACCAGGGATTCGTTGATGGTGGCCGGCAGTTCGGAGCGCTGCGGCAGCGCCTTGAACGTGCCCTTCATGGCCTTCGCATCGACTTCAACCCACTCGGGGAAACCACGTCCCTCGGCGGCTTCGACAGCGGCCTTGATGCGCAACTGGCTCTTGGCCTTGTCGTTCACCTCGACCACATCGCCCGGCTTGACCAGATAGGACGGAATATTGACCCGTCGGCCGTTCACCTTGATGGCGTTGTGGCGGACGGCCTGGCGCGATTCGGTGCGGGAAGCGCCGAAGCCCATGCGGTAGACGACGCTGTCGAGGCGGGATTCCAGGATCTGCAGCAAGTTCTCACCCGTCACACCCTTGCGCCGGTCGGCTTCTTTGTAGGTCAGGCGGAACTGGGCTTCGAGCACGCCATAGATGCGGCGGACCTTCTGCTTCTCGCGTAGGTGGATGCCGTAATCGGACAGACGCGCCTGCTTGGCGCCGTGCTGGCCGGGGACCTGGTTGCGGCGCTCGATGGCGCACTTATCCGTAAAGCACTTTTCGCCCTTGAGGAAGAGCTTCTCGCCCTCGCGGCGGCACTGACGGCATTTGGGGTCAAGGTTGCGGGCCACTTGTCTTCTCCTGTAGCTTTAGATGCGGCGCTTCTTGGGCGGACGGCAGCCGTTGTGGGGCATGGGCGTCACGTCGGAAATGCTGGTGATCTTGTAGCCCAGGGAATTCAGGGCGCGCACGGTGGAATCGCGGCCGGGGCCGGGGCCCTTGATGCGCACTTCCAGATTCTTGACGCCGTATTCCAACGCCATCTTGCCGGCGTTCTCGGCGGCCACCTGAGCGGCGAACGGGGTGCTCTTGCGGGAACCCTTGAAGCCGGCGCCACCCGCGGTCGCCCAGGCAAGCGCGTTGCCCTGGCGATCCGTGATGGTCACGATGGTGTTGTTGAAGGAAGCGTGGATATGGGCAACCCCATCCGCCACACTCTTCTTGACTTTTTTCCGCGCGCGCGCGGCTGTTGCCTTGGCCATGTCTTATCCTGTTACTTCTTGATCTGCATCTGTTTACGGGGGCCCTTGCGGGTGCGCGCATTGGTGCGGGTGCGCTGACCACGAACAGGCAGGCCTTTGCGATGGCGCACGCCGCGGTAGCAGCCCAGGTCCATCAGGCGCTTGATGTTCATGGTGATTTCGCGGCGCAGATCGCCTTCCACGATGAACTTGCCCACGCTGTCACGCAGCTTATCCACATCGGCGTCCGTCAGATCCTTCATCTTGGTGGCGGGATCGATGCCCGATTCCACGCAAATCTGAAGCGCGCGCGTGCGGCCAATGCCATAGATCGACGTCAATGCGATCACGGCATGCTTATGGTTTGGGATGTTTACCCCAGCAATCCGGGCCATGAACTAACCCCCAGCAACAAAACGAAAAATTATATTAAAACAAGCCTTGCTTTGGCAAGCCGAAGCAAGGCAAGACGAATCAACCCTGACGCTGCTTGTGGCGGGCTTCGCTGCAAATCACGCGAACCACGCCCTTGCGGCGCACGATCTTGCACTTACGGCAAATCTTTTTCACAGAAGCTTGAACACGCATGTTCGTTTCCTTTTTTCAACAATTCACTTCGCGCGATAGACGATGCGCGCGCGCGACAGGTCATACGGCGTGAGTTCCACGGTCACCTTATCCCCCGGCAGTATGCGGATGTAGTGCATGCGCATTTTCCCGGAGATGTGGGACAAAACCATGTGGCCGTTCTCAAGCTTTACGCGGAAAGTCGCGTTCGGGAGGTTCTCGACCACCTCCCCCTGCATTTGGATGACGTCATCTTTCGCCATGGCCAATACTTTATCTGGCGATAAAATTCCCGCCCTTGAAGTTGGCCTTCTTGAGCAAGCTTTCGTATTGATGGGTCATGATGTAGGCCTGAACCTGTGCCATGAAATCCATGGTCACCACCACGATGATCAACAGCGAGGTGCCGCCGAAATAGAACGGCACGTTCCAGTTGACGATAAGAAATTCCGGAATCAGGCAGACCAGCGTGATGTACACGGCGCCGATCAGGGTAAGACGGGTCATGACCTTGTCGATGAAGCGGGCGGTCTGTTCTCCAGGCCGGTAGCCGGGGATGAACGCGCCGCTCTTCTTCAGGTTATCCGCGGTTTCCTTGGGGTTGAACACCAGGGCCGTGTAGAAGAAACAGAAGAAGATGATCATCAAGGCGTACAGCAGGACATAGATCGGCTGGCCGGGAGACAGGGCGGCCTGGATATCCTTGAGCCAGGTCAGTGATTCGTGGCTGCCGAACCAGCCCGCCAGGGTGGCCGGGAACAGGATGATCGAGCTGGCGAAGATGGGGGGGATGACGCCCGCCATGTTCAGCTTCAGGGGGAGATGGGAACTCTGGCCGCCATAGACCTTGTTGCCCACCTGCCGTTTCGCGTAGTTCACGAGGATCTTGCGCTGGCCGCGTTCGACAAACACGACCAGGGCGGTGATCAGCAAGGCGCCGGTGAACAGCATCAGCACCAGGGGAATGGAGAAGGCGCCAGTGCGGGTCAACTCCAGGGTGCCGCCGATGGCGCGCGGCAGACCCGCCGCGATACCCGCGAAGATGATGATCGAGATGCCGTTGCCCAGGCCGCGCTCGGTGATCTGCTCGCCCAGCCACATCAGGAACATGGTGCCGGCAACCAGGGTGAACACGCTGGTGATGCGGAACATGAAGCCGGGATCGATCACCAGGCCGGCCTGGCTTTCCAGGGCGATGGAAATGCCGATGGCCTGGAAGGTCGCCAGCAACACGGTGCCGTAGCGGGTGTACTGGGTGATCTTGCGGCGGCCGGCCTCGCCCTCCTTCTTCATCGCCTCCAACTGCGGAGACACCACCGTCATCAACTGCATGATGATGGAGGCGGAGATGTAGGGCATGATGCCCAGCGCGAATACGGAGAAGCGCGACAGAGCGCCGCCGGAGAACATGTTGAACATGCCCAGGATGCCGCCCTGTTGTGAATGAAATAGCTGCTGCAACGCCACCGGGTCGATACCGGGCACCGGAATGAAGGTCCCGATGCGGTACACCACGAGTGCGCCCAGAAGGAACCACAGGCGACTCTTCAAGTCGCCCATTTTTCCGGACATCTGCAGCAGGTTGGCGGCCAAGTCGTCTGCTCCGTTTAAGCCGCTGCGGCCTCGACGCTGCCGCCGGCAGCTTCGATCGCGGCCTTGGCACCCTTGGTGGCGCCGACACCGACCAGCTTGACGGCCTTGTCGATACTCCCGGCCAGGATCACTTTCGCGGACTTGGTCAGTTGCGGCACCAGACCCGCCTGCTTGAGCACGAGCAGGTCAATGCTGTCCACCGGCAGGGTGGCCAGATCGTCGAGGCGCACTTCCGCCTTGAACGCGCGGTCCAGGGAAATGAAGCCGCGCTTTGGCAAACGCCGCGCCATGGGCATCTGACCACCTTCGAAACCGACCTTGTGGAAACCGCCGGCACGGGATTTCTGGCCTTTATGACCACGACCGCCGGTCTTGCCCAGGCCGGAGCCGATGCCACGACCGGGACGTTTGGAAGAGTGGGTGCTGCCGTCGGCAGGTTTGATCGTATTCAGTTTCATCATGCCACCTCGGCTTTCACCAGGTAGTTCACGCGATTGATCATGCCGCGCACCGCCGGGGTGTCTTCCAGGACGCGGGACTGATGCATTTTCTTGAGACCCAGGCCGCGCACGCAGGCACGATGATTCTCGAGCGTGCCGATGGGGCTTTTCACCAGGGTGACTTTGATCTTGCCGCTCATGGCTTACTCCAGGATTTCCGCCACGGTCTTGCCGCGCTTGGCCGCCACATCGCCGGGGGTCATCATCTGCTGCAGACCGTTCAGCGTGGCGCGCACCACATTGTAGGGGTTGGTGGAGCCGAGGCACTTGGCCAGCACGTTGTGCACGCCCATCACCTCGAAAACAGCGCGCATGGCGCCACCGGCGATGATGCCGGTACCCTCGGAAGCGGGCTGGATCAGCACCACGGACGAGCCGTGCTTGCCGACCACCGCATGATGGAAGGTTCCGTTCTTGAGCGGAATCTTGACCATCTTCTTGCGGGCTTCCTCCATGGCCTTGGTCACGGCCACGGGCACTTCACGGGACTTGCCCTTGCCCATGCCGATGCCGCCATCGTTGTCGCCGACCACGGTCAAGGCCGCGAAGCCGAGAACCCGACCACCCTTCACCACTTTGGTGACGCGGTTGACCGAGATCATCTTCTCCTTCAGGCCGTCGCCCTGCTCTTCCTGCTGCTGTACGGGTCTCGCCATGATCTTCCTCGCTTAGAACTGCAAACCGTTTTCGCGTGCCGCTTCGGCCAGAGCCTTGACCCGACCGTGGAAAGCGAAGCCGGAACGATCGAAGGAAACCTTCTCCACGCCGATCTGCTTCGCCTTTTCAGCGATACGTTGGCCAATCAGCTTGGCGGCCGCCACGTTGCCGCCGTTCTTGATCTGCTCTTGCAGTTCCTTCTCGGCGGTGGAGGCGGACGTCAGCACGCGACCACCGGTCGCATCGATGAGTTGCGCGTAAATATGAGAATTGCTGCGATGCACGCACAGACGGATCGCGCCAAGCTCCGCGATTTTGGCGCGGGTTTTGCGCGCCCTGCGCAGACGCCGGATTTTCTTGTCCATTGCATTCGCTCCAGGTTATTTCTTCTTTGTCTCTTTGATGACCACGACTTCGTCGGCATAGCGCACGCCCTTGCCCTTGTAAGGCTCCGGCTTGCGGTAAGCGCGAACGTCGGCGGCAACCTGGCCGACCTTCTGCTTGTCCATGCCCTTGATCAGGATCTCGGTCTGGGTCGGCGTTTCCGCCTTGACCCCTTCGGGCAGCACGTGCTCGACGGGGTGGGAGAAACCCAGGGTCAGGTTCAGCTTATTGCCTTGGGCTTGGGCGCGGTAGCCCACACCGACCAAAGTCAGCTTCTTCTCGAAGCCCTTGGACACGCCCGTCACCATATTGGCCAGCAGCGCGCGGGTGGTGCCGGACATGGCGCGCGACTCGCGCGACTCGCCATTGGCGGCCACTTGCAGCATGCCGTTGTTCAGGGTGACGCTGACCAACCCGGTGACGGGATGGCTCAAGACGCCCATGGGCCCCTTGATGGAAATCGCGCCGCCGTCGAGCTTGACCTCGACACCGGCCGGCACGGGAATGGGATTTTTAGCAACGCGGGACATTTTTTACCTCACGCCACGACACAAAGGACTTCGCCGCCCACACCGAGGGAGCGCGCCTTACGGTCGGTCATAACACCGCGGGAAGTGGAAACGATGGCCACGCCCAAGCCGTTCATGACGCGGGGAATGTCATCGCGGCCTTTGTAGATGCGCAGGCCGGGCTTGCTGACACGCTCGATCTTTTCGATGACGGGACGGCCGGCGTAATACTTCAGCGCCACTTCCATTTCGGGCAGCCCGGAGTTTTCGCGCACGACGAAACCGTCGATATAGCCTTCGTCCTGGAGTACCTGGGCAATCGCCTTCTTCAACTTCGAGGAAGGCATGCGTACCGAGACCTTTTCGGTCATCTGACCATTGCGGATGCGGGTCAGCATATCGGCGATGGGATCACTCATGCTCATCTTGTATCTCCCTTACCAGCTGGCCTTGGCCAAGCCCGGAATCTCGCCCTTCATGGCGATTTCGCGGATCTTGTTGCGGCACAGGCCGAACTTGCGGAACACGCCGCGCGGACGACCGGTGAGCTGGCAGCGGTTGCGGAGCCGGCTTTCGCTGGCGTTGCGCGGCAGCGCCTGCAGTTTCAGACGGGCATCCATGCGCTCGGATTCGTCGAGCTTGACATCCTTGATGATCGCCTTCAGTTCGCTACGCTTGGCGGCAAATTTCTTGACCGTCTTGCGACGCTTGTCTTCACGGTTGATCAGTGCGAGCTTGGCCATCGCAACCTCAATTCTTGAAAGGGAACTTGAACGCCGCGAGAAGGGCCTTTGCCTCTTCATCGGACTTCGCGGTGGTGGTGATGGTGATGTTCATCCCACGCAGGGCATCGATCTTCTCGTACTCGATTTCCGGGAAGATGATCTGTTCCTTGACGCCCATGTTGTAGTTGCCGCGGCCGTCGAATCCCTTGCCGCCGATGCCGCGAAAGTCGCGGATACGGGGAATGGCCACGGTCACCAGGCGATCCAGAAACTCATACATCTGCTCCCGGCGCAGGGTCACCATGCAACCGACCGGATAGTGATCGCGAATCTTGAAACCGGCGATGGACTTGCGGGACAGGGTCACGACAGGCTTTTGCCCGGCGATCTTGGTCATGTCGCCGACGGCGTGTTCCATGACCTTCTTATCGCCCACCGCTTCGCCGACACCCATGTTCAGGGTGATCTTGGTGATGCGGGGAACCTGCATCGGAGACTTGTAGCCGAACCGGTCGGTCAACTGCTTGACCACCGTGTCCTTGTAGAAATCATACATACGCGCCATGGTCTGCCCCTTACGCATCCACCACTTCGCCGTTGGACTTGAAGAAACGCACCATGCGTCCGTCCTCCAGCGATTTGATACCCACCCGGTCTCCCTTGCCCGTGACGTGATTGAACAACGCCACGTTGGAGATATCGATGGGCATATCCTTGTCCATAAAGCCGCCCGTGGTGCCGCGCATGGGGTTCGGCTTCACCGCCTTGCGCACGCGGTTCACACCCTCAACCACCAAAGCCTGCTCCAGGACGCGCAGAACGGTACCCCGCTTGCCCTTGTCCTTGCCGGTCAGCACGATGACTTCGTCGCCCTTGCGAATTTTGCGCATGGTGAACTCCTTACAGCACTTCAGGCGCCAACGAGACGATCTTCATGAATCGCTCGGTACGCAGTTCGCGGGTGACAGGCCCGAAGATACGGGTGCCGATGGGCTCAAGCTTGGCGTTGAGCAACACCGCCGCGTTCTTGTCAAACTTGATAAGGGAGCCGTCCGGACGACGCACACCCTTGGCGGTACGCACCACCACGGCGTTGTAGACATCGCCCTTCTTGACGCGACCGCGAGGGGCGGCGTCCTTGATACTCACCTTGATGATGTCGCCGACGCCGGCATAGCGGCGCTTGGAGCCACCCAACACCTTGATGCACATGACTGCGCGAGCGCCGGTGTTGTCGGCCACGTCCAACATGGATTGCATCTGGATCATGTTCTCTCTCCAACTTGCCAATCAGAAGACCGGCAGTTTTGGATCCCGTTCGGGTTGAACGCACCACTTAGGGCGCGCCATTTAAAAATGCGCCCGAAAAACATTCGGGCGCTGGAAAGCTCGCAATTATGCCGCGCGCATTTCTCTTTTGCAACTACTTTTTAGACCAACCGCGCCTTTTCGATCAGGCGGGAAACCTTCCAGGTCTTGGTTCTGGAAAGCGGCCGGCATTCCTCGATCACCACCAGATCACCAGGATGGAACTCGTTGTTCTCATCGTGGGCGTGGTATTTCTTGGACAGCCGGATGATCTTGCCGTAGAGCGGATGCTTGACTTTGCGCTCCACCAACACGGTCACGGTCTTGTTCATCTTGTCGCTGACCACGGTGCCGGTCAGTGCGCGGACATTCTTTACGGTTTGCTGTTCGCTCATGGTGCTACTCATCAGTTGCCAGCCTTGAGCTTCGCGGCCTGCATGACGGTGCGCACGCGGGCGATGTCACGACGGACCTTGCGAATCTCATGGGTCTTGTTGGTCTGCTGGGTGGAGAGCTGCATGCGCAGGCTGAACTGGGCACGCAACAGTTCCTTGAGTTCCTGTTTCAACTCGTCCACGCCCTTGGTCTTCAGTTCACTGGCTTTCATCTCACACCCCAAAGTGACGGGATACAAACGCGGTGGCGATGGGAAGCTTGGCGGCCGCCAGGCGGAAAGCCTCGCGCGCGATCTCCTCGGTCACCCCTTCCATCTCGTACAAAACCTTGCCCGGCTGAATCTCGGCGACCCAGTATTCCGGATTGCCCTTGCCGTTACCCATGCGGACCTCGGCGGGCTTCTGGGAAATGGGCTTGTCCGGGAAAATGCGGATCCAGATACGGCCGCCCCGCTTGATGTGGCGGGTCATCGCGCGCCGGGCGGCTTCGATCTGGCGCGCGGTCAAGCGGCCGCGGCCGATGGCCTTGAGGCCGAACTCGCCGAAGCTGACCTTGGCGCCGCGAGTGGCCAGGCCGGTGTTCCGGCCCTTCTGCTCTTTGCGGTATTTTCTGCGTGCGGGTTGCAGCATGGCTGATTACTCCTTTCCTGCCCGCGGCGCGGACGGGCGACGCGGCCGGCGCTCGGGCTCGGGCGCGGCCACGGGTTTGTCGCCGCGACCCAGGCTTTCACCTTTGTAGACCCAGACCTTGATGCCGATCACGCCATACGTGGTGTTGGCTTCGGAAGTACCGTAGTCGATGTCGGCGCGCAGGGTGTGCAGGGGCACGCGGCCTTCCCGGTACCACTCGGTGCGGGCGATCTCCGCGCCGTTCAGGCGGCCGGCGGACATGATCTTGATGCCCTGGGCGCCGAAACGCATGGCGTTCTGCATGGCGCGCTTCATCGCGCGGCGGAACATGATGCGCTTTTCGAGCTGGTTGGCGATGGAATCGGCGATCAGTTGGGCATCGGTCTCGGGCTTGCGCACTTCCTCGATGTTCAGCGTGACGGGAACCGACATCAGCGCGTTGAGCTGCTTGCGCAGAGACTCGATATCCTCGCCCTTCTTGCCGATGACGACACCGGGACGGGAAGAGAACAGCGTGATGCGCGCGTTCTTGGCCGGACGCTCGATGATGATCTTGCTGATGGAGGCATGCGCGAGCTTCTTCTTCAGAAACGCGCGGACTTTGATGTCCTCGTTAAGCGTGGTGGCGAAGGTCTTGCTGCTCGCGAACCACTTGGAGGTCCAACCCCGGTTGACGCTCAACCGGAAGCCGGTCGGATGAATCTTCTGTCCCATGTGCCTTCCTTCAGTCGCCAACCGTCACGGTAATGTGACAGGTCGGTTTGCTAATACGGTTGCCACGGCCCTTGGCACGCGCTGTGAAGCGCTTGAGGGTCGGACCCTGATCCACATAGATGGTCTTGACCATCAATTCGTCGATGTCGGCGCCTTCGTTGTGCTCGGCGTTGGCGATGGCCGACTCGAGCACCTTCTTGATGGTGAAGGCCGCCTTCTGGGGCGAGAAGGTCAGGATATTGAGGGCCTGGTCGACGCGCTTGCCGCGCACCATGTCGGCGACAAGACGGGCCTTCTGGGAGGAAAGCCGCGTGCCGCGCAGAATTGCTGAGACTTGCATCGCTGCTCTCCTTACTTCTTCTTGGACTTCTTGTCGGCGGCGTGACCCTTGAAAGTCCGGGTCAGCGAGAATTCGCCGAGCTTGTGTCCAACCATGTTTTCCGTGACGAACACGGGGATGTGCTGCTTGCCGTTGTGCACGGCCAGCGTCAGGCCGATGAAATCGGGCAGGACGGTGGAGCGGCGCGACCAGGTCTTCACCGGCTTCTTGTCACCGGTGGCCAGCACGGCCATCACTTTTTTCATCAGGTGCCCGTCGACGAAGGGGCCTTTTTTAACGGAACGAGCCATATCAACTCACCTCTTAAGCTTTATGCCGGCGGCGCACGATCATGCCGTCGGTACGCTTGTTGTTACGAGTGCGATAGCCCTTGGTGGGCTGTCCCCACGGAGAGACCGGCACGCGGCCTTCGCCGGTACGGCCCTCGCCACCGCCGTGCGGGTGGTCGATGGGGTTCATCGCGGTGCCGCGCACGGTGGGACGGATGCCGCGCCAGCGGTTCGCGCCGGCCTTGCCGATGGAACGCAGGCTGTGCTCCTCGTTGCCCACTTCGCCCAGGGTCGCGCGGCAATCGACGTGCACCTTGCGGATTTCACCGGAGCGCAAACGCAACTGGACATAACTGCCTTCCCGCGCCAGCAACTGCACGCTGGCGCCGGCGGAACGCGCGATCTGCGCGCCCTTGTTGGGCATCATCTCGATGCAGTGGATGGTGGAACCCACGGGGATGTTGCGCAAAGGCAGGCAGTTGCCCGGCTTGATCGGCGCCTCGGCGCCGTTCATCAGCGTGGCGCCGGCTTCGATGCCGCGGGGGGCGATGATGTAGCGACGCTCGCCGTCGGCGTAACAAAGCAGGGCGATATGGGCGCTGCGGTTCGGATCGTATTCGATACGCTCGACCTTGGCGGCGATGCCGTCCTTGTTGCGCTTGAAGTCGACGATACGGTAGTGCTGCTTATGACCGCCGCCCTTGTGACGCGTGGTGATATGGCCGTTGTTGTTGCGGCCCGACTTGCGATTCTGCTTTTCGACGAGGGAAGCCTCGGGCTTGCCCTTGTGCAGACCGGGCGTCACAACCTTGACCAGGGAGCGACGGCCTGCGGAGGTCGGTTTGACTTTTACCAGCATGGCTTATTCTCCCGCGGCGAAGTTGAGTTCCTGACCCGGCTGCAGGCACACATAGGCCTTCTTCCAGTCGGAACGGCGGCCGTTGAAGCGGCCGAAACGCTTGTTCTTGCCCTTCACGTTGGCCACTTGCACGTCCTTCACCTGAACCTTGAACAGCAACTCGACGGCGGCCTTGATCTCGGGCTTGGTGGCGGTGGTGGCGACACGGAAGATGACCTGTTCGCGCTTATCGGCAAGCATGGTCGCCTTTTCGGAGATCACCGGCGCCAGGATGACCTGGAGCAAGCGCTCCTCTTTCATCTGCACGGTGTTCATGCGTACATCTCCTCGAAGGACTTGACCGCGTCGCGGGTCATGAGGACGCGATCGTAACGGACCAGACTGACCGGATCGGCCTGCTGGGGCTCGAGCACCAGCACGTTGTGCATGTTGCGCGCGGACAGCCACAGGTTGTCATCGACCACCGGAGAGATGATCAGCACGCGATCGGTCATGCCCATGCCCTTGAGCTTGCCGGCCAGCAGCTTGGTTTTGGGGGAATCCACACCCAGACTTTCGACCACGGACAGACGACCGTCCTGGACCAGACGCGACAGGATGGTGGCGATACCGGCGCGGAACATCTTACGGTTCACCTTCTGGGTGAAATTCTCATCCGGCTTGTTCGGGAAGGTGCGGCCGCCTCCGCGCCAGATGGGCGAGGAAGTCATACCGGCACGGGCGCGGCCGGTGCCTTTCTGCTTGAACGGCTTCTTGGTGCTGTGGCGCACCTCGGCGCGGGTCAACTGGGCGCGGTCACCGCTACGGCCGTTGGCCATGTAGGCGGTCACCAGCTGATGCACCAGCGCCTCGTTGTATTCACGGCCGAACAGGGTATCGGCGGCGCTGACCGCGCCCGCGTCCTGACCCTGATCATTGATAAGCTTGAGATCCATCACGCGGCTCCTTTCACGGCGGGCAGCACGACCACATCGCCACCCTTGGCGCCGGGCACGGCACCGCGGATCAACAGTAGCTGACGCTCGGCATCCACACGCACCACCTCGAGATTCTGGATGGTGCGGTTCACGGCGCCCAAATGACCGGACATGCGCTTACCGGGAAAGATTCGACCCGGATCCTGCGCCTGACCGATGGAGCCGGGCACATTGTGGGAACGGGAGTTGCCGTGGGTGGCGCGCTGGGAACCGAAGTGGTGACGCTTGATGGTGCCGGCGAACCCCTTACCCTGGGTCACACCGGAAACGTCCACCATCTGACCCGCCTGGAAGATTTCCACGCTGATCGCGGTACCCGGCTGGTATTGGGACAGCACATCCTCGCCCACATGAAACTCGGTCATGCCGATGGCGGCATCCACACCCGCCTTGGCGAGGTGACCAGCGACAGGCTTGGTGATGCGACTGGGTTTGCGCTTGCCATAGGCGACCTGGAGGGCGGTGTAGCCGTCCGTGGCGGTCGTCTTGACTTGGCTGACGCGGTTGTTCGACACGTCCAGCACGGTCACCGGGATGGACGCGCCATCCTCGGCGAAAATGCGGGTCATGCCGATCTTCCGACCGACAAGGCCTAGACTCATTTTCTAGTTTCCTTCACTTAAGGCGCCGACTTCAATTGGCCGGCAGGTTCAAAATCGGGGTCTTTGGCCGACCCCCAGGCCTTCAATCAATACGGCCAA
The DNA here is from genome assembly GCA_044227325.1 of Thiobacillaceae bacterium. Classification (GTDB taxonomy): domain Bacteria; phylum Pseudomonadota; class Gammaproteobacteria; order Burkholderiales; family Thiobacillaceae; genus PFJX01. The sequence goes on along the minus strand of JBGAFI010000013.1, from coordinate 514 downwards.
TTACTGAAGCTTGATCTCGACATCCACACCGGCGGGCAGGTCCAACTTCATCAGCGCATCCACGGTCTTGTCGGTGGGATCGATGATGTCCATCAAACGCTTGTGGGTGCGGATTTCCATCTGATCACGGGAACTCTTGTTCACGTGGGGCGAACGCAGGATATCGAAACGCTCGATGGCGGTGGGCAGCGGCACGGGCCCCTTGACCACGGCTCCGGTACGCTTGGCGGTATCCACGATCTCCATGGCCGATTGGTCGATCAGCTTGTAATCGTAAGCCTTGAGACGGATGCGGATTTTCTGGCTTTGCATTGCGGTTCCCGAAACAGGAAAAGGCGGGATTCTACCCGCCCTTTCGGAAAAAAATCAACTATTTACTCGATGACCTTGGCGACGACGCCGGCGCCGACGGTGCGACCGCCCTCGCGGATGGCGAAGCGCAGGCCTTCTTCCATGGCGATCGGGGCGATCAGCGCGGCGGTGATGCTGATGTTGTCGCCAGGCATCACCATCT
>JBGAFI010000012.1:3074-156372 GCA_044227325.1 Thiobacillaceae bacterium | reverse complement strand
CCACACCTTCCCTTCCCGAACAGGACCGTGAAACGCCCCCGCGCCAATGATAGTCGGTACTTCGCCGGCGAAAGTAGGTCATCGCCAGACTCCTACACCCTTAAGCGCCGCATCTCATAGATGCGGCGCTTTCGCTTTTGTAGAAACCTGATATCGAAGTCAGGTTGAGCGTTGTTCGGCGCAAACGTATAATCGCGCCACATTTCAACCGAGCGGGATGGACGTCAGTCCGTCCCGCTTGTCACATCTGGACCAGGGGTTATCTTGTCTGCGTTCGCGCCCGCGATTCTTGCATTGGCCGACGGTACGGTGTTCTGCGGCTATGGTATCGGTGCCGGGGGTACCGGCATCGGTGAGGTGGTTTTCAATACCTCCATGACCGGCTATCAGGAAATTCTCACCGACCCTTCCTATAGTCGACAAATCGTAACCCTGACCTATCCGCACATCGGCAATGTGGGAACGAACGGGGAAGACGAGGAATCGGAGCGCATTCACGCTTCTGGGCTGATCATCCGCGACCTGCCTTTGTTGGCCAGCAATTTCCGCATGACACGCAGCCTGCCTGATTATCTCAAGGCCCATAACGTGGTGGCGATCGCGGGTATCGATACGCGCAAACTCACCCGCTTGTTGCGGGAAAAAGGCGCGCAAAATGGTTGCATCATGGCGGGCGCCATAGATGAGGCCGCCGCCCTGGACCACGCCAGATCATGTCCGAATATGGCGGGACAGGACTTGGCCAAGGTGGTGACTTGCGAGAAGACGCATCACTGGCGCGAGGGTGAGTGGGCGCTGGGCAAGGGGTTCGCCGAGTCCGTTGAGTCGAGTTTCAACGTGGTGGCCTACGATTTCGGTATCAAGCGCAACATTCTGCGCATGTTGACCAGCCGCGGTTGCAGGGTGACGGTTGTCCCCGCGCAGACAACCGCCGCAGATGCGCTCGCGATGAATCCGGACGGTATTTTCCTTTCCAACGGCCCGGGCGACCCGGAACCCTGCGATTACGCCATCCGCGCGATCCAGGAGATTCTCGCCGCGCGCATTCCTACCTACGGTATCTGCCTCGGGCACCAGTTGCTCGGCCTGGCGTCCGGCGCGCGCACGATCAAGATGAAGTTCGGCCACCATGGCGGCAACCATCCGGTACAGGATCTGGACAGCAAGCGGGTCATGATCACCAGCCAGAACCACGGTTTCGCCGTGGACGCGGCAACATTGCCCGACAATCTGCGCGCCACGCATGTGTCCTTGTTCGATGGCTCCCTGCAGGGCATCGCCCGGACCGACGTCCCCGCATACAGTTTCCAAGGACATCCCGAGGCAAGCCCCGGTCCCCACGACGTGGCCTACCTGTTCGACCGCTTCATCGCCATGATGCGGGATCATCAGGCTCAACAAGCTCGATAAGCAGAAGCGCGATGCCCAAGCGTACAGACATTCATTCCATACTCATCATCGGTGCCGGCCCCATTGTCATCGGCCAGGCCTGCGAGTTCGACTATTCCGGCGCCCAGGCCTGCAAGGCGCTGAAGGAAGAGGGCTACCGGGTCATCCTGGTGAACTCCAATCCCGCCACCATCATGACCGACCCGGAGATGGCGGACGCCACCTATATCGAGCCGATCAACTGGCAGACCGTGGAGCGCATCCTGGAGAAAGAGCGGCCGGATGCCATCCTGCCCACCATGGGCGGACAAACCGCGTTGAACTGCGCGCTGGATCTGGCCAAGCACGGCGTGTTGGAAAAATACGGCGTGACCCTGATCGGAGCCTCCAAGGAGGCCATCGACAAGGCGGAAGACCGGGAAAAATTCAAACAGGCCATGGCCCGCATCGGCCTTGCCAACCCGCGTTCCGCCCTGGCCCATAGCATGGAGGAAGCCATGCAGATCCAGGCGGGCATCGGCTTCCCCACCATCATCCGGCCCTCCTTCACCATGGGCGGCAGCGGCGGCGGCATCGCCTACAACATGGAAGAATTCGTCACCATCTGCGAACGGGGACTGGAGGCCTCGCCCACCAAGGAACTCCTGATCGAGGAATCCCTGATCGGCTGGAAAGAGTTCGAGATGGAAGTGGTGCGCGACCATGCCGACAATTGCATCATCGTCTGCTCCATCGAGAATCTGGATCCCATGGGCGTGCATACCGGCGACTCGATCACCGTCGCGCCGGCCCAGACCCTGACGGATCGCGAATACCAGCTCCTGCGCAACGCCTCCATCGCCGTGCTGCGGGAGATCGGCGTCGACACCGGCGGTTCGAACGTGCAATTCGCCATTAGCCCCGAGGATGGGCGCATCGTCGTCATCGAGATGAACCCGCGCGTGTCGCGCTCCTCCGCGCTGGCGTCCAAGGCCACCGGCTTCCCCATTGCGAAGATCGCGGCGAAGCTGGCCGTGGGCTACACCCTGGACGAATTGCGCAACGAGATCACCGGTGGCGCGACGCCGGCTTCCTTCGAGCCTTCCATCGACTACGTGGTCACCAAGGTGCCGCGCTTCGCCTTCGAGAAGTTTCCCCAGGCGAACGATCGCCTCACCACCCAGATGAAATCCGTGGGCGAGGTCATGGCCATCGGCCGCACCTTCCAGGAGTCTCTGCAAAAAGCCCTGCGCGGTCTGGAGACCGGCATGGACGGTCTGGACGAGAAGAGCGCGGACGAAGACGAGATCGAGGCGGAACTGGGCAACCCCGGTCCCGAGCGGCTCTGGTACGTGGCGGACGCCTTGCGCATCGGCATGAGCTTCGCGGATGTCCAACTGGCGAGCAAGATTGACCCCTGGTTCCTGGCCCAGATCGAAGACCTGGTGAGGCAGGAAAAGGCGCTGTCCGGCCACGCCCTGAGCGACCTGTCCAGGGATGAACTGTTCGTGCTCAAGCGCAACGGTTTCTCCGACCGCAGGCTTGCCTGGCTGCTCGGCACCGACCAGCATGCCGTGCGTGCGCGGCGCTGGGAACTGGATATCCATCCGGTCTACAAGCGGGTGGATACCTGCGCGGCGGAATTCGCCACTTCCACGGCCTACATGTATTCCACCTATGAAGAGGAATGCGAGGCGAATCCCTCCCAGCGCAAGAAGATCATGGTGCTGGGCGGCGGCCCCAATCGCATCGGCCAGGGCATCGAGTTCGACTACTGTTGCGTGCACGCGGCCCTCGCCATGCGCGAGGACGGCTACGAGACCATCATGGTCAACTGCAACCCGGAAACCGTTTCCACCGACTACGACACCTCCGACCGCCTCTACTTCGAGCCGCTGACCCTGGAAGACGTGCTGGAGATCGTGCGCATCGAGAAGCCGGTCGGCGTCATCGTCCAGTATGGCGGCCAGACGCCGTTGAAGTTGGCGCGGGATCTGGAGAAGAACGGCGTACCCATCATCGGCACCACGCCGGACATGATCGACGCCGCCGAGGACCGGGAACGCTTCCAGAAAATGCTGCGGGAACTGGGCCTGCTGCAGCCGCCCAACCGTACCGCGCGGGCCGAGGACGAGGCCATCCGTCTGGCCGCCGAGATCGGCTATCCGCTGGTGGTGCGTCCTTCCTATGTGCTGGGCGGCCGCGCGATGGAAATCGTGCGGGAGGAAGCCGACCTGCAACGCTACATGCGGGAGGCGGTCAAGGTCTCCAACGACTCCCCCGTGCTGCTGGACCGTTTCCTGAACGACGCCATCGAGGTGGACGTGGATGCCCTGTCCGATGGCGACCAGGTTCTGATCGGCGGCATCATGGAACACATCGAGCAGGCAGGCGTGCATTCCGGCGATTCCGCCTGTTCCCTGCCGCCGTACAGCTTGTCCCCGGCGATCCAGGACGAGTTGCGCCGCCAGACCGTGGCCATGGCCCGGGCGCTGAACGTGGTCGGCCTGATGAACGTGCAGTTCGCCATCAAGGGCAAGGGCGAAGCCGCCGAGGTCTACGTGCTGGAAGTCAACCCGCGCGCGTCCCGTACCGTGCCTTATGTCTCCAAGGCCACCGGCCGGCAACTGGCGAAGATCGCCGCGCGTTGCATGGCTGGCAAGACCTTGAAGGAGCAGGGCGCCGAGCGGGAAATCATTCCGCCCTACTATTCGGTCAAGGAGGCGGTTTTCCCCTTCCGCAAGTTTCCGGGTGTGGACCCCATCCTGACGCCGGAAATGAAATCCACCGGCGAAGTCATGGGCGTGGGCGAGAGCTTCGGCGAAGCCTTCCTCAAGTCCCAGTACGGCGCCAGCGTCAAGCTGCCGCGCGAAGGCAACGTATTCATCTCCGTGCGCAACCCGGAACATCCCCAGGTGGTGGAGATCGGCGCCTATCTCCACGAGCTGGGTTTCAAGCTGTTCGCGACCAGCGGCACGGCCCGCGCCATCGGCGGCGCCGAGATCCCCGTCAACCGGGTCAACAAGGTGACGGAGGGCCGTCCCCATATCGTCGACATGATCAAGAACCGGGAAATCCAGCTGATCATCAATGTGGTGGAAGACAAGCGGGCGATGAAGGATTCCTTCGCGATCCGCGCGGCGGCCCTGAGCCAGAACATTCCCTATTTCACGACGTTGGCGGGGGCCAAGGCCGCCTGCCTGGGCATGAAGGAACGGCGCGACATCAGCGTCTATCCTTTGCAAGAACTGCACAAGCGTCTGCACTAAAACAGCAAGAGGTCCCCGTATGAACAAAGTCCCCCTGACGGTGGTCGGCGCCGAGAAATTGCGCGGCGAATTGCAAAGGCTGAAAAGCGTGGAGCGGCCCAATGTCATCGCCGCCATCGCCGAGGCGCGTTCCCACGGCGATCTGTCCGAGAACGCCGAATACGATGCCGCGAAGGAAAAGCAGGGCTTCATCGAGGGGCGCATCAAGGAACTCGAAGGCAAGCTGGCGAATGCCCAGATCATCGATCCCCGCCACCTGGACGCCGAGGGCCGAGTGGTCTTCGGCGCCACGGTGGAACTGGTGGACGCGGAATCCGGCGACGAGGTGAGGTACCAGATCGTCGGCGACGACGAGGCGGACATCAAGGATGGCAAGATTTCCGTCAGCTCCCCCATCGCTCGCGCCTTGATCGGCAAATACGCCGGCGATGTGGCCGATGTGCACGCGCCCGGCGGACTGCGCCACTACGAGATCGTCGACGTGCATTACCTCTGATGAAGCGTCTCCCCGATCTTCTTGCCGCCTGGGCCGTCGCGCTCTGGGTGGGCGGGATGTGGGCCGTGGGCTATCTGGCCGCGCCGGTTCTCTTCTACAACCTGGAAGACCGGATGCTGGCCGGCATGCTGGCGGGCAAGATGTTCGGCATCGTGGCCTGGGTGGGCATCGTCTGCGGCGCCTGGCTGCTGTTGTTCCGCCTGTCGCGTTCCGGCGGCGATGCCTTGCGGCAGGGGTTCTTCTGGATCGTGGTGTTGATGCTGCTGCTGACCCTGGCCGGGCATTTCGGCATCCAGCCGATCATGGCCCGGCTCAAGGAAGCCGCTCTGCCCAAGGATGTGATGGAGAGCCTGCTGCGCGACCGTTTCGCGACCTGGCACGGCATCTCCAGTGTGGTGTACCTGATACAAAGCCTGTTGGGCCTGGCCTTGGTGGCCAAACAGCATTCAAGGTAGGCGGAGTTTCGGTTTTTCGGCGGGACGGTAGAGCAACAGAAGCTTGCCGATGTGTTGCACCGGCGCCGCGCCCAAGGTCGAACAGAGTTCGGCAAGATAGGATTCCCGCGCCTCCCGGTCATCCCCCAGCACCCGTATCTTGATCAGTTCGTGGGCGGCGAGCGCGCGACCCGCTTCAAGAGCGACCGCTTCGGTGAGGCCTTGCGCGCCGATCATGACCACGGGTTTCAGGGAATGGGCCTGGGCTTTCAGAAACTTGCGCTGTTCGGGTGTAAGTTCCTGCAATTGCTTGACCGTCGCTTTTTCCGCTGTTTTTCCCATATGGCCCCCGAAAAATAACCGATAGTAGCCCATGAAAAGACAAGCCAAAACCCATGCATGGCATCACCAACATGCCCGCGATTTCTACGTGCGCCAGTCGGTGGAACAGGGCTACCGTTCCCGGGCGGCCTACAAGCTGATGGAAATCGACGACAAGGACAAACTGCTCAGGCCCGGCGCGGTGGTGGTCGACCTGGGCTGCGCGCCCGGCGGCTGGTGTCAGGTGGCGGCCGAGCGCATGAAGGAGCAGGGGCGCATCGTCGGGATCGATCTGCTGGAAATGACCGGATTGAACCATGTCGACTTCCTGCAGGGGGATTTCACGGAGGAGGCCACCCTTGAGCGTTTGGAAACGCTGCTGCGCGGCCATCGTGTCGATCTTGTATTAAGCGATATGGCCCCCAATATCACCGGAGTCAACGTGGCGGACCAGGCTCGCAGCTACCACTTGGCGGAACTGGCCCTGGATTTCGCGGCAAAATGGTTGAACCCCACGGGGGCTTGCGTGGTCAAGGTTTTTCAGGGCGCGGGTTTCGAGGATTACGTGAGGTCGATGCGCGACGTTTTCCGCGTGGTGGTGGTGCGCAAGCCCAAGGCATCGCGGGATCGTAGCCGGGAGGTGTATCTCCTGGGGCGAACCTTGCGGGCGGAACAGGCGGAAAGTGCGCGCGAAGATTGAAGCAGACGTGGAATTGAACTAACTTCTTATCCCTGCGGAGTTTTTTCCGCAAAGGAGTCAAATTGAACAACTTATTCAAGAATGTCGCCATCTGGCTGGTCATTGCGCTGGTCCTGATGACGGTATTCAACCAATTCAACACCCGCCAGACCGCCCAGTCCCAGATGGATTATTCCCAGTTCATCGAATCGGTGCGGCAGGGGCAGGTGACCAAGGTCACCATCGAGGGACATGTCCTGAGGGGCGTCCAGGCGGATGGCCGGCGCTTCACCACCTATGCGCCGTCGGATCCCTGGCTGGTCTCCGACCTGCTCAAGAACGGCGTGCAGATCGAAGCCAAGCCGGAAGAGCAGCCATCCATGCTCATGAGCATCTTCGTTTCCTGGTTCCCCATGCTGCTGCTGATCGGCGTGTGGGTGTTCTTCATGCGCCAGATGCAGGGGGGCGGCAAGGGCGGCGCATTCTCGTTCGGCAAGAGCAAGGCGCGCCTGCTGGACCAGGACAGCAATACCGTGACCTTCGCCGACGTGGCCGGTTGCGACGAGGCCAAGGAGGAGGTCGGCGAACTGGTGGAATTTCTGCGCGACCCGTCCCGCTTCCAAAAACTGGGTGGGCGCATCCCGCGCGGCGTGCTGATGGTGGGGTCGCCCGGCACCGGCAAGACCCTGCTGGCGAAATCCATCGCCGGCGAGGCCAAGGTGCCGTTCTTCAGCATCTCCGGTTCCGACTTCGTGGAAATGTTCGTGGGCGTGGGCGCGGCCCGGGTGCGCGACATGTTCGAGCAGGCCAAGAAACAATCGCCCTGCATCATCTTCATCGATGAGATCGACGCGGTGGGCCGCCAGCGCGGCGCCGGCCTGGGCGGCGGCAACGACGAGCGGGAACAGACCCTGAACCAGTTGCTTGTGGAAATGGACGGCTTCGAGGCGACGGCGGGCGTCATCGTCATCGCCGCCACCAACCGTCCCGACGTGCTCGACCCCGCTCTCATGCGCCCCGGCCGTTTCGACCGCCAGGTGGTGGTGCCTCTGCCGGACATCCGCGGCCGCGAGCAGATCCTCATGGTGCACATGCGCAAGGTGCCCATGAGCCAGGATGTGAAGGCCGACATCATCGCCCGCGGCACGCCCGGATTCTCCGGCGCCGACCTGGCCAATCTGGTCAACGAGGCGGCCTTGTTCGCCGCGCGCGGCAACAAGCGCGTGGTGGACATGGGCGACTTCGAGCGCGCCAAGGACAAGATCATGATGGGCGCGGAACGGCGTTCCATGGTCATGCCCGAGGAGGAGCGCAAGAACACCGCCTACCACGAGTCCGGCCATGCCGTGGTCGCGAAACTGACGCCGAAGACCGATCCGGTGCACAAGGTCACCATCATCCCGCGCGGCCGCGCCCTGGGCGTGACCATGCAGCTACCCACCGAGGACCGCTATAGCCAGGACCGCACCCGACTGCTGTCCACCATCGCCGTATTGTTCGGCGGGCGGATCGCCGAGGAACTGTTCATGAACCAGATGACCACCGGCGCTTCCAACGATTTCCAGCGCGCCACCGATCTGGCCCGGCGCATGGTGACCCAATGGGGCATGTCGGATGTGATGGGACCGATGGTTTATGGCGAGGAGGAAGGCGAAGTGTTCCTGGGCCGTTCCGTCACCACCCACAAGAGTGTGTCCGAGGAAACCCTGCGCAAGGTGGACGCCGAGGTGCGCCGCATCATCGACGAGCAGTACGGTCTGGCGCGGAAAATTCTGGAAGAGAACCGGGACAAGGTGGAGCGCATGACGCGCGCGCTGCTGGAATGGGAAACCATCGATTCCGATCAGATCGACGACATCATGGCCGGACAGGAGCCGCGTCCGCCCAAGCCGGTCTCCCCGCCCGCTTCCAGCGCGGGCAATCCGCCGCCCAGCGCGCCGGCCCCCACCGCGACGCCGGCCGAGGAGGCATGAAGCCCGGCTTTGTCGGGTAGTTCGTTATCCTGCGAGGGGCGGTATTCCGCCCCTCGTTCATTCCGGCTCACTTGGTTGAAGTTTCCCCATGTTCCGTTGCGGCCGTTTCCTTTTCCCCCTGGACCAACCCTTGGTCATGGGCATCGTCAATGTCACGCCGGATTCCTTTTCCGATGGCGGCCGCTATTTCTCGGCGGAGCGGGCGGTGGAACACGGGTTGAAGCTCCAGGAAGACGGGGCGCATATTCTGGATATCGGCGGCGAGTCGACGCGGCCGGGTAGCGCCCCGGTCAGTGTGGAAGACGAATTGGCGCGGGTTTTGCCCGTGGTGCGGGGTTTGCGGGACGCGGGCGCGGCGGTTTCCGTGGATACCATGAAGCCCGAGGTCATGGCCGCCGCCCTGGAAGCCGGCGCGGACATGATCAACGATGTGCGCGGCTTCGAGGCGCCGGGCGCCTGGGACGCGGTCGCGCGGTCGGAGTGCGGCTTGTGCGTCATGCATATGCGCGGCACGCCCCAGACCATGCAGGTCGATCCATCCTATCTGGACGTGGTGGCGGAGGTGGCGTCCTACCTGGAGCGGCGCCTGCTGGCCGCCCAAGCCCTGGGTATCGCCAAGGATCGACTGGCCATCGACCCGGGTTTCGGCTTCGGCAAGACGGTGGAACATAATCTGGCGCTATTCAAGAATCTGCCGTCATTGACCGATATGGCTCCCGTGCTGGTGGGGCTGTCGCGCAAGTCCATCCTCGGCGCCCTGACCGGGCGCGGGACCACGGATCGGCTCCTGCCCAGCGTCGTGACCGCTTTGCTCGCCGTTCAGCGGGGCGCGGCCATGGTGCGAGTGCACGATGTGCGGGAAACCGTGGATGCCATTCGGCTATGGCGCGAGTTGGCGGTACAGGAATCGGGAGAAACAACGTGAGCAGGAAGTATTTTGGAACCGACGGCGTGCGCGGTCGGGTAGGCGAAGACCCCATCACCCCGGATTTCGCCATGCGTCTGGGCTATGCCGCCGGCAAGGTGCTGGTGGCCGCGGAACACGACAGTCTGCACGGGGAGCACCCCGCCGTGCTGATCGGCAAGGACACCCGGATATCCGGCTACATGCTGGAATCCGCCCTGCAGGCGGGGCTTACCGCCGCCGGCGTGGACGTGCGCCTGACCGGACCCATGCCGACGCCGGGCGTAGCCTATCTGACGCGCGCGCTGCGACTTCAGGCCGGCGTGGTGATTTCCGCGTCCCACAATCCTTTCGAGGACAACGGCATCAAATTCTTCTCCGCGTCCGGCACCAAGCTGCCCGACGAAGTCGAGCTGGCCATCGAGGCGGAACTGGAATGTCCCATGAAAACCGCGCCCTCCAAGCAGTTGGGCCGGGTGAAACGGGTGGACGACGCCGCCGGGCGCTATATCGAGTTCTGCAAGAGCACCTATCCGTCCGATATGGATTTGCGCGGCATGCGCATCGTCGTGGACTGCGCCAACGGCGCCGGCTATCACATCGCGCCCCACGTATTTCATGAACTGGGCGCGGACGTCATCGCCATCGGCAACGAACCGAACGGCATGAACATCAACAAGGAATGCGGGGCCACCCATACCGAGGCCCTGTCCCGCGCGGTGCGCAAGCATCGCGCCGATGTCGGCGTGGCCCTGGACGGCGACGGCGACCGCCTGATGATGGCGGACGCCGCGGGTCAGGTCATGGACGGCGACATCCTGCTCTATGTCATCGCCCGCTACCGCAAGGAAAGCGGCAACCTTTCCGGCGGCGTGGTGGGCACCCTGATGACAAACCTGGGAGCCGAACTGGCATTCAAGGCGCTGGGCTGCGACTTCAAGCGCGCCAAGGTCGGCGACCGCTATGTCCTGGAACTCATGCAGCAGCATGGCTGGCTGCTCGGCGGCGAGTCTTCAGGACACATCCTCTGCCTCGACAAGCACACCACTGGGGACGGCATCGTTTCCGCGTTGCAGGTTCTGACCGCGCTGAAAGGTTCCGGCCGCACCCTGGCGGAATACGCGCGGGACTGTCCCGCCTTCCCCCAGATTCTGGTCAATGTGCGCGTCGCCAAGGGCTTCGTGCTCAACGGTCAGGAATGCGTGCGTCAGGCCGTCGCCGAGGTGGAGTCGGAGCTGGGCGAAACCGGCCGGGTGGTCCTGCGTCCTTCGGGCACCGAACCTCTTATCCGGGTCATGGTGGAAGGCCGCGACGAAGTCCAGGTCAAGCGCACCGCCGAGCACATCGCCGGCGCTGTGCGGATGGCGGCGGGCGTTTAGGCGGGCTAGGGGATTTATTACAAAAGTCATATATCTGTAATATTCGACCGGTAGGATCGTCTTCGTTTTCAACAGACTGTTCCTCCGGAGAAATAGATGACTTTTACCAAACGTGCCTTCCTGGGCCTCGCCAGCGCGATGCTGCTGAGCGCGAGCGCTTTCGCCACCGACATCACCGGCGCCGGCGCCACCTTCCCCTACGCTGTCTATACCAAGTGGGCCGAAGCCTATAAAGCCGCGACCGGCAACCAGGTCAACTACCAGGGCATTGGTTCTTCCGGCGGCGTCAAGCAGATCAAGGCCAAGACCGTTGATTTTGGCGGCACCGACGCGCCCGTCAAGGAAGCCGAACTGGACGCAGCCGGTTTGGTGCAAGTGCCCACGGTGATGGGCGGAGTCACCATCGTCGTGAATATTCCCGGTATCGAGTCGGGCAAGCTCAAGCTTGATGGATCCACCGCGGCCGATCTGTTCCGTGGCGCCATCAAAAAATGGAACGATCCCGCCATCGCCAAATTGAATCCCGGCGTGAAGCTGCCCGATCTGGCCGTTACCGTCGCCCATCGTTCCGATGGCTCCGGCACCACCTTCGCCTTCTCCCACTACCTGGCCAAGCAGTCCATGAGCTTCATGCGTGATGTCGGTGCCGGCAATACCGTGAACTGGCCTGTGAATGGCGTGGGTGGCAAGGGCAACCCGGGTGTCGCCGCCAACGTCCAGAAGATCGTCGGCGCCATCGGTTACGTGGATATCGCCGATGCCATGAAGAACCATATGAACTTCGTCGCCCTGAAGAACAAGGCCGGCAACTACATCGTGCCGAACCAGGATGCCGTGGCCGATGCCGCCTCCGGCGCCAACTTCAAGGTTCGCGGCATGGCCCCCGATCTGCTTGACCAGAGCCACAAGAACGCATGGCCGATCACCACCGCGACCTATGTTCTGGCCTATGAAAAAGGTTCGGACGCCACTCGCCAAAAGGGTGTGGTCGATTTCTTCACCTGGTCCCTGAACAACGGCCAGAAGATGGCCGAGGAACTGGGATTCGTCCCCCTGCCCGCCAATGTGGTGAAGATGGTCGAAGCCGAGATGAAGAACATCAAGTAAGTTGCTGATGTGTCGGTTCGGGCGCGGAGGGTAGCTTTCGCGCCCGAACTTTCTCCGGAAAGCTCTTGCCATCCCAGGGGGGTTCCGGAGAACAAATAGTTGAATCAGGACAGATAATAATGAGCGAAGTGAATATGCCTGTTGACCTGCATGCCGCGCAGGTCAGGAAGTTCAAGCTGCAAGACCTGATGTTCCATCAGGTCACCTTGGTGTTCGCTTTCATCGTGCTCGCGGCGCTGGCGGGTATTCTGATTTCCCTGGCCATCGAGGCCATGCCGGTTTTGCGGGCGTTCGGCCCGTCCTTCCTGTGGACCAACGTCTGGAACGTGCCGGAGGAGCAATTCGGCGCCCTGAGCGCCATCTACGGAACCGTGGTGACTTCCGTCATCGCCCTGATCATCGCCATCCCGGTCAGCTTCGGCATCGCCCTGTTCCTCACCGAGACCTGTCCTGCCTGGCTGCGCCGGCCGTTGGGCACCGCCATCGAGTTGCTGGCCGGCGTGCCGTCCATCATCTACGGCATCTGGGGCCTGTTCGTGTTCGCGCCCCTGTTTGCCCAGTACGTGCAGCCCTACTTGCAGAAAGCCCTCGGCGACGTGCCGGTGATCGGCGGCTGGTTCGCGGGGCCGCCCATCGGCATCGGCATTCTCACCGCCGGCATCGTCCTGTCCCTGATGGTGATTCCCTTCGTGGCCTCGGTCATGCGCGACGTGTTCGAAACCGTGCCGCCGCCCTTGAAGGAGTCCGCGTACGGCGTCGGCTGCACCACCTGGGAAGTGGTGACCAACGTGGTTCTGCCCTATACCCGCGTCGGCGTCATCGGCGGCATCATGCTGGGCCTCGGCCGCGCCCTGGGCGAAACGATGGCGGTCACCTTCGTCATCGGCAACGCCAATCGCATCGTCGGCAGTCTCTTCGCTCCCGGCACTTCCATTGCTTCCACCCTGGCCAACGAGTTCGGCGAGGCGGATCCCGGCCTGCATATTTCCGCGCTGTTCGCCCTGGGTTTGGTGTTGTTCGTCATCACCTTCGTGGTGCTGGCGCTCTCGCGCTGGTTGATCCATCGCGGCACGGCCAAGCAGGGCAAGTGAGAGGCAAGTAGGAGCCATGAAATGAGTTTGTATACCCGCCGCATCTGGACCAACCGCATCGGTATCGCGCTGTCGATGCTGGCCATGGCTTTCGGCTTGCTCGCCCTGCTGTGGATTCTCTGGACCCTGTTCTACAACGGGTTTTCCGCCCTGAGCTGGAATTTCTTCACCCAGGACACTCCGGCGCCTGGCAGCGAGGGCGGCGGCCTGCGCAACGCCATCGTCGGCAGCCTGCTGATCATCGGCGTGACCACGCTGGTCTCGACTCCCATCGGCATCCTGGCCGGGATTTATCTCGCGGAGTTCGGCACCACGTCCAAGTTCGCCGCGACCACCCGTTTCGTCACCGACATCATGTTGTCTGCGCCGTCCATCGTCGTCGGCCTGTTCGTCTATGCCCTCGCGGTGGCGACCATGGGCGGCTTCTCCGGCTGGGCCGGATCCCTGTCCCTGTCTCTGATCGCGATCCCGGTGGTGGTGCGGACCACCGAGAACATGCTGCGTCTGGTGCCCACCAGCTTGCGCGAGGCCGCGTTCGCGGTGGGGGCGCCGCGCTGGCAGGTATCCCTGAAAGTCACCCTGCGCGCGGTCAAGGCGGGCGTCGTGACCGGCATCCTGCTCGCCATCGCGCGCGTCACCGGCGAAACCGCGCCGCTGCTGTTCACCGCCCTGAACAACCAGTTCTTCAGCACGGATATGTCCCAGCCCATGGGCAACCTGCCGGTGGTGATCTTCCAGTTCGCCATGAGCCCCTACGACAACTGGGTCAATCTGGCCTGGGGCGGCGCCCTGCTGATCGCCTTGCTGGTGCTCGGACTCAATATTGTCGCGCGCGTGCTGTTCCGCAAAAAATCCTCAGACTGAACACGGAGTTTTTCATGTCCGCCCCACAAAATACCGCCGACGGCGCTGCCATCCTGGAAATTCGCGATCTGAATTTCTATTACGGCGACTTTCGCGGCTTGACCAACGTCTCGCTGGATATCGCGGAAAGCCGGGTGACCGCGTTCATCGGCCCGTCCGGCTGTGGCAAATCCACGCTGTTGCGGACCTTCAACCGCATGTACGACCTCTATCCCGGCCAGCGCGCGGACGGGCAGATCAATTTCCACGGCAATAACCTGCTGGACAAGAAGCAGGACGTGAATCTGGTGCGCGCGAAGATCGGCATGGTGTTCCAGAAGCCGACGCCGTTTCCGATGACCATCTACGAGAACATCGCCTTCGGCGTTCGCCTGTATGAGAAGCTGCCCAAATCGGAAATGGACGACCGGGTCGAATGGGCGTTGCGCAAGGCGGCGATCTGGGATGAGACCAAGGACAAGCTGCAACAGAGCGGCCTCTCCCTGTCCGGCGGCCAGCAACAGCGTCTCTGCATCGCGCGCACCATCGCGGTGAAGCCGGAAATCGTGCTGCTCGACGAGCCGACCTCCGCCCTCGACCCGATTTCCACGGCCAAGATCGAGGAACTGATCAACGAGTTGAAGGCCGAGTACACCATCGCCATCGTCACCCACAACATGCAGCAGGCGGCGCGTATTTCCGACTTCACCGCCTTCATGTACCTGGGCGAGCTGGTGGAGTTCGGCAAGACCGACAGTCTGTTCGTTAAGCCCCAGAAGAAGCAGACGGAAGACTACATCACCGGCCGCTTCGGCTGAGCTTGGTTTCCCGCCGCCGCGTTCCCTGGATGGGGCGTGCTTGGCCTTGCTCGGCATGCCGTGTCATATTTCTGTCATTCTCCTGTGACGGCGACGTGCTAATGTGTCTGGGTCGCCCACGGCCCGCCTCCGGCTAGCCTGGGCAAGCAACCGAATCAAGCTCGTCGCTTGACCGAGCTAGCAAAGTCAAAGGCTGAGAAATGGCAAACGCCGTCAAGAACATCGCGAAATATATCCGTAAGAACGCGGATTCCGAGGCCACGCCGGTTCTGCGTGAACTCTGCTCCACACTGGAGACCGGCGCCAATTTCGAGCTGGGCCGTCTTTACCAGCTGGATGCGAAAGCCTTTGAGTTGGCCCTGGATCTGCTCGAGGAATGGCGCTTCGATCGCCATGTGTTCGAGCGTCGCCTGCAGAAATACCTGGATCAGGACGAGGCCTGATCCAGTCCGCTTACCCGCCCGTATTCTTTCTGGTTTTTCCGATATCCCGGTACAGCCGCGCGAGATTCCCCGCGATGCTGTCCACGCGCCATTCCTTGCTGTAAACCAGCGCCTCGTCGCCAAGCCGGCGTAGCCGGGCCGTGTCATCGATCAAGTCCAGCCAGGCCCGGGCGAAATCCTCCGGCGCGTCCTTCACCGGCACGCACCCCCGTTGCGGCCCAAGGATGTCCGCCGTACCCATGATGGACAGGGCCAGCACCGGGCAGCCCTGGGCCATGGCCTCCAGCAGTACCAGCCCCTGGGTCTCCGTGCGCGAGGCGAAGGTGAAGATGTCCGCCGCCGCGTAGGCGTCCGGCAGTTCACTGTGCCGGTCCAGGTAGCCGAGAAAACGCACGTTGCCCTCCAGCCCCAGACTCCTGGCCTGCTGTGCCAGATCCCTACTGGCCGGGCCTTCTCCGGCGACGACCAGGAGCAGGTCGGCATGGACGCGCTTGGCGATGGCCGCGGCTTCCAGCAGGAAGCCGATGTTCTTCTCATGGGCGACGCGTCCGACGAACAGCGCCATGGGCCGCTCGTCGGCAATTCCGTGGCGTGCGCGAAAACGCGCTCGGTTGCCGGGCTTGTATACCGAGGCCGGCAGACCCGTCGGCAACACGTGCCGGGGCGCGGTGACGCCATAGTCGCGCAAGCGCTCGGCCATGGCCGTGGAGGGCACGATGACGGCATCCAGCGCGTTGCACTGGGAGCGGGAAAACCGGCGCGCCAGCGCGCGCAACGCGGCGGACGGCAGGAAGGTCACGTAATGCTGGAGGTATTCCTCGAACAGGGTGTGGTAGGTGGCCAACACCGGTTTGCCCAGCCGGCGCGCGGCGTGAAGTCCGGCGTAGTGGGCGGCGAACGGTGTCTGGATGTGGATCAGGTCGCAATCGGCGGCGGCTTTCAGCACGTTGGCGCGCAAGGCGCGGTAATGGGCCAGACGGTCTTCCGGATCGCGCAAGACCGGGCGGCTGGGAACGCGCGTGATGCCCGGCGTTTCGGGCTCGGCGCCGTAGCGCGGCACCACCAGCCGGGTCTCGATGCCGTGTTCCGGCAGGCTCTCTCGAAAAGTCTCGATGGAGGTGGAAACGCCGTTGATGCGCGGGAAGTACACATCCGACACCATCAGGACGCGCATCAGGCCTCCATGGGCAGGGGCGCGCGCAGCGCCGGTCGCGCCCGGGACAGCGCGCCCCAGTCGACCAGTTCCAGACGGCCGTCCTCGTGTTCGACGATGGCGGTGCAGGAATCCACCCAGTCACCGCAATTCGCGTAGACCAGGCCTTCCACTTCCTTCAGCGCGGCCCAATGGATGTGGCCGCAGATGACGCCGTCCAGGCCGCGTTCGCGCACGTGGTGCATGACGGAATCCTCGAAATCGAAAATGAACTGCAAGGCGGTCTTGACCCGGCGCTTGGCGTAGCCGGCCAGGGACCAGTAGCCGGCGATGCCGAGCAGGCGGCGAACCCAGGACAGCCAGACGTTGAGGCGCACCAGCAGGTTGTAGGCCACGTCGCCCAGGACGGCTACCCAGCGATGGTAGCGCGTCACCTGGTCGAAATCGTCGCCATGGACCAGCAGCAGGCGACGCCCGTCGGCGGTTTCGTGCACATATTCCCGCTCCAGGTGAATGTCGCCGAAGGCGGTCTCGCAGTAATCGCGCAAGGCCTCGTCGTGGTTGCCCGGCACAAACACGACCTGTTCGTTGTGGCGCGCGCGCCGCAGGATTTTCTGGATGACCGTGTTCTGGGCCTGACTCCAATGGATGCCTCGGCTCATGCTCCAGAAATCGATGATGTCGCCCACCAGGTAGAGGTGTTGGGCGGGATGTTCCTTGAGGAAATCGAGAAGGCGTTCCGCCTGGCAGGCACGGGTGCCCAGGTGGACATCCGAGATGAATACGGAGCGAACGGCTGGCATGGGCGCAATCTGCCAGCCGAGTGTGACGGCTTGGTTACGAATTGGCGTCGGCCATGTGAAGGTCCGGCGCGGTGGCCGGAATGTCGCGCATTCGCCACGGGTTTGCCTCCTCCGCCGAGATTGACCAGGGCGGGGTTCCCCATTAAGATTCACGGCCTTTTTCAAGGGAGATCCCATGCGTCGCAAACTGATAGCCGGCAACTGGAAAATGCATGGCAATCTGGCTGAGAACGAAGCCTTGCTGTCCGGCGTGCTGGCCGGCATGGGCAGCGTCAAAGCCGCTGTGGCGGTATGTGTTCCGTTTCCCTACCTCGCGCAAGCGCAGGCCAAGTTGAGCGGTTCCGCCGTGGCCTGGGGCGCGCAGAACATGAGCCAGCATGGCAAGGGGGCCTTCACCGGCGAGGTGTCCGCGGCCATGCTGAAGGATTTCGCCTGTTCCTATGTCATCGTCGGCCATTCCGAGCGGCGCGCGCTTTATGGCGAGACCGACGCGGTGGTGGCCGACAAGTTCGCTGCCGCCCAGGCGGCGGGCCTGACCCCCATCCTGTGTGTGGGCGAGACCCTGGAAGAACGTGAAACCGGCGTCACCGAGCAAGTTGTCGCGCGCCAGTTGGACGCGGTGATCGCCAAGTGCGGCGTCGCCGCCTTCGCCAAGGCCGTGGTGGCTTACGAGCCGGTCTGGGCGATCGGTACCGGCAAGACCGCGACGCCGGCGCAGGCGCAGGCGGTGCATGCTTTCATTCGCGGCAAGATTCGCGCCCTGGACGCGGCGGTTGCCGAAGGTCTGGTCATTCAATACGGCGGCAGCATGAAGGCCGGCAATGCGGTCGAACTGCTGTCCCAGCCGGATATCGATGGCGGGTTGATCGGCGGCGCGGCGCTTGTCGCCGAGGATTTCCTGGCGATCTGCCGGGCTGGATAAGGTGTAATCAATGGAATTTATCGTCTGGATTCTCCATGTGCTGGTGGCCGCCGCCGTGGTCGGGCTGGTGCTGCTTCAGCATGGCAAGGGGGCCGACATGGGCGCCGCGTTCGGTAGCGGTTCCTCCGGCAGCCTGTTCGGGGCCAGCGGCTCGGCGAACTTTTTGTCGCGCAGCACCGCGATACTGGCGACCGCGTTTTTCATGACGAGCCTGGGGCTGACCTACTTCTCCAGCCAGAAGCATGTGGCCGGAACCAAGCCGGTGGCGCAGCCCACCCAGCCGGTGGCGCCGCAGCCGATGCCGCAACCCGTGGGGAACGCCGACAAGTCCGGCGAGATCCCGAAATAGTTTCAGCGGAATGCGTTTTGCATTCCGTCGTAGGCCGACGTGGTGAAATTGGTAGACACGCTGTCTTGAGGGGGCAGTGACGAAAGTCGTACGAGTTCGAGTCTCGTCGTCGGCACCATCGAATTTCCTTATGCAACTTTACGGACATTTAATAACCCATTGATATCAATGGGTTTTTTGTTGGCTTTAGCCTTGACGTAAGTTTGTTGAAAGCCTAGACTTGCGGCCTTCTTTGGTGCGCGCCTTGGTGTTTGGTGGTGCGCCGGTTCGGGGAATCCATGCTCGAGAATTATTTTCCGATTCTGCTGTTCATTCTGGTGGGGCTGGGTGTGGGGGTTGTTCCCATGTTGGCCGGTTGGCTTTTGGGGCCCCATCGTCCCGACGCGGAAAAGCTTTCTCCCTACGAATGCGGTTTCGAGGCTTTCGAGGATGCGCGCATGAAGTTCGATGTGCGCTACTACCTGGTGGCCATTTTGTTCATTCTGTTCGATCTGGAAATCGCCTTCCTGTTTCCCTGGGCCGTGGTCCTCGAGGAACTGGGCATGTTCGGCTTCGTGGCCATGGTGATTTTTCTGGGCATCCTGGTGGTCGGCTTCGTCTACGAGTGGATGAAGGGCGCCCTGGATTGGGAATGAGGTAAACGATGGGCATCGAAGGCATCCTGGAAAAAGGCTTCGTCACCACCACGGTGGATACGGTGGTGAACTACACCCGCACCGGCTCCCTGTGGCCCATGACTTTCGGTTTGGCCTGCTGCGCCATCGAAATGATGCAGGCGGGCGCTTCCCGCTACGATCTGGACCGCTTCGGCATCGTCTTCCGTCCCAGTCCGCGCCAATCGGACCTGATGATCGTCGCCGGTACCCTGTGCAACAAGATGGCGCCGGCCCTGCGCAAGGTCTACGACCAGATGACCGAGCCGCGCTGGGTGTTGTCCATGGGTTCCTGCGCCAACGGGGGCGGCTATTACCACTACTCCTATTCGGTGGTGCGCGGTTGCGATCGCATCGTGCCCGTCGATGTCTATGTGCCGGGTTGTCCGCCCAGCGCCGAGGCGCTGTTGTACGGCCTGATCCAGTTGCAGAAGAAAATACGTCGCACCAGTACCATCGCCCGCTGACAGGATAGAACCCCCATCATGCCGCTTACCCCGGAAGCTCTCCTCTCGCGTGTCGAAGACGCGCTGGGCGATAAGCTCGTCCAAAGCAAGATCGCCCTGGGCGAGGTCACGGTCGAGGTGCGGCCGGAGGATTGGCTCGAGGTGGCGACCATCCTGCGCGACGAGCCGGGCCTGGCTTTCGATCTCATGATGGATCTGTGCGGCGTCGACTATTCCGCCTACAAGGAGGGTGCCTGGGAGGGCGACCGCTTCGCCGTGGTGGTTCACCTGCTGTCCGTCGTCAAGAACCACCGCCTGCGCCTGCGCGCCTTCTGCGCGGACGACGACATGCCCATCATCGCCTCGCTGGTGGAGGTGTGGCCCGCGGTCAACTGGTTCGAGCGGGAGGCGTTCGACCTGTTCGGCATCGTCTTCGACGGCCATCCCGACCTGCGCCGCATCCTCACCGACTATGGCTTCATCGGCCATCCCTTCCGCAAGGATTTCCCGGTTTCGGGCCATGTGGAAATGCGCTATGACCCGGACCTCAAGCGCGTGATCTACCAGCCGGTGAGCATCGACCCGCGCGAGGTCACGCCGCGCATCCTGCGCGAAGACAACTATGGCGGGGCGGGCTGAGCATGGCTGATATCCGCAACTACACCATCAACTTCGGTCCCCAGCATCCGGCCGCCCATGGCGTATTGCGCCTGGTGCTGGAGTTGGACGGCGAGGTGATCGAGCGCGCCGACCCGCATATCGGCCTGTTGCACCGGGCCACCGAAAAGCTGGCCGAGAGCAAGACCTTCCTTCAGGCCGTGCCCTACATGGATCGTCTGGACTACATGTCCATGATGATGAACGAGCATGCCTACTGCATGGCCATCGAACGTCTGCTGGGCATCCAGGTGCCGGAACGCGCCCAGTACATCCGGGTCATGTTCGACGAGATCACCCGCATCCTGAATCACCTGCTCTGGCTCGGTACCCATGCCCTGGACGTGGGCGCGATGACCGTGTTCCTGTATGCCTTCCGCGAGCGGGAGGATCTGTTGGACGTCTACGAGGCGGTGTCCGGCGCGCGCATGCATGCCGCCTACTACCGGCCGGGCGGGGTCTACCGCGACCTGCCGGAGCGCATGCCCCGGTATCAGGTGGTCCACCGCAAGAGCGAGGCGGACCTGCGCCGCATGAACGAGAACCGCCAGGGCAGCCTGCTGGATTTCATCGAGGATTTCACGCGCCGTTTCCCGGTGTATGTGGACGAGTACGAGACCCTGCTCACCGACAACCGCATCTGGAAGCAGCGTACCGTCGGCATCGGCGTGCTGGACCCGGACCGGGCCAAGGCCCTGGGCATGACCGGCCCCATCTTGCGCGGTTCCGGCATCGCCTGGGATATGCGCAAGACCCAGCCCTACGCGGTGTACGACCGCGTGGATTTCGAGATTCCCGTCGGCCGCACCGGCGACAGCTACGACCGTTATCTGGTGCGCATGGAAGAGATGCGCGAATCCAACAAGATCATCCGCCAGTGTGTGGACTGGCTGAAGAAGAACCCCGGTCCGGTGATCGTGGAAAACCACAAGGTGGCGCCGCCGAGCCGGGAATCCATGAAGTCCAACATGGAAGAGCTGATCCATCACTTCAAGCTGTTCACCGAGGGCATGCACGTGCCCGAGGGCGAGGCCTACGCGGCGGTGGAGCACTCCAAGGGCGAATTCGGCGTCTACCTGATCTCCGACGGCGCCAACAAGCCCTACCGGCTCAAGCTGCGCGCGCCGGGCTTCTCCCACCTGGCCGCCCTGGACGAGATGTCGCGCGGCCACATGATCGCCGACGTGGTCGCCATCATCGGCACGCTGGACATCGTGTTCGGCGACATAGACAGGTAAGCCATGCTATCCCCCGAATCCCTGGCCCTCATCGACAAGGAAGTCGCCAAGTACCCGCCCGAGCACAAGCAGTCGGCGGTGATGAGCGCGTTGCGCATCGCCCAGGTGGAGCTGGGCTGGCTGTCCAAGGACACCATCGAGTACGTGGCCGGCTATCTGGAGATGCCCGCCATCGCCGCCTACGAGGTCGCCACCTTCTACAACATGTACGATCTGGCGCCGGTGGGCCGCAACAAGGTGACCCTGTGCACCAACCTGCCTTGCCGGCTGCAGGGCGCGGACGAGATCGCGGAACACCTGCAAACCAAGCTGGGCATCGGCTTCAACGAGACCACCGAGGACGGCCGCTACACGCTGAAGGAAGGCGAGTGCATGGGCGCCTGCGGCCATGGCCCCCTGTGCCTGCACAACAACCACACGATGCACACCGGGTTGACGGCCGAGTCGGTGGACAAACTCCTGGACGACCTGAAATGAGTTTGAACGCCCCCAACCACAAGGTCTGCACCTGGACGCTGGATTTCGAGAATCCCGCTGCCTTGGCCACCTACACCGCCAACGGCGGCTACGAGGCCCTGAAGAAGATCCTCGCCGAGAAGACCCCGGCCGAGGACATCATCGCCCAGGTCAAGACCAGCGCCCTGCGCGGCCGCGGCGGCGCGGGCTTCCCCACCGGCCTGAAGTGGAGCTTCATGCCGCGCGCCTTCCCCGGCGACAAGTACGTGGTGTGCAACAGCGACGAGGGCGAACCGGGCACCTTCAAGGACCGGGACATCCTCATGTTCAATCCCCACCAGCTCATCGAGGGGATGATCATCGCCGGCTACACCCTGGGCGCGAAGGCGGGCTACAACTACATCCACGGCGAGATCTTCGAGCAGTACGAGTCCTGGCAGCGGGCGCTGGAAGAGGCGCGCGCCGCCGGTTTCCTCGGCAACGACATCCTCGGCTCCGGCTGGGACTTCGATCTGCACGCCCACCACGGTTACGGCGCCTACATCTGCGGCGAGGAAACCGCCCTGCTGGAGTCCATCGAGGGCAAGAAGGGCCAGCCCCGCTTCAAGCCGCCTTTCCCGGCGAGCTTCGGCCTGTATGGCAAGCCCACCACCATCAACAACACGGAAACCCTCGCCTCCATTCCCTGGATCATGCGCCACGGCGGCCAGGCCTTCCTGGAACTGGGCAAGCCCAACAACGGCGGCAGCAAGCTGTTTTCCGTGTCCGGCCATGTCAACAAGCCGGGCAATTACGAGATTCCCCTGGGCACGCCTTTCCCGGAACTCCTGGAGATGGCCGGCGGCGTGCGCACCGGCCATCAGCTCAAGGCCGTCATCCCCGGCGGTTCCTCGGCGCCGGTGCTCACCGCCGAGGCCATGATGGCCTGCACCATGGACTTCGATTCCATCTCCAAGGCCGGTTCCATGCTGGGCTCCGGCGCGGTCATCGTCATGGACGACAGCGTCTGCATGGTGAAGGCCCTGGAGCGCCTGTCCTACTTCTACTTCGAGGAATCCTGCGGCCAGTGCACGCCGTGCCGGGAAGGCACCGGCTGGCTGTACCGCATCGTCCACCGCATCGAGCGCGGCCAGGGCCGGCCCGAGGATCTGGACGAGCTGCTGCGCATCGGCAAGAACATCGGCGGCAACACCATCTGCGCCCTGGGCGAGGCGGCGGTGGGCCCGGTGGCCAGCTTCGTGAAGCACTTCCGCCAGGAATTCGAGTACCACATCGAAAACAAACGTTGCATGGTAGGCGACTGACATGCCGCTCATCGAAATCGACGGCCAACAACTCGAAGTTCCTCCCGGCGCGACGGTGATGGATGCCGCCAATCAGGCGGGCATCTACATCCCCCATTTCTGCTACCACAAGAAGCTGTCCATCGCCGCCAACTGCCGCATGTGCCTGGTGGAAGTGGAGAAGGCGCCGAAGGCGCTGCCCGCCTGCGCGACGCCGGTCACCGACGGCATGAAGGTGCTGACCCGCTCGCCCAAGGCCATCACGGCGCAGAAGGGGGTGATGGAGTTCCTGCTCATCAACCATCCTCTGGACTGCCCCATCTGCGATCAGGGCGGCGAGTGCCAACTGCAGGACATCGCCGTGGGCTACGGCGGCTCCGCGTCGAAGTACCAGGAGCCCAAGCGGGTGGTGAAGGACAAGGAGCTGGGCCCCCTCATCGCCACCGACATGACCCGCTGCATCCATTGCAGCCGCTGCGTGCGCTTCGGCCAGGAAATCGCCGGCATGATGGAGCTGGGCATGCCCGGCCGCGGCGAACACACCGAGGTGATGCCGTTCCTGGAAGCCCAGGTCACCCACGAGCTGTCCGGCAACGTCATCGAGCTGTGCCCGGTGGGTGCGCTGACTTCCAAGCCATTCCGTTACGCCGCCCGCAGTTGGGAGCTGTCCCGGCGCAAGTCGGTGAGTCCCCATGACGGCCTGGGTGCCAATGTCCAGGTGCACGTGAAGGGCAACAAGGTCTTCCGCGTGGTGCCGCAGGAGAACGAGGCCATCAACGAATGCTGGATCGCCGACCGGGACCGCTACAGCTACGAGGCCCTGAATTCGGACCAGCGCCTGACCCGGCCCATGGTCCGGGACGGCGGAAGCTGGCGCGAGGTGAGCTGGCAGGATGCCCTGGAACGGGTGTCCACCCGCCTTGCCGAGATCCGCGCCGGCCAGGGCGCCGCCGCCATCGGCGGCCTCGCCAGCCCGCACCAGACCGTGGAGGAGCTGTATCTCTTCACCAAGCTGCTGCGCGGCCTGGGCACGGAAAACATCGATCATCGTCCGGCCCAGGCGGCGGATACCCAGGGCCGGGGCGCGCGCTGGCTCGGCATGCCGGTGGCCGACCTGAACAAGCTGGAGCGGGTGCTGCTGGTGGGCGCCACCCTGCGCGAGGAGCAGCCCCTGATCGCCCAGCGCCTGCGCTGGGCCGTCAAGCACGGCGCCCAGTTGAACGTGGTGCACAGCGCCGACGACAACCTGCTGTGCAAGGTGGCGGGCAAGCTCATCGTCAAGCCTTCCGCCCTGGCCAACGCGCTGGCCCGTATCGCCGCCGCGCTGCGGGATGCCGGCGCGCCGGTGTCCGGCATCCCCGCGGATTTCCAGTCCGACGCGGACGCCCGCGCCATCGCCGCGAGCCTGCTGTCGGGCCAGCGCAAGGCCGTGCTGCTCGGCGCCGTCGCGCAAAACCATCCCGCCGCCCGCGCCCTGCACGCTCTCGCCCAGACCATCGCCGAAGCCACCGGCGCCACGCTGGGCTTCCTGTCGCCGGCCGCGAATTCGCTGGGCGGGCAACTGGTCGGCGCCTTGCCCGGTCCCAAGGGCCTGGCCGCCGAGGCGATGCTGGCGCAACCCCGCGCCGCCTACCTGCTGCTGGGGGTCGAACCGGAACTGGACGCCGCGAACGCGGGCCAGGCGCGCGCGGCCATGGAGCAAGCCGAGTTCGTCGCGCAACTGGCCGCTTTCAAGACCCAGGCCACGGACTATGCCGATGTGCTGCTGCCCATCGCCCCCTTCACCGAAACCGGCGGCGCCTACGTCAACATGGAAGGCCGCCTGCAGGTATTCCACGGCGCGGTGAAGCCCCAGGGCGATGCGCGTCCCGCCTGGAAGGTGCTGCGCGTGCTGGGCAATCTGCTCAGCCTGGGCGGCTTCGACTACGACAGCGTGGAAGGCGTTCGCGCCGACGCGCTGCCCCAGGGCCAGGAAGGCATCGCCGCCCACCTCGACAATGGCGCCGATGCCCTCGATCCGGCCCATCTGGATGTCGCGGACGGCCTGGAGCGTCTGGGCGAGACCCCCATCAACCAGCTCGATTCCCTCACGCGCCGCGCGTTTTCGCTGCAAGCCACGGCCGCCGCCGCCGCGCCCTGCGTCTGGATGCGCGGCGACCAGTTGGCCGGCCTGAACCTCAATCCGGGCGAGTCCGCGCGGGTGCGCCAGAACGACTGGGAAGCGGTGCTACCCGTGCACCGGGACGACCGTCTGGCCGACGGCACGGTGCGTGTCGCCGCAGCCCATCCCCTGACCGCCGGCCTGGGCGCCCGCTTCGGCGCCATCAGCGTGGAGAAGGCCTGATATGGACGCACTGCTCGCCCCCATCGCGAACCTGCTCGGTCCCGCCTGGTTGCCGATCTGGACCCTGGTCAAGATCGTCGTCATCGTCGCGCCGCTGATGCTGTGCGTGGCCTACCTCACCTACGCCGAGCGCAAGGTGATCGGTTACATGCAGGTGCGCATCGGCCCGAACCGGGTCGGCTATTTCGGCCTGCTGCAGCCCATCGCCGACGCGGTCAAGCTGCTCATGAAGGAGATCATCGTCCCGAGCGGCGCCAACAAGGGCCTGTTCTTCCTCGGCCCTGTCCTGGTCATCGCGCCGGCCCTCGCGGCCTGGGCCGTGTTCCCGTTCACCGACACCCTGGTGCTGGCCAACGTCAACGCGGGCCTGCTCTACATCATGGCCATCACCTCCATGGGCGTGTACGGCGTGGTGGTGGCGGGCTGGGCGTCCAACTCCAAGTACGCCTTCCTGGGCGCCCTGCGTTCCTCGGCCCAGATCGTGTCCTACGAAATCGCCATGGGCTTCGCCCTGGTGGGGGTGCTGATGTCGGCCCAGAGCCTGAATCTGGTGGATATCGTCAACCATCAGGCGGGCGGTTTCTGGCAGTGGTACTGGCTGCCCCTGTTCCCCCTGTTCATCGTCTACCTGATCTCCGGCGTGGCCGAGACCAACCGGGCGCCCTTCGACGTGGCGGAAGGGGAGTCGGAGATCGTCGCCGGCTTCCACGTGGAATATTCCGGCATGGCCTTCGCCGTGTTCTTCCTGGCGGAATACGCCAACATGATCCTGATCGCCGGCCTGACCAGCATCATGTTCCTGGGCGGCTGGCTGTCGCCGTTCCCGTTCCTGCCGGACGGCTTCCTGTGGATCGCCGCGAAGATGTCCTTCGTGCTGTTCCTGTTCCTCTGGTTCCGCGCCACGTTTCCGCGCTACCGCTACGACCAGATCATGCGGTTGGGCTGGAAGGTGTTCATTCCGGTGACCCTGGTGTGGATCATCGTCGTCGGCGCGGCCATGCAGACCCCCATCGGTTATCTGTTCCATTGAGGAGAGGACGATGCTGACCCAGATCAAGTCCTTCTTCGATACCTTCCTGCTCACCGAGCTGGTGCGCGGCATGGCCCTGACCGGCCGGCATTTTTTCGCGCGCAAGATCACGGTGCAGTTCCCGGAGGAGAAGACGCCGCAAAGCCCGCGTTTCCGCGGCCTGCACGCCCAGCGCCGCTATCCCAACGGCGAGGAGCGCTGCATCGCCTGCAAGCTGTGCGAGGCGGTGTGCCCGGCCATGGCCATCAAGATCGAATCCGAGCAGCGCGCCGACGGCACCCGCCGCACCACGGTGTACGACATCGACCTGACCAAGTGCATCTTCTGCGGCTTTTGCGAGGAGGCCTGCCCGGTGGACGCCATCGTCGAGACCCGCATCCTGGAGTACCACGGAGAGCAGCGCGGCGACCTGTACTACACCAAGGACATGCTGCTGGCGGTGGGGGACAAGCACGAACAACAGATCGCCCGCGACCGGGCGGAAGACGCGAAATACCGATGAAAAGTGAAAGGTGCCGCGTGAAAAGTAGAGCCGCCGCGAAACGCCACGTTTCACGTTTCACATTTCACGTTTCAGATTGCTGAACATGGAATTCACAAGCCTCGTTTTCTACTTCCTCTCCGCCATCCTGCTGCTGGCGGGGCTGCGCGTCATCACCGCGCGCAACCCGGTGCATTCGGCCCTGGCCCTGGTGCTGGCCTTTTTCACCGCCGCCGGCCTGTGGATGCTGCTGGAGGCGGAGTTCCTCGCCATCACCCTGGTGCTGGTCTACATCGGCGCGGTCATGGTGCTGTTCCTGTTCGTGGTGATGATGCTGGACATCAACCTGGAGGAGCTGCGCAAGGGCTTCTGGAGCTACCTGCCCGCGGGCTTGCTGGTGGGCGGCCTGATGGTGGTGGAAATGGTCATGGTGCTGGGCGGCAAGGATCTCGGCCTGGGCACGCCAGTCCCGCATCCCGCCGACTACAGCAACATCAAGGAACTGGGCCGGCTGATCTACACCGATTACGTCTATCCCTTCGAGCTGGCCGCCGTGCTGCTGCTGGTGGCCATGGTCGCGGCCATCGCCCTGACCCACCGCAAGCGCGGCGACACCAAGCAGATGAATGTGGCGGATCAGGTCAAGGTGAAGCGCGCCGACCGCATCCGCATGGTGTCCATGAAACCGGTGAAACCCGAGCCGCCCAAGACCGACGAGGACGCGTGATGATCGGCCTGAACCATTACCTGATCCTGGGTTCCATCCTGTTCGCCATCAGCGTGGTGGGCATATTCCTGAACCGGAAGAACGTGATCATCCTGCTCATGGCCATCGAACTGATGCTGTTGGCGGTGAACATGAACTTCATCGCCTTCTCCCGCTATCTCAACGACACGGCGGGGCAGGTGTTCGTGTTCTTCATCCTCACCGTGGCCGCGGCGGAATCCGCCATCGGCCTGGCCATCCTGGTGGTGCTGTTCCGCAACCTGCGCACCATCAACGTGGACGAACTCGATAGGTTGAAGGGTTGACCATGGACATGCAGACCCTTTACCTGACGGTTCCCCTGGCGCCCCTGGCCGGCGCCGTCGTCGCCGGCCTGTTCGGCAAGCTGATCGGCCGCGCCGGTGCCCATGTGGTCACCATCCTCGGCGTGGCGATCGCCTCCCTGGCTTCCCTGCTCATCTTCCAGGACGTGCAGGCGGGCAATACCTACAACGGCCCGGTGTACACCTGGCTCACGTCCGGCGACGTGCATCTGGAGATCGGCTTCCTGATCGACCGGCTGACGGTGCTGATGATGCTGGTGGTGACCTTCGTCTCCCTCATGGTGCACATCTACACCATCGGCTACATGGCGGACGATCCGGGCTACCAGCGCTTCTTCAGCTACATCTCCCTGTTCACCTTCTCCATGCTCATGCTGGTCATGAGCAACAACTTCCTGCAATTGTTCTTCGGCTGGGAGGCGGTGGGCCTGGTGTCCTATCTGCTGATCGGCTTCTGGTACACCCGGGAAAGCGCGATCTACGCGAACCTGAAGGCTTTCCTCGTCAACCGCGTCGGCGACTTCGGCTTCCTGCTGGGCATCGGCCTGGTGCTGGCCTACTTCGGCACGCTGGATTACGCCCAGGTGTTCCAGCAGGCGCCCCAGTTCGCGGACCACAGCATCACCCTGATCGAGGGTCATCCCTGGAGCCTGATGGCGGTGATCTGCATCCTCCTGTTCATCGGCGCCATGGGCAAGTCGGCCCAGTTCCCATTGCATGTGTGGCTGCCGGACTCCATGGAAGGCCCCACCCCCATCTCCGCCCTGATCCACGCGGCGACCATGGTCACCGCCGGCATCTTCATGGTGGCGCGCATGTCGCCCCTGTTCGAGCTGTCCGACACGGCCCTCAGCTTCGTCATGGTCATCGGCGCCATCACCGCCCTGTTCATGGGCTTCCTGGGCGTGATCCAGAACGACATCAAGCGGGTGGTGGCCTACTCCACCCTGTCCCAGCTGGGCTACATGACCGTGGCCCTGGGCGCTTCGGCGTACTCCGTGGCCATCTTCCATCTGATGACCCACGCCTTCTTCAAGGCCCTGCTGTTCCTGGCTGCCGGTTCGGTGATCATCGGCATGCACCACGACCAGGACATCCGCAACATGGGCGGCCTGAGGAAGTACATGCCCATCACCTGGATCACCTCCCTGATCGGCTCCCTGGCCCTGATCGGCACGCCTTTCCTGTCCGGCTTCTACTCCAAGGACTCCATCATCGAGGCGGTGAAGTTCTCCGATCTGCCCGGTTCCGGCTTCGCTTATTTCGCCGTGACCCTGGGCGTGTTCGTCACCGCCTTCTACTCCTTCCGCATGTACTTCCTGGTGTTCCACGGCAAGTCACGTTTCCAGTGCGCCCACGAGACCCACGACCACGAGGCGGACAAGGATGGCGATACCCACGGCCATCACCATGGCGGCCATAGCTGTCCCCACGAGACGCCCTGGGTGGTGACGCTGCCGCTGGTGCTGCTGGCGATTCCGTCCCTGATCATCGGTTATATCGCCATCGAGCCGTTGCTGTTCGGCGGATGGTTCGGCCATGCGATCCAGGTCAATGAAAACCACGGCGCCATGCACGAACTGGTCCACCATTTCCACGGCGCCGCCGCCATGGGCCTGCACGCCCTGACCAGCCTGCCGTTCCTGCTGGCCGCCGCCGGTGTCGTCCTGTCCTGGTTCTTCTATCTGAAACGCCCCGACATCCCCGCCATGATCCAGAAGCGCTTCAGCCTGATCTACCTGGTTCTGGACAAGAAATACGGTTTCGACGACTTCAACGACTGGTTCTTCGCCGGTGGCGCCCGTTTCCTGGGCGGACGTCTGTGGCGCTGGGGCGACGTGGCCGCCATCGACGGCGCCCTCGTCAATGGCGCGGCGCGCCTGGTCGGCCACATCGCCGGGGTCGTGCGCCATCTGCAAACCGGTTACATCTACCACTACGCCTTCGCGATGATCGTCGGTGTGCTGCTCCTGGCCACCTGGTTCGCGCGGGGCTGACAATGAAAAAAACCTGGACGAAAGCGACACATGTTTGAAGGGATCGGCCTGATCAGCCTCGCCATCTGGGTGCCCATCCTGGCCGGGGTGCTCATCCTCGCCACGGGGGGCGACAAGAACGCCGACGGCCAGCGCACCCTGGCCCTGGTCGGCGCCCTGCTGGGTTTCCTGGTGGCCATTCCCTTGTGGAACGGTTTCGACGCGTCCAGCTCCGCCATGCAGTTCCAGGAATTGGCCGAGTGGGTGCCCATGTACAACATCCAGTACCGGCTGGGTGTGGACGGCATCTCCATGCCCTTCATCCTGCTCAACAGCTTCACCACCGTGCTGGTGGTATTGGCCGGCTGGGATGTGATCAAGGACAAGGTGGCCCAGTACATGGCGGCCTTCCTGATCCAATCCGGCCTGCTCAACGGCGTGTTCGGCGCCTTGGACGGCGTGCTGTTCTATGTGTTCTTCGAGGCCATGCTGATCCCGCTGTATCTGATCATCGGCATGTGGGGCGGATCGAACCGGGTCTACGCGGCCATCAAGTTCTTCCTCTACACCCTGCTCGGCTCCCTGCTCATGCTGGTGGCCCTGATCTACCTCTACTTCCAGAGCGGCGGCAGCTTCGAGATCCTGGCCTGGCACAAGCTGCCCCTGGCGATGACCGCGCAGATCCTGCTGTTCGTGGCCTTCTTCTTCGCCTTCGCGGTGAAAGTGCCCATGTGGCCGGTGCACACCTGGTTGCCGGACGCCCACGTGGAGGCGCCCACCGGCGGTTCCGTGGTGCTGGCGGCCATCACCCTGAAGGTGGGCGCCTACGGCTTCCTGCGCTTCATCCTGCCCATCGTGCCGGACGCGGCCCACGAACTGACCTGGCTCATCGTCACCCTGTCCCTGGTCGCCGTGGTCTACATCGGCCTGGTCGCCCTGGTGCAGGCGGACATGAAGAAGTTGATCGCCTATTCGTCCATCGCCCACATGGGCTTCGTCACCCTGGGCTTCTTCCTGTTCAATCCGCTGGGGGTCGAGGGCGGCCTGGTGCAGATGATCTCCCACGGCTTCGTCTCCGCCGCCATGTTCCTGTGCGTCGGCGTCATGTACGACCGGGTTCATTCGCGCCAGATCGCCGACTACGGCGGGGTGGCCAATACCATGCCCCGCTTCGCCGCCTTCTTCATGCTGTTCGCCATGGCCAACGCGGGCTTGCCCGCGACTTCCGGATTCGTCGGCGAGTTCATGGTGGTCCTGGGGGCGGTGCGGGTGAATTTCTGGTGGGCCTTCCTGGCCGCGACCACGCTGATCTTCGGCGCCGCCTACACCCTGTGGATGTACAAGCGAGTGGTGTTCGGCCCGGTGGCGAACGACCATGTGGCCGGCATGGCGGACATCAATTCGCGGGAATTCGTGGTGCTCGGCCTGCTGGCCCTTTGCGTGCTGGGCATGGGCCTCTATCCGCTGCCCTTCACCGAGGTCATGCACGCCTCCGTGAACAACCTGCTGGAACACGTGGCCCACAGCAAGCTGGCCTACTGAGAGCGAAGAACTTTCCATGATTTTCCCCGTTCCCGACCTCCTCCCCGCCTTGCCCGAGTTATTCGTGCTGGCCATGGCCTGCGCCATCCTCCTGATCGACGTGCTGAGCAAGGACAGCAGCATTTCCTACGTGCTGACCCTGGTCACTCTGCTGGTCGCGGCGGCCATCACCGCGTTCACCAGCCTGCCCCAGATACAGACCACCTTCGGCGGCCAGTTCATCGACGACGCCATGGGCGACGTGCTCAAGCTCATGGTCTATCTCTCCGGCATGACCGCCGTGATCTATTCCCGCAATTACCTGGGCGAGCGCGGCCTGTTCAAGGGCGAATTCTTCGTGCTCGCCCTGTTCGCGGTGCTGGGCATGATGGTCATGATCTCGGCGAATCATTTCCTGGTTCTGTATGTCGGCCTGGAACTGTTGTCCCTGTCCCTCTACGCCATGGTCGCTCTGCAACGGGAATCCGCCCAGGCCACCGAGGCGGCGATGAAGTATTTCGTGCTGGGCGCCCTGGCTTCCGGCCTGCTGCTCTATGGCATGTCCATGCTCTACGGCCTGACCGGCACCCTGGAACTGCCGCAGATGGCGGCCATCCTGCAGGCGGGCGTCAAGGACCACGTCATGCTCGCCTTCGGCATCGTTTTCCTGGTCGCGGGCCTGGGTTTCAAGCTGGGCGTCGCGCCCTTCCACATGTGGGTGCCGGACATCTACCAGGGCGCGCCCAGCGCCGTGACCTTGTTCATCGGTTCCGCGCCCAAGCTGGCCGCTTTCGCCTTCACCATGCGTCTGCTGGTGGACGGCCTGCATCCCGCCGTGGGCGAATGGCAGGGCATGCTGGCGATCATGGCGGTGCTGTCCCTGGCCATCGGCAATCTGGCCGCGATCATGCAGACCAACATCAAGCGCATGCTGGCCTATTCGACCATCTCCCACATGGGCTTCCTGCTGCTGGGCATCCTGTCCGGCACCTTCGCCGGCTATTCCGCCGCCATGTTCTATTCCATTTCCTACGTGCTGATGAGCCTGGGCAGTTTCGGTCTCGTGGTCTATCTGTCCCGGAACGGGGTGGAAGCCGAGAACCTGGACGACTTCAAAGGGCTCAACAGCCGCCATCCCTGGCTTGCCGCGCTAATGGTCATCCTCATGTTCTCCATGGCCGGCATTCCGCCTTTCGTCGGCTTCTACGCCAAGCTTTCCATCCTGCAATCCCTGGTGGGCGCGGGCTTCACCTGGCTCGCCGTGGTGGCGGTGATGTTCTCCCTGATCGGCGCGTTCTACTATCTGCGCGTGGTCAAGCTACTCTATTTCGACACGCCCAAGGCCGACGCGCCGGTGTTCACTCCCGCCCTGGACATCCAGGCGCTCCTGTCCGCCAATGGACTGGCCGTGCTCGCCCTCGGCCTTCTGCCCCAACCGTTGCTCACCCTCTGCACCTACGCGATGCAGATGACCTTGCAGTAACCGACGCAAAGCCGGCTGCGCCGCCAATGAAAAGAGGCGGTGTCGGACATGGCGGAGCGGAAACCGTTGCCGCCGTCGCAGGTCCATAAAAACAATCAGGTCCGGTGGCGACACTAAAGTTCTACGATATCTTGACCGTTAATTGTATTTACAGAAGTACCGGAACTTCGTTCGGAGAACTCCGGGCTTTCAACCAATTGTGAGCGCGACATGTCTAAAGACCCATTGTCGGTGCAAGCGAAGATCGTCATCACCATCACCCTGATCTTCATCGCGGCGCTGGCTACCTCGACGCTACTCACCGCGCGCAATGAAAGACAACTGGCCATCGAAGTCGGCATGGAGAAGGCGCGGGATCTGGCCCAGTCCTACTTCGACGGCGTCAATACCATGATGCTGACCGGCACCATGGATCAGCGCGAAAACCTGCGCACCAAATTCATGGCCATGCCCGGCGTGAGGGAAGTCCGCATCGTCCACGGGCCGGGCAAGCTGGCCGGACTCAGCACCCATGAGTCGAAGCCCGAGGGGCCTTTGGAGGAACGGGGGGTCAACGGCGAAACCGTCACGGTTTTGGATGCGGACGCCAGCGGCCGCTTCGTGACCGTGGTGAAGCCGCTGACCGCCAGCGCGAACTATCTGGGCACCAATTGCCTGAGTTGCCACCAGGTTCCCGAGGGCACGGTGCTGGGCGCGGTTCGGGCCACCTATTCTCTCAACGACCTGGATAGGGAGTTCAAGCACAGTCTGATGACGGTGGCCGGGTTGAACCTGCTCCTATCCCTGGCCGGCATCGCGCTGGTCATCGCGCTGCTGCGGCGGATCGTGGTCGCGCCGCTGCTCGGCATGCGGCAGACCATGCACGAGATCGAACAGAACGCCGATCTGGGACGCCGTCTGGCCGTGAGCAAGAAAGATGAGATAGGCGCCCTGGCCCAGGCCATCGACAGCATGCTCGACAAGTTCAGCACCAGCATCGGTCTGGTCGCGGACACGTCCAGCCGGGTGACGACGGCGGCCAACCAGGTGGCCTCGGTCTCGGAAATCACCGCCGAGGCGGCGGGCAGGCAGTTGAAGGAGTGCGAAGCCACAGGCCAGACCATCGACGACCTTAAGGCGATCGCCACGGAGGTGGGCAAGAGCGCCGGCCGCACGGCGGAGTCCTCGGTGGAGGCGGAAAGGGACGCCAGCCAGAGCACCCAGGCCACCCGGGAAGCGATCAGCGGCATTCTGGCCCTGGTCGCGGAAATCCAGCAGGCGGCCCAGGTGATCGAGGAACTCGACCAGCGCAGCCAGGACGTCAGCAATGTGCTGGACGTCATCAAGGGCATCGCCGAACAGACCAACCTGCTTGCCTTGAACGCGGCCATCGAGGCGGCCCGAGCCGGCGAAATGGGACGCGGCTTCGCCGTGGTCGCCGACGAAGTGCGCAAGCTGGCCACCCAGTCGCACCAGTCCACCCAGAACATCGAAAGCATCGTCGCCCAACTGCGCAACGAGGCGCGCCGCGCGGTGCAGGTCATGCACAAGGCGCGGGACACGGCTTCCCAGCACAGCCACCAGTTGGAAGATTCCGTCGATGGCCTGGATCACATCGTCGAAAAGGTGGGCGACATACGCGATCTCAACGCCCAGATGGCTCAGGCCGTCAAACAGCAATGCGACTTGACCGAGAGTGTCGGCCAGCGTGTGGCCAACATCAGCGAGGTGGCCGGCAGCACCGCCAACGACGCGGTGGAAACCCGCGCCGTGAGCGAGGAACTGGTGGGGTTGGCGCGGGAGATGAGCGACCTGGTCAGCCGCTTCAAGCTGGGGCGCTGATCGTCACGGCGC
Organism: Thiobacillaceae bacterium; assembly: GCA_044227325.1. Classification (GTDB taxonomy): domain Bacteria; phylum Pseudomonadota; class Gammaproteobacteria; order Burkholderiales; family Thiobacillaceae; genus PFJX01. The sequence goes on along the minus strand of JBGAFI010000012.1, from coordinate 121,569 downwards.
GCTAGGTCCGCACTCCGGCCAGTCGTTGCCGGCCAACCGGCCGGGAATCAATCCCAGTACTTCGCCTTGTCCGGCAGAATCCAGCGCACGCCGCCGCGCGGATCCTCCTTATCCCCCAGATAGCGGGGAATCACGTGGATGTGCAGATGCGGAACGGACTGCCCTCCGGCCTTGCCCTGGTTGATGCCGATGTTGTAGCCGTCCGGGCGGTGCCGCTCGTCGAGTATGGCCTTGGCTTGCGCCAGGGCAGCGAGCAGGGCGGCCTGTTCCTCGGGCGTGGCTTCGAACAGGGTCGCGAAATGGCGCCGGGGGATGATGACGGTGTGGCCGGGCGAGACGGGGAATCCGTCCTTGTAGACCACGCTGAGTTCATCCTCGGCCAGGATGCGGGCGGGGTCGAGAACGCAGAAGGGGCAGGGTTTCGGAGTGGTCATGGTGGCGCTTTCGAGGATGGCCGATTTTCGCATGCCGTCCCGCGGGTTTCCGCTCCTTGTTATGCTCGCGACGGATTACGGCGAGGAGTAGGCAAGCATGGCGAATGTGGTTCCGGACGGTTGGCGCGAATATGCCGTCACCGGCGCGGCCCAGCGGGAGATCGAAACGCTGGGCCTGCTCGCGTCCGCGTTGTCCGACGCTTACACGATCTACCACGCGGTGCACTGGACCAACGTGGAGCGGGGTTACTCGGTCTACGGCGAGATCGATTTCGTCGTGGTGAACCGGTCCGGCGCCTTGCTGCTCATCGAGCAGAAGAGCGGTTTCCTCGAGGAGGGCCCGGACGGCCTGGCGAAACGCCACGCCGAGAAGCGCACGAGCGTGCCCATGCAGATGGCGCGCAACGTCGCCGCCATCCAGGCCAAGCTGCGCGCCCGGCCGGGTTGCCAAGCGCTGCCCGTCGACTACCTGCTCTACTGCCCGGATTACACCGTGCGGAAACTCCAGACCGCCGGCATCGCCCCGGAGCGCATCGTCGACGCCGGCAACGCCGGCCGCCTGGCCGGCATCGTCGGCGAGATATTGCCCCCCGGCGAGCCGGCCGACACGGCGCGCCAGGCGCACCGCTTCCTGCGCGACATCCTGCAACTGGAGACCGATGTCAGCGCCCTCATCGGCCGCGCGCGCGGAATGGTGACCCGCATCTCCGGCGGCCTGGCCCATTGGGCGCGGCAACTGGAGTTCGCACCCTTCCGCCTGCGGGTGACCGGCACGGCGGGATCCGGCAAGACCCAGCTGGCCTTGGCTGAATACGGCGACGCGCTGGAGCGGGGCGGGCGTCCGCTCTATCTTTGCTACAACCGCCCCCTGGCCGATCACTTCCAGCGCATCGCGCCGCCCGGCGGCCTGGCCTGCACCCTGCACATGTTCTGCGACCAGCGCGTGCGGGCAGCGGGGGAAACGCCGGACTTCAACCGCCCCGACGCCTACGAATGGCTGCTGGAACGCGCGGCGGCGCTGGCCATGGACGACGCCGACCGCTTCGACACGGTCATCGTCGACGAGGGCCAGGATTTCACCGACGACTGGCGCGATCTCGCCTTGCGTCTCGTCAAGCCGGACGGGCGCATGCTCTGGCTGGAAGATCCCATGCAGAACCTGTATCTGCGCCCGACCGTGGAATTGCCCGGCTGGGTGAGGCTGCGCGCCGACGGCAACTTCCGCAGCCCCCGCCCGGTGGCGCGCATGCTTCAGGCCATGCTGCCGCCGGACATCCACATCGAGGCGCAAGGGCCCTTCCAGTCCTCCGAGCTTGTGCTGCTGACCTATCGCGACGCCGGGGAGCTGGCCCAGCGGGTCAAGGAGGCCATCCGCCTGTGTCTGGCCGAGGGATTCCGCAAGTCGGATCTGGCCCTGGTGAGCTTCCGCGGGCGGGAACAGTCGCAACTGTTTTCCCAGCCGCATCTGGGGCCCCACAGCCTGAAGACCTTTACCGGCCGCTACGACCTGCTCGGCCAGCCGCTCTACTCCGAAGGCGACGTCCTGCTGGAGTCGGTGTACCGCTTCAAGGGCCAGGCCGCGCCCGCCATCGTCTTCGCCGAGATCGACTTCGACACTCTGGACGAACGGGTGCTACGCAAGCTGTTCGTGGGCGCGACCCGGGCGATGATGAAACTGGTCCTGGTGGCTTCGGAAGCCGCGGCGGAAAAGCTGGGCGCTTACCTGGAATAAGCCGGCAACCTGGTCAGTCCGGGGCTGTATCGCTCCGCATTCGTTCCAGCCCCGCGCGCAGCTTGTCGACGACCGCGTCGCGCAAGCCCGCCGGCGCCAGCACTTCCACTTCCGGCACATGGCGCAGGATGTCCATGACCAGTTCCCGGTCGTCGGCATAGGGGACATCCAGCAGATAGTGGCCATCCTTCTGCAGCTTGCCGCGCTGTTTCGGATGCCATTGCTCCAAGGCGACCCAGCGCGCCCGCCGCGGGCTGAAGCGCAGCTTCGCCCAGGCCAGCCGTTTTCCGGAAAAGATGCCGTAACCCGCGCCCAACACCGCGTCCAGGGTTTTCTCCGGCACGTCGCGGGCATGGCTTTCCAGAATCTCCGCGCGCCGCACTCCGTCCACCGCGAAGCTGCGCAGACCCTCGCGCAGATGGCACCAAGCGTCCAGGTACCAGTTCTCCCGATAGTGCACCAGGCGCTGGGGCGAGATTTCCCGCTCGCTGGTCTCGTCGCTGGACTTGGCGTAATACAAAATGTGCAGCCGCTTGCGGCGCAACAGGCCGGAACCCAGCGCGGCGAAATGGTCCAGGCTCACCCGGCGCGCGGCGAGTGGAATCAGCTTGATGCGCTTGCGGATTTCCTCCGCCGGATGGCGGCCGCTGCCCAGGAGACCAGTCAGCCGCGCCATGAGCGGCTGGATGTGGGGTCCGAGCAGGCCGCCCGCGTCCAGGTTCGCGAGCAGATGCTGCATGGTGAGCAGGGCGTGGATTTCCTCGGCGGAAAACCACAGGCCGGGCAACTCGTACTGGCCGCCCACCCGCTCGTCCTTCTCGAAACGATAGCCGCCGGTCTCCCGGTCCCAGACGATGGGCGCATTGAGCCGGTTGCGCAGGTACTCCAGATCCCGCTTCAGGGTCGCCCGCGAGACTTCCAGCCGGTCCAGCAGGTGCTGGAAGGTCACCACACCGGGACCGGACAACATCATGTCGATGAGATGGAAGCGTTCCGTGCGGTCCATGGCCGGTCCCCGGGAAGATGTTCCAGTTATTCTAGCCCAGGCTCATCTGGTGAGCCTCGCGGTCGATACCCTGGCGTCAACTCAACCAATGGAGAACGTCATGAACCCGGGTTTGGCGCTGCTGATGTATGGAACGTTGGGGCTGGCCCTGTGCGCTTTGCGCATGGGCCAGGGCTGCCGTGTGGACGACGCCGTTTTCAGCGGCCTGTTCTGGCCGTTGGACCTGTCGCGCCGCTGGATCGAACTGGGCGTGCGTGCCCTGATCGGGCCGGGATGGGAAGAGGGAAAAGTCTGAGCGGTCAGACTTGGGAAACCATGGTGCCGGGACCGGAATCGCACAGCATGGGCTTAAGCCTCATGGATGCTTGTTCCAGTCTGATTGCGGACTTGAAGTTACCCCCAAAGTTACCCCCAATTGTGCCTCGCTACCCTCATCTCGGTTCATTGTCGTCATGCTTGTAAAGCCCATAGCGCCGCCATGACTGGAGAAAAACTGGGGTCGTTTCGCGCCGTATGTGAGAGGTCCAGGAAGGACCCGCAAGCCTGGGCTGGCAGCGAGACCGGCTGCTCATTGGGTCAAGCGGAGGCGGAACAAGCCAATATCCCTGACCTGGATTGAACCTCTCGAATCGCCCGATCTCGCGCACTATGGGCCTATCTGCCCGGGCCGGGGTAGAACCTTGTCCAGCTCTCACACTCTGGCGGGGACAGCATGATTCGCTCCGTGACCCGTCCAAATTCGAGAATCTGGTAACCCAGCCGGCGGCCCCAGTGGAATAGGCGCCGGTCTCCGTCCACACGATCCTTGACGCAAGCCAGGTGGGCACACAGGCCACAGTCCTTCCCCCCTCCCGGGCTATCGAAGGCCAGCTCCTGCCAGCAGGAAGTCATGTTCCACGGCTTGCTGTTCGTCATGGACCACCACACGCATCCAGCCTTCCGGATCGTGGCGGGCAGCTTCCAGGACTTGTGCCAGCTCATCATCGGCGTAGTCCCAACGCTTCCCCATCGCCCGGATTCTGGATTTCAGGTCGGGGGGTAGGCGGTGAAGCTTCGGGGTGTGTCGCCCGATCTCCTCGGGGGAGGGTTTCCATGCCTTCTCACAGGCCGCCACCAGGCAGACAGCGGCTTGACTGGGAGGGTTGGAACCGCTTGCCCCTTCATTTTCTGGCGCAAGGTTCTTCACTTCCTGCCCCACCCCGGCCGCTGCATTTTCATGTCCCGAACTTCCTACCCCCTGCAAAACAGGTGGGACAACTGGGACAACTGGGACAAATGCCCCGGAAGCCAATAACGGCGCGGGTTCCGGCTGTCCAACCAAGTGGGACAAAGGGGGGTTTTCACTGGGACAGACTGGGACAAATGCCACTTTATTGTGCAAATCGGAGGTGTTATCCCGCTTTTCTTGTCCCACTCCCCCCGTTTCCAGAGTGTTGTTGTCAGGGGTGGAGGAGGGGACCAGCGTGTCCCAGTTCAGCATGTTTCCTCCTCGAACAAGGCCGGCAGGATATGCACCACCCTGGGCCGACCCTCGGTGGGAATGTCCTTCTTCACCAGCCACTCCCGGCCCTTCTCGGTCCCGGTTTCGGCGAACCCCCGGGCCACCAGCAGCCGGCCCACCGCCGCATGGTCCAGGCCCTTGCAAATGCGGGACCGCCATGTCTCGGAGAAGATGAAGTAATCGGTCTCGTCCTGCATCTCGTCATAGCGCCGGTATCCCACCCGATCAGCCGAACGGGGCGCGTGCTTGTCGCTGTCGTTGCCTGGCCTGTCCCAGTCGGAGAAGGCGCTCTCCCCGTAGCGGCGCAGGAACTCCCGCACCTGGGCCAGCATGGCCCGCTCTTCCTGATTGCCCTCGCCGCCGCGCCGATCCACCCAGCCCTGGAAGCAATTGGCCGCCGCCCTCATGGCCTCGCCCTCGGGCCAGCCGGTCAGGCCCCAGGCCGTGGCCAGTTCACCGGCGGCGCCCACCAGGGCGAAGCGATAGGCCACCCGGCGGGCCTGTCCCCCGGCCTGCCCGGAAAGTTGGCGGGTCTCGAAGGCGCGGATGCCGGCCTTGATGGCGTCCGGAATGTCAGCTTGTTCCTTCGCAAGCTGTTCCAGCCAGGCGGGAAAAGCGGTGCCGTGGTGCTGGCGGATGGCATCGGCCAGGGCCTTGGCGAACTCGTTTCCGCCAGGGTGGCCATGCAGATTCTCGAACACGCCCAGGCCGGCGCCGGCATCGGCCGGAATCTCGGCGAGCCGCAATTCCTGCCCGGCCTTGGGCGTCTTGCCGGCCTCGCCCATGTGCTCGGATAAACCGATCTCCCCGGCGGAGAGGAAGAGCAGCCGCCAGGAACTCCGCTCCCGCGCGGCTCCGGTCCGCCCTGCCCGGGTTTTGCCGGAGCCATTGGCCAGCATGTAGGCCACTTCTCCGGCCGCCCTGGGATCCACCTGGGCCAGCTCGTCGAGCAGCAAGGGCGCGTCGCAGTGGAGCATGGCCAACCCTTCCAGGCCGTTGTCGGTGGCCCGCCACCGCTGCATGTAGTCCGCCCCGCCACATACCGAAGCCGCCACCCGTAGCGCTGTGGTCTTGCCGTCGCTGCTGGCGCTGCGCAGATGGAAGCCGCCCGATTCGCCGCCCAGCAGCCAGAGCAGGGGCGAGGCGAAGGCCAGGGACACGGCGAACACCAGGCGGCTATTGCCGACGCACAGGGCCGCCACCTGCTCCCGCCAGCCCTTGAGGGAACCGCGCCGGGTGTAGGTGTTGGCCGCCGGGGTCTCGGTCTCGAAGAGCCACTCCTCCTCCCCGGCGCCGATGGCGGCATCCGGCAGGACAAAGACGCCACCGCCCGGGGCGCCATCGTGCCAGCCGGTGCGGGCGGTGATTCTGGCCCGGCGTGGCGTGTCGGCGGTTTGCAGGTACTCCACCAGCAGGGCGCGGGCACGGGGCGCGATGTTCAGGCCATGGTCCAGCAGCAGGCCCGCCACTTCGGCGCCGTCGCCCCGGAACAGGGCCATGGGAATGACCACCCGGTGGCGGTTGCCGTCCGGGTCATGGAAGGCCACCAGCAAGGCCCAGCCCTGGTTATGGGGGTCCCTCACCCGGGCCACCACGTCCAGGGGGGCGCAAACCCAGCGGGGTGACTTCTCGGGTTCCTGATACCAGACGCCCCGCTCATCCATGAGGAAGCGGCGCAGGGGCAGCGCGGCCGGTGCCGGGGGCGTTCCCGGTGTCGGTGTGGGCGCGGCCTGGGCCGTGTCCAGTTCGACCAAGGCATCCGGCCGGGCCAGGAACAGGGCGAAGTGATCCGCCGTCCACCCCCCGGCCACCAGGTCCGCCGCATCGTCGGCATCGGCCAGGGCCGGGCCGCTGTTCAACACCGGCCGGCGGGCCTCTCCCTCGCCTTCCCAGTCCGGGGCCAGGCCCTGGGCGGCCAGGTTGACCAGGTGGAGCGATGCGGCTCCCACCTGGCGTAGGCGCTTGGCCAGCATATCCGCCGCCTTGGCGCCGGCTTCATCGTGGTCGGGAAAGACAATGCAGCGCCGCCCGGCCAGGGGTGACAGGTCCGTCTTGCCCACGGCCAGGGCGCCCCCCTGCCAGGTCAACACCGGCACCCCTGGGCGTAGGATGGCCAGGGCTTCGGCGGCCTTCTCGCCTTCCACCAGCCAGGCGTCCGCCTCGGGGTGGGAGGCCAGTTCCGGCAGGCCATAGAGGGGTCGGGGCTCCGGCGGCGCCTTGAACTTCCAGCGATAGCCGCCACCGGCATCCAGCCACAGGGTCAAGGGCGAGAACTGCTTCCGCTCCCCGGCCCGCTTGGCTTCATAACGGTCATGGAAGAAGTTGATCCGCCCATCCGCCGCCGCGTAGGCGTAGCGCCGGGAGGGCTTGCCGTGCCGGCTGTGTTCGGCCGGCGGTGCCGGGGCGTCATCCGGGACGGGCATGACGCATTCGGAAGCCGGCGCCGTGGCCGCTGGGGCATCCTGGCTGGGTTTTCTGGATGGAGTGGGTGTGCTGGTATTCCCGGACTGGCTGGCGTCCTTCCTGAGTGGCTTGGCGCGGCCGGGTTCCTGGATGGCCAAGCCCAGGTTTTGGTTCAGCCGCAAGGCGGCATCGGCCTGGCGCAGGTCCAGCAGGTAAGCCGCCAGGGATACCAGATCGCCGCCCTTGTCGCCCGTGGCAAAGTCGGACCAGGTGCCGGTGTTGCGGTTGATGCTGAAAGAGCCCGGTTTGCTGTCGCCGCGCTTGGGGTTGGTGGGTAGGAATTCATGGCCCTGGTTCTTGCCCGCCAGGCCCAGCCAGTGCATGGCCTCTTCGAACCGGCCCAGGGCGGCGCCGGCCACCTGGCGGATGAAGTCGGTGGGTCTCATTTCGGGTCAATCTCCCGGCGGCGTCGATAAGCTCTCTGGATTAAGGCTGGGGAGGTGGCGGCCTTCATTTGGTAAACCCAAGGCCTTCCGGGTTGAAGATGTCCGGCGGGTTCTGGCCGTCGAGAATAGTCAGACAGCGGGTGCGGAAGGCGCCATCGTCCAGAGCATCCAGCCGGGCCAGCAAAGCCATGAACACCGTGGTCGGGGCGTTGAGGGCATAGTCCTGGAAGACATCCAGGCAGGCAAAGAAACCCGCCCTTGCTTCCTTGGGCGCGCGGGCGTCCTGGTGCATGGCTTCGGCAATGAAGACCAGGTCGCCGCTACTCTCCCGGAATGCATCCTGATGTGTCAGACCACCCGGCCAGCGCTTGGCCCGCAGGGTCGCCAAGCCCAATTCCCATCCTAGTTCGAAGTCATGACATCCCATGGGGGGCATGGCCCATACGTAATGCAGCAAGCCGTAACGGTCAGTTTTCTGGGCCAGGAGAGGAATACCCTTCATGGTGTCGGCACGGTCCGGGTTCGCCACGTTGAACACCATGCGCCCTGCCAGCTGGGCTAGTTGCTGCTTCAAGCGGATTTCCGATTCGGCGGGTTTCATACTGCCCCCTCTTTCGCCATCTGCGCCCTGGCAACGATCAAGGATTGCACCAGCGACTTGATTTCTTCCTCCGACTGGCCAGCCACTCGGGCACGGGCAAGTTTTTGGAGCTCATGGTCTGGCCAGGCAACAGACCGAAGGCCGATGGATACCCCGGGGGTCATCAGCCCTTTAGAAATCCATTCGTAATAGGTTGCGGTTGAAACCCCGAAGACGGCCCGCGCTTCATCGCAACGCCGAAGAATGAGAGGTGGGGACATGTGCTTTCTCCATGCTGTACTGAGGAAATCCGCCCGGTACTATGGGCGGGGCATGGAGGGCAGAATAGAAAGCCTGTTCAGGCTGTTGAACGTGTGAATAGTGTGTAATCAGTGTAGGCCGTGAACTGGCGCAGTCCGGCATGAAGGACTAGGTATCAGTCATACCCACACCCTTAGTTTCCGCGCCGGGCATATTGCTTGTGCCTTTTCATTCTGATTAGTGGGGGGGTCAAGTCCAAGGCGCAGTTCCATGCTGCATTGAAGCTATCTTCTGATGGCTTGCCATTCCGGCCCATAAAGTCATTGGGATAATCTTCAAAACACTTGGCCAGGATCTGCTTCTTCCCACCGTCCGGAATGTTCAATAGGTCATCGTACAGCGAGCTAGCTGTCTTCTTGATGTGGGCAATTTGCCTGCCTCGTAATCCGGGGCCTTCATCGCTGATGTCAAGCCATGCCCGGATATGCTCGCTGGGTTCGAGGCCCCGCAACCAGGCCGCGAAAGCGGGCCGGGAAACCGTGGCCAGGTCCTGGATGGTCTCGCCTACTTTGACAAGTTGGCGCGTCCTGACGATGCGCGGGCCGGCGCCCCGGGTAGTCTGGCCGGTAGTGCCAGCCTGCCGGATATATGCAGTTCTTTTCTCAAGGTCAGGCACCGTAACCTGAACCAGGACGGGCACCATCTCCCCGTCCTCGATGGCTGTTCGCAGTTTGCCCCGGAATGCTCGCTGCAATCTTTCCGATTCTCTTTTCTCGGGTGGCGTCCCGCCCCATGGATATTGCAGGCAGGCCAATTCCTCGGGGGTGAAACTGTCGGGCCAGGCGTCGAGATACTGCACCCTGGAAAACCGGCTGGCACTGAGCAGCAAGCGCGCTCTTTCCCATGCCATGCCGTCTCGTAAGGCGTTCGTGTCACTCATCTATTCCTACCCCCTTCGTCCGCCACATGTGCATGACGCCTCCCTTCGTGGATTTACCCGACGTGGTGGGCCACTTCCCGCCGGGTGACAGCCAAGCGCAGGCCGGCAGCCTCCAGGATGGCTAGCAGGGTTTTCAAAGTGGGATTACCCTTGGGCGAGAGGGCACGGTACAGGCTCTCACGCTGGATGCCCGCCCGCGCCGCCACCGCGTCCATGCCCTGGGCCTGGGCCACTTGGCGCAGGGCCATCAGCAGGGCCTCGTGGCCACCGGGTTCTTCCGCCGCTTCCAGGCTCGCGGCCAGGTACTCGTCGGCGAAGGCGGGGTCTTCCCGAAGCAGTTCCACCATGGCTTCGTTGTGGGGTCGGGATGCTTTCATGGGTTTCTCCGTTTCCAGTCCTTCCAGTAGCCCAGGGCGGTTTCGATGTCGGCCTGTTGCCGGCGCTTGTCGCCACCCACCAGCAGCAGGATCAGGCGTTCCCCGGCGAGGGCGTAATAGACCCGGTAGCCGGGGCCGTGGTCGATGCGCAGCTCCCACACACCACCGGCCAGGGGCTTGCAATCGCCGAAGTTGCCGGCGGCCAGGCGTTGCACGCGGGCGGCGATTCTGGCCTTGACCATCCGATCCGCCAGGGCCGCCAGCCAATCCATGAACGGGTCCCGTCCATCAGGGGTCAGATAGTCCTGAATCTCGTGCATGATGTGTAGCTTATACGCTACGACAGGGGACGGCAATGGATGGCGATGGACGTTTGCAACCCTTCTGCGGGAGATCGCCACTACAGCCACCCACGTTCCGCGAAACTGGCTGTGTTTCTCCCGGCGACGACGAAGTGATCCAGCACCCGCACGTCCACCATGGCCAGGGCGGCCTTGAGCTGGTCGGTCAGCCACCTGTCCGCCTGGCTGGGTTCAGCAGCACCGGAAGGATGGTTATGGGCCAGAATGACCCCGGCGGCATTGTGTGCCAGTGCCCGCTTTACGACTTCTCGCGGATAGACTGAAGTTTGTGTGAGGGTGCCTCGAAACAGGTTTTCTGTCGCCAGCACGCGGTTTTGCGCGTCCAGGAATAGGCAGACGAAAACCTCATGGGGCAAGTCGCCGATCATCAACCTCAGGAAGTCCCGGACGGCGCTCGGGCTGTTTAGGGCCTGCCCGGGTTGGCCCAGCCTTCGTTCCAGGATGGACAAGGCCCGGAGAATGGTCTTGTCGCCGCGCCTCGTGGTCTCGATGGGATAATGCACAGTAGCCATGCTTCACCTCTTTGCAGGTGGGTTGTGGTCAGGGGCGCCCGAGTGTTCCAGCACTCTCGCGCCCCGCTCTCTTCGCCGTTTCCGGCTATCTCATTCCTTCGATGCTGCGGTCCGTTTCGTCGGGGCTCATTCGACAGGCAGATCAAGCCAGACGCCGAAATGGCCCTTGTCGCCATGCCCCCGGTCCCAGCCGCCGCGTATCACTGCGGCACAGACCCCGATTAGATTGGGGTGGCCGGCTTCTTCGAGACGTTGCCGGTAGCTGCGGGCGTCCTCACGCGATAGATAGCCCACGGTCTTGTCCTGAACATCAATGCGCACGGCCATGGGGTCATGGGGATTGGTGTCCTCAAGGATCAGCGTCGCCTCGACATGCTTTTCCGCGCCGTCGCGGGTGCGTCCGCCACAAATCCGTTCAAGCGTGCCCTGGTAATGGGACTCTCCGACGATGGGCGCCTCGAACAATCCCGGGCCTGGCAGCCGCCCGATTTCAACGCCCGGCGGCTCATTCCCGGGCCGGAAGTAACGCCTATAGCGAAATAGGCGACCAGTGCGAGAAACAACATCCAACCCATGCTCATGTTCAACCTCCCTCGTGGTCTGTGTATGTTGAAGCGCGGCGCCGGGTGGCGGCACGGCGGGGATACTTGCGCGACAGAAGGGTGGGGTCTGGTGCGCTCCGGCCCTTCGTTGTCCAAGAATAGTCCGCCGATTTGCACAATAAAGCGGCATTTGTCCCAGTCTGTCCCAGTGAACCCCCCCTTTGTCCCACTTGGTGGGACAGCCGAAACCCGCGCCGTTATTGGCTTCAGGGGCATTTGTCCCAGTTGTCCCAGTTGTCCCACCTGTTTTGCAGGGGGTAGAGCATTCGGGCGTGTGTGAAGTGTGCAAAGTGTGGTGCCTGAAAGTGGTTGTCAGGCGGCTTTGAAGAGGGGGACCACCTTGCCGCCCTTCTTCAATCCGTCCAGGTAATCCGCCCACCACTGCATCATCTTCGTGCGTTCTTCCAGGTACTCGGCCCGGTGGTAGGCGGCCCGAACCTTGTTCCGTTCGATGTGGGCAAGCTGGCGTTCGATGGCATCGGCCCGGAAGCCGGACTCGTTCAGGATGGTGGACGCGGTGGACCGGAAGCCGTGGGCGGTGGCGGAGAAGCCCAGCCGCTTGCGGATGGCGTCGTTCAGGGTGTTCTCGCTGATGGGGCGCTCCCGGTCGTTGGCGCCCGGGAAGAGCAGATCGAAACGGCCGGTCAATGGGCGCAGCGCATCGAGGATGGCCAGGGCCTGACCGGAGAGGGGGACCAGGTGGGGTTCCTTCATCTTCATGCGCTCCCCCGGGATCCGCCACGTCCTCGCCGCCAAGTCGAATTCCTCCCATCTGGCGCCGCGTAGCTCGCCGGGCCGAACGAATGTCAGCATGAGCAGCGTCAAGGCGTGTTTCGTCTGGATGGCGCCGGGGTAGGTCTCCAGTTTCGCCAGGAAGTCGGGCAGGACTTCCCGGCCCAGGGCTTCCCGGTGCTGGACCTTGCGGGTGGCCAGGACGCCGGCCAGTTCGGCGGAGGGGTTCGTGCTGGCCCGCCCGGTCTGGACCGCGTAGCGGAATACCGACTTGATGCGTTGCTGGAGCCTGGCGGCCAGTTCCAGGGTGCCCCGGCGTTCCACGGCCCGCACCACGTCCAGGACCTCGGGCGGGGTGACTTCGGTAACGGGACGGTGCCCCAGGGTGGGGAACGCTTCACGTTCGAGAGTTTCCAGAATCCGTTTCGCGTGGTCTGGGGTCCATTGGCCTTTCTTGTGCTCCCACCACTCCCTGGCCAGGGCCTCGAAGCTGTTGGCCGCCGCCTGGCGCCGGGCGCGGGCCTCCTCCTTACGGGACGCCGATGGGTCCACCCCTTCCCCCAGCTTGCGCTTGGCTTCGTCCCTGGCCTTCCTGGCACTGGCAAGGCTGGTGGCTGGATAGACCCCCAGGGAGAGAAGCTTTTCCTTGCCGGCATGGCGGTACTTCAGACGCCACCACTTGGCGCCATTTGGATTCACCAGAAGGAAGAGTCCACCCGAGTCGGACAGCTTGTAAGGCTTCTCGCCGGGGCCGGCGTTGCGGATGGCGGTATCGGTCAGGGACATGGGGGTAACTCTTGGGGGTATCTGTGAAGCTACCCCCTAAGTTACCCCCTTGTTACCCCGGATTGCAATAGACGATATTGGAAGTCCATGGAAGAAATATCCATGTAATTACTTGTTTTAGTGTACTTATGTGGAAATTATTGGAACGTCTTGGAAGTCGATTTGGTGCCCGGGACCGGAATCGAACCGGTACGGCCGAAGCCGAGGGATTTTAAGTCCCTTGTGTCTACCAATTTCACCACCCGGGCGGAAGCTTATCTCTTGCCGTTTTTCATGCGCTCCTGGGCGATCAGCTCGTCCAGGGTCTTGAACATGGCGGGGACGCTGCCGGCCATGTAGGCGGAGGTGACGTATTTGCCGTTGACCGCGAAGGCGGGCACGCCGTTGATCTTGTAGGCGCCGGTCATCTGCTGGGCGCGCATGACCTGGGTGTTGACCGAGAAGCTGTTGTAGGCGTCGGCGAGCTTCTTGCGGTCCACTCCCTTGGTGGCGGCCCAGTCGAAGAAGCGCTCGGGCTGCTCCAGGTCCATGCCCTGGACGTGGATGGCGTTGAACACTTCTTCGTGCAGTTTATCCCGCAAGCCGAGGGCTTCCAGCGCGTAAAAGGCGCGCGCCATGGCGGCCCAGCCCGGGTTCAGGATGCCCGGAACCCGTTTCACCACGACATCCTTGGGCAGCTTCTTGGCCCAGGCGTTGAATTCGGGCTCCAGTTCGAAGCAATGCGGGCAGCGATACCAGAAGAATTCCACCACCTCGACTTGTCCCCGTTTCACGTCCGTGGGCTGGGCGCTGCTGAGTTCCAGGAAGTCGCCGGCGGTCTCGATGGCTTGGGCGGGTTGCTGGACCAGCGCCAGGGCGGAGGTCAGGGCCAGCGTCGCGAGAAAACGTTTCATTGTTGCTCCTATGCTCAGGGTTTGACCGGGTCTTTGAGCAGCCGGGGTTCGAAATTGTTCGCGGCCAGGATGTCCAGATCGCCGAAAGCGTCGTCCTCGCGTTTGTAAGGTCCGACGCGCACGCGATAAAGGTACTGGCCGCCGCTCTCCACTTTCTCGGTGGAGACATCGAGGCCGAGCAGGCTGAGGCGGGCCTTGAGCTTGTCCGCGTCGGCCGGGTTCTTGAGGGCCACGACCTGGAGCCACCAGAGTTCCTTGGGCTTGGGCGGCTCGATGGGTTTCGCGGGTTTCTCGCCGGGCAGGATGCCGTAGAAGGTGTAATCCACCCGCGGCTTGGTCGCCGGCGCGGGCGTATCGGCGGCTGGCGCGGGCTTCTTGGCGCGGGTTTCTCCGGACGCGGCGGGAGGTTTCTCCGTGTTGGCCGTCACGGTGGTTTCCACCGGCGGCTTTGTCTTCCCGCCCTCGGCCTTGGGTTTTTCCGCCGGCGGGGTGCCCGCGACCGGCTTGAAGCCGCTCGAACCCAGGTTGAAGTACCAGGCCAGGCCCGCGGCGATGACCAGACCGACCACCAAGCCCAGGATCAGGCCGGTGAACATGCCGCCACCCTTGCCTTTACGGGCAGGTGTGTCCGGATCGCGCCGTGGAGCGCGGGATTCTCTGCGTGCCATGCCTCGCGTTTTCGTCTCGGACTACATCTTTTCCGGGGCGGACACGCCCAGCAGGGCGAGGCCAGTGCGCAAGACCTGGCGGGTCGCGGCGATCAGGGACAGGCGCGCCCGCTTCAGTTCGTCGTCGTCCACCAGGAACTGGCAGGCGACGTAGAGCCCGTGCAAATCGGCGGCCAGATCCTTGAGGTAGTAGGCGACCAGATGGGGCGCCAGATCGCGCGCCGCGTTGGCGACGGTCTCCGGGAATTCGGCGATGCGCCGCAGCAGGGCCAGTTCCTGGGGATGGACCAAGTGCCGTCCGTCGGCTTCCGGCAGGTCGGATTCCGCGCCGCCCCAGGTGTTGAGCACGCTGCACACGCGGGCGTGGGCGTACTGGATGTAGTAGACCGGGTTGTCGTTGCTCTGGGACTTGGCCAGATCCAGGTCGAAATCCAGATGCTGGTCGGACTTGCGCAGCACATAGAAGAAGCGAGCCGCGTCGTTGCCCACCTCGGCGCGCAGGTCGCGCAGGGTAACGTACTCGCCCGACCGGGTGGACATGGAGGCCTTCTGGCCGTTGCGGTAGAGCACGGCGAACTGGACCAGGGCCACGGTGAGGCGCTCCGGATCGACGCCGGCGGCGGCCAGCGCGCCCTTCACACGGGGGATGTAGCCGTGGTGATCGGCGCCCCAGACATCGATGACGCGTTGGAAGCCCCGTTCGAACTTGTTCAAATGGTAGGCGATGTCGGCGGCGAAGTAGGTGTAGATGCCGTTGTCGCGCTTGACCACCCGATCCTTCTCGTCGCCGAAGGTGGTGGAGCGGAACCAGAGGGCGCCGTCCTGTTCGTACAGGTGGCCATGCTCCCTGAGTTGCGCGACGGCCCGGTCGATGAGGCCGGACTCGTGCAGCGTTTTCTCGGAGAACCACTTGTCGAAGCTCACGCCGAACTCGGTCAGGTCGTTGCGGCCGTCGCCCAGTTGTTCCTCCAGCGCGTGGCCGTGGACATAGGCGTAGTCGGCGCCGAGCAGGCGTTTCGCGTTGGCGATGAGCGCGTCGAGATGGCCTTCCGGGTCGGCGGCCGCATCCGGCGCGCCGGCGGTGACCTCGGTGGCGGCGCGCTTGTAGCGGTCGCCGTGCAGGGCATAGATGCTGTCCGCCATGGCGCCCACGTAGCCGCCCTGGTAGGCGTTGCCGGGAAATGCCACGAATTCTTCGCACAGGGCCAGATAACGCAGCCAGGTGGAGAGGGCGAGGATGTCCATCTGCCGGCCGGCGTCGTTGACGTAATACTCCCGGTAGACCTCGTAGCCGGCGTGGCTCAGCACGTTGGCCAGGCTCGCGCCGAAGGCGGCGCCGCGGCCATGGCCCACATGCAGGGGGCCGGTGGGGTTGGCGGACACGAATTCGATCTGCACCTTTTCGCCGCGTCCCAAGCGGCCGCGCCCATAGTCCGCGCCCACGGCGAGCACATCCCGGGCGATGCGCTGCCAGGCGGCGGGCTTCAGGAAAACGTTGATGAAGCCGGGACCGGCGATCTCGCACTTCTCGACCCATTCGGAAGCGGGCAGGGACGCCAGGATGGACTGGGCCACTTCCCGCGGATTGCGCTTCAGGGTCTTGGCCAGTTGCATGGCCGCGTTGCAGGCGTAGTCGCCGTGGCTGCTCTGCTTGGGGCGCTCCAGTTCAAGGGGAATGTCCAGCGCCTGGGGAAACTGGGCGATGGCTTGGCGGAACAGGTCGGTGAGATGGTCTTTGGGGGAGAAAGGACTGGTCATGGCGTGAACCTCGTATTCACGGGGATTATAACGGTACCCCCTGAAATCAGTGCTGGTACTTCGGGTCGGCGCGCGGCGCAAACCGGGTGACGGCCGGCATGCGGATGGGGCAAAGAAAAACCCCGCCGAAGCGGGGTTTGTTCTGCGCGGGCCGGGGCGCGAACCCCGGGCAGGCCGGGATGGATCAGAAATCCATGCCGCCCATGCCACCCATGCCGCCCATGCCGCCGCCCATGTCGGGGGCGCCGCCGCCCTTCTTGTCTTCCGGCAGATCCGACACCATGCAATCGGTGGTCAGCATCAGGGAAGCCACGGAAGCGGCGTTTTGCAGCGCGATGCGGGTCACCTTGGTGGGGTCCAGCACGCCCATTTCCATCATGTCGCCGTACTCGCCGATGGCCGCGTTGTAGCCGAAGTTGCCCTTGCCTTCGAGCACCTTGTTGACCACCACGGAAGACTCCTCGCCACAGTTGTTGACGATCTGGCGCAGGGGCTCCTCGATGGCGCGCAGGACGATCTTGATGCCGGCGTCCTGGTCGTGGTTGGCACCCTTCAGGTCGGTGATGACGGAGCGGGCGCGCAGCAGGGCGACGCCACCGCCGGCCACGATGCCTTCTTCAACGGCGGCGCGGGTGGCGTGCAGCGCATCCTCGACGCGGGCCTTCTTTTCCTTCATCTCGACTTCGGTCGCGGCGCCGACCTTGATCACTGCGACACCGCCGGCCAGCTTGGCCTTGCGCTCCTGCAGCTTCTCCTTGTCGTAGTCGGAGGTCACTTCCTCGATCTGCTTGTTGATCTGGGTGATGCGGCCCTTGATGTCGTCGGCGGAACCGGCGCCATCGATGATGGTGGAGTTTTCCTTGCCCACTTCGATGCGCTTGGCGCGGCCCAGATCGGTCAGCGTGGCCTTTTCCAGGGTCAGGCCGACTTCCTCGGCGATCACGGTGCCGCCGGTCAGGATGGCCATGTCTTCCAGCATCGCCTTGCGACGGTCGCCGAAGCCGGGGGCCTTGACGGCGCAGGTCTTGAGGATGCCGCGGATGTTGTTCACCACCAGGGTGGCCAGGGCTTCGCCGTCCACGTCCTCGGCGATGATCAGCAGGGGCTTGCCGGCCTTGGCGACTTGTTCCAGCACGGGCAGCAGGTCGCGGATGTTGGAGATCTTCTTGTCGTACAGCAGGACAAAGGGATCCTCCAGCACGGCCATTTGCTTGTCGGCGTTGTTGATGAAGTAGGGAGACAGATAGCCGCGGTCGAACTGCATGCCTTCCACCACGTCCAGTTCGCTATCCAGGCTGGTGCCGTCTTCAACGGTGATGACGCCTTCCTTGCCGACCTTGTCCATGGCGCCGGCGATGATGTCGCCGATGGTGGAGTCGGAGTTGGCGGAGATGGAGCCGACCTGGGCGATTTCCTTGCTGGTGGTGCAGGGCTTGGAAATCTTCTTGAGTTCCTCGGTGATGGCGACCACGGCCTTGTCGATGCCGCGCTTCAGGTCCATGGGGTTCATGCCGGCGGCGACGAACTTCATGCCTTCGTTGACGATGGACTGGGCCAGCACGGTGGCGGTGGTGGTGCCGTCACCGGCGATGTCGGAGGTCTTGGAGGCGACTTCCTTGACCATCTGAGCGCCCATGTTCTCCAGCTTGTCCTTCAGCTCGATTTCCTTGGCCACGGACACGCCGTCCTTGGTCACGGTGGGGGCGCCGAAGGCGCGGTCGAGCACCACGTTGCGGCCCTTGGGGCCCAGGGTCACCTTGACCGCGTTGGCCAGAACGTTGACGCCGGCCACCATGCGGGCGCGGGCGGAATCACCAAAACGTACGTCTTTAGCTGCCATTGTTTAATCTCCTGAATCAGTTGTCGGGGTCGTGGGAGGAATTGCCTTCAGTTCCGGAGTCACATCCGCCGTGCGGATACGGGAGCGGATATGGGCCCGCACTGAAAGAATTTTTCCTGCGGGAAAATTACTTTTCGACGACGCCCATGATGTCTTCCTCGCGCATCACGAGGAGTTCTTCGCCTTCGACCTTGACGGTCTGGCCAGCGTACTTGCCGAACAGCACACGGTCGCCGACCTTGACGTCCAGGGCGATCAGCTTGCCGTTGTCGTCACGCTTGCCGCCGCCCACGGCGATGATTTCGCCCTGGTCGGGTTTTTCGGCGGCGGAGTCGGGGATGACGATGCCGGAAGCGGTTTTGCGCTCTTCTTCCATGCGCTTGACGATGACGCGATCATGTAACGGACGAATTTTCATTGCTTTCCTCCTAACGGGAATTCGTGGTGAAACGGGGTCGTTGGGAGACGGTTTTCCAATCCCATGATTAGCACTCGTCTCCAGCGAGTGCTAATGGTAGGGACGAGGGGAGGCTATTTCAAGGGCGGTCCGGGAAAAAAGCGCCCTTGAAATCCGCCATGCAGGCGACAGGATGGTGCTTCACGCACTGGAAAGTGGCATTCGAGGCCTCGTCCCGACCCGTCGCGCTTGCGTGAAAAAGAGGAACATTCCAATAAAAACATGGTGATAACGTGATTCGTTTGGTGTGGCACGCTTAGTGCTTTTCCTTGGCGGAATATTACGAATATTCATTCCGGTAATATCCACCGCGCAAAGGAGTACACCATGGTTCGCAAGCGTTTCGGTTCCTCGTTCAAGCATTGGCTCACCCGTCTGGCGTTTCCCGTCGCCGCCGCCCTCGCGGTTTCCGCCCAGGCGGCCGCGCCCCTGAAAATCGGCTACAGCGACTGGCCGGGCTGGGTGGCCTGGCAGGTGGCCATCGACAAGGGCTGGTTCAAGGAGGCGGGCGTGCCTGTCAGCTTCGAGTGGTTCGACTACTCGGCCTCCATGGACGCCTTCTCCGCCGGCAAGATCGACGCGGTCACCATGACCAACGGCGATGCCCTGGTCACCGGCGCGGCGGGCGGCAAGAGCGTGATGGTCATGCTCACCGACTATTCCAACGGCAACGATATGATCATCGGCAAGCCCGGCGTGCGTTCCGTCAAGGCCCTGAAAGGCAAGAAGGTGGCGGTGGAGATGGGCTTCGTCGAGCACCTGTTGCTGCTCAACGGCCTGAAGAAGGCGGGCATGAAGGAATCCGACGTCACCCTGGTCAACGCCAAGACCAACGAGATGCCCCAGATGCTGGCCTCCGGCGACGTCGCCGCCGTCGGCGCCTGGCAGCCCATCTCCGGCCAGGCCATGAAGTCCGTGCCCGGTGCCCGGCCCATCTACACCTCCGCCGACGAACCCGGCCTGATCTACGACGTGCTGGCCGTGAATCCCGCCAGCGCGAAACAGCGCAAGGCCGAATGGATCAAGGTGGTGAAGGTGTGGGACAAGGTGGTGAAGTACATCAACGACCCCAAGACCCAGCCGGACGCCGTGAAGATCATGGCCGCCCGCGTGGGCGTGTCTCCCGAGACCTATCTGCCGCTGCTCAAAGGCACCAAGCTGCTGAGCCTGGCCGACGCCAGGAAGATCTACGTGAAGGGCGAGGGCTTCAAGACCCTGTACGGCTCCTCCAAGATCGCCGACGAGTTCAACGTGGCCAACGACGTCTACAAGAAGCCCCAGGACCTGGACAGCTACCTGGACGCGTCATTCACCAACGCCAAGTAAGTTTTGCGATCAGACCGGAACGGAGCGGAGACGGGCATGATGTCCAAATGGTTCGGCGGCCCCCGGGGCGGCGACGCGCGCAAGCGCACCCTGCTGGAAGTCGGCACGACCATGGGCTCGTTCCTGCTGCCGTTGCTGGTCTGGTGCCTGGTGAGCTACGTCCCCTTCATCTGGCATCCCAAGGTGAAGATCACCGATCCGGGCGGCGTCGACTATTTCCAGGTCGGCATGCTGGTGGACAAGGCCCAGTTCGCGGACGAGGCCGCCTACACGCGGGAACAGAATCTGGCCTTGCCCGCCGGCATTCCGGCCAACCCCATCTATCTGCCGGCGCCCCACGAAGTGGCGAAGGCGTTCTACACCGGCTTCGCCAAGCAACCGGTTCAGAAGGACGCGCCCTGGCTGCACGAAAGCCTGTGGCACAGCATCCAGATCATCTTCTGGGGCTTCGTGCTCTCCTCCATCGTCGGCGTGCCCCTGGGCATCCTGGCCGGCACCTATGGCACCATGGGCCGGCTGTCCGAGCCCTTCATCGAATTCTTCCGCTATCTGCCGGCGCCCGCCTTCGGCGCCCTGGCGGTGGCCATCCTGGGCATCTACGACGGCCCGAAGATCGCCATCATCGTCATCGGCACCCTGTTCCAGCAGGTGCTCATCATCGCCAACACCACGCGCAAGCTGGAGGCCACCATCATCGAGGCCGCCCGCACCCTGGGCACCAAGGGCGTGAAGCTGCTGACCAAGGTGGTGGTGCCCGGCATTCTGCCCGACCTGTACCGTGACCAGCGCATCCTGCTGGGCTGGGCCTGGACCTACCTGATCGTCGCCGAACTGATCGGCACCAGTTCCGGCATCACCTTCTACATCACCCAGCAGGCGCGCTACCAGCATTTCGACAATGTCTACGCCGCCATCATGATCATCGGCATCATCGGCTTCGGCACCGATCTGATCCTGGCCCGGCTGGGCAAGCGTCTATTCCCCTGGGACCGCAGCCAGGATCGGAGATGAGCATGAACCCGGACACCCTGCCCAGCTATCTGGACCAATCCGAGGCCGTTCGCGCCCGCTTCGCGAAGATCCGCGAGCGCGAGGTCATCCTCGAAGTGCGCAAGCTGGGCAAGCGCTTCCAGTCCCCGCAAGGCGAGGTCGAGGCCCTGCGCGACATCGATTTCCACGTGCGCCGGCGCGAGTTCGTCTGCGTCATCGGCCCTTCCGGCTGCGGCAAATCCACCCTGATCCGCATCCTCGCCGGCCTGGAAAGCCACAGTTCCGGCGATGTGCTGCTGGACGGCAAGCCGGTGAAGGGACCGGGCCAGGACCGGGGCATGGTGTTCCAGGGCTATTCCCTGTTTCCCTGGCTCACGGTCAAGAAGAACGTCATGTTTGGCCCCCAGATGAACGGCCGCGGCAAGGACGAAGCGGAGCGGGACGCGCGCATGTGGCTGGAACTGGTGGGCCTCGCGAAATTCGCCGACGCCTACCCGCACCAGCTCTCCGGCGGCATGCGCCAGCGCGTCGCCATCGCCCGCGCCCTGGTGAACCAGCCGCGCATCCTGCTCATGGACGAGCCGTTCGGCGCCCTGGACGCCCAGACCCGCTCCAAGATGCAGTCCCACCTCATCGACATCTGGAAGAACATCGACATCACGGTGCTGTTCATCACCCACGACCTGGACGAGGCCATCTACCTGGCCGACCGCATCCTGGTGCTCAAGGCCCACCCGGGCGAGGTGCAGGAGGTGATCGAGGTGCCGGTGCCGCGGCCGCGCGCGCCGGGCCAGTTCAATTCCCCCGAGTTCCGCGCCACCAAGGCGCGCCTGGAGGAACTGATCCATCCCGCGCCGGAACCCGAGCCGGAAGACGAGCAGGCGGTGAAGCCGCATCTGATCCGCTTCACCGACGTGCACGACAACGTGGAGTGATGGCGATGCTTTGGGCGAATCTCACCTGGTCCGAAATCCCCGCCGTGCTGGAAAAGTGCGGCCACGCCGCGATCCTGCCGGTGGGCGCCACCGAGCAGCACGGCCCCCACCTGGGCACCGGCGTCGACTTCGTCATCGCCGAGAAACTGTGCGCCGCCGTCGCCGAACGGACCGGCGTGCCCATGCTGCCCACGCTGCCCTACGGCTGCTCCCTGGGCCACAGCCGGCGCTGGCCCGGCACCCTGGCCCTGCAACCGACGACACTGATCCAAGTGGTCAAGGAACTCGGCGACTGGGCCTACCACAGCGGCATCCGCCGCCTGTTCATCGTCAACGCCCACGTCACCAACGCCGCGCCGCTGCGCTGCGCCCTGGAGATGCTGCGCGCCGAGCACGACGACCTGATGGTGGCGGTCATCAACACCGCCACCATCAGCGAACGAGTGCGAGAGTTCCACTTCGCCGACGCCGCCGACTGGCACGCCAACGACGCCGAGACCTCCCTCATGCTGGCCATCGCCCCGGAGGGCGTGCGCCCGGACAAGCTGGCCGAGGCGGACGACCCGGACCGCACCTGCGGCTGTGTGTTCGCCCACCCGGTCAACCGCACCAGCCTGAACGGCGTCACCGGCGCGCCCAGCCTCGCCACGCCGGAGAAGGGCGAACAGTGGTTCGCCTGGCTGGTCGCGGACCTGGCCGCCCTGATCGAAAAGGGTTGCGGCGAAACCCCGCCCCTGGATTTCTCCTATTTCGGGGACGGCGCCTGACGCCACCCCGCCCATGACTCGACAAGGACGCAACATGGACTCGAACGAAGACATCGCCCGCTTGAAGCAGGAACTCACCGACAAGGGCGTCAAATACTGTATCGGCGCCTACGTGGACATCCACGGCGTGCCCAAGGCCAAGGTGGTGCCCATCGCCCACCTGGGCCACATGGCGAAAGGCTCGGAACGCTACACCGGCTACGCCCTGGACGGCCTCGGCCAGGCGCCCAACGACGACGAGCTGACCTCGGTGCCGGACATGGACCGGGCCATCCAGTTGCCCTGGGAACCGAAGATCGCCTGGATTCCCGCCGACAACCATTTCCAGGGCAAGCCTTACCCGCTGAACACCCGCGTCGCCCTGAAGAACCAGCTCGCCGAGGCCGCCAAGCTCGGCTACGGCATGAACCTGGGCATCGAGTGCGAAATCTTCCTGTTGAAGCAGGGCGCGGACGGCGCGCTATCGGTGCCGGTGGCCGACGACAAGCTGACCAAGCCCTGCTACGACGTGCGCGGCTTCGTCGACAACTTCTCCTGGCTGGACAAGGTGGCCACCGCCATCAACGACCTGGGCTGGGACCTGTATTCCTTCGACCACGAGGACGCCAACGGCCAGTTCGAGTTCGACTTCAACTACGCCGACGCCCTCACCACCTGCGACCGCCTCACCTTCTTCCGCTTCATGGCCAAGCACTACGCCAAGGAGGAAGGCCTGCTCGCCACCATGATGCCCAAGCCCTTCGCCGACAAGACCGGCAACGGCGCCCACTTCAACATGTCCCTGTACGACCTGGCGACGGGCGGCAACCTGTTCGCCTGCGATCCCAAGGACGACCCCCACGGCATTGGCCTGACCAAGCTGGGCTACAGCTTCATCGCCGGCATCCTCAAGCACGGCCGCGCCCTGTGCGCCGTGTTCGCGCCGACGGTGAACAGCTACAAGCGCCTGGTTCGGCGCGGCGCCATGAGCTACTTCTCGTGGGCGCCGGTGTTCAACTCCTGGGGCTCCAACAACCGCACCAACTCGGTCCGCATTCCCGCCGGCGGCGGCCGCTGCGAATCCCGCAACGCGGACGGCGCGGTGAACCCCTATCTCGCCGCCACCCTGGTGCTGGCCGCCGGCCTGGAAGGCATCCGCGAGGGCCTGGACCCGGGCGCCCCCAACGAGGACAACCTGTACGCCATCAGCGACATGGAGCGGCGCGACCGGGGCATCGAGTTCCTGCCGCAGACCTTGCAGGAGGCGGTCGCCGCCTTCGCCGCCGATCCGCTGGTGGAAGCCACCCTGGGCAAGGAACTGCGCGACGAGTTCATCCGCTACAAGACCGAGGAGTGGGAGGCCTACCACCTGTCGGTCTCGAAGTGGGAAGTGGAACGTTACAGCTACATGTTCTGACCACGTCCGACCATGCGCGAACTCAACATGACACCAGCCCTGGTTTTGCTCCCTCCCCTGCTTGCGGGGGAGGGTTGGGGAGGGGGGGGCTTTCCGGTTTCCGGACGCCGCGTTTCCTTCTCCCCCAACCCCTCTCCCGCTTGCGGGAGAGGGGGGCGCAGCATGGACAACTTCTGAGCCGAGGAACAGGAACCCATGTCCACCCCCGTCAGCCGCATCAGCATCTCGTTGCCGCCGGACCTGCTCGACGAGCTGGACCGCATGGTGGCGAGCCGGGGCTACGGCAGCCGCTCCCAGGGCATCGTCGAGATGGTGAACTACCAGCTCGCCGAGCATAAGCGCGCCCTGGGGGACGAGGTCATGGCGGGCACCCTGACCCTGCTCTACAACCGGGCCGCCCGGGGTCTGCAGGGCAGGCTGGCCGACCTCCAGTACCAGCACATCGCCGAGGTCATCAGTTCCCTGCACGTGCACCTCTCGGAAGACCAGATGCTGGAAGTGCTGCTGGTGCAGGGGCCGGCCAGCCAGCTCCAGGCCATCGCCAACGAAATGATCGCCCTGCGCGGCGTCATCACCGGGCACCTGCAACTGCTGGCGGCGGTGATCCCGCCCTTGCACGCGCCCAATCCCGAATCCAAGGAATGAGCATGGAACATCCCGAAACCGCTCTCGACAATCCGCCCTCAAGCGCCCCGGTGGACGCCAGCGAACACTGGCGCGAGTTCGCTCCGGACCTGCCCGAGGACAAGGTGTTGTTCTCCGAACTGGTGCCCGGCGGCGGCCACTGGTCCTACGTCCTGCCCCGGGGCGTGAGCCTGCGCATCGCCGCCCTGGATGCCGGCGCCAACCTGTCGCTGGTGCTGTACTCGTCCCGGGAGAAGCTGGAGCGCTACAACATGCCCGACTCCCTCAAGGCCCAGCACACCGCCCACTACAGCAAGGGCCATGTGCTGATGAGCGACATGGGCCGCGCCCTGGCCTCCATCACCGCCGACACGCTGGGCTGGCACGACCCGCTCGGGCTGTTGCTGGACAAGCGACTGATGCGCGAGAAGTACGGCGAGCATCCCTACCAGCAGTACCGCAACGGCATGTACCGCTCCGGCCGCGACGGCCTGCTCATCGAGATCGGCAAGTACGGCCTGGCCAAGCGGGACCTGGTGGCGCCGGTGAACTTCTTCAGCAAGGTCGCGGTGGACGAGGAGGGCCGCTTCGGCTTCGCGCCCGGCCACGCCAAGGCCGGCGATTTCGTGGACCTGCGCATGGACATGGACGTGCTGGTGGCCTTCTCCGCCGCGCCCCATCCCCTGGACCCCAACCCGGACTACGCGCCGGGCAAGGTGG
This sequence comes from Thiobacillaceae bacterium, assembly GCA_044227325.1. Lineage (GTDB taxonomy): Bacteria > Pseudomonadota > Gammaproteobacteria > Burkholderiales > Thiobacillaceae > PFJX01. The sequence continues at coordinate 96,521 of JBGAFI010000012.1, read as the reverse complement.
GTCTGGCCGCCTGGCGTTCCGGTCCGGCGCCCAAGGACGACTACTGCCGCGCCTTCCGGCCGGAAAACGCGCGGGCCCTGCACAACAGCGACATGCTGTATCTGGCTTGAGGACACGGACATGACCGCCACCGCCATCCGCATCCAGGAAAGCCTCCTGGACCCCGCCGCCGCCGTGCTGGACCACACGGTCCCCGCCGGCGAGCCCTACCTGCTGGCCATCGAGAAGGGCCAGACCCTGCGCATCGTCGACCTGGAAGGCAACCAGGCCGTGGACGTGATCTTCTACAACCGGGACGACCCCGCCGAGCACTACAGCGCCACCGAGACCATCCTGCGCCAGGGGGGCATCTACCTGACCACCGGCTCCGTGCTGTATACCGACGACGGCAACCCCATGCTCACCATCGTCGCCGACACCTGCGGCCGCCACGACACCCTGGGGGGCGCCTGCGCCGCCGAGAGCAACACGGTGCGTTACGCCCTGCGCAAGAAGTTCATGCACAGTTGCCGCGACAATTACCTCACCGCCCTGCAACACGCCGACATCGGCCTGGGCAAGCGCGACCTGGTGCCCAACATCAACTTCTTCATGAACGTGCCGGTGACCGAGGCGGGCCAGCTCACCTTCGCGGACGGCGTCTCCGCGCCGGGCAAGTACGTGGAATTGCGGGCCGAGATGAACCTGTGGATGCTGGTGTCCAACTGCCCGCAGTTGAACAATCCGTGCAACGCTTATAACCCCACGCCGGCCAGATTCCTGCTGTGGGACGCGACCCCATAGCCTTGCTCCCTCTCCCTCCGGGAGAGGGTTGGGGTGAGGGAGCTCCGTTTCAGTCATGGCTGGCGTGCTTCCCTCTCCCCCAGCCCCTCCCCCGGCGGGGGAGGGGAGCCCCCCCTGCGGGACGTCCCGTGGCGGTAACTAACAAGCGGGACGACCCGCCCCAGGAGCGAGATGTTTAAAAAGGTCCTCATCGCCAATCGCGGCGCCATCGCCTGCCGCATCCAGCGCACCCTGAAGAAGCTGGGGGTGGCCTCGGTGGCCGTGTATTCGGAAGCGGATGCCGCCGCCCGCCACGTGCTGGACGCCGACGAGGCCCACCTGCTGGGCCCGGCCCCCGCCGCCGAGAGCTACCTGCGCGCCGACCGGATCCTGGCGATCGCCAAACAGTGCGGCGCCGAAGCCATCCACCCGGGCTACGGCTTCCTCTCCGAGAACCCGGAGTTCGCCGACGCCTGCGAAGCCGCCGGCATCGCCTTCGTCGGACCCACCGGCGAGCAGATGCGCGCCTTCGGCCTCAAGCACACGGCGCGGGAACTGGCGGAAAAGAACGGCGTGCCCCTGCTGCCCGGTTCCGGCTTGTTGAGCGACGCGGGCCACGCCAGCGCCGAGGCCAAGCGCATCGGCTATCCCGTCATGCTGAAGAGCACGGCGGGCGGCGGCGGCATCGGCATGCGCCTGATCTGGAGCGAGGACCAGCTCGCCGAGGCCTATGCCTCCGTGGACCGCCTGGCCCGGGCCAACTTCAAGGAAGCCGGCATCTACCTGGAGAAGTACGTCGAAAAGGCGCGCCACATCGAGGTGCAGATCTTCGGCGACGGCCGGGGCGCGGTGGCGGCCCTGGGCGAGCGGGACTGCTCGGTGCAGCGGCGCAACCAGAAGGTGGTGGAGGAAACCCCCGCTCCCGGCCTCTCCGACGAACAGCGCAAACAGTTGCTGGATACCGCCGTGCGCCTGGGCCAGGCGGTGAACTACCGCTCCGCCGGCACGGTGGAATTCGTCTACGACGCCGCCACCGGCGCGTTCTACTTCCTGGAGGTGAACACCCGCCTGCAGGTGGAACACGGCGTCACCGAGGAGGTCACCGGCGTCGATCTGGTGGAATGGATGCTGCGCCAGGCCGCCGGCGATCTGCCCAGCCTGCACGGCGTGCACATCCGGCCCGGCGGCGCGGCCATCCAGGTGCGCCTGTACGCCGAGGATCCCAACAAGAACTTCCAGCCCAGCGCCGGCCTGCTTACCGCCGCCCGCTTTCCCGGGGACATCCGGGTGGATGCCTGGGTCCAGGACGGCACGGTGGTGCCGCCCAACTACGATCCCATGCTGGCCAAGCTCATCGCCTACGGCGAGGACCGGGAGACGGCGCGCAAGAAGCTCATCGCCGCCCTGGAGGCGAGCGAGGTGGCCGGCATCGAGACCAACCGGGCCTATCTGGCCCAGGTGCTGGCCTATCCGGATTTCGTCGAAGGCCGCCAGATCACCCGCATGCTGGAAGGCTTCCACTACCGGCCGGCGACGGTGGACGTGCTGGAGCCGGGCGTGCAGTCCAGTCTCCAGGACTGGCCGGGCCGCACCGGCTACTGGGACGTGGGCGTGCCGCCTTCCGGTCCCATGGACCCCCTGTCCATGCGCCTGGCCAACCGGCTGGTGGGCAATCCGGAGGGGGCCGCGGCCTTGGAGCTCACCGCCGCCGGCCCCACCCTGAAATTCAATTGCGACACGGTCATCGCTCTGGGCGGCGCGGCCATGGCCGCGCAACTGGACGGCGAGGCCATCGACAACTGGCGCGCCCATCCGGTGCGGGCCGGCAGCATCCTGCGGTTGGGCCGCGCGGAAGGCGCCGGCCTGCGCTGCTACCTCGCCGTCGCCGGCGGGTTCCAGGTGCCGGACTACCTGGGGTCCAAGTCCACCTTCACCCTGGGACAGTTCGGCGGCCACGGCGGGCGGACCTTGCGGGTGGGGGATGTCCTGCACTTACCCTCTCCCCCAGCCCCTCCCCCCCGGGGGGAGGGGGGCGCGGCAGCGCGGGAGAGGGAGTTTGTCGCCTTGCGCGCCGAGCAATCGCCCCCCCTCGCCCACGCCTGGGAGATCGGCGTCCTCTACGGCCCCCACGGCGCGCCGGACTTCTTCACCGACGCGGATATCGACACCTTCTTCGCCACCGCCTGGGAGGTGCACTACAACTCGTCCCGCACCGGCGTCCGCCTGATCGGTCCCAAGCCCCAGTGGGCGCGCCGGGACGGCGGCGAGGCGGGGCTGCATCCGTCCAACATCCACGACAACGCCTACGCCATCGGCGCGGTGGATTTCACCGGCGACATGCCAGTGATCCTGGGGCCGGACGGTCCCTCCCTGGGCGGCTTCGTGTGCCCGGCCAGCATCGTCCAGGCCGAGCTTTGGAAGCTGGGCCAGTTGAAGCCGGGCGACACGGTGCGCTTCCGGCGCCTGACCCGGGAACAGGCCAACGCCATGCAGCGGGAACAGGACGCGGCCATCGCCAATCTCGACCGGCCAGCCTTCGCGACCCTGCCCGCCGAACACGCGCCCCTGGGCACGCCGGTGCTGCGCCATCTCGTGCCGGAAGGAGAGAAACCCGACCTGGTGGTGCGCCAGTCCGGTGACGCCAGCCTGCTGTTCGAGCTGGGCCCCCTGGTGCTGGATCTGGAACTGCGCTTCCGCATCCAGGCCCTGATGGAAGCGGTGAAAGCCGAACTGGCTGCGGGGCGCATCACGGGCATCGAGGACCTGACGCCGGGCATCCGTTCCTTGCAGGTACATTTCGACCCCCGCAAGGTGGACCAGGACACCCTGGTCCAGGCCGTGGTGGCCCTGGAAGAGAATCTGCCGTCTCTGGACGACATGGAAGTGGAATCCCGCATCGTCCACCTGCCCCTGTCCTGGGACGACCCCGCCACCCGGCTGGCCATCGAGAAGTACATGCAGTCGGTGCGCCCGGACGCGCCCTGGTGCCCCAGCAACATCGAGTTCATCCGCCGCATCAACGGCCTGGCGTCCATCGAGGACGTGTACAAGGTGGTGTTCGAAGCCAGCTATCTGGTCATGGGCCTGGGCGACGTCTACCTGGGCGCGCCGGTGGCCACGCCCCTGGACCCGCGCCATCGCCTGGTCACCACCAAGTACAACCCGGCCCGCACCTGGACCCCGGAGAACGCGGTGGGCATCGGCGGCGCCTACCTGTGCGTGTACGGCATGGAAGGCCCGGGCGGCTACCAGTTCGTGGGCCGCACCGTGCAGATGTGGAACCGGCACCGGGTCACCGCGGATTTCACGAAACCCTGGCTGCTGCGCTTCTTCGACCAGATCCGCTTCTACCCGGTGGGCCAGGAGGAACTGCTCAAGTTGCGCGAGGACTTCGTGCACGGCAAGTTCCAGCTGCGGATCGAGCCCACCCGCTTCCGCCTGCGCGACTACGTGGAATTCCTGATCACCCACGCGAATTCCATCAACGCCTTCAAGGCCGGCCAGCAGGCCGCCTTCGAAGCGGAGCGGGAGCGCTGGAAAGCGGCCGGCCAGGACGTGGTGGCCAGCGACGAGATGGTGGCCGAGGCGGGCACCGACAGCGAACTGGACCTGCCGGACAACGCCCGGCCGGTGGCCAGCCACGTGGCCGGCAGCGTGTGGAAGATCGAGGCGAACGTGGGGGACGTGGTGCAGGCGGGCCAGACCCTGGTGATCGTGGAGTCCATGAAGATGGAATTCGCCCTGGCGGCCCCCTGCGACGGCAGGCTGACCCACCTGTTCTGCAAGGAGGGCGGCGCCGTGGCCGCCGGCCAGGATTTGCTGGTGATCGAGGAGGAAGCCGACCAATGAACAGCCCGAACCTGGACATCGGCGGCCTCAAGGCCGCCTACGCCGCCGGCACCCTGACGCCAACGGCTTTGGCGGAGGACATCCTGCGCCGCACCGCGCTGGATCCCAACCGGGTGTGGATCCAGCGTCTTTCCGACGCGGCCATCCGGTCCTTCGCCCTGGCGCTGGAAGGCAGAGACCCGGCCAGCCTGCCCCTGTACGGCATTCCCTTCGCCATCAAGGACAACATCGACCTGGCCGGCGTGCCCACCACCGCCGGCTGCCGGGAATACGCCTACACGCCGGCGAAGCATGCCGGCGTGGTGCAACGCCTCATCGACGCCGGCGCCATCCCCATCGGCAAGACCAACCTGGACCAGTTCGCCACCGGCCTCAACGGCACCCGCTCACCCTGGGGCGCCTGCCGCAACGCCTTCAATCCCGACTATATCTCAGGCGGCTCCAGTTCCGGTTCGGCCGTCGCCGTGGCCCTGGGCTATTGCAGCTTTTCCCTCGGCACCGACACCGCCGGCTCCGGCCGGGTGCCGGCCGCCTTCAACAACCTGGTCGGCCACAAGCCCAGCCTGGGCTGGCTGTCGTCCACCGGCCTGGTGCCCGCCTGCCGCTCCCTGGACACGATTTCCGTGTTCGCCCTGAGCGCCGAGGATGCGGAAGCGGTGATGAACGCCGCCGCCGGATTCGATGCCGCCGACGCCTTTTCCCGCCCCGTCCAGGGCCACGGCTTCGACTTCGGTTCAGCGGCGACCTTCCGCGTGGGCATTCCCAGGCAGGCCCAGCTCAACTTTTTTGGCAACGCCGAGGCGGAGCGTCTGTTCGGCGAGGCCGTGGCCCGCATCCGCTCCCTGGGCGGCGAGTGCGTGGAATTCGATCTGCAACCCTTCCTGGACACGGCGAAGCTGCTCTACGAAGGCCCCTGGGTGGCGGAGCGCTACGCCGCGATCCGGGATTTCTTCGACGCCAACCCGGAGGCCCCGTTGCCGGTGATCCGCGAGATCGTCGGCGGCTCCAGGCGCTGGTCGGCGGCGGACGCCTACGCCCAGGGCTACCGCCTCAAGACCTATAAGCGCCAGTGCGACGCCCTGCTGGCGGCGGTGGACTGCGTGCTCCTGCCCACCGCCGGCACCGTCTACACCATCGCCGAACTGGAGGCGGACCCGATCCGGCTCAACGCGAACCTGGGCTGGTACACCAACTTCATGAACCTGCTGGACTATGCCGCGACGGCGGTGCCGGCGGGCTTCCAGAATGACGGCCTACCCTTCGGCGTGACCCTGTTCGCCCAGCGCGACCAGGACGGCCCCTTGCTGCGGCTGGCGGCGCGCATGCAGCGCGGCGCGGTGGCGACCGCCGGCGCGACGGAACAGGCGGTGCCCGCGCCCTGGGATGCGCCCCGCCTGCCCGACGGCCAGGTGCGCGTGGCGGTGTGCGGCGCCCACCTCTCCGGCCTGCCTCTCAACGTTCAGCTCACCTCCCGGGGCGGCCGCCTGGTGGCCCCGGTGCAATCGGCGCCGGAATACAAGTTCTACGCCCTGCCCGGCGGCCCGCCCTACCGGCCCGGCATGGTGCGGGTGACGGAAGGCGGCGGCGCCATCGACATGGAAATCTGGGAACTGCCCGCCCGGGAATTCGGTTCCTTCGTCGCCGGCATCCCGGCGCCCCTGGGCATCGGCATGGTGAAGCTCACGGATGGCGGCTGGGTGCAGGGCTTCGTGTGCGAGGCCGCCGCCACCGAGGGCGCGGAGGACATCACCGGCTTCGGCGGCTGGCGCGCGTATTTGGCGACCCGAAGCTGATGCCGCCGCAACGAAGGGTGGGGGGCGGAAGCGCCCCCCACCGCTCGGGTGTCAGTTCAAGCCCAGCCCGCAGCCGCCCCGGGTCACCTTGACCAGCTTGGCGGCCCTGTAGAACCGGCCGTCGCTCCTGGCCACGATCCAGACGTGGGAGGTTTCGTTGATCTTGATGCGGGTCTGCAGATAGGGCAGGACTTCCGGGGCCAGGTGGAACGCGGCCACCAGCGGCTGCGGGTTGCGATCGGCGAATACCGCGAACATGTCCACGCCGGGCAGCAGGCAGGCGAAATCCACGAATACGTTGGCGCCGTCCTCGGCGATGTCCGGGGCGCGGATGCGAATCGCGTCGCTGAGCGGGGGATTGCTGGCGCGCAGCGCGTACAAGGCGTCGGTGAGGGGCGTGCCGCTTTGCGGGTAGCTCGCGGATCCGGCCGCCGCCCCGCGCGGGCTGAGCAGGCCGGCGGCGACTGCGACGGCGAGAAGGGGGCTGGAAACCGCGCCTTTCAGAAGGGCGCGTCGGTGGAGGTTCACGATGGACTCCGGGAAACAGGGTCGCGCAACACGGCGACCCATTGCCCGCCATTCTAGTGGCTGCCGTTTCACCGGCCTTAAGCCAAAAACAAAAAGCGGCGCCGTTGCGGCGCCGCCTCGTGGGGCCGCCGGGAGCGGGTCAGCCCTTGGGATCAGCCTTTGACCAGCCGCTTGAAGTGGCTCAGCAGTTCGCGGAATTCGGCGAAGTGGCTCTGCACCGTCTTGAAGTCCGGCGTCTGGCCCGGCTGGGCCTGGTCGATGGCGCTGTCGATCTGGCGCACGAAGTTGTTGACCCGGCTGTCCAGCAGCACCGAGACGATGAAGCCGGCCACCACGGGCAGCGGCGCCAGCAGCAGCAGCACCAGCATCAGGTGCATGCTGGTGTTCCCCATCAGCTCGCCGTAGCCGGCGCGGATGTCGATGACGCCCAGCACGTCGCCCTTCTTCGCGTTGGTGTGGCAGGCCAGACACTCATGGTTCGCGGACATGGGATACAGGAAGCGGATGCCTTCGCTGCCGGTGGTTTCCTTGTCGCGCCCGGTCTTCATGGCCATGGCCACCAATTCGTCGCCGCCGCCCTCGCGGATGGCGCCGAACTGGGCGCTCACCACGTCGGCGCGGTGGAACTCGATGCGCAGGGGCGTGCCCACCACGGAACGCGCCACGTTGTCGGCGAAGGCGGTGACCTGCTCCCGCTTCCAGCCCTGGTTCATGACCTGGTACATGGAAGTGAAGGTCACCTTGGCGAGGGATTGCATGTGCTGGGCGGTGGCCTGTTGCAGCATCTTGTCCCCGAAGCCGGAGAGCAGGAAATAGGTGCCTCCCACCAGCAAGAGGGACACGGCAACCGACACAGCCAGGACCAATCGGGAGATGGATGACATGGTTCGCTCCGTAGTGGTGATGATTTATGGAAATGCACGCCACTATCGGCGGTTCGGGAGGAATATGAAGTGTCCCAGGTCAAGAATCGGCGAGTTGCGCGCCGGCTCCCCTCGTTCCCCGAATCCCCGGAGCCTGCCCCACGCAGCGATTGCCCGGATGCGCCGAATCATTCCGGACCGCGCGCGGGCCGCGCGGAATGTTCAGCCGCCGCGCCAACTCCGGGCGGTCAGGCGCGCGACCGCCGCGTCATAGGCGGCCGCGGAGAATTTCTGCTCCGCCTTGTCGTCGAAGAGGCCGTGCAGATGTTCCGCAAGCACGGAGGCGATGGCGTGCACCACTTCGTGCCGGGTCAGCCCTTCCGAGACGAGCCGTGCCATGGCCCGCACCACGGAATCGGTGTTTTCTGCGATCTGGTTTTCGACGATCGCATGAAAGATCGCATGGAACTTGAGATTGGGCAGCCTGATCCCGGTGGCGTGGTGGTATTCCTCGACAAGAGAAATGCGCTGCGATTCGTCGAGCGCAAGCCAGTGTTCCGGATTGGGGGAGTGATCGGGATCGTAGCTTTTCACGGCGCGCGCACCACGTAAGTTTGACGGATGGAAGGAAAAACAACCGCCACCCCCTGCATGGCTGTATCGAATGCAAGGCCGGGGCAGATACGGGATCGTATATCGCGTGATGTTTGCAATGGGCTGGTTTTGCGTCCGAACGGGGTGGTTTTTCTACAGCGTCGACGTGCTAGCTCAGGGGCGACCAGAGGACGGAGCCCGGAGGGAACCTGCCGGCGTAGTCGGCAGGGCGCCCCTCGGAGTGGCGGGTTAGCGGAGTAATCGGGCTGAAGCCGAAAATCGCCCGAAAGTCACTCAGGACAGCCCATTTATAAACAATCATTTAGGATGATCGACTTGAGAGCCACGACGGAATTCCTGACCTTGCCCCAGCGGCAGGGAGATTAGCGCAGCCATGATTTCGGAGAAGGACGGCAGCAAGAGACCATAGGTCATACGAGCCGAGCTACCAATTTCTCCGAAGGATGCAACCTCCGCACCATGAACGATTTTGACTTTCGACGCCGAGGCCTGAATGAGCTGATCGGTAAGCGCAGTCCGATCCAGAGACAAGGGCTCTCGAATCGGAAGCGTACCGTGCACAAGGACGACAAGATTGCACAGGAAACCTTGAATCATCCAGCCGCTGCGGCGAGCGAGGGTGACCACGGCACCGACAATCTCCGCAGTTTCGTTCGGCGACGCTCCTTGCGCAAAAACAAAGACAAACTCAACTGGCCCTTCGGACAGGCAGTTCAGCGTGGCGGGCTGGGAGGCAGCGGCCTCCAGTAATTCCGGAGAGACGTGCTTGGAGAACAGATCGACGATCTGTTCCTTCTTGTTGCGATGAGCGAACAAGCCGAATAGCGATGACATAGAAGTGGCTAAGGTGCTAGGTAAGGGATGCGCGGCTTGCAGCGCATCCCAGCGACCGAAGGGAGTGCCTTGACCGAATTGTTAGAACACATTGAGCTTCAACCTCTTGATTACCTCAAGAACAATTTCCGGGTCCATTTGAGCGTGATAGTTGAAGTGCAATCCAATTACGCCGTTTTTTGTTTGGAGCGCAGATAGTTTGATTGGCTGCCAACTGACTGCACGTGGCTGAGTCCAGCGCTGTGCGATAACGCTGATGGGGATTCCCGAAACGGCAAACCAAGTTGCGTCGCCCTGGACATTTGCGAGATAGCCAGAGTTGACGATTTTTCCTATGGCCTCTTCGATTGATGAGATTTCAGGAAACGAAAAGTGTTGTTCGTGTGGGGCATCGACATCATCACCCATTGCAACACTGTCCCTTGTGGCAACAATTTCCATGTGTTCTAACTTGCAGCTCGAGGGGCGCGGGGATGGCAAGCGAAGCTTGCTGGAAGAGAGTATCTCTCGAAGCGATTGTTGGGCATGTGGGCGCACATACTTGATGGGTTTAGCTCAATAGAAGTCTGATGGGTAGGCATAGGAGTCACCCGTATATTGCAGCTTGGTTGTGACTGAACGAGTCACTTTTTTATACACGCCGCAATCGTTTGCCATCGGCTCATATTCTGTGCGGGTGGTTTTGACGAGGAGGTCGTAAAGGCCGTGAGAACTTGATTTGGCTACTGAAATCACCCTCTTCATTTCATGAGACTCCATGCATAGACGCATCGATGACGAGTCCATACTCAGGTCTTTGACAACTCTGCGAAGCTCATTCTCCGCCGGAAGAAAAAGATTTAAATCTTCAGTATGGTCCCAGGAATTCAAGCTGTGTTTCACTCTGACTCCGAATGCTCTCGTATTCGAGGCGAGCCAATACATTCCCGTGTCAATCGCAATATGGCTGGGATCGCCGTTCGGGCCAAAGGATGGGTCTTTATCAACGAAGCGATACCTTACTTGGCCGGTGGACTTGGTAACCAAGAGCACTGTCATGGTGTACGTGTGGTTTTCTATCTCGTTAATGAATGTGACGATAGTGAAGTGAGGTTTATCTGGCATAGTTTGGCACGCGATTAGCGGTAAGGGACTGGCTTCGTATCCCGCCGCGATTGCCGCACGGAGTGCTGATCGGTCTTGGCAAGCGGCGCTTGCGAGCGCGGGTGGCAATAGACATAACGCCACTACAAGACGGACGCAAAGTATGCTCATTGGTATGCCCAACGCAGAGCTAACCGGCGACCGGAATGCCACGTAGCGGCATGTTGGGCGTCCGTGTTGAGCAAATTGTTAGAGCTCATTGTGTATGAGTTGCAATTTGAGCAATTCCTGAGTCATCGTTGTAAACAATGTGAATATGATCTGCTTGCCTAAAGTTGCTGGGTAAGGCCAAGTAAATGTGTTTGGGTGTGGACGCATGGAGGTCCTTGAATTGATGTCCAGACATCATCTTATCTAAATCTGTCTGATTTGTTTTAACCACGCAGTCCCACATTTTAATGCCATCTCGAGTTACTGGTCCGCAGCGAAGAATGCTAGTAGCAGGCGGTAACTCTGAAATGTTTAGGATGTCCGACAGGCGTCTATGGTCTGGGCGGGAACAGGACATAAGTATGACCGCGCAGCCTACTGCTGTAAGCGTGCGACGGATAGAGTGCTTGGGAAGTATGTGGCGTTCCCTCTCAACCGACGGGTTAAATGGCATGTTGTAAATACCTAGAAGTTTTCCGAGCTGCCCTTGCGGTAATAGACCAGCCCTAAAACAAAAATGATCATGGGAAAGGCGATTGCCACGAACCCTTGATCGCCGAAATGCCTTAGGTTGACGAGGAACCAAATTCCACCGACTGCCATGCCGATAAGGCCGGAAATTTTTCTACTCCACACAAGAGCGCTCCTACTTTCTTGGAAGTTGTAAAAAAGGTGTCCTCTAACGACGCTGTAGATAAAACTGTTGAGGGGCCGAAGCAAGATGATTCTGAGGGTGCCTTACTCCTTTCTCGATCCGAGATCGTCGAATACAGGCTATTTTGGGCGGTCGATTCTTTTGTCATTTCCGGGCCTGTTATTGAAAGCCAGGTTTCTCTACAGCGTCAACATTTTGCTTGAGGGGCGCGGAAACAGGCGGCGAAGCCGGCTGTTGGAGCGTCCCACTCGTAGCGCTTGTTAGCGCTGATTTCGTTAACGAAGCCTTGAACCATTTGGATTCACAGCCTCTTCGTCTTTTCGGGTTGGGTAGTAAATCTTCTTTTCTTCGAGTTCGTAGAAGAGCAACCCATGAATGCCGTTGGCCTCTCGCTTGGGGATGCGGCGTGACCAGATTGCTTTGAATGCATTATCCAGAACATCTGGATCGCCACGGCCATAGACTTCATCAATAAACGCCACGTCTTGACCATCCGGGAAGATCAGCGAGAACTCATCTTCGGTGGCGGCAATAATGTCGTAAACGGAATTCACCGCGCCGTCGATGACTTGGATGTTTTTCATGGCGCTAACGAGATGATTCGTATCCCTCGCCCCGCCGGGATACGTTGGGAACACGGTATGACGCCACCGGGGCGGGGGATACGAGTTGTTGGACTGAAGCGCCGGGGTCAGGGCGCGGGGGTATGTAAATTGAAAGGACCCGGCCGGGCTGGGTAATGAAGCGAAGCGGCATGTTGGCGTAGCCTCCCAAGGCAAACCGGCGCGGTCTGTTTGTTATTCGCGGCCGGAACATGGCCGCGACTATGGCAAAGGCCCTGATTCCGGTCAACCGCGACACGCCCCACCCCGCCCTCACCCGGAAGGCCGGCGCAAGACGGAGAGATGGAGCGCTCAAGCATGATCCGGCGGCCCTCGCGCCCGCGCACGCGGCAGCGCCGCCACCCGGCGCAAGCGTCCCGCCTGGCACACCGGACAGCGGAGGATATCCACCCCCAGCACCCGCCAGGCGAAGTCCGCCACCGACTCCGTCGCGACGGGCCCGGGGGGCGGCAAGGCCAGCGCCGCGCGGGCCCTCGCCAGGCAGGCCGCCTTGTGCCGGTTCGCCAGCAGGCCGTAGTGGCGGATGCGCTGGAAGCCCTTGGGCAAGACGTGCAACAGAAAGCGGTGGATGAAGTCATCGGCCGGCAAAGCCATGACCCGGACCGCGTTACCATGCGCCCGGTCCTTCCAGCGGAAACGCACCTGGCCATCCTCCAAGGCCACCAGGCGCTGATTGCCGATGGCCGTGCGATGGGTATAGCGCCCCAGGTAAGCCAGCACCTGGGCCGGCCCCGCGAAGGGCGGCTTGGCGTAGACCACCCAATCCTGGCGCCCCAGTTCGGCCAACAGATCCTTCTCCCGCCGTTCCGGCGGCAAGCGGAACGCGCCGGCGCGCAGCCCCCGTGCCAAGGCGGCGATGAACTGGCCGCGAAACACCCGTGACAACGCCCGCACCGGAAACAGGAAATGGGGTTTCGCGTTGACCTATTCCCCTTCGGCGTCGAGGCCGCCGCCGCTCACCAGGCAATGGATATGGCGGTGGGCGCGCAAGCGCTGGTCCCAGGTATGCAGGATGGCGGTGATGGCCGGTTCCGCCCCCAGCCACTTCGGATCGCGGGCGAAGGCCAGCAGGGTTTGCGCGGCGCAGGCGAACAACAGGGCATCGACATCGCGACTCGGCCAGACCGCGTTGAGCGCATGGGGCAGGGTGAAGACCACATGGAAGTGTTCCACCGGCAACATCTGGGCCACCTGGGCCGCGACCCAGCGCTCCTTGGCCAGGGCCTGGCACTTCGGGCAATGGCGGTTGCCGCAGGAGTGGAAGCGCACCTCGTCATGGCCGCAGGCCGGGCAGTGGTAGCGCTGGCCGCCGAGGGCGGGGGTGCGGCAGGCGACGATGGCGCGGATGGCCCGCGCCTGGAAGCCGGCCAAGAGGTGACCCGCGGCATAGGCCGGGGCATGCCGGCGCAGGATGTCCGCCAGCTCAAGGCCCGGCCCGGTACAGCCGGCGTGCACGCGCTCAGCCGGTCAGGCCGGCCAGCAGATTCATGGGCGAGGCGGTGGACAGCACCCGCTGTTGCGCCAGATGGAAGTAGCGCAGGGTGGTGCTGATCGAGCGGTGCCCCATCAGGGTCTGGATGGTGTGCACGTCCACCCCGGCTTCCAGCAGATGGGTGGCGAAGGCGTGGCGCAGGCCGTGGATGCCGGTGTGCTTGGTGATGCCGGCGCGGCGCTTGGCGGCGTAGAACCACTTCTGGGCCTGGCCGGGATCGATGGGCACGTCGGCATGGCGCTGCGGAAACAACCAGACCCGGGGACGGTAGGCGCGCCAATACAGGCGCAGAGCCTCCAGCAGCGACTGCGGCAACAGGCTGTAGCGGTCGCGCGCGCCCTTGCCCTGGTCGATGCGCAAGGCCATGCGGGCGCTGTCGATGTCGGCCACGCGCAGGTGGCTGAGTTCGGAGACGCGCAGCCCGGCCGCGTAGGCGGTCATCAGCGCGGTGCGGTCGCGCAGGTTGGCGGCCGCGTCGATGAGCCGGGCGACTTCCTCCCGGCTGAGGATCTCCGGCAGGCGTTGGGGCACATGGGGATTGGGCAGTTCGACGACGATGTCCGGACGCTTGAGCACGTCGCGCCAGAAGAAGCGGATGGCGTGCAGGGCCTGGTTGCAGGTGCCGTAGGCGAGATGACGCTCGCGCAGCAGGTGGAGCAGATAGGCTTCCAGGGCGGCGGTGTCGAGCTGGTCGGGGCGGGTGTGGGTGTGGTGCGCGAGTTCGCGCACCCAGTACAGGTAGGCTTCGCGGGTGCGCGCGGCAAAGCCGCGCAGCTCCATGGCGTCGAGCATCTGTTGGCGCAACGGGCTCATGACGGTCTCCTCGTCGGGTTGATGACCCTTCGAGGGTAGGCCCCGGGAAAGCCGCTCCCTTCGGTACAACAAAAAAGCAAGACCGCTTGGCCTCGCTTCGCTCCAGATATCCACCGCCGGCAGGCGGTTTAGTTCAACGTGTATTTGTCGACACTTCCACATATGGCAATGCATGCCTAATAGTGGAAATGTCCATTAATGGATACCTCATGCCATTGATTGGATGCGTGTTTCGTGGCCGATGGCTTTGGCGGTGGAGCGTGGCATGAGCCAGGCGCGTCGTTCGGCGTCCCAGTGCGCCCCCAATTTTTGGGCTTGGTCGCGTAACGCCCGTTCCTGATAGCCGATGGTGACAGCGACGATGTCTTGGCGTCGGGTGGCTGGCGGCGGGAGTGCCTGTTCGTCGATGACGAGTTCGACGGTGGTGTAGCGCTTGCGGTCGTCCAGACGGTAGCGCACGCAAACCAGGGCGTTTCCGTATTCGGCTTGCAGGCGCTTGGTGCCGTTCTGGCCGAGGGTCAGGCGTTTGCTGACGCGGACGTGCTGAAGCGGGGTGCTGTTTGACGCTTTTGTGTCGCTATTGGCGTATGAATTGGCGGTCATGCCTGCCTCCCTATGTTTTTTGGAAATCTACGCCGGTGAGTGGGGGGGAGGCAAGGCTTGGGGGATTGGTTGGTGGTGTCCACGCTGCTTGACCATGGCGCGAGTTGCGTTTCGGGACGGCTCGAGGAGTGGGGGGCGGTGTGTGGTGGGCGCTTGCCTTTGTCGCCCAGGGGGAAGGGGATTTCGCCGGTTGTGCCGGTGCGGGCCATGCTGAATCCCCCCTAGCCTCCCTTTTCCAAAGGGGGGGATCATTTTTTTGGCCGGGTCGGCCCATTGCCTGTTTGCTTGTTGACGCGAGAGGCGCACAACAAAAAGCGGCCCGGAGGCCGCTTTGTTCGGACAGATGTCGCTGACTTCACGACTTCCTTCAATTGATCCAGGATCGCCGGATTCTAGCTCCAGCCACGCTACGCGCCTAACCTTCCCGCTCCTGCGGGAAGGTTAGCCTGCACTGAAATCCATCGATCCGGCTTCGCCATAAGCGGCAAGCCGCTTACTTGACCACCTCTTTGAGCTGGTCAAGGATCGCCGGATTTTCAAGGGTGGATACGTCGGAGGTGATCTCCTCGCCCTTGGCCAGGGTGCGCAGCAGGCGGCGCATGATCTTGCCGGAGCGGGTCTTGGGCAGGTTGTCGCCGAAGCGGATTTCGTCGGGCTTGGCGATGGGGCCGATCTCGTGGGCGACATGGTTGCGCAGGTCGTTGACGATCTGCTTGGCCTCGTCGCCCACCGGGCGGGCGCGCTTGAGCACCACGTAGGCGACGATGGCCTCGCCCTTGACGTCGTGGGGCTTGCCCACCACGGCGGCTTCCGCCACCAGGGGGTGGCTGACCAGGGCGGATTCGATCTCCATGGTGCCCATGCGGTGGCCGGAGACGTTCAGCACGTCGTCGATGCGGCCCATGATGGTGAAGTAGCCGGTCTTGGCGTCGCGCACGGCGCCGTCGCCCGCGAGGTAGAGCTTGCCGCCCAGGTCCTCGGGGAAGTAGCTCTTCTTGAAGCGGTCCGGGTCGTTCCAGATGGTGCGGATCATCGAGGGCCAGGGCTTCTTGATGACCAGGAAGCCGCCCTTGCCCCATTCCACCTCGTGGCCCGCCTCGTCCACCACGGTGACCATGATGCCGGGGAAGGGCAGGGTGCAGGAGCCGGGCACCAGGGGGGTGACGCCGGGCAGCGGGGTGATGACGTGGCCGCCGGTCTCGGTCTGCCAGAAGGTGTCCATGATGGGGCATTTACCGCCGCCGATATTGTCGTGGTACCACATCCAGGCTTCCGGGTTGATGGGTTCGCCCACGGAGCCCAGCACGCGCAGGGTGGTGAGGTCGTAGTTCTTCGGGTGCACGGCCGGGTTGGTGTCGGCGGCCTTGATCAGCGAGCGGATGGCGGTGGGGGCGGTGTAGAAGATGTTGACCTTGTGGTCCTGGATCATCTTCCAGAAGCGGCCGGCGTCCGGGTAGGTGGGCACGCCCTCGAACACGATTTCCGTGCCGCCGCAGGCCAGGGGGCCATAGGTGATGTAGGTGTGGCCGGTGACCCAGCCGATGTCGGCGGTGCACCAGAACACGTCATCGGGCTTCAGGTCGAAGGTCCACTTCATGGTCATGATGGCGTGGAGCAGGTAGCCGCCGGTGGAGTGCTGAACGCCCTTGGGCTTGCCGGTGGAACCGGAGGTGTAGAGCAGGAACAGGGGATGTTCGGCCTCCACCCATTCCGGCTCGCACACGTCGGACTGGCCCGCCACCAGTTCGTGCATCCACAGGTCGCGGCCGGCCACCATGTTTGCGGGGCCGCCGGTGCGCTGGTAGACGACGACGTGTTTGACCGAGCCGGTGCCTTCCATGCCCAGGGCCTCGTCCACGGCGGGTTTCAGCGGAATGTTCTTGCCGCCGCGGCACTGCTCGTCGGAGGTGATGATCAGCACCGCGCCGGAATCCTCGATGCGGTCGCGCAAGGCGGTGGAGGAGAAGCCGCCGAACACCACGGAATGGGTGGCGCCGATGCGGGCGCAGGCCTGCATGGCGACGACGCCCTCGACGGACATGGGCAGGTAGATGATGACGCAATCGCCCTTCTTCACGCCCAGGCTCTTGAGAGCGTTGGCGAACTTGGCGACGCGGGAGAGCAGATCCTTGTAGGTGACCTTGGTGACCTCGCCCTTGTCGGCCTCGAAGATGATGGCGACCTTGTCGCCCAGGCCGGCTTCGACGTTCTTGTCCAGGCAGTTGTAGGAGACGTTCAGCTTGCCGTCCGGGAACCACTTGTAGAACGGCGCGTTGGATTCGTCGAGAACCGTGGTGAAGGGCTGCTTCCAGACCACGTTCTCCTTCGCCAGCCTGCCCCAATAGCCTTCGTAGTCGGCTTCCGCTTCCGCGCATAGCGCTTTGTAGGCGTCCATGCCGGAGACGTTGGCTTGGGCCACGAATTCCGGGGAAGGATTAAAGATTCGGTTTTCGTGCAGGTTGGATTCGATTGTGGTGCTCATGAAGTGCGTCTCCTCGACGGCAGATTAAGGACAAGTCGTTTCCTCCCCCAAGGAAGGCAGAAAATTAGGCTACTTCGCGGTTTTCTGCATTTTGCGGCGCAGCATAACCCCTAGTGGAGCTTAGGTAATACGTATTCTGCGCTGCCGCATTTTCCATTCAAGTAAATGGCGGTCGGGCCGATATGCGGCCTGTGCATCGAGCGATCGTTCGATATCCGGCGGGAAGTCGGGCGGGGGGCCCGCCTTGCCGCCGGAGCACACTGTTTCCATGCCGATCGAGCCGGACAGGTTCCCCGCCATGCGCCGCATGTCCGTCGGCGAGCACGGAATCTCCGCGTCTTCTCGCGATGACGAAATTTCTCGGCCGTTCCCCACGATTCATGCACCAAACGGGTGCCAGTCGCCGCAATCGGCGGCAAAATGCCTTTCTTGCCGCGCCGAACGAGATTCGCCATGACATCCACCTCGGAACTGCTTTCCCGCGCCGCCGCGTATAGCCGCTGGCTCAACGCACGACTCAACGCCCGGCCGGAACTGGCCGGCTGGATCGCGGAGACGGTCCACGCGCCGGTCTTCCGCGCGGAGATGGACGAATTCCTCGCCGACGGGTTCGCCACGGAGGAAGACCTGAAGCGCCAATTGCGCCGGCTGCGGGAGCGGGTGTTCGCCCGGGTCATGGCGCGGGATCTGGGGGGGCTGGCGAATCTGGACGAGGTGACCGGCACCCTCACCGCGCTGGCGGAAATCGCCATCGCCCGCGCGCTGGATTTCCACCATCGCGATCTCGCCGCCGTCCACGGCGAACCCATGGATGGCGCGGGCCGGCCCCAGCGCATGATGGTGGTGGGCATGGGCAAGCTGGGCGGCGGCGAATTGAACGCGTCCTCGGATATCGACCTCATCTTCGTGTTTCCCGAGGAAGGCGAGACCGAGGGGCCGCGCAAACTCAAGAATTTCGAGTTCTTCACCCGTCTGGGCAAGCGTCTGATCAACGCCCTCGACGACAAGACCGGCGACGGCTACGTGTTTCGCGTGGACATGCGCCTGCGTCCCTATGGCGACGGCGGGCCGCTCGCCTCCAGCTTCGCCATGCTGGAGGAATACTTCTACACCCAGGCGCGGGAGTGGGAACGCTACGCCTGGATCAAGGGCCGCGCGTTGACCGGCGATCGCATCGCGGAACTGGAAACCCTGCGCAAGCCCTTCGTGTTCCGCAAATACCTGGACTTTGGCGCCTTCGGTTCCATGCGCGACCTGCATGCCCAGATCCGCCGCGAGGTGGCGCGCAAGGACATGGCGGACAACATCAAGCTGGGGCCGGGCGGCATCCGCGAGATCGAGTTCATCGCCCAGGTGTTCCAGCTCATCCGCGGCGGGCGCATCGCCGCGTTCCGGCTGCGCCCCACCCGCGTCGTGCTGGAAAAGCTGGCCGAGGAGGGGCTGATTCCCGAACTCCAGGCCGCCGAGATGGATTCCACCTATGTGTTCCTGCGCAACCTGGAACACCGGCTGCAATACCTGGACGACGCCCAAACCCAGACACTGCCCCACAACGTCGAGGACCGCGCGCGCGTCGCGGCGGCCATGGGCTGCGCCGACTGGGCGGGACTGGAGTCCCGTCTCAACGGTCTGCGCCGCAAGATCGCCGGCTATTTCGAGCAGGTGTTCGGCGCGCCCCAGGAGGATCAGTCCGGCCATCCCCTCGCCGGCTTGTGCGATCTGGCCGACGAGGACGCGATGGCGCGTCTGGCCGGTGTCGGCTACCGCGATCCCGAGAGCGCGCTGCACCAGTTGCGCACCTTGAAGCAAAGCAGCCGCTACGCCAGCCTGCCCGCCGGCAACAAGGCCATGCTGGACGGCCTGCTGCCGCCCCTGGTGGAAGTCGCGGCGGGTTTCGCCAACGCGCCGGAAACCCTGTCGCGTATCCTCGCCCTGCTGGAAGCCATCGCCAAGCGCGGGACTTATCTGGCCTTGCTGAAGGAATACCCCCAGAGTCTGCGCCAGCTCGCCCGGCTGGTCAGCAGCAGCCCGTGGGCCGCGCGTTATCTGACCCAGCAGCCGCGCCTGCTGGACGAACTGCTGGACGCGCGCCAGCTCATGGCGCCGCCGGACTGGCCCCTGCTGGCGGAGGAACTGCGCGAACGTCTGCAAGCGCACGAAGGCGACGTGGAACGCCAGATGGACGAGTTGCGCCACTTCAAGCAAACGGAAACCTTCCGCCTGCTGGCCCAGGATCTGGCCGGGCTGTGGACGGTGGAGAAGCTGTCCGACCATTTGTCCGATCTCGCCGACCTGCTGGTCCAGGCCACCCTGGACCTGGTCTGGGCGAATCTGCCCGGCAGGCACCGGGAAGCGCCGGCCTTCGCGGTCGTCGCCTACGGCAAGCTGGGCGGCAAGGAGCTGGGCTACGCCTCCGACCTGGACATCGTCTTCCTCTACGAGGACGACCATGCGGACGCCCAGGACATCTATGCGAAGCTGGGCAAGCGGCTCAACACCTGGATGGGCACCCTGACCTCCGCCGGCATCCTCTACGAAACCGATCTCCGTCTGCGCCCGGACGGCGCCTCCGGCCTGCTGGTGAGCAGCCTGGACGCGTTCGAGGACTATCAGCGCAACCACGCCTGGACCTGGGAGCACCAGGCCCTGACCCGCGCCCGCTTCTGCTGCGGCGACCGCGCCGTGGGCGAGCGCTTCGCCGGCATCCGCGCCGCCGTGCTGGAACAGCCACGGGACACGGAAAAGCTGCGCGGCGAGGTACTCGCCATGCGCCAAAAAATGCTGGACGGCCATCCCAATCCGTCCGGCTTGTTCGACATCAAGCACGACCGGGGCGGCCTGGTGGACGTGGAGTTCGCCGTGCAGTACCTGGTGCTCGCGGAGGCGGCCGCCCACCCGGACATGACCGCGAACATCGGCAACATCGCCCTGCTCCGGCGCGCCGGGGAACTGGGCCTGGTGCCCGAGGAGGTCGGCCTGGCGGCGGGGGATGCCTATCGGGAACTGCGCAGGCGCCAGCACGCCATCAAGCTGCAAGGCGCGGAACATGCCCGCGCCGAGGAAGCCGGCCTGGCCGGTGAAATCCGGGCGGTGAAAGCCCTCTGGCACAGCGTGTTCGGAGAAACGATCTAGCCGGTTTCCCACAAGGTCGCGTAGAGTGACCGAGTATCGGGCTCAAGCTTTTCGCCCGGCTTGCCGACAATGGCATGTCGTAAGTGTTTGTTTCCTTGAAGGAGACCACGATGGCGGGGCATTCCTGGTGGGGAGCGGGACAGTGGGCGGCGTTTCTGGAGCACAAGGAACAGCCCATCAAGGCGGCCAGCAAGGCGGCACTGAGCGCATTGGAAGCGGGCTCGGAAGACACCCTTTCCGCCTACGCCTACTCCGCCCTGCTGCTTGAAGACCCGCTGCTCGCCCTGCGTCTGCTGAAGGAAGCCAACCGCCGTCTGCCCCGGCGCATGGCGAAGGACATCACGACGCCGCTGGGCGTGGTCCTGGCCCTGGGCACCCAGCAATTCAAGGAACAGATCCACACCGCTCCGGATGTCGGCGAGGACAACGCCGGCTTCATCGCCTGCGAGGCGCGCGCGTCGCTGGCCGCGCGCATCGCCCTGGCCTGGGGCGCGTTGCGCCACGACCTGGATCCGGGCGAGCTGGCAATGGCCGCGCTGCTGGCGAACGCGGGGGACATCGAACTGTGGGCATTCGCCCCCGAACTGCCCATGAAGGCGATGGAGGAACTGCACAGCGGCCGCGCCCAGCGCAGCGAGCAGGCGCAGCGCCAGGCCTGCGGCTTCGCGTTCCTGGACATCACGCTGCTGCTGATCGAGAACTGGACCCTGCCGCAGCTCATCAAGCAACTGATCCGGGGCGACGAGGGCATGCGCGCGCGCATGGCCCGGCTGGCGGTGAATGTCGCCCGGCACCTGGACAACGGCGTCGGCGATGCCGCCTTGCCCGACGACATCCGCGCCGCGGCCAAACTGACCGGCGCCACGCTGGACGTGGTGGTGGGCGTGTTGCCCGGTCTCGGCGCGGAGGACAAGGCCGCGCTGCTCAACTCGGTTCTGAGCACCCTACCCGATGAGGAAGCGCCACCCGCTTGAGGGGGCTTTGTCGTGTTCGCGACAATGAGGCGACATTGTCGTGGTCCGAATAGCGCTTCATCCACCGGCTCCGCTTGTGGCGGGGCACGCGGGCGTGGTATGGATATTGCTGTCCTAAATTCCGACATCCCCTCCTTTTTCCCATGATTTTTTCCCGCAGCAGCCAATATGCCATCCAGGCCCTCGTCCTGCTCGCCACCGAGCCGCCGGGTAGCCACGTGCTGTGCCGCACCCTGGCGGCGCGCCTGGATCTGCCGCTGCCCTACCTCAGCAAACTCATGCAGGAATTCTCGCGCCGGGGCATCGTCGGTTCCTCCCGGGGCCGTCAGGGCGGCTATTTCATGATGCGCGGCGCGGACCAGGTCAGTCTGATGGAAGTCATGACCGTCATCGGCGGCGAGCGCGCCACCAAGGAATGCTTCCTGGGCTTCAAGGAATGTTCCGACGAAACCGCCTGCGCCATGCACTGCCGTTGGCGCCCGGTGAAGGAAAAGCTGTTCCAGCTGCTCCAGGAGCAGAGCCTGGGCAAACTGGTGGAAGCGGTGAAACAGGGCCGTTGCCAGTTGGGCGCCCTGCAAGCGGACGATCTGGCCAAACTCTGAGGGCAAACCTCGCTTCGTTTTTTGGAGCGGTTTGGACAACCTGGCGCGAGCCGAGCCCCGCGTCTACAAGGCTTGAAAGCCGTTCAACGCATCCCGCTCAATCGTCGTCGTCCTCGTCGCCCATGCGGCGGCGCGGCACGGTGGCGGGATCGGCGGTGATGCCCCGGTAGATTTCGATGCGGTCGCCCGGTTTCAGCGTCGCGTCCAGCTTGGCCAGTTTGCCGAATACGCCCACCGCCTGGGTCTCCAGATCGATCTGGGGGAACTGGCGCAGGATGCCGGATTTGATGATGGCCTGCTCCACGGTGCTGTCCTCGGGCACATCGATGCGCAGCCAGGTTTGCTGGGCGGGGTCGGAATAGGCGACGGCGATCTGCATGGCGGAGTCCTCAGGAAGCCACCGGTTCCGGCAGCGCGGCGGCTTCCGCCTTCGCGGCGCGGCGGCTGTCCATGGCGCGTTTCGCGGCGAGCAGGAAACCCACGGCCATGAAGCCACCCGGCGGCAGGATCATGAGCAGGAAACCCCGATAGTCCGGGATCAGTTTCAATTCCAGGAAGGCGAAGGCGTCGCCCAGCAGCAGGTGGGCGTTGGCGAACAGGGTGCCGCTGCCGAGGATCTCGCGCACGCCGCCGATGGCGACCAGGGCGGCGGTGAAGCCCAGGCCCATCATCACGCCGTCCATGGCGGAGGCGGCCACCGGGTTCTTCGCGGCGAAGGATTCGGCCCGGCCCAGGATCGCGCAGTTCACCACGATCAGGGCGATGAACAGGCCCAGCACCTTGTACAGCTCATGCACCCAGGCGTTCAGGCTCATATCCACCAGGGTCACCAGGGTGGCGATGAAGACGATGTAGACCGGGATGCGCACATCCGGGCTGATGAACTTGCGCAGAGCCGAGATCAACACATTGGAGGCCACCAGCACCGCCGTGGTTGCCATGCCCATGCCGAGGCCGTTGGTGGCCGTGCCGGTCACCGCCAGGGTGGGGCACAGGGCAAGCATCTGGGCGAACACCACGTTGTTGTCCCAGAGGCCGTCCTTGGTGATGCGGAGATAGTCGGTGCGCGTGTCGCTCATGGCTTCATCCTTTGCCGGCGGGGGCCTGGGCCAGTTTGGGCGCGGTTCCCTCCAGCAGCTTGCCCTTCTCCCGCTGGAAAAACTCCAGGCCGCCTTTCACCGCCTTCACCACGCCCCGGGGGGTGATGGTGGCGCCGGCGAACTGGTCGAACACGCCGCCGTCCTTCTTCACGCCCCATTTCTCCAGGGGCGGATCGCCCAGGAATTTGTGTTCGAAGGCGTGGATCCAGTTGTCCTTGGCCGGCTCGATCTTGTCGCCCAGGCCCGGCGTTTCGTTGTGCTTGAGGACGCGCACGCCCAGCACCTTGCCGTCCCGGTCCACGCTCATGATGCAGACGATGGCGCCGCCGTAGCCGCGGCCGACCACCTGGAACACCACCGCGTCCACCTGCTGGCCGTGGCGGGCGCGGTAGACCTGCACCGGCTCGCCGTCCGGGCCGGGCAGTTCCAGCGTGTCTTGCAGCAGATCGTTGTCGTACTTGCCCGGCAGCACCTGGGTCAGGGACTGCTTCAGGTCCGCCGCCGCCGCCGCCGCGATGTCGGGCGCGGTGGCCTTGGAGGCGAGGGCCAGGGCGGCGCTGGTGATGAGCGCCGTGCCGCCCAGCAGAAGGGCCTGGTAGGAGAGCTTGCCGCGCAGGGACTCGAGATCCATCTCAGGCTCCCTTGCCGCTGGCTTCCACCGGCAGCGGCTTGCCGTCCCGGGTGCGGCCGTAGATGCGCGGTTTCACGTAGCGGTCGATGACCGGCGTGGCGGCGTTCATGAGCATGACGGCGAAGGCGACGCCTTCCGGATAGCCGCCCCAGGTGCGGATGATCCAGGTCAGCAGGCCCACGCCCAGCCCGAACACGAACTGGCCGACGGGGGTATTGGGGGAGGTGACCGGATCGGTGACGATGAAGAAGGCGCCGAGCATGACGCCGCCGGCGAGCAGATGGGCGGTCATGTCCAGGTAGCGGGCCGGGTCGATGGCGTGGGCGACCAGGGCCGGCACGATGACCCCCAGCAGCATGGCGACGGGGGCGTGCCAGGTGATGACGCGGCGCACCATCAGCATGACGCCGCCCGCCAGCAGCAACAGGGCCGAGGTCTCCCCCAGGCTGCCCGCGCGGCTGCCCCAGGCGGCGTCGAGCAGGCCGGTTTTCTGGCTGGCGTGCAACTCGGGCAGGCTGTGCATCAGGTCGATGCCGCGCGTGAATTCGGTCTTCACGTGGCCCAGCAGGGAGGCGCTGGCCATGCCGTCGATGTGGATGCCGGAGAAGGTGACCGCGAGGCCTTCCATGAAGCCGGGCAGGTGGGCGCCGGGGAAACTGCCCGGCTGGGTCCACAGGGTCATTTCCACCGGGAAGGCGATGAGCAGCATGACCCGGGCCGCCATGGCCGGGTTGAACACGTTCTGGCCCAGGCCGCCGAATATCTGCTTGCCCACCAGGATGGCGAACATGCCGCCCACGGCGGCGATCCACCAGGGGGCCCAGGGCGGCAGGGAAAGCGCCAGCAGCCAGGCGGTGAGGGCGGCGGAACCATCCATGAGGGCGGGTTTCACCGGCCGCCTGCGCAGGCCGACCATGGACGCCTCGGTCACCAGGGCGGCGATCATCGCCACGGCCCACAGGTTGAAGGCGGGCCAGCCGTACAGGAAGAAACCGAACAGGGTCGCCGGCGCCAGGGCCACCATCACCGTGGCCATGACCTGGCTCACGCTGGATGGCGCGTGGGCGTGGGGGGAGTGGGCGGGGGTGGTCATGGCCGTGGCATGTGCTGGGTGGAGCGTTGCAGGGTGAAGCGCGAAACGGGGTCGTGCCCGCCCGACAGGGAAGAGCGCGCCGCGGGCGCGGGGCGGGCATCACGTTTCACGTTTCGCCTTTCACCGCTCGGATATGTGGCCGCCTTGTTCATGCCGCCTCCGCCTTCTCGGCCGCGGCCTTCGCGGCGGCTTCGGCGGCGGCCTTCTTCGCGGCCTCCTGGGCGGCTTTCTTCGCGGCGCGCGCCTTGGCGGCCTCTTCCCGTTCTCGGGCGATGCGCTCCATGCGGGCGGTGCGTTCCTCGGCCAGCTTCTTGGTGGCGTCCTGCCTCATCTTGTTGCGTTCCCGCGCGGCGAGTTCGCCCTTCGCGTAGTTGAAGTAGTGGACCAGCGGAATGTGGGCCGGACAGACATAGGAGCAGGAGCCGCAGGCGATGCAGTCCTTCAGGCCCAGGTCGACGGCGACGTCGAGGTTGGTCGCGCGGATGTTCGCGGCCATCTCCAGGGGCAGCAGGCCCACCGGGCAGGCGCGCACGCAGGTGGAACAGCGGATGCAGGGCGCGGGCTGGGGTTTGCCGATTTCGGCCGGGGTCAGGGCGAGCACGCCGCTGGTGCCCTTGATCACCGGCACCATGGGGTTGGTGAACTGCTGGCCCATCATGGGGCCGCCCATGACCAGGCGCGCGGGAGTCTCCTTGAAGCCGCCGCTCACCTCGAACAGGGACTGGGCCGGGGTGCCGATCAGCACCTCCAGGTTGCCCGGCGCGGCGATGGCGCCGCCGCTGACGGTGACGATGCGGGACACCAGCGGCCGGCCCAGCTTGAGGGCCTGGGCCACGGCGAAGGCGGTGCCGACGTTGTGCACCAGCACACCGATGTCGGCGGCGCGGCCGCCAGCGGGGACTTCCTTGCCGATCAGCGCCTGGATCAGTTGTTTCTCCGAGCCCATGGGGTACATGGCGGGCACGGCGACCACTTTCACTTCCGTGCCGAGGGCGGCCACGGTCATCGCGGCGATGGCTTCCGGCTTGTTGTCCTCGATGCCCACCAGCACCTCGCTGGCGCCCACCGCCAGGCGGATGAGGCGGATGCCGGCGACGATCTCCGGCGCCCGGTCGCGCATGAGACGGTCGTCGCAGGTCAGGTAGGGCTCGCACTCGCCGCCGTTCATGATCAGGGTGGTGACGCCGCTCCTGCGGCTGACGTTGAGCTTCACCGCCGAGGGAAAGGCGGCGCCGCCCAGGCCGACGATGCCGGCCGCGCCGACGCGCGTGGCGATCTCTTCCGGCGTCAGGGCAAAGGGGTCGGCGGGGATTTCAAAATCCAACCAGCGGTCCTCGCCGTCGGATTCGAGGGTGATGGTGGGAACGGGCAGACCGGAGGGATGCGGCGCGGGGTAATCGCCGATGGCGATGACGCGTCCGGAGGTGGGGGCATGGACCGGCGCCGACACCGCGCCCGAACTGGAGGCGATGAGCTGTCCCTTGAGCACCCTGTCGCCGACCTGGACCACAGAGTTCGCCGGCGCGCCGATGTGTTGTTGCAAGGAAACGAACAATTGCGCCGGCAAGGGCAGGGCGCGGATGGGAATATCCGCGGAGAGTTCCTTGCGGCCTTCCGGATGCACGCCGCCCCGGAAGCTGAGACGGGAGAAGAGTTTCATGCCGTGTCTCCCGGAATGGAGGGGTGGGCCGGGAGGAAGTGGGCGGAGAAATGGGAAACGGGAAACGGGATGCCCTCCCCGCGCCTATGGCGCGACCCTCCCTGCCGGGAGGGTGGGGTTCGCGTTTCCCATTTCGCGTTTCCCATTTCGCTTTTCCCGATTCCGGTATCCCGCATCACGCCACACTCCCCATCACCGGCTTATGCCAATACCAGGATTGCAGCGTCACCGGCACGGGACGCAGGGTCAGGGCCTCGGTCGGGCACACGTCCACGCATTTGCCGCAGGCGGTGCAGGCCTCCCTGAACACCACGTGAATTTGTTTCGCGGCGCCCATGATGGCGTCGGTGGGGCAGACCTTGTAGCAGCGGGTGCAGCCGATGCAGATCTCCTCCTTGACCTCGGCGATGCTGGGCACGGTCTCCTTCACGCCGGACAGGTCCGCCTCCACGCCCAGCTTCGCGGCCAGGGCCACCACCAGATCGCGCCCGCCGGGCGGGCAGAGGGTCACCGGCGCGTTGCCGTCGGCCAGGGCCTGGGCGGCGCCGGTGCAACCCGGATAGCCGCACTGGCCGCATTGGGAGCCGGGCAGCATGGCTTCCAGCTCGGCCACCAGGGGATTGCCTTCCACGCGCAGACGTTTCGCGGCGAAACCCAGGACCAGCCCGAGGATCAGACCGAGGCTGGAGAGGCTGGCGATGGCGGCGATCATGTTCTGGGTGTCCTCTCGCGCAATCTCATGTTCATTTCACGCCCAGGCCGGCAAAACCCATGAACGCCAGGGACAGAAGGCCGGCAACGACGAAGCCGATGGGTGCGCCGGAGAAATGTTTGGGCGCGTCGGCCAGGGCCAGGCGCTCGCGCAGTCCGGCGAACAACAGCAGCACCAGGGTGAAGCCGACTGCGGAACCGAAGCCGTACATCAGACTGGGCGCGAAGGCGTGCTTCTCCTGGACATTCAACAGCGCCAAGCCCAGCACCGCGCAGTTGGTGGTGATCAAGGGTAGGTAGATGCCCAGCACTTGGTAGAGGGACGGACTCACCTTGCGGATCACCATTTCGGTGAACTGAACCACGGCCGCGATAACCAGGATGAAAGCCAGCAGACGCAAGTATTGAATGCCCAGTGGCGCCAGCAGCCAGTGTTCCAAGAGCCAGGTGGCGGCGGTGGTCAGGGTCAATACAAAGGTGGTCGCCATGCCCATGCCCAGGGCGCTGTCCATCTTCTTGGACACGCCCATGAAGGGACACAGTCCAAGAAATTTCACCAGCACCACGTTGTTCACGAGGGCGGTGGACAAGAGTAGAAGCAGATATTCGGTCATCATGGGTCTCCGATGCTCTCGATGCACGCTTCATGCCAGCTGTTCCGTACCCGGACGACCTTCGGAAAAACAAGGCTTTGCGCATGAATGCACCGCGATGGTGCGGATCGTTTCCTGTCGGGGGTCATCCAGTGGGTATCGCCCTGTCGCAAAAACGACAAACCCCGCTAATTCCAGGGTCTTTTCAAACAAGGGCATGGCAAAAAACCTTGGCGGCATGGTTGTTGCTAATATTTCCGTATCGAGACCATGACGAAGCCGACCATGAACTCACCCGCTCCTCAGGATGGGATGCCGGACGCCCCGCTGGAAGTTTTCCGCCAGGCGGTGGAGCAGTCCGCCCTGGCCATTTCCATCACCGATGGCAAGGCGCGCATCCTGTATGCCAATCCCGCATTCCAGCGGGTCACCGGCTACAAGCGGGAAGAGGTGCTGGGACACAACGAATCCCTGCTCTCCTACCGGGTGACGCCCCCCATCGTCTACGAGACCATGTGGGCGCAGCTTCTGCGCCAGCGCGCCTGGAACGGCCTGCTGGTGAACCGGCGCAAGGACGGCAGCCGCTATCTGGCCGATCTCACCATCACGCCGGTGGTGGACGTGGAGGGCCACACCAGCCACTACCTGGGCATGCACCGGGACGTGACCGAGGTGCATCGCCTGGAACGCCAGGTGCAGAACCAGAAGACCCTGATCGAATCCGTGGTGGACGCGGCCCAGG
Organism: Thiobacillaceae bacterium; assembly: GCA_044227325.1. Lineage (GTDB taxonomy): Bacteria > Pseudomonadota > Gammaproteobacteria > Burkholderiales > Thiobacillaceae > PFJX01. The sequence goes on along the minus strand of JBGAFI010000012.1, from coordinate 68,078 downwards.
TGGCCATCGCCGTATTGGATGAAAACGAACACGTGATCCTGGACAACCAGGAATACAAGAAGCTGATCGGCGACCTGGGGCGGGAGCCCGCCCAGACCGCGCTGGACATCCTGCGCGCCGGCATGGGCGAGGGCTTCGAGCATGCGCGCAAATCCGGACGCGGTTTTTCCGGCCGGGAGATTTCCATCCCGCGCAGGAACGGCGACCTGCGCTGGTTCGCCTGCGGCGGCTCCTGGATCGAGGAGCTGGATACCAGCGCGGAAGCGTTTTACGAGCCGCGCCGGCGCCAATATATGCTGCTCACCATCCAGGACATCTCGCCTCTGAAGGAGCAGCAGGAAACCATCCGCGTCAACGGCCTGCGCGCCCTGCTGGCCGAGCAGGAGCGCATCCAGAGTCTGCGCGAAGTCCTGGCCGGCGCGGTGTTCCAGTTGGAAGGCCCGTTCAACATGATCGCCGCGGCGGTGAAGATGCTGGAACTGCGCGCGGATGGCGCACCCGACCCCCTGGTGGACGGCCTGGTCCAGGCCCTGCGCGGCGGCGGCGAAGCCCTGGAAACCCTGCGCGCCTGCATTCCCAGCGAAGCGGTGGAGGCCATACAGCCGGTCAACCTCAACGCCGTCCTGCAGGATGTGCTGCGCATGGCGACGCCGCGCCTGCTCGCCGACGGCGTGGTGGTGGAATGGATGCCCGCCAACGAATTGCCGCCGGTGAACGGCCGCGCCAACCAGTTGGCGGCGCTGTTCAAGCAGGTGGTGGACAACGCCCTGGACGCGATCCACGAGTCCCGGCGCGGCCGGCGCGAACTCAAGGTGGGTACCGCCGCCTATCCCGACCGGGTCGAGGTGCTGGTGGAGGACAGCGGGCCGGGTGTGCCCGAGGAATGGCGCCTGAAAGCCTTCGAACCCTTTTTCACCACCAAGGGCGCGGACCGCCAGCACATCGGCATGGGCCTGACCGTGGCCCAGGAAGTCGTGAACGGTCACGGCGGCCTGATCGATATCGAGTCGAACTGCGATGCGGCCGGATGCACCGGCTGCCGCGTTCGCGTGCAATTTCCTTTGGGCGAATGATCATGGACTATGAAAGCCGATTGCCCGGCAACCGCGATCTTGGCCTGAGACGCAAGCACGACCAGCTTCAGGCCGATCTGGAGACCCTGTTCCAGGTCAGCCAGGTGCTTTCCCGCTCCCTGGACCTGCGCGAAACCCTGGCCGGCGTGCTGCGCGCCCTGCACGAGGGCGGCGGCCTGGAGCGGGGCATGGTGACCCTGACCGACGCCGAAACCGGCGAACAGCAGGTGGTCGCCGTGCACGGACTGGGCACCGTCCGCGTCGACGACATCCGCTACCAGCCGGGCGAGGGCGTGGTGGGCGCGGTGCTGGAGGAAGGCGACAGCGTGGTGTTGAAACGCATCTCCGACGAGCGCCGCTTCAGCGGCAAGCTGGGCATCTACGACGACGACGGTCCCTTCATCGGCGTGCCCATCCGGGTGGCCCAGGCCAGCGTCGGCGTGCTCGCCGCCCAGCCCGCCAGCGACGATATCGATACCCTGCCCGAGCGCGCCCGTTTCCTGGAAATGGTGGCCAACGTCATCGGCCAGAGCGTGCGCCTGTCCTGGGAAGTGGAGCGGGAGCGCCAGGAACTCACCGAGGAGCGGGACACCCTGCGCCGCACCGTGCGCGCCCAGTACGGCTTCGACAACATCATCGGCCACACCCAGCCCATGCGCCGGGTGTTCGAGCAGGCGCGCCAGGTGGCCAAGTGGAACACCACCGTGCTGATCCGCGGCGAGACCGGCACCGGCAAGGAGCTCATCGCCAACGCCATCCACTACAACTCGCCGCGCTCCAAGGGCGCCTTCATCAAGCTCAACTGCGCCTCGCTGCCGGAGAACCTGCTGGAGTCGGAACTGTTCGGCCACGAGAAGGGCGCCTTCACCGGCGCCATGACCCAGAAGAAGGGGCGCTTCGAACAGGCCGACGGCGGCACCCTGTTCCTGGACGAGATCGGCGAGGTGTCCGCCGCGTTCCAGGCGAAGCTGTTGCGCGTGCTACAGGAAGGCGAGATGGAACGGGTGGGCGGCACACGCACCATCAAGATCGACGTGCGGGTCATCGCCGCCACCCACCGCGACCTGGAATCCGACGTGCAGGCCGGCAAGTTCCGTGAAGACTTGTACTACCGTCTGAACGTCATGCCCATCTACCTGCCCGCGCTGCGCGAGCGCATGGAGGACATCCCGGACATCGCCCGCTTCCTCACCGGCAAGATCGCCAAGAACCAGGGCCGCGAGCTGGACCTGACCGACAGCGCCTTGCGCGTGCTCATGCACCACGACTGGCCGGGCAACGTGCGCGAGCTGGAAAACTGCCTGGAGCGGGCCGCCGTCATGAGCGAGAACGGCACCATCGACCGGGACGCCGTGCTGGTCACCGGCATCGAGGAACAGGTCAGCCTGGGCCGCTCCGCGAGCCGGGGCGTGGACCTGGACGATCCGGACCTGGACGAGCGGGAACGGGTCATCGCCGCCCTGGAGCAGGCCGGCTGGGTGCAGGCGAAAGCCGCGCGCCTGCTGGACATGACGCCGCGCCAGATCGCCTACCGCATCCAGACCCTGAACATCAAGGTGAAGCAGATCTGACATGGCTCACCCCACCGCGCATTTCGCGAAGGCGTGGGCCGCCAGCGCCCACCTCGAACCCGCCGAGATCGACTGCGCCACCGCCCTCATGCTCAAGATCATCGACGGCAAGTGCAAGATGAGCAGCGAAGAGAAGGCCGTCATGGCGGTGGTCTACGACCAGATCAAGACGCGGCCGGGCAATATCCTGGGCGCCGACGACCACGCCCTCATCGCCCTGGCCCGGGCGGAGCCGGAGCCGGACCTGCTGGCCCGTGTGTACGAACGGCGCGTGCTGGCGGAAACCATGATCTCCCGCCCGGTGATGAAGGGCTACAAGGCCATGCTGCGCAATGTGGGCGTGTTGGGCGGCCTGCAGGACGAAGTCGCCTACTGACCCGGTTCCCCGTCTCCCTTACCCCATCCTTCAAAACCACCATGACTACCGACACCGCTCCCGGCGAAACCCGCTACTTTCTCACCTACACCGGCGTGAAACTGCCCTTCAACCTGGTCACCCCCCTGGGCGCCGGCGAAGTGGAGAACCGCAACACCTATTTCAAGGGGTATTTCGCCGCCGAGCGCCTGCTGGGCTTCGACAAGATGGTCTACGGCGAGGTGGAGCTGGCCCATCGCTACACCTATCGCGACAACGGCAATCTGAGCCGGGCGGAAATCATCGACATCGACGGCGAATCCACCGTGATGGAATTCGACGCCGACGGCAATCCGGCATGAAGACCTTCAAGCCCTGCCAGGGCAAGACCGCCTGCCGCGACGATGGCGTCCAGTGCCTCACCTGCGGCCGCGACTTCCGCGAGATCGAGCGGACGCGCGCCCTGATCGATGCCCTGACCGAACTGGCGATGAGTCACGACTACGCCAACGTGGAGGAATTCGCCGCGTATGTGGCGAAGAAGGTGGAGAAGAAGGTCCGTCATCGGCGCGAAGGCGGCGGCGCGTCGGCCGATTAGCGCCCGGCTCCGGCCGGCATGGGTTTTTTTTGCATCGCATCAAACGCGTGCTATAAACATTAGGATTTTCTAATTTAGGAGTCCGCCATGTCCCCCGACGAGAAGTCCCAGGCCGCCGAGCTCGCCTACGAAAAGGCCTTGCGTTACGAACTCGACTACGGCTGCTGCCCCCAATGCGTGCTCGCCGCGGTGCAGGAAACCGTGGGCGTCGTCGACGACGCCACCATCAAGGCGAGCCACGGCCTTTCCGGCGGCGGCGGATTGTCCGGCCAGGGCGCCTGCGGCGCGCTCACCGGCGGCCTCATGGCCCTGAGCGCGAAACGCGGCCGGGACCGGGACAAGCTGGACAAGGGCCGCTTCATCGGCAACTTCCAGAAGGGCAAGGATCTGGTGGAACGCTTCCGGGCCGAGTTCGGCGGCGTCACCTGCGAGGAACTGCAAAAGAACTTCACCGGCCGCACCTACGATATGTGGAAGGCCGACGAGTACAAGGCATTCAGCGACGCGCGCGGCGAGCAGTGCGCTCTGGCCACCGCCAAGGTGACCAAGTGGGTGGTGGAAATGATGTGACCGGCCTCTCCGGCTGGAAAAGGGCGCCCGCGGGCGCCCTTTCGTTTGGGGCCGGGCACGCGGCAGCCACGCGCCGTCGCCATGGATGCCCATCATTGCGAGCCACGCCGCGATCCATGCGTCCCTGCTTATGCCAGGTCCGGTGGATGGCCTCGCTGCGTTCGCCGTGGCGCAATTTTTTGTGGCGCGGAACTTGTTTCGATAATAACGGTTAATGTTTTTAACGAAACAAATCGCTAAACTGGAAACATGCTCATCCATTCGTATCCACCATGAGAAACAACGCGATACCCGCCACCTCACCCGCCGGCGCGCTTCCCGCCAAAGACCCCGGCGACAAGGGCGCGCTGGCGCAAATGGTCATGAAGCTGCTGGACCACTGGCGCCTCGGCACCGAGGACCAGGCCGCCCTGCTGGGTCTGTCCGCCGGCAACCGCGCCGCCCTGGGCCGTTACCGCAATGGCGCGCCCATCGGCACCAGCCGCGACCAACTGGAACGGGTCGGCCATCTGCTGGGCATCCACAAGAACCTCAGGCTGCTGTTTCCGCACAACCGGGATCTGGCCTATCGCTGGATGTCCACGCGCAACCGGGCCTTCGACAACCTGACCCCGGTGGAGGTGATCCGCGACTACGGCTTCGCCGGCCTGCTCATGGTGCGCGGCTATCTGGACCGGGCGCGGGGCGTGTGATGGACGGCCTGTTCGAGCGCCTGGCGCTGACCGAGGTCCGGCGCGACCTGGTGCGCAACATCGTCTCGCTCCAGGTATCCCAGGATCTGTTCGGCGATCTGAGCGACGACGCGGCGGACTGGCGGCTCGCCCAGCAGGTGGAGGACGCGGCGAAGCCGCCCTTCTACCAATCGTCCACCCCCGTCATCCACCGGCCGTTCGAGGACGCGGAATGGTTCAACGCCATCGGCTATCCGTTCCGGAACTGGCAGGCGAGCCGCTTCTCCGACGGCGCCTTCGGCGTCTGGTACGGCTCGGCGGACGTGGAAACCACCGTGCACGAAACCGCTTACCATTGGCTGCATGGCCTGCTGGAGGACGCCGGCTTCCAGCGCGAGCCCGGCGTCGTCGCCGAGCGCAAGGTCTATTGGGTGCGCTGCGACGCCGCCCTGCTGGACTTTCGTCCCCTGGCGGCCGAATACCCCGAGCTGGTCCACCCGAACGACTACGCTTTCACCCGGCAGATCGGCGCGCGCCTGCACCGGGAAGGCCATCCCGGTCTGGCCACCCGCTCCGCCCGCTGCCCGGGAGACAACTTCGCGTTGCTGAACCCCGCCGTGCTGTCCGATCCGAGGCACCTCTGCCATCTGGCCTATCGCCTGGAGGCGGAGCGGATCGTGGTGGAGCGGGAGCGTGGTGTGGCGTGGATGGACATCCCCCGCTAGGCCTCGCGGGGAGGGCGAGGTCCCGCGCCGAAACCCGGCGCCGCCCGCACGCGTAACGGTGGCGGCGATTTCCCTTATGCTTGCCGCCTGTCCGTCGGATATTTCCAGTGAGGTGCCGAAATGCGTATCGCAGTCGCCAGTCGTGATGGTCAAACCGTGGCCGGACATATCGGCAAATGCGCGGATTGGATCGTGTTCGAGGCCGAGGCGGCGGCGGACGGCGGGGAGCCCCGGGTGCGGGAGGTCGCCCGCGTTTCCCTGCCGAAAGACCTGGTGTTCCACCATTACAAGGACGACAGCGGCGCGCATCCGCTGGGCGACTGCGCGGTGGTGATCGGCGCCAGCGCGGGGGAGAGCTTCACCGCCAAGATGGAACGGCGCGGCATGCGGGCGATCCTGACCGCCGAACCGGACCCGGCCCGGGCGGTCGCGGACTACCTGCGGCGGCAGGTGACGCCGCCCAAGCCGCGTCCCATCGGCGGCCTCATCTGCAAGATCCGCGACGCGCTTTCTTCCGAGAAGTGACGCGCCGTCCGGGGCGTCCCCGCCGCGCTACGCCGCGAACCCCACCGGGGCGTCCGTCGACAACGCCTCCGGGCAGTGCCGGGGCAGCAGGTAGCCGAGGGCGGGTTGATCCAGCGCCTCGATGGCCAGCAGCGGCGCTTCCGACGTGATGGTGCCGAAGATGGTGGCGAAGGAGATGTCCGCCGCGTCCCGGCCGGTGCCGATGCGCACGAAGCCCATCGGAATCGCGGTGCCGGAGGGATCGAAGATGTACCAGCGGTCGCCCAGGAAGACTTCCACATAGGCATGGAAATCGGTCGGCCCCAGGGCCGGATCGGCGCCGTAATCCAGGCCGGAGCTGAAGCGCGCGGGAATGTTCAGCGCCCGGCACAGGGCGATCATCAGGTGGGCGAAATCCCGGCAGACGCCAACTTGCTGCTGGTAGGTGTCGACGGCGGAGGTGGTGATGGAGCTGCTGCCGGAGGTGAAGCGGGTGCGCTGGTTCACCCAGGCGCGGATGCCTTCCACGCGTCGGTAGCCATGCGGCAGCAGGCCGAACAGGTCGTTGGCCAGTTGTTGCAGCTTGTCCGATTCGCAGTAGCGGCTGGGGTAGAGATAGGGCAGAACTTCAGTGGGCAGATCGGCGATGCGCATTTCCTCGATCTGATCCGGCTGGCCCACGTGGTGGCGCAATTCCACTTCCGCCGCATAGGCGATGCGCAGGGGGCCGGGTTGGGCGCGCAGCCGCAGCAGCCGGTGGCGCAGCACCGGATCGTGGTGCACGGTGGCTTGCACCGGCTGGCCGATGGACAGGGATTCGTTCAACACGATCTGGTGCTCGGTCGGCGCGGCGTGGATGTTGAAGATGAAATCGGCCGGCTGGTCGACGACCACGTAGCTGAGCTGGACGGAAAAGCGGAGACGGATCATGGGATCTCGGTGGCGGTTGGAGGCGGCGGTGGCTGGGCTCCGCGTCCCGGATGGCGCGGACGGGCGGCGATGCGTTCGGGACGGGCGGCCGGCTGGCGCGGCGCTGTCCGCCCGAAAACGCGGCTACGCATCGGTTTTCGGCCTGCCGGGAAATTCTGCCGGCGAAGTACAGACTACACCCTCGCGGGTGCTCGGGCCGATGTTCGGGTGGAAGTTTGGGCCAGTGTTCGCGCGGGGGTGGGCGTTTTTCATCCCACGAAGCCGTGGCGCAAGGTGTTTTCCGTGACGGTGCGTTGCCAGAGGAACTGCTTGAGGTATTCCGCGCCGCCCGCCTGCACGCCGCCGCCGGACAGGCCGGCGCCGCCGAAGGGCTGGGCGCCCACCCTGGCGCCGGTGATGCGCCGGTTCAGGTAGAGGTTGCCGACACGCAGGCGCGCCCGGGCGAGTTCCAGGTGTTCCGGCAGGCGGCTGAACACGCCGCCGGTGAGGGCGTAGTCGCTGTCCAGGGCCATGTCGATGGCGGCGGCGAAATCCGGCGCGCGCAGCACGGCGAGGATGGGCGCGAAAATTTCCTCCCGGGCCAGGCGGTGGCGGGACTTGATGCCCGTGAAGATGGCCGGCGCGAAGTAATGGCCACCCTCGGGCACGCGGCCGCGATAGGCCAGTAGCCCTTCCCGCCCGCCGATCTCCAGATAGCGTTCCGCCTTGGCCACCGCCTGGGCGTCGATGAGAGGGCCGAACACATGGCCGGGGTGTTCCGGGGGGCCGTATGCGAAGGCGTCCAGGGCCGCGCCCAGGCGATCGACGAAGCGGTCGTGGAGGCGGCCGACGACAATGACCCGGGACGCGGCGGAACATTTCTGGCCCTGATAGCCGAAGGCGGAGGCCAGGGTCTGGGCCACCGCGTCGTCCAGATCCGCGTCGGCATCGACGATGATGGCATTCTTGCCGCCCATCTCGCACACCACCCGCTTGATCAAGCGCTGGTCGGGATGGCGCCTATGGGCGCGCTCCAGGATCGCCAGGCCCACATCCCGCGAACCGGTGAAGGCGACGCCGGCCAGCTCGGGATGGGACACCAGGCGCTCGCCCAGGGTGGCGCCGGCGCCGGGCAGCCATTGCACGGCGCCGGCGGGTATGCCGGCTTCGAGCAGGGCCTGGCGGTAATGCCAGGCGACCACCGGCGCGCGGCTGGCCGGCTTGAGGATGACGGAACAGCCCGCCGCCAGGGCCGCCGCGCTCATGCCGGCGAGCAGGGCGAGGGGGAAGTTCCAGGGCGAGATGACCGCCGTCGCTCCCACCGCCTCGAAGCGGCTGTCGTTGAGTTCGCCCGGGTCGTGGCGGGTGGGGCGCCAGCCATCCAAGGCCTCGATGCGGTCCGCGTAGTAGCGCAGCACGTCCACGGTCTCCGCGACATCGGCGTCCGCCTCGCGCCAGTTCTTGCCCACCTCCAGCACGATCCAGGCGGCGAAGCGGGGACGCGCGTCGTCGATCAGGCGGGCGGCGCCGCGCAGCCGTTCCGCCCGCGTCCGCGCCGGCGCCTCGCGCCAGTCCCGGAAGCCGGCGACGGCGTCGGCGACGATGGCGTCCACCCGGTCCGGATGGAGGGTCTGCACGCGGCCGACGATTTCGTCGGGGCGGGCCGGGTTGTGGGAGACCAGCCAGTCGCCGTGGCCGCCGCCGCCGGGCAGCGGGTAGTCGCAGCCCAGCTTGTCGCGTACCGCCGCCAGGGCGCGGGCGAAGCTTTCCCGCGCGCCCTCCCGGCTGAAGTCGCTCGGCGGCGCGTTGCGGAAGAACGCGGTTTCGACCGGGCCTGGCGTCGGTGCCGGTTGCGGCCGCCGCAGCAGTTCCTCGGGCGGGCGGCCCTCGGCGTAGGTCTGGCGCAGGATGGAATTGCCCGCGGTGTTTTCCAGCAGGCGGCGGATCAGGTAGGCGATGCCGGTGACCAGATCGCCGCTGGGCACGTAGATGCGCATGCGCACGCCGGCGGCGATGAGGGCGTCGCGCAGGGGTTCGGCCATGCCGAACAGCATCTGGGCCTCCCAGGCCGTGGGCGGCAGCTTGAGGGCGCGCGCCAGGGCCAGGGCATGGCTCTGCCCGCGCAGGTTATGGCTGGCGATCATGGGGTAGACCATGTCCGCGCGCGCCATCAGGCGCCGGGCCAGGGCCTCGAACTGGAGATCGGTCTGAGCCTTGTCCAGCAGCACCGGCACCGGCCAGTCGCGCTGGGCGGCCCAGGCCTGTTCCGTGTCCCAGTAGGCGCCCTTGACCAGGCGGATGGCGATGGGCCGGCCGTGCTTGTCGGCGAAGGCCAGCAGGCGTTCCAGATCGTCCCGCGCGTCGCGCAGATAGGCCTGGACCACGATGCCGATGCGCATGCCGTCAGCGTCCTGTTCACGCACGAGCCGCAGAAAGATGTCCTGGATCAGCGGCTTCAGTTCGTACTGTTCCATGTCCACGGTGAGGCCCACGCCGGCGGCTTGCGCAGCCCGGGCGATGGGCCCCAGCCGCGCGCGCGCGCGTTCGGCGCTGCCCGGCGGGTCGATGGGGTCGAAGCGGGGAGTGAGGGCGGACAGCTTCACGGAGACGTTCGCGTCCGGCGTGCCGGCGAGGGCGGCCACCAGGCCCAGAACCCGGTCCCGGTAGGCGTCCGCTTCCGCTTCGCTCAGCACCGCCTCGCCCACCGCGTCCAGGCTGACCGCGGCGGGCAGCGCCGCCAGTTTGCGCAGCAGGCGTTTCAGCGCGGCGGGGCTCTCCTCGGCGAGGAACTGGCGCGCCAGGCCGCGCACGCCCCGGCGCACGGCGAACGAGGCCCAGGGCTTGCCGCCCAGTTTGAGCGCCTTGTCCCACAGGCCATCCAGTCCGCCGGGCGGGGCGGGCGCAGCCGCCTCCGCGTCGTTCAGGTAGGCGCGGAAGTGTTCGGCGATGGCCGCGCCGTCGTCGTCCAGTTGGGGCAGCACGTCGACGAAGCGGAACAACCGGGTGCGCAGATCCGCGTCGCGCAAGGCGCCCGCCAGCAGACGGCCGCGCAGGCCGGAAGGGTCGAACAGGCCGGGCGGCGCGCCGCTCGCGGCGCGGGCAAGTTCCAGCCCGAGGCCCAAGATGGCGGCTTCCAACTGGGGATCGGGCGAGGCGTCGTCCTTGTCCATGCGCGTCACGGCTCCGCCGGCAACCGGAATGTTTCAGTCATAGCCCAGCGGCGCCGGCCGGCAAGGCCGCGGGGCGGCTCACGCCGGGGCGCCGGGTCTCAGCACGGAGTTGCCTCCAGGGGCGGATGGGCGATCGGCACGCCGGTCTGGTAGCGGGCCAGGGTCAGGCCCTCCATGTCGATCTCCGGCTGGCGCTGGGAAAGCAGGTCGGCGAGCACCCGGCCGGTGCCGGCGGCCATGGTCCAGCCCAGGGTGCCGTGGCCGGTGCCCAGGTGCAGGTTGGCGAAACGGGTCGGACCCAGCACCGGCGTGCCGTCCGGGGTCATGGGGCGCAGGCCGGCCCAGGGCGTGATCCGGCGCGGGTCGCCGCCCTTGGGGAACACGTCGCCCAGCACGTGGGCCAGGGTGGCGATGCGCTCCGGCGTCAGATCCAGGTTGAAGCCGTTCAGCTCGGCGGTGCCGCCGACGCGGATGCGGTCGCCCAGGCGGGTGATGGCGATCTTGTGGGTCTCGTCCATGACCGTGGAGCGGGGCGCGCCGCCTTCGTCGGCGACGGGCACGGTGATGGAGTAGCCCTTCACCGGGTAGACCGGCAGGCGGATGCCCAGGGGGGCGAGCAGGGCCGGCGCGTGGCTGGCCAGGGCCACCAGGTAGGCGTCCGCCTGATAGGGGCCGCTGGTGGTGTGCACGCGGGCGATCTCGTCGCCTTCCGCCTCCAGGCCCAGGATGGCCCGGTTGTAGTCGAAGCGGACACCCAAGCGGGCGGCCTGCTCGGCGAGTTCCCGGGTGAATTTCAGACAGTCGCCGGTCTCGTCGCCGGGCAGGCGCAGGCCGCCGACGAATTTCTCGCGCACCGAGGCCAGGGCCGGTTCATGGCGGGCGAGCTGGTCCCGGTCGAGCAGGTCGTGGGGCACGCCGTGCTCGCGCAGCAGGGCCACATCCTCGGCGCTGGCGTCGAGTTGCTTCTGGGTGCGGAACAACTGGAGGGTGCCCAGGCTGCGCTCGTCATATTGGATGCCGGTGCTGTCGCGCAGGGCTTTCAGTTGGTCGCGGCTGTATTCCGCCAGGCGCAGCATGCGGGATTTGTTGGCGTGGTAGCGCGCGCTCCGGCACTCGCCCAGGAAGGCCGCCAGCCAGCGCCACAGGGCCGGGTCCATGGACGGCTTGATGACCAGGGGCGAATGGCGCATGAACAGCCATTTCAGAGCCTTCGCAGGCACGCCGGGGGCGGCCCAGGGGGCGGCGTAGCCGGGGGAGATTTCCCCCGCGTTCGCGTAGCTGGTTTCCAGGCCGGGCGCCGAGCGGCGCTCCAGCACGGTGACTTCGTGGCCGGCCCGGGCCAGGTAATAGGCGGTGGTGACGCCGATGACGCCGGCGCCCAGGATCAGGATGCGCATGATGTCGGCTCCGTCGTGTCGTTCAAACGGGCGGCGCGGGTGGTCAGGATTTCCTTGCGCAGGCGTCCGGCCGCTTCCAGGGCGCCTTCCATGTAGCCGCCGCCGAAGGCCGCGGTTTCGCTGCCGCCGAAATGGAGCTGGCCGTTCCAGGCCGGCGTCTGCAGCAGGCGGTTGCCGTAGGCGGGGTGTTCCTCGCCGGATTCCTGGTCCAGGGTGGCGCAGGTCCAGGTTTCCTCGGCCCAGTCCTGGATGCGGATTTCCGCTTCCTGGGCGCGCGGACCGAACAACTGGGCGAGCTGGCTGCGCACCAGCAGAGGCAGGCCCAGGCGGAAGGCGCCGCGCACCGAGACGGGCAGGGCGAAGAAGGCGCTCAGGGCGGCGCGGGCGCCGAGGGCGTCGCAGGCGTCATGCACCTCGCCCAGCACGGCGCGGGGATGGCCCGCGACCGCGTTGCCGGAGAGGCCGTCCTCGCGCCAGAACGCGGCGCGGTCGATGCCGCCCGCGTCCATGCCGTCGGCGCCGCCGTAGGCCGCCAGGGCTTTCGCGTTGCCCGCCATCCAGGTGGGCGTCTCGCGCAGGGATTCGCGCAACTGGCCGTTCAGGGGCGGATCGAATTCCAGGCGTTCCTCGGCGACCCGGGGCGGCAGCGCCAGCACCACCTGGCGCGCGAGCACGACCGGGTTCTTCGAACCGTGGCGGAAGCTCAGTTCGACATGGCCGCCCCGGTCGGCGAGGCGGGTGAGGATATGGTCCATGTGCAGGGTTTCGGCCGGCAGGCGCGCGCCCAGCGCCTGGATCAGCGCCCCCGCGCCGCCCTCGATGCGCCGGGCGCCGCTGTGCAGGTCTTCCAGTTCCAGCGGCGCCGGCTTCGCGTCCGCGTCGTTCAAGCTCAGCAGGGTGCCGGTGTCGTGCTGGGGAAAGCTGGCCAGTCCCAGATCGTCGATGAGGCGGGTGATGCGCGGTTGGGTCTGGGGCCAGAACCAGGCCGCGCCCATGTCCAGGGCCAGGCCGTTGTTGCGCGCGTGGATGGTGTGGATGCGGCCGCCCAGACGGGAGCGGGCCTCGAATACGGCGAAGGATACGCCCTGGGCTTTGAGGCTGTTGGCGAGGGCGAGTCCGCACAGTCCGCCGCCGATGATCGCGATTTCCAGCATGGTCGATTCCCCAAGGTTGCGTGCCGTTTATCCAGCAATAAGCGTTCCAGTTCCGGTCGGCATGGCGGAAAACGCGTCTGCGCGCGGCGCGCGGCGGACCCGGCGTCGGCGGCCGCGCCTTGTCCGGTGTGGGGTTCTCGACGAATTGTCGGGATCGCGGGGAAATGGAATATGCGCGGAATACGCCCGGAGCGGAGCGCGGCGATGCTTTACCCCTTTTGGTTTTGTGGCCGGATAGGGCTGTTTTCCGCCACTTATTGGCGGTCGACCGCGCCGAAACGGGGCATGGCGGCGGCCGTGCTCAGACGGCCAGGGCATCCCGCATGAGGACGGCCACGTGTTGCGCCGAGCGGCCGCAGCCTTCCGCGATCTGGTGCCGGCAGGAGAAGCCGTTGGCGAGCACCGGCGCGTCGTCCGGCGCGGCGCGCAGGGCGGGCAGCAGATCCTGTTCCGCCATGGCCAGGGAGATGTCCGCGTGCTCCGCCTCCAGGCCGAAGTGGCCGGCCATGCCGCAGCAACTGGCCTCGACGAATTCGAACTCGAACTCCGGGATCAGGCGCAGGGCCTTGCGCAGGGACTTCATGGCGCCCACCGCCTTCTGGTGGCAATGGCCGTGCACCAGGGCCTTGCCCCGGCCCAGAGGTTTCAGTTTCAGGTCCAGGCGCTTGCGGTCGTGTTCCCGGGCGATGAATTCCTCGAACAGGTGGACCTGCTTCGCCAGCGCCTCGGCCTGATCGCCCAGGCCCAGTTTCAGATGGTCGTCGCGCAGGGACAGAATGCAGGAGGGCTCCAGCCCGACGATGGGGGTGCCGGCGGCGTGGGCGGGCGCCAGGGCCGCCTGCATGCGCATGGCCTCGCGCCGCGCTTCCTCCACCTGGCCCAGGGATAGGTAGGTGCGCCCGCAGCACAGGGGACGGCGGGGTTCGCCGTCTTCCGGAGCGGGTTCCAGCACCTGCACCCGGTAGCCGGCGGCGCTCAGCACCGCGTGGGCGGCCTCGGCGATCTCCGGCTCGAACTGGCGCGCGAAGGTGTCCACGAACAGGATCACGTCCCGCTCGGACGGCGCGCTGGCCGCCGCCACCGGCGCGGCGTAGGCAAGGGCGGCCGGCTCCGGCAGGCGCCGCCGCGCGGAAACCCCCAGTCCGCGTTCCATGAGCCGGGCGAGGAGAGGCGAGCGGTTGCGCAGCCGGATCAGGGCGCGCGCCAGGCCGCGCCGTTCCAGCCAGCGGGGCAGGCCGGAGAACAGCCGGTCCCGGCGCGGCACGCCCGATACCGCGTTGCGTTGCGCCAGCGCCTCGATCTTGATGGCCGCCATGTCCACCTGATTCGCGCATTCCCGCTTGCAACCCTTGCAGCCCACGCACAGGTCCAGGGCCGCCGCCAGTTCCGGGCCGGCGAAGGGCGCGGCGCCCAGCTCGCCGTTCAGCGCCGCCTTCAGCACCTGCACGCGGCCGCCGGGGGAATGGGCGGCATCGTCCGTGACCCGGAAGCTGGGGCACATGACGCCCTTGGGCTTCCTCTGGCATTGCCTGTCGTTGATGCATACCGCCACGGCGCGGGCGAAATCGCCCCCCGTCGCGGGAATGCCGGCATAGGCGTCGCCCTGTCCGGCGGTGGCGTAGGACGTCCAGTCGAGTTGGTGTTGCATGGCTGTGCTCCGAAGTCGGTGTCATCAAGCAACCGCCATGCCGGAGGGGGTATTTATGCGGGGAAGGCCGCCGGGCGCGCCTTGCCGGTCGGTTCGCCGCGGCGCGCGGTGCCGGATTGTCGGTTTTGCGACCAGGCCGTGTCGCTCCTCAGCCCGCCAGCACGCGCCGCACGGTTGCGCGCAGGTCCGGCAGCAGTTCCTCGGCGAACCAGGGATTGCGCTTCAGCCACATCTGGTTGCGCGGGCTGGGATGGGGCAGGGGATAGAGCGCGGGGGCGAACTCGCGCCAGGCGGCGATGGTTTCCGTGAGATTGCCACGGGTGCGGCCCGCCAAGTGGTAGGCCTGGGCGTACTGGCCGATGACGATGCGCAAGCGGAGCCCGGGCAGGTGGCCGAACAGTCGCTCGTGCCAGAGTTGCCGGCATTCCGTCCGCGGCGGCAGGTCGCCGGATTTGCCCACACCCGGATAGCAGAAGCCCATGGGCACGATGGCCACCCGGACCGGGTCGTAGAACACCTCCGGCGCCAGGCCCAGCCATTCCCGCAGGCGCTTGCCGCTGGCGTCGTTCCAGGGAATGCCGGTGGCGTGCACCCGTGTGCTGGGCGCCTGGCCGGCGACCAGGATGCGCGCCCGGGCGTCGGCGATGAGCACCGGCCGGGCGCCCAAGGGCAAGGCGGGCTCGCAGGCGCGGCAGGCGCGGATGTCGGTGAGCAGATCGGGCAGGTTGTCGGACATGGACGGGCGAAACGATGGGGGCAGCGCCTTCGGCCGGCGTTGAAGGCACTCGGTGCGGCCAGTTTTACCCCGGATTGGCGCCGGCGGGTAGTTGTTGGTTTTCCAGCGGGGAGCGCTGCAAAGAGATATGGCATGGGCATGGCTTTGCCGCCCTTGCCAGCCTTGCGCCTCGCGCGATGGAGTCCGAGGTCCGCTGGCGCGACTCGCATGGCCGGATTCTCTGTCCGCTTCGGCCCCGTCTGGAACTACCCTGTTATAACCGGGCACAGCCCTTTCATCTGAAAGCCATCATGTCGACCAACGACGCCACCCGCATCGACGATTTGCGCATCAAAGCCGTGCGCCCCCTCATCACCCCCGCCCTGCTGGAGGAGCGGTTGCCCGCCGACGCGGCCACGCGCACGCTGGTGGAGACCAGCCGCGCGGCCATCTCCCGCGTGCTGCACGGCGCCGACGACCGGCTCGTGGTGGTGGTCGGGCCCTGTTCCATCCACGACCACGACCAGGCCATGGACTACGCGCGCCGCCTGCGCACCCAGGCCGAGGCGCTGCGCGGCGATCTCCTGATCGTCATGCGCGTCTACTTCGAAAAACCCCGCACCACGGTGGGCTGGAAGGGCTACATCAACGATCCTCGCCTGGACGGCAGCTTCGCCATCAACGAGGGCCTCGAGCGGGCGCGCCGCCTGCTGCTGGACATCGCCACCCTGGGCCTGCCCGTGGGCAGCGAATTCCTGGACCTGTTGAGTCCCCAGTTCATCAGCGATCTGGTGAGCTGGGGCGCCATCGGCGCGCGCACCACGGAAAGCCAGAGCCACCGGCAACTGGCCTCCGGCCTGTCCTGCCCGCTCGGCTTCAAGAACGGCACAGACGGCGGCGTGAGGGTCGCCGCCGACGCCATCGTCGCCGCCCGCTCGCCCCACGCCTTCATCGGCATGACCAAGATGGGCCAGGCCGCGATCTTCGAGACGCGCGGCAACGACGACTGCCACGTCATCCTGCGCGGCGGCAAACAGCCCAACTATGCCGCCGCCGACGTGGAGGCCGCCTGCGCCCTGCTGCGCGCGCGCGGGTTGCGGGAGCAGGTGATGGTGGACGTCTCCCACGCCAACAGCGCCAAGGACCACCGGCGCCAGGTGGCGGTCGCCGCGGACGTGGCCGCCCAGGTGGCGGGGGGCGACCGGCGCATCGTCGGCGTCATGATCGAGAGCAACCTGGAGGAGGGGCGGCAGGACATCGTGCCCGGCCAGGCCTTGCGCCCGGGGGTGTCGGTGACCGATGCGTGCATCAGCTTCGCGCAGACGATGCCGGTGTTGGAGGAATTGGCGCGGGCGGTGCAGGGGCGCCGCCGCTAGTCTTCGCGTCGTTTCGACGACCCACGGACACGGTTTGGCATGGGCCGGGGGAGACGGCGGCGCCCCGCGTTCGCCTGTGTCCGGCCGGCGCCCCCTTGTCAGGCGGTCCTCCCCGCCCTATCCCACAAAAACCTTGTAGCCACCCCGACAATGCCAGGGGCTTTGTCGCGACAGAAACGCCTACAAGACTGCTGTGGAATAAATAAATTACCAATTAAAACAAATAGTTGATGTGCGGCGCGGCCCCTGGCACAGGCCTTGCGAAGACAGAGGTGCGAGCGACTTTTCAATCGCATCCTGTTTTCGAGTCAGAGGAGAAAGATCATGGCACTGCGTCAATGCGCGATTTACGGTAAGGGTGGTATCGGCAAGTCCACCACCACTCAGAACCTCGTGGCCGCCCTGGCCGAGGCCGGCAAGAAAGTAATGATCGTTGGTTGCGATCCCAAGGCGGACTCCACCCGTCTGATCCTGCACGCCAAGGCCCAGAACACCATCATGCACCTGGCCGCCGAAGCCGGTTCCGTGGAAGACCTGGAGCTGGAAGACGTCCTGAAGGTCGGTTACGGCGACATCAAGTGCGTCGAATCCGGTGGTCCGGAGCCGGGAGTCGGTTGCGCCGGCCGTGGCGTTATCACCGCCATCAACTTCCTGGAAGAGGAAGGCGCTTACGAGGAAGACCTCGACTTCGTGTTCTACGACGTGCTGGGTGACGTGGTTTGCGGCGGTTTCGCCATGCCCATCCGCGAGAACAAGGCCCAGGAAATCTACATCGTCGTGTCCGGCGAGATGATGGCCATGTACGCCGCCAACAACATCGCCAAGGGCATCGTGAAGTACGCCAACTCCGGTGGTGTGCGTCTGGCCGGCCTGATCTGCAACAGCCGCAACACCGCTCGCGAAGATGAGCTGATCATGGAACTGGCCGCCAAGCTGGGCAGCCACATGATCCACTTCATCCCCCGCGACAACGAAGTGCAGCGCGCCGAGATCCGCCGCATGACCGTGATCGAGTACAACCCGCAGGCCAAGCAGGCCGACGAGTACCGCTCTCTGGCCAACAAGATCATCAACAACAAGAACCTGGTGATCCCCACCCCCATCACCATGGACGAGTTGGAAGAAGTGATGATGTCCTTCGGCATCCTGGAAGAGGAAGACGAGTCCATCGTCGGCAAGACCGCCGCCGAGCTGGCCGCCGAAGCCGCCGCTGCTTAAGTAGTACCCGGAAGTCGCCCCGGCTTCGGCCGGGGTGACGAACAGAAACCTGCACACACTGTCCGCGGATTGGCGGCGGGGTGAAAGGAGAAGCAAATGTCGAACCTGACCCGTGAAGAAACCGAAGCCCTCATCGCCGAGGTGCTCGAGGTTTATCCCGATAAGGCCAAGAAGGACCGCGCCAAGCATCTGGCCGTCAACGACCAGAGCATCGAGCAGTCCAAGAAGTGCATCACCTCCAACCGTAAGTCGCTGCCCGGCGTGATGACCATCCGCGGCTGCGCCTACGCCGGTTCGCGCGGCGTGGTTTGGGGCCCCATCAAGGACATGATCCATATTTCCCACGGCCCCGTGGGCTGCGGCCAATACAGCCGCGCCGGGCGCCGCAACTACTACATCGGCACCACCGGTGTGAACGCCTTCGTGACCATGAACTTCACCTCCGATTTCCAGGAGAAGGACATCGTCTTCGGCGGCGACAAGAAACTGGCCAAGATCATCACCGAAATCGATGGCCTGTTCCCCCTGGTCAAAGGCATCTCCGTGCAATCCGAGTGCCCCATCGGCCTGATCGGCGACGACATCGAGGCGGTCTCCAAGAAGGCCTCCGCCCAGATCAACAAGCCCGTGGTGCCCGTGCGCTGCGAAGGCTTCCGCGGCGTGTCCCAGTCCCTGGGCCACCACATCGCCAACGACGCGATCCGCGACTGGGTGCTGGATGCCAAGAAGGAAGACAACCACTTCGAAGCCACGCCCTATGACGTGACCGTGATCGGCGACTACAACATCGGCGGCGACGCCTGGTCCTCCCGCATCCTGCTGGAAGAGATGGGTCTGCGCGTGATCGCCCAGTGGTCCGGCGACGGCACCCTGGCCGAGATGGAAAACACCCCCAAGGCCAAGCTGAACCTGCTGCACTGCTACCGTTCCATGAACTACATCAGCCGGCACATGGAAGAGAAGTACGGTATTCCCTGGATGGAATACAACTTCTTCGGCCCCACCAAGATCGCCGAGTCCCTGCGACAAGCCGCGCCTCCTGGGCAAGCGGGTCATGCTGTACGTGGGCGGCCTGCGTCCCCGTCACGTGATCGGTTCCTACGAGGACCTGGGCATGGAAGTGGTCGGCACCGGTTACGAATTCGCCCAC
This sequence comes from Thiobacillaceae bacterium, assembly GCA_044227325.1. Taxonomy (GTDB): domain Bacteria; phylum Pseudomonadota; class Gammaproteobacteria; order Burkholderiales; family Thiobacillaceae; genus PFJX01. Next base: position 49,274 of record JBGAFI010000012.1, on the reverse strand, counting down.
GGCGACGACTATGACCGCACCATCAAGGAGATGGGCAACGCCACCCTGCTGTACGACGACGTCACCGGCTTCGAATTCGAGGAATTCGTCAAGAAGATCAAGCCCGACCTGATCGGCTCCGGCATCAAGGAGAAGTACATCTTCCAGAAGATGGGCATCCCCTTCCGCCAGATGCACAGCTGGGACTACTCCGGCCCGTACCACGGCTACGACGGCTTCGCCATCTTCGCCCGCGATATGGACATGACCCTCAACAACCCCTGCTGGAACAAGCTGATTCCGCCCTGGAAGAAGCCCGCCGCCGAGGGCGAGGATCTGGCCAAGGCCGCCTAAGTAGTCAGGAGTTCGGAGTCAGGGGAGAGAGCAGGCGCGGAGCGCGGGGAGATTTTCCTACCCGCCTCCCACCCCTCCCTCCTCACCGGTAAAAACCTTTTGCTCGTGTCCGCGGATTGGCGGCACGGGTAAGGAGATGAACATGCAAGCAGCAGAAAAGATCGTCCCCTCGTATCCCCTGTTCCGTCAGGACGAATACAAGGAATCGCTGTCCGCCAAGAAGGCCTTCGAGAACAAAGCCGATCAGGCCCTGATCGAAGAGACTTTCCAGTGGACCACCAGCGTCGAATACAAGGAACTCAACTTCAAGCGCGAAGCCCTGACCGTCAACCCGGCCAAGGCCTGCCAGCCCCTCGGCGCCGTGCTGTGCGCCCTGGGCTTCGAAAAGACCCTGCCCTACGTGCACGGTTCGCAAGGTTGCGTGGCCTACTTCCGCACCTACTTCAACCGTCATTTCAAGGAGCCGATCGCCTGCGTGTCCGACTCCATGACGGAAGACGCGGCCGTGTTCGGCGGCCAGAAGAACATGTTCGACGGCCTGCCCAACGCCAAGGCGCTGTACAAGCCCGACATGATCGCCGTGTCCACCACCTGCATGGCGGAAGTCATCGGTGACGACCTGAACGCCTTCATCAACAACTCCAAGAAGGAAGGCCACATCGAGCAGGACTTCCCGATCCCCTACGCCCACACCCCGTCCTTCGTGGGCAGCCATGTCACCGGCTGGGACAACATGTTCGAGGGCATCGCCCGCTACTTCACCCTGAACTTCATGACCGGCAAGGAAGTGGGCAGCAACGGCAAGATCAACATCGTGCCGGGCTTCGAGACCTACCTGGGCAACTACAAGGTCATCAAGCGCATGCTGACCGAGATGGACGTCGACTACACCTTCCTGTGCGATCCCACCGAAGTGCTGGATACCCCGGCCGACGGCCAGTTCCGCATGTACGCCGGCGGTACCACCATGGACCAGGTGAAGGACGCCCCCAACGCCAAGACCACCTTCCTGCTGCAACCCATGCAACTGGAAAAGACCAAGAAACTGGTCGAGACCACCTGGACCCAGGAAGTGCCCAAGCTGCAGATCCCCATGGGCCTGGAATGGACCGACGAGTGGCTCATGAAGGTTTCCGAGGTCACCGGCAAGCCCATCCCCGACTCCCTGGTCAAGGAACGCGGCCGTCTGCTGGACATGATGATGGACAGCCACACCTGGCTGCACGGCAAGAAGTTCGCCCTGTACGGCGATCCCGACTTCGTCATGGGCATGACCAAGTTCCTGCTGGAACTGGGCGCCGAGCCGATCCACGTCCTGTGCAACAACGGTTCCAAGAAGTGGGACAAGGCCATGAAGAAGGTGCTGGCCGACTCTCCCTACGGCGTCAACAGCAAGACCTACCCGGGCGCCGACCTGTGGCACATGCGGTCTCTGGTTTTCACCGAGAAACCGGACTTCCTCATCGGCAACTCCTACGGCAAGTTCATTCAGCGCGACACCCTGCACAAGGGCAAGGAGCATGAAGTTCCGCTGATCCGCCTGGGCTTCCCCATCTTCGACCGCCATCACCTGCACCGCCAGACCACCCTGGGTTACGAAGGCGCCATGCAGATGCTCACCACCCTGGTGAACGCCGTGCTGGAGCGTCTGGATGAAGAGACCCGCGGTATGGGCACGACTGACTACAACTACGACCTGGTCCGCTAACGCGGATCGCCGGCGGGCCTCGCGCCCGCCGGTAGTCAGGAGACACCCATGGCCAACATCATGATTCGGCGCGGCGACAAAGGGGAATACGTGTTCTACCTGCCCAAGCGCGACCTCGAGGACACCATCGTTTCGATGGAGTTCGACACCCCGGAAAAGTGGGGTGGCGAGATCAAGCTGAACAACGGCGGCGCGTATTTCATCGAGCCCCAGGCCGCCCCCGAGCGCTTGCCATACTCCGTGCGCGCCAAGCGCCTGGATATGGCCGAATAGACGGCGTAATGAACTGAAAGGAACCCATCATGGCACTGAAGATCGTCGCCGACCTGTGCACCGCCTGCGGTGACTGCGAACCCGACTGCCCCACGGCCTCCATCAAACCCAAGAAAGGCGTCTACATCATCGACGCCGACTCCTGCACCGAATGCGAAGGGGATTACGACAAGCCCCAATGCGTGAAGCTGTGCCCCATCGACAACTGCATCGTGCCGTTGGCGGCCTGAAGAATCGTGAAATGTGAAATGTGATTCGCCGCGCAGCGGCTCAAGTGACCGGTGCTCCCGCTTTTCACGTTTCACGTTTCACATCTCACCGACAAGGAGCCCATCATGACCACCATCACCAAAGGCGCCGCCCTGCGCATCGCGCTGGCCGCCAAGTCCCTCGCCGAGGTGGATCCCCGTGCCCTGACCGTGCGGCTGGCGGAAAAAGTGGGCCTGCCGATCACCGAGGACAAGCTCGCCACCCTGACCGTGGCGGACTTGAAAGCCCTGCTCACCGGCGAGGAAAGCGTCGAACCGGACGCCGACACCGCCTCCATCAAGCTCGCCGTGCGCTATCTCTGGGGCGAGAACGGCGACAACGCCGACGTGCCCGCGCCCGAGTCCTACGTCGAGGGTGAGATTCCCGACAGCCTGCGCATCGCCGTGGCCTCGAATACCGCCGCCAACCTGGACGGCCATTTCGGTTCCTGCCCCCGCTTCCTGATCTATCAGGTGGGCAAGACCGCGATGAAGCTGGTGGACGTGCGCGCCACCCTGCTCGCCGACGAGGAAGAGGACAAGAACGTCGCCCGGGCCGAACTCATCAACGACTGCCAACTGGTCTATGTCCAATCCATCGGCGGACCCGCCGCCGCGAAGGTGGTGCGCGCCGGCGTGCATCCGGTCAAGATTCCCACCGCGTCCCCGGCCAGCGAGAGCATCGCCAAGCTGCAATCCGTGCTGGACGCGCCGCCCCCCTGGCTCGCCAAGGTGCTGGGCGTCGAGGCCAAGTCCCTGAGCCGCTTCAGCCAGGAAGAAGAGGAGCTGGAGGGATGATCGCCCCGGAGCTGCTTGCCCAGGTTATCGCCAAGGTCGACGCCATCGGCCTTGACGAGGCGGCCATCGTCGCCCTGCGCAAGGACTGGCCCGGCGTCCATTTCACCTATTGTTCCGACGACGACGTCCCCGCCCGTCTCAAGCCCGAGGCGACCGGCGCGGGCTACAGCGTTTATCTGGTCAGCGGCGCGGAACACTGCGTCGCCTTCACCGAACATCTCGAAGCCGCCACCGGCCTGGTGCTGGCGACCCAATCCGACGAAGACTGAGGAGCCATGCCATGGATGCCCATTTTCGCGTGCCTAGCGTTATAAACCATGACGACATAACGGGCTGGGATCCCGCTTCCCTGTCCCTTTTCCCCCTTGGCGAAAACGCGGGCATTCCCGGGCCGGCCTTGCTGGAGCGGGTCGCGGAACTGGGCTCCCTGCGCGACGCGGCGGCCCAGCTCGGGCTGGATGAGGATCTGGCGTGGGACTACCTGGTGGCGGCCAACAATCTGTGCGATCAGCCGCTGATCCGCCCCCTCGCCGAGAATCTCCTGCCGACCCGCCACGCGCGTGGCCTGGTCGGGCGCGGCGAGGAGATGGCCGCGGCGTTCCAGCGCTTCCTGGCCGCCAACCGGGGCGGCGCCTTCCACCAGTTCCAGATGCGCCACCAGTTTCTGCGCCGGCTGGAGGCGCGCACCAGCGCGCGCAACCAGTTCTATTGCAAGGTGAAGTCGGTGCGGCGCGAACGGGTCAACGCGGTGGTCGTGCTGGAAATGGGTGGTGGCGACCTGCTTGCCGCCCACATCACCAGCGCCAGCGTCGAGGCGTTGGGGCTGGTGAGCGGCCGCGCCTGTTATGCCCTGGTCGATCCCGCCTGGGTGGAGGTGCGCCCCGCCTGTTCCGCCGCGCGCGGCGCCGCGGGGAACAACACCATGGCGGGCCGGGTGGCGCGCTGTCTGGCGGACCCGGTGGATACGGAGGTGTCCATCGAGCTGGCCGGCGGCCGCATCGTCGTCGCCTCCATGTCCCATGCCGAGATGGCGGAGAAGGACATGCGGGTGGGACGGCCCGCCCAAGTGCTGATCCAGTCATCCCAGATCGTCCTGGCGGTGGAGGCCGCCGCCGATTCTCCCGAGTGAAGCCGAACAGGAGCCCGTCATGACCCCACCGCTGAGTTACGAAATGCTGATGCGCGCCTGCCGGGACCGTTCCGACGCGGTGACCCGCGCCCTGGCCGGCGCCCTGGCGTCCGCCGCCGCCGGCGTCATCCAGGCGCCCAGCCCCGCGCTGGGCCTGGACGGCCCGCGTTTCCGCACGCTGCTGGAACGGCATTTCCCGAATCTGGACGCGGGCGTCTGCCCCGGGCACTGCGAGGGCTGCCGTCCCTTGCGCGCCGACGAGTTCGACGACCTGGTCGCCCTGCTGATGGCGCACCGCGCCCACGATGGCGACGAGGTCGAATGGCTGGCCCACGCGATCGCCAGCGCCTGCATGGGCGGCGATCATCTCTACCAGGATATGGGCCTGCCCAACCGGCAGGCCTTGTCCGACCTGCTGAGCCGGCATTTCACGCGCCTGTTCGAGAAGAACGTCGGCAACATGAAATGGAAGAAGTTCTTCTACAAGCAGCTCTGCGACCAGGCGGAGGTGCGTGTTTGCCAGGCGCCTTCCTGCCAGGTTTGCGACGACTACCTGAACTGCTTCGGTCCGGAGGACGACAGTTTTCCCGTCAACCTGGCCGCATTGGCGGGGCGCGCCCCGGAAGGGGCGGCGGCGTGACGCTGGCGCGCCGCGCCGCGCGCCTGACGTCAGTCCTTGCTGGCCAGGATGACGTGGGAGGCCTTGACGATGGCGGAGACCGGTTTGCCGATATCCAGGCCGAGGGAATCGACGCTCTCGTTGGTGATGATGGCGTTCACCGTCAGGCCGCCGGAGGTCTGCATGGTCACCTCGGTGTTCACCGCGCCCTTCACCAGCCGGCTGACCGTGCCGCGCAGGTGGTTGCGGGCGCTGGTCTTCAGCCCCGCGTCGTCGGTCATCAGGATGACCCAGGGCGCCTTGATCAGGGCGATGGCCTCGCTGCCTTGATGCAGGCCGAGTTCCTTGACGCTGCCCATGGTGACGACCGAGACGATGCGGTCGCCGCTGTCCAGGGTCAGTTCCACCTCGGCGTTGACCGGGCCGGGAATGAGGCTCGTGACCTTGCCGGTGAATTGGTTGCGCGCGCTGCTTTTCACGATGAAATCTCCTTGACTGTGCGGGCGGACGAACCGTCGTCCGCGTTAGTCGCGAGTGTAGTTCGCCGCGAGGCCGCGCGCGCAAGAAAATCGCGACGTTATGTAATTAATCACATAACGAATACCCCGCGCGGAGATCGGGAAATCTGTGGCGATGAGTATGCAATGGCTCTGCCGATGCTTGCTTCACTGCAACAAAGCGCGCGACAGCCTTCCATTCGTTATGGTGTAATGCTTCATAGTTAAATAGCTCATGAACGGGGACTCTCACATGCATCTGGTCGGACGAATCTATCTGGATACCGACGAAGGCGTTCTGCTCGCGGGGCAGCGCGTCCATCTGCTCGAAGCCATCGAGCGCCACGGCTCCATCCAACAGGCGGCCAAGGAGCGGGGCCTGTCCTACAAGGCGGCCTGGGACGCCGTGAACTCGATGAACAACCTGTGCGACCAGCCCCTCGTGTTGCGCGAGGTCGGCGGCCGCCGCGGCGGCGGCAGCCAGCTCACCGAGCACGGCCGCAACATGATCAAGCTGTTCCGGGCGGTGGAGAGCGAATACCAGCGCGCCCTGGACAAGCTGGGCGGCGACCTGGCCGACATGCGCAACTTCAACCGCCTGCTCAACCGCTTCTCCATGAAGACCAGCGCCCGCAACCAGTTTCGCGGCACCATCACCGCCCTGATCCAGGGGCCGGTGAATTACGAGGTGCGCCTGCGTCTGGACGACCACAACGAGATCGTCGCGGTGGTGACCAACGACAGCGCGGAGAACCTGGAGTTGCGCATGGGCATGGAGGTGTTCGCCCTGGTCAAGGCGCCCTCGGTCCTGCTGTTCACCGACACCAAGGTCAAGGTTTCCACGCGCAACAAGCTTTGGGGCACGGTCTACGACCTGCAGGTCGGCCCGGTCAACGCCGAGGTCACGGTGGCCTTGCCGAGCGGCAAGACGGTGGTCGCGGTGGTCACCCGGGACAGTTGCGAGGATCTGGCTCTGGGCGTCGGCACGCCGGTGTGCGCCGCCTTCAAGTCTTCCAGCGTGATCCTCGCGGTGATGAGCTGATCCCCCCTTCCCCCTTTCTTTGCCACCTTCAAGGAGTAACACCATGAAACTCGCGAAACTCGTAGCCTTGTCCACGCTCTGCCTGCTGGCGGCGCGCGCCGACGCGGGCGAAGTGCGCGCCGCCGTCGCGGCCAACTTCACCGTGCCGATGAAGAAGATCGCCGAGATGTTCGAGGCCGATACCGGCCATACGCTGAAGGCCAGCTTCGGCTCCACCGGCAAGCTGTATTCCCAGATCAAGAGCGAGGCGCCGTTCGATGTGTTTCTCGCGGCCGACGACACGACGCCCACCAAAATGGCGAAGGAGGGCCTCGGCGATCCGGCGAGCCAGTTCACCTACGCCATGGGCAAGCTGGTGCTGTGGAGCAAGAAGCCGGGCTATGTGGATGCCAAGGGCCACGTGCTGCAAAGCGGCTTCGGCAAACTCGCCATCGCCAATCCCAAGCTGGCGCCCTACGGCATGGCCGCCCAGGAAACCCTGGAAGGCATGGGCCTGTGGTCCGGCGTGCTGGGCCGCATCGTGATGGGCGAAAGCATCACCCAGACCATGCAGTTCGCCGATACCGGCAACGCCGACATGGCGTTCGTCGCCCTGTCCCAGACCATCAAGGACGGCAAGCCCATCGCCGGCTCCTCCTGGGTCGTGCCCAAGCACATGTACAACCCGATCCGCCAGGACGCGATCCTGCTGGCCAAGCCCCAGGACAAGGCGGCCGCCGAGGCCCTCCTGAAGTATCTGAAGAGCGACAAGGCCATCGCCGTGATCAAGAGCTTCGGCTACGATCTGCCCTGACCTTCCTCCCACGCCCGGGCGGTGGGTATTCCCGTCCCGCTACCGGCGGGGACGGGCCGCCGCCCGGGTTTGACGCGATTCGATTTCCGCCATGACTCCCGACGATTTCCAGGCCATCTGGCTCACCCTCAAGCTCGCGGGAATCACCACCTTGCTGTTGCTGCTGATCGCCACCCCCATCGCCTGGTGGCTGGCGCATACCCGCTCGTTCTGGAAAGGGCCGGTGGGCGCGCTGGTCAACCTGCCCCTGGTCCTGCCGCCCACCGTGCTGGGTTTCTACCTGCTACTGGTCCTGGGGCCGCACGGCCCGGTGGGCCATCTGACCGACACGCTGGGGCTGGGCCGCCTGCCGTTCACCTTCTGGGGCCTGGTGATTGGCTCGGTGCTGTTTTCCATGCCGTTCGCGGTGCAGCCCATCCAGAATGCCTTCGAGGCCATGGGCGAGCGCCCCATGGAGGTCGCGGCCACCCTGCGCGCCGGCTTCCGCGACCGTTTCTTCAGCGTCGCCGTGCCCCTCGCGCGGCCCGGTTTTCTCACCGCCATCGTGCTGGCCTTCTCCCATACCGTGGGCGAGTTCGGCGTGGTGCTGATGCTGGGCGGCAACATCCCGGGCGAAACCCAGGTGGTCTCGGTGGCGATCTACAACCACGTCGAGGCGATGGAATACGCCCCCGCCCATCTGCTCGCCGGCGGCATGGTGGCCTTCTCCTTCCTGGTGCTGCTCAGCCTCAACCTGCTCGGCGGGAGGCGCAAGACATGAGTATCCGCGCCCGATTCCAGCTCGATCGCGGGGAATTCAATCTGGATGTGGACCTCGACCTGCCCGGCCGGGGCGTGACCGCCTTGTTCGGGCCGTCCGGCTCCGGCAAGACCACCCTGTTGCGGCTGATGGCCGGACTCGAGCGCGCTCCGGGCTTTCTCGAGGTGAACGGCGAGGTCTGGCAGGACGACGCGAACCGCCTCTTCCTGCCCACGCACCGGCGCTCGTTGGGCTACGTGTTCCAGGAAGCCAGCCTGTTTCCCCACCTGAGCGCCCGGCGCAACCTGGAATACGGCATGAAGCGGGTGGACGCCGCGCGCCGGCGCGTGGACATGGGGCGCGTGCTCGACCTGCTCGGCATCGGCCATCTGCTCGAACGTCGGCCCGACCGCCTGTCCGGCGGCGAGCGCCAGCGCGTCGCCATCGCCCGCGCCCTGCTTACCAGCCCGCGCGTGCTGCTCATGGACGAGCCCTTGTCGGCGCTGGACATGGCCCGCAAGCAGGAAATCCTGCCTTACCTGGAACGCCTGCACGACGAACTGGAAATCCCCATCGTCTACGTCAGCCACTCCCCCGATGAGGTCGCCCACCTGGCCGATCATATCGTCGCCATGGACAACGGCCGCGCCGTCGCCGAAGGCCCGCTGGCGGCGACCCTGGCCCGCCTGGATCTGCCCATCCGCCTGGGCGAGGACGTCGGCGTCGTGCTCGACGCGGTGATCGGCGCGCGGGACGAGACCTGGCATCTGGCGCGCGCGGATTTCGCCGGCGGCAGCCTGTGGGTGCGCGACGGCGGCCATCCCAGCGGCCACCACGTGCGCGTGCGCATCCTGGCGCGGGATGTCAGCCTTTCCCTGGAACATCAGGAAAGCACCAGCATCCTCAACCTGCTGCAAGGCAAGGTCGCCGAGATGGCCGGCGATGTCCACCCGGCCCTGGCCCTGGTGCGCGTGGATGTGGGCGGCTCGCCCATCGTCGCGCGCGTCACCAAGCGTTCCGCCGCCGCCCTGGGACTCGTCGCCGAGCGTCCGATCTGGGTGCAGATCAAGGCGGTGGCGCTGATCGGCTGAGCGGAAGGAGACCAACATGCGTGCAAGCCATGGGTATCCGCGCGGACTGGCGCTTTCGGACGAGTCGCTGGTTCGGCTTCTGGACGAGGACGTTCCCTACGGCGACCTCACCACCGAGCACCTGGGCATCGGCGGCCGCCCGGCCAGGCTGACCTTCGCCGCGCGCGCCGACATGACCGTTTGCGGCACCGAGGAGGCGGCGCGCCTGTTCGAGCTGGCGGGCGCCAGGGCGACCGTGATCGCCCCCTCGGGAACCCGCGCCGACGGCGGCCTGCTCGAGGCCGAAGGCGGGACGGAGGCCTTGCACCGGGCCTGGAAGGTGGCCCAGGTTCTCGTCGAACTGTATTCGGGCATTGCCTCCGCCAGCGCGGAAATCCTGCGCGCGTTGCGCGACGCGGGCCATGCCACGCCGCTCGCCTGCACCCGCAAGCATTTCCCCGGCACCAAGGCCATGGCCGTCAAGGCGGTCCAGTGCGGCGGCGCCTACATGCACCGCCTGGGTCTGTCCGAGAGCCTGCTCCTGTTCCACGAGCATCGCCTGTTCCTCGACGAAGCGCCCGCCGCCAGCGTGGCGCGTCTGCGCGCCGCCCTGCCGGAACGCAAGCTGGTGGTGGAGGTGGGCGACCCGGAGGAAGCCTGGACATGGGCCGAAGCGGGGGCGGCGGTGTTGCAGCTCGAGCGTTTCGATCCCGGACAGGTGGCGGCGCTGGCCGCGCGTCTGGCGCAAGGACAGCAACGGCCGCTCCTGGCGGTGGCGGGCGGCGTCCGGGCGGACAACGCGGTCGCCTACGCGGCGGCCGGCGCGGATCTGCTGGTGAGTTCCGCGCCCTACACCGCGCGTCCCAGGGACGTGAAGGTGAGTTTTCTCCGGCTCGACTGAGCCCGCTCCGATTCCATCCAGACCCGCCCCGGCCGTCGGCCGGATGGGCGTCGCCCGGAAATCCGAAAACCGTAGCGATCGGCCATGGCACGCCTGGCGGGGCGCCCATGCCGGCAAGGATGGCCACGAATGGCCGCCTGGCCGGATCCGGCCTCGGGCCGCGTTCCGACCCGTTCGTCCGGTCGGGTTGGAACGGTCGGATTGTGGGTTTTTCCACAAGCGGAAGGAAATTGTCGCTTTTGCGCTAGTCCGCCAGGCGGCGATCCCCCGGTTTCACGAGTGGAAACAAGTAGTTGCCGGGATCCGCCACGCGGGCATGTCGCTTGCGTTATATGTAGTACATAGACATATATAAATCCGACCATGATCCACGCAGGTCAATTTTTTTGCCCATCTATATGTATCATCGCTACATATATAAATGTGGGGCCAGGCGGGGATGGGCAAGCTCGTCTGGCCAAGCGTCAGGCGCACCTCCCGGGCCTCCGCGCCCGAGTGAGCGACCTCTGAATCCGTTTCATCCACCCGTACCAGAAAGGAAATACCGTGCGCATCCAACCGACCCCCTCCCTTTTCCGCCATCGTTCCAGCGCCACCGCGCTGGCCTGCGCCCTGGCCTTGGCGGGCATGCTGCCGCTGTCCGGCCAGGCGGCTTCCGTGAGCTACGCGCTGTCGTTCTCCGACTCCGCATCCGGCGCCACCGGCAGCGGTTCCTTCGTCTGGGATACCGAGACGGAAATCATGAGCGCCCTGACCTGGACCATCGCCGGCAACACCGGCGGCGTGCTGGACTCCGCGCTGGCGGCGACCTACCACAGTTGGGATCCCCTGGCCGCCACCAACGGCGAACTGTTCTTCAACTTCCTGACCGCGCCCCAGGCCTACCTCATCGCCCAGAACGGACAACTGGAGTCCAGTTCCGGCCTGATGCCCAGCGATGTCGTCGGCGACTATTTCGGCTTCGTCGCCTTCGGCGCCAAAAACACCAGCGCCGCGGGAACCTATCGCTTCCTCGACAAGAACTGGAATCTGGCCTCGGAAGGCTATGTGACCGCCGCGATGGTGCCGGAACCCGAGACCTATGCCCTGATGCTGGCGGGGATCGGCCTGGTGGGCTTCGCGGCGCGCCGCAAGCACGCCCGGTCCTGATTCCGCGGCGCCGGCTTCATGCTTCCGCAGATTCCCCCATGCCGGTCCGTGAAGTCGGTCCGCGCCCGACGATTTTTTTCATGCCCACCGCTATATAGATGAATAACATATATTCGATTGCCGCGCGGAGCGCGGCTTGGCGCGGACTCCTCGTCCTGCTCCTCGTCATGGCCTGCGGCCATGCCCAGTCCCGCGAAATCACCGATATGGCGGGGCGCAAGGTGACGCTGCCCGATGCGATCGCCCGTCCCTTCGGCGCCGCGCCGCCGCTGACCGCGCTGCTTTACGCCCTGGCGCCGGAAACGGTGCGGGCGCTCAACATGCCCTTCACCCCGGGCAGCGAGGCTTACCTGCTCCCCGGCGTGGCGGACCTGCCGGTCCTGGGCAGCGCCATGGGCCATGGCAAACAAATCAATCCGGAAGCCCTGCTGGCCTTGCGGCCGGACGTCGCCCTGGCCTGGAAGAACCAGAATTCCGATCTGGCCATGGACGGCATCGAGGCGCCCTTCCGCAAGGCCGGCGTGCCGGTGGTCTACATCAAGCTGGATACCCTGGCCGACTGGCCGCCCGCCTTCGAATTCGTCGGTCGCTTGCTGGGCCGCGAGGCGCGCGGCAAGGCGCTGGCCGACTACATCCGCCAGGCCATGGCGCGGGTGGACAAGGCGGTGGCCGGCATTCCCGCCGGGCAAAGGGTGACGGTGTATTACGCGGAAACCCCGGACGGGCTCGCCACCGATTGCCATCAGTCCTTCCATGCCGAGGCCATCGAACTGGCCGGCGGCTACAACGTGCACCGCTGCGTCCTCAAGACCATGGTGGGCCAGGAACGGGTGGACATGGAGCGCGTGCTGCTCTGGAACCCACGCTTCATCGTCGCCCAGGATCCCCTGTTCATCGCCAGGGCCGCCAGCGACGCGCGCTGGTCCCGCATCGCCGCGTTCAAGGCGGGCCATGTCCTGGACGTGCCGCGCAAACCCATGAACTGGCTCGATCGGCCGCCCTCCTTCATGCGCGCCCTGGGCATCCAGTGGCTCGCAGCCGCCTTCTATCCGGACCGCTACGTCCAGGACATGCGGGCCGAAACCCGCGCCTTTTACCGCCTGTTCTTCGGCGTCGAACTGGGCGAGCCGGAGTTGAGCGCGTTGCTGAAGGGCGGCGGCGCGTGAACGGCCTCACTTGAAAGGAGTACCGCCATGGAAACCTGTCCCATCCCACCCAAGCATCCCGGCACCGACGGCCCCGACGCCGGCGCGATCCCCCCGGACGCCACCCGCTACGCCTGTCTGTGCGGCGCGGGCGCGCCCCTGCGGGCTGGCGAGGAAGCGCGCTGGCTGGAACCCTTCTTCGACCTGGAGTTCCCGCCCGTGCCCTTTCCGAGCCGGCGCGTCTACCTGACCGCGGGGGAGGAGGGGCTGCGTCTCCTGGTGCTGCGCCACCACGTGCGCCTGCTGGAGACGGAAGTGGGGCGGCTGTTTCCGGAGGATCGGCGCCGCTTCATGGCCGGGGTGCAGAAGACGGCGGACTTTATCGTCGAGGCTTGCGGCGGCCCCGAGCTGTTCACGCCGCGCCACGGCCCCATGCGCATGCGCGAGCGGCATTTCCCCTTCGAGATCGACGAGCGCGCCCGGGAAATCTGGCTGCGGGAACTGCTGCTCGCCTTCGACGACACGGATTTCCCCGAGGAAATCCGGCAGGAATACTGGGAATGGATGGAGCCCTTTTCCATCCGCATGATCAACCGACGCACCAGCAAGCGGCAGCCCGGACGGCATCCCTGGGCGGACGCGCGGGGATCGCTGGCGCAGGCCATCGCGGCCGGGGAAGCGTGATGGACGGCGCCGCCCCGGCCCCGCCGGCGCTCGCCGACGCGGCGTCCGACGCCCGCGGCGTGGCGGCGACCGGGTGGCTGGGGGCGCTCGCGCTGTCGCTGCCCCTGGCCATGCTGGCTGCCCTGGGCAGCGGCCGCTATCCGGTGGAGATCGCAGAACTGGTCCGCTATTTCCTGGCCTTGGCCGGCCTCGGGGAGATGGCGCCGGAACGCATGGACCTGATCGCCGGCCTGGTGTGGGACATCCGCCTGCCCCGGGTGCTCGCCGCGGTGTTGATCGGCGCTTCCCTGGCCGCGTCCGGCGCGGCCTATCAGGCGGTGTTCGCGAATCCCCTGGTCTCTCCCGGTATTCTGGGCGTGTTGGCCGGCGCCTCCTTCGGCGCCGCCCTGGGTCTGGTCGCCGGCGAGAGCTGGATGGCCGTGCAAGGCGCCAGCGTGCTGGGCGGGCTCGCCGCGGTGGCGGTGGGCGTCGGCATCGGCCGCCTGTTCGGCGAGCGCTCCCCGGTCATGCTGGTGCTGGGGGGCATCTTCTCCGGCGCGTTGTTCTCCGGGCTGCTGGCCCTGGTGAAATACCTGGCCGATCCCTACCAGCAGCTGCCCGCCATCGTCTATTGGCTCATGGGTTCCCTGGGCCAGGCCGACCTGTCCACCCTGGCCGGCTACGCGCCCGTGATGCTGGCCGCCATCGCCGGTCTCGCGCTGCTGGGCCGCTCCCTGGACGCGCTGGCCATGGGCGATGAGGCCGCCGCCACCCTGGGCGTGCCGGTGCGCGTGGTGCGGGGCGCGGTCATCGCTTTCGCCACGGCGGCGTCCGCCCTGACCGTGGCCCTCGCCGGCATGATCGGCTGGATCGGCCTGCTCGCGCCCCACATGGCCCGCCTGCTGGTGGGGCCCCTGAACCGGGTGCTGATTCCCGCCAGCGCCCTGGTGGGCGGATTGTTCCTGCTGGGCGCCGATCTCGCCGCCCGGGGTGTGTCGGAAACCGAGCTGCCCATCGGCGTGGTCACGGAGCTGGTGGGCCTGCCGGTATTCCTGTTGCTGCTGCGCAATGCGCGCAAAGGATGGGCGCTGTGAACGGCGCCGGCCTGTTGCCGGCCGCGGAGACGGCTTTGCGCCCGGCGGCAAATACGCCGCTGATCGCCGCCCGCGAGCTGCATTTCGGCTATGGCGCCGGCGCCCCGGTTCTGGCCGGCGCCAGTCTCGCGGCCCGCGCCGGGGAAGTCTTGGCCCTGCTGGGCGCCAACGGCGGCGGCAAGAGTACCTTGATGCGTCTGTTGCTGGGCCTGCTGCGGCCGGCAATGGGCGACGTGTTCCTGGACGACCGGCCCCTTGCCGGTTGGACGCGCCGGGAGATCGCCCGTCGGGTGGCTTACGTGCCCCAGGGCCAGGCCATGCCTTTCCCCTATCGCGTGCGCGACCTGGTGGCTCTGGGGCGGATTCCCCGGACCGGTCTCTGGGGCCGCCTGTCCCGGGACGACCGGGACGCCGTGGATGCGGCATTGGCGCGCCTGGGCATCGCCGATCTGGGCGAGCGGCCCTACACCGAGCTTTCCGGCGGCCAGCGCCAGCTCTGCCTGATCGCCCGCGCCCTGGCCCAGGAGGCGCGCGTGGTGGTCATGGACGAGCCGGCCACCGGCCTGGACTATGGCAACCAGTGGCGGCTCCTGGCCCTGGTGCGTTCCCTGGCGGCGGAAGGGCGTGCCTTCGTGCTGTCCAGCCACAACCCCGATCACGTGCTGGGGGCCGCCAGCCGGGCGGTGCTGCTGCACCAGGGGCGGATCATCGCCGACGGCGCGCCGGAAGTCGTGGTGACGCCGGAACTGGTGGCGCGCCTGTACGGGCTGCGCGTGGCGCGCCATCGTCTGCCGGACGGGCGCCTGGCCCTGGCGCCGGAGACCGTCCATGCATGAGTCGGCCCTGCCCGGCGGCTTCGTCCTTTGGCCGGCGCCGGAACCGGCGCCGCGCGCTGCCGGGGACGGACCCCACCGGGGCGCGTTGCTGACCGTGCTGGCGGCCCACGGCGCGGCCTTCTGGCTGGCTTGGCACTGCCCGGGCGAGACGCGGCCGCCGGAATTCCCCGTGCCGGTGCTACATGTGAACTGGCTCCCGCCCGACAAGGGCGGTGGCGCTCCCGAGCGGACGCGTGCGCCGGTGGGCGTCGCCCCGGCTTCCCGCGCGGCGCCCGCCGCGCCGACGCCGACCCGGCCGGCGATGCCGGTGCCCGCGCGGCCGGCTTCCGTGGCGCCGGCACTGGCGCTTCCCCCGCCAGTGCCGGTTCCGGCCGCGCCCCGGCTGGCCGCCGAGTCCCAGCCGATGGCCGCGCCGGTGACCGCCCGGGCTGCGGAGCCGGTGATGCCGGCCACGCCAATGGCCGCGCCGGCGCCGGCCTTCGCCGTTGCCGCCGCTACCCATGCGGGAACGGACGCCGGGTCGGCAGGGTCCGGGCCCGGCAGCGGAGCGGGCGCCGGCGAAAGCGAAGGCGAACCGGACACGCCCCCTTCCTACCACGCCGACTACTTGGCCAACCCCGCCCCCGCCTACCCCCTGATGTCGCGCCGCCTGGGCGAGGAGGGCACGGTGACCCTGCGCGTGCGCGTGGGCCCGGACGGCCTGCCGCGGGACATCCTGCTCCAGTCCGGCAGCGGCCATGCGCGCCTGGACCAGGCCGCCCGGGACGCGGTGGCCGCCTGGCGCTTCGCGCCGGCGCGCCTGGGCAGCAAGTCCGTGGCCGGCTGGGTGGTGGTGCCCATTCATTTTTCCCTGCGGAGATGAGCATGAACGAGGTTCCGCCCGCCGCCGCTCCCGGCGACTTCGGCTTTGTCCACTTTTTCGGCCAGGCGGATGCCATGGCCCAGTTCGTCCTGCTGGTGCTGGTGCTGATGTCGGTGTTCTCCTGGTACGTCATCCTGGCCCGGGTCGTCGAGGAGTGGGGTCGGCGCCGGCGCAGCCGGGATTACATGGCCGCGCACGCCGATGCCGCGCCGGGTGCCGCGGCGTCCGCGGCGGAGCCGTTCGGACGCCTCGCGCTGGCGGCGGCCCGGTCCTGGGCCCGGCACGGGTTGGCGGCCGGGGCGCGGGATGCCGCTCTCGCGGCGCCGCCGGAACTGCTCGCCAAGGCGTTGCGCCGCGCCCTCATCGCCGAGACCGCGCGGCGGGAGCGGGGCCTGACGGTGCTGGCCTCGGTGGCGGCGTCCGCGCCCTTCGTCGGCCTGTTCGGCACGGTATGGGGCATCTACCACGCCCTGCTGGCCATCGGCGCCAGCGGGCGCGCGGGCCTGGACCAGGTGGCGGGACCGGTGGGGGAGGCCCTGGTGATGACCGCCATCGGCCTCTCCGTGGCGATCCCCGCGGTGCTGGCCTACAACGCCTTCCAGCGCGGCAACCGGGCGCTGCTGGCGGAACTGGACGGCTACGCCCACGAGCTCTACGAGCGCCTCGCCGGCGGCGCAGGGCGGGAGTCGCGGCCGTGAACCTCGATGCCGACGATTTCTGCGCCGTCGGCGCCGGCGCGAGTCCCCTGGCCGACATCAACATGATTCCTCTCATCGACGTGATGCTGGTGCTGCTCATCGTCTTCATGGTGACCGCGCCCCTGCTCACCCACGCGGTGCGGGTGAACCTGCCTGTGGCGGAAAGCCGGCCGGAGGCGTCCCGCCGCCAGGACATCGACCTGGCCATCCAGGGAGACGGCGCTCTGCACTGGAACGGCGTGGCCGTGAGCGCGGACGCGTTGCCGGCGCTGATGGCGCGCGCCATCGCGGACCCCGGCGAGCCGCCGGAACTGCGCATCCGCGCCGACCGGACGGTGCCCTACGGACGCATCGCGGAAGTGATGGCCCTGGCCTCCCGCGGCGGCCTGTTCCGCATCGGCTTCGTCAGCGAGCCGCCCGCAGGTTCCGGATTCCCCTGATCCCCGCTTACCCGCTCGAAAAGGAAAACGCCATGAACCACGCCCTTCCCCCCTTCCACCTGCGCCGGTCCCTGCTCTGGCTTGCCGTGCCCGCCTGCCTCGCGGGCGGTGGTGCGCGCGCCGCCGAGGAGTCCCCCGTGCTGGCCACCGTGGACGTCTCCGCCGACGTGGCCGCCGATCCCGCCGTGAGCGGCTCCACCGGCGGCGCCAGCGTGTTCCAGGTGAACAACGCCGGCATCGCCCTGTGGGGCGGTCCCGGCGGCGCCAACCCCTACCAGGCGGTGAGCGGCATGCCCTCGGTGAACGCGCAGTCCTCGGACGCCTACGGCCTGTCCAATCTGCCCGGCGGCACCAAGGGCATGCGCGTGCGCGGCGAGGTGTCCACCCACGGCGCGGTCGGCTCGGTGGACGGCATCCCCTACGGCACGGTGAATCCCGGCCCCGGCTACCAGTGGCTGTTCGACGCCGAGAACCTGGCCGCGGTGACCCTCTACCAGGGCCCCGTCGCCTCGGACCAGAGCAACGTCTTCAACACCAGCGGCGCTCTGGACAGCACCCTGCGCTGGCCCGGGCAGACCCGGGGCGGCCTGGTGTCCCAGGCCCTGGGCTCGTTCGACTTCACCCGCACCTTCGCCCGCCTGGAGTCCGGGCTTCTGTCCGGCGGCGGTACCGCCTTCATCTCCGCCTCCCACACCGCCGCCGAGAAGTGGCGCGGTCCGGGCGACGCCCCGGGCGGGCGCGACAACGTGGCGCTGGCCGTCACCCAGCCCCTGGGGGAGGCGGTGGAACTGAAGATCATGGCCGCCCACAACGACATGCGGGAACACCAGTACCGCGCCCTCACCTATGCCCAGGCGCGGGATCTGGACAACTTCCGGGAGTTCGACTTCAGCGCCGCCTCCAGCGCGGTGCCGGCCACGGCGGTCAACTACTACGACTACAACCGCCAGTCCTTCAAGGACTGGACCGTGTTGTCCGAGATCGCCTGGAGGATCTCGCCGGATTCCAGCCTGGTGGTGAAGCCTTTCTACCTGGACGAGGAGGGCTACTACCTGGAGGGACAGACCAGCGGCAAGGTGCGCCAGTGGCTCATCGACCACGCCTGGTACGGTCTCACCAGCGAGTACAAGACCAGGATCGGCGACACCGGCGTGAAGCTGGGCTACTGGGTGGAATCCACCGAGCCGCCGGGACCGCCCACCGCCTGGAAGATGTACACCCCCACCGCCGCCGGCGACCTGACCGGCGCGGTGAACTGGGCCATCCTGGCCAAGGTGACCGAGCGCCACCGCTACGACAGCGCCTATGCCATGGCGGACCAGCGCTTCGGCAAGCTCAACGTCCAGGGCGGCCTGCGCTACGTGCGGGAGAAGCTGCCCAGCATCGACGCCTACAACACCGCCGGCATCGGCGACGTGTCCTACGAGCAGGCCCTGGCCCAGTCCAGCGGCGTGGTGGCCAACCGCAGCGTGGACAGCTTCTCGGTGGACGCGGTGCTGCCCTACCTGGCCCTGGGCTACGACCTCACGCCGGCGGTGGAGCTGAAGGCCAGCCTGGGCCGCAACTACGGCGCGCCCAGCTTCGACGTGTGGCCGGTGTACCAGACCAACGCGGCGGCCTTCCTGGCCAAGGGCATCACCGCCCAGGACCTGTGGCGCACCCTGAAGCCGGAGCGCTCCGACGCCCTGGACCTGGGCCTGCGCATCGGCGTCGCGCGCGGCTGGTTCGAGCCCACGCTCTACGTCGCCCGCTTCAGCGACAAGAAGGTGTCCTACGACCCGGACGGCGCCGGCACGCTGCCCGCCTACTCCCAGAACATCGGCGAGACCCGGGCCTGGGGCGCGCAGGCGGTGGGCGGCTGGTCGCCCACCGCCAAGCTGAGCCTGTTCGGCGGCCTGTCCTGGAACCGCAACGAGTTCACCGAGAACCTGCCGGTGGCCGGTGCGGCGGTTCTGGCGGTGAAGGGCCTGCAGATTCCCGACGTGCCCATCTGGCAGGCCAACCTGGGGCTGACCTGGAAATCCGGCGGCTTCCGCGCGACCCCGCTGCTGCGCTACACCGGCGCGCGCTGGGGCGATACCGGCCACACCCAGCGCATTTCCGGCTACGTCACCACCGACCTGTCCCTCGCCTACCAGCGCAAGCTGTCCCCGGGCAGGCTGGAAGCCTCCCTGTCCGTGGTGAACCTGTTCGACAAGGCCTACATCGGCATCATCCGCGCCGACTACTACCAGCTCCTCAGCGGCGGCAGCGCCATCTATTACCCGGGGGCGCCGCGCACCGTGGTGGCGAAGATTTCCCTGGATTTCTGAGCCCGTAACCCCGCCTTCATGCACGCCGCCGCCACCCGCGCCACCCGCGCCACCGGAACCCGGCGGCATTTCCACCCGGAAAGGAGGTTTGCCATGCCCGCTCCCCGCGACGACCAGGAGGAAGGGAACACCACGTCCCCGGATTCACCCGCTCCCCAAGGCGAAAAGCCGCCCGCCCATCCCGGCGCCCCCGCGCCGGAGCCGGAAGCCGCGCCCGCATCCGGCAAGGAAAAGCCGGTGCCCGCCTGCCCATCCACACCGGGGTTCTGTCCCCGTTTCGACTAG
This sequence comes from Thiobacillaceae bacterium, assembly GCA_044227325.1. Taxonomy (GTDB): domain Bacteria; phylum Pseudomonadota; class Gammaproteobacteria; order Burkholderiales; family Thiobacillaceae; genus PFJX01. The sequence continues at coordinate 29,640 of JBGAFI010000012.1, read as the reverse complement.
CTTCACCCCCCACCCGAGGAGAACCACCATGCAGTTCCAAGCCAGAAACCGCGCCCGCCTGATCGGCCTGACCCTGTCCCTGTTCGCCGCAATGGGCGGCGGGCAGGCCGAGGCCGCCGGCACCCCCTCCCAGTTCACGGTCACCGGCGCCGTCACCACGCCCGGGACCTATGACTACGCGTCCCTGTCCGCCCTCACGCCGCTGACCCAGGTGGACACCTTCCAGAGCGGCAAGGGCGGCCAGACCCACGACTACCAGGGCGCGAGCCTGTGGGGCATCCTCAGCGGCGCCGGCATCGTCACCAATCCGGCCCGGCACAACGACCTCCTGAACCGCTACGTGCTGGCCACCGCCAGCGACGGCTACAAGGTGGTCTATTCCCTGGGCGAACTCAGCCCCAGCTACGGCAATCAGGCAGCGCTGGTGGCCTACGCCGAGGACACCGGCGCCGGCTACGCGCCCCTGGGCGCCGACGGCTTCGCCCGCACCACCGCGCCCTGGGACATCAAGGGCGGGCGCTATGCCTCCAATCTGGTGAACCTGGACGTGCGCGCCTCCGCCTCGACGGTGGCCGGCACCGGTGGCGGCGTGTCCGCCAGCTTCAGCGTCAGTGGCGACGTGAACCACGCCATGTCCTTCAACCTGGCGGCCCTGAAGGGCATGGCCTCGACCACCACCACGGCCTTCGGCCATTCCTACACGGGGGTGAGCTTCTGGGATCTGCTCAACGGCGCGGTGGGCATCGCCACGGACGCGGCGGTGAAGAACGACCTGCTCGGCATGTACGTGGTGGTGACCGCCACCGACGGCTACCAATCGGTGTTCTCCATGGGCGAGCTGAGCGGCGATTTCGGCAACCAGCCCGACCTCATCGCCTTCCAGATGGACGGTGAAGACCTCACCACCAGCGGCTTCGCCCGCCTGGTCGCGGCCAACGACGCCAGCAAGGGCCGCTGGGTGTCCAACATCAGCGGCATCGAGGTGTTCCACGCCGCCGCTCCGGTGCCGGAACCGGCGGTCTATGCCCAGATGCTGCTGGGGCTTGCCCTGGTGGGCGGGCTGGGATGGCGGCGATACCGGGGCTGAGACCGGCGGCGATACCGGGCAACGGACGGCGGGTCCGGCGCCTCGGGATCAGTAGGCGTCGGGCCGGAAAATCGGCCGGAACTCCGGCGGCGGCGGGGTGTTGTGGCGCGCCACCGCCGCCTGGAGGGACTGCATGTAATCCAGGATCTTCGACTTCAGACCCAGCAGCGCCATGCATTCGGCGTGGGCCGCCTCCTTGTCGCCGGCGGCCAGCAGTTCCAGCACGCGCGGGCCGATATGGTGGATTTCCCGGTGCATCGCCTCCATGTCCTTGAACTCCTGGAGGTGGCCGTAATGTTCCAAGCCGCGTCCGTAATACCAGCGGCCCAGGCGGCATTCCCGATGGTCGTGCAGTTCGATGCTGTCCAGGTCGGGCGTGTCGCCGTCCAGGGCGCGCAGAATGCGGCGCACCCAGTCGATGTGGTCGTACTGGGCGACGATGAGGGGGAAGTCGGACAGGTCCCAGTCCAGGCTGGACCAGGTGTTCCAGCTGGGATGCGGCGTGTAGCTGGCGATCCATTCCGGCAACTGCGCCGCCGGCATGGGCTTGGCGATGCCGTAGCCCTGGGCCAGGTCGCAGCCCAGGCGCAGCAGCAGGACGCCGTGTTCCGGCGTTTCCAGTCCCTCCGCGATCACGTCCATGTCGAAGATGCGCGCCAGACTGATGATGCCTTCCACCAGGCCCAGATCCTCCCGCCTGCCCAGCATGCCGCGCACGAAGGACTGGTCGATCTTGAGCGCGGTGGCGGGGATCATCTTGAGATAGGAGAGGGAGCAATAGCCGGTCCCGAAGTCGTCGAGGGCGGTGCCGACCCCCAGCAGCCGGCAGGCGTTGAGCACATCCCGCGTCTGCTCCATGTTGCGCACCGCGCTGGATTCCAGGATCTCCATTTCGAGATGGCGGCTGCCGATCTGCGGGTGGCGCCGCAAGGCCAATTCCAGTTTGTCGACGAAGTCGGCGCGCTGGAGCTGGACCGCCGCCACATTGACGCTGACCTTGATGTCCAGGCCCTGGGCTTGCCACGCGACCAGTTGATCGAGGGCGGTTTCGATGACCCAGTCGCCCAGTTCGATCATGAGCTGGCTATCCTCCGCGAAGGGCAGGAACGCCGCCGGCGCCAGCAGCCCCTGCTCGGGATGCTGCCAGCGGATCAGGGCCTCGGCGCCGACGGTCCGTCCGCTGCGCAGGTTCACCTTGGGTTGGTAGTACAGGCGCAGTTCCCCCCGCTGCATGGCTTTGCGCAGGTGCTCCATCTGCTCGATGCGGTAGCGGACGTTTTCCTCCTTGCGCGGGTCGAACAGGCGATAGCAGTTCCGTCCCGCCTGCTTCGCATCCACCATGGCCTGGTTGGCATGACGCAGCAGGGTGTCGGCATCGTTGTTGTCTTCCGGGAAGAGGGTCGCGCCGATGCTCGCGCTGATATTGATTTCCTTGCCGGACACCAGGTAGGGGTGGGCCAGTTCGTCGCGCAGGCGGGCCAGGGCGATCTCCATGCCCTGCTGGTCCTTCAGATTGGTCATCAGGATGACGAATTCGTCGCCGCCCAGGCGGCCCACCGTGTCGCCGTCCCGAACCGCGCCGTGCAGGCGGTTGGCGATTTCCAACAGGAGTTGGTCGCCGAGCCGTTCCCCAAACAGCTCGTTGATCTGCTTGAAATGGTCCAGGTCGAAACAGACCACGGCGAAGATTCGCCCGGCCCGGTTGGCCTGAAGGATGAGCCGGGTCAGTTGCTCGGAGAGCAGGATGCGGTTGGGCAGGTTGGTCAGGCTGTCGTAATGGTTGAGACGCTTGAGCTTGTGCTCGATGCGGCGCAGGTCCGTGATGTCGCCGAATACGCCGACCAGGTTGATGATGGCGCCTTTCTCGTCCTTCACCGCGGAGATGGTGAGCTGTTCCAGGAAGGCCTCGCCGTCCTTGCGGTGGTTCCATATCTCGCCGTGCCAGCGGCCTTTGCTGACGATGTCGAACCACATGCGCCGGTAGAAATCGGGTCCGTGCACGCCGGAGCGCAGGAAGTCCCCGGGCCGCCGGCCTTTGACCTCTTCCTGGGAATAACCCGTGACCAGGCTGTAGGCGCGGTTGATGCGGATGATCCTTCCCGCCGCGTCGGTGATGACGATGCCTTCCTTGACGTTGTCGAAGATGGCGGATTCGATGCGCAGGGATTCCTCGTGGGCATCCAGGCGTTCGGTGAGCTGGGCGAGGAGCTGGGACAGATCCTCCACGTCGAGGGCTTCGCTGGGCAGTCGCTCGAGCAGTTCCGGACAGCACTCGGCATGCAGCGCCAAGTGCTTCAGCCAGCGTTGTATGAGGCGGGGCAGTGTGGCTTGGCCACCAGTTTCGATTACGCTTGCGTCGGTTTTTATATCCATTGCGTATATCGTTCCCGTGTGCGTTTGATACGCATGTTAAGTAGTCGTACTTTCAAGTCAAGTATTCAAAAAACGGCGCGCGGCAGCATGGATGTGGCGGCGAAGGGCGAAGCGGCCGCGATCGCCGATAGCTTCCGGCGCGAAGCGCGGAAATGCCCCTGAAGGAATGCATCATGGAAAGTTCAACGGTTTCCCAGGCCACACCGGACGATCTGCCCGCGATGGCCGATCTCCTGTACGAGCTGTTCACGCTGGAAAGCGATTTCGTTCCGGACCGGAACAAGCAAATCGCGGGCCTGAGCCTGCTGCTGGACAACCCGGCTCTCGGCCGCCTGTTCGTGTTGCGCGCGGGAGGCGAGGTGGTGGGCATGGCCAACGCGCTGATCACCGTCAGTACCGCCGAGGGCGGCCGGGTGCTCCTGCTGGAGGATGTCATCGTCAAGCGCGACCATCGCGGCGGCGGTGCCGGCCGGCGCCTGGTGGAACATGTGCTGGCCTGGGCGAAGGCACAGGGGATGAGCCGGGCGACCCTGCTGGCGGACCAGGCCAACGCGCCGGCGCTGGCCTTCTATGAGCGCCTGGGATTCCGGGGCTCGGCCATGCGGGTGTTGCGCAAGCCTCTACCCTGAACGGTTTTCGCGTCGCGGGCGCGGCTTGTCGGTTTTCCTACAGGTTGCGGTTGCCGCCTGTTGTCTTCCCGCCGCCTCCCATTGCTCCTGTTGAAGAATTTCCCCCTTGAAATCAAGCCGATGCACTTGCCATCATGACTGGCACGGTGCTTGCACATTCAAGGGACGGGCTGTTATGTCCGGGGATCAGACATGTCCCGAACAACCTTGGAGATTTCGATGCAAGGCAAGCAAGCCATTGCCGGCGACAGGAGCGAACGGCATGCATGATTCGGGACGCCGTCCCGGCGCGCACCTGTCCGAGGCGCCCCGCGCGGATTGTGGGCAATGTCCGCATCGCGACACCCTGCTGCCGGCCGGCCGGTGCGAGCCAGGGGATGTCTGTCTGTTGGCGGAAAGCGGCCGTCAGATCGAGCGATTCCTGCGCCGCAACCTGGAATTCGCGGAGGCCTGCCTGAGTGATCCGTTTTGGGAGCGGCGCGCCATCGCGGTGCGCCATGCACCATCCGAAGCCGTGACCGCCCTGGCCAAGGACCGGGACGAAGTGGTGCGCCGCGCCGTCGCCCTGCGCTTGTCCGCCGACGATCTGATGGGCCTGGCGCGCGATCCGGACCGGGAAGTGCGCATCACCGTCGCTTCCCGCCTGCCGCCCGAGCGTTTGGAAGCGCTGATCGGCGACCCGGATTACATGGTGCGGCAGCGCGTCGCGGAACGCCTGCCCCACGGCAAGTTGACCCGCCTGGCCCACGACCCGGAGCGGGAAGTGCGCAAGGAAGTGGCGCGCCGCCTGCCCGCCTTCGCCCTGGGCCGCATGGCGGCCGACGAGGATCCGGAAGTGCGCGCCATCGCCGCCGCGCGCATGCTGCCCGACGACGCGGCCCGTCTGCTCGACGACCCGGAATGGCGGGTGCGTCTGGAAGCGGCGGGACGCGCGCCGGTTGAAGCCGTGGCGCGCTTGGAGGACGATGCCGACCGGGATGTGCGCGAGCGGGCGCGGGAGCGGATGAGCGAGCGCGAGACGAATTTATTGCAAACAAAGGAATAGCCATGAATGGCTGCCCCATCGATGACATGACCTTGAGTCGGCTGCGCGCCGAGATTGAAACCGCGCGGCCACGCCCCCACCACAGCTCGCTGCACGGGGCGACCGACCGGATCCTGCCCGGCCAGCCGTTTCGCTTCGCGCTGACCCGGGGCGGCTGGTATCGCCCCGGCGGCGTCATCCGCCCGGACGGCACCCGCCTGGCGGACGACCTGGAAGCCTGGGCCGAATCCGAGCTGGAGGCCTGCGACGGGGATATGGACGAGTTCCTGGAGCGGCATGGTTCCGATGGCCTGTATACGACCCGCCATTCCGGCCTGACCCACTATTTCGTCGCGCCCTACGGACGCGGCGCCTCGGATTTTCTGCAACTGGAAGTGGAGGAGTTGCAGGAGGTGCTGGACCGACATCTGCTGGCGCCCGATACCCTGCCCCTTGATCTGAGCGAACTGGTGGAGCCTCTCGTGCCCGCCCTGTTGGACGCCCATCCGGTGGGCGCGTCCCGCTACGTTTTCCGCCGCCTGACCGATATCCGCCTGGCGGCCGCCCGCCTGCCGGCGCCGGTGGGCGAACTGGCCCCGGCCGCCCGTTTCCTGGCGGAGTGGGAGGCCAGCAGCGCCGCCGGCCGGGGACATTTCAGCGACTACTGGATACTCGCCCTGCGCGAACACCAGGACCGCTACCGCAATTCGGTGCTCGCCGCGACGCCGGTTTCCCTGCTCGCGCGCAAGCTCAAGCACTTCCACTGGCATCCCGAGACGCGGGGCGTGGAACTGAGCGACCAGTTGCACGCCTTCGACAAGGCCGCCGGCTATTCCGCCGCCTGGTATTTCCATCTGGTCGCGGGCGCCCTGGTGCCGCGCGAGATCGTCCACAACGTCATGCTCGACATCCTGGACGACTTCCACTACCTGCCCGAAGCCGACGCGGCCCTGCTGGAAGGCTGGGTGCGCTCGCCCTACTCGGTCTGAGTCCAGCCTGCGGGAGCGGGCCCGGACTCGCTCCCGCGCGGCGCTGTCGCGCCTGTCCGTAAACGCGCAGGGAAAATGTCGCGTTGCCTACACAGCCCGCGCGCCATCCCAAATAAATCAGTGAGTTGAGCGCTGGCACGGCGTTTGCACTATGCCATGCAGAGTCAACACCGGACGGATGCCATGCAAGCCAAGCAAGTTGCCGAACTGCTCAACGAACCCGCCTGTACCCACAACACCAAGTCGAAGTCCGGCTGCGCGAAGCCCAAGCCTGGCGCCACCGCCGGCGGCTGTTCCTTCGACGGCGCCCAGATCGCCCTGCTGCCCATCGCCAACGTCGCCCACATCGTGCACGGCCCCATCGCCTGCGCCGGCTCCAGTTGGGACAACCGGGGCACCCGCTCCTCCGGACCCACCCTGTACAAGATTGGCATGACCACCGACCTGACCGAACAGGACGTGATCATGGGCCGGGGCGAGAAGCGCCTGTTCCACGCCATCAAGCAGGCCATCGACAGTTATTCCCCCGCCGCCGTGTTCGTCTACAACACCTGCGTGCCGGCCCTGGTGGGCGACGACTTCGAGGCCGTCTGCAAGGACGCCGCCGCGCGCTGGGGCACCCCGGTGGTGCCGGTGGACTGCGCCGGCTTCTACGGCACCAAGAACCTGGGCAACCGCATCGCCGGCGAATCCATGTTCAAGTACGTGATCGGTACCCGCGAGCCGGACCCGGTGCCGCCCGCCGCCGTGCGTCCCGGCGTGACGGTCCATGACGTCAACCTGATCGGCGAGTACAACATCGCCGGCGAGTTCTGGAACGTGCTGCCCCTGTTCGACGAACTGGGCATCCGCATCCTCTGTACCCTGTCCGGTGACGCCCGCTTCCACGAGGTGCAGACCATGCACCGCGCCCAGGTGAACATGGTGGTGTGCGCGAAGGCGCTGCTCAACGTGGCGCGCAAGATGCAGACCGAATACAAGATTCCCTATTTCGAGGGCAGCTTCTACGGCGTCACCGACACTTCCGCCGCCTTCCGCGATTTCGCCCGCCTGATCGGTGACCCGGATCTCACCGCCCGGGTGGAAGCCATGATCGCGCGCGAGGAAGCCAAGATCCACGCCGACCTGGAGCCCTGGCGTCAGCGTCTGCGCGGCAAGCGCGTGCTGCTCTATACCGGCGGCGTGAAATCCTGGTCCATCGTCTCCGCCCTGCAGGATCTGGGCCTGACCGTGGTGGCCACCGGCACCAGCAAGTCCACGGAAGAGGACAAGGCCCGCATCCGCGAGATCATGGGCGAGAACACCAAGATGATCACCGACGGCAGCCCCAAGGCGCTGCTCGGCGTGGTCAAGGAATACAAGGCAGACATCCTCATCGCCGGCGGCCGCAACATGTACACCGCGCTCAAGGCCCGCATTCCCTTCCTCGACATCAACCAGGAGCGGGAATTCGGCTACGAGGGCTACTCCGGCATGATGGAACTGGCCCGGCAATTGGCCCTGACCATGGAAAGCCCGGTGTGGACCTCGGTCCGCAAACCCGCGCCTTGGAAGAAGAGCGAGGCGCCGGGCGTGGAGATGAGCGCGGCCTGAACGCAGCCGGCCCATAGGAGTCCGGCGCCGGCCTGCTAGGCCGGGCCGGTTCCGCCGGGGCGCTCCCGGGTTTTCTCCAGCAGCCAATCCCGAAACGCCGCCACCTTGCCCAGGCCCAGTCGGTTCGTGGGCGTGACCAGATGGAAGCCCATGCTGGTGGGCACGGTGTGATCGAACAGATGGATCAAGCGGCCCGAGGCCAGGTCGTCGGCGACCAGGCTGCGCCACGTCAGGGTGACGCCGAGGCCGGCGAGGGCGGCGTGGATGGCGAGGCTGACATCGCTGAAGCGGCGGATGCGCAAGGGCGCGTCGGGTGTCACGCCCAAGGCGGCGAGCCAGCTTTCCCAATCCGGAAACACGCCGGCGCCGGTATGCCATTCGTCGTCCAGCAGGGTGCACGCGAGCAGATCGGCGGGCTGCGCGACAGCCGCCGCGAGGGCGGGCGCGGCGACGGCGACGATGGTTTCCGGCATCAGGTGTTCCGTGTGCAGGCCCGGATAGGGGCCGGGGCCGAAGCGGATGGCCAGATCGACGTCCTCCAGGGCGAAATCCACCAGACGCTTGGTCGCGAGCAGGCGCAGCTCGATATCCGGGTGCCGCGCCTGGAAATCCTCCAGGCGCGGCACCAGCCAACGCGCCGCGAATACCGGCGGCGCCGACACCACCAGCGGCCCCTGTTCCTGGCCCGCGCGCAGACGGCCCACGGCCCGCTCCAACTGGTCGAAGGCTTCCGAGACCAGGGGCAGCGCGGCGAGCGCGGCGTCGCTCAAGGCCAGGGCCTTGCCGCGCCGGAACAAGTTCACGCCCAGATAGTCCTCCAATTGCTTGATCTGCTGGCTGACGGCGGCGGGGGTGACATGCAGTTCCTCCGCCGCCTTGGCGAAGGAAGTCTGGCGCGCGGCGGCCTCGAAGGCACGCAGGGCGTTCAGGGAGGGTAAGCGTCTTCTCATTAGATTTTCTTAATTCGCGTGAAAGATAAACTCGTTTGTTTCCAGCGGAGAGAATGCATAGTCTGACGAAACGATAGTTTTTCTGAAGGAGTTCCGCCATGGGAAACAGCCGCGTTTATTTGCTCGTCGCCCTTTCCGCGTTTTTCTGGGGCGCGAATTTCGTGCTGGCCGGTCCGGTGCTGGTGGATTTGCCTCCGGTCTGGGCGGCCGCCATGCGCTTCCTGTTGGCTGCCGCTCTGATGCTGGGCATCGCTCTGGCCCGGCGCGAAGCCCTGCGCGACCTCGCGATCCGCCATGCGGGAACCTATCTGATGCTGGGCCTGGTGGGCGTCGCCGCGTTCAACCTGCTGTTCTTCAAGGCATTGCAAACCACCTCCGCCAGCAACGGCGCGCTGATCATGGCCACCAATCCCCTGCTCACCGCTTTGCTGGCCGCGCCGCTGCTGGGCGAGCGTCCCGGCGCCCGCCAGCTCGCGGCGCTGCCCATCGCCCTGGCCGGGGTCGCCGTGGTGATCGCCCACGGGGATTTGTCCCGGCTGCTGGGTTGGCAAATCACAACGGGGGACGGCCTGATGCTGGCGGCGAATCTGGCCTGGGCCCTGTACAACGTGTTCAGCCGCCGCTCCATGCCGGCCGCGTCCCCGGTGGCGAATACCGCGCTGATCATGGTGGCGGGCGCGGCCATTCTCGTGGCGGCGGCCCTGGGCGGCGACGCGGCCGTCGTCATGCCCGGCGCGAAGGCGCTCCTGGCCCTGGTGACCATGGTCGTGGGCGGGACGGTTCTGGCCTATCTGTTCTGGGGTATCGGCATTCAACATCTGGGCGCCGGGCGCACCGCGATCTTCCTCAATCTGGTGCCGGTGTTCGCCATGCTGATCGGCGCGGGCCTGGGATCGGCGCCGACGGCGGCCCAGTTGGTGGGCGGGATGCTGGTGCTGGGGGCCGTGAGCCTGACCATGCTGCCGTCCCGGCGCCTGGCGCTGGCCTGACGCGGCCGGGGGTCAGGCGATGCCGGAGAAACCGGCGAACTGGTCGGCCTTGCTGCTTATCGCGATGCCGTAGGCGTCCTTGCCGGTGAAGCTGAACTTGACGTGGGACGGGTCGATGGTGGCGTCGACGGTGGCATTCTGGGTGAGGGTGAAGTAGACCGTGGCGGAGTAGGAGGAGGCGTCGTAATAGACCGCCACCGGGTTGTGCGGCAGGGATACCTCGGTATCCGGGACCGGCAGGCCGAAGTTGTAGCCGTCGCCCAGGCCGGTGTTGGTGGAACGGGCGATGGTCCAGTTGGTGATGTCTTCCACGGAACTCCTGTCCATGGCTTTGTTGAACTGGAACACCATGGAAACGGTCTTGGATTCGTCGGCGTTGTACAGACCCAGGAAGGAAACCGGCGTGCCCGCCGACAGCGTGGCGATGAAGGAACTGGTGGAGATCGCAGCGGTGATCTTGGGCGCGGTTTTCTGCGCGATGTAGGTGCTCAGGGTCGAGGAGCCGGTCGAATCGTGGTCGCTCAGATAGGTGGCCAGCTTGGTCGCCTGCTCCGTGTCGCCCGAGTCCACGTAGGCATAGCCCTGTTCCACATAGGCGTCCCAGAAATCCCACTTGACGTCGATGGCGCTCTGGAATTCCTCGATGGCCTTGTCGCTGCGGCCCTGCTTCGAGTAGACCTGACCCAGGCCGTAATGCCCGCTGGGTTCGTTGGGCGCCATGTCGCGCACCCGGGCGAACTGGATTTCCGCTTCCGAATAATTGCCCGCCGCCATGTAGCCCTGGCCGAGGGAAAACCGGTTGGCCGCGCTGGGGTCGGTGCGCACCGCCTGCTCGTATTGCGCCACCGCCTCCGTGTAGTCGCCCTGGTAATACAGCGCGTTGCCCAGGGTGACGCGGATGTCGGAGCGGGTCGGGTCGCGCTGGATGGCCTGCTTGTAGGCCTTGATGGCTTTCTCGGTGTCGCCGTTCTGGGTATAGGCCTGGCCCATGGAGTTGTAGACGTCCGGCACGATGTCGGCGTTGGGGCCCAGGGCGATGGCGCGCTGGAATTCCTTGATGGCGCCTTCGTAATTGCCGTCCGTGAACAGGGACAGGCCATGGTTCAACGCGTTGCTGGCGAGCGTTTCCATTTGCGTGGCCTGGCTGCCCGTGTAGGCGAACAGGCCGGATGGCGACAGCACGTTCAGGGTGGTCATGATGGGTCCGTCTTGGCTCCAAGCGTCTAACCTCGTTTCATTTTATAGCCTTGGCGGGATTTCATCCCGGACAAGATTGTCTTCCCGGCAATTCTTTACCGATTTTTGCGGCGGATTCGTTCAACTCGGGGGTGGGACGGGCCAACGCGGACAACTATGTCGCACATCCTTCACGGCCCCGGGGCGTTGTCGCTTTCGAGACATGCCACTCCACAAAAACGTTAGTAAAAACATAAGCTTGGTCGCTGGCATGGGGTTTGCAGGGAAGCAGACAACTCTTATTCGGTCATACCCTCGCCATGACGGATCGACACAACGCCTCGCTCGACCCGGCCCCTCGCGGCCACCGGCTCCATCCGGATCGGGAGGGCCGCTGACATGGCCGAGATCGTCAAGCGCAACAAGGCCCTGGCGGTGAATCCGCTCAAGGTGAGCCAGCCGGTGGGCGCCTCCCTGGCCTTCCTGGGCATCGACAAGTCCATCGCCATGATGCACGGCTCGCAAGGCTGCACCGCCTTCGGCAAGGTGTTCTTCGTGCGCCACTTCCGCGAGCCCATTCCCTTGCAGACCACCGCCATGGATCAGGCCAGCACGGTGCTGGGCGCCGACGACAGCGTCATCGAGGGCCTGAAGACCATCTCGGAAAAGAACAAACCGGCCCTGATCGGCCTGCCGACCACGGGACTGTCGGAAACCCAGGGCGCCGACATCAAGCGCCTCGCCAAGCGTTTCCACGAAGAATTTCCAGAATACCTGGGCATCCCGGTGGTGCCGGTGGTGACGCCGGATTACACCGGCTGCCTGGAATCCGGCTTCGCCCTCGCGGTGAAGGGCATCATCGACGTGCTGGTGCCCGCCGATACCAGCCTGGTGGGCAAGCGCAAGAAGCAGGTCAACGTGCTGGCCGGCTCGCTGCTGACGCCGGGCGATCTGGAACACATCAAGGATCTGATCGAGATGTTCGGTCTGCGCCCGGTGGTCATGCCCGACATCGCCGATTCCCTGGACGGCCATCTCACCGACCAGGAATCCAGCCCGGTCAGTGTCGGCGGCACGCCGGTCTCGGAAATCCAGACCATGAACGAGTCCGTCGCGACCCTGGTGATCGGCCGTTCCCTGCACGATGCCGCCGATCTGCTCAACGCGCGCAGCGGCGTGCCCGACTACCGCTTCGACACTCTCATGGGTCTGGAAGCGGTGGACGCTTTCGTCGCCACCCTCGCCGAGATCAGCGGCCAGCCGGTACCGGAAAAGATCGAGCGGCAACGCGCCCAGTTGCAGGACGCCATGGTGGACACCCATTTCATGCTGGGCTTCGCCCGCGTCGCCATCGCCGCCGATCCGGATCTGCTCTACGCCATGGCCAGCTTGGTGAGCGACATGGGCTGCCGGGTCACCGCCGCGGTCGCGCCCTCCAAATCCCCCATCCTGGACATCCTGCCGGTGGAGAAGGTGAAGCTGGGCGACCTGGAGGACATGGAAAAGACCGCGCTGGAGAACGGCGTCGATCTGGTCATCTGCAACTCCCACGCCGTCGAAACCGCGAAGCGCCTGGGCGTGCCCCTGTTCCGCGCCGGCTTCCCCCAATACGACCTGATCGGCGGCTACCAGCGCCTGTGGGTCGGCTATCGGGGCACCCGCCAGGCCCTGTTCGATCTGGCCAACCTGCTGGTGGAGAACGGCCATCACGAGGCCGCGCCCTACCAATCCGTCTACGCCGTCCGTGGGGAGTCCATGCATGCGTCACCTGCGCCTGGTCACGTTCACTGAAAGGCCCGCCATGAGCCTGAGAATCGCCTTCGCCAGCAGCGACCGGAAATCGGTGGATCAGCACTTCGGCGCCGCCGAGGCTTTCGCCATCTACGAGTTGTCCGAGGACGACGCCAAGCTGATCGAGGTGGCCGAGTTCACCGACAGCGATGTGGTCATGGACGGCCACGAAGGCAAGCTGGCCAGCAAGATCGATCTGCTTTCCGGCTGCGCCGCGGTGTACTGCAACGCGGTCGGCGCCTCCGCCATCAAGCAGTTGCTGGCCGCCGGCATCCAGCCCATGAAGGTGGACGAGGGCGCGGTCATCGACGAACTGCTGTGCGGCCTCAACCAGGCCATGCTGAACGCGCCGCCGCCGTGGATGGCCAAGTTCCTCAAACAATCCGCGCCGGCCGGCGAGCGCGCCGCCGACAGATTCGCCGCGATGGAAGAAGAGGGGTGGTCGGAATGATGCCCGCCAGCGTGCGCGAACTGCGCCGGGAGCGCTGGGCCAACCGGCGCGCCGCCGCCACGCCGCCTTTGCGCAAGGCGGGGTTCCTGGATGGCTTGATCGCCGCATTGCGTTTGCAAATCCTCTCCAGCTCCCCTTGGTCGAAAGGGGACGTTTATGGAGGTGGCCGGCCATGATCGAAACCCGCGTCCGCGTCGTTTCCACCAGCGCCGGCACGGCCTGGGTGGAAGCCACCGAGTCCGGCGGTTGCGGCGCCTGCCAGTCGAAGAGTTCCTGCGGCGTTTCCGGCCTGGGCCGCTTCTTCTCGAACAAACGCCGTCCCGTCGCCGTGGCCTGCGACAGCGCGGCCAAGCCGGGCCAGGAATTGCTGTTGGCGGTGGAAGAGGGCGAGATGCTGCGCGCCGGCCTGCTGGCCTATCTGCTGCCCGCCTTGCTCGCGGTGTTCGGCGCGTCCCTGGGGGACCACTTCTGGCGCGGCGATGTCGCCGGCGTCCTCGGCGCCCTCGCCGGTTTCGCTCTCGGCCTGGCCTGCGCCCGCCTGTTTTCCCGGACCCCCGGCCTGCGCGCGCGCCCATCGAATCCCGCTTCCCCGATATCGCCCATCTGAGACTTTCCCAAGGAGAAACACCATGACGGCAACCGCCGAACTCGATCCCCTGCTGACCACCGACTACATCAAGGAGATGGTCAAGCAGATGCGCGCCCTGGACAGCTACGGCACCTACGAAGGCTGGCCGGTGGAGCGCATCCTCGCCCCCTACATCGTGACCAAGGAACAGCGGCGCGGCATTCCGGTGATCGGCGATCCCGACGAGGAGACCCTGTCCCGCGTGAAGGCCTTCTACAACGCCATCGCCTCCTTGATCGAGAAGGAATGCGGTCTGATGGCCGTGCCCATGGTCAACCTGTCCCACGAAGGCTTCGGCCGCGCCGTCATCACCGTCGGCAAGCTGGTGGTGCTGGACAAGACCCTGCGCGACATCCATCGCTACGGCTACGAAAGCCTGTCGAAGATGAAGGACGAGGCGGACAAGCTGTTGTCGGTGGCCCTGGAAATCATCGGGAAATATCCCGAAGTGGCGGGCATGTAAGGAGACGGCCATGACCGAGGAAGAACTGAAGAGCCTCGACAAGGAGGTCAAGAAACTCAAGCGTCTTGCCAGCGAGTGGGCTTCCCAGTTGCACGACCTGGTGGAGGACAAGCTGCCCGCCGGTTATCTGGAGATTCCGGGCATCGCCCAATCGACCTACGACGCCTGCAAGGCCTGGGCCGATGCCAACGCCCGCCTGAGCGCCGCCCAGAAGGAGACCGCGTGATGGATGCCTATACCGCGTTGACCCGGGGCGGCGGTAGCTGGACCCCGACCTTCGTCACCGACCTCAACCAGAAGACCTGCATCGGCTGCGGCCGCTGCTACAAGGTCTGCCCGCGCGACGTGTTCGAGCTGGTGGACCGGGAAGAGGACGAGCTGGACGAGGATCTGGATGAAGACCAGATGAGCGTCATGTCCCTCAAGGACGTCCTCGATTGCATCGGCTGCGGCGCCTGCAGCCGGGTCTGTCCGAAACAATGCCACACCCACCAGGCCATGCCGGTGGCGGTCTGATCAATATGGCCGGCTAAGGCGGCTTCCCTCTCCCGCGCCGCCGCGCGCCTCCCCCGCATGCGGGAGGGGCTGGGGGAGAGGGCGGCCAGCCTCCGTCCGAAAAGGAAAACCCATGCCAAGACCTCCCAAACACGTCTTCATCTGCGGCCAGGCGCGGCCGCCCGGACATCCGCGCGGTTCCTGCGCCGAGCGCGGCTGCCGGGAAACCCTGGACGAGTTCCTGTTCCAGTTCCAGCAGCGCCAGTGTTTCGACAAGGTCGCCATCACCACCACCGGTTGCCTCGGCCCCTGCGGCCAGGGCCCCAGCGTGCTGGTCTATCCGGAAGGGATCATGTACGGCGGCGTCACCAAGGATGACGTTTCCGCCATCTTCGACGAGCACCTGTTGGGCGGCACGCCCGTGGAACGGCTCAAGATGCCGCCGGACATATGGTGAAACTTTCCCGTTCCCGGGCTGCGTGACGCCATGGCCAGCCAACTCCCCCCCGAAGTCGAAACCGCGGCGCGCCACCTGGTGGAAATGCTGCGCGCCGAGGCGACCAAATTCGTCACCATCGACAAGTTGCCGGATATCCGCCTGGAAACCGCGATCCTCGCCAGCGTGGTCGATCCCGCCAACGGCAAGCCCGGCTACGAAGGCATGTGGCGCAACCAGTACGGCGAGCGGGTCGGCCGCCTGATCTTCAACAGCGACGGCAGCTATTACGCGGAATTCGACCTCTGCGTGCGCCATCCCCGCAAGCCCGGCCTGTTCATCGAGGCCGTCACGGCCTGGGGGCGGGACGGAGTCATGAAGGCCGAGCCTCGCGTGCTGGCGGCGATGTGATGGCGCGCGAAAAGCCAAAATATCCGGCGCGCGCCTTGCTTCCCCTTTTCGCGAAGGGGCGGGCGCTGTGAGTGGGGCGATGCCATTCCCGCCCGACCTGCGTCTGCTTCTGGTTCACAAGCAGAAGACCAGCGCGCGCCTGCGTTTCCTGCGCTTCGCCCATGGCGTCACCGCCTTCGATCCCCTGCCCACCCTGTCGGTGGTGGAGGAGGAAAGGGAGGGTGAGCCGCCGGTGGCCTACCATCCCAATGCCTGGTTGCGCGCGGCCGAGCAGCGGCTCAAGCTGGACAACGGCAGCCTGAAGGCGGAGGCCGAGTACCATGCCACGGTGCAGACGCCGGCCGGGCCCATCACCGTGCAACTGGCCAGCCTGGAATATGTCGACCCGCCCTTCGCGGCGGCCGAGGCCATCGGCGGCAAATTCATCGCCATCACCGAGGCGCGCGACTGCACGCCGGTGGAACTGGAATTGCTGCGCCGGGCCTACGCCGTGGTGTTGGGCTGATGCGCGCGCGGCGCGCAAAAGGAGAATTCGCATGAATCGTTACGAAATGGGCGATCTGGTCTACGCCGCGCAGGATCTGTTCAACGAGCCGGTGGAAGAGACCGGCGAAAGCGCGATTCCCGACGTGGCGCCCGACGCCCTGCTGGCGCCCGCCGGCACGCGCGGCGTGATCGTCAACGTGGGCCAGGTGGAAGCCATGCCGGGACAGGAAATCTATCTGGTGCGCTTCGAAACCGGACCGGACGGCAACCTGGGCGAGCCCATCGGTTGCCTGAGCGAGGAACTGTCGGAAGAGCCGCTCGCATCCCTGGAAGCCGCGCCGGAAAACGCATGACCGCCGGGCCGGTGAGCGACGCGGCGGGCGACACCGTGCGCGCCTACCACCTGCGCACCAAACACCGCTTGGACCGCTACGCGGCCGGGCCGGGCAGCCTGGATTGGGATGCCCAGCCAGACCCCTTCCGGGTCTGGGCCGGCGCGCGGAAAACCGTGTTGCCGCGCGCGGCGGAGCGCATGGAAATCCCCTGGGACGAGCTGGCCGCCGAGCGCCCCGCCGCGCCCCTGAGCGTGGACAGCCTGGGCGACCTGCTCCAGCTCTGCGCCGCCATCACCGCCTGGAAGGAATATGCCGGCAGCCGCTGGGCCCTGCGCGCGAATCCCTCTTCCGGCAACCTGCACCCCACGGAAGTCTGGGTCATCGCCCAAGGCGTGGATGGCCTGGAAGATGGCCTCCACCACTACCAGAGCCGCGACCACAGCCTGGAACTGCGCGCTTCCTCCCCTCCCACCCCGGGGACGGGAGAGGGAGGGCAGCGCATCCCTACCCCCGCCCTCTGGCTCGGCTTCAGTTCCATCCACTGGCGCGAAGCCTGGAAATACGGCGAACGCGCCTTCCGCTACTGCCAGTTGGACATGGGCCACCTACTCGCCGCGGTTTCCACCGCCGCCGCGTTGCTGGGCTGGAAGCCCCGGCTCCTGCCCCTGGATTCGGACGCCGTCGCCGCCTGCCTCGGCCTGGATCGGCAGGCGGACTTCGCCGGCGTCGAAGGCGAGGATCCGGAAGCGATACTGGCCCTGCATCCCGCCGGCGCGGACATGCCGCCGGCCGGCTGGGCGCAATGGCACGGCAAGCCCAACCTGCTCGATCCCAAACCCATGTACCGCTGGCCGGTCATCGAGGAAGTGGCGCAAGCCAGCCGGGGCGGCCTGCCCAAGACCTTTGGCGAGGTCGCCGCGCCTCTCTCCCCCCTTTGGGAAAGTCCCCATGCGGGGATGCAGGGAGCTGGGGGGGATACCCCAGCGTTATCCGCCACGCGGGTCATCCTCAAGCGCCGCAGCGCCCAGGCCTTCGACGGCAAGTCCATCATGCCCGCCGCCGTGTTCCGGCGCCTGCTGGCCGGCCTGCTGCCCGGCAACGCGCCCGTCTGGCGGCTCTGGCCCGCGCCGCCCCGCGTCCACCCGGTCCTCATGGTGCATCGCGTCGAGGGCATGGCCACCGGCGTCTACGTCCTGCCCCGTGGCGAAGCCGGCGCCGAGGGATTGCGCCAGGCCATGCGCGCCGACCTGGCCTGGGAACCGGTCGACGAATTCCCGGACCTGCCCTTGCACCGCCTGGTCAGCGCCCGCTGCGCCAACGCGGCGCGCACCGTGTCCTGCCACCAGGACATCGCCGCCAACTGCGCCGTCGCCTTCATGCTGCTGGCCGAGTTCGACGGACCCGTCGCGGAAAACCCCGCCGCCTACCGCCATCTGCACTGGGAGGCCGGCATGCTCGGCCACCAGCTCTATCTGGAAGCCGAGGCCCATGGCTGGCGCGGCACCGGCATCGGCTGCTTCTTCGACGACGCGGTGCACGACATCCTGGGACTGAGCGATCAGCGCTACCAGGCCGTCTACCACTTCTCCGTGGGTGTCCCGGTGGACGATCCGCGCCTGCTGACCCGGCCGGCCTATGAGTGATCTGGGCGAGAGCGAAGCCGCCAGCCTGGCCGACTCGCCGGCCGACGCCCTGCTCAGCCAGGCCATGGCCGGTTACCGGGCCGACCCGGTCAAGGGCGATTTCCTGCTCAACTACGCCTGTACCCAGGCCGCCGACCCGCTGCCCCTGTACCGGGTCGTCACCAAGTTCTACAACCGACAGCGCCGCTTCGAACAGGCCCAGGATTTCGCCCGCAAGGCCCTCGCGGAAGCCGGTCGCCAATGCGGTCTGCCGGACGATCCGGAAACCTGGCGGCGCGACCACCTGCCCGCCTGGGACACGGCCCTCGCCAGCCATGCCCTGCTCTCCCTGAAGGCCATGGCCTTCATCGCCCTGCGCCGGGAAGACCAGGCGCTCGCCGCCCGCTACCTGGCCGTTCTCACCGCCCTCGATATCGAGGATGGCAGCGGCGCTTCCGTGGTCTCGGCCATGGCGGATTCCCTGGGGGAAGTGGACTAGGCTTAAAGCATCCCAGGTGCGAATGGAGGCCGCTCATGGCGAAACGCGCTTACCCCCTCTCCAAGGTTTACGCCCTGCTTGAACCCGGCCCGGTATTGCTGCTGGCCACCGCCGGCAAGACCCACCCCAACGTCATGACCCTGTCCTGGCACATGCCCATGGAGTTCGAGCCGCCCCTGGTGGGCTGCATCCTCAGCAACCGGGATTACAGCTTCGGCCTGCTCAAGACCGCCCGGGAATGCAGCCTCAACATTCCCACCGTCGACCTGGCGGACAAGGTGGTGGCGGTGGGTAATTGCTCCGGCCGGGACACGGACAAGTTCCAGGCCTGCGGCCTCACCGCGAAACCCGCCAAGCGGGTGGCCGCGCCCCTGGTGAAAGAGTGCTACGCCAGTCTGGAATGCCGCGTGGCGGACACCCGTCTGGTGAACCGCTACGGCCTGTTCATCCTGGAGGTGGTGCAAGCCTGGGTGGATGCGGCGGTGAAGGAGCCGAAGACGCTGCACCACCGTGGCTGGGGCGCGTTCATGGTGGCGGGGGAGACCATCAAACTGGCGTCGGGCATGCGGTAAAGCTTGGTTTCAGCGGGGGGGGGGGAACGGGGGCGCGGCAGGCTTGGCCATGCCGGCTTGAAAGCCGGCGCCGACGCCGCCGATGGAAAAAGCCGGGATGCGTCGCGGCCGTCCACCCCGCCCCGGGGCGGCCGTTGCCTGTGAAGCTAGTCTTCCACCACGTCGGTGGTCCAGTGCTGCTCCACTTTCTTCAACTGGTAGTGGAAATGGGGCGGATTCATGGCGAAGCTCAGGAACAGGAAGCCGAAAGCCAGGACGCCCCAGACCGCGAAGACCTGGAAGCGGAAGGTGCTTTGTTCCTCCAGGGACATGCCGGCGTACTGCCGGCTGAGATCGCCCAGATAGGCCAGCACGCCATCGAAGCTGAAGCCGGCCTGGAAGAAGACGAACCAGGCGCCGATGGCCACCGGGCAGAACAATACGGAGAGCAGAAGCCGACGTACGTAATCATGGATATCGCGCTTGCCATGCATGGGAGTCTCCTTTTGTAATCGTGCTTGTCGGCCAACTGTAGATCAATGTTCGCGCCGGGGCCAGCAAGTCGATCCGCCGGCGGGCGTGTCAATCGGCGGCATCCTCGCCGCCGGGCCGCGCCTCGGACTTGTCCCAGTCCGGATCGAAGTCCTTGGCCCAGTCCCCCCAGGTGTACCAGTCGTCCCCCATGATCTCCGCGGGATGCTCCGTGCGGCCGGAGCCGTTGCCGCACAGCAGGCCGTCCGCCGGGCAATACTTGTCGCAGCCCCAGCAGATGCGCTCGGGGTGCTTGGGGTGGAGGGGGAATTTCTGCTTGGTCTTGCGCACGCGGGTCGCTATGAGTGGGTTGCCGGGCAATGATCCGGTTCGGGCGTTCGGGGTCAAGAAGCGGGCCTTCTTGATTCATAGCAGACCGGGCGCGGGCGCATGCCCGCATCGCGCCCGGCATCCGGCTCGGCTTTCCCTACTTCTCCGCGTCCGGCACGAACCGCAGCACGTTGCCGTTGATGCAGTAGCGCTTGCCGGTGGGCGGCGGGCCGTCGTCGAACACATGGCCCAGGTGGATGCCGGAACTGGCGCTGCGCACCTCCACCCGCTTCATGCCGAAGGTCGTGTCCTCATGCAGGGTCAGCGCGCCCGGCACCGGGTTGAAGAAGCTGGGCCAGCCGGTGCCGCTGTTGAACTTGGTGTCGCTGCGGAACAGGGGCGCGCCGGTGACCGGATCGACGAAGGTGCCGGGGCGATGCTCGTCCAGGTAAGAGCCGGTGAAGGCGGGCTCAGTGCCTTCCTCGAAGGCGATGTGGCGTTGCTCCGGCGTCAGCAACTGGAAGCCCAGCCACTTCCAGAAACGGCCTTGGTCGCCGTCATAACCCGTGTAGCGCGACACTTCCTTGCCCTTTTCGAACAACACGATGGTGGGCGTGGCGAACAGGGATTTCTCCAGCTTCCAGTCGGTGGGCGCGTTGGGGTTGAGGGTGCTCGCCACCGGCACTGGCGACCGCCAGTGGTCCAGCACGTCCGCCTTGAACTTCTCGCAGAAGGGGCAATGCTCGGCCTCGAACACCACCAGTTGCCGTTCGCCGTTCAGCGCCTTGCCTTCCAGGCGCGGCACCGCCTTTGATTCGGCGGGCATGCCGGAATAGGCGCCCGGATACTTCACGCCGGTGCCGCCCAGACCGCAATAGCCTTGCGGGTTCTTCTTCAGGTAATCCTGGTGGTAGTCCTCGGCGGCGTAATAGGTCTTCAGCGGCGCGATGTCGGTGGTGATTGCGCCCAGGCCCGCCTTGCTCAAAGCCTGCTGATAGGCCGCGCGGGTCATCCGGGCGATCTCCAACTGGGCGTCGGAATGGGTGTAGATGGCGCTGCGATAGTTGCTGCCCACGTCGTTGCCCTGGCGGTCGCCCTGGGTGGGATCGTGGCTCTCCCAGAATTTGGCGAGCACCGCGGCCAGATCGGTCCTGGCCGGGTCGAACCACACTTTCACCACTTCCGCGTGGTTGCGCTTGCTGGACTTGCCGTAACGCAGCAAGCGTTCCTGGGCCAGGATGGCCTCGTAGCTGCCCTCGATCTCGCCGTTCGCGTAGCCGCTTTCCACGTCCACCACGCCGGGCAGTTCCGACATGCGCTTCTCCGCGCCCCAGAAGCAGCCCATGCCCAGGACGATGGAATCCAGCTTGCTCCGGTCGACGGGCGTGGCGGAATTCGCCATGGCCTTGGCGCCGGAAGCCTCGGCGCTTTCCTTGACGCAGGCGCTGAGCAACAGGCCCAGACCCAGGGTCATGATCAGGGTGAGCAGGGAACGAAGGGAAAACATGGCGGGCCTCCTCGGGCTGGTTTCATATCGGGACAGGGCGACTGTCCCACACCAAAGGGATAGATTGATCCCGGATTGAACAAGGATGTTTAACGAATTCGTTAACTCCGCGTCTCCGGTTCCGACCGGGAAAGGGTGAACGCGGTTCGCGCGGGGCCAAGGGGGAGATGTTGTTGGGTGCCAATAAACACAGCGCACTGCGCCGCATGCCTGCCGCGTAAGTAGCCCGACTACCAACTCGCCCGTATTGCGCGAACTCCAGGACGTTGCTTGTACATGCATCCGTGCATACACTTGGGTGCATGGAGATCGAGTTCGACCCCGACAAAGCCGCGGCAAACCCGTTGAATCATGACGGCGTGACGTTTGAAGAGGCCAAGTCGGTGCTGCTTGATCCTTACGCGTTGACACGGGAAGACACGGACGCCGAAGGCGAGCAGCGATTTGTAACCCTGGGCATGGGTGGCAAGAGCCGGATTCTGATCGTGGTGTGGACGCTGCGTGGTGACACGCCGCGCCTGATATCGGCCTGGAAGGCCAACCAACCGCAACGGAAGCGATATGAGCAACAGTTCTGACCCCACGTTCGACCGCTACGCCGAGATGGATTTCACCGACGCCAAACCCGTGGCGGAGGTGCCCGCGCTGGCGAAGCTGCAAGCCGCGCACGGCGGCAAGTCGCGCATCACCATGCGCGTGGATAACACGACACTGGCTTATTACAAGGCCCGCGCCGAGATGACCGGCGGCAACTACCAGACCATGATGAACGAAGCGCTACGCCAGTTCGCGGAGGGGCAAACCCTCGCCGACGTGGTACGGGAAACCATCAGGGAAGAGCTGCATCAAGCCTGAGTTACCCGGGAAACCATTGTTCGTCCCAATTCGCCGCCGATTGGCACGCACCATTACTCTCTCTTCGGAGAGTCGAACGAAGAACGCATCACGCTGGACCCGGCCATCTACCATGGCAAACCCTGCATCCGGGGAGTGCGCTATCCCGGGGGGGCTGGAATGGCTGGCGAGCGGCATGAGCATCGAGACATCCTGGCCGACGATGAGGATCTGGAGCGAGAGAACATCCTCGCTGTGCTGGCCTACGCCCCCGGCTGGCCCATGTGAAACAGATGGAAAGCCTGGCGGCATGAAATTCCTGGTCGATGCCCAAGCGCCCAGGCGCATGGCCCGGTGGCTCGCCGAAAGCGGTTATGACGCGAAGCACACCTTGAATATGCCGGCAGGCGATCGCATGCCGGCGCGGAGGTGATCGCTTGCGCCGTAGGGAAGAGCGCATCGTGGTGACCAAGGACGACGATTTCGAGCAGTCTTTTTTGCTTAGCGGACAGCCGCCCAAACTGCTTCTGGTCGCCACGGGAAACATCACGAATGCGGAGTTGGAAGCTCTGGTGAGGCGGAACTTCGCCCGCATCGAGCCGGCTTTTTCCCAGAACAGTTTCGTTGAGCTCGGCCTGGATACTTTGGTGATTCACGAATGAGCGGCGTGTCCGCCGGATAGTGCTGTCATTCGCCTTCCCAGTAGTCGAGGGAATCCCCCGCACGCCCGACGTACATGAAGCGTTGCGGCTTGCCGTCGGCGTCCGGCGGCAGTTCGGCCAGCACGCCGAACTTGCCGGAGTCCGGGTATTCCGCGATCTCCGGCGACAGCTTGGTGCTGACCGCGAGATAGCGCAGCTCTTCCGTGCCGGTGTTGACGATCTGGTGCGCGGATTCCGGGCCCCCCGCCGGGCAGGCGATCACGTCGCCGACGCGGATGGGGTAGGTGTTCGCGCCGATGCGGACTTCGCCCGTGCCTTGCAGGACGAAGAACATCTCCTCGTTGACCCGGTGGTTGTGGAAGGGAAACGCGCGCTTGCCGGGCGGCACGGCGGTGATGTTGTAGCCCAGCTTCCGGGCGCCGATGCGCGGGCCGATGTAAGCCATTCGCGCGTCGAACTTCTCCGCCGCCGGCCCGGTGGGGGTGAAGGCGGCGGGGCGCGGTTCGAGTTCGAGGTCGGCGATGTTGAGGATGGGGGAGGGCATGAGGTGACTCCAATTGAAACGAGATGTCAGGGTTTGGAATTTAATGAATGCCGACAAGGAATCTGAAACGCAACTTCGAAGGATGGGCCGCCAACAGAGGGATAAGTCAGCAATTTGGTCGTCCTGGACCGCAGGGTCATTCTGGATTTTGGCTGGACCAAATGGTTTCGATGGAGACAGGGAAATCAAGGAATGGCGATTGATCAGGACGAACCATTATTGAATCTGCATTCCCGAACCATCCCGCAGAGCCAATGCCAACCAAAACCGAGCCTCTTTCAAACTCAAGCCGAGCCACCGAAGGTTCTTGGTCCCAGCCAAGGACTGCGGCCCCGACTAACTGACAGCCAGATACAGGAGGCCAAGGACCCAGTGAGGTGGCATCGATGTTCCTGTCCAGACTCCTCCAAGTACTCTCTGGTGTGGCGATGAGAACCCAGTCTTGCTTTCCGTTGGGCAAGTCGCCCCAGGAAAAATGAATATTCTTGCCGTTTGAGAATCTCACGATGATCTCGCCACCAATTTCCATTGCGGCAGAACCCGCCTCCTGTTCGTCATCGGACGTTAGAAGACCATACTCGACACCGATGAATCGGGCGCCGATAGCGCCTTGCAGCTCGGCCGAGATCGCCTCAATCGCCTCAATCGTCGTAATCGTGGTTGGGGGCATGACAGCTTTCAAAAAGTCTACGACTCCCGTGGTTTATTTCTTGGCAACTGGGCAAAACCGGTCTCGACCCCGCAGCTTGCGCCCTCGATATCTTCCCGAGCGTCAAGGAGCATGTGCGAATCAGGCAGATGCAAACCGGTGATAGTGTCCACCCAAGTGGACAGCCACACGGATTGGCGATCGGGCCTGTGGGCGAACGCTCCGACGGCCGATTCGCGATGAGGCTGCCCTTAGTGACGAACCGCAGCCGCCGCGAAGACGGGCACTCTTGACCGTCGAAAAGCGCGCCACCGGTAGATGGTGTGGCAGTCGACTGAAGCCGTAGCGCGAGACCGGCACCTCACTTGGGTTGCGAGGCCTAACATACTAGCTCAGGGGCGCGGAGCCGGCTTGCCGGCGGGGCGTCCCACTGGGGCGGCGTGTTAGAGCGGGAATAAACAACGCGCCCAACAAAGCCACGATATTGATAAGTGCGACTGAAACGAACAGCCACTGATAGGACGCGATAAAGCCAATAATTTGGGATCGGCCGGCAGAGGCAGAACGAATAAGTGCTTGTTGAATTTCAGCTGAGCCACAAGAACTGCAAGCGATTTCTTTGGGCGCCACGTCTGCAAAGGTCACGATTGTCGGTGCAATGGCAAGGCCAACGGCGACAACATTGACCAAGAGGACGAATGCGATAAGTAGCCAACGGGCCATAGCTTTAACGTAGAAGTTCAGGCGACCACTAAATGCCGGGAAGCGGCATGTAGTGGGTCGCCTGGAACAGTATTAGGACTTTGGCTTTTCTTCATATATTTGAATAACGTGCTCTGGCCGAAAAATGATATGTGCTCCGGCGTGAAGTTCGGCGGTGCAGTATGGGTCATTATCTAGCTCCCCAAGATATCCGCTTGCTAGGCGCTCCTTAACGATTACCCACATTCTCTCGACATGCTGTTCATTGCCTGACGAAATGCGAAATATTAGTTTTGCCAGTGCGCCAGGAAGTAGGTTGTCGCGTTCATTGCGCGAAGGAATCCAGAAGGTGTCTGGAAATTCCCGGTTTAATGCTTCGCCATCATCAAGTGTGTATTCCACGATGCGCCTAACGAGGCTGTAGAAAAACCCCCACCTTTCGGTTGAGGGGTGAATATAGGGGTACGTTGACCCTTCCCCGCACCGAGATCGTCGATCCTAGGGCATTTTGGGGGGGAATTTGAGCGGAATTTTCGCATAAACAATTTCTGAGGTTTTTCAACAGCTTCAACGTTTGACGTGAGGGGGCGCCGCAGCGGTGAAGCCGCGAAGGGAACCCACAAGCGCAGCTTGTGGGTGGTCCCTCTCGACGGAATTGTTAGACCACTTTTCCGCCACCTCTGAACGAATGGCGCTCAATTCCCGGACCAATTTTTCGCGCTTGCGCGGCGACTTTAGCTCTGCAGGAAGGCGGCTTAACCAATGACCATTTGGGGCAACTGGCAAGCCGCGACGGGATGACAACTGCCTTGATGTTGGCAGCGGCTTGCGAGACAGGACTTCAATGAAATGATCCAGTTGTGCCAAAGCGCTGAATTGAAGTTCATGACTTTCGAACTCCACACGTAGAAATGCGTAGCCAAGATTCGCTACAGCTTGGGGCGCAGGAGGATCACATTCACTTGTTGTACCAGGGACGGGAACATGCACCCAGAAAGCAACCGGTGCAATACGCCAGTCCTTTTCATAGGTAAAGCGGAAGGCGGCTTTCATGTCGTGTGGCCTAACGAGGCTGTAGAAAAACCCCCACCTTTCGGTTGAGGGGTGAATATAGGGGTACGTTGACCCTTCCCCACACCGAGAGCGTCGATCCTAGGGCATTTTGAGAGGTCGAATTTGAGCGGATTTTTCGCATAAACAATTTCGGAGGTTTTTCTACAGCTTCAACGTTTGAATTCACCTGACTGGCGCGGCTTGCCGCGACAGGTCAGGTGGAATGATGGGTTGGGCACCATTTACAGATACCCCTGGGTTTCCAGCGCACTCATTAGTGCTGCGTTGGCGTGGGTGAAATTCTCGCGCTGGCCCTGAATGCCGTAAGCCCACTTGACCCCATGAAATAGGTTGTTACGAAGACGAAATACGACGATGAGCAGAGCGGCAACGGAGTCTGCGGTATTTGTGTTCTCGCCTTTTAGGACGGATAGCACGAGCGCTTGGTTGTCGTTATTGCGCAAGGCAAGGCCGTGGAAGCTCTGTGTCGGCTCGCCGTTCGCAACGTAACGGGCGCGGAAGTAAGCCAGACTGTTCTCGAAGGGCGCGAGTGTGAGTTGGCTGCGAGATGCCCACTCATGAGCAACGGCGAGAATTGCGCTCGCAGACCCGCGAGTATGAAGCGCCCTGGCCTCGAAGAGGCTCCAAAGCAACGAAAAGTGAAAGATGGCTTGGCGATCTTCTTCGGGAAGCTCGGTAAAGCCTGGTGCATGGGCGCACAGCCAGTTGATCGGGTTCATGGTGCCCAACGTTCGAGCTAAGCGGGCGACAACGGCAGGACGCCAGGCCCGGGCTGGCGAAAATTTACCGCGTACCGCCAGACCGGGCCTGGTGGC
>JBGAFI010000012.1:0-3060 GCA_044227325.1 Thiobacillaceae bacterium | reverse complement strand
CGTTGGCGCTCCGCTTGAGCGAGGGGTTAGCGAAGTAATCGGGCTGAAGCCGAAAATCGCCCGAAAGTCGCTCAGGACGGCCCATTTATAAACAATTACTTAGGGTGATCGACTTGAGAGGCGTCACCGCCTCGGCAGATGTTTGAGAATGGCATTTGTTTTTCATCTTCGCCTGGCATTTCATATCTACAGAAGAAAGTCTTTGACAGCGTGCGGAAATCGGCCTGCCTCGATTCCTGCACCTTTCAGTTGGCGAGCGGTGAAAAATTCCTGGAAGGATTTGTGGAAGAATCTGAGCATCAAATTTCCTGACCGCGCGCTACGCTGCGGTTCCAGGAAGGATGTGACCGTATAGAGTTCTGATGCGACGGGCGCAAAGAAGAGTTTCTGGGCGAGGTCCCGCACGACATCCTCTTCAATATATTCCGTTAACTCTATGCCGTCGGCAGTATCGTCGATCATTGCGTTCGCAACAGCATTCATGAGTTGCAGCAACGTGGAAACAAGCAGCCTCGGGTTCTCGAATCCAACGGGGATATATCTGTCCTCTCTGAAGTCGCGCATCAACTTTTCTCGAGACCAATGCTCGTAGAGTTCAAACTTACTTGAGTACAGACGCTCGTCGCCCGCCGCAACAAGCTGTGTCGTCATCGCGAGGAACAAAGGATGTCGCAAAGCCGTGGATTCAACGGTGGTTGAGTCGATTTGGCCAAGCAAACGATCTAGACGCATTCTGGCCTCGGAGTCGCCATCAAGTTCAGCGCGGTTTGCAGCGGACCGAATGTACTCCTGAGCCTGTTGGGGAAGCCAGTTCCTTAGTGTCAATATTTTGATGTCCTTTACCCCAAAGCGACTCCGCTCGCCGAGCGCGTCGGCATAGGTTTCAAAACTGTCAATGAAATGTTCCAAGCGAGTTGTAACTACCACAGGGCACTGGGTTCTGGCCAGTTCATTGGTGAGAACTTGAAAGCCCTTCATTGAAGAATAATATCTGTTCTCATCGATCGCATCGATTAACAGAATTAGACCGCTGTTCGGTGTTCTAAATTTGGCGGACAACAGGGGACCAGCAAGATATGACAGTTCATTTCTCTGCTCTGGCGTGAGGTCCACCTCGTCATCAAATATCTCAAGATATTCGATAATGCCCTGCGAAAGACTATTCTCGCTGGAGCCGCCTACTTCAGTGTGCTTTAAGGCTGCTGCCGGAACATAGACAAGTCGATGATTGGGAATGTTTGCTAACCGGTGTGACAGTGTCGATTTGCCTGCGCCAAAGTGTCCAACAATCAACGATATGCTTCGGCCATCAAGCGATAGATATTTAAGCGGGTCAGCATGTTCCAGCTCTGCTTGATTCTCGATGTCTGGTTTCACATTTGAATCTAAGGACATACGACCAACTGCAAAAGGAACGGATTTGACGGTGCTAGCCCCAAATCGAAATCTAGCTCGGTCCCGCGCATGTTTTCGGTTCGCCTTCTCGTTTAGCTCTCGCAGCATATAAGCGAGGAGGTCTTTGCTGAGTTCATCGGTAAGATTGTTCAGATTCCACAACGATCCTGTTTCAATCGCGCCAGTTGCCACTGCTTGAGCGAGAAGCCGTCGTATCGAGTTTTCAAAGTCTTGATCCTCGCCGAATCGGTTGTACAGAAGGACGTATTGCTTGGCCTTGAATCCCGAGTTCACGAACTTGTTCAGGGACTTCCCGATTTGAGCAATCTGTGATTTCCCGAGCGGCTCTAAAACCTCGAATCCTTTGCACTGCACAACAACCCCAAGTGGTCTTCCGTCAGCTACAAGCACTTGGTCGATGCCAGATTTGTCCAAGTATTGGAGTGACTTAGGGTGAACCAAATCTGGCCAACGAATTCGCAAGAGAGGATAGAGCGCCCGCTCAAAGTCATGTGCTGACCTAGCTTCGAGTTGCTTCTTCAGCGCTTTCCATCGGGCTGTTGTGGGCATAGTTGTGCGATGGTGAATTGCGGGGGTGCGTTTGTGACGCCTAACGCCAAGAATATGGGGCGGCTCGCCGCGCAGCGGTGAGACGTCCCAGCTGCCCGAAGGGCAGCGACATGATTCGCTTGTTAGCTACCCCACGTACTTGCCATATCATCGCTTGTGAACCTCCAACGTTCCACGACAGCTTCGAAATCAGGGTTTTTCAAAAGCACGCTACGTAAACTGGGGAATACGTTTTGATAAGCGTGGGCAAAGTGAGCCATGACTACGACCCCAACACCGATGGTGCTATTTGATAGCATTTTTTGATCATCGACCATTTTTGCTTGATCAATCTGCATTGCACTTAGATAGCTTGAGTGAGCCTAGCCGCATAGGTGACGGTAAACGCTGCGAAAATAGTTTTCATTTAAGTTTGCGCGAGCGGCCAATGTTGCCCAAGCAATTCCTTGCCGCCATTCTCCTTCAAGGATTTTTTTCTTTTTCGTTTCTTTGAGGGACTGAAATTGCTCCATTTGAGTTATTTCATTGCTTACGGAACGCACCTGATCAGCTTCTTCAGCGAGTTTCTTCTTCGCCTCTTCTGAAAAAGCATGAAACTTCTGCCTTTCAATAAGGCCGCTCAGATGCCAGGCCGACAATCGAAGTTTTCTTTCTTCTATCGATACATCTTCCACGAACAAATGGTGGAAGGTTAGAAACGTTTCCAGTACAGCCCGCGCGATCAGGTTGATCGTTGAGTGATCCACAAACACAAATGGCGGAATCCCGTCTACCTCATAACCCAATCCTTCCCACAATGCCCTCATCGACGCCAAGTGCATAAAGAGCTTTTTGGCCAAGGGCTGGGCGTAATAGGCCCACTCATTCGAATCATCAATAGGCACCCTTGCTTGAGACTCGACGAGCAATACGACTAGCTGCGTCAGTTGATCGAAGTCCTTTCCGTATTCCATAGCTAACGTCGAAGTTCAGGCGACGGAGGAAAGCCGCGAAGCGGCTTGTAGCCGGTCGCCTGGAACGCAGTGTTAGGCCCCAGACTTCTCATAGAACGGCAGGGGTATTTTGTGCTCGACGAGCACTGACTTGTAATGCTCA
>JBGAFI010000011.1:0-160099 GCA_044227325.1 Thiobacillaceae bacterium | reverse complement strand
TGAATGAGCAATCCATCCCAACAACCGGGGATATGACCCGCGAAAAACAACTGGACGTCCGACTGAAATCGGCTCGTTCCCTGTTCGTCGTGGTTCCAGATTCTGGATTCATGAAAATCACGGGTTTTTAGAGGTGCCCTGAGCTGGTTGGTGCAAGTCTATTTGCATTGTTTTATCTTGGGGTTGCTGTGCTTTCGGTGATTTCCGATCTATCAGATCGAATTTTTGATACTAAGGTGTTGCGAGTAATTGGTAATAATGTGGTTGTCTTGATGGTTGTGCTTATAATTCTGTTTTTTGTGTTTTTGTTATCTGGGTACATACATGTGGCTATATTCATTGCAAATATAGCGGTTCTTGCGCAAGCGTTTTTAGTTGCTGAGATGTTTTCGCAGTCCGCAATGTTGTTGCATGAAGACAAGTACGTATGGAATGCGCGCAAGGTCTGGCTAGTAGGAGGCGTGATGCTTATGGGGTTTTATGTAGTGCCATCAATGATTGGATTTGTCGACGCCATACGTGATAAGAATACTACTACTTCAACTCTGCCTTGGGTTCAGCTTCCTGGAGATAAATCGGCAGATTGGCGATTGGTGGCAACAAACTCATCGTATTTCTATCTGGTAAAATTGAAAAATGATGGGGTAACATCAATTCGGGTTGTTGGGCATGAAGCCCCAATAATAATTACGCAATCAGTAGCTCATTAGTTCGAGATCGTCTCATACACGAGAGATACGCACTCTTTTGTGTCTACTCGAATCCTCCTCCTCCTCGCCCACCCCGCCCAATCCAGCCTCTGCCACGCCCTGGCCGAGTCCTACCGGAAGGGCGCCGAGTCCGCCGGCCATGAAGTGCGCTTCCTGTCTTTGCGCGAGCTGGCCTTCGACCCCATCCTTCACGACGGCTACCACACCATTCAGCCCCTGGAGCCGGATCTGGTCGCGGCCCAGGAGGCGATCATCTGGGCGCAACATCTGGTGTTCGTCTATCCCAACTGGTGGGGCGCCATGCCGGCCCTGCTCAAGGGTTTCTTCGACCGGGTGTTCCTGCCCGGTTTTGCGTTCAAGTACCGGGACGATTCCCCGTTCTGGGACCGGCTGCTGACGGGGCGTTCCGCCCATGTGCTGGTCACCATGGATACGCCGGCCTGGTATTACCGCTGGGTGTATCGCATGCCGGGGCACAACCAGATGAAGCGCACCATCCTGGAGTTCAGCGGCATCAAGCCGGTCCGGATCACCAGCTTCGGCCCGGTGCGCCATTCCACGCCGGCACAGCGGGAGAAGTGGCTGGCCCGGGCTTACGAGAGCGGCCGCCGTGCCTGATCGTGTGGTTTGATCGAATCGAACGATTCGACTAAATTGTACGTATCAATCCGGATCGACCAGGAGTCCTCCATGCAAACCTTCACCGCGAACGAAGCCAAGACCCGCTTCGGCGAGTTTCTCGATCGGGTACAACGGGAGCCGGTGCGCGTGATGCGTCATGACCGGGTGGTGGGCGTGATGGTGAGCGCGGAAGATTTCGAGGCCATGCGCGCGTTCTATGCCAACCGCTTGCAGCACACCTTGAACGAGTCCGCCGATGCCGCCGCGAATGCCGGATTGACGCCGGAGGCGCTGGCGGCCCTGCTGGCCGATGAAAGCTGAGGCGGGCTTGGGCACGCCGGCGTGCCGGGTGGTGGTCGACACCAATATCTGGATCAGCGCGGCCCTGTCCCGCGCCGGCGCGCCGGCCCTGGTGGCGCGGCGCGTGCTTGAACAGGGCTTGCCGGTGTTCTCGCCGGAGACGTTCGCGGAACTGGAAACCCGGCTGTGGCGCCCCAAGTTCGACCCTTACCTGAACATGGAACTGCGCCGACGCATTCTGCACGACTTGAATGCCGCCGCTTATTGGGTGGATGTACCCGCGGGCATCGCGGCGAAGCCGTGTAGCAGGGACGTCGACGACGACAAATTCATCCACGCGGCGCTGGCCGCACAGGCTCCCTGGCTGGTGACGGGCGATCAGGATTTGTTGACCGTGCCGGAACTGCCGGCCTTGCGGATTCTGGCTCCCGCCGACGCGCTGGCGTTGCCGGACTTTCCCTTCGCCATGTGTTCCAGATGATCATGGCGGCGCACCGATGAACCCCTGGGACGAACGCTACGCCGGCGAGGACTATGTCTACGGCACCGAGCCCAATGCCTTCCTGGCCGCGGCGGCGCGGGATCTGCCACCCGGCCGGGCGTTGTGCCTGGGCGAGGGGGAAGGGCGCAACGCGGCGCACCTGGCCGGGCTGGGCCATGCGGTGCTGGCGGTGGATGCTTCCTCGGTGGGCATGGCGAAGGCGGAACGGCTGGCCAGTTCGCGCGGGCTCGCCGTGGAAACCCGGGTCGCGGATTTGGCGCACTTCGCCATCGAACCGGAAAGTTGGGATTTGGTGGTGTCCATCTTCTGCCATGTGCCCGCGCCCCTGCGCCGCGACCTGCACCGGCGCGTGGTGGCGGGGCTGAAACCCGGCGGCCGCTTCATCCTGGAGGCCTATACCCCGCGCCAGCTGGAATTCCGCACCGGCGGACCGCCGGTGGCGGAGTTGATGATGTCGCTGGATGCGTTGCGCGCGGAGTTGGCGGGGCTGGAATTCCTGCATTCCCGGGAATTGGATCGGGAAGTGATGGAAGGCCGGCTGCATGCGGGCATGGGCGCGGTGGTACAGGTGGTGGCGATGAAAGCGCTTGACTGATCCTGCCTTCGAAAGCGACGGAGATTGCGGTCCATGTGCTTACATTTCCACCCCCGCTTTCCTCCACCCCAGTCCTTCCCCGTTTGCGGGGGAGAGCACGCGGCGGCGTGGGGGCAAGCCAATTTTCAGACCCGGTATTGGATGGGATCGAATCGATAAGCCATGAAGCAAACCGACAATCACGAATCCCTCGCCCGCCTGCGCATCGACAAATGGCTGTGGGCGGCTCGCTTCTTCAAGACCCGTTCCCTGGCCCAGGACGCGGTGGAAGGCGGCAAGGCGCGCCTGAACGGCGAACGGGTGAAGCCGAGCCGGGAGGTGAAGGTGGGGGATACGCTGCTCATCCAGGTGGGGGAATATTCCTGGACGGTGTCCGTCCTGGCCTTGTCGGACCGGCGCGGGCCGGCACCGGTGGCGCGGGCGCTTTACCGGGAGGAAGAGGCAAGCCGTGCGGCGCGGGAGCGGCAGATCGAAACCCGGCAATGGGTGGCGGACCCGGGCAGCGCCATCAAGGGGCGCCCCACCAAGCGGGACCGGCGTCTGATACACCGCTTCGGCGACAAGGGTTGAGGGAGCGATGCCGTTCCCCCCTTTCGTAAAGGGGGGGGCAGGGGGGATTTCGCAAGGTCGGTGATAGGCGCCCGGTGTGAATCCCCCTCGATCCCCCTTTTTCAAAGGGGGAGCAAGTTTGCCGCGGGTTGCGGCATGTCGCTCTTGGAATCCGGCGGAACCCGGCGGACCTGTCAGAACAGCTCCACCGCCTGATACCCGCTTTCCTGCACGGCGGCCGGATAACCCACGCGGAAGCCGCCCCAGTGCTCGCCGTTGACGAAGATGGGCACGGACAGGTCGTGCATGATCTCGCCGGTGTCGCGCCGGTAGGTCTGGATCAGCATGGTTTCCGTGTGGGCGCCGCAGCGGGCCCCGGTCTTGTCGTTGAAGATGCGCTTGGTGCGGTTGCCCTTCAGGTCCGTTTCGTAATTGCCCGTCAGGGCTTGGCTGAACTGCTTGTTGTGGGTGGGCACGTAGCCCTGGGTATCCGTGGCGATGGCGTAGATGACCTCGGGGTGGGCGTTCAGGAACACCTCCTGCAATTGCGGCAGCAGGCGGTCGGTGAGGCGGTCGAAAGGGCTGGCGTACTTCTGCGGGTTGGTGCCCGGGATCGGCCGGTAGTCGTGGGAGAACAGGTCGCGCAGGCTGATCTCGCCGTTTTCCACCGCCTTGGCGAACAGCGCGCCGATGCCGTCCGCGGTGGCGCGGGCGCTGGCGTAGACGTGGGTGTGCAGCACGTCCACCCCTTCCTCCACCATGAGACGGAAGGAGTGCTCGCCGGGCTTTTCCGAGAGGCTGGCGGCCTGGGTCAGTTCGTTCTGGAAGCGGCCCATGCGGCCGTAGCCTTCCTGGGCCAGGGTGACGATGACATCGGCCTTTTCCACCGTGAGGCGCGCGTCGTCGGCGATGGAGTGCACCTGGCTTTCCGCGTTGATGGTGTCCGCCAGGATGGTGGAAAGCTGGGCGCCCACCTCGCGCGCGGTGACGGCGACGGTGGCGGATTCCGCGCTCAACTGGGAAATGGTCTGCGCGGAAACCGCGGTCCGCTCCTGGATGGTGAGCATGACCTGGGTGATTTCGCCGGAGGCTTCCAGGGAGGAGGCGGCCAGCTTGCGCACCTCGTCCGCCACCACGGCGAAGCCGCGCCCCTGCTCGCCGGCCCGGGCGGCCTCGATGGCGGCATTGAGGGCGAGCAGATTGGTCTGCTTCGCGATCTGCTGGATCATGTCGGTGGCCCTGCCGATGCGGGCGATCTCCTGGCTCAACTGGGACATCGCGGCTTCGGCGCCGCGCGCCTTTTCGGCCATGCCGCCCATGTTGTTCACCACCTTGTCCAGTTCGGCGGAGCCGATCTCCGATTGCCGGCGCGTGTTCAGCGCGGCGTCCGCCGCCATGCCGGCCCGGTCGGCGACGGCGCGGGCCAGGTCGCGTATGGCGAGGGACTCGTCGGAAATGGTGTTGGCCTGGCGCGCGGCCTGGTCCGATTCCAAGGTCAGGCGATTGAGGCTGTAGCAGACGTTGGCCAACTCCACGCCCATGTTCTGCAAGGTGTCGTGGATGGCGTTCAGGCCGGCCGCCGGCTTGCTCGCGGGTTTGGGTTCCGGCGGGGGCGTTTCTGTTTTTACCAGGCGAATGAATCCGAACATGATGGCTGGCCTCCATGGTTGCCGATCCAAGCGCCTCATCCCTCTCCTCTCTTGGAGTCAACGCGGCGAATGAATCATTAATATCACTTTGATCATTCTACGGGTGTCACTAGAAGAACTTGAAGGGGGTAGTAGGATATTGGTGCATGCGTACCAATCGACCCATGGGCAGTGCCGGTCGCTGAAAACTTAAACAATATTTGACCAATCCCCCGGGTGTTTTCCGCCATGATTCGTATCGACATGGCATGAATCCGGAGACGGAGTCGGAGAGCGAAATGGACAAATCGGCTGGCGAAGGGAAACGGCGCATCCTGGTGGTGGAGGACGACGCGGACATCGCGGACATCCTGCAACTGAACCTGTCCGACGAGGGCTATCTGGTGGAGTGGGCCGGCGACGGCGAAACCGGCCTGGAAAAGCTCAAATCGGCAAGCTACGACGCGCTGATCCTGGACATCATGCTGCCCGGCATCGATGGCCTGGAGGTGTGCCGCCAGGCGCGCGCCATGCCGCGCTACACGCCCATCGTCATCATCAGCGCCCGTTCCGGCGAGACCCACCGCATCCTGGGCCTGGAACTGGGCGCGGACGATTATGTGACCAAGCCGTTCTCCGTGATGGAGCTTATCGCCCGGGTGCGCGCCCTGTTCCGCCGGGTCGACGCCCTCGGCCGCACCGCGCGCCAGGACGCGGGCGTGCTGGAAACCGGCGTGCTCGCCATCGACCCGGTCGCGCGCCAGGTGCGCTGCAAGGGCGCGGAGGTGGAACTGACCGCGCGCGAGTTCGACCTGCTGTTCTTCTTCGCGCGCCATCCCGGCCGGGTGTTCTCGCGCATGGATCTGCTGACCCAGGTGTGGGGCTACAGCCACGAGGGCTACGAGCACACCGTCAACACCCATATCAACCGCCTGCGCAGCAAGATCGAGCAGGATCCGTCCAGGCCGGAACTGATCCGCACGGTCTGGGGCGTGGGCTACAAGTTCAGCGCGGAGAGCGGCCAGGAAAGCGTGGGGGACGCGGCATGACGCGGACCCTGTACGGCCGCGTCGCCCTGGTTTTCGCCGTGCTCACCCTGGCCTGCGGCGGTTTCACCGCCTGGCTCTACCAGGCCACCACCGAGCGTTATCAGGAGGAGGTGCTGCAGCGCCTGTCGAAAGACCTGGCCACCCATATCGCCGGCCATACCGATCTGGTGCGCGACCTGAAATGGAACCGGCCGGCGGTGGACGACCTGTTCCATATGCTCATGGTGGTGAATCCCAGCATCGAGGTCTACCTGATCAAGCCCAACGGCCATATCGACGCCCACGTGGCGCCGCCGGGGGCGGTGAAGCGGCAGTGGGTGGACGTGGCGCCGGTGCGCGCCTTCCTCGCGGGGGGTGGCTTTCCCTTGCTGGGCGACGACCCGCGCAGCCCCACCGCGCGCAAGATCTTCAGCGCCGCGCCCTGCGTGCAGGACGGCAAGACGGTGGGCTACCTCTACGTGATCCTGGCCGGCGAGGACTACGACCGGCTCGCCGCCGACGTGTGGTCCAGCCGGGCTTTCGCCAGCGGCGCCTGGCTCATGCTCGCGGTGCTGGTTCTGACCCTGCTGGCGGGGCTCGCCGCCTTCGCCCTCATCACCCGGCGCCTGCGCCGCCTCACCGGCGAGGTCGCCGCCCTGGAAAACAACGGCTTCCAGCCGCCGGCCGAGCTGCCCGAACAGGAAAGCGGCGACGAGATCGGCGTGTTGCGCCGGGCCTTCCGCCAGATGGCCGAGCGCATCGCCGCCCAGATGAGCGAATTGAGGCGCCAGGACCAGTTGCGCCGGGAGATGGTGGCCAACATCTCCCACGACCTGCGCACGCCCCTGACCTCGCTGCAGGGTTACCTGGAAACCCTCACCCTGAAGGCCGGCCAGTTGCCCGAGGAGGAGCGCAACCGCTATCTGGACGTGGCCGTGCGCCAGAGCCGCAAGGTGAGCCGGCTGGCCCAGGAGCTGTTCGAACTCGCCAAGCTGGAATGCGAAGTGGTGAAACCCCAGAAGGAGCAGTTCGCCCTCGCCGAACTGCTGCAGGACGTGCTGCAGAAGTTCGAACTCGCCTCGCGCAACAAGAATGTGGAACTCCATGCCGAGGTTTCCCCCGACCTGCCCCCCGTGCTCGCCGATCTGGGCATGATCGAGCGGGTGCTGACCAACCTGCTCGACAACGCCTTGCGCCATACCCCGGCGGGCGGCTGGATTCGCGTTGAGCTGAGCCAGGACCAGGGCAGGGTGCGCGTGCGCGTGGTGGACAACGGCGGCGGCATTCCCGCCGAAATCCGCCCCAACCTGTTCGAGCGCCCCTCGCCCCTGCGCGGTGGCGACGGCCGTTCTTCCGGCGGCCTCGGCCTGATCATCGTCAAGCGCATCCTCAGCCTGCACGACAGCAGCATCCGGCTGGAGGAGAAGGAGGAAGCCGGCGCGGCGTTCAGCTTCGCGCTGCCCGCCGCGGGCTAGGGCGGAGGCTGGCCCTCAGCGGAGTTTCCGTTTTCCGCGGCCGGAAGTTTCCCTCAAGCTCGCCTTCAGGCCGGCGGCGGCATTGGCGTCGATCCGCTCCAAACGTTCCAGCGCGCGTTGGGCGGCGGGCTTGTCGCCCAGGGCGAGATACATTTCCCCCAAGCGTTGCCAGACCAAGGGGTGGTTCGGATTGAGCTTGGCGGCATGCTGAAGATGTTCGCGCGCGGCGCCGGGTTGAAGCGTGCGCAGGTAGGCTTCGGCCAGAAACAACCTCGCGTTCAGAGCGTTGGGCGCCAGCTTGATGGCCTGATCGAGGGCTTGGATGGCAACGGCGGGCTGATTTTGCCGGAGCTTCGCTTCCCCCAGGTTGATCCAGGACGTCGCGAAATCCGGTTGCAGGCGGACCGCGGTTTCAAAGGTTTTGACGGCGGCATCGATCTTGCCCATTTTCAGTTGGGAATAGCCTTTGTTGTTCCAACTGTCCGGGTCGCCCGGTTGCGCGGCGATGGCCTTGTCCATGTATTCCAACACTTTGTCGTGCCGGCCGCGCTTGCCCTGGATGTTGGCCATGACGTTCAGGGATTGAACGTTTTTCGGGTCCAGGGAGAGAGCATGCAGCGCGGTTTCCTCCGCGTCCTCGTCGCGACCGAGTAAGAAGTAGGCGGTGGCCAGGCCACCCCAGGCCTCGACATTGCCGGGAGCGAGCTTGACCACTCGCTTCAGCGCCACCGCCACACCGCGGGAGTCGCGCAGTTGCGAGCGGACCGTGGCGAGGCCGAGCCAGTATTCCGCTTCCATCGGATTCGATTGGCTGACGAGCATCCAGTTGTATTCGGCTTCGCGCAATTTACCCAGGGTAGCCTGGGTCATGGCCAGCAGGGCGAGCGTTCTGGGCGCGTTCGGGTTCAGCGCGAGGGCTTGGGTCAGGCTGTTTTCCGCTTCCTTGAAGCGGCCCAGCTTGTTTTGCAGCCAACCCAGGTTGAACCAGGCATCCAGGGCTTTCGGGTCCAGTTCCAGGGCTTTGCGCCATGCCTGTTCGGCTTCGGCCAGCCGCCCCTGTTTTTGCTCGGAGAAGCCGATGGCGATCTGGGTGGCGGCGTTTTCCCGCTGCGCCGGTGGAATGTTCGCCAAGGATTCGGCGGCTTCCCTGTCCTTGCCGGTCGTCAATTGCAGTTCCGCCAGTATCTTGCGGGTATTCACGTCGCCCGGATTCAGGCGCAGGGCCTTGCGGTAGGCTTTCTCCGCTTCGATGGGCCGGTTCTGTTTGGCGTGGAGGTGGCCGATCCAGGACCAGGTGGCCGCATTGCCCGGTTCCAATCGGGCGGCTCTTTCCATGGCGGCCAGGGCGCCATCCGGTTGGCCGGCCAAATAAAGGATTTGGCCCAAATCCTGAAAGCCGGGAGCGGATTGCTCATGGCCGACCGCGAGAGCCTTGCGCGCGGCGCTCTCGGCCTCGGCGTGCCGCCCCAGGCCGCTCAACGTGGTGGCCTTGTTGAGCCAGGCGCCGAAGTGGAAGGGATCGATGGCGATGGCCTCCTGGTGTAGCCGCAGGGCCGCATCCTTCTTCCCCATGCCGTTCAGGGCGGCGCCCAGATGGACCCGGGCCTGGGCGGAGTTCGGATGGGCCGCCAGTCGCCGCTCGGTCAAGGTTTTCAGGGCGCTCAAGTCGCCTTTGTCGTGGAGCCTGATGGCTTCCTCATCCCAAGCCGGCTCGGCGGCAGGTATGGCCGCCGGGGCGGGCAGCGGCGCCTTGCTGGCCAACAAGGCTTCGACCCGGTCCGCCGGCTGGGCGGTGTTGAAGTTCTGGGCGTAGCGGAACACGCTGGTGGTGATGCCGATCAGCCGGCCGTGGCCGTCGAACAGGCCGCCGCCGCTGGAGCCCGGCGAGAGGGGCGCGCTGGTGTGGATGAGGGGTTCCTTGTCCGGGCCGGGCAGGGCGGAGATCAGGCCGGCGCTGACCGTCAGTTCCAGACCCAGGGGGTTGCCCACCGCGTAGGCGGCCTCGCCCACCCGCAGCTCGGCGCGTTTGCGAATGGCGACCGCCGGGGCTGTCAGGTCCGCCACTTCCAATAGGCAAAGATCATGGGCCAAGTCCTGGCGCAGCAGGACGGCGGCCAGGGGCTTGCCTTGCCAGACCACGCGGATGCGGCTGGCGTCCTCGACCACATGGCAATTGGTGGCGACTTTTCCCGGGCCCGTCACGATGCCGCTGCCCTGGCCATCCGGGCGGTTGGCCTCGTCCAGGGTTTCCACGCTGACCACGCTGGCGTGAACCTGCGCGAAGACCTGTTCGGCTTCGCCGGCATGGGCCGCCAGGGTGGCGGCCATGGCGGCCGCCGCGACCAGTCGGGCGCCGCGCGGCCTCACGGCTGTTCCTCCAGTACCAGGAGATATGCCCGGTAGAACTGCTCGGCGCGCTCCGGATTGAGCCCGCGCAAGCGCTGATAGACCCGCCGGGCCTCCTCCACGCGGCCCAGCTTGCCCTGGGTCTCGCCCAGGGCGTGCCAGACCTTGGCTTGCTCGGGGGCCAGGCGCAGGGACTGCTCCAGGGCGGGGATCGCCTCCTCCAGGCGGCCCAGCTCGGCGAGGGCGTAGCCCACTTGGCGCCAGGGCGCCGGATCCTGGGGGGCTTTGTCCCGCAGGCTCTGGAATATTGCCAGGGCCTCATCGCTGCGGCCGCTGTCCTTGAGGGCCACGCCCAGGTCGAACTGGTAGCGGAGGTCTTCCGGCGCCAGCCGGACCGCCTCGCGCAGAGCGGCGATGGCCTCCGGATAGACATTGACCTGGTAGTAGGCGTCGCCGAGTTGGGCGTGGGCGTAGGCTGCCTGGACGGGCTTGGCGGCCAGGCCCTGCTTGAGGCTGTCGATGGCCTGGGCGTAGGCGCCCAAGCGGGCGAGGATGGCGCCCCGGGTGACCAGGATGTCGGCGTTGTCGGGGGCCAGTTCCCCCGCCCGGCCGATGGCCTTCCAGGCCCGCGCGGGCCGGCCCATGATCAGGTGGGCCTGGGCCAGCAGCAGCCAATATTCGGCGTTGTCCGGGGCGATTTCGGTGAGGTTGGACGCGGCTTGCCGCAGGGCTTCCGGATTGTTGGCGGCGCGGGCGATGTTGAAGCGCAGTTCCCAGGCTGCCAAGTGGCGCGGGTTCAGGCGCAGGGTTTGTTCCAGGGAATGCAGGCCCGCCTCGCCCTGGTTCAGGGCATCTTCCGCCAGCACCTTGGCGAACCACAGGTCGGCGTCCTCCTGGTTGCGGGCGATGGCCGCGCGCAATACCTCCAAGGCCTTGTCCGCTTCCTTCAGGGCCATGCGGTTGCGCGCCAGGGCGAGAGCGGTGGTGACCGAATCCGGCGCCAGTTCCAGCGACTTTCCGAAAGCGGCCACCGCTCCCCGGCCGTCTTTCAGGTTCTCCCGGGCGAGCCCCAGCCAGAACCAGGCTTCGCTGTGCTCGGGATGGCCCCGCGTCCAGGCTTCCGCCGTATCAGCCAGGGCCTTCCAATTGCCGTTCTCGGCCAGGCGGGCGCATTCGGCGGGATGACCGGCGAAGGCGTCCTTGTCCGCCTGGGCGGAGGCGGCGCGGGCCGCGATTTCCGGAAGCCAGGCCGCCGGGGCGGCGAAATTGATGTTCTGCCCATCCCGCTTGCGGTAATCGGTCATGCCCAGCAGGTGGCCCTGCTCGTCAAATAGGGCGCCGCCCTCCGAACCCGGTGCGAGGGCCGCCGTGGTCTGGATCCAGGTTTCGCCATGACGCTCGCGGATGCCGGAAACCAGGCCTTCCGACAGGCTCAGACCCATGCCCAAGGCGTTGCCGATGGCGTAAACCCGCTGGCCGACGCGAATCTGCTCCTGGGCCGCGATCTCGATTTTGCCCGCGCGCAGGCCGGGGACGTCGAGTTTGCAGAGATTGCGCGCCGGGTCCCGCTCTCGCGGATAGGCCGCGTATTTCCGGCGCTCCCGAGTCACCTGGATACGCTCGGCGCCCGGCAGCAGATCGCACAAGGTGACGGCGACGCCATCGCCCAAGGCCGTGGCGCTGGCCTGGACGAGGATTTCCCCCTTGCCGTTCAGGCCTTCCAGCACCAGCACATGGCGGCTGGCGCCGACGAAGATGTCCGGCGCGGAGGCCGCCGACGCTGGCAGCGAAGGCGCCATGCCGGCCATGGCGGCCAGCCACAGGATTCCACGGGAGAGGCGGAACATGTCAGCGACTGGGTCCTGCTTTACCGCTTGCCGGCGGCCACTTCCAGGATGGCGCTCACCATCCGGCCCATGGCGTCGAGCATGACTTTCTGGGTGCCGTAGCCGATTTGTCTGGATAACCAGCCCATGGTTTCGTTTTCGTGGGTATGCACATAGGTTTCCATATCTTTGGTGCTGATCTTGCGCGCGACATAGAGCGCGCGGAGGGCATATTCTTCCGGCGCGGCGGCTTCGATCTGCGCGCGCACTTCGGCCAGCCGTGCTTCCCGATCCTCCATGCGCAGGCCACCCAGCAATTGGGTGGCCATTTCATAGCGCATGTCGGCGATGATCCGGGAACCATCCGTGGCGGCATCGAGGCGTTGAATCAGCCGGAGACGCTCGGGGTCGGGCGGGCGTTTCCCCAGGCTACGCGCATAGTTGACCAATACCTTGTCCGATGCCTTGAGGCTTTCCACCACCGTTTGCCGGGTCAATTTCTGAAAAACCGGCTCGTCCATGATGGCGTTGGCGTCGCGCAGGCGGACCACATCGTTGGTCGCGGCGAGAGCGGCGCTCACTTCCGCGGCCATGCGCCGCCCATCTAGCGTGTCTTTGAGCAGGCTGGCCAACTCGGTGCGCTGCTTATTCGTCATCTTCTTGACCCTGGGATCCGTGGCCATTTGCGCGTCGATGGATTTTCCCGTGCCTTCCAGGGTTGCCCGGGTGCCCGAGAGTTCCATGGCCCGCGCCGCCAAATCGCCGGCCTCATCCGCGTGGGCCGGGGAAGCGCTTAGCATCAGGGCAATCCACAAAGCGGTGATCACGCGCAGGAAATCTGTCTTGGACAAACCCAGGTCCGCAGGCATGGACATGCTGAGGATGAACATTGCGTACTCCCTTAACTGTCTATTTTGGCAATCAATTTTTGCAATCGGTTATTGCCATTTTGTGGCATCGGCTACGCCGATTGGGGGCGCAGTGTGTCGGAAGCAGGTTACTGGGTCAACTTCGCGGGTCAACTTCGGCCAGCCATGGCTGTCAAGCCTTGTCAGCCCCGAGGAATTTCCCCATCCTGCCCAGTCTTTCCCACCTGCTTCCATCCCATGCTGCCCGCCATCGAAGTCCGCATCGCCCAGGAACTCAACGTCCATGCCAGCCAGGTCGCCGCCGCCGTGGCGTTGCTGGACGACGGCGCCACCGTGCCTTTCATCTCACGCTACCGCAAGGAGGCCACCGGCGGACTGGACGACACCCAGTTGCGCCATCTGGAGGAACGCCTGGGCTACCTGCGCGAACTGGAGGAACGGCGCGGCGCGATCCTCGCCAGCATTGAGGAACAGGGCAAGCTGACGCCGGAGTTGCGGGCCGACATCGTGGCCGCCGAGACCAAGCAGCGCCTGGAGGATCTGTATCTGCCCTACAAGCCCAAGCGCAGAACCAAGGCCCAGATCGCCCGGGAGGCGGGTTTGCAGCCCCTGGCCGATGCGTTGCTGGCCGACCCCATGCTGAACCCGGAGGCCGAGGCCGCCGCCTACGTGGACGCGGACAAGGGGGTGGCCGACGTGAAGGCCGCCCTGGACGGCGCGCGCCAAATCCTCATGGAGCGCTTCGCCGAGGATGCCGCCTTGCTGGACACGCTGCGCGTGCATCTCCAGGACAACGGCCGGGTGGTTTCCCGGCTGATCGAAGGCAAGGAGGCCGAGGGCCAGAAATTCCGCGACTGGTTCGCGTTCGACGAGCCCTGGAAGGCGATGCCCTCCCACCGGGCGCTGGCCTTGTTCCGGGGGCGCAACGAGGGCGTGCTGGGCCTGGCGATCAAGCTGCCGGAGGAGCTGGCGCCCTCCCACGGCGAGGGCAGGAGCCATTGCGAGGGCCTGATCGCCGCCCATTTCGGTCTGCGCGACCAGGGCCGGCCCGGCGACAGGTGGATGCTGGACACGGTGCGCTGGACCTGGCGCGTGAAGCTTTCCCTGCACCTGGAACTGGATTTGATGAACGCCCTGTTCGAGCGCGCGGAAGCCGAGGCCATCCGCGTCTTCGCCAGCAACCTGAAGGATCTGCTGCTGGCCGCGCCGGCCGGGCCCAAGGCGGTCATCGGCCTGGACCCGGGCATCCGCACCGGCGTGAAAGTGGCGGTGGTGGACCGCACCGGCAAGGTGCTGGATACCGCCACCATCTATCCCCACGAGCCGCGCAACGACTGGAACGGCTCCCTCGCCACCCTGGCGAAACTGGCCCGGAAACACGGCGCGGATCTCATCAGCATCGGCAACGGCACCGCGAGCCGGGAAACGGACAAGCTGGCCGCCGAACTCATCGAGTCCCTCGCGCGCCTGCATCCGGAACACAAGCTCGCCAAGGTGACGGTGAGCGAGGCCGGCGCCTCGGTGTATTCCGCCTCGGAACTGGCGGCGCGGGAGTTTCCCGACATGGACGTCTCCCTGCGCGGGGCGGTGTCCATCGCCCGCCGCCTGCAAGACCCCCTGGCGGAACTGGTGAAGATCGAGCCCAAGGCCATCGGCGTCGGCCAGTACCAGCACGACCTGGGCCAGGCCAAGCTGGGCCAGGCCTTGGAGGCGGTGGTGGAGGACTGCGTGAACGCGGTGGGCGTGGACGTGAA
This sequence comes from Thiobacillaceae bacterium, assembly GCA_044227325.1. GTDB lineage: Bacteria > Pseudomonadota > Gammaproteobacteria > Burkholderiales > Thiobacillaceae > PFJX01. The sequence continues at coordinate 145,896 of JBGAFI010000011.1, read as the reverse complement.
CACCGCTTCCGCCGCCCTGTTGACCCGGGTATCCGGCCTGAACACCACGCTGGCGAACCAGATCGTCGCCCACCGCGACGCCCACGGTCCCTTCCCCAACCGGGAAGCGTTGAAACAGGTGCCGCGCCTGGGGCCGAAGACCTTCGAACTGGCCGCCGGCTTCCTGCGCGTGCCGGGCGGCGACAATCCCCTCGACACCTCGTCGGTGCATCCGGAAGCCTATCCCGTGGTGCAGCGCATCCTCGCCGACCTGAAACTGGACATGAAGGGCGTCATCGGCAACAGCGACGTGCTGAAACGTCTGGACGCGGGCAAGTACGTGGACGCGCGCTTCGGCCTGCCGACGGTGCGGGACATCCTGAAGGAGCTGGAAAAACCCGGCCGCGATCCGCGCCCCGCCTTCAAGACCGCCGTCTTCCAGGACGGCGTGCACGACCTCAAGGATCTGAAGCCGGGCATGCAGTTGGAAGGCGTGGTCACCAACGTCACCAACTTCGGCGCCTTCATCGACATCGGCGTGCACCAGGATGGCCTGGTGCACATCTCCGCCCTGTCCGAGAAGTTCGTGAAGGATCCGCGCGATGTGGTGAAAGCGGGGGACATCGTCAAGGTGAAGGTGATGGAGGTGGACCTGGCGCGCAAACGGATCGCCCTCACCATGCGCATGAAGGACGCGCCGCCCGCGCCCGGCGCCAATCCATCCCACGGTCCGCGCGAACGCATGCCCATGAAAAAGCCGCCGGAACCGGCGGCGGGGGCGATGGCGGACGCCTTGAAGCGGGCGATCACCCGGTCCTGAAACATTCCTCCCCCGAGAATGGGGGAGGAAGCACCGCGGCGTGGCGCAGCCGACTTCTCGCGCGAGAAGACCGCATCAACGCCACTTTCAGCATAGCCCGATCGCGGCGCGAGCGGGCATCGTCGCGCGGCCGGCGATGCCGTGGCCGCGGGTGCCGGCCTGGTGGCCGGGTTTCACATCTGGTCACTTTTTCCGGTTTCGGCGCGGCCTGATCCGGCCTAGATTGAACCAGGTCATGCAACGGAAATTCATCGCCATGGACAAGAAAAAGCGTGAAATAAGACTGGATGCCGATGTCCTCGACCGCTTGGAAGCCATGGCGGGCGCATGGACCGGTGGCGAGACCGAGCTGGAAAATTTTCTGGGCGAACTGGGCCAGGCCCTCGGCCCCGCTTCCCGGCGCATCCTGCATCGCCTGCTGGAGGAGCGCCGCACGCTGCGGCTCAAGCGGACCGGATTGAACGAGGTCATCATCGGCGCCGAGGACGGCTTGCGGGAGGTGATGGCGGCGGTGGTCCAGGTGGCCCGCTCCGACGCGCCGGTGCTGATCCTGGGCGAAACCGGCACCGGCAAGGAAGTGGCGGCGCGGTCGGTGCACAGCCATTCCCGGCGCGCCAACGGCCCGTTTCTGCGCGTGAACTGCGGCGCGATTCCGCCGGAACTCATCGATTCCGAGCTGTTCGGCCACGAGCGGGGCAGCTTCACCGGCGCCTCGGGGACGCGCAAGGGCTGGTTCGAGCGGGCCGATGGCGGCACCCTGTTTCTGGACGAGATCGGCGAACTGCCCCTGGCGGCCCAGGTGCGTTTGTTGCGCGTTTTGCAGGACGGCAGCTTCCAGCGGGTGGGCGGAGAACATACCCTGAGCGTGGATGTGCGCCTGGTCGCGGCGACCAACCGGGATTTGCGCCAGGCGGTACGCGACGGGCTGTTCCGGGAGGACTTGTGGTTCCGCATCGCGGTATTCCCCATCCCGCTGCCGCCTCTGCGCGAGCGCTTGCAGGACATACCGGCGATGGCGGCGCATTTCGCCTTGCGTTCCGCGCAACGCCTGGGCCTGCCGCCGCGCATGCCGGACGCTGCCGACCTGGCCCTGCTCGCCGCCTACCCCTGGCCCGGCAACGTGCGGGAATTCGCCTCGGTCATCGAGCGGGCCGCGATCCTGGGGGACGGGCGCGGACTGGAGGTGGCGCGGGCCCTGGGTGTGGCGGCGCCGTTGCCCGCCCTGGCCCGGCGGGTGGATCAGGCCACGGCCGCCGATCTGGACGAGTCGCTCAGCTTCACCGAGGCGAGCCGCAAGCATATCGAGGCCGCCCTGGCGCGCTGCCACGGCCGCGTCGAAGGCCCCTTCGGCGCGGCGCGCCAGCTCAATCTCAATCCGCATACCCTGCGCTCCAAGATGCGGCGCCTGGGCATCGCGGCGCAACGGTTTCGCGGTTCGGGCTGAGCCGATACGGGGCGGGCGCTCGCGCCTAGCCGGATTCCCCGCGCCGCTGCGCCCGCAGCCGGAAGCGGCCCGGGTCCACCGCTTCCAGGAGATCGCTTTCCAGGGGCGCGGGTTCTCCGTTCAGCCGGCTGGCCAGGGCTTCCGCCGCCAGCGAAGCCCAAACCAGGCCGCGCGAACCCAGACCCAGCAGCCCGTACAAGCCGGGTTGGCGCGGCAAATCGGCCAATTGGCAATCCCGGGGCAGGAACGCGGTGGGATCGGGCAGGGCGCCCACCAGGGGCAGCCGGTCCGGCGTCGCCGCGCGGAAACCGACCCGGCCGGACAGTTCGGCCGGATCCAGACCCTGTTCCGCGCCGGGCAGGATTTGCGCAAGGCGCTGCAGGTTGCTCTCGTGCTCGCCGGCGCGGAGTTCCTCGCCGTCGTCGTAGGCATAGGAAGCGCCCAGGCAGTGCAGACCATCCAGCGCGGGGGTCAGATAGCCCTCGCGGCACACCGCGTGGGCCAGCTTCGGCAGGCGGCCGGCGGCGATGTGGCTGACCTGGCCGCGCACCAGGGAAATGGGCAGGCAGGCGGATTGTTCCAGCCGGCCGGCCTGGGCGCCGCTGGCGAGGATGACGACGGCGGCTTCCGCCACCATTGCGCCCTGGCCGTCGAACAAGCGCCAAATGCCGTCGCCGTGTTCCATGCGCGCGATTTCGGTGCCGGCCCGGAAACGGATGTCCCTGCCGCCGCTGGCCAGCAGCGCGCGGCAGACGCTGGGCGGGTTGGCCCAGCCGCCGCCGGGAAACCACCAGCCGCCGGAAGGCGTCGAGGCGCCCAGGGTGTTTGTCGCCGCGTCCCGCTCCAGGAACTGGACGTAATTGGCGGGAAAACGTCCGGCCAGCGCCCGTTGCAAGGCTTCGTGTTCCGCATCCCGGGCGAGCTGGAGCACGCCGGAGAAATTGCGCCGCGGTGGCTGGCCGGCCCGGTCCAGACCGGCGTAGACGCGGCCGGTATACAGGAAGCTGGCCCGGCTGAGGCGGGAGGACAGGTTGTCGTCCTTGGACAGCAGGGGGCGGACGATGCCCGTGAGATTGCCCGAGGCTTCCATGGCGGGCGCGTCATGCCGCTCGATGACCTCGACCTGCCAGCCGCGCGCGGCCAGGCGTTGGGCGACGGCGCTGCCCGCGAGTCCCGCGCCCAGGACGATGGCGCGGTTGTCCCGCGCGATCGGCGCGGCCGGGTCGCGCGGCGCGGCGAGACGGCCCGCCAGCATTTCCCGTTTGCTGGCGAAGCCGGGCCGCTTTTCCGTGGCGAAGCCGGCATCGCCCAGGGCGCTCCGCACCGCGCCTGCCACACACCAGGTGGCCAGGGTCGCGTCCGGCGCCGCGAGCTGGGCGCAGTGGCGGAACAGGGCCGGCGACCACATGTCCGGATTCTTCTTCGGGTCGAATCCGTCCAGGTAGAAGGCATCCACCGAGGCGCGCAGCTTGAGCAGGCAGTCCGCCGCGTCGCCCAGCAGCAGGGTCAGGACCACCCGGCCGGCGGCGAACTCCAGCCGGTGGAAACCCGGGGTGAGCACCGGCCAGGCATCCCGCAGGGCCGAGGCTAGATACTCGAATTCGGGCCAGGCCGCGTGCACGCGGGCCAGATCCGCCGCCGCGAACGGGTGTTTCTCCAGCGCCAGGTAGTGCAGTCGGTGCGGGCGGTTTGGATCGGCGCGCCATTCGGCCCAGGTGGCGAGGAAGTTGAGACCGGTGCCGAAACCGTTTTCCAGGATCGTGAAGCGCTCCCGTCCGCGCCAGCGCTCCGGCAGGCCGTTGCCGGCCAGGAAGACATGGCGCGCCTGACCGGGGCCGCCGTCGGCGGTGTGGTAGATGTCGCCGTAGGTGTCCGAAAACGGAATGCCGCCCGGGTCGAAGTTAAGTTGGGCCGGACTGAGAGAGGAGATCGTCATGGGATTCGGGAATTGGATGGATCAATGCATTCGGGTGTTGGGCGCGGCGAAAATGCCTTCGATGGCGGCGGCGTCGAAACGGTAGTCCCGGTTGCAGATGTCGTCGCGCACGTGGACTTCCCCCTTTTCCCTCAGGACCGCGTCGCATTCCGCCCGGCCCAGGCCGCGCAGCATGGCGTGGATCTTTTCCGGATCGTCCGGGCAATGGTGCGTGACCGGGCGCGCATCGAAGATGCGGATATCCTCTTCCGGAAACAGGCGATGCAACAGTTCCACCGGCGCATGGGCCAGGTGTTCGGCGGGGGTCAGGGTGTTCAGGAAATGCAGGATCCGGTTCCAGCCGTCCGCATCCCTGTGGTCGGCTTCCGGCAGTTTCTGCATCAGCAGGCCGACGGCGCGCTGCGCGTTCGCGGCCAGCAACAGGCGGGTGGGCTGCTGTTCGGACAGATTCAGGTAGTGCTCGAAGATGGCGGCGATGCTGTCGCCTTCGAGGGGCACCAGGCTTTGGTAGGGCTGGCGCATGCCCGCCGCGTCCAGTGTCAGCAGCAACTGGCCGTCGCCCAGAAGCTGGCGCGTGGGCACGCCCTCGGTGGTTCCGGATTCAGCCGACCCGCGCGCCATGCCGCGCAGGCGCAGCCGCTCGTCGCAATCCAGCACCAGCAGGTTGACCGCGCCATCGCCGCGCAACTGGAAGGTCATGCGTCCGGGCTGTTTGAGGTTCGCTCCGATCAGGCAGGTGACCGCGCTCATTTCCCCAAGCAGCTCGCGCACGGCCGGCGTGTAATCCCGGCCCGCCGTCAGGTCGAGCCAGGCGCGGTCCAGGCTGGCCAGCGCGCCGCGTATGTCCAGGTGCTCGAACAGGAAGGGTTGCACGCAGTCTGTTTGCATTGGCGATGCGATGAAGGAGAAGGGGAATTTTAGCCGCCCCCAGCATTGCATCACAGGCGGCGTGGGTACGGGAAGCGCAAGCTTATGCGCCGGGTTTCAGCCTTTGCGCGAACTTGCCGCGGAATTTCGCCAATTTTGGTTCGACCACGAACATGCAATAAGGCTGCCCCGGGTTCTGGTCGTAGTAGCGCTGGTGGTGGTCCTCCGCCGGCCAGAACCGGGAGGCTTCCGTGACTTCGGTGACGATGGGCCGGTCGAACGCCTTTTCCGCCGTGATTTCCCGAATGACGGCCTCGGCCTCGGCTTTCTGTGCCGCGTCGTGCCAGAAGATGGCGGAACGGTACTGGGTGCCCACATCGTTGCCCTGGCGGTTCAAGGTGGTGGGGTCATGCAGGGTGAAGAAGATTTCCAGGAGATCGCGATAGCTTATCCGGGCGGGGTCGAAGCGGATCTGGACGACTTCGGCGTGGCCGGTGTCGCCGGCGCAAATCTGCTGGTAGCTGGGGTTCTCGCTCGCGCCGCCCATGTAGCCGGACAGGGCTTCCGCGACGCCCTCCAGGCGGTTGTAGGCGCTTTCCAGGCACCAGAAGCAGCCGCCGGCAAGGGTGGCGATGGCATGGGTCATGATGGTTCTCCTCGGCTGTGTCCGCATTATGAACGCCATGATTGCATTCAGGTTCCGGCCTCATTGCCGATAAAATGCGGTATTCGGAAATCAGCGCGCTATGAGCAACCCTGAAGAACGCATATCCATCGAACAGGTCCGCATCGGCCTCTATGTCCGTCTCGACGACTGGATGGACCACCCGTTCCTGTTCAGCAGCTTCAAGATCCGCAACGAAAAACAGTTGAAGGTTCTGCGCTCCCTTGGCCTCAAGGAAGTGGTCTATTTCCCCGAGAAAAGCGACGCGGTGCCTTTGCCGCCGCCGCAAGCGGACGCGCCGCCCCCGCCCCCGCCGATGGTGGACCCGGAGGTCGAGGCCATGTGGCGGGAAAAGAAGGAGCGCCGGGAACAACTGGCGAAGCAGCGGGAGGCCTTCGGGCGCTGCGAGAAGAAGTTCGCCACGGGCATGACCACGGTGAAATCCCTGTTGCGCAATTTGTTCGCGAAACCCCATGAATCCCTGGAGCAGGCCCAGGCCTTGGTGACGGACATGGTGGACTCCCTGCTCGCGGAAAAGGATGTGCTGATCCATCTCATGAACGCCAAGAGTGGTGACGAGGGCGCTTATTTCCATGCCCTCAACGTCACCATGCTGGCGTTGATGCTGGCCAAGGAGGCGGGTTTCACGCCCCAGGAAATGCACGACCTTGGTCAGGGCACCCTGTTGCACGACATCGGCAAGGAACGGGTGCCGACCCAGATTCTGCTGAAGAAGACGGCCTGGACGGCCGCGGAACGCAACTTCTACCAGCAGCATGTGGTGTACGGATTGGAGATGGCGGCCAAGTTGCCGGGCCTGCCCACGGGCGCGCTGGAAGTCATCGCCATGCATCACGAGACGCTGGACGGCGCGGGTTTTCCCAGCCGACTGGCGGGGCCGCGCATCGGCCGCTTCGCCCGCATCGCCACCATCGCCAACACCTTCGACAACTACTGCAACCGGCTCAACCCGGCCGATTCCCTGATCCCGGCGGAGGCGCTTTCCTTCATGTTCCGGAAGGAGAAGGACAAATACGACCCGGGCCTGATGCAGCATTTCATCCGCTGTCTGGGGGTCTACCCACCCGGCAGTCTGGTGAAGTTGAACAACGACGCCATCGGCCTGGTGGTCAGCGTGAATTCCTCCCAGCTATTGCACCCCATCATCCTGCTGTACGACCCGGACGTCCCCAAGGAGGAGGCCTTGCTGCTGAATCTGGCGGACGAACCCGAACTCAGCGTGACCGCGACTCTGCGGCCCGCGAATCTGCCCCGGGAAGTGTTCGAGTACTTGAGCCCGCGCAGCCGCATCAGCTATTACGCCGAAGGCCAAACCAACACGAATCAAGCCGCCTGAAGCAGGGTCTCCGCCAGTTTCACCCAGTAGGTCGCGCCCAGAGTCAGGATGTCGTCGTTGAAGTCGTAGCGCGGGTTGTGCAGCATGCAGCCGCCTTCCGCCATGCCGTTGCCGATCCAGACGTAGCAGCCGGGCTTCTCGCGCAGCATGTAGGCGAAATCCTCCGCGCCCATGGACGGACGCGCATCGGCGCGCACGTTGTCGGCGCCCACCAGTTCGCTCAGCACCTGTCGGCATTGCGCCGCCTCGGCGCCGGTGTTGACCGTGGGCGGGTAGCCGCGCCGGTAGTCCAGCGTCGCCTGCACGCCGTGGCTGGCGGCGACGCCGGCGCAGATGCGCTCCATCGCCTCCTCGATGGCGTCTTCCACTTCCGGCCGGAAGGCGCGCACGGTGCCGCCGATGCGCGCTTCGGACGGAATGATGTTGTAGGCCTCGCCGCCGGCGAAAAAACGGGTGATGGACAGCACGCCGGAATCGAGCGGATCCAGGGTTCGGCTCACCACGGTCTGCAAGGCCTGCGCCAGGGCCGCGCCGGCGATGAGCGGGTCGCGTCCCTGGTGCGGCATGGCGGCGTGGGCGCCGTGGCCCTTGAGCAGAATGTCGAACTGGTCGGCGCAGGCCATGACCGGGCCGTCGTGGACGGCGAACTGGCCGGCGGGCAGGCCGGGCCAATTGTGCATGCCGTACACCGCGTCCACCGGAAACCGCTCGAACAGACCTTCCTCTATCATCACCCGGGCGCCGCCATCGGTCTCCTCGGCGGGCTGGAAGATGAACACCACGGTGCCATCGAAGTTGCCATGGGCCGCCAGGTACTCCGCCGCGCCCAGCAACATGGCGGTGTGGCCGTCATGGCCGCAGGCGTGCATGCGGCCGTCGTGGCGGGAGCGGTGCGGGAACAGGTTCTGCTCCAGCACCGGCAGGGCGTCCATGTCGGCGCGCAGGGCGATGGCGCGCGGGCTGTCGCCATTGCGCAGGATGCCCACCACGCCGGTGCCGGCCAGGCCGCGATGGGTTTCTATGCCGCGCGCCTGCAAAAACGCGGCGACCTTGTCGCTGGTCCGGTGTTCGTCGAAAGCCAGTTCGGGATGGGCATGGATATCGTGGCGCAGAGCCACAAGATGTTTGCGGCTGCTCTGGATCTGGGGCGGGACTTTCATGTTCAACTCGTTCCGGGAATGACCTGTTTGGTGACGGCGACGGCGACGATATAGGTGAACACGCCCAAGGCCGCGACCAGGGCCTGGATTCGCACCGCCTTGGTCCTGCCCCGCTTGAGGGCGATGGTGCCCAAGCCGATGTAGGCGAGCAGGCCAACGATCTTGGCCAGCAGCCAGGGCTGTTCCAGGGGATTCAGACCGCCCACCGCGAGCATGGCGACGGCGGTGAACAGCAGCAGACTGTCGTTGACATGGGGAACGACCCGCACCCAACGGTCACGCAGCCGGGGCGAGTCGGTCGACATCCAGTAGGCGCGCAACAGGAACAGGATCAGCGTCGCATGCACGGTGCCGATGTGCACCCCGCGAAGAACAGCGTAGTCCATGAACGAAACTTCCAGCCAAGGGGGTAGGCATCTTACCCCGCGCGCTGTCTCCGCTACCTTGTCCTCCCGCCTAGACCGTCTGATAGCGTCGCTCGATGGCGACCACCAGGGTGCGCACATCCTGAGGCGTCAGCCCCGGATAGGCTTCGTGGATGACCCGGTGGGCCAGGTAATCCATGGGGCTGTTCGCCCAGTCGGTGCCGGAGTGGAAAAAGTGGTCTATGCGCACTCGGGCGTCGTCGTAGATGCTTCTCAGGTGGTGATGCCGACGGCGCTCGTTGCGATAGGCGCCCTGATCTTCGATATGTGTTTCCATCGGTGTTCTCCTCGCTCTGCATTGGCGTCAGGGGCGGTGTCTATCCACCCGCTTGTTTCAGTTTAGCCGCTCGGGAAATGGATTGAAGGAGACTATTCAGAGACATCGCCGTCCAGATAGAGCCAACGCCCGTCCAGCCGCTCGAATCGGCTGTTTTCATGAAGCCGGAAGGCGCGTCCGCCGATTTTGTAGCGGGCCACGAATTCCACCCGGGCGTGCGCCTCATCCGCGTTCTGCCTGGCCAATATCTTCAGCCCAAGCCATTTCGGGCGGGGCTCCCGCTTCAATTCCAGCGCGGGCGGCCGCGTGCGCGGGTGCCAGGTGGCGAGCAGATAGGCTTCGTCCTCCAGAACATACGCGCAATAGCGGGACCGCATGAGTGCCTCCGCGCTGGCGGGGAGAGACTCGCCCAGCATCAGGGGCGCGCAGCAGCGGGCATGCGGTTGGCCCGATCCGCAAGGACAGGATGTGGATGTGATCGGAGTCATGGGATTTGCGGAGGGAATGGTTTCCACTTAATGAATTCATCGTCGAGTTGCATAATGCATCGCCTGCCAGCCGTCATGCACCCGTTTTACCGATAACCGGGAGACCCACAGAAATGAAAGCCAGTCGAATTTCCCTGTCCAGACCGCAAACCCGCCTGTCACTCCTGTCCGCGCTGGTCGCTTTGTCCCTGGGCGGGTGCGCGACGCCGGAATACGTCCACAAGGAAGTGGGCCAATACGATCAGCGCATCGTTGCGCTGGAATCCTGGTTCAACACCCTCACGACGGGTCTCGACACTCAGGCCAAGCGCCTTCTGGAAGTGGAAGCCCGCATGGATCGCATGGAGCGGACCGGCGCCTCGCTGGGCGCGCGGATCGACGCAAGCGAGGCGGCATTGCGGGAGACCGGACACGGTGTGGATCGTCTCGCGGCGGACTTGTCCGACGTGCATCTGCGCATCGACACGGACAAGGCCGAGGCGGCGCAAACCGTTCAACACCTCAAAGGTCTGGATATCCGTCTCGATGCCGCAAACCGTCGTCTCGATGGCGCGGTCGCCGGCCTGATGGCCGCCGAAGGACGCCTGGGTGTTCTGGAAAACAACGTGGCCAAGGCCCCGCTGTCCAGCGACGCCGGAATGGGAGCGGCGGAGGTCAAGAGCGAGTCGCTGTCCTCCCCGGTAGCCGCCGAGCCTCCCTCTCCGCCGGAATCCGAGCGGTCTCCTTCTCCACCTCCTCCGGAGAAACAGCCCGCCATGCCTGATGCCAGGTCGGGCGCGCAACCGGTAAACGCGGACGCGACCGGTGCGCTGCTTGCCGAGATCGATAAGAAATTCGAGGACCGGAACGGCGCGCTGAACGCCGCGGATAGCCGTCTTTCCGCGCTGGAATCCGGTCTGGCCGCCACCGTGCAAAGAGGACAGGCCCAGGATGCCTTGTTGCATGCGACGGATCTGAAGATCGGCGCATTGCAGACGGAATTGGCCCTGGTCCGGCAAAAGGCCGATGCGAATAGCGAGGCCATCACCCTGGTCGACAACCGGGTCGGCGAAGTGAACGCCAGCCTCGACGAGGCCCACAAGCGTGTGGAGGACGGCGAGAAGGTTCTGGCGGAATCCGGGCTGCGTCTGACCATGGTGCAGGAGTTGATCAAGGGTCAGAGCGAGCGGCTTTCCCGCACCGAACTCGAGAACGACAAGGCGTCCAGCACCGCGCTGGAAGCCCTGGCGCGCGCGCGCGAAGCAGGCAAGCTGGCGGAAGGCAAACTGGTCTTCGAAACCATCCTGTCCGATGAAATCACCAACTTCGGTTTCAAGGAAGCCAAGCTGAACGAGTCGGCGAAACAGCAGTTGAACGATTTCGCCAACAAGTTGAAGTCGGAAAACAAGGGCGTCTTCATTGAGATTCAGGGCCACACGGACAGCTTCGGCAGCGCCGCGGTCAACTTGCGTCTGTCGCGGGAACGGGCGCAGGCGGTGCGGGATTATCTGAACCAGGAGGCGGGGATCCCCCTGCATCGTCTCGCCGTCGCGGCCTATGGCGAATCCAAGCCGGTGGCGGATAACAAGACGCGGGAAGGCCGCAGCCGGAACCGGCGCGTGGTGTTGGTGGTTCTGGAGTAATCGCCGCCGCCCCAATGAAAAGAGCCCGGACACGGGCTCTTTTCATTGGGGGATCAAGGTTTATTGGCTGTGGGCAAGGCGCCGGTCGCGAAATCGGTTCCTGGCCATCTCCGCCATGTCCGGTGGCATTGCCGCCAGATTGCGCTGCATTTCCTGGTCCGCCAGACGATGCCCGTATTCCTTCGCCAGGCTGAACCAATGGTGGGCGGCCATGCGGTCCTGCCGGTCACCCTTGCGGTGCACGAACAGCTGTCCGAGGGCGAAGTAGGCATCCACGAAGCCCTTTTCCGCCGCGCGGGCATACCAGTAGGCGGCTTGGACATCGTCCTTGGCCACGCCCTGGCCTTCCTCGTAGAGCATGCCCAGCATGTACTTGGATTCCGTGTCGTCTTTTTGCGCCATCACGGTGAATTCCCGGAATGCGGTATCGAAATCCCCGCTGGTATAGGCGCTCAGGCCCTCGTCGAATCCCGCCCAGGCCGAAGTGGCGACCTGGAGACAGGCCAGTAGCGCGATGGAACGGAAGGGATGGAGTGTGTTCATGTCATGAAGCCGGGGAGCCGTGTGGAAATATTAACGACTCCTAATATGAAAAACTTTAAATATGTTCGTTTGCCACGATTGCGTGTTCCAGCGGAGGCCGAGGCGCACCGGTGCGATCCCACCGCGCTTGCGGCGGGTGGTCCTGACGAGGATTGGGGAGTGGGTGGTGCCGACAGTCTGACTCGAACAGACGACCTATCGCTTACAAGGCGATTGCTCTACCAACTGAGCTATGCCGGCAGGGGAAACGGCGACTGACTGTTGCGGAAAACGGATTACTTTACAACCCGGAGCTGGGGCTTGCCCCGCGGCGGCTGGGGAGGTTCCGGCTTGTCGCCTTGCTCCGGGCTGACGATCTCCAGCGGAACGGTGGGGGTTTCGTCCAAATCGTCACCCGCATCCGGGTTGGGCAGCAGGCTTTCGAATCCCATGCCTTCGCCGGTTTCCTTGGCATAGATGGCAAGCACGTTGCCAACCGGGATTTCGATGGAGTGGGAGGCGCCGCCGAAACGGGCCGAGAAGGTGACCCACTCGTTGTCCATGTGCATGTTGCGCACCGCGTTGGGCCCCACGTTCAGGACGATCTGGCCGTCCTTCACATAGGCTTGCGGAACCCGGGTACGGGCATCCACGCGCACGGTGAGATAGGGCGTCAGACTGCTGTCCACGCACCACTCGTAGAGGGCGCGGAGAAAGTAGGGTTGCTGCGACAGGCCATTCACCGGACTTCTCACTTGCGCATGGCTTTTTCGATGGGCGTCAGCGCTTCGATGAAGGCGGGGCGGGAAAAGAGCCGCTCCGCGTATTTCAGCAGCGGCGTCGCCTGCTTGGGCAGTTGGATGCCGAAGTAATCCAGGCGCCAGAGCAGCGGCGCGATGGCCACGTCGAGCATGGAGTATTCCTCGCCCAGCATGTATTTCTGCTTGGTGAAGATGGGCGCGATCTGGGTCAGGTTGTCGCGCACGGTGGCGCGGGCCTTCTCCGCCACCTTGGGCGTGCCGTGCATGATGTCGCCGAGATGGGAGAACAGGTCGCTCTCGAAGTTGTGCAGGAACAGGCGGGCGCGGGCGCGCATGACCGGGTCGGCGGGCATCAACTGGGGATGCGGAAAACGCTCGTCGATGTATTCGTTGATGATGTTGGACTCATACAGGGTCAGATCGCGCTCGACCAGGATGGGAACCCGGTTGTAGGGATTCATCGCGGCGATCTCGTCCGACTTTTCCTGGAGATCCACATCCTTGATGTCGAAATCCATGCCTTTTTCGTGCAGGACGATGCGGCAGCGTTGACTGAAGGGACAGGACGTCCCCGAATACAGAATCATCATTTGGCGTTCAACCTTCGTGCTTAGTGCACGTCTTTCCAGAATTCCTTCTTGAGATAGAAGGCGACAATGTAGAACACGCCCAGGAACAACAGCACGGCCAAGCCGATATTCATGCGCTGTCCTTTCGCGGGTTCGCCCATCCAGGACAGGTAGTTCACCAGATCGCCGACCAGGGCGTCGTACTCCGCCAATGTGATCTTTCCCGGCGCGATCAGTTCCAGATGGTCCAGCACCTGGTGCTCATGGCCTTCTTCGCTCTTCTCGGTGCGATAGACCGGTGCCATCTGGCCTTGCAGTTCATGCAGGACATGGGGCATGCCGACCTTGTCGAACACCAGGTTGTTCCAGCCGGTCGGGCGGGTGTCGTCCCGATAGAAGCTGCGCAGGTAGGTGTAGACCCAGTCGGCGCCGCGGGAACGGGCGATCACGGACAGGTCGGGCGGCGCGGCGCCGAACCAGGCCTTCGCATCCTTTGCCGGCATGGCCACGCGCATGGTTTCGCCCGGCTTGTCAGCGGCGAACAGCAGGTTGTCCTTGATCTGCTTTTCGGTGAGGCCGAAATCCTGCATGCGGTTGTAGCGCATGTAGCTGGCGCCGTGGCAGTTCAGGCAATAGTTCACGAACACCCGCGCGCCCCGTTGCAGGGACTCCTGGTCGTGCAGGTTGACCGGCGCGTGGTCCAGGTGCAGGGACTCCTCGGACGCGAATGCCGCTGCGGGCAGGGCGAGAAGCAGGAAAAGCAGCTTTTTCATTTGTTCGTCACCCTTTCCGGAACCGGCTTGTAAGAGTCGTTCTTGGTGTACCACGGCATCAGCAAGAAGAAGGCGAAGTAGACGACCGACAGGCCGCGGGCGATCCAGGTGTAGAGCGGGGAGGCGGGCAGAATGCCGAGGTAGCCCAGGCCGACGAAGGCGATGACGAACAGGGTCAGGGCGATCTTGAACTTGGGTCCGCGATAGCGGATGGATTTGACCGGGGAGCGGTCCAGCCAGGGCAGGGCGAAGAAGATCATCACCGCCAGACCCATCGCGGCGACGCCGGGGAACTGGGAGCCGAACATGGGCGGAATCGCGCGCAGGATCGCGTAGTAGGGCGTGAAATACCAGACCGGGGCGATGTGGGGCGGGGTCTTCAGCGAGTCGGCCGGAATGAAGTTGTTGGCTTCCAGGAAGTAGCCGCCCATTTCCGGGGCGAAGAACACGATGGCGCTGAACACCATCAGGAAGACCACCACGCCCAGGATGTCCTTGACCGTGTAATAGGGATGGAACGGGATGCCGTCCAGAGGATGGCCGTTCTCACCCTTGAGCTTCTTGATCTCGACACCGTCCGGGTTGTTGGAGCCCACTTCATGCAAGGCCACCAGATGGGCCACCACCAAACCCAGCAGGACCAGGGGCAGGGCGATGACGTGGAAGGCGAAGAAGCGGTTCAGGGTGGCATCGCCGACCACGAAATCGCCACGAATCCAGGTGGACAGATCGTTGCCGATGAGGGGCACGGCGGCGAACAGGTTGATGATCACCTGGGCGCCCCAGTAGGACATCTGGCCCCAGGGCAGCAGGTAGCCCATGAAGGCCTCGCCCATCAGCACCAGATAGATGATCACGCCGAACAGCCAGATCAGTTCCCGGGGTTGCCGGTAGGAACCGTAGATCAGGCCGCGGAACATGTGCAGGTAGACCACGATGAAGAACATCGAGGCGCCGGTGGAGTGGATGTAGCGGATCAGCCAGCCGTAATCAACGTCGCGCATGATGTACTCGACGGAAGCGAAGGCCATCGCCGCGTCCGGCTTGTAGTGCATGGTCAGGAAGATGCCGGAGACGATCTGGATCACCAGCACCAGCAGGGCCAGGGAGCCGAAGTAGTACCAGAAGTTGAAGTTCTTCGGCGCGTAGTACTCGGACAGGTGCGCCTTGTAGGAAGCGGTGAGCGGGAAGCGCTCATCGACCCAGTTCAGTAGTTTTTCCATTGCTTAAGTCTCCCCTCGTGGTCAGGCGGCCGCGCCCTGGTCTTCGCCGACCAGCACCATGGTCTCGGACAGGTACTTGTGGGGCGGAATCACCAGGTTGGTCGGGGCCGGAGAACCGTTGAACACGCGCGCGGCCAGGTCGAAGCGCGAACCGTGGCAGGGGCAGAACCAGCCGCCGGGCCAATCTGCGCCCAGGTCGGCGGGGCCGAGCTCCTTGCGGAAGGTGGGCGAGCACCCCAGGTGGGTGCAGATGCCGACCACGATCAGGTATTCCGGCTTGATGGAGCGGGTGGGGTTCTTGCAATAGTCGGGTTGTTGGCTGGTGTTTTCCGAGGCCGGGTCGGTCAGCTTGTCGTCATGCTTGGACAGCATGTCCAGCATTTCCTTGGTGCGGTTCACCACCCAAACCGGCTTGCCGCGCCACTCGACGGCCAGCAGCATGCCAGGCTCCACTTTCGACAGGTCCACTTCCACCGGCGCGCCGGCCGCCTTGGCGCGCGCGCTCGGCATCATGCTCAGCACGAAAGGCGACGCCACGCCGAGGGCGGCGACGCCCCCCACGGCCGAACTCATCGTCACCAGAAAGCGGCGTTTGGAGGAATCAACGCTTGTTTCGCTCATAAAATCTGTCCTGCCTGAGGGATGAAATATTCATGGTCCGGCTGGTTGGATAAACCGGATATCCCGGTCGAGTTCGCAACTTAGCCAGCTTAACAAAAGCCGCTATTTTACAGACAAAACCCGACAGACTTAAAGCCTGGATTTGATGCGGGGTATTGGGGGGAATGCCCACGCTATAGAATCAAAGCCTTTCGACATGGTGATATTGTTTATGCGCAAGGCTTGGTTGTTGTTCGCGCAATGCATCGCCGCTTTGGTGGTGGTTGCCGCCGCGCTTCTCGCGCTGGATCGATTCATTCCCGGCCTGCTGCCCTTCGACGGCGGCGCCATCACCATTCACGAGGTGGCCAACGCGGTGGGGGCCACTCCCCCCGCCTCGACCTTCGCCGACGCCGCCGGGAAATCCCGTCCCTCGGTGGTCAACATCTTCACCAGCAAACAGGTGCGGGCGCCGCGCAGCCCGTTCATGGACGATCCCGTGTTCCGCCGTTTCTTCGGCGACCGGTTCCAGATGAACAACCGGCCGCAACGGGTTTCCAACCTGGGTTCGGGGGTGATCGTCAGCCAGGACGGTTTCATCCTGACCAATCACCACGTCATCGAAGCGGCGGACGAGATCCAGGTGGCCTTGCCGGAAGGCAAGACCCTGGAAGCCGAGGTGGTCGGCACCGACCCGGAGACCGATCTGGCGGTGCTCAAGGTCAAGCACAAGAAGCTGCCGGCCATCACTTTCGCGAAGGCGGAAACCTTGCGCGTGGGCGACGTGGTGCTGGCCATCGGCAATCCTTTCGGCGTCGGCCAGACCGTGACCATGGGCATCGTCTCCGCGCTGGGGCGCAGCCATCTCGGCATCAACACCTTCGAGAACTACATCCAGACCGACGCGGCCATCAACCCGGGCAACTCGGGGGGCGCGCTGGTGGATGTGGCGGGCAACCTGGTGGGCGTCAATACCGCGATCTTCTCCCGCTCCGGCGGCAACCTGGGCATCGGCTTCGCGATACCCGTCTCCATCGTGCGCCAGGTGATGGAGCAGATCATCGCCCACGGCACCGTGACCCGGGGCTGGGTGGGTATCGAGGTGCAGGAGATCACGCCGGAAATCGCCGATTCCTTCAACCTGAAATCCACCGAGGGCGCCCTGATCGCCGGCGTCCTGCGCGGCGGCCCGGCGGATCGGGCCGGCATCCATCCCGGCGACGTCCTGGTGGCGGTGGGCGGCAAGCCGGTGCTGGATTCCTCCTCCCTGCTCAACCTCATCGCCGCCCTCGCGCCGGGCAAGGTGGCCCAGTTGAAACTGATGCGCGATCAGACGGAGATGCAGCTCCTGGTGACCGTGGAAAAGCGGCCGGTGCAAAGGAAAACCGGCCAGGAATAGCGCGCGGAATCCGCCCGGGGCCACTAGTAGTTTCGTCCCTGTCAACTCAAGTTTCCAGGGTGGGGTCCGTTACTCCGCATGGTTAGGAGAGGATTCCATGCGGATAGTGATCGTCGACGACAACCCCGTGAACCTGAAGCTCATGGACAGCTTGGTCAAACGGGCGGGGGATTTCACGCCCAAACTGTTCCAGGATTCCGGGGATGGGCTCGCTTGGTGCCTGGAAAACACGCCGGACCTGATCATCGTCGATTACATGATGCCGCCGCCGGATGGCCTCGAGTTCATCCGCCGCTTCCGGGAGAGGCCCGACAACGCGGATATCCCGGTGCTCATGATCACCGCCGACCATGAAAAAGAAACCCGTTATGCCGCGCTGGAGAGCGGCGCCAACGACTTCCTGACCAAACCCATCGACAACTCCGAGTTCCGCGCCCGCCTGCGCAACATGCTGTCCCTGCGACGCAGCCAGAAAGCCTTGGCGGACCGCGCCACCTGGCTCGCGGAAAAAGTCGCGGAAGCCACCAGCGAGATACGCGACCGGGAACGGGAAATGATCACGCGCCTGTCCCGGGCCGCGGAATTCCGCGATCCGGAGACCGGTTTCCACATCATGCGCATGGCGCACTATTCCCGCCTCATCGCCGAACAGATCGGCTTGTCCGGCGAGGATCAGGATCTCATCCTGGCGGCCGCGCCCATGCACGACGTGGGCAAGATCGCCATCCCCGACCATATCCTCCTCAAGCCGGGCCGGCTCGACGAGGCGGAGCTGGCCATCATGCGCACCCATGCCGAGAAAGGTTACGAAATCCTGCGCGGCAGCAGATCGAAGATGCTGGATCTGGCCGCGCTGATCGCCCGGACCCATCACGAAAAAATCGACGGCAGCGGCTATCCGCGCGGCCTCAAGGGCGAGGAGATTCCCTTGCCGGGGCGCATCGTCGCGGTGGCGGACGTGTTCGACGCGCTCACCACGGAGCGCCCTTATAAGTCTCCCTGGGAAATCGATCGCGCGTCCCGGTGGCTGCGCGAGAACGCCGGCAGGCATTTCGATCCGATCTGCGTGGAAGCTTTCCTGGCGCGTCGCGACGACTTCCTGGAAATCAAGTCCAGCTTCCAGGACAAGGTGCTTTCCAACGCGCATCTTTGAGGGGAATGTCCATGCTCTTCGCCCGCATTCGCCTGTTTCTCCTCGGATTGGCGTTCGTCCTGCCCGCCGCGGCCGGACAAACCTACTACAGCATCGCCATCGTTCCCCAGTTCACGCCCGTGGATATCGGCATCCGCTGGACCCCGTTGCTGAAGCGCCTGGAGCGGGACGCCGGTCTCAAATTCCAGTTGCGGTTGTTCGAGAAGACGCCGGCGTTCGAAGAGGATTTCCTGCGTGGCGGACCGGATTTCATCTACCTGAATCCGTATCACATGGTCATGGCCGCGAAAGCCCAGGGCTATATCCCTCTCGTGCGCGGCGCCGAATCTGTGTCGGGCATCCTGGTCGTGGACAGGATGGGGCCGGTCAAATCCCTGGCTGACCTCAATGGCGCGCAACTGGCATTCCCCTCGCCCAATGCCTTCGGCGCCTCCCTCTACATGCGCGCGCTGCTCGCGGAAAAGGAAAAGATCCGTTTCACGCCGGTCTACGTGGGAACCCACCAGAACGTCTACCGCCATGTCCTGCTGGGCGAGGAGGCGGGCGGCGGCGGCGTGTCGGCGACCCTGGCGCACGAGCCCGACCCGGTGCGCGAGCGCCTGCGCGTCCTCTACCGGACGCCGGGCGCGCCTTCCCATCCCCTCGCGGCGCATCCCCGGGTGCCGCGCGCGGTGAGGGAACGACTGGTGCAGGCGCTGCTTGCCCTGAGCCGGGATCCGGAGGGGGCAAAGCTGCTCGACGATGTGGAATTGGCCAAGGCGCAAGAAGCGGATTTCGCGCGCGACTACCTCCCCCTGGAGAAGTTGAGGCTCGACCGCTACCTGGTCGTGGACAAGAAATAGGCTCATGACGCGACCGCGCGGCCTGCTCAAGCGGCTCCTACCCAGGCAGTTCACCACCCAGCTGGGCCTGTTCATGGCGGCCCTGCTGGTCGCCGCGATCTGCGGCTACACCCTGTATACCAGTGTGGAACAGGCGGAAACGGAGCAGACGAGATTGCTGAGCCGGGTGGGCAATGTGCTGGACAACCTGGCGATTTCCGGCAGCAACCGGCTGTTGACCAGGGACTACGGCGGCGTCGAGCAACTGCTGCTGCTCTCCGCGAAGACCCATGACGAAATTCGCGGCCTGCGCGTGTTCGACGCCACCGGACAACTGGTCAGCCAGGTATTGCGGCGCGCGGACGGGCAACCCGAGCCGGTCTTCGACATGTTTGTGGTGAAGCCGCCGCAGGGCAAGCTGGCCCGGCATCATTGGCTCGATGCCCATGGCAAGGCGATCGAGAACGGGGATTTCGACTGGTGGGCGGATCGCCTGGAGATCTGGTACCCCCTGGAGGCATTCGGCTATCCGGGGTTTCTTCAGGCCGAGATCAGCACCGCGGCGCTCAAGGAACGCATCACCCATATCGCCCTGAACGGCATGGCCGCCGCCTTCCTCACCAGCGGATTGGGAGTCGTCCTGCTGTTGCTGTACATGCGCCGGCCGGTGGCGGCCATCCGCGACTCGTCCCGCTTCGCCGGGGAGCTGACCCGGCATCTGGGCGAACAGATGCCGGATTACGAGGGGCCGCGGGAGATCGAATCCCTGGTGCATGCCCTCAACGAGACTTCACTCTGGCTGTACGCCAAGGAGATGGCGGCTACCACCGCGCAACAGCGGCTCGAAGCGGTATTCGGCAACATTTCCGATGCCCTCGTCACGGTCAACGAGGACGGCATGATCGAGAACGTCAATGCCGCCGCCTGCGATCTGTTCGGCTATTCGGAACGTGAACTGGTGGGACATCAGGTTTCCGCGCTGATCCCCGCCTGGAGCGAACTGATCCGGGAGGGCGCGGGCGACAAGATCTCCGCCGAAACCAGCGCGGTGCGCCGGGACGGCCGCGCCTTTCCCAGCGATGCCACCCTGTCCCGCTTCACGCTGCATGGCCTGCCCTACCGCATCATCGTGGCGCGGGACATCACGGCCCGCAAGCAGGCGGAAGAGGCGCTGCGCCACGCCAAGGAGGCCGCCGAGACGGCCAACCGCATGAAGAGCGAATTCCTCGCCAACATGAGCCACGAGATCCGCACGCCCATGAACGGGGTGATCGGCATGACCGAGCTGACGCTGGATACCGACCTGGACGACGAACAGCGGGAATACCTGGAGTTGGTCAAGACGTCGGCGAACCATCTGCTCGCCATCATCAACGACATCCTGGACTTCTCCAAGATCGAGGCCGGCAAGATGGAAATCGCGCCGGTGGATTTCACCCTGGCGACATTCCTGGGCGATACCCTGCGTTCCCTGGAAAGCCGCGCCCGGGAAAAAGGCCTGCGCCTGGATATGGCGCTGGCGGCCGATCTGCCCCGCGTGATACAGGCCGATTCGACGCGTCTGCGCCAGGTGCTGGTCAATCTGCTGGGCAACGCGGTCAAATTCACCGAGCATGGCGGCGTGACTTTGTCCGCGGAGTTCGAGGCGGGCGGCGACGCCAAGCATCTGCATTTTTGCGTCGCGGACACCGGGATCGGCATCGCGGATTCCAAGCTGGCGTCCATCTTCGATGCCTTCACCCAGGCGGACGGTTCCATCACCCGGAAATATGGCGGCACCGGGCTGGGTCTCACGATTTCCAACAAGCTGGTCCAGCTCATGGGCGGCCGCATGTGGGTGGAAAGCGAGGTCGGGAAAGGCGCCCGTTTCCATTTCACCATGGCCTACGAGGCGGCGGAGAGCCCCGAGGAGATCGCGGCGCGGATCGAGGCGGCGCATATCGATGTGGCGCATATCGATGTGGCGCATATCGATGTGGCGCCTGTCGATTTGGCGACTGTCGACGCAGCGCCCGGCGCCCGGGATGGCGCGGCGCTGGATGCCGCCGCCGTCACCGGCTTGCGCATCCTGCTCGCCGAGGACAATGCCGTGAACCGCAAGCTGGCCATCTCCCTGCTGGAGAAGCTCGGCCACCGGGTCACCGCCGTCGAGGACGGCGGCCAGGCCATCGCGGCCTACGCGCCCGACCGTTTCGACCTCATCCTCATGGACATGATGATGCCGGAAATGGACGGACTGACCGCCATCAAGCGCATCCGCGACATGGCGGCGGGGCGCCCCTCCACCCCGATCATCGCGCTGACCGCCCACGCCATGCAGGGCGATCGGGAACGTTTCCTGCGGGAGGGCGCGGATGGTTATGTCGCCAAGCCGATCAACTTCGCGGCGTTGAAACAGGCGATCAGCGAGGCGATCCACCCATGAAAGCCGGGGCCACGGGATGAAAGGCATCGTCTTCACGGAATTCCTGGAAATGGTCGAGAGCGACTGGTCCCTGGACATGGTGGACCGCTTGATCGAGGGCGCGGGCGTGTCCGGCGCCTACACGGCGGTGGGCGACTATCCCGACACGGAAATACTGGCACTGGTCGCGGCCCTTTCCCGGGAGACCGGCACGCCCGCGCCGGCGCTCATGCGTTCGTTCGGCGCGCGCCTGTTCGGCCGGCTTGCCCGGTCATATCCGGGCTTGTTCCCCGCCGGCGGCGACAGCTTCCGGTTTCTCGCCGGCCTCGAGGACATCGTCCATGCCCAGGTGCGCAAGCTGTACCCCGACGCGGAACTGCCCACTTTCGCGGTGGAGGAACGCGGCGACGCGCTGATCCTGACCTATTTCTCGCAACGCCCGTTCGCCGATCTGGTGCACGGCTTCGCCGAAGGTTGCGTGAGCCACTACGGCGATTCGGCGCGGGTGATCCGGGAAGCGCCCGTCGCGGGTTCCGGCGCCCAGGCCCGCTTCATCGTGCAAAGGCTGCCCGCGCCATGAACGAGGAAGTCTGGAAAGTCCGCTATGAACGGGAGCGCGCCGCCCGCAAGGAGGCGGAACGCATCCTGGAAGAGAAATCCCTCAGCCTGTATCAAAGCAATCAGAGCCTGCGCCGACTCGCCTCCGAACTGGACGCGATGGTCAAGACCCGGACCACCGAGCTGAGCCTGGCGCTGGAATCCGCGCAGGAGCAGAAGCGGGCGCTGTCCGACCTGAACGAGGAACTGAGCCAGGCGCGCGCGTCCGCGGAATCGGCGAACCGGCTGAAGAGCGAATTCCTCGCCCATATGAGCCACGAGATCCGCACGCCCCTGAACGGCATCGTCGGCATGGTGGATCTGACCCTGGAAACCGAGCTCAACCGGGAGCAAAGGGAGTACCTGAGCCTGGTGAAATCCTCCTCCGAACACCTGCTGACCGTCATCAACGACATCCTGGATTTCTCCAAGATCGAGGCGGGCAAGCTGGACATCCAGGAGACCGGTTTCGATCTCATCGACCTGATCGGCGAGACCCTGAAATCCATGGCGCCGCGGGCGGCCCTGAAGGATCTGGAACTGACCTACGACCCGGGACGCGACACCCCCCGTTTCGTCGTCGGCGACCCGGCCCGTTTGCGCCAGATCTTCATCAATCTCCTGGGCAACGCCATCAAGTTCACGGAAGCGGGCGGCGTCGGCCTGGATGTCGCCCGGCGCGGCGAAGGCGGCGCGCCGGGCGAATCCGTCCTTCTGGAATTCACGGTGCGCGACACCGGCATCGGCATCCCGCCCGGGAAGCTGGCCGATGTCTTCTCCGCCTTCATCCAGGTGGATGGCGAGGTGACGCGCAAATACGGCGGGACCGGCCTGGGCCTCACCATCACGCGGCAACTGGTGGAAATGATGGGCGGCGCCATCCGCGTGGAAAGCGAAGTGGGCAAGGGCTCCCGCTTCGTCTTCCAGATCCGGCTCGGGATCGCGCCGGAACCCGAGGAAGTGCGCCATGTCGAGGCCGGCCTGCGCGATCTGCGCGTGCTCGCGGTGGACGACGACGACACCAGTCTGCGCGCGCTGTCACTGATGCTGGACAAGCTGCATGCGCGCCACGACCAGGCGAAAAGCGGCGCACAGGCCCTGGAGATGGCGCAACGCGCCATGGCCGCCGGCGAACCCTACCGTCTGATCCTGCTCGACGCCCACATGCCCGGCCTGGACGGTTTCGCCGTCGCCGAACGCCTGCGCGCCGACGCGCGCCACGCCGGCACCGCCCTGCTCATGCTCACCTCCGCCGGCCCGAGCGGCGACGCCGAGCGCTGCAAATCCCTCGGACTGGATGTCTATCTCAGCAAACCCGTTTCCCTGTCCGAGCTGCGCGTGGCCATGGCAACCGTGCCGGCGCGCGCGGACAACGGGGACGGACCGGCGACGCGGCAGCGCCCGCGGGAGGACGGCCCGCGCTACGCCGTCCTGCTCGCCGAGGACAACCACGTGAACCAGATGCTGGCCGTCAAGCTCCTCAGGAAACAGGGCCATGACGTGAGCGTCGCGGAAAACGGCCGTCTTGCCTGCGAGGCCTGGCGGGCGGGCCGTTTCGATCTGATCCTGATGGACATGATGATGCCGGAGATGGACGGGCTGGAAGCCACCCGCCGCATCCGGGAAGAGGAGCGCGCGCGGGCGGAGGGCGGCCAGGGTGGCGGTCAGGGTGGCGGTCAGGGTTGCGGTCATATCCCCATCGTCGCCATGACCGCCAACGCCATGACCGGGGACCGGGAGCGCTGCCTGGCGGCGGGCATGGACGGCTACATGTCCAAGCCGGTGAAACCCGAGGTGCTGTACCGGGAAATCGACCGGGTCATGCGCGGCGCGTCCGGCGCCGTCGCCGGCATGCCCGAGTCCGCGCCGGAAACGCCGGCCGGCGCGCAAGGCGAGCCGGTGTTCGACCGGGCCGACGCCCTGTCCCGCATCGCCGAAGACGAGGAACTGCTGACCACCCTGACGGACATGTTCATCGAGGACGCGCCGCGCTACCTGGCGGACCTCGACACGGCCCTGGCCGCCGCGGACTGGGCCCGGCTCGGCCACGCGGCCCATACCTTGAAAGGCGTGCTGGCGACGTTTTCCGCGCGCCGCAGCGAGCGGCTGGCGAAAGTCCTGGAGGAGGCCGCGAAGCTGGGGCAGGCGTCGGCCTGCGTCGGCCTGGTTCCGCTCCTGCACCGGGAAGTGGAAAGCTTCCTCAAAGTCGCGCGCGGCTGAACGCCGCGCCGGGTCGGGACGGACTTACGCGTAGTGCTTCATGGCCTTGCGCCGGCCCGGCTTCTTTTTCATGATGACCACGCCCTTCACCGCCTCGATCCCGTCGATGGGAATGTTGGGATAGACCGTGTTCAGGGGTTTCAACATCCAGCCATCCGGGTGCTGCACCAATTGCCGGAAGATGTATTCGTCGTTGGCGTAGGCCACCACGTAGGCGCCGTCCCGGGCCACGCCCTCCGGCTCCACCACGATGATCTCCCCTTCCTCGAACTCCGGCAGCATGGAATCGCCCAGCACCATGAGCGCATAGGGTTCGCCGCTGGCGCAGGCGGAAGTGGTCAGTTCCTCTTCCGTGGGAGCCTCGGCGGCGGGTACGACGGGGATGGGGAAGGGTTTTGCGGACATCATTTTCCTCGCATGAACATTCGATCCAGGTCGGCCAGGGTCAACTGGAACCAGGTAGGCCGGCCGTGGTTGCATTGGTCCGCCCGCTCGGTGGCTTCCATGTCGCGCAGCAGGGCGTTCATTTCCGGCAACGTGAGCCGGCGGTGGGCGCGCACCGCGCCATGGCAGGCCAGGGTGGCGAGCAGCTCGTTGCGGCGCGCGGTCATCGCGTTGCTTATGCCCGACTCGCGGATGTCTTTCAACACCTCCCGCGCCAGGGTTTCCGCGTCCGCGTCCTTCAGCATGGCCGGCAGGGCGCGCACCGCGAGATGGGTGGGGGAAACCGGGGCGATCTCGAAACCCATGACCAACAAGCCCTCGCGCGCCTCCTCGGCGCCGGCCATCTCCAGGGGCGATGCCTGGAACACCACGGGGATCAGCAGCGGCTGGCTGGCCATCTGGTTCCGGTCCAGCGCCGACTTGAGGCGCTCGTAGAGGATGCGCTCGTGGGCCGCGTGCATGTCCACCACCACCAGGCCCTTGTCGTTTTCGGCCAGGATATAGATACCGGCGATCTGGGCGACGGCATAGCCGAGGGATGGGGTGTTGGTTGCCTGATCGGTGTTTCCGCTAATGGTTGGAATCCCCCCCGGCCCCCCTTTTGCGAAGGGGGGAGAGGCCGCGTCGGCACCGGACAGGGCGGCGGCGACCATGTCGTAGTAGCTGGCGGGTTCGCTGGCCAGGGACATGGGTTGCTGGCGCCAGCCGATCGCGCCGTGTCCAGGGGCATGCGCAACCCGCTCCCCCCTTTGCAAAAGGGGGGCCGGGGGGGATTCGTCGTCGCTCTTATAGTCCGCTTCGACGGATTTACCTCCCAACCCCCGCTCCAGCACATGGAACACGAACTGATGCACGCCGCGTGCATCCCGGAAACGCACCTCGGTCTTCGCCGGATGCACGTTCACGTCGACGCCTTCCGGCGGCAGGTCCAGGAACAGCACGAAGGCCGGGTGGCGTTCGTGGTGCAGCACGTCCCGGTAGGCCTCGCGGATCGCGTGGGCGAGCAGCTTGTCGCGCACGAAGCGGCCGTTCACGAACAGGTACTGGGCGTCGCGCCCGGCGCGGGAATAGGCGGGCAGGCCGGCCAGGCCGAACAGGCGCAGGGCGCCGGCGGATTCGTCCAGGGTGCGGGCGGCTTCGGCGAACTCCCCGCCCAGCACTTCCAGGGCGCGGGCCTGCCAGTCGGAAACGGGAAAGCGCCGCGAAACCTTGCCGTTGTGCAAAAGGGTGAAGGCGCATTCCGGATGGGCCAGGGCCAGGCGGCGCAGGGTCTCGTCGCAATGGCCGTATTCGGTGGCGGCGGTCTTCAGGAATTTGCGCCGGGCCGGCGTGTTGAAGAACAGATCCCGCGCCTCCACCACCGTGCCCCGGTTCAGGGCCGCCGGTTCCGGCGGACTGACGCCGCCGTCCAGGGCGCCGATCCTCCAGGCATGGGGCCGGTCCGGGGCGCGGCTGGTCACGCCCATCCGCGCCACCGAGGCGATGCTGGCCAGGGCCTCGCCGCGGAAACCCAGGCTGGCGACTTTCTCCAGGTCGGCCAGGCTGGCGATCTTGCTGGTGGCGTGGCGCGTCAGGGCCAGGGGCAGATCGTCCGGGTCGATGCCGGCGCCGTCGTCCGCCACCCGGATCAGTTTGATGCCGCCTTCCTCCAGGTCCACCCGGATGTCGCGCGCGCCCGCGTCCAGGCTGTTTTCCAGCAGTTCCTTGAGAGCCGAGGCGGGACGCTCCACCACCTCGCCGGCGGCGATCTGGGAGACGAGCAGGTCGGGAAGGAGATGGATGGCGGGCATGGCGGCATTTTAACCGGGCGCCGGCCTACGGCGTTCGCGCCATCCGCTTGCCAACATCCGCGCGAAGCGAACAGAATCGGCCAGAAATCGCCACCGCGCCGGCCCATGATCTGGTGTTGGTCACCCGCAATACACGGGATGTGGAGCGTTCTGGTGTACGCCTGCTCAACCCCTTCGAATTCCCCCCATGACCATCGATATCGACCACCTCACCGAAGCCCAGCTCCTCGATCTCAACCGCCGCATCGTGGAGCGCCTGAAGTTCCTCGCCCAGATGCGCGCGCATGCCCGCATGCTGGATTTCAGCGTGGGCGACCGGGTGAGCTTCCAGCCGGATGGTCGCCCGCCGCTGTTCGGTATCCTGGCCCGCTACAACAAGAAGACCGTGACGGTGATCACGGAGGATGGCGGCCGCTGGACCGTTTCGCCGCAACTGTTGCGCAGGGTGGTGGATGTGGCGCCTGCCAATTGATGCCGCCGGCGCGGGCCAGGCTTGCTTCCCCCTTTGCAAAGGGGGATCGAGGGGGATTTCAGCCGCGGTAGAGGCCTCGAGCGTCGGGAAATCCCCCTACCCCCCTTTTCAAAAGGGGGGGCCACGGATTCAAGCGCTTCGCGAGCATCCACAGTTCAGGATTCAAGCGCTTCGCGAGCATCCACGGTTCACGCGAAGAGAGCCATTTTCAACCGGGCGCCGGCCTTCGGCATTGGGCCAACCCCTTCCCAGCCTCTTGCCAACACCCGCGCGAACCGGCCAGAATTCCGCCACAACAAAGCGCCAGGGCGAAGTTCGGCAACGAACGCCACGCACCGAACGCGAAAACCGAGGTCCTCTTCTTGCGCCGCGCCGGTCGTCACGCCAAACGTCATTGAACGTCGGGTCGAATGCAACGACATGCGCCGGTGAACATGGGAGGCATAAAAACAGGGAAGCAGACCGGCCGCACGGCCGCGCCCCCATGCACGACAAGAACTTCAGGAGAAAACGCATGGACAGCAACATCAACCGTCTTTCCCTCGCCATCCCCGACGCCGACTTGAAAGCCATCCAGGGCGCCGTCCAACTCCTGCAGGACAAACTCCTGCCCCACCTCATCACCCTCACCCCCGGCGACCGCCGCGAGTTGCCCAAGATGGGCGACAAGACCGTCGCCTTCGTGCGCAAGGCCACGGACTATGCCCTGGCCGACCCGCAATTGCGTCCCGCCTACCTGGATGTGGAAGAACTGGGCCGCGACCTGGAGGCCGTGGACACCCTGGGCGGCCTGCACCGCGCCCTGTCGCAAGTCGTGGACGGCCTGGACGACAGCATGCTCGCCGCCGGCAGCGAGGCCTACACCGCCGCGCTGAGCTACTACCAGTCGGTGCGCGGCGCCGCCCGCTCCCGCATCCAGGGCGCCCAAGCCATCGCCGACGACCTGGGCCAGCGCTTCCCCGGCCGCCCGCGCAACGGCGCCCCGCAGGCCTGAAGCGGGCCCCCCGGCATGCGCCAGGCACTGCCCGGGGTTCGAAGACCCGACGCCGGGTCTCGGAGAGCCGGTGTCAGGTCTCGGAAAGTCGGTGTCGGGTCTCGGAAAGTCGACGCCGGGGCTCGGAAAGTCGGCGTCGGGGCTCGGGGAGTCGGTGTCGGACTTCAGGGATGTCCTGTCGGGTTATTCGAGGAGTTGCGGGATGGTCAGTGGGCAGCGGATCGACCTTGCGACCCTGGCCCCTTTGATTTCCTGGCCAGGATGCCGTTTACCAGAACCCGAAGGGTGCGAAGCGGGGGGGGCTCGGAGCACTCGATCCTCCAGGCTGACGTAGCTGAACAGGCCGTTTTGTCGTTTTTCCTGACCGCGCATCGGGGGTCCACCAATTTAGGGTCGCTTTCCAGACCCAATTATGCCCGGAATCCCTCGCCAAATAAGGCGCGGGGAGTTTCTCACCAGCCTGGTAGACATCATAGGCCTATGCTGATTTACGATGTGCGATTGATTTAGTTGAAGGGGTGATTTATTTAGGGGGTAACAAAATGTTGAAATTTGCTACATATGTATTACTTCTAGGGTTACTGACCGGTTGCACTTTATTTAGAGGACCCGACGATTATTCAAAGGCAAAAACTGTTCTATCTGGTGATGATGGATCATTGAGGGTTGATCTATTCGAAGCCCTAATTTCCGAGTCAAATGCCGATGACTGTTATTTGAAAGAATACAAAAGATATCCTGACAATAAAGCGGCAACAGATAACAATAAGACCAAGGGCAATCTTGAGTGCGCTTTCGCTTCCTTTTATTCCGAATACAAACGCGAGCGAGAACCCAGCTTAAACCTCAATGCTATATATCAATTAAAGCGCAATAGAGTTATTGATCGTCTTCTCGCTGCATCTGACCAAAGCTGTAATGAGTACATAACCAACTTACAAGGGGCATCTGCTCAACAAGGATTCACATTTGGGTCTTTAACAACACTATTGGCTGGCGCAGGTTCTATCGTGTCAGGCGAGAATGCTGCCAGAACACTATCTGGCACAGCTGGAATTGTTAGCGGCGTGGATGCGAAGTTCAAAGAATCTTTTTTTTCTAACTTTGCCATTCACGTGCTTTCTCCTGGAATACGAGTCAGAAGGAGCCAGTTACTTATTTTAATTGAGGAAAATAAAAAAAGACCGCTAGCCGACTACACTCTTGAAATGGGTATAAAAGATGCAATTGCCTATCATGGCTCCTGTAACATGATTACAGGGCTTGAAGTTGCAAGCGAGGCCGTGAACGCAAAGATTTCCGTTGAAAACATCAGACAGCAACAACAGCAAATTGCTGGGCAAATAGGTACGTTGACCCCTGAGCAAAAACAAATCCAGACTCAGGCAGAAACTTTTAAGAACAATGAAAATGTAAAGAAGTCACTTAAGGCCATAGATCAGATTAAACAAGACCTAGATGATTTGCGCACACAACTGTCAATCTATCTAGATCGCCCGCCTCAGTATCAAGATAGTGCTTTTGTTGTTTCTCTTCAAAGAAAGATACGCATCAAAGAGGACGCATTAAGTGGTGAGTATGACAACCTGCAAAAGGAATATACTAAATTGCAGCCAACCCCCAAAGACTCCACGCCTTCGCAATGAGTCAACACCGGTATTTGGCAAAGTATTCGCAATTGCCAGATGCAATCAGTGGGCCGGCTCAATAATCAAGTGCAACACCTTGGTAAGGTGTTGCGATGGGAAACGATTACGAACAACTGAGTATGGAAGAGCGAGCGACGATGATGCTGATGAAGGGTGAGGGATGCAGCTTGCGGGCCATGGCCCGCAAGCTGCATCGCGCGCCGTCGACGATCGGTCGGGAGCTGGCCCGCAACGCGGGGGAGGCGGGTGCATATGACGCCCGGCAAGCGGGTCTGCGGGCAAGGAGGCTGCGTTTCAAGCCGCGTCGCGCGCCCAAGCTGGCGCCGCACACGGTGCTGTTTGGCGTGGTGGAACATTACCTTCGAGAAGGCTGGTCGCCCGAGCAGATCGCGGGCACACTCAAACGGGTCTGGCCTGAAGATCGCGAGCGTACCGTTTCCCACGAAACCA
The DNA here is from genome assembly GCA_044227325.1 of Thiobacillaceae bacterium. GTDB lineage: Bacteria > Pseudomonadota > Gammaproteobacteria > Burkholderiales > Thiobacillaceae > PFJX01. The sequence goes on along the minus strand of JBGAFI010000011.1, from coordinate 116,016 downwards.
TCTACAACGCCCTGTACGTGATGCCACGCGGGGAGTTGCGCGCCGAATTGATCGCCTGCCTGCGGCAAGGCCGGGGTGGGCGCCGTCCGCGCTCGCGCGGCGAGGACCGGCGCGGCCAGATTGCCGACATGACCAGCCTGCACGCCCGTCCCGACGAAATCGAGGACCGCCTGGTGCCCGGACACTGGGAGGGCGACCTGATCAAGGGGGCGGCCAACCGCTCCGCCGTGGGCACGCTGGTCGAGCGTTCCAGCCGCCTGGTCATGCTCGCGCGCATGGCGGGCAGCACGGCCCAGGCCGCCTTGGAAGGCTTCACCGAGGCGCTCAACCGGGTGCATGAGCCCATGCGCAAGACGCTGACCTACGACCAAGGGAAGGAAATGAGCCGGCACCAGGCTTTGACTGAACGCACCGGGGTCAAGGTCTACTTCGCCGACCCCCACAGTCCCTGGCAACGCGGCTCGAACGAGAACACCAACGGCCTGTTGCGCCAGTACCTGCCCAAGGGCACGGACTTGTCCGGCTTCACCCAGGACGACTTGGATGCTATCGCCTTCAAGCTCAATTCCAGGCCTCGCAAAATCCATGGCTTCCGCTCTCCCCTGGAGGTCTACGCCAAATTGCTCATCAAGGCTCAACAGCCTGATTCCAATTCGTTTTCTTCGACTGTTGCACTTGGTACTTGAAACCGCCGTTGTCGAATCATACGGGCATGTTCGGGTTCCGGGATTGCACAATAAATGCGCAATCTCCGGTTGCAATCGCCCGGATTCGGGCCGATATCCGGCCCTCCCGCGCTTCATGGACGCACCCCTCCCATGAGTCCCAACAAGAGATGCCGCGCCTGGAACAGATTGGCCAGCGCAAACAGAGTGACGATCTGCCCGGTGTTCTTCATCAGACCCCGGTAGCGGGTCTTCAGGTAGCCGAACTGACGCTTGACGATGCGGAACGGGTGTTCGCCCTTGGCGCGGATGCTGGCCTTGGCATGTTCAATCTTCTCCGCAAGTTCACCCCAGGCCGTCTTCGGCAAGACCTTGCGCTTGCCGGGCTTCATGGCGACATGCCAGGTGACCGGGGTGGCCTGGTTCTCTTCCCGTTTCTCCACTCCCTGGTAGCCAGCATCCCCAAACACGTCGGTCTCCTCTCCGTGCAGCAGGGCGTGGGCCTGGGTGACGTCGTTGACGTTCGCCGCCGTGGTGACCACGGTGTGGGTCAGCCCCGATTCGGCATCCACACCGATGTGGGCCTTCATGCCGAAGTACCACTGGTTGCCCTTCTGGCTCTGGCGTATCTCGGGATCCCGTTCACCACGCTGATTCTTGGTGGAACTGGGGGCGGCGATCAGGGTGGCGTCGACGAGGGTGCCCTGGCGCAACAGCAGCCCCTTCTCCGTGAGCAGGGCGTTGACCTCGGCCAGCAGCCGTTCGGCCAGGCCCTGTTTCTCCAGGCGGTGGCGGAAGCGCAGGATGGAACTCTCGTCGGGGATCAGGTCTTCCCCGGTGTCCAACCCGGCGAAGGCGCGCATGGCGGGGATGTCGTGCAACGCTTCTTCCATGCCGGGGTCGGACAGGGCAAACCACTGCTGCATGAAGTGGATGCGCAACATGGTTTCGGCGGAAAACGACGGGCGGCCTCCGCGCGCTGTCATCTTCGGCTGCGCCGCGTCCACCACCGTCAGCAGACGAGACCAGGGAATCACCGCATCCATCTCGGCAAGAAAGCGCTGCCGTTTGGTGGCCTTCGGCCGCCTCTCGTAGCCGGTCTCGGCCAGGCTGCGTTGCTTCATCGTCTTCGCTTTACGCTCGATTGGGATGGGCTGAATTGTCTCGCATCCGGTAGGTTTCGCAGAGCTTCCCTAACTGGCGCTTCGAGTGGGACGCTCCAACAGCCGGCTTCGCCGCCTGTTTCCGCGCCCCTCAAGCTAAACGTGTGCGCCGGGCATGGCGCGTTACTTCGTCGGTGAAAGTCCGATGGCCAGGTATTGCAGAGCCGAAGGCAAGGAGAAGGGCAAGGGCGTCGCCGCGAGGCGGGGTCTGAAGGAAGTCCAATCCGAAATTGCGGGGCGATGAACACCTCGGTCCCCCTTTACGGGGGGAAAACCGGATATGAGGCGTGATGCACTCGGGACGAGCGGGCACGTGACCGCGAAGTCCTCCATCTGCGGCAACAGGGTGCATTTTGTCCCACAGGGATACTCTTCGATATAAATCCGGCGTCTACGCAAGGAAGGTAACGTGTCTTACCCCGGGAGGCCTCTCCGGTACTTCAGAGGATCGAAGCTGGGCATCTGGCAACGGATGCTGAATACCGTGGAGGAGTCTGCAGAGGGCATAGTAGGTGAAGTACAGGTCAAGCTATTAGGGCACTCGAATGCCGAAAGGCTGAGGAACAGACAAGCCGCGACCGCAACGTGCAGCACTGAAGGCCCGAACGGCGCCACGAGAGGGGCTTGTAAGAGAGGAGAAGTCGCTTGCCAAGGGACGAAAGCAGTGCATCCGGCGAGTCCATGGGGCGCAAGCCTGGTGGCTGGGATGAAGCTTGCGTCGGCGCGGTAGGAAAAGGCGCTCCGGTTGGTGTGGGCGGGCGGTATGCTGCGCACATCGACTTAATCTGCCGAACCGCCGGATACGTGATCCGTACGTCCGGTGGTGTGGGAGGGGGGAGCCGTGAGGCTTCTCCCTATCCCAAATGGGCGTCAAGGAGACACTGATGTCGATTGGTGTTGATCTCGATCTACTGAAAACATTTGGACAGATCGCGGCCCCTGCCGGTCTTGCTATCGGTGCTTTCCTCTATCTTGGCCGCGATATAGTTGCAAAGAACATATTCCCCACCCTTACTAGGCAGCACGCATACCACATCATTATTGTTCTGGCCTTCATGGCGTGGACGGTAGCGCTGGCTGGCATTGCCTCGTGGACATATGTCTCAACCCACACCCCAGGAGACTCTGTCGCTTCTTTTGCTGAAGACCGTTTGCCTTCACTTCCCGGAGATACGGGATGGATCTTTGCCGGTTATTTCAATATCGCCAAAGAGACCTTCATCGAAGGCCCATACGTATCAGTTCAAAATACAACAACAAGAGGCATGAGGCGTTTCGTTGAAATCGGTGATACCATTGCTCTAAAGGTTGCCCGCGATATTCACATCGTAGACTTCAAGAAAACCGGTACTTCTCAGAAACTTGTTGCCCCTATCAAGAAGGGGATTATTGACGAGTATGACAAACCCGGAATTACCCTCCCCGCAGGGACTGAGCTCATTGTGCGGGATGTAAGCGAGGGGCGATGGCCTGACAACCCCAATGCTGCTGTTTGGTTACGGGTGGTTTATGTCCCGAAGTAATACGCCCAACAATCGCTTCGAGAGGGACGCTCCGCCAGCAAGCTGCGCTTGTTGTCTCCGCGCCCCTCAAGCGAAACGTTGACGCTGTAGAAAAACCTCCGAAATTGTTTATGCGAAAAATCCGATCAAATTCGACCTCTCAAAATGCCCCAGGATCGACGATCTCGGTGCGGGGAAGGGTCACGTACCCTTATATTCACCCCTCAACCGAAAGGTGGGGGTTTTTCTACAGCCTCGTTAGGCGTCACATCGCACGGCCCGCGCAGTCATTCGTTAGAAGACAATCTCACAACACTCCACTATGGACCTCACAAAACTCGCACCACCAACTGATAACTTATACAAGTTTCTTGCACTTTTCGGGCTGGTTGTGTTGGTCGCAAGTGCTGTTCTCTACTACCAGTCTCTTTTCGATTTTAAGAAGTCGCACGCGCAATACATTTTCGATTTGGAAATACAAGGAAGTGCTCACAATGAGAAGATAAGGCAGAATGGAGAGCGTATGCTGAAACTTTTGGATGAGGCCGGTGCAGCAGAGCAGAAGGGGGACTCCGCGGCACTGCAGAAGGCACTCAGAGAAATTAAAAACTCAAAGCCGCTGCCGAGCTTTTCTGACCTGCCTGAACGCCGACTGGCCGCTGCGGACCGGGAAGTCGTGATAGCGCGCGCCAAAGTGTTTGGACTAGCCGCTACTCTTGGAATTCTTTTGGGCGCGATTCTGTCTGCGCTAGGCTTCTACCTTTGGTATGTTCGCGTTCAGATATATCTCGATAAGGAACTGAGGGAACGAACTCAGCGCCTGCCATTGCGTGCTAGGCTTGCGCGAAAGTGACGCCTAACCAGACATGGCTTTCTTGAAGCCGCCCCCTAAGACGAAACAAGCAGCGAGCCAGCCAACGCTATAGGTGTCCACGGGGGTGGCACTTGGCCACGGTCGGCTGCCCGCTACGCCTGCTTTTTTGGTCATCCTTCGCTGGCACTCAAGTGCTGCGAGGGTTGGTAGTTGTCTGAGAGGCATTTCTGTTTCACGGTAACGATTAAGGTTAGATCGTGATCGCGAAGCGAGCCACGATCTGAACCGGTTATTGGACAAGCCCGGCCTCCTGGCGTGATTCCCTCTGGAAACAACCAATTAAGTGGCCAGGCTCAATTATTTGCTTTTCGATCAACTGTTAGGCGCTCATGGATACTCCAAACCTGATATCTCTTTGCTCGGCCGTTGCGGCAATCCTTGCTGCTTTGTACGCTCGCTGGCAAGCAATGGCTGCCAAGAAAGCAAATGAAATTTCACTTCATGAGAATCGTTTTAAAGTCTATTCAGGTCTTTCGAGGTTTCGTGTTCACATCTCTGGCCAAGGCACCAATATCAAAGAAGAAGAGGTGTGGAAGTTTGCAGAAATGGCTGAGTTGAGCGAATTCTATTTTTCCAAAGACATTGCAGCCAGAATGGATAGTGTTTTCGATAGATCATTAAAGCTTCTCTCCCTCAATTACCAGTGGCAGGAAGCAAGAGAAATCGAACCTTCTGCCGCAAAGCCTTTAGTTCAACCACGTCATGACCTTATGCGAGAAATAAGAGATGACTGTTACAAAATCACAGATGACATGAAAGGCGTTTTACGTGTCGGGAACGCCTAACAATCGCTTCGAGAGATACTCTCTTCCACGTCAAGGAGTAATTAAGAGTAATTAAGGGGCCAGGCTCGCACCGTTAATGTTAATGTTTTCCGCTCTGGGGTTTGTGAATTAATCGTTTGTTGATCTTTGCGATTGTCCGCAGCCCGCATAGGTTGGAACCTGAACCCCGGCTTTCGCCGGTGTGACGAATAAATTACTGGTTCCCGGGTTCCATCGATTGAGCAACTCCAAAAGGAGGGATCATGAATTTTAAAACTACCTCCTCCCTCCATAATCATCGACCAGCCGCCGCACATTTCATTTGAAGGAGTGATGAAAATGCCGGACAAATTGTTCTTGGCTTTTTGGAATGTGGAAAACCTGTTCGACGTGGAGTTGGCGGATCGGCCCGAGAAGCTCAAGCGGATCGTCGGCAAGGATCTGCTCGGTTGGGACGGCGTGCTTCTCGATGCGAAATTGCGCCAATTGTCCAAGGTGATACGCGCCATGAACGCCGGGGCGGGTCCGGACATTCTGGGCGTGTGCGAAGTCGAGAATCGCAACGTGCTGCTCGGACTGGCGGCGAGAATCGCCGGCGACGGCGGGCGCCATTATGAGGTCGCCCATGCGGACACCAGCGACAACTGGGGGATCGACGTCGCCTTTCTCTACGATCCGCAAATCGCCGGCGCTTCGCCCGGCGAAATGTTTCAGCATTGGATCGTCAAACGCTATGCGACGCGCGAGCTGTTCCAGGTGAATTTCTGGATCGATGGGCGGACGCTGGTGCTGGTGGGCAATCACTGGCCCGCGAGATCGGCCGGGCAATATGAATCCGAGCCCTATCGCATGACCGCGGGGGAAACCCTGGCGTATTGGATCGAGCGGATTCAGGCGGAGCTGGGCGAGGATGTCGCCATCGTCGTGATGGGGGACTTCAACGACGAACCGTTCAATCGCTCGCTGGCCGAATACGCGCTCTCGACCAACGACAGCCGGCAGGTGGCGAACGGAAGAAACCCTTATCTGCTGAATCTCATGTGGCCGATTCTGGCGTCCGGCGCGGGTTCGCATTATTACGGCGGGCGCTGGAACATGCTGGATCAGATCCTGGTGAGCCGCGGCGTGGTCATTGGGAAAAGCGGCTGGCGCCAGCGGGGGGATGCCCGGATCGAAGGGAAGGCCCTGATGTCGCTGCGCAACAAGCTGGGGCCTTGGCGCTTCGGTATCAGCCCGGGCGAGCGCGATACGGGGGGGGCAGCGACCACTTTCCGGTGAGCGTCACGCTTGAGCGGGACTGATGTTCTGGAAGGTGATGGCATGCGACCATTGGTCGGGGCTTGTCCCCCCACCCCAGCCTCCTCCCCACTTGTGGGGAGGCTGGGGTGGGGAGAGCAGTGGTTTCTCTTATGCAAAGCTCAGGAATTGCGGGCTTATTCGGTCATCGCGAGGCGCTTAGAGACGTGGCGATCCTTAAGCTGTCGATTCTGGATGTCTTATGGATTGCCGCGCTTCGCTCGCAATGACGATTCGCGGATGACTCAGTGGTCCCCTCGGTAATTCGCCGCCCGGGGGCCGGATCAGGTGGCGTTTTCCTGGCGCCACCGCTTGATCTGGAGCGCAGCGACGTGGCGATCCATAAGCTGTCGATTCTGGATGTCTTATGGATTGCCGCGCTTCGCTCGCAATGACGATTTGCGAATGACTCAGTGGTCCCCTCGGTAATTCGTCGCCCGGGGGCCGGATCAGGCGGCGTTTTCCTGGCGCCGCCGCTTGATCTGGAGCGTAGCGACGTGGCGATCCATAAGCTGTCGATTCTGGATGTCTTATGGATTGCCGCGCTTCGCTCGCAATGACGATTCGCGAATGACTCAGTGGTCCCCTCGGAAATTCGCCGCCCGGGCGGGGGCCGGATCAGGCGGCGTTTTCCTGGCGCCGCCGCTTGATCTGGAACATGGCCTGGTCGGCCACCGCCAGCAGGGTTTCCGCGTCGATGCCGTCGCGGGGATAGATGGCCATACCCAGACTGCCTTGCGGCTGGATCAGATGGCCGGACAGGGAGACCGGATTCGCCAGCCGTCTTTGCACGGTTTCCTGGATGTGCACGCAGTCGTCGTCCGGACGCAGGTCGGTGAGCAGGATGGCGAATTCGTCGCCGCCCAGGCGCGCCACCGTGTCGTTCTGGCGCACGCTGGCGGTCAAGCGTTGCGCGACGATCTGCAGGAGCTGGTCGCCGACGTTGTGGCCGTAGGCATCGTTGACCGGTTTGAACTGGTCCATGTCCAGATACAGGATCGCGATTTCCTTTTCGCCGTCCCGGGCCAGTTCGATGGCTTCTTTGACTTTCAGGAAGAACAGGGTGCGGTTGGCGAGGCGGGTCAGCGGGTCGTGCTCGGCCTCGTGGCGCAGCATTTCCTCGCTCGCGCGCAACGCGTCCAGGTTCTCGCTGATCTGTCGGGTCTTCAGGCGCAACTGGCGCCGCACCGAGAAACTGATGACCAGGGCGAGGCCGATGGCGATGGCGGCCAGGATCAGGCTTTGCCGTATCGCCGCCTCCATCGTGGCCTGGGCCTTGTCGCCGGCGATCTCGATCTGGCGCGCCTCGTATTGGCGCAAGGCCTCGATGGCGTGGTCGTATTGGCCGGCCAGGCGGCGCAACTCACCGGCCAGCAGCTTCCGCGCGGAAGCCAGGTCGTCCGCCTGGGCCCGGTCCAGGGCTTCGTCCTGGAACGCGACGATGTCCCGGATCAGCTTGTCCTGCTCCAGCATGTTGTTGTTTTCGAAGGCGTCCAGGGGCATTTCCCGGAATTCGAGGCGCGCCTTGCCGACGCCGTAGCCATGACTGTGGAAGGCCATCGCGTACTCGTCCCGCTCGAAGGGATCGGCGCTCAGGGTGAAATTCACCAGGGAGACATGCCGGTTGTAGGCGGCCTCCAGCAGATCGGTGATGACTTGCAGTTTTCGCACCCGTTCGTGGGTGACATGACTGAGTTCGCCGCGCACCGAATAGATCTGCCAGGTCATGCTCGCCGCCAGCACGACGATGAGCAGAACCAGCAGGCCCGTCACCAGCAGGATGTTGTCCGTGAGGGTGCGGGAAAGCTTTTCGAGGCGATTGATGGATTGCTGGGCCATGAGGGGCGCGCCTGGCGGAGCGGGGAACCGGCGGCGGTTCGGGATAACCGCGCCAGTTTACCCGCGATGCCGCCGCGAACGTCCGATCCGATATCCCGCCGACGGACCGGCCCGACCCCGTTGTTGGAAATACGCCCCGCGCGATGATCCGGGGGTCAGTGGGCGGCGAGCGCGTCCGCCGCGTCGGCGCGGGCCTTGATGCCTTGCGCGACGCGACCCAGACCCAGGGGCATGCGGGCCGCCAGTTCGTCCCAATCGACGGCGTCCAGCAGGTTTTTCAGGGTCAGCCCCAGATCCGTATCGCCCTCGATCAGCAGGCGGCGGTTGAAGAACAGGGTGTCCGGGTCTTCCCAGCGCAGGGCGAGCGCCGAGAAATCCCGGGCGCTCGCGGTGAACGTGACTTCCACGGCGCCGCTTTTCTCCGCGTGGAAGCCGTCGCCGCGCACGGAGAGGAACACGGACAGGCCGAGATCGCGCACATGGATGCGGAAGCGCCGGCCCAGCACCGGGGTCCAGTCCAGTTCCCGCAGGGTGGGCCAGGCGGTCCGGTTGCAGGCGGCGGCGAAGGCCTGGGAGGGGGGCCACGCCGGCAGCCGGGACACCACTCGGGACAGGGCGGGCGGAAAGTCCGGGAAATGAGTGGGAAACTTAAGCGCGGGAAACTTCGGCGCGGGCAGCTTGGGCATGGGCAGCTTGGGCATGGGCAGCTTGGGCATGGGCAATTTCATGGGCGTATTTCCTCGAGGTGGCGTTGGGGCCGGTAGGCCATGCCGGCTTCGCCCAGCCAGTAACCGTCGCAGGGCTGGGCGGGCATCATGGGCGCCAGGCTGGCGGGCGCGTCGGCGGGCGCGAGGCTGCCGTCGAGCAGATGCCGGTACACGGTGACCACCCGTTCCATGTGGCGCGACTGGGGCGAGAGGCGCAACAGCGTCACGTTCGCCGCGCGCAGTTCATCCAGGCGATGGGCCAGGCTCATGACCTTCGCCGACTGGGTCTGGATGCCGTTGATGGCGAGGAAATCCTCGCCTTCCCGGGAAGACAGCACCAGGCCGTCCGGATGGTCCAGGCAGCGGAACTGGCAGTCGTCCTTCTGCAGGTTGTAGTGGCGCGCGGTGAAGCAGCGCGCCGAAAAGGCCAGGGGCAGACGGCCGTGGGCGAACAGCTCGGTTTCCATCTTCTCCGGGAATGACGAAGACGCGCACGAAGCCGCGCGCATGGCCAACAGCATCTCGCGCGGCATCTCCACCGGGGGCACCCAGCGCGTGGCGCCCAGTTCGGCGAGCAGGGCCAGGGTGTCCGGGTTGTAGGCGTTCAGGGTGGGGCCGGCGACGAAGGGCCGCTTCGCTTGCGCGAGCAGGCGCACCGCGCCCCATTCGTTGGCTTCGACCAGGAAACGGCCGTCGGCGATGACCTTGCGCAGGGCCTTCAGGTCGGATTCGGATTCGATCAGGGTCTGGCTGGACAGCACCACTTCCTTGCCGGCGGCGGCGAGCTTCTCCGCCAGATCGAGCCAGTCGGGCAGGCGCAGAAGATGGCGCCGGGAACACACGGTCTCGCCCAGGTAGACGACGTCCAGCGGCCAGGACAGGGCAGCCTCATAAAAAGCCAGCGTGTCTTCCCGGGACCAGTAGTAGAGGAGGGGGCCGAGGGTGAGTTTCATGTGGGCTTCGCGTGAAGGGGGAAGGGAAAGGCTCTATTCGCGTTACTTGATGAGATTGATGCCGCTGGCGTGGGCCGGGGTTGCTTCCCCCTTTGGAAAAGGGGGATCGAGGGGGATTTCAGCGGCGGGATGTGGTTCGGGCGTTGGGGAATCCCCCCTAGCCCCCCTTTTCCAAAGGGGGGAACCACGGATTCAAGCGTTTCGCAAGCATCCACACCCCTTCCTCTTTCATCCAGGATCATTTCCACGGCCGGTAATACGCGCCCAGGGTGTTCATGCTGCCTTCCGAGACCTTGGCCAGTTCCGCCATCCAGACCGGCGTGGCCTTGAAGGCGTCGGGTGCCCGCTTCACCGCGTCGATGGCGGCGCGCCAGACCTTGGTGACCTGGGCCACGTAGGCGGGGCTGCGCTGGCGGCCCTCGATCTTCACCGCGGCGATGCCCATGCGCGCCATCTCCGGCAGCATCTCCAGGCTGTTCAGGCTGGTGGGCTCCTCCAGGGCGTAGTAGGTCTCGCCCTGGACCGCGAAGCGGCCCTTGCACAGGGTGGGGTAGCCGGCTTTTTCATGGTCCGCGTAGCGGTCGATGAGCACGCCGTTGAGGCGGGTTTCCATGCCCTTGGGCGTTTGTTCCCAGCGCACCGCGTGGCCGGGGGAGCAGGCGCCGAAGGTGTTGGGCGAGTCGCCGCAGGCGTAGGAGGACAGCAGGCAGCGGCCCTCCACCATGACGCACAGGCCGCCGAAGCCGAACAGCTCGATCTCGACTTCGGTGTTGCTCGCCACGTTCTCCACCTGGGCCAGGGACAGCACCCGGGGCAGCACCGCGCGCTGGATGCCGAAGCGCTCCCGGTAGAAGTTGATGGCCTCGTAGCTGGTGGCGGAGCCTTGGACCGACAGGTGCAGACGCAGGTCCGGATGGGTCTTCCGCGCGTAGCCCATGAGGCCCGGATCGGCCAGGATGATGGCGTCCACGCCCAGCTCGGCGGCGGTGTCCACCGCCTTGTGCCAGCGCGGCAGGGTCGCGGGCTGGGGATAGGTGTTGAGGGCCATGAGCACCTTGCGGCCCTTGCCCTGGGCGTAGCGGATGCCGTCCTTCAGCGACTTCTCGTCGAAGTTCAGGCCGGCGAAGTTGCGCGCGTTGGTGTTGTCCTTGAGGCCCAGGTAGACGCCGTCGGCGCCGTGGTCCACGGCGGTTTTCAAGGCCGGCAGGCTGCCGGCGGGACAGATCAGTTCAAGCAGGGGCATGGTGGGTGGGAGTTAATTCCCCCCTTTGTAAAGGGGGGTTAGGGGGGATTTACAGGTGGTGGAGCGGTCAAGCCGGGCTAAATCCCCCCCAGCCCCCCTTTTTGAAAGGGGGGAGCGGCGAGTCGGGGAAGTGGGATTCGTCATGCTTGTATCGGCGCTTCGATTTCAGAGATTTCGGCGTTAAACACACCTTCTTGTCCTGAATTATGCCCAAAAAAAGCCCGGCCCTGGCGGCTGCCGCGCTTTTCCAGTTCGGCGACGATGGCGTTCACCACCGGCCATTTGCCCGCGCACCAGGTGGGCGCCAGCAGCAGCTTCTCCGGCGCGGTGCCGGTGACCCGGTGGTAGACGATGTCCCAGGGGGTGCGCTCGATCAGGTCGGCGGCGATATCCACGTACGCCTCTAGGGTCAGCGGCGTGTATTCGCCGCGCCGCCACTCGTTGGCGAGCCGGGTGCCTTTGACCACATGCAGGGGATGCAGCTTGAGGCCGTCGGTGCCGATGTCCAGGACGATGTCCAGGGTTTCCCGGGCGTGCCAGGCATCCTCGCCGGGCAGGCCGGCGATCAGGTGGGTGCAGACCGGAATGCCCAGGCGCCGCGCCGCCCGGGTCGTGTGCACGTACTCCTGCAAGCCGTGGCCCCGGTTGACCCGCGCCAGGCTCGCATCGAAGGCGGATTGCAGGCCCAGTTCCAGCCACACTTCCATGCCCTGGTCGCGATAGCCGGCGAGCAGGTCCAGCACCGCGGGCGGCACGCAGTCCGGCCGGGTGCCCACCGACAGTCCGATCATGCCGTCCATGGCCAGGGCCTGGTCGTACAGGGCCTTGAGCTGGGTCACGTCGGCATAGGTATTGGTGTAGGCCTGGAAGTAGGCCAGGTACTTGCGCGCCCGCGTGCGCCGGTCGATGCCGCGCCGGCCGGAGGCGAGCTGCTCGGCCAAGGGGGCGGACTCGCGATCGTTGGGGCTGAAGGAATTGTTGTTGCAGAAGGTGCAGCCGCCGATGCCCTTGGCGCCGTCCCGGTTCGGGCAGGTGAAGCCCGCGTCGAGGGCGATCTTGTGCACCCGTTCTCCGTGTTTTTTCAGCAGGTATTGGCCGAAGGTATGGACGCGTTCGGACAGCATGTTCAGTCGGTATCCCGATAAAGCCAGATCCCGAACACGATGCCGAACCAGACCAGCGCGGTCAAGGCCGGCATGCCCGAGCACTTGAAAGCGAGTAGAGGCAGCACGGCGGCGCTCACGAACAACAGGGCGCGCGGGCCGTTCCAGCGGGTGATCCGCGCCCGATCCCGGGCATGCCGGCTGGCCGGCCGGCCGGCCGCGACCCAGACCGGCGCCAGTTGGCCTGCCGCGCCGGTAACCAGGGGCATGAGGAAGCCGGGCAGGAAGATGCTGAGCGGCTCCAGGCCGGCCGGCCCGAACAGGGTGCCGGCGAGGGCGCAGACGAAGCCGGCGAGCGCCGCCGCCAGGACCGGCTCGGCGCCATGCCAGGCGAAGATGCGGGCCCGGTGCAGGCGCCACCAGGCATGGCCCATGTGGCCGGCGACCCAGGCCCAGAGCAGTCCGCCCAGCCAGGCCAGGGGCGGCAGCCAGGCCTTGCCGGCGGCCAGCAGCAGGCCGCCGGCGAGCGCCCATTTCAGGTCGCCGCGCAGGCGCGCGGCGACCCGGGGATCGGCCTGGTTCGCGGCGGTGGGCATGAGCACCTGCAAAGTGCCGACGGCGGTCAGAGCAACGAAGCCATATAGGTTGATATGCAGGTGGAATGCGCGCAGTGGGGCATGCCACTCGGGCAACAGCGGGATAAACATCGCGGCGGCGAGCCCCAGCGCCAGACAGCCCATGGCGGCGACATACCAGTCCAGGCCGGGATGGGGCCTGCCCAGCGTCCTGCGCGCCATGGCGCGCATCCAGGCCAGCATGGCCAGCGCGCCGGCCAGGGCCGGAGCGGCGGCGGCAACGATCCAGAAGTAATCCAGCCAGCCGGCGAAGATCGTCATGGCCAGCGCGCCGGCCGCCAGCATCAGGAAGGGCAGGCGCGCGGTCCAGGGTCCGGCCGCCCGGCCCCGGGTCAGCACCGGCACGAAATGCTGCATGGCGGCGGTGATCAGGCTCATGACGCCCAGCGCCAGCACCAGATGCGCCCACACGGCCGGCGCGGCGCCGATGGCCTTGGGCAGCGCCTGGCCGGCAAGGAAGGCGAGCAGGGTGGCGGCGATGAGGGCGATCAGCATGGTGTCAGGACCGGCAATGCCTTCGCCGGAAAAAGAATGGCGCCGCCGGGCCGCGCATCGCCGTCATCCAGGTTCACACCGCTTTGACGATGAAATCGATGGTGACGCCCCCGGCACCCTGGTCCAGGTAGTGGATTTCCACCCGCTCGCCGTAGCGGGCTTGCATCTGCTGGAGCAGGGGAATGGGATTGTGGTCGTTGACGAAGCGCATGCGTTCGCCTGGCGCCAGGGCGTCCAAGGCGCCGAAGATGGCGGCATGGCGAAAGCGCTTGGCGATGCCGCGCGCGTCGAATTCATAGATGCCGTCGGCGCGGTCGTGGTTGTGTACCGGGATGTCGATCTGCATGGTGGATTTCCAGAAAAAAGTGGGAGGGCGAATGCTGGAGCGGAATGAAAACCCCGGCCTTGACCGATGTCAGCCGGCATCCATCCGACCCGCGAGGGAATAGGGAATAGGGAATGACGGAATGGCGTTCCGGCGCGCCCTATCGGTGCTTGCGCGCCTTGCGCAGCGTCAGCAGGGCTTTCTCGAAATCGAAATCGGCGATCTGTTTTTCCAGCAGGGCCGCGTCTTCGCCCAGGCGGGCGGCGAGCAGGGACGCCGATTGGCGTAGCTTCGCGCCGGCCTCGATGTTGCCTTCGTGCAGGAGATTTTCCAGCTCGTTCATCAAGGCCTCCGCGCCGGGCGGTTCGCTTCCCGCCGGCGCCGCCGCGTCGCGCCGGCTTGGCGGATTGCCCAGGGACGCAGCCAGATCCGCCTGCGCTCGTTCCACCCGGTCGATCAGGATGTCCTCTTCCGCGGCCGGCGAACCGGTGAGGATCGCCTGTTCCAGCGCCGCCGCCGCGGCGCGCAGTTCGACTGCGCCCAGGGTGGCGGCCGCGCCCTTGAGGGAATGGGCGACGCGGCGCGCCTCGCCGCTTTCCCCGGCGGCGAGATGGACGCGCAATGTGGCCATATCCATGGCGTGATTGGTGACCAGCTTGTCGAGCAGCGAAACATAGCGTTCCAGGTGGCCGTTCACGCACAGCAGGCCGGATGCCGCGTCCAGGCCGGGAATGCCGTGCAGCCATGCGCGTTGCCGGGCGGCGGCGGCGTCCCCGGGCGCGCCGGCGCTGGATGGGACGGCGGGCGGGACCGGGTGCGGCATGGGGGTCGGCACGCCGACGGCCTGCTTCGGGCCCAGCCAGCGCAAGATCGTGGCGTACAGGATGTCCGGATCCACCGGTTTGGCCACATGGTCGTTCATGCCCGCGTCCAGGCAGCGCTTGCGGTCCTCGCCGAAGGCGTTGGCGGTCATGGCGAGGATGGGGATGCGCGCCCAGCCGGGCAGCCCGCGGATTTCCCGGGTGGCTTCCACGCCGTCCATCTCCGGCATCTGCATGTCCATCAGAACCAGGTCATAGGGTGAACGCATGGCCATTTCCAGGGCGATACGGCCGTTCTCGGCGACATCCACCTCCAGGCCGGCCTGGTTCAGCAACTCTCTGGCGACTTCCTGGTTGACCAGATTATCCTCGGCCAGCAGCACGCGGGCGCCACGATGCAGGTAGGCGAGTTGGGCCTCGGCGGAGCCGGGCAACTGGGATGGGGCCGCCGGCAACAGCGCGCTTGCGTGCTTGCCCAGGCGGGCCGTGAACCAGAACGTGCTGCCCTGGCCGGGCGAGCTGTCCACGCCGGCTTCGCCGCCCATCAGCACCGCCAGGCGGCGCGTGATGGCCAGGCCCAGGCCGGTGCCGCCGTAGCGCCGGGTGGTGGAACCGTCCGCCTGTTCGAAGGCGCTGAACAGCCTGGCCTGATTCTCGGGCGCGATGCCGATGCCGGTGTCGATGACCTCGAAACGCACCAGAAGATCGTTGCCGCTTTCCTCCTCGATGCGGGCGTCGAGCAGGATGCCGCCCCGCTCGGTGAATTTGACCGCGTTGCCCAGGTAGTTGAGCAGTGCCTGGCGCAGGCGCGTCACGTCGCCGGTCAGCACCGGCGGCAGGTGGTCGGTGTCGGTCTGGAAGCTCAGGCCCTTTGCCTGCACCCGTTCGTTGATCAGGGAGCGCACCTGGTCGAACAGGGCGACGGGGGAGAAGGCCACGGATTCCAGGCTCAGCTTGCCCGCCTCGATCTTGGAGATGTCCAGGATGTCGTTGATGACCGAGAGCAGGTGGTTCGCGGCGCCGTCGATCTTGTCCAGCTTGTCCAGGCCGGCGGGGTCGTCCAGGTGGCGAGCCAGCAGGTGGGTCAAGCCCAGGATGGCGTTCATCGGCGTGCGGATCTCGTGGCTCATGTTGGCGAGGAAGGCGCTCTTGGCGCGGTTCGCCGCTTCCGCCTGCTGTTTCGCCTTGAGCAACTCCCGTTCGACTTCCTTGCGTGAACTGATATCGGTCAGGAAGGTGACGAAACGGGGCGCTTCCCGCCCGGATCTCTCGAGATAGTAGAGCGTGACCTCCACCGGGACGAGGTGGCCATCCCGGGCCCGGTTGGTGGATTCGAAGCGGGAGTGTCTCTGGCGGCGCAGGTCTTCCGTGGCGAGCGCGAATTCCCCTTTCGGGAAATTCGGATCGATGTCGGGTATGGTCATGGCCAGCATTTCGTCGCGGCTGTAGCCCAGCATTTCGCAGGCGCGTTCGTTCACGTCCAGGAATTGCCCGGTCGCGGCATCCACCCAATGGATGGCGATGCCGGCCCGGCCCATGGCGAACTGGGTCTCGCGCAGTTGGCGGTGGGCGCTTTCCAGGTCGGCGGTGCGTTTCGTCACCAGCTCCTCCAGATGGTGGCGGTGCTGTTCCAGTTCCCGCTCGGCCCGTTTCCGATCGGTGATGTCCCGCGCGATGCCCAGCACGCCGATGACCTTGCCGGTGAAGTCGTAAACCGGGGTCTTGATGGTCTGCACCAGTTCCTTGTGGCCGTCGGAAGCGTAGGTCAACTCCTCCTCGTTGACGGACGGCGCGCCGGCGGCGATGGCGCGCAGATCGTTGGCGCGGAAGGAATCGGCCATGGCCTCGTCCACGAAGTCGTAGTCGCTCTTGCCGATGATGTCCGCCTCCTTGGCGCCGTACAGTTCCTCGAAGCGGGGGTTGCAGATCAGATAGACGCCATCGGGATCCTTCATCCAGACCAGATCCGGAATGGTGCTGACCAGCGTGCGCAGCCGGTCGGTGCTTTCCCGCAACGCGTTCTCCGCGTGTTTCTGGGCCGACACGTCCCGGTCCAGGCCGCGGTAGCCCAGCAGATTGCCGGCGCCGTCCAGGATGGGCATGCCGGTGGTCTGGATGAAATGGCGCATGCCGTCCTTGCCCAGGCAGAGGTTGTCCAGATCGCGGAAGGGTTCCTTGCGCGCCGCGATGCCGGCGAGCTCGGCGCCGACCCGCGCCGCTTCCTCGGGCGGCATGATGTCGATGGGCGATTTGCCGAGCAGGTCGTCCGGCTCGTAGCCGAGCAGATCCCGGACGCTCTCGGAGACGTAGGTGTAACGCCCGGCGGCGTCGATCTCCCAGACCCAGTCGGCGGAGGCGTTGACGATGTCGTGGAAGCGCCGCTCGCTTTCGCGCAAGGCCCTTTCCTCCCGGTCGCGCAGGATGGCGATGGCGGCGGCGTGCACCGCCATGCCGATCAGTTCGTTGTGATGATCGGCGGGTTTGCGCGGCGCCCGGTAGTAGACGGCGAAGGTGCCCAGCACGTCGCCGTTGGGCGACAGGATCGGCGTGGACCAGCACGCGCGCAGGCCATGGGGCAGGGCGAGATCGCGATAGTCCTGCCAGAGCGGATCGTTGGCGATGTCGTCCACCGCCACGGTTTCCCCGCGCCAGGCCGCCGTGCCGCAGGAACCCGCGCCTTCGCCGATGGGCGCGCCATCGATGGCTTGGATGTAGGCTTCCGGCAGACTGGGGGCGGCGCCGTGGCGCAGATGCACGCCATCCTCCAGCAACAGGATGGAGGTCAGCATGTCCGGTGCCATCTCCTCGATGGCGCGGGTCAGCGTATCGAGAACCGCGGGCAGCGGCGCGCCCGAAGCCACCATTTCCAGGATGGTGTTCTGGGTCGCGGAGATGCGCTCCGCCCGCTTGCGCTCGGTGATATCGCTGAAGATGCAGGCGATCTGGCCGCGTTTCGGCGAGTACAGGAAGTTTTCGTAATAGTGGCCCGTGGCGCCGACATAGGCTTCCAGGTTGACCTGCTCGGCGCCGTAGGCGGCCAGGGCGAAGGCCTCGAACCAGTCGGGCGTCAGGCCGGGGAACAGTTCATTCACGGTGTGGCCGAGCACCGCTTCCCGGGGCAGTCCGATGATGCGGGTGTGGGAGGGGTTGATGTCCAGATAGCGCCAATCGACGGGGGCGCCGGTCTCATCCTCGATGGCCTCGGCCAGCAGGAAGCCTTCCTGCATGGTTTCGAACAGTTGCCGGAAGCGCTCCTCGCTGGCGCGCAGGGCGGATTCGGAGCGCTTCCGCTCGGTGATGTCCATGACGATGCCGCGATAGCGCGTCGGCTTGCCCGTGTCGTCCAGCTCGGGCTGGCCGCGCGACATCAACCAGCGCTCGACACCCGGGGCGTTGACGCGCCATTCCACGTTCAGCGGCGCGCCGCGGCCGGCGGCCTCGTTGACCGCGGCCGCCACCGTCGCGCGGTCATCCGGATGGATCGCTTCCAGCCAGACCTCATAGGTGGGTTCGCTGTTTTCGGGGGAGAGGCCGTACAAACGGAACACCTCGTCGGACCAGATGTTCCGGTTGCTGGCGAGTTCCCATTCCCAGATGCCGGAATGGGCCGCGTCCAGCGCGAGATGGAGACGGTTTTCGCCTTCCCGGATGGCCGATTCGGCCCGCTCCCGTTCCGTGATGTCCCGCACCAGGCCGATATACAGCCGTTGTCCGTCGATGGCCAGCAGCCCGAAGCGGATTTCCACGGGAAAGACGCTGCCGTCCTTGCGGCGCTGATGGCCGTATAGCGTGGTGGCCGAGCCGGGCTCGATCCAACTCCAGGCCGCCTGGGCGCCGACCAGATCCAAATCCTGCTCGAGATCGGTCACCCCCATGGTCAGCAGTTCCTCCTTGGAATAGCCGACGCTGTCGCAGGCGCGCTGGTTCACCTCCAGGAAGCGGCCGTTGTGGTCGTGCACGAACAGGGCGTCCGCCGCCTGATCCACCAGGGCGCGGTAGCGCATCTCGTTGATCCGCGCCGCGGCTTCGGCCTTGTTGCGCTCGGTCACGTCCAGCACCAGGCCGATGACCGCGGGGCGGCCCTGGTACTCGAAGGCGCGGCCGTGCACCTCCGCGTCGATGGGGGTGCCGTTCCGGCGCACACCGACGAAGGCGTAATGGAGATTGTCGAGTTCGCCCTCCAGCCGACGGCGCACGTTTTCGGCGACGCGCGCGCGGTCCTCGGGCGACACCAGTTCGCTCACCGGCACCTTGTCGATCAGTTGTTCCGGGGACGCGTAGCCGAAGATCGCGGCGAAACCCGGATTGACGTAGCGGAAGCGCCCGTCCTGGATGATGTAGATGCCGGCCAGGGATTGTTCCACCAGGGCGCGGAAGCGCCCCTCGCTCTCGCGCAGGGCGATGTTGGCCGTTTCCACGCGCGCCCGCGCCTCCACCGCGTCCTCCATCAGGTTGAGGGCGGCCAGCCGCTGCCGCCGCTGCTCCTCCAGCATGGCGGCCTGAATCTTGGCGAGGGATTCCTCCGCCAGTTTGTGCTGGGTGATGTCCTCGGAAAAGACGACGACGCCGCCCACGCCGCCGTCGGCGACGTGCCAGGGACGGACCTCCCAGCGCAACCATTGCGTGTTGCCGTCCTCACGCTCGAAACCGTCCTCGTCGGAGCGGATCACCTCGCCGGCCAGGGCGCGGCGGTGGATGGCCTTCCAGCGTTCGGGAATATCCGGAAAGACTTCATAGTGGGAGAGACCGACGATGTCCCGGTCGCCCAACTGGTAGTCGTCCTTCCAGCGGCGGCTGACGGCGATGTAGCGCATGTCGCGGTCGAACATGGCGAGGGAGGCCGGCGCGTAGTGGATGAAGAACTGGAGACGTTCCTCGCTCTCCCGCAAGGCCTGTTCGATCTCTCTGCGCGCGCTGATGTCGAAGAAGGCGGCAAGCATCCCATCCTTCAGGAGGATGCTGGATACCAGCATGGTGCGTACCGTCCCATCCTTGCAGGTTATCCGGTGCTCGCCTTTTTCCACATCCGCGCCGTGGTCGGCGTCGCGCGCCACAACGGCGTCCCAGTTTTTCACGACCCTGGACCGGTAATCGATGTCCGGGAAGGCGAGCCGCCACCAATCGTCGATCGTTGCCATGTCGGCGAGGGTGTAGCCGAACACGCGCGTAAATTGTGTGTTCAACGCCAGGAATGCCCCTTCCGGGCTGACTAGGCCAAGTGGGAGCGGGGCCTCGTCGAAAAGCCGCCGGAAGCGTTCCTCGCTTTCGCGCTGGGTGGCCTCGGCGGTCTGGCGAGTGAGCGCGGCCAAGTCGAGTTGGCGGCGCAGCGCGGCAATTTCCGCGATTTCAGGCGCCGGGGCATCGGACGCGGGCGTGGCCAATAGCGCGGTCATCGATCTGCTCAGCCGTTTGCTGGCCAGCATGCCGCCCAGCATGGCGACCAGCGTGGCACCCAGAATCGCGGCGACCAACGCGGTCGCGGCCGCGAGCAGCGGCGCGCGGTAGACATCGCGCGGGATTTCCAGAACCACCGACCAAGGAGACAACTCGGACTTGGCGACATAACGCCCCGGCGCATCCCCGTCCTTTGGCGGGATTGGCCCTGGCGCGCCGCGCCGGGCGATGGTCGCGCCCTTGCCATCCAACAAGCTCATGACGTAGCCGTTGGGTAGCGCAACGGCGTCGAGGCGCTGCTGAAACAGGCTTGCCTCGAATACGGTGACCATGAGGTAGACGGCCTTGCCTTCCCGCAATGCGGGTACCGCGATGGAGACCAGGGGTTCCTTGGCGATCGGTCCGAAGAAGCGGTCGCCGACCGCGGGTTTTCCTGTCGCCAGGGCCGTCGTCGCGGAGGAATGGCCCTTGGGACGCGGCAGGGGCGGCAGCGGGGTGCCGAAAGGCACGCGGGTATTGAACAGCATCCGCATCGGCTCGCCCACATCGGAAAACACGACATGGCTGCCGAAGCTTTCACGGAATCCCTGCGCTTCCTGATAAAGCGCTTTCCAGCGCGCCGGATCGTCCGCCAAGGGGGACAAGGTCAATACGTTCAGGCCGCGCATGCGCGACTTCAAAAACTGATCGATCGAGTTGGCGAAATTCTTGGCCAGATTCGAGGCCTCCTGGTCGCGCTCGGCCTGGAGCGTCTGCACGTTGTCATAGGCCAGCCAGGTCGCCAGCAGGACCAGGGGAAGCAGGCATAGCCAGATCAATCGCGTGAGATAGGCGGAGAGTCTCATGCCAGCGCCATCCCCGGCCGCGCCCTGCCCGCGAGAAAGGCCGAAGTCGTTCATCACGGCGATTTCTCCCCGCCCGGGTCGTCGAGCGCGTCGGCAAATGCCAGTGGATACGGCGGTTCCCGATCGAGCAGGCGCGAGAGTTCATTGATCCGCTGCTTCAGATCGATCATGTCCAACTCGCGCCCGACGCTGACGCGGTTGAACCGCTCCAGCTCCTCGTTGCGGCGCCTCAGTTCCTCGGTCTGGCGAATGCGGGTCGCTTCGTCGTGCTTGCGCTGGGTGATGTCGCGGCAGATGCAGAGGACCAGTTCCTGCCCGGCCCAGTGGGTGCCGCTGGCGCTGATCTCCACGTCATATACGCTGCCGTCCTGGCGCCGATGCCGGGTCTCGAAGATCAGATTGGTACTGCTGATATCGGAAAAATCTTCGCGGATCGCCCGCTCGTCGTACTTGGCCTCGAAGTCCCAGGTCCGCAGTCGGTAGAGCGCTTCCCGTTCATAGCCCAGCATGTCCGCGAAGCGCTGGTTCGCCTCGACGATCCTGTGGTCCTGGTCGATGATGACGATGCCGTCGCGGGAGTGATCCAGCAGGAATCGGAAGCGGTTCATCTGGTCGCTCAGGGATTCCTCGGCCTTCTTGCGTTGGGTGATGTCGCGGGAAATGCTGTAGATGCCGGTGATCGCGCCATGATCGTCGTGCAAGGGGCCCTTGGTGGCCAGGAAGGTGCGCGCTCCGTGCGGGGTGGTGAGCACCTCTTCCACGGTGATGACGCGGTTCTCGGCGATCACCTGGCGGCCGTGCTCCTGTAGCATCTTCGCCTCGTCGGGCGGGAACAGGATGTAATCGTCCCGGCCCAGGACTTCCTCGGCGCTTTTGCCGGTGAAGGCCTCCGCCGCCCGGTTGAACAGCAGGTAGCGCCCTTCCAAATCCTTGGCGAGGATCGCGTCCTCGGAACTGTCGGCGATGGTGGCCAACAGGCGCAGGGCGCGCAGCCGCTCGGCCTGGGATTGGCTGAGCCGGGCGCCCATGGCCAATTCCTGGCGTTGGCGCATGAGGTACATGACGGCGAGGGTCGTGAACAGGACCAGGATGCCGACCAGGGTGATCCAGACGCTGTCCCGCAGGGCCTGGCCGTAGTATTCCGCCCGGTCCAGCTTGGCCACCAGATACCAGTCGGAGCCGGGAATGTGGCGCACCACGCCCACGGCCGGCACGTTCCGGTAATCCACGCCTTCCAGCACCCGGCCCGGTTCGACGTCGCCGCGCGCGACCTGCACGGCCAACACTCGGGACGAATCCAGCGGCAGCTCGAGCTTGGCCGCCGTATCGCGCCGGTGGCGCAACTCGTTCAGGAACAGGATGTGGTCGCCCTCGCGCCGGAACAACAGCGTCTCGCCGCTGGCGCTGGGCGTCGGCCAGGATCGCAGGGTGGCGAAGAGCCAGTCCTCGGGGTCGATGTGCAAGACCAGGCTGGGCGTGGGCGCGGCCAAGTTGACGAGCGGGACGACGTAATCCAGGCGCGGTCTTCCACTTTGGTCGCGATACGGGCCGACCAGTTTGATCATGCGGGAGCCGGCCGCGCGATGCACCGCATTGGTCAGTAACGGAGGGAGGGTCTTCGGCGCCTTCTCCGATCCCCACATCAGCGCGCCCTTGTCGTCCAGCAAACTGATCGCGGCGATGCCGTTGTCCTCGCGGAATTGGTCCAGGCGTTTTTGCAGGCGATCCAGGCTGGCGGCATCGCCCTGCTCGCGCCAGCGCTGGTAGTACTCGGCATAGAAGCCGCTGACGCTGAGGAAGTGGGCATCGCCCCGGCGTTCCTTCAGCCACTCGGCGATCTGGCGGGTCTTGAGATCGGCGATGGTCTGCAGGCGCTCCGCCTCCCGCTCGCCGTGCTGGGTGTAGGTCATCTTTATGGCGAGCGCCGTGATCGCCGCCACGGTGAGCGCCAGCAATGCGACGGCGAGCCGGGAGTGGAAAGCCTGCGGGACGATGGCGCGCGAAGCCGCGCCGAGCCGGCGCCGCATCAGCCAGTAGAGCAGCACGGCGGTGGTGGCGACGAAAACCCAGCCCTTGATGACGCTGACCAGCATCAAGGTGGCGGGATCGCCGAACAGCATGCCCGCGATGCGGTCCGAAAAGAGAATCCAGGCCGAGGCGAACGCGGCGTAGATCACGACGATGCGCAACACCTCGCCCTGGCTTTCCAGCCCGGCGGCGCGGGCGCGGCTATCGGGTTTGGAATCTTCGCGGGATGTCATAGGGGTTGCCATCGGCGCGGAACGCGCCGTCAAGCCGTTTCCGCATGGCGAATCGGCACCTGGGGGGTGTCGCTACTGGTCATGGATACCGCAGCCTCCTTGTGGCGCATGAGTGTGCTGGCCCTCGTGCGCCGTCCTGATTTATTCACCTTTAATCCTAGTGGACTTAACGGATACCGGAGCCCAAGCTTTAGCCGTCCGGCGCCAGATTCGCATCGGCATGGGCTTGATCGCCGCCGGGAAAAACAACAAGCTCTTCTCGGCGGGAACAGGCCGCTCGAGCGGCGCCGAACGGGGCCGTTTGCTCGGCAGCGGCGCGCTGCGCGGATTGTCGATGGGAGGAAATGCCATGTTCATCCGGTTGCTTGTTGCAGGGAAGAGCGCCGACACGCGTGCTTTCGGCGGCTCGCCACCCGGCGCGGTGCCGGCCGGGCTGGGTGCCGCACGCCTGTGCCTGCTGCTCGCCGGCGCCGCCGGTTCGGCGTGGCCCGGCGATGACGTGAGAACCCTGCCGCCCCTCGACGGCGCGGGCCGGAGCGGCTACGTCGAATTCCTGCGCGCCCAACCGCATCGCGCCTTCGCCATCGCCCCCGGTGGCGCCTGGTCCTGGCGCGCGGAGATGTCCAGCGCGGAACTGGCCCGCCAGGGCGCCCTGGCGGATTGCGCGGCCCAGGCCCGGCGCGCTTGCCTGGCCTACGCGGTGGACGATGAGAAGGTATTCGATGCCCGCGCCTGGGCGGGTGCCTGGCGCCCCTATGCAAGCGGTGCCCAGGCGGCGCGGGCGGGCGTGGGGCTGAAACCGGGCCAGCGCTTCCCGAACCTGGCTTACCGGGATCCCGCCGGCAAGCCGCGCAAGTTGTCGGACGATCTGGGGCGCGTGGTGGTTCTGCACTTCTGGGGATCCTGGTGTCCGCCCTGCCAGCGGGAAATGCCGGCTCTGCAACGCCTCCACGCCGCGTTGCGGGCGCGCGGCGATATCCGTTTCGTGTTCATGCCGGTGCGGGAACCCGTGGCCCGCTCGCGGGCATGGGTCGCGGGCAAGGGCCTGTCGCTGCCCGTTTCCGATGGCGGGCGGGCGGCGGAAAAAGAAGGCGCATTCCGATTGGCCGATGGCCGTCGCATCGGCGATCGGGAGGTGGCGCGGGTGTTTCCCACCACCTACGTGCTGGACCGGCACGGTCTGGTGCTGTTCGCCCACACCGGGCCGGTCGCCGACTGGCCGGCGCTGGCGCCGCTGTTGCGGGATGCGGCGGCACCCTAGGCGCCGGTGGCGGAATCGGCCGGCCGGACGATGCGCCTCCACGGGAATAGGATGATCGGCGCCTCGCCGAGCCGGATATTCGCCGAGCCGGCTGGTATATTTGTTTTACCGGCCCTGTCTCAAGAAGGGAAAAAATAGGCCGTTTAAGTGTCTGCTGTAGTCCAAAAAATAGAGACACGGAGGTATTCCAAATTTCCACGTATGCCCGGAACGGTCGCGTTCGAACGAGTTTATCCAGCGGCGTAGTCCTCGCGTTTTTTGTCTATTGCCTGCCGGCGCTGGCCTTGATCGGTTTGGGGGGATACCTGTTCGCGGACGCGGAAATCCGCCATGAACAGCAACAATTGGCCGACGCGGACAGGGATACGGCGCAACTCGCGACCCAGGCATTGCGGCTGGGCCTGCGCGATATCTCGGCCGATTTGAGTTTCCTGGCGAACCTGCCGGACTTGCGGCGGGCGATCAACCAGCCCACGCCGGCAAATCTGGATCTGGCCGGCGAAGTTTTCTCCGGGTACATGAATGCCCATAGCGTCTTCGACCAGGTCCGCTGGATCGACCGGAACGGCATGGAACGCGTGCGTTTGAATTTCAAGCATGGCCGGGCGCAACGGGTTCCCGACGATCAATTGCAGGACAAATCCGACCGGCCCTACTTCATCCAGGCGTCCCGGCTGCCCCGCAAGGGCATCTATATCTCCCCCTTCGACCTGAACATCGAGAAGGGACAGGTCGAAATTCCCCATAAGCCGATGGTCCGCTTCGCGACGCCCCTGTTCGACGATCAGGGCGTCCGCCAGGGCATTCTGATCGTGAACTATCTGGGCCAGGGCTTGCTCGATGCGATGCTCCATGCCGCGGGGAAAAATTCGGATCGCCTGATGTTGCTCAACCGGGGTGGCTACTGGCTGCGCGGACCGACCCGGGAGGACGAGTGGGGCTTCATCCTGGGCAAGCCGACGACGCTGGCGGCGCGTCATCCTCAGGCCTGGAACGCGATAAGCGCGGCTTTCCGGGGCCAAGCCCGCCTGGCCGGCGATCTATGGACCTGGGCCAGCGTCATTCCGGTGGCCGAAGTGCAGACGGACGAGTCGCTTTCGTCGGGCAAGCCTTCGGTGATCAAAGGCCGGGACGACTATCTTTGGCGGGCGGTCATCCGCATACCGGCACCGACGCTGGACGCGGTGGAGCGCCGGGTCTGGGGTTCGATCGCGCCCGTCGTCGGGGCGCTGGCGCTGCTGGCCGCGGCATTCAGCGCGTGGATGGCGCGTTCCCGCGCCCATATCCAGCAACTCAACCGGGAGCTGGCGGCGCGCGCGGAGGCCGCCGAAGGCGCCAGTCGCGCGAAGGCGGCGTTCCTCGCCAACATGAGTCACGAGATACGCACCCCGATGAACGCCATTCTCGGACTCGCCTATCTGCTGGAAAGGGCCAGTTTGCCGGACAGCGCCTACGAAATGGTGCGCAAGATACGCAATGCCGGCCGCACCTTGCAGGGCATCATCAACGACATCCTGGACTTTTCCAAGATCGAGGCCGGTCGCCTCGAGCTGGAAAGGGCGCCGTTCCGCCTGTGCGAGGTGTTGGACAACCTGGCCACCGTCATGTCCGCCAGCGCCAGCGACAAGGATATCGAACTGGTCATTTCTCCGCCCGGGCCCGGGGCCGAGTTTTTATATGGCGACGCGCTGCGGCTGGAACAGATACTGATCAACCTGACCGGTAACGCCATCAAATTCACCGATCACGGCCATGTTCAGGTGGGGATTTCCCGCGTGTCCGAGTTGGACCGGAACGTCTCATTGCGTTTTTCGGTACAGGATACGGGAATCGGCATTTCCCAGGACAGGCGAAAGGAAATCTTCGCCCCCTTCAGCCAGGCGGACGCCTCCACCACCCGCCGTTTCGGCGGCACGGGCCTGGGGTTGAGCATCAGCCGGCGGTTGGTGGAACTGATGGGAGGGAATCTGGAGGTCGCCAGCGAACCGGGCAAGGGCAGCGAGTTCTGGTTCGTCATCGATTTCGAGCGGGCCAAGGACATCAATTATTCCGACTCCGCCATGTCGCGGCTGGAGGTGCTGGTCGCGGACGACAATCCCATCGCCAGGGAAGCCCTGCGCATCACGGCCGCTTCGCTGGGCTGGCAGGCGAGCACGGTGGATTCCGGCGAAGCCGCCGTGCAAAGGGTATTGCGGCAGCATGAAACGGGCGGCGCGCGGGAAGTGCTCATCCTCGACTGGAAGATGCCGGGCATGGATGGCCTTGCCACCGCGCGCGCCATACACGAAGCCCTGCGCGAGGAACGCGGGCCCATCGTGGTCATGGTCACGGCCCATTCCCGGGAGACGCTGCTTGCCGAGCCGGACAGCGTTCTGGTGGACGCGGTGTTGAGCAAACCGGTGACCGCGTCGACGCTCTACGACGCGGTCGCCAGGTCGCGCCGTGCCTGCCACGGCGACAAGACAGACACGACCCATGTCCCCTCCCATTCGCGGCGTCTGGCCGGGCTGCGCATGCTGGTCGTGGACGACAGCGAAATCAACCGGGAAGTGGCGCAACAGATATTCACCGGCGAAGGCGCGAGCGTGATCCTGGCCAACGATGGCAAGCAGGCGGTGGAATGGTTGCGCCGGCATCCGGATGGGGTCGAGATCGTCCTGATGGATGTCCAGATGCCGGTCATGGATGGCTACGAGGCGACCCGCGCCATCCGCCGCAGCCGAGGCTTGGAGAAACTTCCCGTGGTCGCGTTGACCGCCGGCGCGTTCAGGGAGCAGCACGAGGCGGCCACCGCCGCCGGCATGACCGATTTCATCGCCAAGCCCTTCGACGTGGATGCCGCCATCGCCTTGATCCGCAAGCTCACCCGCTGGCACGCGAAACCCGCGCCTGCCGAGGCCGGGATGCCGCCGCCGGAAAGGGCCGCGCCGGCCTCGGACAACGCCGGCGACCTGCCCGGTTTGAACCTGCAACGGGGTCTGTCGGTCTGGAAGAATGCCGATGTCTATCGCCGCTACCTGGAAAAATTCGCCCGCGATTACGCGGATAGCGGCCGCCAACTGGCCGAATTGGAGCCGTCCGCGGCCGCCGCCCTGGCCCACAAATTGAAGGGGGCGGCCGGCAACCTGGCCCTGGACGAGGTGTTCGCCCTCGCCGGCGAGGCGGAACTCCTGCTGGGGCGGCCGGGCGCAGATGCCGGCGCCGTTCTGGCCGAGTTCCAGCACGTTCTGGACAGGGCGCTGGCTTCCATCGCCCGCTACGCTTCCCCGGATACGGCACGCGTGGAAGCCGATGCCACAGGGGTTTCCCGGGATGACATCGCGCCTTTGCTGTCCAGGGCCATCCAGGCCTTGGATGCCGACAACCCGGCCACCTTGGAACCCATATTGGCGGACTTGGGTCGATACCTGACGCCCGAGCGCCTCGCTCCACTCCGAGCCGCCCTGGAGGACTTCGACTTCCGCGGCTGCGAAACCCATGTCCGAGCGCTCGCCAGCGAGTTGGGCATATCACTGGAGGTATGACCATGCCGACTGGACCCATTCTGATCGTGGACGACGAGCCGCAAAATCTGGCCGCGCTTCGCCAGGTTCTCGCCGACGAATACCGGCTCGCCTTCGCCCGCGACGGCGCCGAGGCCCTGCTGGCGGCGCGCAAGCACGCGCCCTCCCTGATCCTGCTCGACATCAACATGCCGGACATGGATGGCTATGCGGTTTGCCAGGCCTTGAAAGCCGACCAGGCCACCGAAAACATCCCGGTGATTTTCGTCACCGGCCTTGCCGAAGTGGGAGACGAGGCCAAGGGTTTCGCGGTGGGCGCCGTCGACTACCTCGTCAAGCCCGTTTCTCCCGCCATCGTGCGCGCCCGGGTGGCGACACACCTGTCCCTGGTGCGATCCGCGCGCCTCGAGCAAAGCTATCGCGAGGCGATCTTCATGCTGGGGGAGGCGGGCCATTTCAACGATACGGACACCGGTCTGCATATCTGGCGCATGGCGGCGTACGCGCGCGCCCTGGCGTCCGCCCTCGGCTGGAGCGAAGAGGCGTGCGGCATGATCGAACTGGCCGCGCCCATGCATGACACCGGCAAGGTGGGCATCCCGGACACCATCCTGCGCAAACCGGGCAAACTCGATGCCGAGGAATGGGCGATCATGAAGACCCATACCCGCATCGGCTTCGACATCCTCAAGGCAAGCGACGCGCCGGTGTTCCGGATCGCGGCCGAAGTCGCCCTGCGGCACCACGAAAAGTGGGACGGCAGCGGCTATCCGGACGGGCTGGCGGGGGAGGCGATTCCCGAGTCGGCGCGCATCGTCGCCCTGGCGGATGTGTTCGATGCCCTGACGATGAAACGCCCCTACAAGGAGGCTTGGCCCGTCGATCTCGCGCTGGCGAACCTGTGGGAGAGTTCGGGCGGCCATTTCGAGCCGCGCCTCGTGGCGTCCTTCGCGTCGATCCTGCCGGAGATTCTGGACATCAAGGCGAAATGGGATGCCCGTGAAAGCGGAGCCCGGTCCGCCTGATGACCGGCAGGCGGACGCGCGCCTTCCTCCAGCCAAACCCGCGTCATGACCGTCGCTGAAGGCCGCTGAAGGGCGCATTCCCGCCGGCAGACGGGAAGCCTGCCTCCCGGACGATTGAGCCCTCCCGGCACGCGCTCCCGGCACGCGCTCCCGGGGCGGCCTGTTTGCGGGAGATGCCGCGCCGGACAGTGGGCGCGCTCCGGCCGCCGAATGGATCAGGGATGCCCCGGCGCGGCCGGCCGGGAGCGGCCCTCACCCATGCGCCGGTTTTTCCAGTTCGCGCAAAATCTCTGTCGCCTCCGGCCGCGCGGGCTGCGCCCGCCGGAGTTCCTCCAGCAGCGCGCGGGCGGCGGCGGGGTCGCTTTGCGCCAGGGCCAGCGCCATGCGCAGCAGCGGGTCGTAGGCGGGGCGGAACTCGGGACTGATGCGCAGCGCGGCCAGGAGCGGCGCGCGCACCTGGGCCAGCATGCGCCGCGCGTCGGCGGACGGCCGCACGTCGCGGCCCGCCGCGATGAAGCGGTCGCGCGCCGTCCAGTAGGCGGCCAGGCGGGCCGGCCAGGCGGGATCGCGGGGCGGCGTCAGCAGCTCGTCCGGCTGGATATCGACTTCCCGCAACAGGGCGATCAGCCGGTCGCGCGGCGAGGAATCGGGCGCGTAGGTGATGCGCGGCGCGCGGTAGATCACCACCGGGTGGTCGTCGGTGTTGAGGGGCGCGTCGCCGGCGAAGCGGGCGAGGGCGCGCGGACCGGCGATGAAGCCGCCCAGCAGGGCGAATTCGTCGGCGATGCCGAATTCGGCGGGGCGATGCGGCATCGCCGCGCCGGCGAGACGCGCGCGCGCCTGCTCGACATCGAGGCGGCCGCCGTCGCCGCGCGCGATCAGCCCCACGGTGGGCGTGTCCAGGCTATTGGTGGCCAGCATCGCCCAGCCGCGCGGGTAAACGGCGAGGAAGCTGCGCGCGATGCTGCGCAGGGTGTCGAGATCGAGCTGATGCAGGGGCAGCCATTGGCAGAACAGCCCACCCGGCGCGAGCCGCTCGCGCACCGCCCGGAAATGCTCGACGGTGTACAGGGCGCCGGAGCCGCTGCGCGCCGGGTGGAAGTTGTCGGAGACGATCAGGTCGTAGCGCGCGCGGCTGGCGCGCGCGTAGCGGCGCGCGTCGGCGCTCATCAGGCGCAGACGCGGGTTGGGCGCGCCTCCCGTCAGCTCGGGTGTGAACCGGGCCGAGGCGGCGATGACCTCCGGCAGCAGTTCCACCGCGTCCACTCGCAGCAGGGGATCCTCCGCCGCCGCCGACGCGGTGATACCGGTGCCCAGGCCGAGAAACAGGGCGCGCCGCGGCGCGGGGTGGAGCAGGACGGGCAGCAGGGCCTGGCGCGCGTCGGCGAACAGGGTCGTGCTGCTGCCTTCCTGCTGGCGGTTGTTGATGTGCAGGGTGGCGACGCCGTCCGCGTTCTCCACCACGCTGACCGTGGCCATCGCGCCCTCGACGTGGCTCACCAGTCGCCCGCCTTCCGGCACGTCGACGATCGCCAGGGAAGGGGCCCATATGGCCAGCGCCAGGGTGGCGCCCACGGCGGCCCAGTGGGTCGGCGCGCGCCACGCCTGCCGCGTGGACAAGGCGAGATAGCCGGCGGCGACCAGCAGCAAAGCGATCTTCGGACCGGCCGCGGGCACCAGCACCACGCCGAACAGCACCGGCGCGAGGGCGGCGCCCAGGGTGTTGACGCCCAGGGCGCGTCCGAAGCCGATGCCGGCTTGGCGCGCGCGGGTGCTCAGATGGCTGAACAGCGCGCCCATGACCAGGGTGGGCGGCAGGAAGGCCGCGATCGCCAGCAGGGCTTCGGCGGCCAGCGCGGTCGCCATGCCGGCGCCCAGCGTGTGCAGGGCCCACGCCTTGGCCTCCCGGGCGCCGGCCAGGCTCAGGATGCCGAGCAGGCAGGCGCCCGCGAGCAGGCTCAGAAGGCGGTCGCGCGTGACGTCGTTGCGGTCGAGCGGGCGCGCCGAAGCGTCTTTTGGCCGCCAGCGGCCGTACGCGGCGGCGCCGAGGGCGGTGCCGACCAGGTACACCGCGAGCAGGATCGCGAAGGTGTACACGGTGTTCTCCGCCACCTGGCTCAGCACGCGGACCACGAGCACCTCGTAGCCGATGCCGAGCAGGCCGGTGGCGGCGAGCAGGGGCAATACGCCGGGGGCGGAAGCGCGGGCCGGCGTTGCCGCGTCGGCGGGCATATCGGCGAACAGCCGGAACGCCACGCCGGCGCAAAGCAGGTTCAGCGCCGCGCACACGGCGGCGGTGAGGGTCAGGCCGAAGGTGGGCACCAGCCAAAAGGCGGCGGCGAGCACGCCGAGGACGGCGCCGAAGGTGTTGCCCGCGTACAGTCCGGCGATGTCGCTACCCGCGTCGCGCAGCCGCGCCAGTGCCCGCTCCATGGCCGGCAGCGTGGCGCCCATGGCCGCCGTCGCCGGCAGCAGCAGCAGGAAGGTGCCGCAGAAGGCCACCGACCAGTGCCAGGCGGGAGAAGGCTGGGCGCCGATGAGATCGAGCAACCAGCCGGTGACCGGCGCCAGCAGGAAGGCGAGGGCCAGGCTCCACAGGCCGATGACCGCCTCGCAGCCGGCGTACCAGCGCGCGGGCCGCGCGCTGCGGTCGATGCGCGGCCCCAGCAGCAGGGCGCCCAGCGCGAGGCCGCCGAAGAAGGCGGCGACGACGGCGAGCACGGCCGCCGCTTCGTGGCCGAGCCAGAGCGCGCTTTGCTGGGTCCAGACGATCTGGTAGCCGAGGCCGGCGAAGCCGGACGCCACCATGAGGGCGAAGGCGAGGCGCCGGCGCGCATTCAGCGTCCGCGCGGCGGGCAGCGGGCCGGCGGCGGACGCTGGAACCGAAACGGAGGCCGCTTCCAGTTCAGCCACTTCGGCCACCGCCCTTCAGCCGCTGAAGGAGATTTTGTAGCCCCAGGAATCCAGGCTGGCCGGAATCGCGTTGAAGGGCATGGTGATGCGCCGCTCGCCCCGGTTCGGCGGCACCGCGTGCATCAGGTAGCTGGGGAACATCACCAGATCGCCCGGCTCGGGCTGGGGGCTGATCCATTTTTCCGCGTTGTAGGGGCCGACGGCCACGCCCTTGTGGTCGTTCTTGAACGCATACTCGGTGCCGCCCGGGGACTTCATGAACATGGTGCGCGAGTCGGGATGGGTGGGCGTGAGATAGACCACGCCGGAGATGAAGCTGTTGGCGTGGTTGTGCATGGCCTGGTGGCCGCCGAAGTCCATGACGTTCACCCACATCTCCTTAAGGGACCAGCCCAGGCGCTCGCCGAACAGCAGGGCGCCGTAGTCCGCCACCCGGGGCGTGAGCAGCACCGCCGCCTCGACCAGCAGCGGGCTGTCGCTGGGGCGCAGCATGGTGGTGTGGGTCAGGTTGTCGGAGGAGTTGTTCTCCTCGGTGGCGACCGCGCTGAAGTGCTCGACCAGGCCCGCGACCAGACCGGGTGACAAGGCGCCCGGCACGCGCATGATGGGGGTGGGGAAAATTCCGATGACTTCTTGCATGGCGATGACGCTGAAAGGGGAGGAGGGGGAGTCGAACCAGCCCCGCATTCTAGGAAGCGACTCATGACAAATTCGTGACGGTCCTGTTTTCAGGCGCCGGAAGGGATCTCTTGGGCCTCTCGCGTGGCCGGACTGGCGCCCGGGCGGGGCGGGTGGACGAGGGTGGGCGACGGCGGGCGACGGCTCGGGAACTATCATGGTTCGGTCACGAAAGTTTCACAGGCACCCCGTACATTGCGTTTCCTCAGATTTCCAGCCGGCGCCCCGCGTGTTCCGGCGCCTCGAGGAAAAGCCATGTCCACACCCATGAACCGGCGCGATGCCCTGCGCGCGGGCCTTGCCTTGTGCGCTTCCCTGGCCCTGCCTTCGGCGCGGGCCTGCGAGTTCTTCACCACCCGCTTGCGCGTCTGGCATCCCTGGACCCGCGCCTCGGAGCCTGACGCCTCCACCGCCGTGGTCAGCATGAAGTTCGACGAAGTCAGCGAGGCCGACCGCCTGATCGGCGTCGAGACGCCCGTCGCCGAGGGGGCGGAGTTGGTCCGGGAAGGCGCGAGCGGCGCGGTGAACCTGCTCATTCCCAAAGGTCGCGAGCTTCTGCTCGCCGAGGACGGCACGCATATCCGTCTGGTGGGGCTCAAGCAGCCGCTGCTGATCGCCCGTTCCTATCCGCTCACGCTCGTGTTCGAGAAGGGGGGCAGCTTGAACGCCACCCTGAACGTTGATTACATGGGCGGACTCCCGGCGTTTCCCAGCCGGCTGCTGCGTCCCGCCGCCGCGCCCGTGACCGAACGTCCGTGAGTCATGGTGGCGCTTCGCCCGAAGGTAAATTCATCGAAGCTTCACGGATCGGTCATATCCGCCCTTTAGGCTCCCTTTCGGGAAGCCACCTCCCAAGTTTCAGGCAGCCCCCTCCCCGTATACCCGCCCCCCATTTAAGAGAGGAACACCACCAATGAACCATCAATTCAAGATGAGCCCCATCGCCATGGCCGCGGCCATGGCGGTCGGCGCCATGGCGCTGGCCGCCATGCCCGGCATCGCCAGCGCGGCGAAGACCGCCGGCACCTACGCGACCGGCGACTTCCACAACCACACGACCTGCTCCGACGGCTCCATCTCCATGCAGAAGCTGGTCAAGAAAGTCACCGACAAGACCGACACGCCCTGGGGCCTGGACTGGTTCGTGCAAGCCGGCCACGGCGGCAACGGCAACCGCAACTGTTCCCTGGTCGAGGACGAGACCATCGCCACCCCGGCCTACCCCTATGTCGCCGGCAAGGGCCCCACCACCACCTGGGCCAACAGCATCGGCGCCGCCGCCGTGAAGGGCAACGCCTCCAACGGTACCCCCCTGAGCAGCCAGTCCAACCCCAGCATGTGGCGTTGGCAGTCCATCCAGGAAATCTCCTACCCCATCGCCGAGTACCTGACCGCCCTGAAGGGCGTGCCCGTGTTCATGGGCATGGAATCCGTCGTCGCCGGCCATGAGCACACCTCCATGAGCGTGATCAGCGGCCAGCTTCCCTCCGCCATCGACCACGCCATCCTGCCCGCGAGCGCCGGCTATACCCCCATCGGCAACGCCACCGCGCTGTCCCAGTGGAGCTACTGCTTCGACCGCGGCGACACCGACAACAGCCGGGGCGGCGGCCAGGGCTGGGATTGTTCCGTCACCGGCAGCCTGAACGCCGCCGACCCGAACTGGAACGCGACCGCGGCCAAGCTGACCAACAACAGCGGCGACGCCGGCCACCAGAAGACCCTGGAAGGCCTGAAGTGGATGGCCGCCTACCACCCCAACGCCAGCTACTACGTGCCCGCCCACCTGGAGCGCGCCGGCCCGTTCAACCCCGGCGGCAGCAACGGCTTCAACATCGAGCATCTGCGCAACTTCAACAACGCCGCGCCCAAGGTGGCGTTCGGCTTCGAAACCCAGCCCGGCCACGGCGCTTCCTCCGACCGCGGCGAGTACTACCCCAACCGCAACAATATCGGCGGCGTGGCTGTCGACTCCGTGGGCGGCACCACCTGGGGCGGCACCGGCGTCTACGGCGCCAAGGTCGGCGGCGTGTGGGACGCGCTGCTGGGAGAAGGCCGCAACTGGTGGTTCTTCGCCAGTTCCGACTGGCATAACCGCGGCCAATTCGGCCCCGACGACCGCCGCTCCACCCAGGACTTCTATCCCGGCGAATACCAGCGCAACTTCACCATGGTGCGCACCGGCAACGATACCAAGATGCGTCCCCAGGCCATCGTCGACGGCCTGCGCACCGGCAACGGCTTCGCCGCCAGCGGCCAGTTGATCGACCGCCTGGCCTTCGTCGCCTGCGCCTCCTACAGCGGCATCGCCAAGCGCACCGACTCCGCCGTGGAGAAGATCGCGGTGAGCGCCGCCCTGGGCAACACCGACACCGACGTGTCCGGTTGCGCCACCATGGGCGAGAAGCTGGTCGTGCGTCCCGGCGCCGAGATCGTCGTCGCCGCCGTGGTGCGCGATCCCGACGGCACCAACTACTCGCCCTACTCCTTCGCCAATCCGTCCCTGAAGCAGATCGGCATCGAGCAGCCCATGAACATGCCCGTGCTGGATCACGTGGACGTCATCCGCGGCATGGTCACCGGCTACAAGCAGCCGGGCAGCGCCGGCTATGCCGGCGCCTGGCCCGACAACTGGGTCGACAATCCGGACATGAGCACCGTCCCCGCCGCCGCGAAGAACACTTCCGCCGCGGTCATCAAGAGCTTCAGCGATGCGACTTGGGCGACCGTCGCCGGCCATCCCGAGTTCAAGTCCATGGTGTTCCGCATCCCGGCGGTGCAGGCGTCCCAGTATGTGCGCCTGCGCGGTACCAACCTGCCGGCCGCGGTGCCCTTCGAGACCGACGCCAGCGGCAACCCGTTGACCGACGCCTACACCAATGCCGGCGGCAACAACCGCGCGGTGGCTCCCCTGTCGATCCCCTGTACCGCCGTCGGCGGCAACGTGCCGGCCAACGGCGACACCTACACGGCCGGCATGGCGCCCATCGACGGTTGCCCGAACCACCTGCCCGTGGTGAACGGCCAGAAGATGGTCGCCTATGACGTGGCCGCCTGGGCCGACCTGTGGTTCTACAGCAACCCGATCTACGTCCAGGTGACGGGTTCCACGGTCGTCGCCGGCGTCCAGTAACACCAGTCCGGGGACGCGCCGACGCGCGTCCCCAATGAACACCCTTTGATTTAGGAGCATTGCAATGAAACTGAACCTGATCCCCGCCCTGGTCGCGGGTCTGCTGGCCGCCGCGCCGGCTTTCTCCGCCGACGTCGTCATGGATTTCGACGCGCCCGAGAGCTTCACGTCCATCGGCGATTTCTATGACGGCGTTTCCTTCGGTCTGGACGCCATGGCGCTGCAGAACGACGACGCCGGCCTCTACTTCTCCAACGCCCCGTCCCCCGTCGGCGTGATGGCCGTCAACGATGTCGGTTCCACCATGAATTTCGCCACCGGTTTCACCGCGGCGTCGTTCTGGTATTCGACCACGGACTTCGCGGTGGTCAGCGTCTACTCCGGCCTGGATGGCACCGGCACCCGTTTGGCCGCCTTCGCCCTGGTGGACAACGCCCAGACCAACGGCTGTTCCGACGCGCCCTACTGCAACTGGAGCTATGCGGCCGTGGCCTTTAATGGCATTGCCAAGTCCATCACCTTCGGCGACGCCGTCGGCGCCGGCATCGACAACCTGACCATCAGCGCCGTGCCGGAACCCAGCGAAGCCATCCTGCTGGGCCTGGGCCTGGCCGGCGTGATGTGGCGGGTCGGCCGCCGCGACAAGAAATTGGGCGCGTAAGTTTTTCGCCTGAACTTCCGACGGCACCCCCGAGGCGCCGCGCCGAAACGCGCGGCGCCTTCTTCATATCGTCCCCATCGCTTTGACCTTGACCTCCAAGATGAACGACACCCTATCCTCGGCGCTTCCCTCTCCCACTCGCGATAACGGCGATAACGATAAGGAAGCCAACGCGCCCGCTCGTCCAGGGAAATGGCGGAACTGGCTGCGCGAACCGCTGCTGCACTTCCTCGTCCTGGGCGGACTGCTGTTTGTCGCCAACCATTTCATCTCCGGCCGCGGCGACGATCCGCGCGTCATCGTCGTCAGCGCCCAGGTGGATGACGAGGCCAGGCAAGTGTTCAAGAACTCGCGCGGCCGCGAGCCCAACGCCGAGGAAATGCGGGCCTTGCGCCAGGTCTGGCTGGACAACGAAGTCCTCTACCGGGAAGGCTTGGCATTGCAGGTCGACAAGGGCGACACCGCGATCCGCGAGCGGGTCATCTTCAAGGCGCTCAGCATCGTCGACGCGAACGTCAAATTGCCGCCCTACGACGACAAGCTGCTGCGCGGCTGGTTCGAGCAGCATCGCGCCAAATACGACGAGCCGGCGCGCTACGATTTCCAGGAGGCGATCCTCGCCGGCGAGAATAGCGAAGCCGCCATGCGCGCCTTTGTCGCGGCCCTGAACGCGGGCGCGCCGGGCGAGGCCAAGGCCGGCCTGCGCGTGTTCAAGGGCCGGCCCCAGGCCAACATCGTGCAGAGCTACGGAGACGAGTTCGCGAAGGCGCTGCAACACGTCCATTCCAGCGAATGGCAGGCCATGCAGACCCGCGACGGCTGGCGCGCGATCCGCCTCGACGCGATCACGCAGGCGAAACCGGCCGATTTCGCGACCCTGCGCGGCATCGTGTTGCAGGACTGGACCGATGCCACCATGGCCGAACAACGCACCGCCGCCGTGCGCGCGCTGGCCGGCAAATACATCGTCAGGACCGAGGCGGTGGAGAAATGAGCGGCATGCCGCGCATCTTCCTGCTCGTCCTGCTGGCGCTGCTGAGCTTTTCGGCGGCGGCCCACGAACTGAGCATGGCCGAAATGCAGTTGCGCGAAACCGCGCCCGGGCAGTTCACGATGTACTGGTCGGCCGGGGAAAAAGCCCAGCCCGGCGATGAACTGAAACCGGTGTGGCCGCTCGGCTGCCAGGCCGAGGGAAACCGGGTGAGCTGCGGCGACGCGGGTTTGACCGGCACGCTGAAAGTCGAGGGTGTGGGCAAGAATTTCTCCGCCGCGCTGGTGAAGGTTTTCTGGCTCGACGGCAATTCCCATGTCTATGCCCTGTCCGCGGGCCAGTCCTCCGCGCGCCTGCGCGGCTCGACCGAGGACGGCGGCCCCGGCGGCGCCTGGGCCTACCTGCACCTGGGCATCGAGCACATCCTCCAGGGCGTCGACCATCTGCTGTTCGTGCTCGGCCTGCTGCTGATCGTGCGCGACCGCTGGATGCTGCTGAAAACGGTGACCGCGTTCACGCTGGCCCACAGCATCACCCTGGCCGCGGCGACGCTGGGCGTGGCCCATGTGCCGGCCTTGCCGCTGAACGCCGCCATCGCCCTCTCGATTCTGTTCCTTGGCCCGGAGATCGTGCGTTCCTGGCGCGGCGAGACCAGCTTCACCATCCGCCATCCGTGGGTCGTCGCGTTCGCGTTCGGCCTGCTGCACGGCTTCGGCTTCGCCAGCGGGCTGGCCCAGCTGGGCTTGCCCAAGGGCGAGATTCCCCTGGCGCTGCTCATGTTCAACGTCGGTGTCGAGATCGGCCAGCTCGCCTTCGTGCTCGCGATCCTGCTGGCCATCCGTTCGCTACGCTTGCTCGAGTTCAAGACCTCCACACTGGTGGAGCGCTTTCCCGGCTATCTGGTCGGCACCCTGGGTGCCTTTTGGACGATACAACGCGTCGCGATTCTATTGAGGGGTGTGGCATGAACACGGAGATGAAATTGTTGAAGAACTATCGAACCCTCGCCGCCCTGCTGCTGGTGCTCGCGCCGGCCTCGGCGCTGGCGCACCAGGAAGCGGGCCAGGCCGTCGGCTTCCTGGCCGGCCTGCACCACCCGGTCTCGGGCCTGGACCACGTGGTCGCCATGGTCGCCGTGGGCCTTTGGGGCGCGGTGCTCGGCGCGCCGGCGGTCTGGGTGCTGCCGGTGGCCTTCCCGGTGATGATGGCGCTGGGCGGCCTCATGGGCCTGCTGGGCTTTCCCCTGCCCGGCGTCGAGATCGGCATCGCCGCCTCGGCCATCGTCCTGGGCGCCGTGGTGCTGATGGAAACGCGCCCGCCGCTCTGGCTCGCCGCCGTGCTGGTGGGCCTGTTCGCGATCTTTCACGGCCATGCCCATGGCAGCGAGCTGCCCGAGGGGGCCAGCGGGCTGCTCTACAGCCTCGGTTTCGTCACCGCCACGGGCTTGCTGCACGCGGTCGGCATCCTGATCGGCGTCGCCTATCGCTGGTCGGCGGGGCGCGGCGCGGTGCGCGCCGCCGGCGGCGGTGTCGCCCTCGCGGGCGTGTTCTTCCTGTGGAAGGCGTTTGCATGAAACGGCCGGCGGTTTTTCGGTCCCTCGCCGCGCTGTCGGCGGCGGTCGCGGCGCCGGCCCACGCGCACCTGGTCGAGACCGGTTTCGGCGACTTCTACGACGGCGTCGCCCACTTCGCGGTGACGCCGTCGGACCTGCTGGTGGTGGTCGCGCTGGCCCTGCTCGCCGGCCAGCGCGGCAGCGGCGCGGCGCGTTATGCGTTGTTCGCGCTTCCCCTCGCGTGGATGGCCGGAATCCTCGTCGGCGCCTACTGGCCCGCCACGGCCGCCTCGCCGCTGCTGACCACCCTGTCGTTCGCCCTCGCCGGCGCGCTGGTGGCGCTGAACATGAAGTTGCGCGACGCGGGCGTCGCCGTGTTCGCGGCCGCCGCCGGCCTGCTGCATGGTCTGGTGGACGGCGCCACCATGACGCCGGGCAGTGTCAGCGGGCCGGCGTTGAGCGGCGTGATCGGCGCGGTCGTCTTCCTGACCGGCATCCTGTCGGCTCAGGTCGTGGCCTTGCCGGCCGGCTGGCCGCGCATCGTCGTGCGCGTCGCCGGCAGTTGGATCGCCGCCACCGGCATGCTGATGTTCGGCTGGCTGGTCCACGCGGCGGCGTGAGGCCGCGCGGGCGGCTTACTGTCACTGATTCTGCTGGACTGGGCCCGCCCGCCCGCGGGGAAGGTTTGGCTGGGGAGCGCGCCGGCCGCGCCCTCGCGACAAGCGATTACCTTTGCCCCGGGGGTCTCTCCACGCCGCTCCGCGCGCGCTCAGTGCACACTCAGTGCACATCCTCCCAGCCGGTGATCATGGCCTTGATGTGGGCCAGGGGGGTGTGCCCGGTGGTGGTGAGATACACGTGGGCGATGACGAAGGCCAGGAAGATGAAGGCCGCCACGGTATGGAAGAAGGCCACCCATTCCAGGGACAGGAAGCTGTCCCAGCCCCACGCGGTCCACTTGTCGTAGAAGATGTAGAACCAGCCGGTCACCCAGATCAGCGGCCCGACGAAGGCCAGGATGCCCAGGTAGGTGAGGCGCTGCAGCGGGTTGTGCTTGCGCTGGGGATTGACCCGGTAGGGGTGGGGTGCTTGCGTGAAGATGCCGATGGCGTAGTACTTCATCATGTCGGTGATCTTGTCGAAGGTGGGGATGTACTGCTTCCACTCGCCGGTGGTGAAGTGCCAGAAGATGGCGAAGCACCACAGGCCCACCAGGGTCCAGGCGGCGATGGTGTGGTATTCCACAGCGTGGGCGAAGCCGAACAGCCTGTAGGAGCCGTGCACCTCGAAGCCGGTGACCAGCATGAAGAGGATCAGCGCGGCCTGGGACCAGTGCCAGAAGCGCTCGAAGCCCTTGAAGATGTAGATGCGCTCGCTCATTGCCCGTTTCCTTTCTTTCCGTTGCGGCTCGCGATCACCCGACCGGCGCCGTGGCCCAGCACGCCCAGCAGGGTGAGGCCGGCGATGCTCCAGCCGGCGGTGTCCAGCAGGGGGTTGGCGCGGCGGCCGGGCATGTAGATGCCGGGCACCTTGTCCAGGCGGCCCGGATCGCCATGGCACTGCTGGCAGGTGAGGGCATCGCCCTTGGGCGCCACCATGTGGGTGATGGGCCAGGCCATGTCGGTGCTGACGAAGGCGTATTTGCCGCTGTATTCGGCGCCGATCTCCTTCATGCCGAACTCCAGCGCCTTGTCCCAGTTGAAGTTGGACCAGAACGCGCTGTCGTCATTGCCGTAGGTGTGGAACACCACCAGCTGGTTGTTGCCCACGTCGTAGGGTTGTTTGCCGATGAAGCGCTTGATGGGCCAGATCTTGGACTTGCCGTCGTCCGGGGCGCCCTCGAAGGTGTTGATGTGCACCACCTTGTTCGGGTCCAGCTTGGTCTCGCGCAGGGTGTAGTCCACCTTGCCGTTGAACCAGATGTATTCGGGGATGACGTTGCCCTCGTACCTGAAATCGCCCTTCTTGGTGTTGTAGCGCTCGTGGCCGCCGCTGTCCTTCAGGGCGTAGGGCTTGCCGTCCTTGTCCAGCTTGCCGGCGGTGGACCAGTCCCACATCATCTTGGTGGGCTTGCCGCCCCGGGCGAACTCGGGGATGTGGCAGGTCTGGCAGGCGATCTTCACCGCGTGGGTGTTGAGCCGGGGCTTGTCCTTGTGGGGCGCGCTTCCGTGGCAGGCCTGGCAGGAGGCCGGGTTGTTGTCCGCCTTGCCGCGCATGTGCTGGCCGGTGTCGTTGGCGGTGGGGTTGTAGCGGCTGCCGGGCACGGCGTGGCCGGTGGTCTTGTGGCACTCGCCGCAGCTGAAGTTCAGCCCGTCCTTGTCCATGTGCACGTCCAGGTAGCGGCCGGGCTCCCTCAGGGAGCTGTCGATGTCGCCATGCTTCACCGCGTCGCCGCCGCCGCCGTAGAAGTGGCAGGCGCCGCAGTTGGCGCGGCCGGTCTTGCCCACGTGCTGGGCCACGTTTTCCAGGTCGATAGCCTTGACGATCTTGCCCGAATGGGGCGGGAACTCGGTGTCCTGGTACACCGGATGGCCCGAGAAGCCGGGCAGCTTGCGGTAGGTGCCGGTGGTGTCGTGACACACCAGGCAGTCCACGTTCTGCTGGGCGGAAAAGTCGAAATGCGCGTCCTTCCAGCCGTAGCCCACGTGGCAGGCGGTGCAGAACTCGTAGTTGGAAGGCACCGCGGTGCAGAAGTTGTTGATCACGTTCTTCTTGCCCAGATGCTGCCCGGTCTTGGGATTCAGGAACTCCCAGGTCCAGTGCTGGGTGCCCTGCACCTGCTTGGCCGCCTCGGTGTGGCAGGTCAGGCAGGCCTGGGTGACTTCGGGGCCGGACTTGAACGCTTGCTGGAGCACCTTGAACTTGCTGTGGTCGGCGGTGGACGCGGATTTGGGCTTGGCATCCGCGGCCGCCGGGGCGGGCGCGGCATTCGCCGGCGGCGGGGCGGGGTCGGTATTGGCCCGTGCCGGCGCGGCAACCAGGCAGAGCGCGGCCAGCCATATCAGGCCGGCCAGGACGGGATTCAGGCGCATGGGGATTCCTCCTCGGGTTCGCTGCGGGAGACGGCTGCTCGTGACGCGGCTCAACATCCGCCGCCCGCGCCGCCGCCCGCGCCGCCCGCGGCGGGCGCCGCCTGGGGCTTGATGATCTCGGGAGCGGGCTGGCTGGGATCGAACATCATGAACAGTTTCTGGTCCTCGGCCACATGGCCCATGACCTCGCCCACCATGGGACCGAACATCTTGCCCATGAGCCCGGCGTTCATGGTGCCGATGTAGACCTTGCCGTCGTTCTTCTTGTAGATGGAAATCTTGCAGGGCATCAGGATGGACAGGAAGCGCACCGTGTCTTCCTTGAGGATGGGCTTGGAATAGCGGGTGCTGCACGCCTCGATCATCATCACCGGCAGCACGTTGCCGCCGTCGGTGGATACCGCCTTGGCCGGGTTGCGCAGGCCGGAAAGTGACCAGCCGTTCGCCTTCAGGGTGGGGTTCTCGACGATGTTGTGCTGGATGCGCGCGATGGTCTCCTCCATGCCGAAGGGGCTGACCCGCTCCGTGAACATCAGGTGCGGCATCATCGTCCAGCCCGCGACGGCGACAACGACGATACCCACGATGAAACCCACCAGTGCCTTGAGCATGTTGTTCTCCTTGAGCGGTCGTATTTGTGGAGCGGGGAGCGTCGACCCCCTGGCGAACGCGGCGGGTCGTAATCCATGCGAACAATAGTTGTTTTGTATTCTAAGTACAAACCCTAGGGCATCCGGTGGGAGATGCGCGAGCCGCGCGGAGGCGCGCCTTGCTCCCGCGCGCTGGCGGGGTGTCGCCATTGTCTCCGGAATACCGGCCGTGCTTCAGGGGAGGCGGTGGGGTTCCCTGGCGCCCGCGTCGAGGAATCTCCCGCGCGCCACGGCGGGAATATCGCCCCGGGCGAGGCCCATGTCGGCCAGTTCCCTCTCATCCAGGGCGCGCAATTCCGCTTCGACGCGCAGGATGCCGCGCCAGCGCCGCCAGATCGCGCGCGCGACCCGATACAGATAGCGCAGGCGCAGACGCCGGGCGTAATCGGCGCGTTCCCGCCATTGGGTCCGCTGCATCATGGCGTCTCCGTTCGAATTCGAGTCCTGTCCATGCTAGGCGGAGAAGCGGGGGAGACACAGTGACAGAATCTGCTAATCTGAACCGATACAGTTCATGTTCGACTGGAACTGTATCTGTGTTCCATCCCGGCGCTTGTATCGGCCCGCGCAATCACGCTGGAACTAGACTCGCCCCGTCAGGAGGAAGCCATGAACCCGACCATGAATCTCTACGAGAACCTAGCCGAGCAGGTGAAGGGCCATATCCGGCTCGGCGTGTACGCACCGGGCGAACGCTTGCCCTCGGTGCGCCGCCTGTCGGATCAGCAGCGGGTGAGCCCAGCCTCGGTGGTGGCGGCCTATCGCCTGCTGGAAACCCAGGGATGGCTGGAGGCGCGGCCCCAATCCGGCTTCTACGCCCGCTTTCCCGAGGCGCTGCCGCCCGCAGCCGCCCGCAGCCGCTGCGACGACCTGCCCTGCGCGGTGAATGTCACCGAACTCGCGGTGCGCCTGTCCCGCAACGCCCAGCGCAAGGATCTGGTGTCCTTCGGCGCGGCGGTGCCGCATCCGGATCTGCTGCCCCTGAAGGATCTGCGCGCCGCCCTGGGCCGCGCCCTGCGCGAACACGAAGACGTGGGCAGCCGCTACAGCTTCCCGCCCGGCGAGGAGCCGCTGCGCATCGCCATCGCCCGGCGCGCCGCCGAGTGGGGCTGCCAGCTCGGCCCCGATGACATCGTCGTCACCGACGGCTGCCAGGAAGGGCTGAACCTGGCCCTGCGCGCGGTGGCCAAGGCGGGGGACATCGTCGCCATCGAATCTCCCGCCTTCTTCGGCACGCTCCAGGCCATCGAGTCCCTGGGCATGCAGGCCCTGGAAATCCCCAGCGACCCTGACACCGGCATCAGCCTGGATGCCCTGACCCTGGCCCTCGATCGCTGGCCGGTGAAGGCGGTCGCGGTGGTGGGCAACTTCAGCAATCCCACCGGCAGCCTCATGCCCGACAACCACAAGTCGCGGCTGGTGAAACTGTTGGCCGGGCGCGACATCCCCCTGATCGAGGACGACATCTACGGCGACCTGGGCCACGGCCGCGAACGGCCGCGCGCGGCCAAGGCCTACGACCGGGGTGGCAATGTCCTGTTGTGCGCGTCGTTTTCCAAGACCGTCGCCCCCGGCTACCGGGTTGGCTGGGTGGTGCCGGGGCGCTATCGGCAGGCGGTGGAGCACCTGAAGTACGTGGGCACCATGGGCAACGCGACGCTGCCCCAACTCGCTTTGGCCGCCTATCTCAACGACAGCCGCTACGAACGCCATCTGGCCCGGGTGCGCCGGGTCTACGCGGATAATCTGGCGCGCATGCAGGCGGCCATCAACCGCCATTTTCCCGCCGGCACGCGCACGTCCCGGCCGATGGGCGGCTTCGTGCTGTGGGTCGAACTGCCGGAGGGCGGCGACACCATGAAGCTCTATGAAAAGGCCCTGGCCGCCGGCGTCAGCTTCACGCCCGGCCATCTGTTCTCGCCCCAGCAGAAATACGGCAATTGCCTGCGTCTGGCCGCGGCCATGCCCTGGGATGCCCGGGTGGAAGCGGCGCTGGCCGAATTGGGCCGGCTCGCGGGCCGGCTCGGATAGCGGGGATGACAAATCCCGCCGGGCGTGAAAATTCCTGTTGACGCGGACATACCGACCGGTATGTAATGCCGCCATGGAACCCCGTCAACCCGATCTCACCCGGCAACGCATCCTGGAAGCCGGTTTCGCCGAAATCCACCGGCAAGGCTTCCAGGCCGCCAGCATCGCCAACATCCTGGGCGCCACCGGGCTCACCAAGGGCGCGCTGTACCACCACTTCCCCAGCAAGAAAGACCTGGGCCTGGCGGTGGTGGACGAGATCATCGCCAGCCGGCTTGGCGAACGCTACATCCAGCCGCTGCGCGACGCCGCGCATCCCGGCCGCGCCCTGATCGAGCTGCTGGGCGGCAAGCAGGGCCAGAGCGAGGAACTGATCCGCCT
Organism: Thiobacillaceae bacterium; assembly: GCA_044227325.1. Lineage (GTDB taxonomy): Bacteria > Pseudomonadota > Gammaproteobacteria > Burkholderiales > Thiobacillaceae > PFJX01. The sequence continues at coordinate 71,320 of JBGAFI010000011.1, read as the reverse complement.
GGGCTGCCCGCTCAACAACCTGATGCAGGAGATGAGCCCGGTGGACGAGGATTTCCGCAACCACCTGAACGTCATCCTGGCCCACTGGCAGGACGCCTTCGAGGACGCCCTGCGGCGCGCCCAGATGGCGGGAGAAGTCCGGCGCGAGGTGAACTGCCACGCGGTGGCCCTGTTCATCGTCTCCGCCTGGGAGGGGTGCACCGGCATCGCCAAGAACATGCAGTCGGTCGAGAGCTACCGGGCCTGCATGTCCCAGTTGCAGTCCTATGTGTCGAGTCTGTTGAGCGAACGCGCCTGAGCGTTTTTTTGCCCTATTACATACCAACCGGTATGTATTTTTTGTGACGAGAGGAGTGTGCCATGAGTCTGATCCAAACCGTTTCCCCGGCAGCCGCCAGCGGCGATATCGCCGCCCTGTACGCCGGCATCAAGGAACGCATGGGCTTCGTGCCCAACGCGATCCAACTGCGCAGCGCCAGCCCCGTTTTGCTGAAGCTGCAGATGGAGGGCATGGGCTATTTCATGCAGCATCCGACCCTGTCCATGCCGCTGCTTGCCTGCATCCGCATGCTGGTGTCCCAGAAGACCGACTGCGTCTATTGCATCGATCTCAACACGAGCCTGCTGGTCAACATGATGGGCTGGACCATGGAGCAGGTGGCCGCCACCCGGGCCGACCCCGCCGCCGCGAACCTGGAGGCGAAGGAGGTGGCCATGCTGAAGTTCGTGCTGAAGGGCGTGGGCGATTCCCTGTCCGTCACCGCCGCCGACCTGGACGCCCTGCGCGCCCTGGGCTGGAGCGACCGGGACATCCTGGACGGCCTCTATCACGGGGCCAACATGGTGACCGGCGACATCCTGCTCAACGCCTTCAAGGTCGAGAAGGACGCGTGACTGGCCGGCATGAGTATTTCCGTTGACAGGGTCGCAGTACGGCCGAGAGAATCGGGCCATGCCTCATTTCAAAGCCGTCCCCTCCCTGCACATCCGCCGCGCCATGCGTTGGGCGCGCGTATGGCGTGGCGCCATGGGTCCGGGGCCGGAGCGACGATGAAGCCGTAATCACCGAAGCGTTTTTCGAACAGGCCGCGACCCGCAAGGATTCGCGGCCTTTTTGTTGTTCCGACGTACCGAAATGGGAAACATCATGTCGATTCCACTCGCCTACGCCGCCGTGGTGCTGATCTGGTCCACCACGCCCCTGGCCATCAAATGGAGCGCCCTGGGCGCCGGCTTCGCCTTCGCGGTGATGGCCCGCATGCTCATCGGCGTGGTGCTGGCCGCGCTCATCGTCGCCGTCTGGCGCGTCGGCTTCCCCATGCACCGCGCGGCGCGCCAGACCTACCTGGCCGGCGGCCTGGGCCTGTTCGGCGCCATGATCTGCACCTACTGGGGTTCCCAGTTCATCACCTCCGGCCTGGTGTCCGTGCTGTTCGGCCTGGCGCCGCTGATCACCAGCCTGCTCGCGGCGGTCTGGCTGAAGGAGCGCGCCCTGGCGCCGGCCAAGCTGGCCGGCATGCTGCTGGGCCTGGCCGGCCTCGGCGTCGTCTTCCTCGCCGAGACCGGCATCGGCGGGCCCGATGCGCGCTACGGCATGGCGGCCTTGCTGCTGGCGGTGTTCATCTATTCCGCCAGCCTGGTGTGGGTGAAGAAGATCGGCGACCACAGTCCGCCCCTGGCCATCACCGCCGGCACCCTGGCGGTGTCCATGCCCCTGTTCGCGCTGGTCTGGCTCCTGGTGGACGGCCGCGTGCCCAGCGCCATGCCGATCCAGGCCGGCGCCGCCATCGTCTACCTGGGCGTGTTCGGTTCCGTGCTGGGCTTCGCCCTCTACTACTACATCATCAAGCACCTGGAGACCGGGCGCGTGGCGCTGATCACCCTGATCACGCCGGTGCTGGCGCTGCTACTGGGCATCCTGCTCAACGGCGAGGTGGTGCCGGTGCGGGTGTGGTTCGGCGCCGCGCTGATCAGCCTGGGCCTGTCCCTGTACCAATGGGACAGTCTGGCCGGCGTGCTGGCGTCGGTGCGCGGCGTCCCGGCAGGGAGAAGGTCATGAACGCATGCGCCTCCCTCGAGGAAGTCCGCGCCAACATCGACCGCTTGGACCGCCGCATCGTCGCCCTTCTCGCCGAGCGGGGCGGCTACGTGAAGCAGGCGGCCCGCTTCAAGCGGAGCGATGGCGAGGTGCGCGCGCCGCGGCGGGTGGAACAGGTCGTCGCCAAGGCGAAGGGCCTGGCGGCGGAACTGGGGGCCGATCCCGCCGTGGTGGAACGGGTTTACCGGGCCATGATCGCGGGTTTCATCGAAGCCGAGCTGGACGCGGCGCGCGGCCGCGCCGACCGGGACGCCGACGCGGGGGTGTGAGCACGGACCTCGCCGATTCCCTCCCGAAACGGCGTCCGCGTGTTCTGCCTGGGCTGATCTCGTCTACTCGATCGCCTCGGTCAGGCGCGCTTCCCCGCCCCGGGACGGATGCGCCGCCAAGGGAGGCTCCGGGCGGCCGTACAGGAAGCCCTGGTAGGCGAGGCACCCCACGCCGGCCAGGAAATCGCGCTGGGCTTCGGTTTCCACGCCCTCGGCGATGACCGACAGGCCCAGGCTCTGGGCCAGCGCGACGATGGTGCGGGCGATGGCGGCGTCGTTGAGGTCGGTGAGGACATCCTGCACGAAGGACTGGTCGATCTTCAGTTGATCCAAGGGCAGGCGCTTCAGGTAGGAGAGGGAGGAATAGCCGGTGCCGAAGTCGTCCAGCGAGAAGCCTACGCCCCGGGCCTTCAGATAGGCCATCTTGGCGATGACGTCCTCCACGTCATCCAGCAGCAGACTTTCCGTGATTTCCAGTTTGAGGCGCCTGGGGTCCGCGCCGGACTGCTCGATCGCGTCCAGCACTTCGCGCGCGAAGTGCGGCTGGCGGAACTGCCGGGCGCTGATATTCACCGCCACCGTGTAATGGCCCGAGTCCGGGCTGTCCGCCCAGGCCACCAACTGCGCGCAGGCCGCATGCAACACCCAGCGGCCGATGGGCAGGATGAGGCCGGTTTCCTCGGCCAGGGGAATGAAGTCGCCGGGCTGGACCAGACCGCGTTGCGGATGCCGCCAGCGCAACAGGGCTTCGACGCCGGTCACGCGGCCAGCGGGGTCGACCTGGGGCTGGTAATGGAGAATGAACTCGCGGCGTTGCAGGCCCAGGCGCAAATCCGCTTCCAGGGCGGCGCGCGCGCTGACCACGGCCTGCATGCTGGGGTCGAAGAAGCGCAGGAGATTGCGGCCCGCGTCCTTGGCCTTGTACATCGCCAGATCGGCCTGTTTCAGCAGTTCCTCGACGCTATCCCGCTGGCCCGAGAACAGGGTGGCGCCGATGCTGCTGGTGCTGTGATGGGTGTGCCCGGCGATGAGATAGGGCTGGTCCAATGTGGCGAGAATCTTCTCGCCCACCAGCCGGGTCTGGCTGGCGGCTTCCCGGGCGTTCGCGCTCAGGCCTTCCAGCATCACCACGAACTCGTCGCCGCCGAAACGGGCCACCGTATCCTCTTCCCGCACGCAGTCGTTCAGGCGCCGGGCCACCTGTTCCAGCAGCGAGTCGCCCTTGTCGTGGCCCAGGGTGTCGTTGAGGGTCTTGAAGTTGTCCAGGTCGATGAACAGCAGCGCCCCCAGGTGCCCGCCGCGCGAGCCGGTGGCGCGGGCGTGGTCGAGCCGTTCCAGCAGAAGCCGCCGGTTGGGCAGGCGGGTGAGCGGATCGTAGAAGGCGAGGTGGCGGATTTCGTCCTCGGCGGCCTTGCGGTGGCTGATATCCATCAGCATCGCGACGTAATGGGTGACCTCCCCGCCGTGGTCCCTCACGGCGGTGATGGTGAGCCATTCCGGATAGACCTCGCCGTTCTTGCGCCGATTCCAGATTTCCCCTTGCCAGTAGCCGTTGTCCGCCAGTTGCCGCCACATGGTCTCGTAGAACGCTTGGTCGTGGCGCCCCGAGTTGAGCAATCTCGGCGTCCGGCCCACCGCCTCCGCCGCCGTGTAGCCGGTGATTTCGGTGAACGCCCGGTTGACCCGCTGGATCACGTTGTTCGCATCGGTGACGACCACGCCTTCCTGGGATTCGAAGGCGGTCGCGGCGATGCGCAATTGTTCGTCCGCGCGCTTGCGTTCCGAGATGTCCTGGAACGCCACCACCACGCCCATGACCCGGTCCTCGTCCCAAAGCGGCGCCGAGATGTACTCGACCGGAAAACTGGTGCCGTCCTTGCGCCAGAAGATGTCGTCGCTGGTGCGGCGCGAGGCGTGGTTCTCCATGGTTCGTTGTATCGGGCATGCCTCGGCGGAATGGGGCTTGCCCGCCGGCGTGGTGTGATGGGTCAGGGCATGGATGGGTTTGCCGATCAGTTCCTCCCGCGCGAAGCCCAGCATGGCCAGCGCCGCCTCGTTGACGAACACGGTCCGGCCTTGCAGGTCCGTGCCGAAGATGCCGTCCGCCGCCGAGCGCAGGATCAGTTCGTTCTTGCGGCTCAGCACGCGCAGATCGACCAGGGCTTGCTGCGTTGTCCGATAGGCGTCCTGCAGGCGGTGCATGCTTTCCACATGGAAAATGCGCAACAGCGCGCCGACCGATGCCGCCGCCAGGATGGCGCAGAGCGCGCGCGGCAATTGCACGGGAACGTGGAACGCGGCTTGGAAGGTTTCCTGGTTGAGGATGGAAGCGGGGAACCAGTCGGCTCCCGGCACCACCAGCCCGCCCAGAACCGCGTAGAGAAGGAAGGCGCCCGCCGCCGTCCCGCTGCTGAACTGGATCACGCGGCGATCCGCGCCGACCGTATTGGGCTTGAGGTGGTGGCGCCAGTAGAGCAGAAAACCCGTGCCGGCCAGGACCGCGCCGGTGAACCCGAACAGGTAGCGGGTCAGGATGACCACGACCGGCAAGGGCTCCGCCGCCAGCGCCCCGCCCAGCGCGATGGCGCCCAGCAAGGGCGCATGGACCCAGGCCCGCAACAGCCGCCTGGCGGGCTTTGTGCCGGCGGCGGGCAGGGAATTCAGCACCAGGCGCCGGCCGAACTCGAACAGGAACAGGTAGGAGACCAGCAGGGTGACGGGGCGGGCCGCGGCCAGGACCGCGTTGTCGCCGTGCACGATCTTCCAGAAATAGGTCAACTCCAACAGGCCGTGGGAAAAGCCGAATCCAGCCAGCAGCCAGAGGATATCCGCGATTTCCAGCCGGCTCTCGCCGGGCTGGCGGACGACGATGACCAGTCCCATCGCCAGGAAAGCCAGACCATAGACAAGAAAAACCGCGTCCATGTGGAACTGAAGGAAAGTGCTCTGCGGCAGCATGAACGTGTTGGGTTTGGTGCTTAGGGATCTATTTAAAATTAACTACTTAATACTTTAGATATAAAAACGATCTCCGGGGCCACGTTTTGTGCCTGGCCGTGACACGCGAAGGCTAGCCGGGGCGGCCCGATGGGGGGCGGAACAGTCGGGAAATCGAAACTATAGTGAGCTCAGCGACGGCGGAACGAGGGTGAAAGGAGCGGGCGATGGCTCAAGGGCATGCGGCGAGACTGCTCGCGATAGCGGGCTCCTACCGGGACGGCGGCATCATCGACCAGGCCGTCGGCGCCGCGGTGCGCGCAGCGCGGGACGCGGGCGCCCAGGTCGAGGTCGTCCAACTGCGCGACTATCCCATCGAGTTTTGCCGCAACTGCCGGGAATGCACCCAGACCCCCGGCGACGCGCCCGGCGTGTGCGTCCAGCACGACGGCATGCAGGCGCTGATCGACAGGATCGAGGCCGCCGACGGCTTCATCCTCGCCGCGCCGACCAATTTCTATTCGGTCACCGCCCTGTTCAAGCGCTTCATGGAACGGCTGCTGGTCTACGCCTATTGGCCGTGGCGCAAGCACGCGCCCCAATTCCGCAAGAAAGCCCGGGCGAAAAAAGCCGTCGTCATCGCCTCCGCCGCCGCGCCCGCGTTCTTGGGACGGATTTTCTACAGCACATCGAAGCAACTCCGCATGACCGCGAAGACCATCGGCGCGAACCCCGTCGACGACATCTTCCTCGGTCTGGTCGCGGGACAGCCCCGCACCCGCCTCTCCGAGCGGGAGGAAGCGCGCATTGGCCAAGCGGCGATCAAGTTGGTCGTGTGAGGCCGGCGTCGGAACCTGGCGCGGCGGATTGTCCGGCGAGCGACCCCCGGCCATGCGCCGGCGCGTCGCGCGAACCAACCGCACTGAAAATGATCCATGCGCTTCGCTACACTCCCCTCTTTTTCCACGGAAACGGATCCATGCGCACATTTCGAATCCTTGCCGCCCTCGCGGCGCTCATCGTCACTTCCCAGGCCCCGGCCGCGACCACGGATACCCTGCCGTCCGGCGTGGTGGTGGCCCACGCATCGGTGGGCAAGGGCGGCTCGCCCACGGCGGACAGCACGGTGAAAGTGCATTACCGGGGCACGCTGCCCAACGGCGACGAGTTCGACAGCTCCTACAAGCGCCATGAGCCCATCAGTTTCTCCCTGCGCCAGGTCATCCCGTGTTGGACCCAGGGCGTGCAGAAGATGAAGGTGGGCGGCAAGGCCAGGCTGACCTGTCCGGCGTCCACCGCCTACGGCGCGCGCGGCGTGCCCGGCGTCATCCCGCCCGACACCGCGCTGACCTTCGATGTGGAACTGCTGGCCATCGAGCGTTGACCGGCGGCGGGCGCCGGTTCGGCGCTGAGCCGCGCTGGCCCGACATGGCGGGTTCCCCTTGAGACGGGCGCTGCGGGTTGCCGGCGTGTTCCTGCTGGGCCTCCTGGCCGGCATCGGCGTGGATCGGCGCTGGCTCGGGCCCGAGCCGGCCGTGAAACCCTCGGGGCACGGCCAGGAGTTCCGTCTCGTCACCGAGGCCTGGAACGCGATCCGCGGAAACTACGTGGACCAATCCTCGGTGCGCGCGCGCCAGTTCACCTACGAGGCGATCAAGGGCATGGTGGATGCGCTGGGCGATACGGAACACAGCATGTTCCTTACCCCCGCGATGCGCCGGGAGGAGCAGGACGAGATGGACGGCGAGTTCGCCGGCATCGGCGTGCGCCTGGAAGCGCGCGGCAAGCGCATCGTGATCGCCTCCCTCTTCGACAACGCGCCCGCCCAGCGCAACGGCCTCAAGCCCGGGGACGCGCTGCTCGCCGTGGAGGGGCAGAAGACCGCGGGCATGTCGGCGGCCCAGGTGCTGGAGGCGGTGCGCGGACCCGCCGGCAGCCTGGTGAGCCTGGACGTGCGGTCCGTGCCCGAGGGCCGGCCGCGCCGCCTGACCCTGACCCGGGAGCGGATCGGCGAAAGCAGCGTGGGCTGGGCCATGCTGCCGAGCGGCGATCTCGCCCTGGTGCGCATCAGCGTGTTCAGCTCCGGCACCGGCGAGGGCCTGGCGAAGGCCCTCGCCGGCCTCGGCCAGGCAGGCGCGCGCGGCCTGGTGCTCGACCTGCGCGACAATCCGGGGGGCTATTTCGACGAGGCGGTGGCGGTGGCGAGCCAGTTCCTGCGCCAGGGCAACGTGGTGCTGGAAAAGGACGCGAAGGGCAAGGTGACGCCGGTGCCGGTCAAGCCCGGAGGCGCCAAGACGGACCTGCCCATGGTGGTCCTGGTCAACCACGAATCCGCGAGTTCCTCCGAGATCGTCGCCGGCGCCCTGCAGGACGCGCAGCGCGCGCGGCTGGTGGGCGAGAAGACCTTCGGCAGCGGCACGGTGCTGACGGAAGTGCCCCTGTCGGACGGCTCCTCGCTGATGCTGGCCATCGAGGAAATGCTGACGCCCAACGGCCGCAGCTATTGGCGCAAGGGACTCGTCCCCGACGTGGAAGCCCCGCAAGCGCCGGACATCGACCTGCTCGCGCCGAAGACCCTGAGCTGCCTGTCGGAAGCCGGGTTCCGGAACGGCAGGGACCGGCAACTGCTGGCCGCCGTGGACCTGCTGCGGGACAGCCTGCCCGGCCGCTGAAGGAAGAATGCGCAACGCTTCCCTCGACCCCGGCCCCTTTTTCGCCCCTCCTCCGCATGGGCGGGCGAGGAAGACCTGCCTTCGCAGGCCATATTCGCCCTGGTCTCCGATACCGAACCACCGAGCCGAACCGGCCCCCCCGCAAGCACGGATTTCATCCCGGCAACAATGTCCCATTGACGCGGCGCCCCCTTCCCCGCTAACTTTCAGCCCATGAACCGACAGCAGACCTCCCTCTCCACCCTGCGCGCCCGTCTCCTGGGCCTGGGTCTGCTGCTGCGCCTCGCGCGCGCCTAAATTTTCCCTCCCCCTGTCGTACCCGCCCCTCACGGGGAAATTGCGTCCCTGGACGTGCATGCCATTCCGTATTCGTCCGCGCGCGTCCCTTTTTTCGATTGGAGATTTGCCATGACCCAGTGCCTTCCGCCCCTGCTTCGACTGCGACCCGGTTGCCAGGCCCCGTGCCCGCGACAGCCTGGCAGCCCGCGCGTCGCCGAAACCCGTACCCGTTACCGAAGATCCAGGAGCAAACCGCCATGTTGAAGCAGCCGCAAACCAAATACCGTCCCTTCCCCCCGGTCCAAATCAAGGACCGCGCCTGGCCTGACCGGGTCATCTCCGCGCCCCCCGTCTGGTTGAGCACCGACCTGCGCGACGGCAACCAGGCCCTGTTCGAGCCCATGAACGGCGCCGCCAAGATGCGCATGTTCGAGATGCTGTGCGCCATCGGCTTCAAGGAAATCGAAGTCGCCTTCCCCTCCGCTTCCCAGACCGATTTCGATTTCGTGCGCCGGCTCATCGAGGGCGGCCACGTGCCCGCCGACGTGACCCTGTCGGTGCTCACCCAGGCCCGGGAGCACCTCATCCGCCGCACCGTGGCATCCCTCGTCGGCGCGCGCCGGGCCATCGTCCACGTCTACAACGCCACCGCCCCGGCCTTCCGCGACGTGGTGTTCGCCATGAGCCGGGAGCAGGTGAAGCGCATGGCGGTGGACGCGGTGACGCTGGTGCGCCGGCTCACCGAGGCCCATCCGGAGACCGAATGGGTGCTGGAATACAGCCCGGAGACCTTCTCCGCCACCGAGCTGGATTTCGCCCGGGAAGTCTGCGATGCGGTCACCGCGGCCTGGGGCGCCACGCCGGCGCGGCCGGTGATCCTCAACCTGCCGGCCACGGTGGAGATGAGCACCCCCAACGTCTACGCCGACCAGATCGAGTGGATGCACCGGCACCTGGCCCGGCGCGACGGCGTGGTGCTCAGCGTGCACCCCCACAACGACCGGGGTTGCGCCGTGGCCGCCGCCGAGCTGGCCGTGATGGCCGGCGCCCAGCGCGTCGAAGGCTGCCTGTTCGGCAACGGCGAGCGCACCGGCAACGTGGACCTGGTCACCCTGGCCCTCAACCTCTACAGCCAGGGCGTGGATCCGGGCCTGGACTTCTCCGACATCAACGGCGTCGCCCGGACCGTGGAAGCCTGCACCCAGTTGCCCGTGCATCCGCGCCATCCCTACGCCGGCGATCTGGTGTTCACCGCCTTTTCCGGTTCCCACCAGGACGCCATCGCCAAGGGCTTCAAGGCGCGCGGGGAGGGCGATTTCTGGCAGGTGCCCTATCTTCCGGTGGACCCGGCGGACCTGGGGCGCGGCTACGATTCCATCATCCGGGTCAACAGCCAGAGCGGCAAAGGCGGCGTCGCCCACCTGCTCGAATCCGGCTACGGCATCGTCATGCCCCGGCGCATGCAGGTGGAGTTCAGCGGCGTGGTGCAGCGCCACACCGACGCCACCGGCGCGGAAGTCAGCGCCGCCGAGATCAAGGCCCTGTTCGACGACGCCTACCTGCGCGCAGACGCGCCCTTGGCCTACCGGGCCCACCATCTGTTCGAGGCCGGCGCGGAGCAGGGCGTGCGCATCGAACTCGCGTACCGGGGCGAGGATGTGGTCTGGGAAGGGCGCGGCAACGGTCCCATCGACGCGGTGGTGCATGCCGTGGCCGCGCGGCTGGGCGCCGCCATGCGGGTGCTCTCCTACGAGGAACGCAGCCTGGGCGAAGGGGCCGACGCCCGCGCCCTGGCCTGCGTGGAGATGGCCATGGACGGCGTCGCCGGCGCCCGCTTCGGCGCCGGCCTGGATGCCAACATCGCCACCGCCTCCATCCGCGCCGTGATCTCCGCCGCCAACCGCTGCCTGGCCGCATCCCCCTCGCCCGCAAGCGGGAGAGGGGACCGGGGGGAGGGCGGCTTACACCCCTCGACCCCGATCCCCGCGGAGGCCTGACCATGGACTGGGACCCGCAACGCTATCTGGACCGCCACGGCTTCATCATCCAGCGGGGCGCCGCCCTGCTGGACCTGCTCGACCCCCAGCCGGGGGAACGCATCCTGGACCTGGGCTGCGGCACCGGCGACCTCGCCCGGGCCATCGCCGACCGGGGCGCCGGGGTGGTGGGCGTGGATGCCTCGGCGGCCATGGTCGCCAGCGCCCGGGAACGTTTTCCCGGCCTGGACTTCCGCCAGGCCGACGCGGCGGCGCTGCCTTTCCACGGCGAGTTCGACGCGGTGTTCTCCCATGCCGCGCTGCACTGGGTGACCCGCGCTGCGGACGCCGCCGCCGGCATGCGCCGCGCCCTGCGTCCGGGCGGCCGGCTGGTGGCGGAGTTCGGCGGCTTCCGCAACTGCGCGGCCCTGGAAACGGCGTTCGCCCGGGCGCTGGCCGCGGCGGGCGGGCCGGCCTACCGCAGCCCCTGGCTGTTTCCGCGCCTGCCGGAATACGCCGGACTGCTGGAACAGCGCGGTTTCACCGTGCGCGCCGCCTGGTATTTCGAGCTGCCCACCCGCCTGGAGGGGGAGGACGGCTTGCGCCAATGGGTCTGGCAGTTCCTGCCGGGCTACCTGGAAGCCCTGGAAGCGCCGGCCCGGGAGGCCTTGTTCGAGGCCATGGAGGGCGCGTTGCGTCCCGCTTTCTGGCGTGATGGCGCGTGGTGGGCGGATTACCGCAGGCTGCGCCTCGTCGCCGAGGCGGGTTAGCTGGGCGCGCGGTAAACCGCGCCGATTCCGGGCACTCCATCGGACGCCGGACCATCTGTCGGATTGAGCTGGATGGCAAATGCTTCCCTCTCCCCCAGCCCCTCTCCCGCAAGCGGGAGAGGGGTGCGCGGCAGCGCGGGAGAGGGAACTTGTTGCCGTTTCCTCCCTGCCGATCGGTAGACTTTCCGCCAGACCCCGGCGCAAAACGGCGCATCGACGCAGGGCTGCGGGTGCGTGTCCGGTCCGGTTTGCTTCGGCTCGAATCAATAGGCGTCGATTTTAAATTTCTGTCTTGACAGAAATTACTGACGCACTATCCTACCGCCATGGACCTGCAACCCGTCGCCCAACGCTTCGTTCTCCACTGGGGAGAGATGGGGACGCGTTGGGGCGTCAACCGCACCGTCTCCCAGATTCATGCCCTGCTCTACATCACCGGGCGGCCCATGGATGCGGACGAGATCACCCAGACCCTGGGGGTGGCGCGCTCCAACGTCAGCACCAGCCTCAAGGAACTGCTGTCCTGGCGTCTGGTTCGGGTGGTGCACCAGTTCGGCGAGCGCAAGGAACTGTTCGAGACCTCCACGGATATCTGGGAGCTGTTCCGCATCATCGTCGAGGGGCGCAAGCAGCGGGAGATCGAGCCGACCCTTGGGGTGCTGCGGGAATGCCTGTCCAGCGCGGACATGGCGAAGGAGGACGTGGGCGCCCAGGCCCGCATCCGGGAGACCCTGGCGTTCATGGAGACCCTCACCCGCTGGAGCGACGAGATGCTGCGCCTGCCGCCGGAGACCCTGGTGAAGGTGCTCAAGCTGGGCGCCCGTATTTCCAAGCTGGTGCGTCCCGGCGACGAGGGCGCGGAAGCGGGGAGTTAATTTTTTTGCCTGTCTATTTCTGTAATAACAGAAATTACGGAAATTACTGTTTTTCAACCGTCGTAGAGAGAAAGGAGATGCCATGAACGGCTATCTGTTGCTGATACTTCAACTGGCCCTGCCTCTGGCCCTGACCGCCCTCGCCATGGCCTATCTCAGCCCCGCGCTGGGCAGGCTGCTGGAAGACCTGTGCGGCTCGCGGGACCGGGCTGACTTCTGGCTGCGCCTGACCTGGATCGCCTGCGCGCTGGTGCCGGTCACCTGGCTCATGCTGGAGGATGCGGATGCCGGCGCGGATGTGGTCGCCGCCATCCGGGAAATCCTGGGCGTCTCCCTGGCGGGTGTCACCTTCACCCTGGCCCTGGTGGCCCTGGTGGTACGCCGATTCATTCCGCCGCCGGCGGCCAGGAGCGGGTCATGAAAATCCTGATCCTGGGCGCGGAAGGCTTTCTCGGCCGGCATCTGGCGCGCGCCTGCGCGGCGGCCGGACACGGGGTCCGGCGCGGCGTGCGGCGGTCCTCGCAGCCGGGCGACGTCGCGGTGGACTACCGTGCGGACCTGGACGCGGCATGCTGGATGCCGCGTCTGGCGGGCGTCGACGCGGTGATCAACGCGGTGGGTCTGCTGCGGGAACAGCGGCCCGGGGATTTCGAGCGGGTCCACCACCTGGCGCCGCGGGCCTTGTTCGCCGCCTGCGCCGCCGCCGGCATCCGGCGGGTGGTGCAGATTTCCGCGCTGGGCGCGGAATCCGGCCTGACGCCCTATCTCGCGTCGAAAGCCCGGGGCGATGGCGCCCTGGCGGAATCGGTGCCCACCGGTTTCGTCCTGCGTCCGTCCCTGGTGTTCGGCGCCGACGGCATCTCCGCCCGCTTCTTCCTGGGCTTGGCGTCGTGCCCGCTGCTGCTATTGCCGGACGGGGGGCGGCAGCGGGTCCAGCCGATCCACGTGGACGACCTGTGCGATGCGGTGCTGCGCCTGCTGACGGCGCCCGCCGGCCATCCCCGCGTCATGGCGGCGGTCGGTCCGACCTCCGTGGGCTTCGCCGGCATGCTGGCCGGCTACCGCCGGGCGCTGGGCTGGACTCCGGCCCGGGTGCTGTCCTTTCCCGCCACCTGCATGCCTCGTCTGGCCGCATGGACGGAGAAGCTGCCGGGCTCGCTGCTGACCCGGGATACCTGGACCATGCTGACCGCGGGCAACGTGGGCGATCCGCGGCCCCTGGCGCGTCTGCTCGGGCGCCAGCCCAGGGAAGTCGCGCAGTTCCTGGCGCCGTCCGCCGCGCGGGATTTCCGCGAGAAGCAGGCATGGCGTCTCGGCACCGGGCTCGCCCGCTGGGCGCTGGCCCTGCTCTGGCTGGGCTCCGCGGTGGCGAGTCTGGTGTCGTGGCCGCTGAGCCTGGAGCTGCTGGCGCCATTGGGCCTAGCGGGCGACGCAGCCTGGACGGTGCTGTGCGCGGCGGTGGGACTGGACGTCCTGTTGGGCGTGCTCACCCTGCTGCGGCCGGGCCTCCGCCTGTGGGCGTTCCAGGCCGCCACCATCGTCGCTTATTCCATCCTGGTGCTCCTCTGGCTGCCGGGTTTCTGGCTGCATCCCTTCGCCCCCCTGCTCAAGAACCTGCCGGTGCTGGCGCTGCTGGGCCTGCTGGCCCTGGACCGGGAGACCACGTCATGACCGCCTACCTGCTGGTGAAATGGATCCATGTGCTTTCTTCCGTGGTGCTGGTGGGCACGGGCTTCGGCACCGCCTTCTACCTGCTCTTCGCGAACCGCGGCGGCAACGTGCAGGCCACGGCCGTGGTGAGCCGGCTGGTGGTGCGCGCGGACACCTGGTTCACCACCCCGGCGGTGATCGTGCAGCCGATCACCGGTGTCTGGCTTGCCTGGCAGGCCGGGTGGCCGTTGACGACGGGCTGGATCGCCGCTTCCATCGCCTTGTTCCTGTTCACCGGCGCCTGCTGGCTGCCGGTGCTGTGGCTGCAACTGCGCATGCGGGACATGGCCGCCGCCGCCGCGGAACGGGGCTTGCCGCTGCCGCCCGAGTACCGGCGTTATGCCGGCTGGTGGGAAGGGCTGGGCTACCCGGCTTTCACCGCCATGCTCGCGGTGTTCTGGCTGATGGTGGCCAAGCCGGGCGGGTGAGCCGCACCGGGACGGCGAATTGTGGAAAGATGCGGCCGGTCGACACTCGGGACGAGGGAGCCCGCGCATGGAATCGCGTGACATGGTTTGGCGCCGGATTGCCGCCTTGGCCCGGCTGCTCTGTGTGGCGGGCGGGCTGCTGGCCGGCTTCGCCCACGCCGCCGAATGGCGGGACAGCCCGGAGGTGGCCCGCCTGTTCGCCGAGGCCCGGGCCGAGGGCACCTTCGTCCTTTACGACCTCTGCGCCGACCGCTTCACCGGCTTCGACCGGGCGCGGGCGGAGACGCGCTTCGTGCCGGCCTCCACTTTCAAGATCGCCAATTCCCTCATCGGTCTGGCCACCGGGGCCGTCTCCGGCGTGGACGAGGTGCTGCCCTACGGCGGCAAGCCCCAGCCGTTTCCCGCCTGGGAGCGGGACATGGGGCTGCGCGAGGCGATCGGCGTTTCCAACGTGCCCATCTACCAGGAGCTCGCCCGGCGCGTCGGCCTGGCGGCCATGGCTGAGAACGTGGCGCGGCTGGACTACGGCAACGGCGACATCGGCGGCGTGGTGGACCGCTTCTGGCTGGCGGGGCCGCTGGAAATCAGCGCGGTGGAACAGGCGCGTTTTCTCGCCCGGCTGCTGCGCAACCAATTGCCCTTCCCGATTGCGGTGCAGGCCCAGGTGCGCGCCATCGTCCCCGCGGAGCGCGGCGAGGGCTGGGAACTGGCGGGCAAGACCGGGTGGGCGACGGAACGCGCGCCCCGATTGGGCTGGTGGGTGGGCTGGGTGAAGAACGGCGAGCACTGGTACAGCTTCGCCCTGAACATGGACATCGCCCGCGCCGAGGACCTGCCCAGGCGCGTGGAACTGGGCAAGGCGGCCTTGCGGGCGCTGGGGGTGTTGCCGGAAACCCCCTGACCCCGCGTGCCTGGCCGATGGCTCGGGCGGTGCTGGCTTCCAGGCGAAGCGGCCCGGCGGGGAACCCGGGCCTGCCCGCCCGTGCCCGCCTCACCGTGCCCACCTCATCGCGCCCACCTTATCGCGCCCACCTCATCGCGCCCGCAGGCACGCCTCGAACAATTCCAGCAGATAGCGGGCCGAGGGGAGCACGTCGCCCGGTCCGAAGCGGGCGATGAGCTCCGACGGGGGGAGTTCCGGCAGGCCGGAACGGATTTCCACCAGCCCGGGGGCCAGCAGGCTGCGCGGGAGGGGGGTGATCACCTGGCTGGCGGCGATGGCGTGGCGCAGGGCGGTGTAGCTGCTGCCCACGAAGGCGGCGCGCCAGGGAATGCCGTGGGCGGCCAGGACGGCGATGGCGGCCATGCGGAACACGCAGCCCTCGTGGAAGACCGCCAGGGGCAGGGGACGCTGATCCATGGCGTTGCTGCCTTCGCCGGCCAGCCAGGCCAGGGGATCGCGGCCGAGGAGGCGCCAGCCGTCGGCGTCGTCGTTGGCGCTCACCGGGTGGCTCGGCACGCGCTTGGCGATGGCCAGGTCCAGTTCCCCCGCCTCCACCATGGTGGCCAGGCGGGTCGAGAGGTCGCAGCGCACCGACAGCTCCACCCGGGGGTAGTCCCGGCCGAACTCGGCCAGCACGCGGGGGAAGATGCTCTCCATGAGCTCCTCCGGCAGGCCAAGGCGCAGACGGCCGGCCAGCTCGGGACGGGTGAAGCAGGCGCAGGCCTCGTCGTTGAGGCGCAGGATCCGGCGGCTGTAGTCGATGAGCACCCGGCCTTCGGCGGTGGGCCCCGCCACCCGTCCCTGGCTGCGTTCCAGCAGGGGCTGGCCCACGGCTTCCTCCAGGCGCTTGATCTGCAGGCTGACCGCGGACTGGGTGCGTCCCAGGCGGCCGGCGGCGGTGGAGAAACTGCCGCTGTCGGCGATGGCCACCAGGGCGCGCAGCAGGTCCATGTCGAGATTGCGGAGAACGGTTTCCATGGGTGTTATTTCAACATCAAATGTTGATGTGAAATATATAAATTTTTTAAATCATGCGGCCATCCCTATGCTGGTCGCCAATCCCCTGCCTGGAGGCGACCATGTCCACATTAACCCGGCCCCGCGCGATATCGCCGCTCCCGTCCCGCGCCTTTTCATCGGCGCCGCCGCCTTCGGTTTCCCTGGCGCGCCTGGCTGCGGTGGGCATCCTGTTCAGCCTGGTGTGGAGTTCCGCTTTCATCGCCGGCAAGATCGGCATGGGCTCCACCGGACCGCTGACGCTGCTGAGCCTGCGTTTCCTGCTGGCCGGCGCCTTGCTGGCCCTGCTCGGACGCTGGTTCCTCCCGGCGGGCCGGCGCGCGCCCCTGGACCGGGGCGCCTGCTTGACGGCGCTGGCAGCGGGCCTGCTCGCCAACGCGGTGTACCTGGGCCTGGCCTACTCCGGCATGCGCAGCGTGCCGGTGGGACTCACCGCCATCCTGGTGAGCACCAGCCCCCTGTTGACCGCCTCCCTGGCTGCCCTGTGGCTGCGGGAACCCTTCGGCTGGCGCGGCGCGATGGGTCTGGGGGCGGGTTTCGCGGGCGTCGTGTGGATCATGGGTGGCCGGGCATCGGGCATGTCCGCCGACGCCGCCGGGGTGGCCCTGATCCTGGCCGGCACCGTGGCTCTGGCGGCCTCGACCCTGCTCAACCGGCAGGTGGTGGCCCGGGGTCTGGACCCCTACCGCATCGCCCTGATCCAGCTGCCCGCCAGCGGTCTGGTGCTGTTGCCTCCGGCCTGGCGGATGGAGGGACTCGCCATCCGGCCGGATGCCGCCTTCTTTGGCAGCCTGGTGTACCAGGCCGCGGTGGTGTCCATCGGCACCACGCTGATGCTGCTCTGGCTGGTGCGCCACGGCGGCGCCGCCAAGGCCAGCAGCTTCCATCTGCTCAATCCCCTGTTCGGCACCCTGCTTGCCGTGGGCATCCTGCGCGAGACGGTGCCCGCGTCGGATCTCGTCGGCGCCGTTCCCATCGTCGCGGGCCTGGCGCTGGCCCTGCGGCCTGCCCGGCGCGGGGGCGGGCTTCGTCAATCGGGGATGTCGGCCTCCACCAGCTTGGCCAGCAGCACCAGGGATTCCTGCCAGCCCAGATAGCAGGCCTCCGGCGGAATGACATCGGGAATGCATTCCTGCACCACCTTGAGTTCGGTGCCGCAGGACACCGCCGCCAGGGTCACGGTGGTGACCATCCGCCCGGGCAAGTTGGGGTCGTCGAAGACGTCCGTGTAGCGCAGCAGCTCCCCGGGCCGCAGGTCCAGGTAGGTGCCGCCGAAGCTGTGGCTCTTGCCGCTGCCGAAGTTGGTGAAGGACATCCTGAAGCCGCCGCCCACCTTCGCGTCCAGCTCATGCACCTGGGCCGTGAAGCCGTTGGGCGGCAGCCACTTGGCCAGGGCGAGGGGGTCGAGAAAGGCCCGGTACAGCTTGTCCGGGGTGGTGCGCAGGACGCGATGCAGTTGCACGGTGCTCATGGGAATGCTCCTTCCTTTTGATAGGCTGAGGACGGCCCTCTACGGGAACGACGGGTGGGGAAAGGCGAAATCGACAACTGAAACGGTTCCCGCGTCATGTCATGGCTGGCTGGCGCTTGGTGTTACCCATTGCGGCGTCTCGTCCTGATCGCCTGTACCACGGAGAAACCCAGCACCATGGCGAGGACACCCCAGCCCCGGTCGAGGATTTCGATGGACAGGGCGCCGCAGATGAAGCCGGCACCAGGGTACAGCGTGTCCTCGGATCGGTGGTCGGCCAGGATCGCCGCCAGCATCGCGGAGATTCCCAGCGAGACCGACGCGGCATAGGTCCAGGCGATGGCGTTCGCCTCGTTGAGCGAGAAGATGTTGAATTCCCGCAGCTCCGGGGGCGCGCCCGTTGCCGGGTGAATCAAGCCGAGCTGTTCCATGAGGTCGAAGACGAACCACGTGTGCCAGTCCCGGATCACATAGGCGTGGTCCGCAGCGAAAGCCAGGAACAGGGCCGGGACGCCGCATGCGACGGCAAGTTTCCCGAATCGTTTCGTCGCCCGCGAAGTCATGTCGGTTGGGGTGGATACCGGATGGATTTCGTCTTGTGAAGGTGTTTCACGCTACGCCTGCCGCTTCCGCCAATCCCCCGGCGGCACCCCGAAACACCGCTTGAACGCCCGGCCGAAGGCCGCTTCCGATTCGTAGCCGCTCTGCTCGGCGATAGCCTTCATGGGCAGGTCGGTGGCTTTCAGCGTCTGTGCCGCCAGTTGCAGGCGCCATTGGGCCAGATATTGCATGGGCGGCTGCTCCAGATAGTGCTTGAAGCGCTCGGCCAGCACGGTGCGGGACACGCCCACCCGCTTGGCCAGGCTGTCCACGCTCCAGTCGGCCAGGGGCGCGGCGTGCAGGTGTTTGAGCGCGGCGCCGGCCACCGGGTCGTTGAAGGCGGCGAACCAGCCCACCTCGTCCGCCGATAGGCCCTGCATGTGCTTGCGCAGGATTTCCACGAACATGAGTTCGGTGAGGCGCGGCAGCATGCTGCGGGCGCCGGGGCCGGCGCGGCTGGCTTCGCTGGCGGTGTGGCGGATGGTGCCGGCGAGCCAGGCGTCGGCGGGGGAGGCGTCCGGGCTCACGTGGAGCAGGGCGGGCAGGTGGCGCAGGAAGGGGTGGAACAGGAGTTCGTCGCATTGCACGAAGCCGCAGATGATGCTGGCGCGGCCGCCGGCGCCGCCGTGTTCCACCACCAGCATGTCGGCCCAGGGCGGGCGCGGCAGCAGGTGGCCGACCTGCACGGAATCCGCCGCTTCCCGGCCGCCCAGGCGGTGGCTGTCGCCGTAGGGCAGCAGCACCGCGTCGCCCTCGTCCAGCCACACCGGCTCCCCCTCGGGCATCTCCAGCCAGCAGCCGCCCGCGGCGATGACATGGAAAGGGATGATGTGCTCGGTGCGGAACGGCAGCACCTTGGCGAGCTGGCAGGCGTTGGGAGTGATCACCGACCAGGGCTCGCGGAACTCGGCGCGGAACAGCACGGTGCCGGACAGGTTCATGCGGTCCAGCAGGTCCGACAGCAGATCGCCCGCGACGGACGGCGCTTCGGTCGACGGCGTTTCGGTCAAAACTCCCGGCGTTTCGGTCATGGCCCCTCCCCATCGCGAAACATATGCTGAAAGCCCATCTTACCCAAGACATGAAGGAGGAGGCGTATGGAAACCCAACAACGCGATCTGGTGGTGGTCATCACCCACGGTCTGGACCACGAGCTGTCGTCGGCGGGGCTGGTCATCGCCCTGGGTGGCATGACGGCGGGGCTCAAGGTCTCGATCTTCCTGGTGAGTTCCGGCGTGGACATCGTGCGCCGGGGCGCGGCGGACCTCACCCAGGTGAAGCCCATCGATCCGCTCACGGACATGCTGCGCGACTTCCTGGCCCGGGGCGGCAAGCTGTGGGCCTGCGCGGTGTGCGCGAAGAACCGGGGCTACACCCAGGAGCACGTCATCGACGGCGCGGTCATCGCCGGGGCCAGCGTGATGCACGAACTCATCAAGGCCGGCGCCGCCACCCTGAGCTTCTGAACGAGGGGGACGACATCATGATCGACTACAAGGAAATCAGCTGGTGGTACTGGGCCATCACCTCGCTGCTGCTGGTCGCCGGCCTGGCCGGCCACTTCGAGGCGTTCCAATTGGCCACGGCGCTGAGCGCCGTCCAGATCGTCCACTTCCGTCTGCGCGAGGGCAACTTCGCGGCGTTTCCGGTGCAGGTGCGGATCGCCTACACGCTGCTGCTGGCGGTGTCCCTGTGGGAACCCCTGCGCTGGTTGTTCTGGGTGCCCGCCATCGGCACGCCGGCCCAGGTGCTGTTCGGCTATTGCACCCTGGCCCGCTGCCTGTCCCTGCTGCCCTGGAACCGACGCGAGCCGTTCACCTGGAACCTGGTCTGGCGCACCTTCACGGCGCCACCGGTGAGAGGAAACATCCTGCAGGGGCTGCCGGCGGCGAGCTGAGGCGCTCGGGTCGGCGACGACCCGGGCGCGCCAGTGTAGCTATTGGTACATACCCCGTCCGCGCGCATCCCCAGGATGGCGGCGTCGCCGTCGGCGGGAGGTGTCGCGCGGATGGGCCGGATGGCGTGGGGTCGCCCACGTCCGGTCGAGCCTTCCCGGAACCGGTCCCGCCGCATGGCGGCGCCCCTCAAATTTCCAGGAAAGGTTCGACCATGAAGAAGATTATCGCGGCCCTGCTGCTGGCCCTCCCCATCGCGCTGTCCGCCACCCCCGCCGCCGCCGGCAAGGCGCCGCCGGCGCTGGACAAGGCGCGCACCGCCGTGCTCATCACCGACCCCCAGAACGACTTCCTGCGCGAGGACGGCAAGCTCTACAAGCTGCTCGCCGAAAACCTCAAGGCGCTGGGTACGGTGGACAACATCGAGAAGCTGATGAAGAGCGCCAAGAAGTCCGGCGTCGCCCTGGCCGTGGACCCCCTGGTCTACACCGCTCTGGACGGCGACTGGGCCAATGCCGGCGTCCTGCAGCGCCAGTTGCTGGACATGAAGGCGCTGCATCGGACCAGCCTGGCCGATCCCAAGGGCTTCGAAGGTTCCGGCGCCGACTTCTACGACCGCTACAAGCGCTACATCCACGACGGCAAGACCATCGTCGTCGCGCCCCACAAGATGTACGGGCCGGAGAGCAACGACCTGGTCTACCAGTTGCGCAGCCGGGGCATCGACACCGTCATCCTGGGCGGCATGGTGGCCAACCTGTGCGTGGATTCCCACCTGCGCGCCCTCATGGAGAACGGCTTCAAGGTCTATGTGGTCAAGGACGCGGTGGGTGCCCCCGGCGACGACGCCTACAAGGCCGCCCTGGTGAACTACGGCATGATCGCCAACGCGGTGTGGACCACCGACGAGGCGGTGAAGGCTATGGGGCAGTAATCGACCCGTGGTGCCCGGGCCCGCCGCCGCGCCGTCCCGGCCAAGCGCGCGCCGACCGCGCACGGCCGGCGCCGGGGGCCTTACCATTGGGCATGGCCGCGGAAACCGATCCGCTCTCCGCCCGGTCGCAGTTGGAAAGCGGCGACCTGAAGCTGTTGCCGCGCGCCTTCCCGGGCGCGCGCTGCCAGGTGTGGGTGACGGACCTGATCGGCCGGCTCGCCTGGCAGGCGGACTACCCCGTGGCGGCCGGCCGCCGCTTCCACATCCCGCGCCCGCTGGCCCGGGCGGCGGCGCCCGGCGAGCCCTGGCCACCGCGCCGGCGGCGGCGCGGAAACTCCCTGCGCGTCCGCGCGCCGGGTCAGGATATTCCCCTATCAAAAGACCCTCAATTTGTGAGGGGTTTTGCCGTTAGTGGTCCGTCCCTCGCGGGGCGGGGCGAAACCCGGTGTCCCCGAGAGTCCAACAGTCTGGCCCGGACAGCCAGTCGCGTCGATGAAAAGGGGCTTTGCCATGAAGGGCTTTTTGGGGCAATGGAAGTTTGCCCACCGTCTGGGTGTCTTGATCGCCGTCTTCGTGCTGGGGTTCGCCGCCTACGGGGCCTGGTCCCTGCAGGTGCTGAGCGCCTTGAAGGTGAACGGCCCCATCTACCAGCGCATCGTCCAGGGCAAGGATTTGATCGCCGACATTCTGCCGCCCCCCGAGTACATCATTGAATCCTATCTGGTGAGCCTGCAGATGATCACCAGCCAGGACGACAAGGAGATCGCCGCCCTCGCCGAGCGGCTCGCCAAGCTGAAGCTGGATTACGACGACCGGCACGCGTTCTGGACCCGCGAAACCCTGGAGCCCCAGTTGAAACAGACCTTCCTGGGCGACTCCTACCAGCCCGCCATGCGCTTCTACGCGCTCGCCACGGATCAGTTCGTGCCCGCCCTGCAACAGGGCGATCGGGCCAAGGCCCAGGCGGTCCTCGCCGAGATGCGCGGCGCCTACGAGGAACACCGCGGCGCCATCGACCGCGTCGTCGAGATGGCCACCAAGCGCAACAGCGGCGACGAGGCGGCGGCGCGGGACCGGGTGTCCGCCGACACCGCCGGCCTGCTCATCCTGCTGGGCGTCACCCTGGCGCTGGGTGTGGGCTTCGCCGCGCTACTGGTGCGGGGCCTGATGGCCGAGCTGGGCGGTGAACCGCGCTACGCCGTGCAGGTGGCCGAGTCCATCGCCGCCTGCGACCTGTCGCGGGAGGTGCGGGTACGGTCCGGCGACACGGGCAGCCTGCTGGCGGCCATGGCCAGCATGCGCAACGCCCTGCGCGACGTGATCGCCAAGGTGGAGACCGGCTCCGTCGCCATGTCCGACATGGCCCAGCGCTTCTCCGCCACCACCCGGCACATTTCCGAGCGCTCCACCACGCAGCACGACGCGGCCATGACCATGGCGGCGGCGGTGGAACAGTCCGTCGCCAACGTGGAACAGATTTCCGCCAACGCGGGCCAGACCCACGACTCCGCCGTGCGGGCCAAGGCCCAGGCCACGAACGGTTCCGAAGTGGTGAACACCACCATCTCGGAAATCCGCATGATCGCCGACTCCGTCAAACAGGCGGGCGGCCAGATCGGCGAACTGGGTCAGCATTCCGAGCACATCGCCAGCATCGTCGAGACCATCAAGGACATCGCCGACCAGACCAATCTGCTGGCGCTCAACGCCGCCATCGAGGCGGCCCGGGCCGGCGAGCAGGGACGCGGCTTCGCCGTGGTGGCGGACGAGGTGCGCAAGCTCGCCGAGCGCACCACCCAGTCCACCGAGGAGATCCGCGCCATGATCCAGTCCATCCAGTCCGGCACGGTGGGCGCGGTCAACACCATGGAGAAGAGCAACACCCTGGTGCGGGACGGCGTGGAACTGGCCGGCCGTGCCAGCGGTGCCATGTCCGAGATCCGCGGCGGCGCCGACCAGGTGGTGATGGCCGTGGGCGACATCACCGCCGCCCTGCGCGAGCAGAGCAGCGCCCACAAGCAACTGACCAGCAGCGTGGAAACCCTGTCCCGCATGGCCGAGGAGAACAGCGCCGAGGCCCAGGAGATGGCCAGGACCGCGGAGGAGTTGCGCGCCATGGCCGCGGCCCAGAGCCAGGCGGTGCAGCGCTTCAGGCTTTAGCCGGAAGACGTCGCGGTCAATGAACCCGCCTCGCGATACGCTGAACTTTGTCGGTGTCGCTGGGCTGTCCCTTCGGGGTCGTTGGCAACCCCCTGGCGTTTGACGGCACGATCCGAACCGCATCGCGCCGTCAAACGGCGCGGTATATCAGGGATGCGTTGGTGCCGCCGAAGCCGAAGCTATTGCTCATGACCGTGCTCAACTTGGCGGATGCGCTTCGGGTGACGGGAAGGAAGCTGTTTTCCAACCGGCTATCCAGCGCGTCCACCACGGGACTGCCGGTGACGAAACTCCGGTGCAGCATCAGCAGCGCATAGATCGATTCATGCACACCAGCCGCGCCTATTGGATGTCCGGTCATCGCCTTGGTGGACGAGTAAAGCGGCATGGCGTCGCCGAATGCCTGGCGGATGGCGTCGACCTCGCTGATGTCGCCGTTGACGGTCGAGGTGGCGTGGGCATTCACGTAGTCGACCGATCCGCCCGCTTCCGACAAGGCCAGGCGCATGGCCCGCGCCGCGCCGGCCGGATCCGGGTTGACCATGTCGCCGCCGTCCGAGCATGCGCCATAGCCGACCAGTTCGGCATATATGCGTGCTCCACGCTGTTCGGCGTGCGCGAGGGATTCCAGAACCAGCATGCCGCCGCCACCGGCGAGGACGAATCCGTCACGGCTTTGCTCGAACGGGCGCGACGCCGTCGCGGGTGTCGTGTTGAAGTGGGTGGACAGAGCGCCCATGGCATCGAATACCACCGCGGAAGTCCAGCAGGCCTCTTCAGACCCGCCGGCGAACATCAGGTCCTGTTTCCCCGCCTGGATGAGTTCGGCGGCGTGGCCGATGCAATGGGCCGACGTGGCGCAAGCGGAGGTGAGGGAATAGGAGACCCCTTGGATGCCATATGCCGTCGAAAGACAGGCCGAGGTGGTACTACCCATGATCCTCGGGACCAGATATGGTGGAATCCGGTTGGCTCCCTGTTCCTTCAGGATGCGAACCGCTTCGACGTGATGGAATCCGGAGCCGATTCCCGACCCGACCACGATGCCGGTGCGCGGGTGGGAAATCTGATGCGCCCCGAGGCCGGCATCGTCAATGGCCTCCCGCAGCGCGTGGTAGGCATAGAGCGAGGCATCGCCCATGTAGCGCCGGTGCCGGCGTGGAATCTCCGGCAATCCGGACAGGTCCGGGATGCCCGTGACTTGGCTGCGCAGTCCAAACTCGGCGTAGTCGGCTGAATGCCGAATCCCTCCGCGTTGGCCGCGGAGGGATTCTTCCACTTCCCGCAAGGTATTGCCGATACAGGACACTATTCCCATCCCCGTCACGACGACGCGGTGGGCGCGCTCACGCATTTGTCGGTATGGACATGCGGATCATTCGTTCGGATCGGGGGCAGAAGGAAATCAGTTCTGGAGTTGCTGGCGGATCGTATCCACCAGTTCCTGAACCCAACGGTTGTAGAACGGGTGAATGACGGCGAAGGGTTTCCGGACTTCCTGGCCGTAGCCGAACGGGTCGGGTTGCAGGTTGGGTTCCTCGATCTTGTAGTTCATGTTGATGCTGTCGAGATACTTCACGCTGAAGGCCGAAGCGCCATAGCTTATTTCAACCCTCACGGTGTGCTTGTTGCGCACAACCAGCGTCCCGATCAGTGAGTCCGCCGAAGGCCCGGGAGATACCGTCCACTTCTTGCTCTGCGCGGCTTGCATGATGCGGTTCCGGATTTCCGCCATATCCATGCCCTTGCTGTTGGTCCAGGTCACATTCTCATGGTTGATGACGGGGACTGATTCGCGCGCATGGGCGAGGGGAGAGATCAAGGCCAGGGAAAGAACGAAAACGCTGAGAAACTGCGTCAGCCGAAGCATGATTTACCTCCTGTTTTGACCATAAATCGACTTGGCAATTATGGCCTAGCCAGTTCTGCTCGTGCAGTAAACTTGGGTGCCGTGCGCAAGCGCGGAGTCCCCATTAACAAGCCATCTCGGGAGTCATTCATGTTTATTCCTCGCCTGCTTTTCTTTCCTCTGCTTGCCCTGTTTCTGGTCGGAACCGCGTCCGCGAGGGACACGCACCATATGTTTTCCATCGATGAGGCGATGAACACCGTTGATGCCAAGGGAAAGCTCGATCCGTCCATCAAGCTCTACTTTGGCAATCAGAAACACCCCAGGATCGAGAAGGAACTCGGTAAATGGGGAACAAACAAGAAGACCAATGCTTTCGGCAAGGAAGACAAGGTGGCTTGCGAATGGGCTTTCCTGAGCGCGCTACTGGAGTTGCAGGAGCGGGCGAAGAAGGAGGGGGGTGACGCGGTTGTCGCCATTCGCAGCAACTACCGGGGCCAGGAGAAGGTGAGCGACACGGAATACGAGTGCGGCGCCGGTGCGATCATGGCCGGCGTGGCATTCAAGGGAACCGTTGTTAAGCTTGCCAAGTAGGTCGAACGGCGACGGCAGAAACGTCATCACCGCATTTGAGAGAAAAATGTCTACCAATACTTGAGTGCGCACTGGGATATTGGTTGCCACTCTGGGTATTGCGACCGTTCTGATGACAGGCTGCGCGGCCAACCGTTTGGAGATCAGCATCGGCGTGCCGGCGGCGGACAACCCGAATACGGGCCACTATGCGAAGGTCTTGGAAGTCCGCGACCTTCGCCGGTTCGAGACCAATCCCTCCAATCCGTCGCGTGAATCACTGGCCGAAGCCGACCAGATCGATAATCCCGCAATCACGAGCCGAGCCATCGCGAGGAAGCGGAACACCTTCGGTCAGGCATTGGGTGATGTTGCCCTCGTGCCGGGCAAGACGGTGTCCGGTGTCGTCGCCGAGGCGGCGCGAAAGGCGCTGCGGGACAAAGGCTATGCGGTGGTCGAGACTGGCTCCCCGAATTTTGGCGACGCCCTGCAGCTATCCATCGATGTCGAACACTTCTGGTCCTGGTTCCGTCCGGGATTCTGGTCGCTGGAGATGACAGCCGAGTCGGATGTGGTGTTGCAGGGGGAGGAGCTGCTCGGCGCGTTGCCCCAGACTGTCCACGGCGGGGCGGTGATCAACGTCCAGAGTGCGTTTGACAGCAATTGGCAGGAGGTCGGCCTGAAAGGGCTCGACGACCTGGTGGAAGAGATGAAAGGCAAACTGCGCAGCCCCGGGCGGTAGGAAGCTCGCTTCGCGCCATCCTCGCCGTGGGGAATGGCGCGGACCATGGGGTGGCTTACCCGGAGGGAGTCGCGGGTTTTCTTGCGACCAGGTTGAGCAGCGTCTCTTCCCGCACCTTGGGCACCGGGAAGCCAAACCACTCGAATGCGCCGATGTCCTTGCGGCTCCACCACAGGTAAGGCGTGGAGACGTTGCGCGCGTCGAACTCGAAGCCTTGCCCGCGCAGCATCCGCATGTATTCTTCGGCCGTGCGTTGCACGTGCATGGGGTGGCGGAACAGCAGTCGGATGATCCACGAATGGATATAGGCTCGGGTGGATTCCGCGAACAGCAGCAGTCCGCCAGGTTTCAAGATGCGATGGAACTCGGCGAGGGATTCCTGCTGGCGCACCAGATGGTGGAAGGTCTGGTGGCAGAACACCATGTCCACTTCCCCGCTGGGAAGATCAATCGCGGCGCAGTCGTTTTGCAGAAGTTCCGCGAGCACGCCGGTCTGTTCCAGCAGTTTCTTCGCGCTCGCCAGACTCGTGGCGTCGTATTCGATGCCGATCAGGCGGGATGGGGAAAAGGCTTCCTGCAGCAGCGTCAGCGACTTGCCTTGTCCACAGCCGACGTCCGCGATAACCGGGGCGTCCGGAAACGGTGAATCCGACAGGCGCCTCAAATCCTGGATGGCGATCTTCAGGACATGGTTGCGCCAGACGTCCGTACCCAGGAACCAGAACCCGAAACGGGTTTCATGCACGTAATCGCTGATGGTCATGACGAAATGCTATTTCCGGAGATGAAAACGTCAGGGACGGTCAACCTTGGTCGAGGATTCCGCGAAGACCCAGGCGACACCGATGCCGCCCATCCAGGTTCCTCGCTTCGACCGCGTCAGGGGGCTGTCCTCGAAAGTGCTTCCGCCCAGATATTCGCCCCGGAGAAAACCGCCGACCCAAAGTTTGTTGAAACGCTTGGTCATGGTCATGGTGAGTTGCCAGCCGCCGTAGCCGCTGTCCGCTTTCCACGCCGGACGGGAGGGCGTGGCGAAGGCGGGCGATACCTCGTAGTAGTAGCGATAGTAGTCCCGGTCGCCAAAGACGGGGCCGGTGGAAATGCTCGCGTGCCAGCCCGGCCACGGGTGGTCGTCCCGGTCGAGAGCAAGGGTTGGGGTGAAAACTGTGCCGACATCACGGAAATGGGGCCAATCCACCGCAAGCACCTTTCGCAGCGGCATCCGCAGCGTCACGTCCATCCAGTCGTGACGTAGCTTGTAGCTCCACTGGGGACCGATCTCCACGGTCGGGTCCAGATCGGGCATGCCGACCCTGGCGCGGTTGTCGTCGCTCTTGACCGGGACAGTGGCGCCGACACTGATGTCCCATTCGGAACGCTCGCCTTTGTAGAGCAGGCCGCGCACCTTTTCCCGATCCATCTGGAGGAAATCTCCGCGATACACGAGGTATGGAATGGGCAGGGCGTAGGCATGGCGCTGGTTGGATCCGCGATAGTCGGGCATGGACAGCACGCCGAGGCCGGCACCCAGTTCCCACAATGGTTTCTCCTCGGCCATGGCGGTGGCGGGCAGTGCGGCAAAAAGAATGAGCGGGAGGCGCAGTCGCGCGCAGGAAAGTCTCTTATTCATCATGGCGCTTGAAGATCAAGGAAGTGTTGATGCCGCCGAAGGCGAAGTTATTGCTCATGAAATGATCCACCGACAATTGCCGGCCGGTCCCCGTCACATAATCCATTTCGGCGCATTTCGGATCCGGTTCCGACAGATTGTGAGTGGGGGCAAACCAGTCCCGCCGCAT
Organism: Thiobacillaceae bacterium; assembly: GCA_044227325.1. Lineage (GTDB taxonomy): Bacteria > Pseudomonadota > Gammaproteobacteria > Burkholderiales > Thiobacillaceae > PFJX01. The sequence continues at coordinate 43,323 of JBGAFI010000011.1, read as the reverse complement.
CATCTCGATGCCGAGCCATGCCTCGATGGCGCCACACGCCCCGAGCGTGTGGCCGAAATAGCCCTTGAGCGAACTGATCGGTACCTTTGGGCCAAGAACCCGGCGGGTGGCATGGGATTCGGCGATATCCCCCAGGTCCGTGGCGGTGCCATGGGCGCTGACGTAGCCGATCGCGTCGGCGGGGAGCCCGGCGTCTTCCAGCGCCTGCCGCATGACTACTGCCATGGTGTCGGATTCCGGCTGGGTCACGTGGGCGCCGTCGGCGTTGCAGGCGAAACCGACGATTTCCGCCAGGATGGTGGCACCCCGTGCCGACGCGTGCTCGTAGGCTTCAAGCACCAGGGTGGCGGCACCCTCGCCCACCACGAGGCCATCGCGCCCGGCGTCGAAAGGCCTGGGCGTGGAGGCCGGGCATTCATTTTTTTGGCTGGTGGCGAACAAGGTGTCGAATACCGCCGCCGCCGTGCTGGAGAGTTCCTCGGCCCCGCCGGCCACCATCAGATCCTGCTTACCGTAGCGGATCGCCTCATAGGCATAACCGATGCCCTGGCTGCCCGAGGTGCAGGCGCTGCTGGTGGGGATCACACGGCCCTTGAGGCCGAAGAAAAGGCCGATGTTGACCGCCGTGGTGTGGGCCATCATCTGGATGTAACTGGTGGACGTGACGCCGTCCATGCGCCCGGTCTCGAGCATGCGTCCGAAAACGCGAACCGGTTCAACGCTGCCACCCGACGAGCCGTAGGCGACGCCCATCCTGCCATCACGAATACGGGGATCGTCCGCGAGGCCTGCGGAAATCAACGCCAATTCCGTGGCCCGCACCGCCAGCTGGGATACCCTGCCCATGGAACGCAAAGACTTGCGGGAGTAGTGGGCGGGAACGGCGAAGTCCGATACGGGGGCCCCGAGCTTTGTCTGCAGGTCGGCGATCTCCTCCCATTCCGCCATGCGCCTGATCCCGCTGCGGCCCGCGCGCATGTTCGCCTCGATGGCGCTCCAGGAATCACCCAATGCGGTGATGCCCCCCATACCGGTGACCACCACCCGCCGCATCAGATCATGCCTCCGTTGACGCCGATCACTTGTCGGGTGACGTAGGACGCGCCGTCGGACATGAGGAAGGAAACCACAGGCGCGACTTCGTCCGCGCTGCCCACCCGGTTCATCGGCACCATGCGCAGTGCCTCCTGCAGCGGCAGGTCGCGGGTCATGTCGGACTCGATCAGGCCGGGCGCGACGCAATTGACGGTGATGCGGCGGCTTGCCAGTTCCACCGCGAGCGCTTTCGTCGCGCCGATGATGCCTGCCTTCGCGGCACTGTAGTTGACCTGCCCCCGGTTGCCCATGACGCCGGAAACGGAGGCCATGGTGACAATGCGGCCGCCCTTCTTGGCGCGCACCATCGGCATGACCAGGGGATGGACCACGTTGAAGAAGCCGTTCAGGCCGGTGTCGAGCACGACATCCCAGTCTTCCTCGCTCAGCGCCGGAAAGGCGTTGTCCCGCGTCACCCCGGCGTTGGCCACCACGCCGTAGTAGGCGCCGCTGCGCTCCACTTCCGATTCGAGACTGGCCCGGGCGGCCTGCCGATCGGTGACGTCGAAGACCAGCAGATCGGCCGTCCCGCCCTGGCCGCGGATGGCATCCACCACGGATTCCGCGTCCTGGATTCCGCTCCGGCAATGCACCGTCACCGCGAATCCATCGGCGGCCAGACGCAGGGCGATCGCGCGCCCCAAGCCCCGGCTGGAGCCGGTGACGAGCACCCGGCGGGCATCCGGACTATTCACGGTCGGGTTCCTCGTAAACTTTCAGCGTCACCTCGGCCACCGTTTCACCCCGCAATTTCAGCGCGCAGTCGAAGGCGCCAAGCCCCGATTCGTCGCGGAAAACAAGCCTGGAACCGATCTCCACGCGTTCGCCGGCTGGAAAGGCGCCCAAGGCGCACGTGTATTCGCGGGTGCCAAGCAGGTAACCGATCTTCGCCGGGCGGCCCCTGTTTCTCGCTTCCAGGCCGACGAATGCCGCCACCGCCTGGGCCATCAGCTCGATGCCGATCCAGGCCGGCATGGCGCCGTCGGAGGTGGAATACCACTGACCTGACCGGATGTCCGCGGCGGCGAGAATGCTGTCCTCGCTCCACGCAAGCACCTCGGAAACAAGGAGGTTCGGTGGACGGTGGAGGAGCAGATCCTCAATGTAAGGAAACGTGGTCACGCCTGCGCATCCCCGATGGCGAGGCAGCAGTTGTTGCCGCCGAAAGCGAATGAATTGGAAAGCATGATTCTCCCACGGGTCATGTCCAGCGTATCGCCTGTCCGCACCAGATTCAGCACGGGAAGCGCCGGGTCTTGTTGGCCATCCCACAGATGGGGAGGCAGTCGCTGTAGCGAATTATGGTGGGAAAGCGTCAGCCAGCAAAAGGCCAGTTCGATCGCACCGGCGGCACCCAGGGCATGCCCGGTCATGGGCTTGGTGGAACTGCATGGGACTTCGCCGCCGAACACCCGCGCGACCGCCCGGCCTTCCATCTCGTCGTTCTTCGGCGTGGCGGTGCCGTGCAGGTTGACGTAGCAAACCCGGTCCGCATCGACGCGCGCATCCGCCAGAGCTTGGCGCATGGCCAGTTCGGCCCCCTTGCCCTCGGGATCCGGCGCCGAAATGTGATGGGCGTCGCTGGATTCGCCCACACCCAGGAGCGCGATGGGGGCCGGTGACTTGCTGACCAGGAAGAGTGCCGCCGCTTCGCCGATGTTGATTCCCTGGCGATTGGCGCTCATGGGATTGCATAGCAGGGCTGTGGTGGATTCCAGCGCGGTAAAGCCATTGATGGTCAAGCGCGAGAGGGTGTCCACACCACCCGCGATCACCGCATCGCATATGCCCGTTTCCAGCAGGTTGCGCGCGGAAGCAAGCGCCTTGGCGCTCGAAGTGCAGGCGGTGGACACCACGTAGGCCGGTCCCGAAATGCCCAGGTATCGGGCAAGAAATCGGGCGGGATCGCCCAGTTCCTGCTGGGCGTAATGAAACTGCCCAGGTAGTTGTCCCTGGTCGACCAGTTGCGCGATTGCCGCTTCGCCTTCGGCGATGCCGGACGTGCTGGTGCCAAGCACGATGCCGACGCGGGCCGGGCCGAAGTTGGCGATGGCGGCGCGCGCCTCGGGCTCGATTTCGGCGAAGGCCGCGAGCAGCAGGCGGTTGTTGCGACTGGCGTGACGCTCGAATCCGGCAGGTATCTCGGGCAGCCGCTCTATGCGCGCCCTTCCAACCCGGGCCGGGCTCTCCCGCAGCCATCCGTTTTCCAGCAGCATGCCTCCGGCATCCCCGGTGTACAGGTTGGCGCACGTCGCCGCCTTGCCGTATCCCAGGGCGCTGACCAGGCCGAGCGCGGGCAGGAATCCCGTCATTCGGCCAGATTCCGGATGTGGAGGTGGGCTGCCAGGGTGTTCAGGTGCATGTCCAGTTCGCCGCGGGTCGGGTCGGTGTCGGTGTGACGAATATCCAGAACCAGGAAATTGTCCTCGCCCAGGATGCGTCGGCCAAGAGGCAGGGGCTCCAGTTCGCCGCCGCGCAAGCCAAGGCGCGCGGACTGTTCCGGCCATAGTGCCAGCTGGATCATGGCGGGCAGGGCTTCGGCGAGCGGGGCGACCTGGGCAGGTCCCTCCCAGCTTAACGCTCCACCATCCAGGTCGAGTCGGAACAGGGTCTGCCCCATGGTGGTGAGGGCGGCGACGTGCATGACGCCGCCGGTGGCCTCGATCGCGAAAACCATGGGGTCCGCCTGCGGGGTTTTCGGCGAGCTGTAGCTCACCAACTGGTTGAGTGATAAGGACAGGCCTTCCGGCAGCGGCTGGGTGCAATAGGACACGCTCGCCGCCAGGCTGGTGCAGTGGGAGGAGGGCGGCACCGTCGCACATCCGCCCAGCAGGAGGGCGAGAAGGAGACTTAGGCGGCGGTCCCTGGTGTTCATCGTCAATTCCTGTTCTCCGCCTTGTCGCGGACGTGTTCAGTCAACACCTGGGCGGCGGGCGAGACCAGCACCGCAAGACCGATGCCCGTTGCCAGGGTGATGCCGAAGCCCGAGAGGGCGGGCATCGAGGAAAAGCCGAGCAGGCCGAAGGAAATCAGGGTCGTCAGCGAGGACAGGATGACACCGATGAACGCCGCCGACTCGCGCAAGCCGCCGCCGCGCATGCCTTCGACCAGGAAGATGCCGTAGTTGATGCCAACCCCCAGGATCAGCAGGACCGCGAGTACGTTGAACAGATTGAGCGCGATGCCGGTGTATCCGAGCATCCCGATCGCCAGCGCTTGCCCCAACAGGGTGGGGAGGAGGATTGCAGCGCCGCTTCGCGGCCCATAGCGCCAGGCGAGCACCGCGAGGATCAGCAGGGTGGCGGCGGCGAGTACGTAGACGGCAAGCCGGCGATACTCGCCGAACAGGCGCGATACCGCTCCGGCCTTGTCCACCAGGGTGACGCCCTGCTGGGCGGCGGCGGCGAGCAGGTCGACCTGCTGGTTGCCCGCGGGCAGGCTGATCAGCGCGCCGCGCCCCTCCCCGGACTCCAGCCAGAGATGCCGGAAGGGCGTGGAGATGGGCGACGCCAGCCAGGCCTCCGGCGTCAGGCAGCCCGGGTCCGCGTTGACGGCGGCGATCCATTCCCGGGTGGCATCGGGCCGGAACCCCGCCTCGTCGAGTGCCCGCGCCATTTCCGGCGACGCGGCCCGGAGCTCGGCCCGGTTCTCCGTCTGGCGCGCGCAGGATGGCACGAAGCGTGACACGCCCTGGAGCGGGACGCCCTCCGCTTGCAGGCGCCGAGCGAGCGCCTCCTCGCGGCGCAGCGCCTGTTCCGCGTCCTTTCCTTCCACCAGGAAGAACTGGCTGCCCGTTCCAAGACCGGTGAGCTCGCGCAACCGGGCCTCCTGCCGTTCGATCTCGGGAGGGGGCTGGATCAGTTGGCGCACGTCGTCATTCACCTTGACCTGGAGCCAGCCTGGGGCCGAGGCGGCCAACACGAGGATCGCGACGACGAGGACTCCCCGCGGGCTGACGCGCCGGCGCCAGAGATCGAGCCACCTGAGCGGAAGATGGAGCAACGTTCCCGGAAGAGTTTTCTGCGGGCGCCGAAGCCACCACGGCAGAACCATGAGCACGGTAAGCCAGGCCGCCACCAGCCCACCGATGGCGAATACCGCGATCTGCCGAAGGGCGGAAAACGGCGTGAAGGCCAGGGCCGCATAGCCGACCACGCTGGTGGCCAGGGCGATGGAAATGGCCGGCAGTATCGACTTGAGTCCCTGCCGGGAATCCCATTGTTTGCCCGCGCCCAACCGGGCGGAAAAATACTGGATGGCGTAGTCGACCGCCTCGCCGATCAGACTGGCGCCGAACACCAGGGTCATGAGATGCAGCCGGCCGAACACCGCCAGCGTGAGCAGGGCCGCCGCGCAGAGCCCGACGCAGACGGACAGGAGGCCCAAGGCAAGCGGCGCGGGGGAACGGTAGGTCAGCGTCAGCAGCAGGACGATGGCAAGCAGCGATCCCAGGCCGATGAGGTGCATCTCCGATTCGGCACTGGTGCGGGCCGCCGTTGCGTGGAAGATCGCGCCGGCGCGCAGCAACTGGATACCCTGCCAACGTTTCCGCAATTCCTGTTCGGCGGGCGTCAGCAGTTGCTCAAGGGCGAGCTGGAGGGATGGATCGAAGGCCGAGCCCTTCAGTTCGGCGCTGACCAATACCCAGGTTTCCCCGTTGCCGCGCACCGTGAGCCATCCGGCTTCCGGACGCATGCGAAACTGCTGGAACGGCAGGCTGTCGAGCCAGGTGTCGAAAAGGCCGAACGGATCGCTTGCCAGGGGCAGGGCGCCCGCGCCGAACGGATTGGCCAAGCGGGACTGGAGCACTGTGGAGTAGGCTTCCCGCCCATCGGGGAGCGTCGCGAGCCCGTTTCGATAGGGAGCATAGAGATTCAGCAAGGCGGTGGGGTCCGGCTCGGGTACGCGACTGATCACCCGCCGGAACAGCCGGCCGGATTCCAGGCGATCCGTCAGGAATGCGGCCGCGGCCTGGGCATCGCGAGGGTCCGTCGCACCCACCAGGAATACCGCGCGTTCTCCCGCCAGGCGGCCGATCTGATCCATGGCGCGCTCAACGAGGGGGTTCCTTTCGGTGGGCGGGAGCAGGGTAAGGAGATCGGTCTCGATGGGCGGATCGGGCCAGAACCGCCCGACCGTCAAAGCCAGGAGGCAGGCCGCGAACAGCATCCAGGTCCAGGCACGCCATCTCATGGCCGCGCTCGCCTAGAAGAACTCGCGGTCGGTGTCGGCGAGAGGCGTATCCAGGCGGGTCCCGGTGAACTCGATGCGGGTTCTGTCGCCGCTGGTTTCCTCGATGTCGATGCCGTCCAGGAATTGCCCCCCCCGTGCCGTGATGCGCTTGAGGAACCTCGCCACCGGGGGCTTGGGATCGAGCACGACCTGGAAGGTGGCGGCATTGGCGTCGGCGCGGACGTTGAAGTGGTTTTCCAGGGACTGGAGGTTTCCCCGGAAGATGGCCTGGAATACGTTGCCCACCTGGGCGAGCGCCGGGACCTCCTGGACCGGGCGGACGCGGCGGTGGCCGTCGGGAGTGATCTCCACCACCGTGTCCGGCCCGAGAAGGTAGCTTGCCTGATAGGGCTTCTCGATGCGCCAGAGCACTCCCTTGTCGCGCATGAAGACGAGCCGCCCGGATGTCTTCAAGGGGCGCTTGAGCGCCAGCAGGGTTTTGGTCTGGGTGAATTCCGCCTGAATCAGCCGGACCTGATCCAGCCGCTCCGTCAGATGCGCCAGTGCCGTCTGTCCGGCGACGGCCGCGGGAGGGGTCACCAACGAGAAGACCACTAGAAGGCCAGACAGGCCGATGCCCAGGCGCCTCATGTTTCCTCCCCGAACCCGAGTTGCTTCAGGCGCTCCAACAGCGGCGCCGGGGAGACGAACATCAACTCGCCGCTCTCGGCATGAACGGCGACCTGCACGGTATGACCGCGGGTGAGCCGCTCGCCGGTCCCAGCGTCGAAGATTTCGTAACCGATCTTCAACCTGTTCTCGTGCTCCAGGAGTGTGGCGACGGCGCGAAGACGCTGCCCGTAGCGGGCCGGACGCAGATATTTGACCTGACATTCCACCACCGGCCAGATCACCCCGCCTTCCCGCATCTGCGGATAGTCGTAGTCCATCGCGCGCAGCAGCGCGCCGCGCGCGGTTTCGAAATACTTGATGTAGTTACCGTGCCACGCCACGCCCAACACATCCACGTCGTAAAAGGGCACTTCCAGCAGTACCTCGGCCTGTAGGTGGCTCATGGGTAGAGCTCCCAGGCCTGGGCACGAATATGTTCAAGCGTGGCGCGCAAATCGGCCTCGAGGGGGCGATCCTCGCCGAGAAGGGGGAAGTAACCGCGCACATGATCACGGAACCGCTTCACGGCATCGGTCAGGTTCTGGTCGGGCAGGTCGCCCTGGGCCTGGCGCAGGACCAGCCCCTGGGTGGCGGCGAGCACCAGGGCGGCGGCAACCTGCTCGGAGAGCTCGATCACGCGCAGGCAGTCGCGTGCAGCGATGGTGCCCATGCTGACCTTGTCTTGGTTGTGGCATTCCGTCGAGCGGGAGAAGCTGGTGGCCGGCATGGTCAGTTTCAGCGCCTCCGCGGCCCAGGCGGACGCGCCGATCTGTACCGCCTTGAAGCCATGATTGATGGCCATGCGCGCGGCGTCCGCCCCGGATAGGTTCTGGGGCAGGCCGTGGTTGTAACGCGCGTCCACGATCAGGGCCAGTTGACGGTCGAGCAGGTCGGCGATGCTGGCGACGGCATTCTTCATGGAATCCATGACGAAGGCGATATGTCCGCCGTAGAAATGCCCGCCGTGCAGGACACGTTCCCGGTCCGGATCGATGATGGGGTTGTCGTTGGCGCTGTTGAGTTCGTTCTCGATGTCGCGCCGCATCCAGGGCAACGCATCGCGCAGGACGCCGATGACGTGGGGCGCGCAACGGATGGAATAGCGGTCCTGGAGCCGCATGGGGGCGACGTCGCTCAGGCTGCCGAGATCGCGCCAGATCCATGCCGCCGTTTCGTTCTGGCCGGCATGGGGCTTGACCGCGAATAGCGCGGGGTCGAAGTGTTCCGGATTGCCCCGGGTGGCGATGGATGCCATCGCCGTGATGCGGGTGGCCAGGCGCGACAGGTATTCCGCCCGGGTCCACGCCAAGCAGGCCAGACCGGTCATCACGGCGGTGCCGTTCATGAGCGCCAGGGCTTCCTTGGGCGCCAGCACGATGGGGTCGATACCCGCTTCGCGCAGCGCGTCGGCGGCGGGAACCGCCTCCCCGTCGCGCCAGACCTCCCGCTCCCCCATCAGCACCGCGGCCAGATAGGACAGGGGGGTGAGGTCGCCACTGGCGCCCACCGAGCCCTCGGCGGGGATCAGGGGCAACAGGTCGCCGTTCAGCAGTGATTCGATGCGTTCCAACAACACCCAGCGCACGCCGGAAAAGCCCTGCGCCAGGGAAGCGAGGCGCGCCGCCATGACGGACCGGGTCTGCTCCCGGTCCAGATGCTCGCCCAGGCCGCAACCGTGGTAGCGCATCAAGTGGATGGGCAGTTGGGTGGCCAGATCGAGGGGAACGCCGACCGAGCAGGAGTCGCCATAACCTGTGGTCACCCCGTAGATCTCCCCTTCCTCGGCGAGCAGGCGCTCCACAAAGGCGGCGCCGCGTTCAATGCGCGCCGCGAAGGCGGGGTCCGGGTCGAGTCGCACGACACCGCCCCGGGCGATGCCGACCACCTGATCCAGGCTCAGGGGCCGATTGCTTACCAACGTGGGTGTCGGAATGGGGTTCGATGTATTCATTGTCGCCAGAAATCGTAGAAATTGAACCATTGCAGCGGTGCGATGCGGCAGTAGTCGGAAAGGCGGTCGGCGTAGCGTTGCGCGAGCTGCTTCAGTATCGCCGGTCTGTCCTTGTGGGGCAGTTCGACGCGGTCGGCGAAATGCTCGAAGTGGATGCGGAAGCGCCGCTTTCCTCCGCCGTCCTCGGCCAGGCAGAAGAACAGGTAGACCGGGCATTTGAGAAGGTGGGCGAGGATGTAAGGGCCTTGGGCAAAGGGCGCTGGCTTGCCGAGAAAGTCCGCCACCACCACGCGGCCGTTCTCTGACGGCGGCGTGCGGTCGCCGACGATGAACAGCAGTTCCCCCCGTTCCACGCGCTCCGCGAGTTCGATGGCCGTGTCCGGTCCGAGTTCGGACACCTGGATGAGGTTCACCGAGAAATCCGGGTTGGCGCGCGCCAGGACGGTGTTGAAACGGACCGCGTGCTGGGTGTAGACGATGGCGTTGATGGCCCGCTGGTGACCCAGTTGCGCGGCCAGTGCCCGAGCCGTTTCCAGGCTCCCCAGGTGGGATCCGATCACCAGTGCGCCGCGTCCGGAATCACGCAATGCCATGAGGTCCGCCTGGCGGTCGAAACTGACCTGGTCGGGGTCGATGCGCCCCGCCCACGCGGCGACTTTGTCCAAGGCCGCGTTCGCGAAGGCGTGAAAGTGGCGGAAGCTGTCGCGCCAGTCGGGTGGGCGAGGAATTTCGCCGAGGCCATGCATCCGCGCCAAATATTCGCGGGATGCGCGCCGCGCGCCCACGGCGAACACAAAAAACCAGAAGCTGATGGGATACAGCAGCAGGCGCGTGAAACCATCGCCCAGAAGTCGGTAGAGGGAGAAGGTGAGGTTGAGGCCCCATGCGGTGCCGACCTCCGCGATTCCCGACCAATGCGGGCCTTTGCTCACCGAGGTTCACCCGTGAGTCTGTGGGCCAGCAGCATGGGCAGGCGGAACACCATGCCGGCGGCAAGCCGGGTGTGCAGCCAAGTGATGCGCAGATTGTCCCGCAGCATCCGGAAATGGGAGATACCGTCCTCTGGGTAGGTGACCACCGTCGGTAGGTTGATCACGCGCAGCCCGCGCCAATAGAGCCGCACCAGGATCTCGATGTCGAAATCCATGCGCGTGCCGATGGAAACCCGCTCCATGAGCTGGCGGACTGGCGCCAGCGGATACATGCGGAAACCGCACATGGAATCCTGGATATCCAGGGATAACGTTTCTATCCAGACCCATACGTGGGTTGCGTAACGCCCGTACAACCTTCCCTTGGGAATGCTGGCATCGTAGATGGGCACGCCGCATATGATTTTGCCCGGCGATTCCCGGCCAGCATCCAGGAACCGGGGGATGTCGTCCAGGGCGTGCTGACCGTCCGCGTCCACTTGCAGGGCGTGGGTCATGCCTTCCGCGATCGCGGCCCGGAAGCCGTCCATGACGGCCGCCCCCTTTCCTCCGTTCCCGGGCCGGCGTAGCAACCGGATCAAGGGATTCGCGGCGGCCAGGGCGTCGAGAACCCTCGCAGTGTCGGGCCCGCTCCCATCGTCCACCAGGAAGATGGGATGGCCGTGACGGGAGACCGCCGCGACGGTTTGGCCCACTGTGCCACCGTGGTTGTAAACCGGTATGACGAAACAGGGAGCGTGCCGTGTGCTCATGGGCCGGAGAACTCCACTTTGCCGGAGGAGTAGGTGCCTTCCGGCGATGCATAGGCGAACGATAGCTGGTTCCGGCCGCCATTCCAGGCTAGGGTGAGTTCCACCGCCGAGTCGGGGAGGATCGGTTTCTGGAACTTGATGTTCAACAGGCTACGGAAAGTGCCCGACACGGGGAGTCGTGATTCGCCCAGGCGGATGGCCCAATGGATCTGGAGAACGCCGGGCAGGATGGGATGGCTGGGGAAGTGGCCGACAAAAAGCGGCATGTCCGCCGGGAGGTGGAGACGAAGGCGGACGCCGCCGTCGTCGCCCAGGACGACTTCATCCAGGATTTCCGGGAGGATTTCAGGCATCGAACTTGGCCTTGGGGTCGAACAGGCACGCCAGTTCGGCGGCGGTCAGTTTGCCCCGTTCGTTGTACGGAAGCGTTCCGGGATAGCGCCAATGGCGCGGCAGGAGCACCGGGTCGAACCACGGCGCGAGGTAAGCGCGCAGTCCCTCGGCGTAGAGGCGCCGTCCGTCCCCGTCCAGCCGAGCGCGACCCGCCTCATTGAGCACCAGGGCTGCGCCGATGGTTTGGCGGCGCCCCGGCAGAACCGCGACAACGGCGTCCAGGACGTCGGAATGGTTGCGCAGGCGCGCTTCCATTTCAGCCAGGGACAGCCGCTTGCCTTCGATCTTGACGATGCGGTCGAGCCGACCCAGCAGGCGGAAGCGCGCGTCGGACAGGATGACGCCGGCATCGTCCAGGGTCAGCGGGGCCGGAGTCGGCAGGAACGGAGATTCAAGTACCAGTGCTTCCGCGTCGGTGATGCTCAGACGAATGCCGGGCAATGGTGTCCAGGCGTCGTCGCCGTCGCGCTGGACGCGCCAGGCTATGCCGCCGGTCTCGGTGCTGCCGTAGATCTCCACGGGAGCCTCTCCAAGCGCATTCTGGAACTGGAGAGCGGTACCGGCGGGCAGCGGGCCGCCCGACGAGAATATGCGCAGTGCCTGGTCGTCCAGACTGTCGATTGGGATCAAGTCGGGCAGGCGGCTCAACTGGGAGGGGCTCGAGATCACGTCGCCGGGCCCGAATTGGCCCATTCGCGCCAGCAGGATCTCGGGCGCGGAACAGGTTTCCGTGTCAAATGGACGGCCTGCCGCCAGTGGCCAGAGTATTCGGAACAGCATGCCGTAGATGTGGTAGTGGGGGACGGTCGCATACACCGGTCCGCTGCCGCCCTTCCACAACGCGTCCTGAACAGCTACTTCCGCGTCCAGTTGCGCCAGGGTCTTGGCGACCCTCTTGGGTTCGCCCGTGCTGCCGGACGTGAACAGATCGAGCCGGCACTGGTCTGCGGCGAGGGGGCGAAGCCGTTGGGAGGACGCGGGATCCGGCGCATCGCCCAATTCACCCATGGACTGTTCATCCAGTACCGCGTCCACCTTCGCGGCCGCATCTTCCAGTGCCCCGGGCCGCAATGAAGGGGCAAGCACGGCGCGTTTGCCGGCCTGCCATAGGGCGAACAGGGCAACCGCGAATTCCAGGGGCGCATCCAGGGCCACGAGCCAGCTTTCCCGCGCTTCGTGTCGCCCCAGGCTTCCGGCGAGCGTGGCGACACGGCGGGAAAATTCCGACCAGTCGACGCGACGCGGTCCGACCCAGGCAACGGGATGGTCCGGTCGGCGACCCTCGGCAAGCAAATGCGCCAGGCTGATCATTGCGATCCCTCGTCGCAGGCGGCGACACCGAACCGCTTTCTGCGATACAACCACTCGCCGGCGAACAGGGCCCCCATCATGAGGTAGGAGATCAGGCCGTTGTAAAGCAGCCAGGATTCCCGGGAACCGATGAACGCGGTCCATGCCGCCACGAGCCCGTTGATGAGAAAGAACGCACACCAGACCAGGGTGACGCGCCGGGTGTAGACGACGCCCTCGATCGGCAGATCGGGCATGCGTACCCGGGCAATACGCTCGACGATGCTGGGCGGACGCAGCAGGGAGCCGGCAAATACCAAGAGCATGATTCCGCTGACGATGACCGGGTAGGCCAAGACCCAGACCGGATCGTTGGACCGCCATATCGCGGCGACGGCAATTCCAAGCAAGGACACCGCCACCACACCCCCCCAGCCCAGGCTCCGCATCAGGGCAAGCGCCCGGCCAGGGGTCCTGAGCAGCAGGAAGGCAATCAGCAGCAGCCCGACTTCGCGCGGTTCGAAGCGGTTCAGGCCCAGATAGATCGCGAACGGCAGGGCGGCGAACAACAAGCCCCTGACCAGCAGGGAATACGCGCGCATTGCTCGATGTCAGGCGGAAAGCAGCTCACGGGCGGCCGCCACCACATCGCCAACGGTGCGCACGTGCTTGAAATCCTCCTGTTTGATGCGTTTGCCGGTTAATTGCTGCACCTTGATCGCGAGATCGACCGCGTCGATGCTGTCCAGCCCCAGGTCGGAGTAAAGATGGGCGTCCATGGTGATGGCTGCGGGGTCGATTTCGAAGTTTTCCACCAGGATGTCCCGCAACTGGTTGAAGATTTCTTGGTCGTTCATCATGGAGCCTTTGTTTCTTGCTGGCTGGAAATCAGGTGGGCCAGACTGTCCACGCTGCGGAAGTGGTCCTTGATCGCCGGGTCGTTGCTGGTCAGGACAAGGCCGAAACGCTTCTTTAGGGCGACGCCCAACTCCAACGCGTCGATGGAGTCGAGGCCGAGCCCATCGCCGAACAGGGGGGCTTCCGCATCGATATCCTCGGGCGTGATGTCCTCGAGACCGAGGGTGTCGATAATCAACTGCTTGATTTCAGTATGTAGCTTGTCCATCGGAGACGCTCGCTTCTTGCGCGAAGTAGTTTTTCAATGTTTCGGTCAGCCGCCTCACCGCGACCGAGGACGGCAGTGCTGGGTCGATCAGGTCCTCCACGTGCAGTTGGGATTTTACTTCGAGACTGAAGTCGAATCTGCGATGCGGGATGTCATGCCAACGGTTGCCTTTGCCAAGTGTTGGAGGGTCGCATCTGAGCACGACCGGCAATATGGGCTTGCCGCTGCCCAGAGCGATGCGCGCCGCGCCCCGTTGGAACTGAAGGCTGGTTCCGGGCACGCTCCGCGTACCTTCCGGGAAAATGATCAGTGCGCCGCCCCGGCGCAGGATATCCGCGCAGGCGTCGACCAGTTCCTCCGGGGATTTGTCGTTGCTGATGTAACCGGCGGCCCGGACCACTCCGCCCAGGAAGGGGCTCTTCCAGAGCGCCGCTTTCACCACGCAATCGGCCTTGGGCATGAGAGAGATCATGACCACCACGTCGATGAGGGTCGGATGGTTGGCCAGCACCAGCGTGCCGGGCGTGCTTCTCAGGGCCTCCGCGTTCTTGAGGTGCAAACGCATGATGCCGACGGCGCAGGTTAACCGGATGAAAACCCTGAACAGCGTGTGAATGACCCGTTGCATGCGATCTCTGCGTGCCGAAGCGCCTCCGGGCAGAATGCGTATCACCGGGAATACGCAAAGGGTGATCAGCAGTCCGCCCACGCTGAATGACGCGAACGCGACACCGGTCATCAGCAGGCGCCATGCGTAGTTCAGCTTAGCCATTACGTTTCCGCCAGGTCCAGCTTGTGCGCTCGCCGAACCACGCCGCCATCTCGGCGTCACCGGCAAGCAAGCGCAGGAAGGTCAGCGGCATCATCTCCCCGGTGCGGGGGGATTCCCCGGCGCTGGATGGAGGCTGTGTCCCCGCTGCCGCATCGATGTTCGTTGGTCCCATGTTACTGATCAGCAAGGCCACAGCGTGGGGGACTTCCGGGGTTGCAACGTAGGCTCGGTACTCCTCGGGTATGGGGTCGTCCGCGTAGACCAGCAGCACCCGCCCGCACGTTGTCGACAGGCGCGAGCTGGCTTCGAGCATGGCGAACGCGAAGGTTTCCTCGCCAGCCGAAATCGCAGTGGCTGGCGCGTGGTCGCCACGCGCGATGGAATAGACGCCCGCCGCGGCATTGTGCACGGACAGGCTGAAGGCTGTCGGCGACAGATCCTCGCCCTTGGCCAAATCCCGCAGCATCGTCAGCGTGCGAGCCAGTTCGCCGTGTCGGGATGCAAACACCATGGGCACTCCCCGCAGGCCGTCCAGGCAGCGATGGGCTACATCCAGCGCCATTCGCGCCGCCGGGCCGATTCGTCGCCGCAACATGGCGTCGATGAAGCGGACGTCCGGGGCCGACGTGTCGTCAACGAATTCCCCACGGGCCCAACTGGCCCAGGAAGACTTCGATCCCCGGCCCGGGGCCCAGGCTTCCCAGTTTTCGATTTTTAGCGTTATCGGCCGCACGTTTTGGTGGTGCTAATGAGCGAGAGTCGCACGGATCGGGCGGAATAACCGGGTATTTTCACTGTTGTCTGTGACAAACAGATTTCCGGGGGTCCATGGCTTCACGACAAGCCGAACAGGCTCGAACGCCTGCCCGTTCCAACGCCAGACCTCGTGCGATCCGCTGTCACCGACCACCCACGCCATGGTTATGGGGTCGTCCAAGCGGGACGTATACGCGCTGATTCCATGCTCCGCCGGCGCACGCGATGCTGGGGAAAACGGTTGATGCCCCATGGCGCTCATCAAGTCCATTCCCATCGCCTTCGCCCATGCCTCTTTGAGCGTCCATAGATCGTAGAACGCGAGGTCGAATTCCGTTTGGTCTTGCATCCATTGCCGGTCAAGAGGGTGAAAGAACAAATCGGCGATTTCTCCAACTGGCCGTTCAGTGCGTATTTGCAGGTCGAATCCGCATAGGCTGCTCTGGGAGATAAGGCAGCCTATCCATGCGCTTGAATGGCTGAGGCTGAGCAAGGGCTTCCCGTCATCGGCAAGAAATGGCTTCCCCTCCCTCAATTCCAGTTTGAAACCCGTTGCGGGTTTCCCTGAAACGAAGTTCAGTCCAAGCCGCAGCAGAGTCCTTCCGGCGAGGAATTGCCGGCGTCGTCGTGGGGTGCCGTGCTTTTCGGCGGAGTCGAATTCGTTGGCGGGGAGCAGCCCGAAAGAAGGCGCTATATCCTCCAGCGACGTGATGAAGATGTGGTTCGATTTCTTGGACATCTAGGAGTCGTTGACGGCGCATTGATTTTCTATCGCGCGGGCTGGAGATATTTCACAAGCAATAGGATGGCCGGAAATAACATCGAAATGCAATCGCAATAATTCCGGGATTTATCCAATTTGCGGTTTTCATGAAAACCCGATGGGTCGGGCGGAATCATATTCCTCCTTCATGTGCCTGCTTTACTCTGCCGCAGCCGCGCGACCCGACGTGGAAAGTCAGCATCGAACGTGGCCAACTTTGCTCGAGCCTGTCCGGAACTACCCATATGCGACGATTCTTGCATGACAACCGTGCGTTCATTGCCTTTCGGTCCGGCTTCGTCCCACGCCATCTGCTGATCGGCCGGGCCACGCGCATCCTGGTGTCCGCCGACATCCTCGGCGACTGGCTGCCGCGTCCGGAACGTTTCGGCCAGACGTTGCGCTGACCCGGAGCGGCCCTGGCGGGTGCTTTCCCGCGCCCCGGCCGCTTACCATTGCGCATGGCCACCGAAACCGACAATGCCGCGCCCCGCTTCCCGTTTGAAACCGGCGACCTGAGGCTGTTCCCGGGCGCCTTCCCGTCCGAGCGGTGCCGGGCGTGGATGGCCGAGCTGATCGGCCGCCTTGCCTGGCACAAGGATTACCACGAGGTGCATGGCCGCCGCTTCCCCATCCCCCGCCTGCAGGCCTGGGTGGCCGATGACGGCCTGTGCTACAGCTATTCCAACAACCTGCTCGAGACCCAGGCCTGGACGCCCGCGCTGACAGGCATCCGGCGCGAGGTGGAGCGCCTGGTCGGCCACGCTTTCAACTCGGTCCTGATCACCTATTACCGCGACGGCGACGACCATGTCACCTGGCACGCGGACGACGAACGGGAGCTGGGCGACGCCCCCGTCATCGCCTCGCTCAGCCTGGGCACCAGGCGCGCGTTCCAGTACAAATCCCGCGCCGACGGGCGCGCGGGAGGCGTTGATCTGAATGAGGGCGACCTGTTGCTGATGCTGCCCGCCTTCCAGCATGAATGGGTGCATCGCGTGCCCGCCCAGCCGGAGGTGGCCGGGGGACGCGTCAATCTGACCTTCCGGCGGGTGGTGGAAGGGGCTGTCGCCCCGCCCCCGGAACGCCCGGGCCGGCCCTGACGCAGGGAAGCCGCGCGAATCCGCCTTTCCCGTGCTTTCCCGTGAACAGGAGACCGTCATGACCAGCCCCGCCCAGCCCGCCGCCACCCCCGAACCCCCTTATTACGCGGTCATCTTCACCTCGCTGCGGACCGAGGGCGACCAGGGCTACGCCGACACGGCGCGGCGCATGGTGGAACTGGCGCGGGAACAGCCCGGTTTCCTCGGCGTCGACTCGGTCCGCGACGGGCTGGGCATCACCGTTTCCTACTGGTCCAGCCTGGAAGCCATCCGCGCCTGGAAGGAACACGCGGCACACCGGGCGGCCCAGAAACACGGTCGGGACTGGTACGCGCGCTTCCGGGTGCGGGTGTGCCGGGTGGAGCGGGAATACGGGTTCGAGTGATCCGACACGAGTAACGATTCGGATTCCCTCTCCCCCAGCCCCTCCCCCGCAAGCGGGGGAGGGGTGCGCGGCAGCGCGGGAGAGGGAAATTTTTAATGACGATTCGAGCCGGATCAGTCGTCGATGAAGGCTCGGTACATGGCCATGGGTTTTTTCTGTCGGAGCGCCATCTCCGCCATCTGCGCCCGGACTGCGGCGCGCCAATCCACCCGGGGCCGGTAGCCCAGGCGCTGTTCCGCCCGGCGGTTGTCCACCGAGGTCTCCTCCAGCAGATGGACGATGCTGCGCGTCACCAGGGGCTGCCACGGCACCAGCGGATCCAGCGTCTCCATGAGCCTGGCGAAGGCATGGGCGACCGGGAAGGACACCGAGAAATGGGGCAGTGGCAGGCCGTATTCGTCGTGCAGGAAGCGGATCACCTGGCGCGCCGTGGGCACCTCGGGACCGACGATGTTGAAGCCCTCGTAGCCTGTCAGGCCGGGTGCCGTGGCGGCCAGGGCCACGGCCTGACCGATGTCCTCTCCGGCGGTGATGGGCAGGCTGGTGCGGCCGCCGGCCACCCAGGGGACCAGGTGGGTTCTCAGGCGGGGCACCAGGATCGGCAGCAGGCCCAGGCCGTAATGGCGGCCGGCGAAGATGCCGAAGCGCAGGTTGACCATGGCGGTGCGGTCGTTCGCCCCGCCCTCAGGGCATCCTCGATGGCCACCACGCTTTCCAGATGGGGCCAGAACGCGCGCGGGATACCCCGGCTGTGGGGATCGGCGGAATGTCCGGGGGCGGCGGCGGAGGTGGTGCTGACGTTGACGAAGCGCGTCACGCCACCGGCCACGGCGGCTTCCAGCAGCGCCAGGGTGGGTTCCCGGTAGAGGTCGCGGGAACGATGGCCGTGGCCGAACAGGGAGGTCCATGCCATGCAGTGGCAGACCACATCGATACCGTCCAGCAGACCGTTCCGGTAGGTGGGGTCCCGCAAGTCGCCGGCTCGGGTTTCGCCGGCGAACCCGGCGGGGAGCCGGGCCGGGTTCCGGCAGGCGGCCACCGGCTTCACGCCGGCATGCGTGGACAGCGCTTCCAGCGCGTGGCGGCCCACGAATCCCGTGGCGCCGGTGACCAGGATGGTGATCATGGTGTGTCCCTCGGCTTATACGTCACGCGTTCAAGATTGCCTCCCCCGGCCGCGGGGGAGTCGGCCGGCGTTCACACGAACAGGCACACGTCCGCGTTGCGCGCCTCGCCCAGGTAGCTGGTGGCGCCGATCCATTCCGCGATCTCCGGGATGAACTCGTCCTGGCGGTAGTTGAACAGGTCCACGGTCATCTGGCAGGCCACCAGGCGCACCTCGGATTCGACGCAGATATCGCGCAGTTCCTTGATGCCGGGCACGCCCTTGGCCTTCACCGTCTGTTCCATCATGGCGGTGGCGAAGCCCTCGAAGCCGGGCAGGTTGCCCGCCACCAGGTTGGGGATGGGCATGTCGATGCGCTTCAGCCAGTCGGGCCCGAAGGGCATCTTCATGGGCATGGCCGGGTTGCCCAGGGGCGAGACCTTCAGGCGCAGGTCCTTCTTCAGCAGCTCCAGGCCGTAGAAGGTGAAGAAGATGGAGGACTTCCAGCCCAGGGCGGCGGCGGTGGAGGCGAGGATGAAGGGCGGGTAGGCCATGTCCAGGGTACCCTTGGTGGCGATGATGGCCAGGGAGGGAATCTTCGCGGCCTCCCGCTCCGCCAGCTTCTCGTCCAGGCGGCGGTCGAACCAGGCTTCCAGGCCGGCCAGGTCGGTGGGCATGGCCGGGGTGTCCACGGGGTGCAGTTTGGCGACGTTCATGGCGTTCTCCTCAGGCTTTGCGGATCAGGAATTCATAGTCGCTGCCCGCCTGCTGGGAGGCGAGCAGGGTGTTGCCGGTCTGGGCGCAGAACGCCACCATGTCCTTGAGCGAGCCCGGGTCGGTGGACACCACCTTCAGGGTCTCGCCGGTTTGCATGCCGTTCAGGCTCTTCTTGGTGCGCAGGATGGGCAGGGGGCAGTTGAGACCGCGCGCGTCCAGGGTTTGGTTGGATTCCATGGTGTTACTCCTTTCAGTTCGAAGCGGCGGCGCCGCGCAAATAGACCGGTCGGTCAAGTGACAGGTCAAAAAAAAGCCCGGTTGGGCGGGGGAAAAGCAATCGCATGTCAGTGGCTCAATTCGATGCGCAGGGTCTTGATCGCCGGGCCCAGCAACAGGATCACCTCCGGATCGTTGCGGGTCTTGGCCAGCAGGATGACGCCTTCCAGATAGGCCAGCATGGCGCTGGCGGTGGCCTCGGTATTCATCGCCGCGAGGGCGCCGGTTTGCACCGCCTCGTCCAGCGTCGCGCGGAACTTGTCCCGCGCCTTGTCGAACACCGCGTTGAGGCGGGCACGCATGACATCGTCCCGGGTGCTCATCTCCAGGGCCAGATTGCCGAACAGGCAGCCGGGCATGCGCCCCTCGATGTCCGACGAGGCCTTCTGCCAGTAGTAGGCGGCGTCGATCATGTAATCCAGCCGTTCCACCGGCGGCAGGTTCAGGTCGAAAGCCTCGGCGACGAAGCCGTGCGCCCAGTCGTCCGCCATGTCGTCGATGACCGCCAGGGCCAGATCCCGCTTGGAGGGAAAGAAGTGGTAGAAGCTACCCTTCTGCACTTTCGCCCCCTCGCAAATTTCCTGGATGCCCACGTCCGCATAGCTGCGGCCATGGAACATCTCGCGGGCGACGGCGAGGATGCGGGAACGGGTGTCGGTGTCGGGTTGCATGGTGCGAATCATAATAGACCGGTCGGTCAAGTCAAGGGGGCGTAGCCAGGCTATGGGTAGGCTTACAGCGGGTGGAAAGATTGGTACAGATTTGGCGGTTTTCGCCTCAAAGCCGCCATTTTTCACCGCGTAATTCGATGACAAGTTAATAAGTGGAGCAGATGCTTTGGATGGCTTTTATGTCTGAACTCATCGACCTAAGCAGCTTTTCGCGTAGGTCAGGGAATGATGGGCTCGTCGTCACGGCTGCCATTAGCTTGCGCGGTTGTCTAGATGCGACGGCAACCAGCCCACAACAACGACTTGGCTCTCATCATCCCAGAAGAAGTAGAGTCGGAAACCATAGCGTCGGTCCCGTGAATCGCTTCCCTTTAGATGTCGATCGAGTGGACGTCGGATTCCCAGGTATTGGACTGAGTAAAGATCCGCAGCATATTTCACGCCTTCGCCGGTTGCGCTGTCTTCGAGTTGAAGTGCATGAAGCGCATCTTCGTATGACCGCCTGCGCTCGTGGGTCCCTTCAATTCGCATTGGCACATATTGGTCACGAAGAAGTAGCAGCACACGGTAAATAAATTGAGGTTCATGAAACTCTGACTTTCGAACGCCTTGATATGCTCGGTTAGCGATTTCAACCGATCCCGCCAAGTGCTCCTTGCACCAATCTTCAAATTCATCCAACGTATCTGGGATTGGCGTTGATTGAGCGGCGGCAGAATCAGAGAGCCTCTTCTCAAGCAGCCGGATTCTGTGGAGTCGTTCTAGAGCCTGCGCTCTTGCGGCATTGGCTTCTTGGATGGCTGCCTCTCGCTCTGTGTCGGCGGAGAGAAGCAAACCGTCATACTGTTCCTTCTGTTCCTGAAGGTCCTTCCGTAATTGCTCGTTATCCTGCTCAAACAGTCGAATCAATTCAGAATCCGTACCCCCTGCCTTCCTAACTCGCTCTCGCTCAAGTTGGGCAGCAAGCTGTCGAACCGTGTTGAAACTAGGAAGGCATTCTTCACGTCCTGGGGCGTGCGCCGAGTTCCCGAGCGACTGGTTTACTAACCATCTCTCAAACTCTCCGGGGGCCGTCTCAGACCACGACGCTATTCGGTTGGGCAGAGCCAAAGGATGTCTAGATGGTTCGTCGACCCAAGCTCGGAAGCCGGGGCGGTATGTGCGCACAGCCTGCCTGAATACCGATAGCTCACGCCCGACACGGTCAGTTAAGAGAAAGCTCGCCGGCCCCGTGAGTACATAGACATGGGCGGCCCCGAGGGTGGCATCGTGTACCGAGTTGGCCGACGCGGCAGCCTCAGATGGATTGCTTGATCCATCGGGTAGCGCAAATACCAATACGTCAGTTTGTCTGTACGGGCTTTCGAGCAATGCGACTAGCTGCTCAACCTCGGTGGCAGTGGAAATCAACGGTACATCGCGCGTTGATAATACGTTGTCAACTTCCGCTGGCCCATCGCTCATGATTGCGCGCACGAAGCCAGGTACTGTTCTCTGAAATGGCTCGTCAGTGCCGCGAGTGACACAGATGAGGCGTGCGCCAAATAGAGTGTCGCCGTTGGGGTCTATGCCGACACCAATTTCTGTAACCCAAGTGCGTAGCGGTACGGTCTTGTCTGCATCATCAAGCCGGGCAGCCCAAAATTGTGGTTCAGGTAGTGCAACTGCGGCAGTGCGTTGTGCACCTATGTCTGTCAGTTCGAATGATTGGCCCTGCCAAGCGGCGTCAGGAAGGTTACGACCAGCCCTACGGTTCATCCATCTAAGGATGTGCTTGATACTTTCATAAAATCGGTCATGTCCCTTCACAGCCCGAAGCCTCAGCGCAACTTGGCTCACGGGACGAACGACCGAGATACCCTCGCGTAGTTTTGCGGCAATAGGAGCTAGCTGCTCTTTGATATCTTGGCGAGGTGGATTCATAGCGATAAATGTGACGCCGAACGTCTGAATTCGCTGACCTGCGCGGCTTTTTGCGCAGGTCCGGTGGAATGATGGGTTGGGTGGCATTGGCTCATTGCTTTGCTTGGCTCCATTCGCTACGCCACACCTTCAGGCTGAAACCCTCTCGCTCCCGGAGCAGTGAAGAAACAACTTCATCAACAGCCCTTTGTACGTCACTAAGTACGTCCATTGAAGTAATTGGGCCAACAATGGTTCCACCTGTACCAACACCGTCAGGCTCGGCTAACGCACGGTGCCAAGCGAAACGGGTGGCGACGTACTGGCTGAAATACTCGGGAGCCGGCTGATTGCCAAAGTGATTTTTTGGAAACCATGATGCTAAATGACTCAGAATTTGCACCACGAGGTCAATTAGTTCGTAGGTGCCTTTCACCAAATCAACTGTAATGCCGGTGTTCCATCGCGGCTGCGCAAGGGAGTAACCATTGGCGAGGACACCTGGAAGACTCCGTACATACGAAACGAGGGCTTCATCTGCCGGAATCATTAAGGTCTCAGCCTCGGGCTCGGTCGAAGGAATGACTATTGCTGAGCCAGCCATCCGAAGTGCGGCAAGTTCATCGGCCTTGTCTCGGCGGATGTCTACTCTCGCGTGCCAATCATCGCGATACTGGGTTACCAGGTCGGCGCCAAGTTTTCGGCCGAAGCCCCCTTTGATCTGTGTGTCGTCATGACAGAGTAAACATAGAACCGAGAGATTTGCTTTGGTGTTGTTAGCCGGATTTTCGTCGATGTGGTGAATTTGAACCGCACGACCAGGATCTCGACAGACGCAACAGGTGTGATCTGACGCGAACAGCACTTCAGCCGCGACTTCAGGTGGGATCGGAACACGATCTTTAGCCATGCGTTTTATGATGTCCAACAGTTGATTGAACAGAATCTTATATATCGTGCTATGCGGTTTCTTATCTTGATATCACTGGCTGGGCGTCTGCCCATCATGCCCTCCAAGCGCACCACCCCGTCAAAGTTCCATTACCACCGTATAGCACTGTTAAACCAGAATGGTGGGATGACTTCGACTGGATGAACGGGCTGGAGGCTAGCATCGGTCTCGCACCGGGCATCTCGCTTTTGCGCCACAAGGTTCAGGCGCCATGTGTTGGTGTGATGTGCTGGGTGTTGCCCCTACTTGCTGAACCGAGTCCCAGCGGGCGTAGCCAGTTCGTTGGATCGTTTGCTACGTCATTGATGAGGCGGACGAGCAGTAAGGCCTTTCGAGCAGTTGGTGGAGTCTGGCCGCCACTCAAAGGTACGGTATGCAGAGCCCGAAAAGGCTGCTCCGGCTTCAAGCAGTCAGATCATCGTGCTGTCGCTGACGGTCATTCCCATGGGCACGCAACATCGGCACCGATAAGATTCAAAGCCCCCATACGCAGACCATCGCCCTACCATTTCCCATGCCCCACCTGCTGCCCCCCTGGCCCCTGTTTTCCGCCTTCCTCCTCGCCAGCCTGATCCTCGCCGTCACGCCCGGACCCGGCGTGTTCTACATCGTCGCACGCAGCCTGGCCCAGGGGCGGCGAGCGGGGCTGGCTTCGGTGCTGGGGGTGGCGCTGGGCAATCTGGGCAATGCCTTGCTGGCGGCCTGGGGGCTGGCCGCGTTGTTCGCCGTGTCATCCCTGGCTTTCGTGGTGATGAAGTGGCTGGGGGCGGCGTATCTGGTGTACCTGGGTTGGCGCGCCTTGCGGGGGAATGGGCGGGGCGAGGGCACGCCACGCGAATTCCGGGGCGGCGCCCGGCGCGCCCTGGCGGACGGCGTTCTGGTGGCGTTGCTGAATCCCAAGACCATGGTGTTCTTCGCCGCCTTCCTGCCCCAGTTCATGACCGCCGCCGCGCCCGCGTCGCTGCAGGGCATGGCGCTGGGCGGGCTGTTCGTGGCCATCGCCTTGGTCACCGATACGGCCTACGCCCTCGCCGCGTCGGCGTTGACGCCTCTCTTGGCGAAGCGCGCCGGGCCGCTGGCCTGGGGCCGGCGCCTGTCCGGCGCGGTGCTGGTGGGGCTGGGGGTCACCGCGGCGTTGGCCAACCGGGGCCGCTGAGCCTGGCTGGACGCCGCCGCATGGCGTGCCTTTATGGGCGTTCCTTCTTGTAGGTCTCGTAGTCGCCCTTGTAGACCTTTTCCAGGCAGCGCTCCCGTTCCGGCGGCGGTTGCTGGTAGCAGGCCTGCTCGCCGGCGGCGCGCACGGTGTTGTAGGCCAGTTCGGTGCCGCATCCGGACAGGAGCAGCAGCGCGCCGGCGAGGAGGAGGGCGGCGGGCGGTCGTTTCATGGGGTTTCTCCTTGGGCCGGGGTGCCGGCGGCGGTTTCGTCCGGCACGTAGACCAGCAGGTCGCCGGGCTGGCAGTTCAGAAAGGCGCAGATCTTCTCCAGGGTCTCGAAGCGCACGCCTTTCACCTTGCCCTGCTTCAGCAGGGACATGTTCACTTCGGTGATGCCCACGTATTCGGCGAGGGCCTTGGACTTCACCTTGCGCTTGGCGAGCATCACATCGAGCTGGACGACGATGGGCATGGGCGGGCTCAGACGAAGGAGGCGTTTTCTTCCGCCAGGGCTTGGCCCTGGCCGATGACCGCGGCCAGCAGCCAGACCATGCCGGAGAAGAACACCATGAATATCTGGTCCGAGCCGATGCCGATGGCCAGGTGGCGCATGCCCACCGGGTTGTTGAGGGTGAGGGCCACGGATATGGCCGCGCCGGCGACGATGCTGGCCACGGCGGAGGCCAGCGCCCAGGCGGCGAAACGGCTCAGGCCGCGCACCGCTTCCGGGGTGAAGATGCGCCCGGCGGTGAACAGGCGGAAGCAGCGGCGCGCCTCCCACACGCCCAGAAGCAGCAGGGCGAGGGAGAACTCGGTGAGCAGACCGCCGGCGAGCCGCTGCCAGGGCTGCAAAGGCGCCAGGATGGCGGTGCCGGACAGGTTGGCGCGGGTGGCCAGGGTGGCCGGGTCGGCCCAGGCCCAGTAGAGGGCCACCGCCACCGGCAGGGTGACGATGAGGATCAGGCAGGCGGCGGCGAGCACCTGGCTCAGGCGCCGGATGCGGGCGGCGGTTGCTTGGCGGTCGGGGAGGGAGGTCATGGCGGTGTGCTCCGGTTTGGGCAAGGGAAGTCGGTAAAATAATTGTGAACTGACTATATATTATCGTATAACGATAAATATTCAAGCCCAGATGGAGATCGCCCAGCATGTTCAATCGATTCCTTGCCCTCGCCCCGGCGCTGTCCCTGGCGCTGCTCCTCGCCGCCTGCTCCGGCATTCCATTGCGCTCCATGCCCAAGCTGATGGCCTTGCAGGGCCGGTTGCTGGAGGCCGACCCCGCCGAGTTCCTGTTCGCGGTGCAGGTGGACGCGCGCCTTGTGCCGCCGCCGGGCGCCGTGCCGGCTTTGGCCCTGGCCATCCGCCCCGCCAAGCCCGGCGCGTTCGCGGCGGTGGACGAAAAGCTGCCCATGCGCATGACGGTGGCCACGGCCAACGGCCTGGGGCTCGCCACGCCGCCGGCAAACCGGCGCTGGCTGATCTATGCCCTGACGCCGGAATCCCAAGCGGAACTGGCCCGCGTGCAGGCCTGGTTCCGCCGCCTGCGCGCCGAGCGCGGTGGCGGCGGGGAGGGCGGCGCGCGCGGCGGCACCATGTCCGTGGGCATCGCCCAGGAGGGCATCGCCGTGGCCGCCCCGGCATTGGCCGACTCCCGCTGGGAAAGCTGGCTGCGGGTCGCCCGCGCCGACGGCTTCTTCGCTTTGTGGTCAGGCACCCTCGCCGAGCTGCGGAAGCTGGCAAAATCCGGCTGACCGTTCCCGCCACCCGTACCCCATTTCCCGGAGGCCCCGCCCATGAGTGCCCTCACCCTGGTCATCGGCAACAAGAACTACTCGTCCTGGTCCATGCGGCCCTGGCTGGTGCTGCGCCACTTCGGCATTCCCTTCGACGAGGTGCGCATTCCCCTGTACCTGCCGGAATCCCGCCCGCAACTGGAGACCTGGTCCCCCTCGGGCCTGGTTCCGCTGCTGCGGGACGGCGACCTCAAGGTGTGGGATTCCCTCGCCATCTGCGAATACCTGAACGAGCGCTTTCCCGAGCACCGGCTCTGGCCCGACGACCGGGCGGCGCGCGCGGTGGCCCGCGCCGTCAGCGCCGAGATGCATGCCGGCTTCACCGCCCTGCGCTCCAACATGGTGATGAACATCCGCGCGCGCCATCCGGGCAAGGGCCGCACCCCGGAATGCGCGCAGGACATCGAGCGCATCGTCGCCCTGTGGACCGACTGCCGCGCCCGCTTCGGCGCCGGCGGCGACTTCCTGTTCGGCCGCTTCTCCATCGCCGACGCCATGTACGCGCCGGTGGCCACCCGCTTCCAGACCTACGGCGTGGAACTGGACGGCGCCGCGCGGACCTACGCCGACGCCCTGCTGGCCCTGCCCGCGCTGCGGGAATGGATGGCCGCCGGCGTGGCGGAAAGCGAGGTCATCCCCATGTTCGAGCTGTACGCCTGAGCGCCCCGCCCATGAACGCCGATGCGAAGACCCGCTGCGCCTGGTGCGGCACCGACCCCTTCTACCAGGCCTACCACGACAGCGAATGGGGCGTGCCCCTGCACGACGAGCGCGCCCTGTTCGAATTCCTCATCCTGGAAGGCGCCCAGGCCGGCCTGTCCTGGATCACCATCCTCAAGAAGCGGGAAGGCTACCGCCGCGCCTTCGACAATTTCGATGCCGAGCGGATCGCCCGCTACGGCGAAGCCGACACCGC
Organism: Thiobacillaceae bacterium; assembly: GCA_044227325.1. Lineage (GTDB taxonomy): Bacteria > Pseudomonadota > Gammaproteobacteria > Burkholderiales > Thiobacillaceae > PFJX01. The sequence goes on along the minus strand of JBGAFI010000011.1, from coordinate 16,677 downwards.
GCGCCTGCTGGCCGACCCGGGCATCGTGCGCAACCGGCTCAAGGTGGCCGCCGCCATCACCAACGCCCAGGCGACCCTGAAGATCCGCGAGGAATTCGGCGGCCTGGACGCCTACTTCTGGCGCTTCGTGGACGGCGAGCCGATCCGCAACACCTGGACGGAACTGTCCCAGATACCCGCGCGCACCGCCTTGTCCGACGCCCTCAGCAAGGACATGCAGAAGCGCGGCTTCAAGTTCGTCGGCTCCACCATCGTCTACGCCCACATGCAGGCCACCGGCATGGTCAACGACCATGTGGTGGGATGCTTCCGGCATGGGGAGGTGGCGGCCGGCAAGGCGTAGTTCTGCGCGTTCCTGTGATGCCGCCTCTAGCGCGGCGCGGCGCTTCGCAAGGCGGCAACCCGCCGGCCAGGGGACCGGGAGTCGGGCCCATGTCCCGATATGAATGTGGCTTTATTTTGGAAACCATTCGGCGCGCGTTGCCGCCATCGGCCGGGCATTACCGGTGCCTTCAAACATTCCTGCTCCAACGAGAGTTTGTTTGTGGCAAACGCAACACCTGGCAACCGTGCAAATTCCATAATTATCAATCGGTTGCTTAACTGGCACGAAAAGTGATCCGTTACCGTACCCGTGGGATTTCCGGGATCTCCATGTTCCGATCGGTTGCCTACTGTTTTTTGCGTGCCCATGTCGAAAATCGTCCAATTCCCCGTTTCTTACGAACAACAAAAGTCGGATCTCGATGCGGTCATCGACGAAACACTCTTGGCCGTCCCGAAGAATGACCGGGAGAAGCTCAGGTTCGATCTGATCAAAACCATCGACAGCTACGGCGCGTTTTTCACCGAATGGTCTTTGAATCTGCCGAAGGACGGCGACGAAACCTTGAGAAAACAAATCTACGATATCGCGCATCAGGAACATGGCCGAAAAATGCGCATGTTGAAAGACATCATGCAACTCAAGATCAAAGTGCTGGTGGCGGAATACCAGAAGCGGAAGTAGCGCGGTTTGGGGGTTGGCGATCCGGCGCCATGCCATTTCAGAGGAGCGGTTCCCATGACGTTATCTTCAGTCCCTCCCCCCTTCCGCGCGGGCGCGGAGCCGGCGTCGGACCGATCGAGTCCCGGCCGCCGCGCGTGGCCGGGGGGGAATGACGACGGTGCAGTCGACGACGGTACAGTCCGCGGGAGGGTCCATGCCTGACGAGTTCGAGTCCGGGTACGGGGACGAATGGGTGATCTGGAATGGCGTCCACGGCCTCGTCACCACGGTGACGATCGGCCGGGTCGAGGCGGGCGCCAACGGCAGATCGGCATGGCTGGAAGAGCCCTTCGACATGGTGGGTCCGTTCAACCTGGACGAGCTGGAGAGGGACGGCCGCATCGCCTTCGCGGCCTGCACCGTCATGTCGCGCCAGCGATGGCGCGACGACCAGATGGCGCTGCGGCGGGAGTCGGTGGAACTGCGCCGCGCCGAGCGGCAGCGGATGAACGAGGCATTCGCGCGCTTCTTCGAGGGCCGCAACCGGCAACGGGAAAACCGCGGGCCTGCCGACGAACGGCAACATCGCGCGGCGCTGAATCTGCCCATGGACGGGAAGCTGGAGCCGCGACAGATCAACGCGGCTTTCCGCCGGCTTGCCCAGAGGGCGCATCCCGATGTGGGCGGGAGCAGCGAACAGTTCGTCCGCATCATGAAAGCGCGCACCGCGTTGCTCGAACGCGCCGCGTGAGCGAACCGATGCGCCGTTCCATGGCCGCGAGCCGGATGGCGGTTCCCGGCCTGTTCCTCGCCAACAGCGGCCAGCGCCGACTTGCCGCCATGAGGTGTCTCCTGAGGTGTCGCCATGAGGTTGCGCCTCTCGCGCATGCGGCCCTCCACCCCGGAACAAGGAGCGGAAGGCCGCGCGCGTTGGCCCCGCGTCACCCGGCGCTTCGCTCCCGAATATCCGCGAAGCGCTGCCTGGCCAGCAGTTCCCCGTCGCGCCAGACGTCGCCCATGACTTCCTCCCACTCGCCGTCGATGGGGTTCCCGTCGATGCGGATGGTCATGTACTCGCCGGTGAGGCGGTTGCGGAAGGTGGACAGCAGGCCTTTCTTCGAGGCCTTGCCGGGGTCGGTGGCGGGGGCCTTGTAGACCTCGTGCCAGCCGTCGTCCAGGAGGATGGCGGAGGTCTTCATGGCCATCTTCTGGGTGTCCCGGTTGACCTGCTGCAGCAGGGCGCCGCCCATGCCGAAGGCGATGTTGTCCGCGGCGTAGCCGTTGATCTTGAGGTTGGCCAGGATGTCCCGGATGGCGCGGCGGTTGATGCCGTCGCCGTAGATGACGCGCACGTGGTTGAGCACCCGGAATCCCTTGCCGTTGACCGTGTGGCCGAAGGCGTTGTCCAGCAGGATGGCGGTGCGCAGGGCCACCTCCACCGGGTTGCCGGAGTCGGGCCGGATGACCACGGTGGCGCCGGAGTCGATCAGATCCTGGCGCAACTCCTTGCCCCACAGGTTTTCCAGGGCGGCGTAGAGGTCGTAGCTGTCGGAGACGCAGGCGAACAGTTTCCCCGGCCCGCCGAACTGCTTGAGCATGTTGCGGTAGGCGGCCAGTTCCTTGCCCCGGCCCCAACTGGTGATGGTGGAGTGCTCCGAGGCGGGGATGGAGACGGCGGCCATGGGCTCGTCGTAGTAGCGGCGGGCATAGAGGCTGCCGCCGATGGTGTCGCTGCCCCGGAAGTTGACCAAGTGGGCCATGCCGCCGATGCCGGCGGACTCCTCGCTGGAGACGCCGCGCGCGCCGAAGTCGTGCAGCTTGAAGGGAAGCTGGCCGTCCGGATCGTCGCTGGTGGCGCGCAGGTATTCGGCGATGGTCTGCTTGATGGCCCAGGACTGGGTGGCGACCGTGATGGGGTACCAGACCCGCAGCAACAGGGTCTCCACGTAGGACACCAGCCAGAACGTCTCCGGGTCGGTTGAGCGCGCGGTCATCAGGGCGTTGCCGGTGGGGATCAGGCTGCCCTCCGGCACGGCGCGGATCTCCAGGGGCAGGCGGCCGCCGTGCGCGCGCACGATGTGGCGCCAGCCGGCCTCGTTGAAGGGCTCGCCGTGCATGGCGAAGAAGTCCCGCGCCTCGTCCACCATGGCGTCGCTGACGCGGGTGTAAAGATAGCGCGCCAGGATGTACTGCAAGCCGAAGAACAGGGTGCGGTCGTATTCGCCGCCCCTTGATTCCACGTAAGCGAACAGGCCCCGGGCGGCGGGTGGATATTGCAGGAAGTGACTCGCCTTGTAGGAGTCGGTGTCGAGGATCGGGTTGTAGCGGATCAGGCTGTCGTCGTTTTTCATGATGGAATCCCCAGTCATGTTGAGATGCCGGCCGGTCTATCCAGCCGGGCTGCTTGGCGTTTTGCCCAAACGCCCAGGGTGTTGCGGGTTACCGGGGGATGCGCCAGCGCCGACCCTCTCCCCCGTCTCCACCCCCGCTCGCGCGGGAGGGGTGTGTTCAGGCGCCGCCTATGAATGCGGTGACGATGTGCCAGTGGTCTTCGAACATGACGCCGTCCAGGGCGTAGAAGTCCGCCAGCGGCATCCAGCGCGCCTTGGCCGCGTCGTCGCCGCCCTTCACCGGCGGCAGTTCGCCGGTGGGGAAGTCGAAGTGGAAGGCGTGGGTGATGGTGCGTCCGCGCTGGCTGCGCTGGGGGTCGTCGAACACCCGGCTGCCTTTGATGGAGCCCTTCAGCACCGGCACCGGCAGCTTCAGGCGGGTCTCCTCCTTCAGCTCCCGGATGGCGCCGTCCACCAGGCGTTCGCCCTGGTCGATGAAGCCGCCCGGCAGGGCGTGCAGGCCGCGGCCCGGCATGGCCTTGCGCTCCACCAGCAGGATGTGGCCCGAGTGGATCACCACCGCGTCCACCGTGACGAAGGTGGGCGGGTAGGGATAGGCCGCGAACTGCTGGCGGTAGGCTTTGAGGAAGGCGTGCTCCTCGGCCAGTTGGGGAAACTGGGGCAGGCGCTGGAACTCGGCGACGAACTCGGCGGCGGCCGGCGTGAGGGCCGAGGCCAGCACCATGCGGGTGCCGTTGCCGTTGGGCTCGAACAACAGCTCGCGCAGCTCGGTGGAGGAACGCCCCTCGTGGTCGGGCATCTCCACCAGGGTCCACTGGGGGAACATGCGCAGGTAGTAGGAGGAGTCGTCCTTGAAGTGGCCGATTAGGCCGATGCGGCGGGCGCCGGCGGGCTCCGCCACGGCCTTCACCGCGTCCTGGATCTGGCGCAGCCAGAGATCCTCCATGTACGGGTAGTCGGGAATCGCGCGGATGTGCAGCGACGCCCCGGCCCGGGGGAAGGACTCGCGGATCATCACCTCCCGTTCGCCGGCGGTGAACGGGTTGCGCGTGGAGCGGGCGGTGTTGGCGGACCCCACCAGCACCAGCACCTGGTCGGCCTTGTCCAGGGCGGCCGTGACGATGGCGGCGTGGGAACGGTGGAAGGGCTGGAAACGCCCGATGAAGACCAGAAGGTCGTAGGCTTTGTCGCTCATGGCAGGAATCCCCTAACCAAAGTTGAGGCGCCTTGGTCTATCCGCGGCGCGTGGGTTAAAGCTAGCACGTGTTTTGGAAAGCGCACCAGACAATTTCGGGGAGTACTCCCATGGGAGGAGGTGGCACGGCGCTGGCTGGTGACGGTAAAGCCCGGTTAGCATCGCCCCCATGAGCCAACCCTGGATCCACTCCGCCCGCCTGGACGGCGCCTTCATCCTGGCGCCGGCCTTCGCCATCACCTGCTTGGTGCTGGCCCTGGGGGAGCGGGTGGCGGCCATCGGCGCGACGCCGCCCCTGTTGTGGCTGCTGCTCATCGTCGGGGTGGATGTGGGCCACGTGTGGAGCACCGTTTTCCGCACCTACCTGGACCGAGAGGAACTGCGCGCGCGCCAGGCCTTGTACGTGCTCGCGCCCCTGGTGGGCTTCGTCCTGGCCGTGGTGCTGTACCGGGTGGACGACATGCTGTTCTGGCGCGCGCTGGCCTACCTGGCCGCCTTCCATTTCGTGCGCCAGCAGTATGGCTTCGTCATGATCTACCGGCGCGACGAATACCGGGATCCCCTCTGGTCCAAGCGCCTGGACCAGGTGATGATCTACGCCGCCACGATCTATCCCCTGCTGGCCTGGCATTGCCGGCCCCGGGATTTCGACTGGTTCGTGCCCGGCGACTTCCTGACCTTCGATGCCCCCGGGGTGGCCCGGACGGCGGGCTGGCTCTACCTCGGTCTCATCGCCGCCTATCTGGTCAAGGAGACCCGGGTCAGCCTGCGGCGGGGCCGCGTCAATCTGCCCAAGAACCTGATGCTGGCGGGCACGGCCCTGTCCTGGTACGTGGGCATCCTCCATTTCGACAACGACCTGGCCTTCACCGCCACCAACGTCATCGCCCACGGCGTGCCCTACATGGCCCTGATCTGGATCTACGGCCACAACCGCCAGGCGCGCGGTGCCGCCGATTACCTGCTGCCCATCGGCCGTCTGTTTCAGGCCCGCTTCCTGCCGCTCTATGTGGCGGCGCTGTTCCTGGTGGCCTATGGGGAAGAGGGGCTGTGGGACGGGCTGGTGTGGCGTGAGCATGCCGGACTGTTTCCCGCCTTCGCCCATCTGCCGGCCGTCGACAGGGCCACCTGGCTGGCCTGGCTGGTGCCCCTGCTGGCCCTGCCCCAGATCACCCACTACCTGCTGGATGCCTTCATCTGGCGTTTGGGGGGGCCGGGCAACCCCTGGAAGGACAATCTTTTCCCGAGAGCGGCGACGCCATGACCGAAGCCCACGCACCCGGCCAACACCTGCTGATCGACTTCTGGGGCGGCCGGCAGCCCACCGACATCGAGGATCTGGAACGCCTGCTGCGCGAAACGGCGGCGGCGTGCGGCGCCACCGTGCTGGGCGTGAACCTGCATCATTTCGGCGAACGGCACGGCATCACCGGCGTGGCCATGCTTTCCGAATCCCATATCAGCCTGCACTCCTGGCCGGAGTTGGACTACATCGCCCTGGACATATTCCTGTGCGGCAACCGGAATCCGGAGCCCGCCCTGGCCCTGCTCCATGCGGCATTGCGGCCAACGCGGGCCAAGGTGGTGCGCCATGCGCGCGGGCTGCCGGATCGCGGGGATGCGGCAATTGCGGCCGGATCCCGGGCCGAAGCGGACCCGGACAGGCTGGACGCCGTGTCCGGCTGAAACAATCGAAACACAGCGATGGCGCCGGCGAAACCGGACTGATACCTGCCGCCGGCAGACTGCCCGGCATCCTCTTTCGCCGTGGGAGACGCCGTGAACACCGTGAACATTCCTGCCGCGCCGCGCGCTCCGGCGGCCGCTCGCGTCCTGCTGGCGGGGCTGCTCGCCTCGTGTCTCCTGGTCGCGGCGCTACCGGCTGGGGCGGCGGCGCCGGGCTTCGACCGCTTCCTCGCGGATTTTCGTCACGCATTGGCCCGCAACGACGGCGCCGGCGTGGCCGTCCTGACCCGGCTGCCTTTCCTTTTCGAGGGCGAACTCCGCGACCGGCAAGGGTTCGCCGCCGTCTACCCCAGGCTGTTCGACGCCGGTGTGCGCCGATGCCTGGCCCGCGCCAAACCGGTGGCGGAGGATGGCGCCCAGGTTCTGTTCTGCCGGCCCTATGCCTTCTATTTCCGGCCGGTGGACGGCGCCTGGCGCCTGGTGGAATTCGGCGCCGACGGGGAGGACACGCCGTGAGCCGCGCGCCGACCTGGCTGCTGGGGCCGGAACTGTTCTGGTTTATGGCCTACCTGGCGGCCATGCTGGCGGTGCGCCTCAACACGCCGCCCACGGCGCTCGGCAACGGCTGGCTGGAGCGCCTGGGCTGGCTGCTGCCCCTGCTGGCGGTGCCGGGCGCCTTCCTGTGGTCCTTCGCCTTCCTCGCGCCGGGCCAGTCCCGGGTCTGGCTGGTGGCGCGCCTGGCCCTCGCCACCCTGGTGGGGCTCAACGCCTGCCTGTTCCATCTCATCGACGGCATCGACTATAAGGACACGCGCAATTCCGGTGTGATGGGGGTGTGGATGATGGGCCTGCTGGCGGGCCTGTTCGCCTTCGTCGTCTGCGTTGTCGTGCTGGCGGTCATGGCCTGGAAGGGACGGGCGTCGTGAGCCTGGCCTTCCTCAAGGCCAACCCGGGCCTGATGGTTTCCCTCGTCCTGCTGCTCATGGGCCTGCTGGTGTCGCTGCTGTTCGCCTGGCTGATGCGCCAGTCCGGCCAGTCCCCGCGCCCGGTGGCGTTCTTCCTGGGATTCTTCCTCATCGTCGTGCTGCCCCAGTTCGCCTACCACCTGAGTCAGGTCCAACGGCCGGCGCCGGCTCCGGCGGAGCCGGCCGTGGAAAGCGCCGCGCCGGACCCGATGTGGGCACACCGGGACGGGCGCTTCCTGCATCCCCGGCGCCTGTTCGGCCCCAACGTGGAAAACGAGCTGATCCGGGATGCCCGGGCCATCTTTCCGGACCTGCTGGGGGATGCCCTGGCGGCCCAGATGGCCATGTTCCCCAGCGGCAACACCCTGCTGGCCGCCCGCTTCGACACGCCGGACCAGGCCGCGCGGGCTTTGCGCGGCTACCTGGCTTTGTTCCGGGCCGGCCCCCTGGGCGGCGATCTGGCCCAGGGCGTGGACGTGCGCCGGGGCAGTGTCGGCGACCTGGCCCGGATCCGGCTGAACGGCCCGCTCCTGCGCATCTGGACCGCCGCGGACAGTTGGACCCTCGCGGATTTCGCCGGTGGCGGCGTCCATGCGCCGGCACCCGCGAGCGGGGCGCAGGCCGACGCGGCGGCGGCGGGTTCCGGCTTCTACCTGGACCCGCGCCTCAAACAGCCCGGCATGTGGCTGTTTCTGGCGCTGAACCTGCTCGCCGCCGTGGTGTTCTTCTTCAAGGGCGCCGCCTGGGCGTCGCGGGAGCCGGCCGACGCGAAGGCGGCGATCATGGGCGGCGCCGAACTCGCGGCGCGCCTGGCAGCCGTCAACGCCGAGGACGTGCCCATGAGCGTGCGGACCGGCGTGGACGGGCGCGAACTCACCGTGGAATGGCGCTTCGCCGACGCCCGCTGGCTGGATCTGGCGCGCGCCCACCGGCTGCGACGCAGCCACCGCCTGGTGCTGAGCCTGGACGAAGCCAGCCATACGGTGCGGGTCAAGGAATACTGGCGCGACCTGGAAGCCGCCCTGGGCGCCGACGGCGCGCGCGCGGAATGGCGCCAGGCGCGGGGCATCCAGTTTTTCCGGTACGAACACGAAAGGGTGTTCGGCCTTCAATTCGATGCCGAAGGCCGGCCCCGGCCCGAACTGAGCTACGCCTACACCTTCAACCTCCAGGAACTGCGCCAGCCCTTCCGACAGGCCGTGCGGGACGCGGGCTGGAACTGGCAGCCCGTGCTGCTGGACGCGCCGCCCGCGCTGCGCTGGCTGACGGAATGAACCCGGTGTCCCCAACCCAGAAACAGGAGATGTCCATGCCCAACGAACCGGAATGGTGGCGGCGCGCCGAGGCCCTGGAAGGCCAGGACCGCCTGGAGGAGGCGGAACAGGTGATCAACGACGCGGTGCCCTACCTGGGGGCCGCCGCCTCGGTGGCCGAGCTTTATGCCCGGCGCATGGCCCGGATGCTGGAGGCGCGGGATGCCGCCGGTGCCCTGGAGGCGTTCCGCCGGGCCGATCGGTGGATCGGTTTCTATGCCGCCCAGGCCACCAGCGGCGGCGAGGGGGCGGCCCTGTCCCTGGAGCGGGACCAATTCCGCCGCGCCTTGGTGGCGAGCTTGGGCTACGATCCGGACCCGCGCTGAATTTTCCATCCCGGGCGGTGCCCGGGAAGCCATCCCGCAACACCCACTTTCAAGAGGAGAACGAGCATGGGTTTGAACGAACGCCGCAAGATCAAGGAGCTGCAGGAAGAGGTGCTGCCGGGTCGGGTCAAGGAAATCGAGGAAATCTGCGGCAAACCCATACCCTACGAGGTGGACTGGGACAGCCTGGCGGACGACGCGGCCGGCCTGAACTTTCTCGACAACCTGTCCTGCCACCGCCTGAACATGGCGCTGCGCACGATCTGCGTGGACGACATGGGCAAGGAGGCGGTGCGCGACGGTTTGCGGCTGATCAAGCTGAAGAACGTGGCCGATGTCGCCGCCCGGCATCTCTCCTTCAATGACGGCGTGCTGGAAATGCACTGCGCCTATGCCCAGGGCGCCAGCGGCATGATCGGCGACGGCGAAATCCGCGAAGCGCTTTTGGCGAAGCTTTGAGCCCGCGCCGTGTCGACAAACCAGCCGGCCGTCCCGGCTTCGCGTCGATGCGGCCAAGGCCCCGCGCGTCCGCGAGCGCCCATCATTCCAGCGCCGCGCACCGCTCGGCGAGAAACTGCCGTAGCACCCGCACCGCCGGGTTGAGCTGGCGGCGGTCCGCGCAGACCAGGTTGAGGGGAGCGGGTTCGCCCTCCCAGTCCGGACACAGGCGCGCCAGGCGGCCGGCTTCCAGGTCCGCCGCCACGTCCAGGCGCGATTTGTAGGCGATGCCGCGGCCGGCCACGGCCCAACGGCGCACCGCGTCGCCGTCGTCGGATACCCGGTCCCCCGCCACCTGCACGGTGGTCTCCCGGCCGCCGCGCAGGAAACGCCAGCGGTCGTGCACGTATTCCCCCACCAGGTAGCACAGGCAGTTGTGGCGCGCCAGCTCCCTGGGGTGCCGGGGCGCGCCGACGCGCGCCAGATAATCCGGCGCCGCGCACAGCACGCGGGAGTTGTCCGGCGCCAGCGGCAGGGCCACCAGGTTGGAGTCGGGCGGCTGGCCGTAGCGCAGGGCGATGTCCACGGGTTCCCGGTACACGTCCGCGATCCGATCGGCGAGCTGCACGCGCAGTTGTACCTGGGGATGGGCGGCCAGGAATTCGTCCAGCCAGGGCAGCAATAGGTTTCGCCCCAGGTCCGAGGGCACGGAAATCTGCAGCACGCCGCGCACCACGGCGCGGCCGGTGGTGGCGGCGTCGCGCCCGTCCGCCAGGGTCTGCAGGGCCTGCTGGCAATGCTGCAGGAACACCGCGCCTTCGGAAGTGAGGCGCAGGCTGCGGGTGGAACGCACGAACAGGGGCACGTCCATTTCCGCTTCCAGCCGCTTCAGCGCGGCGCTGGCGGCGGCGGGGGTGAGGTCCAGGCGGCGGGCGGCGGCGGACAGGCTGCCGGTTTCCGCGGTGCGCACGAAGATTTGCAGATCCCGCAGGGCTCTCATTTTCAAATCCTATTTGAAAGAAGTTCTTTGTTATCCCTGTTTTTCAAATCGGGCAAGGGGCGGATGATGGTTCCTCCTTCCCGACCCCCGGAGCATTCCATGCGCCACCCGCGACTTTTCTCTCCCCTGGCCCTGGGCGCCGCCGCCCTGCCCAACCGCGTGGTCATGGCGCCCATGACCCGCTGCCGCACCAGCCAGCCCGGCGACGTGCCCAACGCCATGATGGCCGAGTACTACCGCCAGCGCGCCGGGGCCGGCCTGATCGTCAGCGAGGCCACCCAGATCTCGCGCCAGGGCCAGGGCTACAGCTTCACGCCGGGCATCCACGCGCCGGCCCAGGTGGCGGGCTGGCGCCTGGTCACCGAGGCGGTGCACGCCGCCGGCGGGCGCATCTTCCTGCAACTCTGGCACGTGGGGCGCATGTCCCACCCCATGTTCCACGACGGCCAGCCGCCCGTGGCGCCGTCGGCCATCGCCCCCCAGGCCCAGGTGTGGGTGGTGGGGGAGGACGGCGTGGGCGGCATGGTGGACTGCCCGGTGCCCCGGGCCCTGGCGACGCAAGAGATTCCCGGCATCGTCGACGACTACCGCCGGGCCGCGGCCAACGCCCTGGACGCGGGCTTCGACGGCGTGGAGATCCACGGCGCCAACGGCTACCTCATCGACCAGTTCCTGCGCACCACCTCCAACCACCGCACCGACCAATACGGCGGCGGCATCGAAAACCGGGTGCGCTTCCTGGACGAGGTGAGCCGCGCCGTGGCGGCCGAGGTGGGCGCGGAGCGCCTGGGCGTGCGCCTGGCCCCCTACATCACCGCCCGGGGCATGGCCTGCCCGGAGATCATCCCCGCGATTCTGGAGGCGGCCCGGCGCCTGGATGCCCTGGGCATCGCCTACCTGCATCTCTCGGAAGCGGATTGGGACGACGCGCCCCAGGTGCCGGAGGATTTCCGCCACCAGTTGCGCAACACCTTCTCCGGCGCCATCGTGGTGGCCGGCCGCTACGACGCGGATCGGGCGGAAGCGCTGCTGGCCGCCGGCCTGGTGGACCTGGTGGCCTTCGGCCGGCCGTTCCTGGCCAACCCGGACCTGCCCGAGCGCATCGCGCGGGGCTGGCCGCTGGCGGGCTTCGACCCGGCCACCCTGTTCGGCGGCGACGCCCGGGGCTATTCCGACTATCCCGCCTACCAGGCCGCTTGATTCCTTCACCCGAGGAGACCCACGCCATGAAAGCCGTCGCCTACCAAAAATGCCTGCCCATCGAGCAGCCCGAATCGCTGCAAGACGTCGAACTGCCCGAACCGGTCGCCGGCGGCCGCGACCTCCTGGTGGAAGTGAAGGCCGTCTCCGTCAACCCGGTGGACACCAAGGTGCGCCGGGGCGCCGAGCCGCCGGCGGGGGAATGGCGCGTGCCGGGCTGGGACGCCGCCGGCGTGGTGCGGGCGGTGGGGCCGGAAGTCAGTCTGTTCAAACCCGGCGACCGGGTCTGGTACGCGGGCGCCTTGAACCGTCCCGGCACCAATGCCGAACTGCACCTGGTGGATGAGCGTCTGGCCGGCCCCATGCCCGCCACCCTGGACTTCGCCCAGGCCGCCGCCCTGCCGCTCACCGGCATCACCGCCTGGGAACTGCTGTTCGAGCGCCTGCAACTGCTCCCCGGCAAGCAGGCCTCGGATGTCCGCCTGCTCATCGTCGGCGCCGGCGGCGGCGTGGGTTCCGTCATGACCCAGCTGGCGCGCCGGCTCACCGCCGCCACCGTCGTCGGCACCGCTTCCCGGCCGGAAACACAGGCGTGGGTGAAGGAACTGGGCGCCCACCACGTCATCGACCACGGCCGGCCGCTGCACGAGGAACTGCGCCGCATCGGGGTGGAGAACGCCACCCACGTGGCCAGCCTGACCCACACCGACGAACACTTCCCCCACATCGTCGAAGCCGTCGCCCCCCAGGGACGCATCGCCGTCATCGACGACCCGGCGGTCCTGGACGTGATGCCCTTGAAGCGCAAGAGTGTTTCCCTGCACTGGGAGCTGATGTTCACCCGCTCGCTTTACGAGACCCCGGACATGGTCGCCCAGCACCGCATCCTGCGGGACTTGGCCGCCCTGGTGGACGAGGGCCTGGTGCGCACCACCCTGGCCGAGCACTTCGGGACCATCGACGCCGCCCACCTGCGCCGCGCCCACGCCCTGCTGGAGAGCGGCAAGGCGCGGGGGAAGATCGTGCTGGAGGGGTTCTGAACGGGATTTTGCCCGTGATTCCGCAGGGGGCCGGCGTCGCTCGGGGAGCGGCTGCCATAGGGAGCGACTGCCATATCCGGTCGGCCTTGGCAGGATGACGGGCGTCGTCTCGGCATGGCGGCGGCGGGCGCAAAAACGCCCATAAACGCGCATAAACCGGCTGGCTTGCCGCTAGCCCGGCCCCCACCGCCATTCTCCGGCGGGTTGCCAAGGGAGCGAGGAGAACCCAAGTAGGGCGCGCGACCCATTCCCATATATTTTTTTGCGGATTTGCCGATACTGGAGGTGTTATGCCAGAAACATAATTCCTAATGAGGAGGCAAAATGTTCCGCGACCACCTATCTTCCATTCGAGCCCGTCTGTCGATGCTGATGGGGATTGCCTTGCTCGGTTTGTTGTTGACGGCCGGTTACGGCATTTTCCAGATGTCGGGATTCAACAAATCCGTGGAATCCAACCTTTCCCGTCTCAGGGATAAGACTGCCGTCATCCTCCAGGTCCAGGCCGCCAATGTGGACTTCAAGATTCAAGTGCAGGAATGGAAAAACATCCTGCTGCGAGGCAACGACGCCGAGTCTTTCGCCAAGTACAAGAAGCAATTCCAGGAACAGGCCGAGCTGGTCCAGCGGCATCTGGAAAAGGTGCGCGATGCCATGCGGGAATCGGACCCGCCGCGTGTCGAGCAGGTGGAGGCTCTGATCGCCAGCCACAAGGAAATGCTGGACAAGTATTTGACGGCCTTGCAGTCCTTCGACTCCGCCAACCCGGAGGCCGGCAAGGTCGTGGACAAGCTGGTCAAGGGCGCGGACCGGGCCGCGACGGACGCCATGAGCAAGCTTGCCGCGACCTTGGAGGAGGAGACGACCAGCCGCTTCGGCCAGATCGTCGAGGATAACAACACCGCCTACACCAGCAGCCGTGAGTTGCTGGTGGTGGCCGCCATCATGGTGGCGGTTCTGGTGGTCGTCATCGCCATGACCACGTCCAGGCGCATCAACAGGAGCGTCGCGGCATTCCGGCAATCCCTGTCCGAGGCCAAGCAGCGGCTGGATCTGACGGTGCGCGTGCCGGTTTCCGGACGGGATGAGCTGACCCAAGCCGGTATCGCCCTCAACGCCCTGTTCGATGAATTGCAGGCCGTGCTCAAGGACATGCGCCGGCACGCCGGCGAGGTGGCCGGAGCCTCCGACCAACTCTCCGGCTCCGTGGGGACTTTGTCCTCGTCCGTGGAACATCAGAACCAGGCGACCGCCTCCATGGCGGCGGCGGCGGAAGAACTGGCGGTCAGCATCGCCCACGTCAGCGACACCGCCAAGACGGCCTGTAGCGTCAGTCGGCAATCCATGGGCATGGCCGAGCATGGCGGCGATGTGATCAACCGCGCCGTCGAGACCATGGCCACCGCCACCAAGCATGTCCAGACCACCGCGGAGGATATCGAGGCAGTGGGGCAACGGGTGCAGAGCATCGGCCAGATTGCCAGCGTCATCCGCGAAATCGCCGATCAGACCAACCTGCTGGCGCTGAACGCCGCCATCGAGGCGGCCCGGGCTGGCGAACAGGGGCGCGGATTCGCCGTGGTCGCCGATGAGGTGCGCAAGCTGGCCGAACGCACCGGCCGCGCCACCGCGGAGATCGCCGAGGTGATCTCCACCATCCAGTCCGAAGCCGATCACGCGGTCGGCAATATGCGCGGTGTGGTTGCCCAGTTCGGCAGCGTCGCCGATACCACCCGCGAGGCCGGGACGTCCATCGTGGAAATCCAGTCCGGCTCCGGCCAGGTCATGGTGGCCACCCAGGACATCGCTTCGGGCCTGCAGGAGCAGTCCACCGCCAGCGACAGTATCGCCAGGCAGATCGAGGTCATCGCCTCCATGAGCGAGTCCAACGCGGCGGCGATGAACAACGTGAATGCCGCGGCGGGGGCGATGAACGGTCTGGCCCGGACGATGAACACCCAGCTGGGCAGATTCGCCGTCTGATTTTCCGCTCCCGCGCGCGCGACCTCGCTTCACCTCCCGAGCAGGAGCGCGCCGAGCACGGCCAACACCAGGGCGCCGCCTAGCGCGAGCGCGAGGGTCAAGGTCTTGACCTTGCCCCGCAAACCTTCCACCTCGGCTTGCAGGCGGCCGTCGCCGGCCTCGTCCGGCCGGGGTGTTCCGGGCGCTTCCGTTTCGGGTCGCGCCGCCGCGTCCGGCGGGATTTCCCGGACCGTCTGCGCGACGAGCTGGCGCAAGCGGGGTTCGCTCAGGCGCTCACCCAGGTCGGCGACCTCGGCCTGGATGTCCGTCAGCCGAGCGTTGTCAGCTTCGCTTGGAATGGCGAGGCGGGAATCCGCGTGCTGGCTCGCCACGACGGCATCCAGCCTGTGTTCGAGGGCGTCGCAGCGAGCCTGGAGTTCATTCCAGGCGGCCGGCCGGCTGCCCAGCTCATCCACCCTTGCGCTCAAGGTTTCGAGCCGGGCCGCCAGCTCATCATCCAGGGCGTCCCGGGGTTGAGGGGCGGCATCTTGCCGGGCGCGTTGCGCGTCGACTTGCGCGGCCAGCGCATCCAGCCGTGCGCCGGTTTCCCCAATTCGATGGGCGAGGCGTTGTTCCACGGCCACGAGCAACGTTTCCGCCTCGGCGCCCGCTGGGGGGGCCGCCTCGATCCGGTCCAAGCGCTGCCGGATTTCATCGACGCGTCCGGCCAGTTCCGTCCGGGTGGTTTGCGTGTCGCCGGCGAGCCGGCTGATGTCGGCGGACAGGGTGTCGATGCGGCTGACGAGCCCGCCGGCGCGCTGCTCGCCGAGGGTGCGCAGATCGTCCAGTCCGGCCTGCAATTCGCGCCGCGCGGGTTCGAAGTCCGGCGGTGGTTTGCCTGCCTGGGCTTCCAAGGGAGGCAGCCGCTGTTCCAGCGCGTTCAGCCGGGTGTCGAGGAGGGCGTTCCCCGCGAGGTCGCGCCGGAGGGCTGCCACGTCCGCCGCGAGTTGGTCGGCCCGGGTGCGCCAATGTCCGTCCCAGTCCTTCAGCCGGGCCTGTTGCTTCGCGGATTCCGTTTCCATGCGGATGTCGGCATGGGCCGCCAGCTCGTCGCGCATTCCATCCATGGCCTTGCCCAGCAGGTCGTCCACCAGGGCGCGCAGGGCGGCGAGGTCCACGGCGGGCTCGCGGGCGGGTTCCGCAATCGCGGGTGCCGGCTCCGGCGCGGCGGCGGGTTGCGCCAGGGACGCCAGGATGGCTTCCAGAACGCCGGGGCCGGGCGGCTTGGCGATGGCGTCGATGGCGCCGGCGGCGTGGGCTTCCTGGACGAATTCCGCCTCGTCGTTGCCGCTGACGATGACGACAGGGATGTCCCGGGTGGCGGGCGCCGCCTTGATGCGCCGGGTGACTTCGAAGCCGTCCATGTCCGGCATCATGTGGTCCATGAAGATCACGTCCGGCCGCGTATTGGCCAGGTAATCCAGGGCCTGCTGTCCCGATTCCACCGTGTCCACCTGGACGCCCAGAGGCTCCAGCTTCCTCACCAGGGTCACGCGCCCCACTTTCGAGTCATCCACCACAAGTACGCGTAGGTCACGCATAGCCGACTGCCCCTATAGAGTTGGAAACCTGACCCCTTATCGGAAATATGCGCTGGGTGTTGAGCCGAATTGCCGCTTGAACATGGTGGCAAAGATGCTGGGGGGTCGGTCACCCGGATTTTTTCCGATGCTACCGGGAGAAAAAGTCGGCTTTCTCTGGCGGAGAGTTTGTAATTAGAATAGGTACGAATTTACTAAACAACGATGCGCCACCGCTGACCGCCAAGCTTTACTTGAGCGACAAAAAGCGGCTAAACGGGCGCGACCGAGGGTAGGTGTCAGTCAGATTGTTCTTTGCCGATCGCTTTGCTTGACGCCAAGGCGGGTCTGCCGTGCCTCGTCGACGGATGTTCGAGAGGAGGTACGGGACGATCTTGGGCTGTCGACGAATGGTGAGGGGCGCTCAAAGGGGCCATACACAATCAATTCAACCCGGTAATAGCTAAACGGTGGGCTGGAAAAGGAGCCTGCCCCCCATGGCACTACCTTAAGCAGCCGTGGTTCGCGAACGTAGGATCGCAGCGCGAGCGATCTGACGAGGAACGGTGAGTAGCTGATGACTCTTGGGTCGTCGTTTGATGGCATGAGGCTCTACGCGTCCAGGGCGAATCG
>JBGAFI010000010.1:0-166971 GCA_044227325.1 Thiobacillaceae bacterium | reverse complement strand
GGGTCATCAACCCCGCGTCGCCCATCGCCATCACATCCACCAGGGCCAGACCGGCCACGGGGCGGTCGAAAAACCGGGGTTTGGTAATCACCTTGACCTCGCGGGTCGAATCGACCACGGCCTCGAGGTCATACACACGACCGTCCACCGATAGCGCGAGCTTCTCGTGCCCTTTTTCCAGGTAGGTCAGAACCCTCATGCGCGGCTCCACGGCATGGCGTCACTTCGCATAACGATGCACATCGAAATACCCCAGATTGCGCCCGATCCACTCCACCGTGCGTGCCAGACCATCACGGAACGGCACCTGGCTTTTCCACCCCGTCAGCGATTCGATCTTGCGGTTGTCCGCCAACAGGCGGTTGACCTCGCTTTTCTCGGGGCGGATGCGCGCCTCGTCGGTAATGATTGGCACCTCGCGGCCGGCGATCTCGCACAACAGGCGCGCGGTTTCGGCGATGGACCATTCCTCGCCGGAACCGATGTTGACCACCTGGCCTTCCGCCGCCGGGCACCGGGCCAGGGCCAGCATGCCGTCCACCGTATCCAGCACGAAGTTGAAATCGCGCGTGGGGGTGAGCGCGCCCAGCGTGAGGTGGTCGCAGCCGGCCAGCAACTGGCTGGCGATGGTGGGAATCACCGCGCGCGCGGTCTGACGCGGTCCGAAGGTATTGAAGGGGCGCGCGGTGACCACCGGCAGGCCAAAGGACAGGTGGTAGCTTTCCGCCATCTTGTCCGCCGCGATCTTGCTGGCGGAATACGGCGACTGACCGACCATGGGGTGGTCTTCGTCGATGGGCACGCGCTGCGCGGTGCCATACACCTCGGAGGTGGAGACATGCAGCAAACGCACCAGGGTGTCGCTCTCCCGACAGGCCTGTAACACGTTGACCGCGCCAGTGACGTTGGTGTCTACATAAGAGCGCGGCGCATCGTAACTGTAGGGAATGGCGATCAGGCTGGAGAGATGGAAAATGTATTCGCATCCGGCCACGCCCTGGCGCACTCGCTCCGGATCGCGCACATCGCCAGCGAACAATTCCACCGTGTTGAGCGCCTCTGCGGGGATGTCGCGCAACCAGCCCTTTTCATTCCACGAGTTGTAGTAGACCAAGGCGCGCACCCGCGCACCGGCCGACACCAGCCGCTCGACCAGATGGCTGCCGATGAAACCATCCGCCCCGGTCACAAATACCTGTTTACCCTGCATGGATTCAGTCATTGCGTTCCGCCGTTTGTGCAAAGAATGCGCGCGCCTTGGCCAGATCGTCCGGCGTGCCGATGTCACTCCAGTATTCGTGCATGGGAAACACCGCCACTGGCAGGTCCTGCCGCAGGCAACTGTCGATAATGTCCGTCATGTTGCAATGGCCCGCGCCTTGCAAGAGATCGAGCGCCGCCGGGGAGACCGCGTAAATCCCGGCATTGCACAGAAACTGTTGTGACGGTTTTTCCACCAGTTCCGCCGCGTACACGCCTTCCATGCGGATCACGCCGTAGGGAATGTTCACGCGGTAATCGATGGCCGCCACCGTCACCATCGCGCCATGGGTCTGATGGAAGGCATGCAGGCTGGAGAAATCACAGTCGGTCAGGATGTCCCCGTTCATGACGATGAACGGCTTGTCGGGGCGCTCCGGCAGCAGTGACAAGGCCCCCGCAGTGCCGAGTTTTTCGCGCTCCTGCAGGTAGGCGATCTCCAACCCGTGACGCGCGCCATCGCCAAAATGCGATTCGATGATTTCACCCAGGTAGTTGAGCGAGATATAAACCCGACCCAGGCCGGCGTCCGCCAAGCGCTGCACCTGACGTTCCAGCAACGGCGCGCCGCCGATGTCCACCATGGGTTTGGGGATACGCTCAGTGATTGGGCGCAGGCGCATGCCTTCGCCGCCGGCCATGATCACCGCAAAGGCAAAGCCCGAGGCGTCGCCCTGCGCGACCTCGCCGGGCGAAAGATCGCTCAAATGCACCAGCCGGACGACCCGGCCCCGCGCATCCACCAGCGGCATGGACATCACGTTCCGGCTCCGCATGAGATCCAGCATGTACGCATCGGGGCTGTTGACGTCCGCGCTCAAGGGGCGCGGGTTCATCGCCTTGCTGAGCGGCGTGTCCAGACTGCCGCCTGCCAGCAGGCAACGCCGTACATCGCCGTCGGTCAGCGTGCCTAGAAGACAGCCATCCTCATCCGCCACCACGGCGATGCGTCGCCGGCTGGCCTCGATGGCGCGCACCGCCTGCACCAGCGGCGCATCCGGACGCAGCGGCAGTTCACTCATCGGAACCAGCCATCCTGGGTTTCCCCCTTGAGCGTCATGCGCTTGCGGATCAGGTTCTGGTCGAGCGGCACGCGCGCCAACACCTCGGCGATCTTCGGGCCAGCATCCCCCAGGTAATAGGGGTTGTCGCCCGCGCGCGCGCGACGCCGGAAAGTCTCATCAAACAGGCAGCGGCGGGTGGCGGCGAGGATAGCCGCCGCGTCGTACCCCGCATCCAGCACGTTGACGCCGCGCAGGCGGCCTTCCTGACGGCTGCCGATATTGACTGTGGGGCAGCCAAAGGCCGGGGTTTCCTTGAGGCCGGAGGACGAGTTGCCGACGCAAGCCACCCGACGCGGAGCATCCTGGGCCAGAGCAAGCACGCCGTGGTACAGGTGCCGCCCCAGAGAGCGATGCACCCGCGCGCCGGGAACCGCGCGCGCAGCGAACGTCTGGAGCTGTTCGATGATGGCCCGTCCGCCCGCATCATTGTTGGGATAGGTCAGGATGACCTGCACGCCCTCGCTGGCCAGCGCGGTCATGGCCTCCAGCGAAGGCATCACCTGCGACGCGGCCTGATCGAACTCGGTGGTCACCGAATGCTGGGTAAATAACACCACCGGTTTATCCAGATCAATCCCCAGTCGCTCGGCGACTTCCTCGGGTGCGGCGTAGCGCCCCTCGGAGATCAGGTCGATGGCGGGAAATCCCACCGTGTGCACCCGCCAGGGCTCTTCGCCCATGCCGAGGATGCGGTTGGTGGCCTGCTGGTTGGTGGTGAAATGCAGGTGCGCGAGCTTGCTCATGGCATGCCGCACCGAGTCATCCAGCGCGCCGCCTTCCGTGAGGTCGCCGCCCTCGATATGCGCGGTGGGAATGTTCATCTGGCTGGAGGCGATCACCGCAGCCAGACCTTCGAAACGGTCGGCGTAGACCACCGTCACGTCGGGCCGGATATCAGCGAGCGCCTTGCTGATCTCGACAATACCGGAACCAATGGCCATGGCCGTGGACACGCGCGAATCCGCGCCCATGTCGATTTTGACTTCGGCATCGATCCTGAAGCCATCGTTGCGGATTTCTTCCAGCGTGCGCCCGAAATGGGCATCCAGATGCGCGCCCGAGACCAGCAGGCGGTATTCCAGGTCAGGATGCCGGTCCACTGCGCGCAGAATGGGATATTGCAAGCCGTATTCGGCCCGATTGCCGGTAAAGATCGCGATCACGCGCTTATTCATTGTGTTCACTCATTGACTTGTGTTGATCAGCCGTTGAAGGCCCTCCCGCAGCGAAACCTCGGGCCGCCAAGGAAGCGCCGCCGTGGTCTTGGAGATATCCAGCACCAAAAAGGAAGGCCGCGCATCCGTCTGGGTCGCAATGACCGGACGCCCCGTCTCGCCAGACTCATCAAGCGCGGTGCTGGCAAGCTCGGCGATCGAGGCGCCCACCCCCGAACCCACGTTAAAAACCCCGGAAGCGCGCGACTCTGCCAGGCAAAATAACGCCATCACGGCATCGTCGATCCATAAAAAGTCCCGCACCGGCGAGGTGGTTTGCACAGTCATCGGGCCGCTTTGCCGCAATTGGCCGAGGATTGTACCCAGCACCGTGCCCCGCGCCATGCCAAGCCCATACAGATTGGACAGTCGGACCACGCTGCCGCCGCGCTCCAGCACCATCCCCTCGGAGGCCAGTTTGATGCGCGTGTAGACATCATTGGCATACACCGGATCGCTGACCGATCTTGGCGAGGCCGCGCGGTCACCGTACAGCACGGCGGATGAGGCATACGCCACGCTTTGATAGCCCCGCGCCAACAGCGCCCGCAAACGCACCAGCGCGGTCTGCTCGTACGCCGCCCCCATTTCGTTAGCCACCCGGCGATCACTGGCCTCGCCAAGATGGATGAGTACATCGCCCTCGGGCGCCACCGGCTCGTGCGTCCCATCCGCCGGGCGAGGCTCGCCGCGCGCCAGCGCAATGACCTCCATGCCGCGCGCGCGCAGTACGCGGGTCAAGGCCTGCCCCAAAAAGCCTCCGGCCCCGGTCATGACGATGCGGGTCAACTGATCACCCCAAGAAAACGAACAGGTCTGACATTGGCTCAGCCACCCAATACGTCTTCCGGGGCCAGTTGCTGGCGTTTGAGCTGATACCCCTTCGTAATCGCGCAAAGCGCCTTTCTCCCCATCAACCCGTCGTAATCCAGAACGCCAAAGTCGCCCCCGCCAGGCCGCTTGACCCAGATGTTGCCCTCACTCAACACCTCACCAGCCTGTATGTCGCGGGTAGCCACCACCGACGCAAACGCAAAAGCAATGGTCGGCGCCTCCGCCTCGACCGGGCCTTTTTCCCCACCCCGCGCGGCGAACAGGATGCGCGAGCCTTCGATCAAAGCGGCAAGCGCCGAGGACTCCATCGAGCAGACGATATCCGGACCCTCGCGATCCATGCGGTCGGTGAAATGCCGTTCCAGGATGGACGCCCCCAATGCCACCGCGCCAAGACAGGGATAGTTGGAGGTCGTATGATCGGAAAGGCCGACCACCGCGTCCGGAAAGGCTTCCCGCAGGCGGGTCATGCCCCCCAGGCGCACCAGTTCCGGGGGTGTTGGGTATACGTTGGTGCAATGCAGCAGCGCGTAGGGTACGCCGGCGGCACGCAGGATATCCACCGAAGGCCGCAGCGACTCAACGCTGTTCATGCCGGTGCTGAGGATGACCGGCTTGCCGAAGCGGGCGATGTGCCGGATCAGTGGATAGTTATTGCACTCACCCGAGCCGATCTTGAGCGCGGGAACATCAAACCGCTTCAAACGCTCTGCCGCCGCGCGGGAAAAAGGCGTGCTGATGAAAATTGCGCCGCGGCTTAGGATATGACGCATCAAGGCCAGCTCGTCCGCCTCGGACAAGGCACACTGCTCCATGATTTCGTAGATAGAAATGTCGGCATTGCCGGGAATGACCGATTTCGCCTCCTCGGACATTTCGTCTTCGATCACATGAGTCTGGTGTTTGATCACCTCCGCCCCCGCGTCGATGGCCGCGTCGGCCATGTGTATCGCCAGATCGAGCGAACCACCATGATTGATTCCGATTTCGGCGATAACGACGGGCGGGTGGTCATCACCCACCGGACGGTTTCTAATCATCATGTTGGGCATAGAGTACTCCGGATCATGGGGATACGCGGGTCGTTGCCGGCGCGCAGGCTCCCAGTATGTGCTTGTAGAACACGGTGGCGTAGGTGGACAACGGAAGGAGCCATGCCATGAACCGAGCAGGAACGGCCAAAGCACCGCTGTTGGGGATAAACCGCAGCAGGACAAAAAAACCCAAAAAGCCCATCAGACCGCCCACACCAGTCTCGCAAATCACATCCATAAGCAGCCGATGCGGGTAAATCGCACCAGTCTCTTGGCCTTGATTGTCCTTGAACACCTGAGCTTATCCGGCGAGGCGTGGAGAGGGTAAGCGTAGCGGAAGACCCGACGCCAAGGCTCAACAGCATGACCACGTCCCATCGCCAACGAGATACACGTAAGCAAACAGGACGGCGGTCTTCAGTGAGACATCCATGCACACCAATTCGGGTACGGAGATCACCACCAGAATCTAGGCACGTAGTAACAACCCACCGCACAAAACACGAATCACAAATGAGCTGGTGATCACCATCAGTAGCTTGGGCAGGTTGGAAGTCGCGGCCAAACAAAAGCAGAGTGGAGAACAAGTCCATGAGCCACACAGTTGCCCTGACCACCAAGTTCAGCATGGAGGGTATCCAGGCAGTTTCCTTACAGCCCGTGATAGCTTTTGTACCACCTCGCCCAATTCCCAAGCCCCACTGCCAAGTCTGTTTTGGGTTCAAACTCCACATCCCGCTTCAAATCGTCCACATTGGCATAAGTAGCCACCACGTCTCCCGGCTGCATCGGCAGGAAGTTCTTCTTCGCCTCCTGGCCCAGTGAATCCTCGATGGTCTTGATGAAGGTCATCAGTTCCACCGGCTGGTTGTTGCCGATGTTGTAGACGCGGTAGGGCGCATAGCTGGTGCCCGGGTCCGGCGCGTCGGTGGTGAACTCGGGGTTGGGTGTGGCGATACGGTCTAGCACGCGCACGGTACCCTCGGCGATGTCATCCACGTAGGTGAAATCCCGCTGCATCTTGCCGTGGTTGAACACGTCGATGGTGCGGCCTTCCAGGATGGCGCTGGTGAACAGCCAGGGCGACATGTCGGGACGTCCCCAGGGGCCGTAGACGGTGAAATAACGCAATCCGGTGGTGGGCAGCCCATAAAGATGGCTGTAGGTGTGGGCCATCAGTTCGTTGGCCTTCTTGCTGGCGGCGTAAAGGCTGACCGGATGATCCACGTTGTCGTGCACCGAGAAAGGCATATGGGTGTTGGCGCCGTAGACGCTGGAACTGCTGGCGTAGACGAAATGTTCGACACCGTTATGGCGGCAGCCTTCCAGCAGGTTGCCGAAACCCACCAGATTGGTCTGGATGTAGGCGTAGGGGTTCTTGAGGGAGTAGCGCACGCCGGGCTGGGCCGCCAGGTTGATGACGCGATGGAATTTCTCCGCGGCGAACAGATCCTCCACCGCCGCCCGGTCGGAAATATCCATGCGCACGAACTTGAACTTGGGGAAAGGCTTGAGCTGCTCCAGCCGGGCCAGTTTGAGCTTGGGGTCGTAATAGTCGTTGAGGTTGTCCACCCCCACCACGTCGTCGCCCCTCTCGAGAAGGATCTTGCTGACGTGCATCCCGATGAAACCAGCCGCTCCGGTGACGAGAACTTTCATATCGGTCATCCCTGAATTGATCCGGCGGATTCTAACATGCCATCGCTTGCTTGCCCGCGCCGCTAGAATCCGTCCATGCGTATGCTTTATTTCGTGGCCTGGGCGATCGCCCTGCCGTTTCTATTTGTCTACTTGCTATGGCGCGCGCGGCGCCAGCCCGAATATCTTCGCCACTGGCGCGAGCGGTTGGGCCGGGGTCCCGCTTGGTCAGGCAAGCGACGCATTCTTGTGCACGCGGTTTCCGTGGGGGAAACGCGCGCGGCCGTTCCCCTCATCAACGCCTTGCGGGCGCGACACCCGGAGCATGAGATCCTGTTGACCCACACCACTCCGACGGGAAGGGCCACCGGCCTGGAGCTTTTCGGCGCAGCGGTCGTGCAATCTTATCTGCCCTATGACCTTCCGGTTCTGCCTTGGCTGTTTCTACGGAGAACACGCCCGGAAACCTGCATCGTCATGGAAACGGAAATCTGGCCGGCATTCTTCCTGGCCTGCGCCCGGCTGGGAATTCCCGCTTTCCTGGTCAATGCGCGCCTGTCGGAACGGTCGGCGCGGGGCTACCGGCGCATCCGGCGGCTGGTCGCGCCCGCCCTGGGCGCGCTGACCGGCATCGCCGCGCAAACCGCCCAGGATGCCGCGCGCCTGGAGGAACTGGGAGGACGACGGATACGGGTCACAGGAAACCTCAAGTTCGATGTCCCATCCCCGGCCAAGGCCGAACACGTGGCCGCCGAACTGCGCCGCCAATTTCAAGGCAGGTTCGTGTTTCTCGCCGCGAGCACGCGGGATGGGGAGGAGGCGCTTCTGCTAGATGTCTTCGGCGCCCTTGCCCAACCTGACATCTTGCTTGTGCTCGTGCCCCGGCACCCTCAGCGTTTCGAGGAAGTTGGCCGGATGATCGCCGAACGGGGTTTCATCTGGCGCAAACGCAGCGATGCCCGAGACCCCGTCAATGTCATCCAGGTCTTTCTGGGCGATAGCATGGGGGAAATGGCGGCGTATTACGCCGCCGCCGATCTGGCCTACATCGGGGGGAGTCTCTTGCCATTTGGCGGGCAGAACCTCATCGAGGCGGCGGCGGCTGGCTGCCCGGCCCTGATCGGACCACACACCTGGAACTTCGCGGAAGCATCGGCTCAGGCTGTCGCCGAAGGCTGCGCGATGCGCGTCCAAGATAACGAGGCATTGCGATCGGCGATCAACATGCTGCACGCGGATGCGGACCGGCGTATCGCCATGGCCACCGCCGGACGCCGTTTCGCCCGCGCGAATCAGGGCGCGACAGAGCGCGTCATGGAAATAATCGAAGCCATCCCGCCAAAACAGACCGCGTAGCCTGCGCTATTCCTTCAGCAGGGCGTCCAAGGCTTTCAGGTCTTCCTCGCCCAAACTGCCCGCCGCCCCCTTGAGCTGCAATCCCGCCAGAAGGGTTTTGTAGCGCGCCGCGGAAAGATCCCGCTTGGTGGTAAACAGCTGCTGCTGGGCATTCAGCACATCCACGCGAGTCCGCACGCCCACTTCCAGGCCGAGTTTTGTGGACTTGAGCTGAGCCTCGCTGGAAACCAGGGCTTGTTCCAGCGCCAGGACCTGGGCATCGCCCGACTGCACGCCCAAAAAGCCCTGGCGCGCATCCAGGCGCGCCTGGCGTCGCGCGTCGTCCAGGTCGAAACGGGCTTTTTCCTGGTTCGCCACGGCTTCACGCACGCGCGAACTGATGCCGCCGCCCTGGTAAAGCACCCAGCCCAGCTCCAGCCCCAGCACAGCGGATTTCGAGTCAACGCCGGTGGTGGCGCCAACCGTGTTGTTGCGGTTATCCGAATAGCTCGCGGACAGATCCAGGGTGGGGAAATGCCCGCCGCGCTGCCTTTCGACCTCGCGACGATTGATCTCCAGATTGGTCTGGTTGAGCAGGACACTGATGCTGTTTTCTTCCGCCTGCTTGACCCAGATATCCATGTTGTTGGGCTCGGGCGACGGCATTTTCGCCGGTTCCGCCAACTGGGCCAGTTGGGGCGCTTCCCGATCGATGATTTTTTCCAGGCTGCGGCGTTTCACTTCCAGGTCGTTCTGGGCGGCGATTTCCTGGGCGGTGGTCAAATCGTAGCGCGCCTGGGCTTCATGGGTATCGGTGATGGTCGCGGCGCCCACCTCGAAGCTCTTCCTGGCCTGGGCAAGCTGTTCGGCGAAGGCCTGTTTCTGGGACTGGGCCGTGGCCAGGGCATCCTGGGCTTGCAGCACATCGAAGTAGGCGGTGGCGACGCGCAGGATGAGGTCCTGTTCCGCCAGTTTCAACTCCTGCTCGCTCAGCATGGCCTGGAGCTTGCCCTGGGCATAGGTTTCCAGGCTCTGCTTGCGGTAGATCGGCTGCACCAGGGAAAGGGAAAAGCCGCGGGAGTTGTAAGGGCTGTTGTTCGCGCCCGCCACCGAGGAATCGGGATCATTCCGGCGCACGTTCGCGGTCAGGTTCACGGCCGGCAGCAACCCCGCCCTGCCCTGCGGAATCTTTTCCTGGCCGGCCTTGTAGGCTTCCCGCGCGGCGGCCAGCTTGGCATCGTTGCCATGCGCCAGTTGGTATATCTCGCCCAGGTTCGCGGCCAGGACCAGTCGCGGCGCGAAAGCGGGAACAGCCAGGGCGAGCAGGGTAATCAGTAAGCTTGGTCGCATCATTTTCAATAGACAGCCATGGTGGGATCCACTTCTTTGGCCCAGGCATCCACGCCGCCGGTCAAGTTGATCACATTGGAAAAGCCATTGTGTTCCAGAAATCGCGCCACATGAAAGCTGCGCACGCCATGGTGGCAAATCACCACCACTTCCCGTTGCGGATCGAACTGGCCGAAGCCGCTTGGGATGCTTCCCATCGGCAGGAGTTCCACACCTTCGATATGGCAGCGCTCGTATTCCCAATGCTCCCTCACGTCCAGCAACAATGGCTTGTCGCGCTGGGGATCATCCAGCCAGGCCTTCAGCTCGGCGGGGTGGATATGGCGCATGTCGGAACCAATCGGCGGGCGTTCAGAACGTGAAGCGTTCCGGCTCGAGGGCGTTCGTCAGCGCCTTCGCCTTGGTCTCGAACAGGCTGTCGACACGGAAGGCGCCCGCCGCCGCGCAGGTCGCCAGATGGGCGGACATGATGACGCCCTCGCCCACCAGCACGAACATGCGCCCGCCCGGATTCAGCCGTTTCAAATAAGCCTCCGGCAACAGCGGGCAGGAACCGGTCAGGACGATGACGTCGAAGGCGCCGTCGTCGGACCAATCCCGCGCGGCATCGCCCAGCCGGGTCTGGATATTGGTCAGCCCATGGGCATGGAATTTCTTGTCGGCCTCGGCTTTCAGGTCGGCGTGAATCTCGACACTCACCACCACGCCGGCCTGGCTTGCCAACAGGGCGGTGAAATAGCCGCTGCCGGTGCCCACCTCGAGCACCCTCTCATGGCCTTGAATCTGCAGGGCCTGCAACGCGCGCGCCTCGATCTTGGGCGCCCACATGGCTTCGCCGTGGCCGAGGGGGATTTCCATGTCGACGAAGGCCAGGGAGCGGTAAACCTGGGGAACGTAGTCCTCCCGCTTGACCTTGAACAGGAGGTCCAGCACCTTCGGGTCCAACACCTCCCAGGGCCGGATCTGCTGTTCCACCATATTGAATCGCGCCTGCTCGAAATCCATCGCCACCACCTCATTGCCGCCGTATCGGAAGTCCGCGCATTTTAGCCTATCTCGTCCATGCGCTCGCCCCGCTTCAACGCACCCAGGGATGCGACGACATCCCGCAACTCCTTGCAAAAGCGCACACCGTGCCGGCGGCGGGACTTGCCGGTCGCGCCGCCGCCCGCCCAGATCTGGCAAGCGGGCGGCAATTGCTCGCGCAGGACGTCGAGCTGGGGACCGATGCGCCGGCGCGGATAAGCCGGACTGAAGGAAAGCGCCAAGGCATCGGCGCCATGATGCCGAACGGCCAGCACGATTTCCGGAATCGGCGTATCGACACCCAGATTCACGCAGCGGCCGCCTTCCGCGCGCAGCAGGGTTTCCGCCATCAACAATCCCAGCCCATGCCGTTCTTCCGGCAACGTGGTCAGCACGATCATGGGCCCGTCGCCGGGCGGCAGCGCGTCGATGGCCTGGCGCAGCAGCCGGCCGAGCATTTCCGAGAACAGGTGCTCTTCATGCACGCACAGCCTGCCCGCGGCCCAGGCGTCGCCCACCGCTTTGGTGAGGGGAACAAGCGTGCCGGTCGTGAAAGAGACGATCGGTTCGCGCGCCAGGCGCCGGCGCAGCCAAGCCCGGGCTCCCGCCGCGCCAGGCTCATGCAGCAAGCGGAGAAAATCCTCAAAGGCGCGATCCTTGCTGGCCTCTTTGCCGTCCTGGCGCACATCCAGGCCGGCCAAGGCTTCGGGAGGCAGCGGCACGACCTTGCCCGGGCGATAGCCCTGGTCGAGCAGGCGCTTGATCAGGCGCAAACGGTCCAGATCGGACCCGGTGTAGCTGCGGTCCCCCGCCGCATCCCGCCCGGGCGTGGGAAACCCATAACGCCGCTCCCACATGCGCAGGGTTTCGCGGCTGATCCCGGTGCTGCGCTCGATGAAGGCGATGGAATATCCGGAAGACAAGATTGTCCGATACATTCAGGAAAGCGGAGAGGTTACGCCCGAATCGAATCCGGCTTCAAACCAACCCGGCCCGGCGCGCGCCCTGGTTTAGAATTCCCGCGCGCCCGTGCCGCCTGCCCGGCCAAGCCCCGCTCCCCTCATCCCTGAACTGGTTACTTAATGAGCATCTTCTCCCGCCGACGCCGCCCGGGTCACACCACGGTGGAAATCAGCGAACGCAACGGCGTGCGTTATCTCCACCTGGGCGGGCCGGCGGTGCAAAGCGCCATGCGCATCAAGGAACCCTACGCCCTGGAACTGGAATACACCCGGGCCATGCTCGCGTTTCTGCTGTTCCAGCCGGACCCCCGCGATATCGCCCTGATCGGTCTGGGCGGCGGTTCCCTGGCCAAGCACATCCATCGCAATCTGCCGGCCAGCCGCCTGACCGCGCTGGAAATCAGCCCGGACGTCGTCGCCGCCGCCCGCAGCTACTTCCTGTTGCCCCAGGACGACGAGCGCCTCAGCGTCATCACCGGCGACGGCGCCGCCTTCGTGCGCGAAAACCCCGAGAGCCAGGATGTGCTCCTGGTCGACGGCTATGACGCGAAACGCATCGTCGACGACCTGGCCAGCCCCGAGTTCTACCGGGCCTGCAAGGCCATGCTGCGCCCAGGCGGCGTCGCGGCCTTCAACCTGTGGGGATCGGACGAATACTTCCCGCGCTATTTCGATCGTCTCGCCCGCGCCTTCGGCGAACACGTCCTGCAACTGCCGGCGGAAAAGAAGGGGAACATCATCGTCTTCGCCTTCCGCAAACCCCTGCCCCGGGTGGGGTTCGATTTCCTGCTGCGCGAAGCCCACCGCCGCGAAGCCGAACTGGGGCTGGGCTTCGAGGGTTTCGTCAACCGCATGCGCGAGTGGAACTCGGTTTCCAGCGAAGCATTCATCGTTTGACCCGCCCGGGTTCGGCACGCGGCTTTCCAAGCTTGGGGAAGGGTGGGAAAATCCTTCGTAATTAAGCATTCATTCGAGGCGGCCATGATCGACAAGGACGGTTACCGGCCGAATGTGGGCATCGTCATCTGCAACACCCGGAACGAGGTGTTCTGGGGCAAACGGGTGCGCCAGAACTCCTGGCAGTTCCCGCAAGGCGGCATCAAGCACGGCGAGAGCCCGGAACAGGCCATGTATCGGGAATTGATGGAAGAAGTGGGGCTGGCTCAACAGCACGTGCGCATCCTGGGGCGGACCCGGGATTGGCTGCGCTATGACGTCCCGCGCGACTGGGTGAAGCGGGAATGGCGCGGCCATTATCGCGGCCAGAAGCAGATATGGTTCCTGCTCCGGCTGGTGGGCAGGGATTGCGACGTCAAACTGCGCGCCTCCGACCATCCCGAATTCGACGCGTGGCGCTGGAACGACTACTGGTCCCCCACCGAGGCCGTGGTCGAGTTCAAGCGCGAGGTGTATCGCTCGGCGCTGGGCGAACTCGAGCGTTTTCTCGCCATCGGCGCGGATGCCCACCGCGCCTGCCATCCCTATATGCTGGCCATGCGCACCCATGGCGCCAACCGCACCTGACAACCCGGACGCAAACGAATCGTGAGCAGAACCTACAACCTCATCCCCACCTCGCCTCTGCACAAAGGCGCGACCTTCCACAAACCGCGCCAGGTCCTGCCCGAAAAGGTGAGCCTGGACGACCCCGCCAGCCAGGTCATGACCGATTTCCGCATCGTCACCGCCTATACCATCTTCCCCCTGGAAACCATCGAGGCGGCCCGGGAAAAGATGATCCATCGGGGCGTGCGCATGTTGCTGGTGGTGGACGACCTGAACCACATCCTCGGTTTGATCACCTCGTCCGACTTGAGCAGCGAAAAGCCCATGCTGGTGGTCCAGACCCAGGGCATCCGCCACTCCGACGTCATGGTGAAGGACATCATGACGCCGCGCGAACGGCTGGAAGTCCTGTGCATGGAAGACCTGCAATCGGCCTGCGTGGGCGACATCGTCCACACCTTGAAAAACCATGGCCGCCAGCACGCCCTGGCGGTGGAACGCAGCGAGGATCGCAGCCAGATCCTGCGCGGCATGTTCTCCGTGTCCCAGATCAGCAGGCAGTTGGGCGCCCAGGTGGAAACCGCCGGTGTCGCCCGCACCTTCGCCGAGTTGGGTGCCGAGTTGGGCAGGTGAGATGAATCTGGCCGCCCGCGCCGCCACGCTGCCCGGAGAACCCGGCCAGTGGGGGCAGGGCGAGCCGCTCTGGAAGCTGGCGCCGAAACGGGATGCGAACGGCCGGCCCTATGTGGATTTCATGATGCTGGCCCCCGGCCTGAAGAAATGGCCGCCCCACGAGATCGAGGTCGTGCTGCGCGTGATCCAGGGCGTCCTGGAACGTTTCCAGGAATGGGTGGTCTTCGCCGATTTCAACATGAAGATCAACGTTTTATGGGTTTCCCTCAAATACCAGCCCGGCATCATGAGCGAAATCGTGGCCGCCCTGCGGGCCAAGGCGCCGGCACTCAAACTGGTCGCCCATAATCCAGAACAACGGGGATAAACAATGTCTTTCGCTTCAAAACGCTTGAGGATGCTGCTGCTCCTCGCCGTTCCGCCACTTTTGTCTTCCACGGCCCAGGCCCAACAGCCCGCCTGGCCGGCCTTCCCCTTCTGGGTGATCCAGAACCCGATGGCCGCGCCCACTCCGGGCGCGCCTTTCCCGACGCCTTTCTGGCTCTGGGTCGTGCCTCAAGCTCCCGTCCCCCCTCGGTTGCCCGCAGCGGCGCCACCCCCGACTGCCAAGCCGCTTGCGCAACCCGCCGCGAAGGAAACGGCGCCGGTTCCCAAAACCGAGCCGCCCTCCGCGCCGGAAGCCGTAGCGGCCCCGCGCGCCACGGAACCCACTCCGCCCCCGCCTCCGGTAGCAGAACCCGTCCCGGCCCCCACGCCGGAGCCCGCGCCGCCGGCGGTGGAATCCACTCCCCCGCCAGTCAAGCCGGCCGCGGAGCCTGTTCCGCCCGCCGAAACGCCGGCCCCGCCGACGTCGGCGCAACCCGCCTTACCTCAGATCGAGCCGTCCAAGCCCGCACTCGAAGCCTTGCCGCAGACCGCACCCGCCGAGTCCGAAGCCGCCCCGGCCGCGCCAGCGGCCGAGCCCGCCACAAACGCCCCGGCCGCTGCCGCGCTGGCGCCGACGGAGCCCACTTCGCCTATCGCCGCGCCTACGCCCACGCCCACGCCCACGCAAGCCAACCCGGCGCCACAGGCGGCCACGCCGGTTCCCGAACACAAAACCACGGTCGAGCCGAGCCCCCTCGCCCCGTCCGCCCCGCCTTCAGCGGCAGGCGGGAGCGAACCGGAAAGCAAAGTTGCCCCGGCCGAGGCACCTGTAACGCCGGAAACGACACCGGCCGCGCCGCCTGTCGCGGAACCGCCGCCGGTGGCTGCCGAGGCGAAATCGCCGGCGGCGCCCGAACCCGCGGCCTCCATCGTCACCACCATGCCCGCGCCTCTGCCTCCCGTCGAGGCCGCGCCGATTCCCGCCAGCCCCGCCATTCCCGCCACCGAAACGGCAAATGGCGTGGTGAAGCCGGCCAAGGCCACGGCCAAGCCCGCCGCAAAACCCGCCGTGAAAGCCCGCGCAAAGGCCGCCACCAAGAAATCCAGCCGCAAGCCCCGCAAACTCTGTTGGAAAGACGGTCGACTGGACGTTTGTCCTTGAGCATCCGCGCTACCCGTCCGGGTAATCCTCATTGGCCCAATTTCCGATCAAAATACTCGGGTAAATTGGCGGGCTTGAAATGGTGTCGAGCGCCTACATCTAATTCGCACTTTTGCCCGCGCGGCGACAGTTTTTCTTTCTATCCACACTAGAGGCCCAACCATGTCGGTTACCGAACAACAAGTGCAATCCGCGCTTAAAGAACTCATCGATCCCAACACCCAGAAAGACTTCATCTCCACCAAGTCCGCCAAGAACATCAAGGTGGACGGCGGCAAGGTCAGCCTGGACGTGGTGCTGCCCTACCCGGCCAAGATGGTCTCCGGCCAGATCAAGGCCATGGTCGAGGACAAGATCAAAACCGTCGCCGGCGTGGAGAGCGCGAGCGCCAGCATCACCTGGAAAGTGGTGGCCCACAGCGTGCAGAAGGGCGTGAAACTGATTCCCGGCGTGAAGAACATCATCGCGGTGGCCTCCGGCAAGGGTGGCGTCGGCAAGTCCACCACCGCCGTCAATCTGGCCCTGGCCCTGGCCGCCGAGGGCGCCAACGTGGGCATGCTGGACGCTGACATCTACGGCCCGTCCCAGCCCACCATGCTGGGCATCACCGGCCGCCCCGAATCCCCCGACGGCCAGAACCTGGAGCCCATGCTGGGCCACGGCCTGCAAGCCATGTCCATCGGCTTCCTGATCGACGTGGAGACCCCCATGGTGTGGCGCGGCCCCATGGTCACCCAGGCCCTGGAGCAACTGCTCAACCAGACCAAGTGGAAGGATCTGGACTACCTGGTGGTGGACCTGCCCCCGGGCACCGGCGACATCCAGCTCACCCTGGCCCAGCGCGTGCCGGTCACCGGCGCGGTCATCGTCACGACGCCCCAGGACATCGCCCTGATCGACGCGCGCAAGGGATTGAAGATGTTCGAGAAGGTGGGCGTGCCCATCCTCGGCGTGGTGGAGAACATGAGCCTGCACATCTGCTCCAAGTGCGGCCATGAGGAACGCATCTTCGGCGAGGGCGGCGGCGAGCGCATGTGCAAGGACTACGGCACCGAGTTCCTGGGCGCCCTGCCCCTGGACATCCGCATCCGCGAGGAAACAGACTCCGGCAAGCCCACCGTGGTGGCGGAGCCGGAATCGCGCATCTCGGAAATCTACCGCGCCATCGCCCGCCGCGTGGCGGTGAAGGTGGGCGACCTGGCGGTGGACCACTCCTCCAAATTCCCCAGCATCGTGATTCAAAACACCTGATCGCCACCCGGCGCAAAAAGGGCGTGCGGTATCATCCGCGCGCCCTTTTTCCATTTCCAACCGACATGTCCATCAAATCCGACAAGTGGATCCGCCGCATGGCTGCGGAACACGCC
The DNA here is from genome assembly GCA_044227325.1 of Thiobacillaceae bacterium. Classification (GTDB taxonomy): domain Bacteria; phylum Pseudomonadota; class Gammaproteobacteria; order Burkholderiales; family Thiobacillaceae; genus PFJX01. The sequence continues at coordinate 150,220 of JBGAFI010000010.1, read as the reverse complement.
ATGATCGAGCCCTTCGAGCCGGGTCAGGTCAAATCCGTCAACGGCGGCAAGATCGTCTCCTATGGCACCTCCAGCTATGGCTACGACGTGCGCTGCTCGAACGAATTCAAGCTGTTCACCAACCTGAACCACACCATCGTCGACCCCAAGAACTTCGATCCGGATTCCTTCGTGGACGTGACGGGCGATGTCTGCATCATCCCGCCCAACTCCTTCGCCCTGGCCCGCACCGTCGAGTTCTTCCGCATTCCGCGCAGCGTGCTGACCATCTGCCTGGGCAAGAGCACCTATGCCCGTTGCGGCATCATCGTCAACGTCACGCCCCTGGAACCCGAGTGGGAAGGCCATGTGACCCTGGAGTTCTCCAACACCACGCCCCTGCCGGCCAAGATCTACGCGAACGAGGGCGTCGCCCAGATGCTGTTCTTCGAGTCCGACGAGGTGTGCGAGACCTCCTACCGGGACCGGGGCGGCAAATACCAGGGCCAGACCGGCGTGACGTTGCCGAAGATATAAACACCCCCGATTTATTGGGCGATCGCGCGCGGAAATCGCACACCGGAAACCTCGTCTCCCTATAATCCGCGCGTCTTCAATGCCCCATCCGAAGGAGAGGGCCATGCGTTTCCATTTCCCGGTCATCATCATCGACGAAGACTTCCGTTCCGAGAACGCCTCGGGGCTGGGCATCCGCGCCCTGGCCAAGGCCCTGGAGGAGGAGGGCATGGAAATCCTGGGGGTGACCAGCTACGGCGACCTGTCCTCCTTCGCCCAGCAGCAGAGCCGGGCCTCCGGCTTCATCCTGTCGGTGGACGACGACGATTTCTCCTCCGGCGAAGCCGAGGAAACCATCGCGGAACTACGTTCCTTCGTCCAGGAAATCCGCCACCGCAACAACGACATTCCCATCTTCCTGTACGGCGAGACCCGCACCAGCCGGCACATTCCCAACGACGTGCTGCGCGAGCTGCACGGCTTCATCCACATGTTCGAGGACACGCCGGAATTCGTCGCCCGCCTGATCGTGCGGGAGACCAAGGCCTATCTCGATTCCCTGCCGCCCCCCTTCTTCCGTGCCCTGACCCACTACGCGGCGGACGGCTCCTATTCCTGGCACTGCCCCGGCCATTCCGGCGGCGTCGCCTTCCTCAAGAGCCCGGTGGGCCAGATGTTCCACCAGTTTTTCGGCGAGAACATGCTGCGCGCCGACGTCTGCAACGCGGTGGACGAACTCGGCCAACTGCTCGACCACACCGGCCCGGTGGCGGCCTCGGAGCGCAACGCGGCGCGCATCTTCAAGTGCGACCACCTGTTCTTCGTCACCAACGGCACCTCCACCTCCAACAAGATCGTCTGGCATTCCACCGTCGCGCCCAACGACATCGTCGTGGTGGACCGCAACTGCCACAAGTCGATCCTGCACGCCATCATCATGACCGGCGCCATCCCGGTGTTCCTGATGCCCACCCGCAACAACTACGGCATCATCGGACCGATCCCCCGCTCGGAATTCAACTGGGAAAACATCAAGAGGAAGATCGCCGCCCACCCCTTCGCGCCGGACAAGAACGCGAAGCCGCGCGTGCTGACCATCACCCAGAGCACCTACGACGGCATCCTCTACAACGTGGAGGAGATCAAGGCGGAGCTGGACGGCAAGATCGACACCCTGCATTTCGACGAGGCCTGGCTGCCCCACGCCACCTTCCACGGCTTCTACCGGGGCATGCACGCCATCGGCGCGAACCGGCCGCGCTGCAAGGAATCCATGGTGTTCTCCACCCAGTCCACCCACAAATTGCTGGCCGGCCTGTCCCAGGCCTCCCAGATCCTGGTGCAGGAATCGGAGAACCGGAAGCTGGACCGGGACGTGTTCAACGAGGCCTTCCTCATGCACACCTCCACCAGCCCCCAATACGCCATCATCGCCAGTTGCGACGTGGCGGCGGCGATGATGGAGGAGCCGGGCGGCACCGCCCTGGTGGAGGAATCCATCGCCGAGGCCCTGGATTTCCGCCGCGCCATGCGCAAGGTGGGCGCGGACATCGAAACCGACGTGGGCACCCACTGGTGGTTCAAGGTCTGGGGCCCGGAGGAACTCGCCGACGAGGGCATGGGCAACCGGGACGACTGGATGCTGCGCACCGGCGAGCACTGGCACGGCTTCGGCGACCTGGCCCCGGGCTTCAACCTGCTCGATCCCATCAAGGCCACCGTCATCACGCCCGGCCTGGACGTGGACGGCGACTTCGCCGACTGGGGCATCCCCGCCGCCATCCTCACCAAGTATCTGGCGGAGCACGGCATCATCGTCGAGAAGACCGGCCTGTACTCCTTCTTCATCATGTTCACCATCGGCATCACCAAGGGCCGCTGGAACACCATGGTGACCGAGCTGCAGCAGTTCAAGGACGACTACGACCGCAACCAGCCCCTGTGGCGCATCATGCCCGACTTCGTCGCCGCCCATCCCCGCTACGAGCGGGTCGGCCTGAAGGATCTGTGCACGGAGATCCACGAGGTCTACAAGGCCAACGACGTCGCCCGCCTGACCACCGAGATGTATCTGTCCGACATGGTCCCCGCCATGCGTCCGGCGGACGCCTTCGCGCGCATGGCGCACCGGGACATCGAGCGGGTGGAGATCGACAACCTGGAAGGCCGCATCACCTCCATCCTGCTCACCCCCTACCCGCCCGGCATCCCCCTGCTCATCCCGGGCGAGCGCTTCAACGCCACCATCGTCCGCTACCTGAAGTTCACCCGGGAATTCAACGAGAAATTCCCCGGCTTCGAGACCGACGTGCACGGCCTGGTTAAGGACAAGAGCAACGGTCACACCCGCTATTTCGTCGACTGCGTGGCCTGACCGGCGCGGCGCTTCCGGGGTGCCGCCTCAATCCACCCGCACCCTCACCGGCGCCGAGTACTCCCGCGTCAGCGGCACCTGGGCCTGGATGAGGTGCTCGCCGCTCCGCAAGGGCCAGCGCACCGCATACGGATAGGCCGCGAGACGGAACGGCTTGCCGTCCACCAGCCAGAGCAGTTCCTTGACCGCGGGCGACACCTCCGCGCGCAGGCCGATGGTGTTGAAGGCGGCGGGAATGGTGGGATCCCGCAGCAGGCGCAGGCCGTCGCGGGGGGTGACGATGCGCAGGCCGACGGGCCCCGCGGAGGCCCGTCCCGCTTCCACCGGCGCCCGCCGCACCGGGCCGGCGCCGGGAGGCAGCAGGCTGACCGCTTCCGGCAGACGCGGCAGGCCCGATTCGGCGACCCATTCGGCGTAGCGCGGCGGCAGGCTCACGAAGGTGCGCCGTTCCACGTAGCGCGCGGGGGTTCCGGCGTGGGCGACCAGACCGTTGCGGACATCGACGGCCAGGCGCACGTGGCTATCGTCCACATCCCTCGGCTCCCCGCCCGGCGCGAACCATTCCTGGTACACCTGTTCGCAGGCCGGCGCGGCCAGCTTTCCGGAAAGCGCGCAGACGGACACCGGGCGGTAGCCCTCGGGGGGCGGGAAGCCCAGATCGGCGAGCCCGTGGCGCTCCTCGCCATGCAACTCGTTGAGGATGCGTTGCGCGAGCGCGGCGGCGGCGCTGGCCCCGGTGAGCTCATGCATGGGGCGCGCGTCCGGGTGGCCGACCCAGACCCCCAGCAGGTAGCGCCGGGACCAGGCCACCGCCCAGGCGTCCCGCATGCCTTGGGAGGTGCCGGTCTTGAGGGCGACGGGATAGGCGAATTCGGTGCTGCCCATGCGCGGGAAGGTGGGCAGCCGGGCGCTGGCGTCGGCCAGATGCAGGGTCAGCAGCCGCGCCGTGGCGGCGGACAGCAGGCGCTTGCCGGATACGTCCCCGTCCGGCGTCCAGCGCAGCGGCCGTTGTTCACCGTCGTTGGCCAGCACGGTGTAGGCCTGGACCAGGTTTTCCAGGGTCACCGGCATGGCGCCGATGGCCAGGCCCAGTCCGTAGTGGCGCGCGTCCTGTTCCCGGTTGTGCAGGCCCAGGGCCTGCAGGAAGGCATAGCCCTCGTCCAGGCCGAGGGCGCCGAGCAGGTGCGCCGCCGGCACGTTGCGCGAATTGGCCAGGGCCTGGCGCGGCAGCAGCGGCCCCAGGTAGCGGTGATCGGCGTTGACGATGCCGTTGCCGGCGGCCGGCAGGTCGTCCAGGATGGTGGCCGGCGTGATCCGCCCCCGCTCGTAGGCGAGGGCGTAGATGAAGGGTTTCAGGGCGCTGCCCGGAGAACGGGGGGTGCGGGCGTAATCGATGGCGCCGGCCTGGGCGCCCGCGAAGTAGTCCGTCGATCCCAGCCAGGCGAGCACCCGGTTGGTCCCGCGTTCCACCAGGATGACCGCGGCGTTTCCCGCGCCCCGGCCCGCCCACTCGAACACCGCCGCGTCCGCCTGCCGGGCGATGGCCGCCTGCATGTCCAGGTCCAGGGAGGTGACCACCCGGTAGGGTTCGTTTCCCCCGCGCGGCATGCCGCCCAGGACGTCGCGCAGCTTGAATATGCTGTGCAGGGCGTGGCGCGGCCGGGGCTCCGGCCAGGGCAGGCGCAGGGTGCCGATCTGCTGCCGCGCCAGCGCATACTCGGCGGCGGAAAGCACCTTGTTTTCACGCAGCCGTTCCAGGAGGCTCAGTCCCCGGGCGATGGCGCGCTGGCGGCCATTCTCTCGAAACGGATTCATCTGCGTCGGCGCCTGCGGGATCGCCGCGAGAAAGGCGATTTCCGCCCAGCTCAGGTCGGCCACCGGCTTGTCGAGATAGCGCCGCGCCGCGTAGGCGATGCCGTGCGCCCGGTTGCCGTAGGGCACCAGGCGCAGATAGGCGGCCAGCACCCGGTCGCGGCCGAAGCGCAGGGTCATGGCCAGGCCGCGCCAGGTCTCGCGCAACTTGTGCCACCAGTTGCGCGGCCCTGGATCCAGCAGGCGGGCCACCTGCATGGCGATGGTGGAGGCGCCCGACACCCGCTCGCCGCTGCTCAGATTCTGGTACGCGGCCCGGAGCGCCGCCAGGGGGTCCACGCCGGGATGGGCGTGGAAGCGCCGGTCCTCCAGGGCCAGGGTGGCGGCCACCACCCGGGGCGGCAGCCTGGCCAGGGGCCAGTAGCCGTAGTCCTCGCCGGTCTGGCCGATCTCGGCGATGAAGCGGCCGTGGCGGTCCAGCAGCAGCCAGGTCGGGCGCGGCCCGGCCAGGTCCAGGCGGGCGAAGTCCACGGCCAGGGCGAGCGCCAGCCCGGCGAGGGCGGCCAGGGCCAGGCGGCGCCGGTGACGGCGCCACGCTGCCAGGACCCGCGCCGCGCCGGCGCGGACCGACTCAGCGCTCGGCGTCACCGACCTCCACCCGGGCGCCCGCCGACTCGCCGTGCACCGCGCCGTCGTACATCAGCTCGGCCCGTGCCTGGGGCTGGGTGTACTGGCCGGGCACGGTGGCGCGGGTGCGGAAGTAGAAGTGGTAGGTGCCCGGCTCCAGCTCGTCGTAATAGAAGGCCACCTGGTCGTCCAGGTAGGCGACGTAGCTGGGCGCCCGGGTCAGGCCGCCGGCGGGGGTGGCCTCCGGCGGCGCGGTGGCGAGGCGGGGGTTGAGGGGCTCCAGGCCGGCGGCCAGGGGCACCACCACCGCCACGTGGTTGTGGCGCGCGTTGCTCACCACTTCCACATGCTCCTCCACCACCTCGCCCACCGTCAGCTTCACGGTCAGGCCGGGCTCGGCCAGGCGCAAGCGTTCCGGCGGCGCGCCGTTCTTGATGCGCAGCGCCTCCCGGGCCACCACGAATCCACTCGCCCCCGGGGCGGCCTGGCTGCCCGGCGCCTGGGGCAGGTAGCGGGTGTCCGCGCGCACCACCAGGGGCCCGCCGCCACCCGCGCTCAGGCCGATGGCGGCGGGACTCTGGATCAGGGTGCTCGCCACCGGCTCCTTGCCGCCCACGTTCAGGCGCCGCACCTGGCCGGCCACGTCCACGTCCAGTGTCCGCGCGGCGCCGTCCGGACGGCCCTTGAGCTGGTCGGACAGGGCCAGCAGGGCGGCGGCGTTGGCCTGGGTGGAGCCCCAGCCATCCCCCCGGCCCAGGGTGATCAGGGCGTCCACCAGCACGGGCAGCCGGGGATCGGCCTGGGCGGCCGCCGAGGCGGCCCGGGTGATCTCCGCCAGGGTGCGCGTTTCACTGGGCAGGATGAGGCCGTTGCGCGCCTGGGCGGTGTCCTGCAGGCCGCCGTAGATCTCGCGGCCCTGGTGCAGGCGGGTGACCACGCCGTCGTTGACCCGCTTGGCCAGTTCCGCCGTGGCCGCCGGCGGCCCGCCGCTCACCCGCAGCAGACGCAGGACTTCGGCGCCGGATTCCAGGTTGAGGCTGTCGGCGCGCCGGGCCAGCTCGGCCAGATAGGCCGGGTCCGACTTGCCGGCGGCGGCCAGGGCGCGCAGGGCCATCACCCGCTCGCTGTAGGCCTCGCCGGTGATGAAGTGGGTGTAGTCGGAGCGCAGGGACTGGCGCAGGCTGGCGGTGAGCCGGTCGAGCAGCGCGGTATCCACGCCGAAGCCCGCGCCGCGGGCCTCCACCAGGAACTCGGTCACCCAGGCGGTGAGGGAGACATAGCCCCGGGAGCCCGGCCAGTAGGCGACCAGCCCGTTCTCGTCCACCACGCCGGGCAGCCACTTCAGCACGTCCGCCACCACCGGCTTCAGGGTCCGTTCCTGGCCTTCCCTTTGCAGGCGCTGGTTGAAGTCGCGCAGGGCCACCAGGGCGCGGGCGCGGGAGACGCGCTGCTCGGTGCAGCCGTGGGGATAGTCCATGAGGAACTCCAAGCCCGCCGCCATGCGCACCAGCGCGGGCTGGTCCGACACCAGCAGGCTGCGGCGCAGGCTGCCCGGACGCACCGGTTCGGCGATCGCCGGCAGTTCCGCGCGCTGGCCCGGCTTCAGGTCCAGGAGCTGGCGCCGCACCACCGGGCCGCGGTCTGGACGCAGGGGCAGATCCACCTCGAAGCCGTCCCTCGCCTGGTCCGCGTCGCGTTCCACGGCGACGCTGAAACGCACCGTTTCGCCGCCGGTCTCTCCCACGGCGGCGCCCGGCAGCGGCACCGTCACCGGGAATTCGATGCGTTGGGGAATGCCGGGCTTGAGATCCAGGCGGCGCGTCGTCTCTCCCGCCACCTCCACGCCCTTGGCTCGCACCTGGGCCGTGGCCGGCCCCGCCGGGCCTTCCACCACGCGGCCGATGGCGGTCGCGGTGAAGCGGTCGCCGGGGCGCACGAAGCGGGGCAGCGCCGGTTGCACGATGAGCGGCATGCGCACCGACACCTGGCCCGTGGCCACGCCGAAGCGGTCCGGCCCGCTCGCCGCCTTGGCGCGCAGCTTGAAGTTGGTCAGGTTGTCCGGCAGCTTGACCCGCACCACGGTCTCGCCGCCGCCGCCCACCTGGATGTTCGGGTTGAAATAGGGCACCGACTGGAAGTCCCGGCGCAGGGTGACCTTGTCCAGCAGGTCGTCGGTGGCCTCCTTCTTGCCGGCGTCGCCGCCCGGCAGCTCGTCCAGGGGCAGCAGCCCCAGGGTCCAGTTGCGGGTGTCCTGGAGGCTGAGCCGGGACTGCACCGGGGTGATGAAATCGGGCAGGGGATCCAGGCGCTGCTCCTTGCCCAGGGCGAGGACCGCCTGGTCCACCAGCCACAGGGTCACCTCGCCGGCCAGGGGCTTGCCGGCCCGGTCGGCGAGCTTGATGCGCACGTCCACGGTCTCGCCGGGACGGGCCTTGGCCGGGTTGTCCAGGGTCACCGTGACCTGATGCTCCACCGGCTGCACCTTGAGCCAGGCGGTGGCGGCCACGGTGGCGGGCTTGCCCAGGTCCAGGCGGGTGCCCGGGGCCGGCTGCGCGCCGGGCACGCGGCCGCGCATCAGCACGAAGTGCACCGGCACCCGCGGCACGTACTGCTTCAGCACCGCCAGGTCGAAGGCCGCGCTGCCGTTGCGCACGTTGAACCACTCGTAGCGGTTGCCTTCCGGCGCCTCCACGATGGCCAGGCCCTGGGCCTGCTGGAACGGGCTTTCCAGGATCACGTGGGCGGTCTCGCCCGGGTTGTAGGCGGGCTTGTCCGGCGTGGCGGTGAACACCTCGCTGGGCGGGCGCGACCAGCTCACCGGCTGGTCGCCGCCGGCGAAGAGATCCACCGCCACCCGCTGGGGCCGGCCCAGCCGGTCGCGGGTCTCCAGTTCGATGAGGTAGACGCCGGCGCCTTCCAGGCCCAGGGTCACCGGCAGCGGCTCGCGCCCGCTCACCACCTTCCGCTCCAGCAGCTTGTTGTCCACCACCTCGCTCACGTACTTGGCCTCGGCCCGGCTGAAATCGCCGGCCTGAAGGTGGGCGTGCCACTCGCGCCGGATCAGGCGCACGGTCACTTCCTGCCCGGCCACCGGCTTGCCGTCCGGCCCCAGGGCGACGATGGCGGGCGTGACGCTGGCGGCCCGCTCCAGGTAGCGCGGCGCCTTGATGCCCAGCACCACGGCGGGCAGGGCCAGCACCCGCTGGGTGGTGGTCACGGTCTGGTCGTCGGCGCCGGTCACCGTGGCCTCGATCACGTAGCTGCGCGGCTGGGCGCTGGGCTCGATGGCCGGATTCAGGGCCAGGGTGGCGCCGCCGTCGGCGTCGGTCTTGTCCTCCCGCACCAGGGTCGGGCTGGCCTGGAAGCGCTCGCGGCCGGAAAAACGGCCGTCCGAGGAGAAGAAGAAGCCGGGCAGCGTCTTGGGCGTCCAGGTGTAGGGGAACTGGGTCACGCGCCAGCGCACCGGCCGCTCGATGACCTGGCCGCCGGCGTAGTACTGGGCCGCGAGCTGGACCTTGAACTCCCGGTCCAGGGCCACCCGGTCCGGCGCCGACAGGCGCAGGTCGAACTCGGGCGTGCGATAGGCTTCCTTCAGGATGTCGACCCCGGCGCACTCCTGGCCTTCCGCCAACTCCAGGCGCACCCGGTACGGGCCGGTGGGGGCGGCCGCCTCGGCGAACACCAGGTCGAAGCTGCCCTGGGGCGAGAATTTCACCGGATAGCGCCAGGCCAGGTCGCCCGGCCCCTGCACCACCACGGTGCCGCCGCCGCCGACCAGGCTCAGGCCGCCCCGGTGGCGCTGGCGCACGTAGCCCTTGATGTAGACCTTCTCCTCGGGGCGGTACACCGGCCGCTCGGTGAACACGTGGCACAGACGGACCGGCGGCTCCGCCCGCCCGGCGAGGGTCTCCTGGGTCCATTGCAGCCAGGTGTCCCCCGCCTCGCGCCAGGTGTTGTCGCCATAGCGGTCCGGCGCCCGGGTCGGGTCCAGCACCAGCACGTCCCGGCCCTGGCGCACGACGATGCGGCGCACGCTGGCGCCGTGCCCGCCGCCCGGCGCCTGCCAGCGATAGGTGCCGTCGGCGCCGGTGGCGGCCTGCAGCAGGGTGGCCCACTTGCCGTTGGCGGCGCCCTCGACGCGGATCTCGGCGCCCGCCACCGGGGCGCCGGACGCCAGGGAGGTGACCGCGAACTTGACGCCGTCCTCCTCGTCCACGCTGGTCAGGGACAGGTCGGTGACCTGCACCCGCATCCATTGGCGCTGGGTCGATTCGTCGATCCTGCGGATGCCCACCAGGTAGCTGCCGGGCTGCTGGGCGCCGGCGATGCGCGCGAAGTGGGGCGCCAGGTCCAGGCCGAAGCGGGCGGCGCCGCCGTCGGCGGCGAGGGGCAGCTTCACCAGGGTGGACACCGGCGGCGACCCCAGGGTGCGCAGGTGGCGCGACAAGGCCGGGACATCGATGTGGCTGTAGGCGTCGCCATGGCCGGCCGGCCCCTCGCCGGGGGCGGGCGGGGGCGCCTGCTCGTCCACCGCCACCGGCTTGTCCGGGAACGGCCAGAACGAGCGATTGAGGGGATCGACCGGATACACCCGCAGGTCCACGCGGCCGAAGCCGCGCCCGGCCAGGGGCACCTGCTGGGGCCCGTAGCGCTCGACGATGCCGTGGCCCGCCTGCCAGTCCAGGTAGCGCGGCTTGGCCGGGAAGTGCAGGTACAGCTCGCTGGACGCCTTCGCCGCCAGGGGCCGGCCGCGCACGTCGAACAGGGCGATGGGGCGGATCTCCAGGCGGTACAGGGTGTTGGCCAGGAAGCGGCCGTGCGCCACCAGGGCGCCGCCCTCGTTGCGGAAACTCAAGCCGTCCACCGCCGGCGTGAAGCGCAGCAGATTGCGCGCCGGGATGGTCCCCAGGCCCCGGGGCGGGGCGGAAAACTCGACGCGCACCTGGCGCTGGTCCTCGTTGCAGGTCAGCACCTGGTCGCGCCCGTAGCGCACGCCTTCCGGCGCCAGGGGCAGGCGCATGCCGGCGCAGCCGGCGGCGGTGAGGCGGAACGGCTCCGCCGTGCCGAAGACGATGTCCTTGAAGGTTTCCCCGCTGCCATCGTCCTCGGCGAGTCGCAGGCGCAGGATGACGCGCTGGCCGGTGGGGATGGGCTGGCGCAGGTTGACCACGTAGCTGGCCGGATCCTGGCGCTGGCCGCGCTCCACCACCTTGAGGGAGAAGTCCTTCGCGTCCAGCCAGCGCGTCTGCGCCTCGTCGATGCCGGGCAGGGGACGCAGGCCGATGCGCAGCATGCGGCCCAGGGCGGCCGCGTCCAGGGGCTCGGCGAAGGTCAGGGTGATGCGCTCCACCGGATCCAGCCCGGTTTCCCCGTCCGCCGGCACCGTGCGCAAGGGCGCCTCCATGAGGGTGACCAGGCCGCGCCGCTGGCCGCCCTGGCTGAAGGTGAAGCGGGACAGGGCCGGCCAGGGCTCGGCCGGGCGGAATTGCAGGGTTTTCGCGTCCAGCCAGGCGTAGGCGCCGGGATGGGCCGGGCTCAGGGTCACCCAGCGCTGGGGCTGGCGTTCCGCGCCGCCCCGGGCGGGCCCCACCGGATTGGTGAAAAACAGGGTCACCGGATCCCAGCGGCGCAGGAACTTGTCCGGGATGATCTGGGCCGGGGCCGCGGGCGCGCGCTCCGCCTGGGCGGCCGGCGCCGTCGCGGCGGCCCGGGGAAGCGGCGCGGTGGTGACGGCCAGGGCCAGGAGCAGCAGCAGACGGGTCGCGATCTTCATGCTCATTCCTCGGAAGCGGAGGTGCCGGCCTCGCCGGCGGGAACGGGTTCGTCGGGCTCCAGGCCGGCGGAGCCGGGTGCCTGGCCTTGCTCGGGCAGGACGTAGAGCAGGCCCGGCGCGGTCTCGTCGGCCTCCACATAACGGCGCAGCACATCGTAGGGCGGCCGGGTATCCGGCGCCGACGTGCCCAGCAGGATGGGCCGCACCCGCACCGGCGCCCCGTCGCCGGGGTTCTCGATGGACAGGAAATAGCGGCCGGCCCGCAGTTCCGGCATCTGCACCACGCCCTCGCCCAGGGCCGCGCCCCGCTCGTCGTAGAGCGCGCAGCGGATCACGTCGGCGGAGGCCCGCGCGCCGATGCCGATGGCGGCCGGCTGTTTCAGCTCGAAGCTGAACAGGCGCGCGTCACCCGGCGCGAGCAGCAGTTCCGGCCCGGCCCCCTCGCCGATGGGAATCGCCGGGGTCGCGACCAGCGTCGCCGTGCCGGCCAGGCGCGCCGCTCCCAGGGGCCGCAGCAGGAGCCGGGCCGTGCCGGCGGGAACCGGCAGGTTGAGGCTGGTTCCGCGCAGGTGGGCCTCGGTGCGGGGCGCCTGTCCGGGCGGCAGGAACTGGCTGACCAGGGCCGTCTCGCTGCGCAGGTGCAGCATGCTCGGCCCGGTCGTCTGATAGGCCAGCAACCGGGATTCGCCCTGGAGCGGCAGCGACTCGGGCGGCGCCACCGCCGTGGCGGCCGGCTCCGCGCCGGCATCGCCGGCCGGACCGTCCAGCCAGGCGACCAGGGGACCGGGCTTGTGCCACAGCCACAGCACGCCGCCGGCCCGGGGCGTGAAATCGGTGCCGGCCTGGATGGCCCCGCCCGCCTCCTGCCACCAGGCCTGCTCGGCGCCGCGCACGTGCAGGCCCGCGCCATCCCGGCCTGCCGGCGCATCCACCGGCAGGCGCAGGCGCCCGGACCAGGCCAGGTTGTGCTGGCGCAGTTCGCCCGCGCCCAGGGGCCGCGGCGCGGCCTGTTCGGAAAGGAGCTCCAGGCCGCAGCGGGCTTCGCCGCCGGACGCGTTGAGCAGCCAGAGCCGGTCGGCGTCGGTGGACAGCCGCTCGCGCAGGGTTTCGCCGCCGGACCAGTGGGTGGCCACGACTTGTCCGTCCCGGACCAGGACGGCGGCCATGTCGGCGTCCAGGGACAGGGCGATGTCCTTGTTTCCGGCCGGCAGGGCCAGGGGCAGCGCCTCACCCGCCGCCAGGCCGAGGTCGCGCGCCCCCGGCGCCAGGGTCTGGGGCGGGCTCGCGCGCAGGGGCGCCACGCTCAGGTCCACCTCGATGGGCGCCTGCGCGCCGGCGTTCCACACCGTCACCGGCGCGTCCGCGCCCGGCAGCGCCACGGCCACCGCCTGCCCGGGCGCGAGTCCGGTGGCGGCCAGCGGACGGTCCGCGCCGAAGGACACGCCGGGCTGGCCGCCCCGGGCGTCGGCCAGCACCAGGGCCGGCGCCGCGCCGACGGCGGGCGGATCGATCAGGCTGGCCTGGCCCGGAGCCAGGGAAAGGCGCAGGGCGCCCTCGCCGCGCTCGGGAATGCGCGCCCGCTCCCCCGCCGGCGCCGGGCCGGCCCGTTCGCTCAACAGCCACAGGCGTTCGCCGTTCACGGTCACCACCCCGTCGCCGCCCGCTTCGGCGGCGCGGGACGCGCTGTCGCTCCACTGCCAGGCGCCCTCCCCGCCGGAGATGCGGAAGCTGCCCGGCCGCGCCAGCCGCACCAGGGTGGCGAACCCGTCCGCGCCGGATTCGCCCAGCGGCGTGCCGCCGGCCTCTCCGCGCAGCCAGACGGCTTCGTCCACGGCCGGGACGGCGCCCGTCGCCACCGCGATGCGCACCGGCGCGCCCCGGGCATCGGGCACCCAGGCGCGCAGGCGATAGGCCTGGTAGGTGCCGGGCGCCAGGGGCAGGAACAGACGGGCGGAACGGCCCACCGCGCCGCCCAGGTCCGTCCAGCCGCCGGCACCCTGCCCTTCCAGGGCCAGCCCGGCGACGCCGGCGTCCGCGGCCGCCACGCGCAGATAGTTCGCCGTCGCCGGCGGCGCGATGGGGAAGAGGTGCACGCGGCCGTCCTTGATGTCCAGGCTGCCGTCCCCGGGCAGCGCCGGTTCCAGGATCTCGCGCGGCATGGTCATGGTCACCGTGGTGGCGACGCCGGCATCGCCCTGCCCGCCGTCCGCCCGCGCCGCCCGGGTCTGGGCGCCGCCCGGCTCCACCTCCAGCGTGTAGCGGCCCGGCTCGAGCCGCTGGGCGATCTCGAAATTCCAGCCGTCGGTCTGGTCGTCGTTCTGGGCCAGCACCTTGCCCTGGTCGTCCAGGAGCCGGGCGCGCACGTCGGCGCCGCCCAGGGATCGGAACACCGCGAGCCCCGCGCGTCCCACCGAGACGGGCAGGCGAGCCGGCGCCGACACGTCGCGCCGCTGGCCGGCGAGGAGTTCCCTGCTGGTCACGCTCAACTGGTAGTCCACCAGGTTGTCGCCCCGGCTGTGGCGGACGCGCAGGAGGTAGCGCCCCGCCGGCAGCACCCCTTTCCAGGGTTTGCCGGGGAACAGGTGGTCGAGCCGGCGCTTGCGGTCCACGCCGTCGAGCAGGTTGGCCTCCATGTCGGCATCCATCTGGATGCCGACTTCCGCTTCGGCGGGCAGGGAGAACAGCCAGTGGTCGGAAATGCGCGGCTTGCCCGGTTCGGGCTCCCGCCAGGTGTGCCGCACCGGCGTCCCCAGCGCCAGCCGGTGCGGCCCGTGGCCCTCGAAGCGGCGCGCTTCCGGCAGCCGCTCGAAGCCGGTCAGCACGCGCGCCGCCACGCTCTGGGGCAGGACCAGAACCCGGTAGCGGCCGGGCTCGAGCGCCAGGCTGACATCCCCGGATTCCACGACGCCCGCCGCGTTATCCAGCGTTCCGGGCGCCGTTTCCGCATCGCCCCGGCGTTCGCCGGCGTTTTCCGGATCGTCGCCCGCGCCTTCCCCGCCCGCCTCCGGGTCGCCCGCGGGTTCCGCGTCGTTTCCGCTCCGCGCGGCGGACTCGGCGCCATCGGCCAGGGACGCGGCGGACAAGTCCAGGGGCCAGCCGTCCGCGTCCTCCAGACGCAGGGCGAAATCGTGGCCCAGCCCCTGGGCTCGCAGCCGGTAGCGGCCCGGCAGATCCACCCGCAGCCAGTAGGCCAGCGCCTGGCCGGGGCCGAGACGGGCGCGGGCCGACTCGCCCGGGCGCAGTTCGCCCTGGTCGACGGGCTCGGTGCGTTCCACGCGCACTTCCAGATCGCCCCGGGTCTCGCCCTGGGTGGCCACCTGGAGCTGGTATTCCCCCTCCCGCAGGTAGCGCTGGATCAGGAAGTTGCGCCCGACGCCGTTGGCGCCGGCCTCGAACAGGGCCGGGTTGACGCGGGTGCGCACCTGGCCGGCGGTCTCCAGCAGGCCGGCGGACTCGAAGCGGTACAGGCCGGGCTTGTCCACCCGCACCGAGAAGACGGCGGTGGAACGGCGCTCCAGCGCCAGGCCCTGGGGCGCGTCGGGCGCCACCAGCGGGAACACGGGCAACTGGGCCAGACGGGTGTCGGGCAGGGGCGGCAGCGGCGTGGTGTCGGCGAGGCGGACGGGTTCCAGGGTCAGCGCATAGTTCAACGGCGACGCGCCGGCTTGCACCGTGACCTCCAGGCGACCCGCTGCCACGGCGATGGCGGCGCCGCGCCGGCCGTCCGACAGGGCGATCTCGAGCGGCCGGCCGTCCTCGGCCAGCGCGCGCAGGGTGCCCGCCTCGGGAATGGAAACGGGGATGTCGAGGGTCTCGCCGGCGCGCTGGCTGACCGCCAGGGCCAGGCTCAGGTCGACGGGCAGCGTGCGCAGGATGAGGCCGGTGGCGACGCCCGGCTGCCGGTTGAGATAGAGGGTGTAGGTGTGGTTCGGCGCGATGTTCAGTTCCCGGAAGCGGGCCGCGGCCGTCACCGGCGTGGTGGGCGCGGCCGCCGGTTTGTCCGGCGTCGCCTCCACGCCCAGCAGTTGCTTGGCGGCCGCCAGCCAGTCGCTGTCGGATTCCGTGGCCTCGGCGCCGCGCAGATGCAGGTCCAGGATGCCCTTGTTGACCGGGCTCACGGTGAGCACGTACAGCCCGGCTTCCAGGTCCAGGCTGGCGCCGCCGTCGCGCCAGTCCGGCGTCCGGTAGTTGGCCGGCCGGTAAGTGAGGAAGGGCTCCACCCGGTATCGCGCCTTGATGCCCTGGTCGGCGATGTCCAGCTTGCCTCGGACGGGCAGCTTGACGAACAGGGTCAGCTCGCCCAGCAGGTTGAAGCGCCGGTGCCAGGTCCGGCCCGGCGGCAGTTCCAGCGCCCGCTCGGCCAGGAACGTCTCCCGGCCCGCGCGCGGCGTGGCCGTCAACACCGCGGTGGTGCCCGCGGTATCGCCGGCGGCGCCGGCCTGCACGGTCTCCACCCAGTAGTTCCCCGGCTGCCGGATGCGGAACGCCTGGCTGGCCTGGAAATGCTGCAGCACGTAGGGTTGGCCCGGCGCGGTCTGGACCGTGACGATGCGGTCGCCAGAGGCGTTCCAGTTCAGTTCCGCCACCGGCGGCGTGGATTTCTTGCTGATGCTCGCGGTGCCGCCGTCGCTCCGGAACGGCGCGTCCGGGTCAAAGCTTGCCACCTGCAGGCTGGCGTCCCGGGCTTCCGGCAGTTCCAGGCGGAAGTAGGTCGGCCCGGCGGGCACGCGGAAGCGCTCCACCCCCAGCTCGTTCATGACGAAGCGCTGGCGCAGGGCCGGCGCCAGGCTGGAGACGCCCCAGCGCAACTGGAACGGCCGCGCCGTGGACTCCTCGGTCCAGGTCGCGCCGGGTCCGCCGTAGGCGGTGAGCATGTACAGACCGGGCGTCAGCTTCGCCACCAGGCGCGCCACCGTCAGGGGCCGGTTCACGTCGGCGCGGCTGCGTTCCAGCTCCGGCAGGCTGTCCATGAGCCAGACCCCGTCGCGCCACAGGCGCAGGTCGGCGAGATGGCGGCCGGCGGCCTCCAGCGCCACGGTGGTTTCCTTGGCGATGTCCAGCCAGTAGGAGCGCTGCTGGAAATCCCCCAGGCTGGCCCGTTCCCAGCGCTGCTCCATCAGCAGGGGCGGACGGGGGTTCAGTTCCTGGAACGGCCGCGCCTCCAGTTGCGCCTCGCCGCCGGCGTTGTCGGCGCCGCGCGTGACGATGCGGGTCTCGCCGCGCTCCAGGAACAGGTCGAGCCGGCCGTCCTTGACGCCCGGCTCGCCGGACAAGGGTCCAAACCCCGCCATGCGGTCCAGGGCCTGCAGGGCCACGCCCTGGCCGCTGCGCACGGTCACCGCGTAACGGCCGAAGGCCTCCACGGTGAGCAGGGTCTGCTGGCGGCCCTGGGCCGGCAGGCTGGTGTTTTCCAGGCGGGCCGCGGGCGGCTCGGCGCCCAGGGCGGAATTGGCGAACGAGAGGAATAGGGCGCACATCGCAGCCCACGGTCCGGGAACGCGCATTGCCTTGCCTTTCATTGTTCTCTCCCCTGTGGCCCCGCGCGCCGCCGCCCGGATGGCGGTGAAGCTAGCCGGCGGCGGATCCCGCATTCGAAGCGGGGACAATATTAGCCTTCCTCGCCATCCTTGTGGCGCGAAACCGCCTCGGCCCGGCGTCCGGACCACGGCGGCGACCGCGACGTCCCCATCGAACGCGCGGACCGGCACAAGTCCTCGATGAAGCGCCAACGCCAAGGCGCCGACACGCCGCAATCCCACCGAGCCAAGCGGCGGACGATCCCGGATCGTCCGCCGCCGATCGCCGATTGCCGAACAAGCCTTCATCAACCTTGCTATCCGCCTGATTCCACAATAGAATCCCGCTCTTTCCCGAGCCCGGCCCGCCGAGCTCGGCTTTTCCCGCCTTGCCGCACCCCGAACGCACGGGGGTGGCCTCAGCCCACAAGGAGTTTCAATGCGTCACTACGAAATCGTATTCATCGTGCACCCGGACCAGAGCGAGCAGGTGCCCGCGATGATCGAGCGCTACAAGACCCTGATCGCCGCCAAGGGTGGCCATATCCATCGCCTGGAAGACTGGGGCCGCCTGCAACTGGCCTACACCATCCAGAAGATGCACAAGGCCCACTACATCCTCATGAACATCGAGATCGACCAGGAGACCCTGGACGAGCTGGAGCACGGCTTCCGTTTCAACGACGCCATCCTGCGCCACCTGACCCTGGTGCGCGACGAGGCCGTCACCGCGCCGTCGCCGATGATGAAGGGCGAGAAGGCGCGCAATCTGCTGGCGGCCCAGCCGAGCGAAGCCGCTCCCGCGGAAGCGGCCGCCTGAACCGGTTCGAACTGACGGGCAGCCTGGTGGCGACATCGGGCCCGCGCCGCACCCCTTCGGGACTCGCCACCCTGCGCTTCACGGTGAAACACACCTCGACGCAACAGGAAGCGGGCAAGACCCGGACGGTGGAAGTCGAAACCGAACTGGTGGCCTTCGGGCCGGTGGCGCAAGGGTTGGGCGACATCCAACCCGGCGCCGGCCTCAAGCTCACCGGCTTCATCGACCGCAAGGGCGCGCGCGATCCCCGGCTCGAACTGCATGTGACTGAATTTGGAATGTTGGCTCCGGAATAACCGGACCCCTTAGATCAAGGAGCAAGAAAATGGCTTTCATCAAACGCAAGCCCCGTCCCAAGAACCCCAACGGCGCGGCCCTGTTCCGCCGCCGCAAGTTCTGCCGCTTCACCGCCGAGAAGGTCAAGGAAGTGGATTACAAGGACGTTGAAGTCCTGAAGGACTTCGTCAACGAGCTGGGCAAGATCATCCCCGCCCGCATCACCGGCACCAAGGCCAAGTACCAGCGCCAGTTGTCCGTCGCCATCGAGCGCGCCCGCTTCCTGGCCCTGCTGCCCTACACCGACAAGCACAACAGCTGATCAGGAGAACGAACATGGAAATCATCCTGATGGATAAAGTGACCAACCTGGGCAACCTGGGTGATGTGGTCAACGTCAAGGCCGGCTACGCCCGCAACTACCTGATTCCCCAGGGCATGGCCAAGCGCGCCAACAAAGCCAACATCGCCGCCTTCGCCGAGCGCAAGGCCGAACTGGAAAAGCTGGCCGGCGAAAAGCTGGCCGCGGCCCAGGCCCGCGCCGAGAAGCTGGGCGGCATCGCCATCACCATCGCCCAGAAGGCGGGCGTGGACGGCCGTTTGTTCGGCTCCATCACCAACAGCGACATCGCCACCGCGTTGACCGCCCAGGGCATGGAAGTCGCCAAGGCGGAAGTGCGCTTGCCGGAAGGTCCGTTCAAGTCGGTGGGCGAATACCCCGTCACCCTGTCCTTCCATACCGACGTGACCTGCGACATCACCGTCACCGTGGTCGCGGAAGCCTGAGTCTTCCTCCCGCCCTTGAAAAAGGCCGCGCAAGCGGCCTTTTTCATTGGCCGCGCGGATCGGCCCGGCTCGCCACCACCAGCTCGGGGTCGTCGCCGTGTTCCAGCAGAATGCGCCGCACCCGATCCTGCCAAAGGCGGCTGAACTCCATCTGCTCCCAGGCGTCGGCCACGCCACCCACCACGCGCGCCATCAGCATCGGCATTTCCTTGGCGGGAGGAACCACCTCGGGGTGGTAATCCAACAGGACCGAGGCGCCCGTGTCGAGCCGGGTCAGACGCATTTCCGCCTCAATATCCACACCGAACAGCAACAGATCGCGGCGGACATGCCTGCCACCCAGCCCCTTGAATCCGCCCGCGTCCGCCGCGCCGGTGATCAGGGACAGCACATTGCCCACCACGCCGGTCGTGCCCGCGTCCCGAGCCGCGCCCAGTTCGACACGGATGCCGCCCCGCTCCGGCGGCACCTCGCCGAACAAGACGCGCAAGCCTCGTCGGGCCATGAGCCAGGCGCCGGCCACGGTGGGGCAGGAATGGCCGGCCAGCTTCACGGCGTCGGCGTAGCGGTAATCGATGAGACCGGCCTCCGCCGCGTCCAGCGCCTCGGCGAGGGGATCGTGCACGGTGAGGATGGGGATGTCCTGGAAGAAGGCGGGAAAGCGCATGCGTGTCCTTATACGGTTCTGGAACATGGGCCGATTAAACCGGGCGAACGGGTCTGGCGCCTTGACTTAACGCATGGCGCGTTTCAACACCGGCCCCGATGCTCGGCTTGGCGGCGTCAGGTTATTGTTGCTGCGTCGATGCGCGGCAACGTCAGCGAAACGCAAGGCAAGGGCCGCTAATCTCGCCGCCATGACCGACTCCCTCCATTTCCCAGGTGGCGACCATGGCGTGCTGCTCACCCATGGCCTGTGCGCCAATCCCCTCGAATTGCTGCCGTTGGCGAAACGCTTGAACCAGGCCGGCTTCAGCGTGCGCGTCCCTTTCCTCGCTGGATATGGCATCGCCAAGGACAGCCGGCATATCGACCCCTACCCCCGATGGGTCCAGTCGCTGGAATCCGAGTTCCGGGAATTCCGGCGGGACCACAAATCGGTTTCGCTGGGCGGCCTGTGCATCGGCGCCAACCTCGCGCTCGCCCTGGCGGCCCGCAACCCGGGCATGGTCGAAGCCTTGCTGCTGATCTCCCCCACCCTGTTCTATGACGGCTGGAATGTGCCCTGGACGCGGCGGCTGCTTCCTCTCGCCTATCTGCCACCGTTTCGCCATTGGACCTGGCACAGGGAAACCGCCCCCTACGGCGTCAAGAATCCACGCTTGCGCGAATGGATCGCGGCGCAAATGAACCGCACCGGCGTTTCCACCGCCGGCGCGGCGGTGTTGCCCATGAGCGCCATCTATCAGGCCGACCGCCTGATCCGCCATGTCAAGCACCGCCTGCCTGACATCCGCACCCCCGCTCTGGTGATGCACGCGAGCGAGGATGACGTGGCGGGCCCGCGCAGCCCGCGTCTGATCGTGTCCCGCCTCGGCACCTCGGACGTGGAGATGCGCTGGTTTCACGACAGCTACCACATGCTCACCATCGACAACGAGAAGGAGGCCGTGGCCCAAACCGCGGTCGACTACCTCAACTGGCGTTTCAGCCACGACGCAACCAGAAAGGAAGCCGCATGAACACCCTCGATACCATCAAGCAAGCCGCCGCCGAAGCCTTCGAAGTGGATGCCGCCGGCATCGACGTGGACGCGCCGTTCGACCAAATCGGCATCGATTCCCTGGGATTGGTGGAATTCATCTTCGACCTGGAGGACCGTTTCGGCGTGCGCCTGGATCCGGAGCAATCCGGCGCCATGAAGACCCTGCGCGATCTGGCGGGCCATCTCGACAGCCGGATCGCCGTGCCGGCCTGATGCATCGCGTCGTCATCACCGGGGCGGGCATCGTGTCGCCTCTCGGCGATACGCCGGACGCCTTCTTCGCCAACCTGTTGGCGGCGCGCTCGGGCATCCGTCTCGTCGCTCACGAGCCCGAGGTCGGCCTCGACCCCCTGGTGGCCGGCGTCGTCGATTTCGACCCGGCGCCGCATTTTTCGCGCCCCCAGGCGAAGCAGCTCGACCGCGTCAGCCAGTTCTCCCTGGTGGCCGGACGCCAAGCCCTGCGAAACGCCGGACTTCCGCTCGGCGCGCCGGAACGCGACCGCTTCGGCGTGTATTGGGGAACCGGCCTGGGGGGCATCCGTTCGGTGGAAGACGCCTACATCAGCGTGTATCGAGACAAGACCGGCCGCCCACGCCCGCTCACCGTGGTGATGGGCATGGCCAACGCGGCGGCGGCCCATCTTTCCATGGAATTCAGCCTGCGCGGCCCCTCCATGACGGTGTCCAACGCCTGCGCGTCCTCCGCCATGGCCCTGGGCGAGGCGATGCGCCTGATCCGCCACGGCTACGCGGACGCGATGCTGGCCGGTGGCGCCGAGGCGCTGCTGACCCCGGGAACCATGCGCGCGTGGCAGATGATGGGCACCCTGGCCGCGCCCGACCGCGAAGATCCGGCGCGCAGTTGCAAACCTTTCTCGGCCGACCGCGCCGGATTGGTGCTGGCGGAAGGCGCGGTGGCCCTGGTGCTGGAAAGCGAGGCGCATGCCCGCGCGCGCGGCGCGACCATCCTCGCGGAACTGGCCGGATACGGCACCGCCTCCGACGCCGGCCATCTCTCCAAGCCCAATGCCGACGGCCAGGCGCGCGCCATGCGCGAAGCCTTGCGCGACGCGGCGTTGAACGCGGACGCCATCGGCTACATCAACGCCCACGGCACCGCCACCGAGGTGGGCGACATCGTGGAAACCCAGGCGCTGCGCCAGGTGTTCGGCCGCTCGCCGCCGCCGGTCAGTTCCACCAAGGCGCTGCACGGCCACCTGATGGGCGCGGCCGGCGCCATCGAATTTCTCGCCGGCTTGCTCGCCCTGCGCCGGGGTGTGTTGCCGCCCACCGCGCATCTGGACAAAGCCGATCCGCTCTGCGATCTTGATTTCATCGCCAATTCGCCCCGGGAAACGGGGAACATCGATGCCGTGCTATCCAACTCCTTCGCCTTCGGCGGCGGCGACGCGGTGCTGGTCGCGCGGCGCCATGCCTGATCCAGATCGAGCAAGCGCGCGGGCGACATGCGCCTGCTGATCGTCGAGGACGATGCGCTGGTGGCCGAGGGCCTGCGCGAGGGGCTGGTCCGTTCCGGTTTCACTGTCGACCATCTGGTCAGCGCCGAACAATCCGAAGCCCAGTTCGCCGCCGGCGAGACCTTCGATCTGGCCATCGTCGATCTGGGCCTGCCGGGTCGGGATGGTCTCGGCTTGATCCGCAATCTGCGCGCCCGTGGCGAAACCCTGCCCATCCTCGTGCTCACCGCGCGCGACGCCTTGGAGGACTGCGTCAAAGGACTGGACGCCGGCGCCGACGACTACATGACCAAGCCGTTCCGCCTGCCCGAGCTGGTGGCCCGCGCGCGAGCGCTGATCCGGCGTGCCCACGCCGTCGCCAGCACGGTCCTGCGCCATGGCGCGCTTGAACTCGATACCGCCACCCGCCAGGTCAGTCTGGCCGGAGCGCCCTTGGAACTGACTCAGCGGGAATGGACGATCCTGGAGATGCTGATGCTGGAATCGCCCAAGGTGATCGGCAAGAACCGGCTGGTCCAAGCCTTGGCCGGCTGGGACAAGGACATGACGCCGAACGCCGTCGAGGTGCACGTCTCCCGGCTGCGCGCCAAGCTGGCCGGCACGGATATCGGCATCCGCACCGTGCGCGGCATCGGCTATCGGCTTGACGGCGACCATGCCTGAAGCGCTGCGCGTGGCCAGCATCCGTCAGCGGCTGCTCTACTTGCTGATCGGTCCGATGACGCTGCTGCTCATCGTCAGCCTGGCCAGCGACTACCAGATCGCCAATCGACGCTCCCAGGAGGCGTTCGATTTCTCGCTCGCGGACTCCGCCCAGGATATCGCCTCGCATCTGCGCGCCAACGCGGGCGGGCAACTGAGATTGGACCTTTCCCCCCAGGCCCAGGAAGTGCTGCGCTCGGACAAGTTGGACGAAATCCATTTCTCGGTCTGGAACAGCGTTCACGGCCTGGTGGCGGGCACCCCGGGCCTGCCCAGGCCGACACGGCTCGATCCCTCCCTGACCACCTATTTCGACGCCCGCTACCGAGGTCGTGATCTACGCGCGGTGAACTACCGGATCGAGGATTCCGACGGCCAGACCGACATCATCGTCGCGGAAACCACCCGCAAGCGTGATCGCGCCTCGCGGGAAACCGTGCTGGCCATGATCATCCCGAATCTGGTTCTGGTCGTATCCACGCTGCTGCTGATCTACTTCGGCATCCGCTTCAGCCTGCGCCCTCTGGAGCACCTGCGCGCGGAGATCGAGCGGCGCTCCCCCGAGGATCTGCGGACCCTGGCACTGGAACCGGTCCCCCTCGAGGTGAAGCCGCTGGTCAAGGCCCTGAATCGATTGTTCGCGCTGCTTCTCTCGGCCAGCGAGGGCCAGCGGCGTTTTCTGGCCGACGCCGCGCACCAGTTGCGCACGCCCTTGACCGCCGTGCAGACTCAACTCGACCTGCTGGCCATGAGCCCGGCGGAAAACGCCTCACCGCAACATCTGCGGCGGATCGAGGAAGCCACCGAGCGCATCACCCATCTGGTCAACCAGTTGCTGACCCTGGCCCGTTCCGAACGCACCGCGAATCTCTCCCTTAGCTTCGAGCCGGTCGACCTGCATCTTCTGGTCGAGGGCAGCGCCTCCACGTTTCTCGACCGAGCCATCGCCAAGGACATCGACCTCGGCTTCGAGACGGTGCCGGTCCGGGTCAACGGCACCGCCTGGCTGCTTTCGGAAGCCCTGGCGAACCTGATCGACAACGCCTTGATCCACACGCCGCGCGGCGGCCGCATCACGGTACGTTGCGGCGAAACCGCTGGCGAACCCTTCCTGGAAGTGGAGGACAACGGAGCGGGCATTCCCGAGGCGGAACGCGAGCGGGTCCTGGAGCGCTTCTATCGCGTCCCCGGCAGTCCCGGCAACGGCTGCGGCCTGGGATTGGCCATCGTTCGGGAGATCGCGCGCCTGCATGACGCCGTATTGCTTATCGCCGAGGGCGAGGATCAGCGCGGCGCGCGCCTGCGCATCAGCTTCCCGGCCCCCTATATCCCCGCGTCCTGAGCAGGACTACTGGCGTTCCCAGATCTGGTCGCGCCCCAGGATCGGCAAGCCCAGATAGCCACGCACGGACAACTTCCGCCCCTGTTCGGTCAATCTCGCCTCGACGCGGTAAACCCGGCCTTCCTCCGGATCCAGTATCTCCCCGCCGGTATAGCGGTCGCCCTGGCGGCGCAAGCCGGTCAGGACCAGCATGCCGGCGATGGGCTGGTCGCGCCGCTCGCCGGAGCATTTCCCGCAACGGCTGGGGCCTTGCCCGTCCAGGACTTCCAAGACCCGGCCGGCGTAGACGCCGCGATCCTCGAATATGCGCACCAGGGCGGCGGGACGCCCGGTCTCGTCGTCATAGGTTTTCCAGGTGCCTGCGATATCCGCCATGACCTGCGCGTGGCAGACCCAGGCGGATAGCTCCAGCATGCCGGCCACGCCCGCGCGCATCAGCCGAAGGCGGATATGAACCACGGGCGCGCGCATGCGCTTATTCCCACACGGGTCCATATGGACCCGTATCCAGCCGGGTCATCCGACGCGCCAACAGAGCGCGCACGATCAGAACGATGAGCAGGCTGGACAGGAAACCGGCCAAGACATCGGCGGGAAAATGGGCGCCCAGACTGACGCGCGACAGACCGACCCAAAACACGAATGCGCCCCCCAGGAAACGACCCGGCCGATCGAGCACGGGCCAGAGGCTGGCGACGCAAAGCATCGCGAAGGAGGAATGGCCGCTGGGCAGGCTGTGATGCAGCCGCATCTCGCCCACCACGTGGACCGTCTCCGGCGGCAACGCCAGCGACGGGCGGGGAAAATTCAAAGCGGGTTTGATCCATTCCAGGAACCAGCCGTCCAGGTTGTAGGCCACGGCGAACACGACCAGGGTCAGCAAGCCGTGGCCGGCCATGGCGCGGGGATCGCGCCGCGCCAGGTTTGCCGCAAGCAAGCCCATGAGGGCGATATAGACGGGGAACAGTTCGTGCCCGCCCAGGAAGGTGCCGAGGCGCATGATCCGGTCCAACCAAAGGCCGTGGACATCGTTGACGAGATGGAACAGCCAGACGTTGAGCCCACCCCAATCGTACAGAATCGCCTTCATTCCGGCTCAGGCCCACCAGGCCAGCGCCCACAGGCCCAGACCGCCCGCCGCCGCCACGGCACCCAGGGCGAACAGCCAGCGGGCGCGGGTCAGCACGGTGATCGAAGCCAGGGAGATGGCGATCTGGATCAAGGTCATGGATTGGGCGAGGTGGTGGTGGGGCAGCATGGCGTGTTCGCTCGCCAGGTTCGCGGCCTCGGATGACTTCTCGAACCCCTCCGCCTTGGCCTTGATCTCCTCCTTTTCCTTCTTGTATTTCGCGGCTTGCTGGCGATAGCCCTCCCGCTTTTCTTGCGGCCCAAGCTCGGCGGCCATTTCCATCAAGTGCCCTTTCATGCTCTTGGACTCGTAGTAATTCCACTGGTCCGAGGCCAGGGATTTCTGCAACACCGCCTCGTTCTTCAGCATCATGGATTCGTTCTGGGTGGCGCCGCCCTGATAGCTGACGATGGCCCCCACGGTGGACAGCAAGGCGGTGAAGATCGCCACCTGCTGGCCCAGCCCGGGGCCGTGGTGGGCTTCGTGCTCGACCGCGTGGTCGTGGGGGCCGTGCACATGGAAGTGCTGGTCTGACATGGTTTCTTCGGAGTACGAATTCGTTTATCGACAATGCGTGCCAGTCTAGGCGGGCATCCCTTGCGGTTTCCTGACACCATGGGATTCGGACAGCTAGGCCCCGCGCCCTGCCGCGGATTATTGGAAGCCGTCCAGTGGACCGATTTACAATGCCGCTTCCCCGAAAGAATCGTCCCATGTCCGCCGTCTTCGATCCCGAACTGTCCGCCCTGAAACTGCCGCCCCATTCCGTCGAGGCGGAGCAGTCGGTGCTGGGCGGACTGATGCTGGAGAACACCGCCTGGGAGCGGGTCGCGGACCTGATCAACGAACAGGACTTCTACCGCGCCGACCACAAATCCATCTGGCGCCAGATCGTCCGTCTCATCGACGAGAACAAGCCCGCCGACGTGGTCACCGTCGCCGAGGCGCTGGAATCCCTGGAGCAGCTCGACAACGTCGGCGGCCTCGCCTATCTGGCCGCCCTGGCCCAGAACACGCCCTCGGCCGCGAACATCCGCCGCTACGCGGAAATCGTGCGGGAACGGGCGGTGCTGCGCAAACTGGTGGAAGTGGGCGCCCAGATCAGCGATTCCGCCTTGAGCCCGGCCGGCCGCTCCGCCGCCCAGATCCTGGACGAGGCGGAAGCCAAGGTGTTCGAGATCAAGGAGGCCGGCGCCAAGACCACCCAGGGCTTCCAGGCGGTGCAGCCCCTGCTCATGGAAGTCGTCACCCGCATCGACGAGCTGTACAACCGGGACAACCCCAGCGAGGTCACCGGCGTGCCCACCGGCTTCGTCGACCTGGACACCAAGACCTCCGGCCTGCAGCCGGGGGATCTGATCATCGTCGCCGGCCGCCCCTCCATGGGCAAGACCGCGTTCAGCCTCAACATCGCCGAGAACGTGGCCCTGGACGCGAACCTGTCGGTGGCCGTGTTCAGCATGGAAATGGGCGCCGCCCAGCTGGTCATGCGCATGCTGGGTTCCGTCGGCCGCCTGGACCAGCACAAGCTGCGCACCGGCCGCATCGGCGAGGACGACTGGCCGCGCCTGACCCACGCCCTCGGCCGGCTGAACGAGACCCCCTTCTTCATCGACGAATCCCCCGGCCTCACCGCCATGGAGGTGCGCGCCCGCGCCCGCCGCCTGGCGCGCCAATGCCAGGGCGACCGTCCCCTGGGCCTGATCGTCATCGACTATCTGCAATTGATGTCCGGCAGCAGCAGCGGCCAGAGCGAAAACCGGGCCACGGAAATCTCCGAGATATCCCGCTCCCTCAAGGGCCTGGCGAAGGAGCTGCACGTGCCGGTCATCGCCCTGTCCCAGTTGAACCGTTCCCTGGAACAGCGCCCCAACAAGCGGCCGGTCATGTCGGACCTGCGCGAATCCGGCGCCATCGAGCAGGACGCGGACGTGATCCTGTTCATCTACCGCGACGAGGTCTACAACCCGGACAGCCAGGACAAGGGCACCGCCGAGATCATCATCGGCAAGCAGCGCAACGGCCCCATCGGCATGGTGCGGCTCACCTTCCTGGGCGAGTACACGCGCTTCGAGAGCTTCGCCGGGGGCGGGGGGAGTGGATACGGTGAATAGGATTCCTACCGATACCGCAGCTTGGGCGTCCCCCCCTTTGCAAAAGGGGGAACAGGGGGGATTTAGCCCGGCCAACCCGTCACGCCAGCTCCGGAATCCCCCCCAGCCCCCCTTTTGCAAAGGGGGGAGCGGGCTCATCCGCTCACATTGATGGCCCGTCCCCTGATCGCCCGCATCGACAGCGCCGCCCTGGCCCACAACCTGGCCGTGGCGCGCCGCGCCGCGCCCCAGTCCAAGGTCATGGCGGTGATCAAGGCCAACGGCTACGGCCACGGCCTGATCCGGGTGGCGCGCGCGTTCCGCGCGGCGGACGGCTTCGCCGTGCTGTCCATCGAGGAAGCCGCCC
Source organism: Thiobacillaceae bacterium (assembly GCA_044227325.1). GTDB lineage: Bacteria > Pseudomonadota > Gammaproteobacteria > Burkholderiales > Thiobacillaceae > PFJX01. Next base: position 122,925 of record JBGAFI010000010.1, on the reverse strand, counting down.
TGCTGCGCGGCGAGGGCTACACCCACCCCATCGTTCTGCTGGAAGGTTTCTTCCACCCGGACGAGCTGACGGACATCGCCCGTCTGCGCCTGCGCCCGGTCATCCACCGCCAGGACCAGGCGGAAACCCTGGCCCGGAGCAAGCTGGAGCACAAGGTGGATGTGCTGGTGAAGATCGACACCGGCATGCACCGGCTCGGCCTCTCGCCCAAGCGCCTGCCGGACGTCCTCGCGGTCCTGCGCGGCGCGGCCCACGTGGGGCGCATCACCGTGATGACCCATTTCGCCGGCGCCGACGAAACGGATATCGGGATCGACGAACCCCTGGCCCGGTTCCGGGAGGCCACACGCGACCTGAACCTGCCGGTGACCCTGGCCAATTCGGCCGCCCTGCTGCGCTATCCGGAAGCCCACGGCGACTGGGTGCGCCCCGGCATCATGCTGTACGGCGCCTCGCCGTTCGCGGAACGGGACGGCGAGGATCTCGGCCTGCTGCCCGCCATGACCCTGGAAAGCCAGATCATCGCCACCCGCTTCGTGCGCAAGGGGGAAGGCGTCGGCTACGGCGCGACCTATGTCGCCGAGCGGGACACGCAGGTGGGCGTGGTCGCCTGCGGCTACGCCGACGGCTATCCGCGCCACGCCGCGACCGGCACGCCCATCGTCGTCCAGGGCCGGCTCACCCGCACCCTGGGCCGGGTCTCCATGGACATGCTGTGCGCCGACCTGTCCGAGATCCCCGGCGCCCACGTGGGCAGCCCGGTCACCCTCTGGGGCGTGGGCCTGCCCGCGGAGCAGGTGGCCGCCGCCGCCGGCACCATCGCCTACGAACTGTTCACCGCCCTCGCGCCCAGGGTGCGGGTGGCGGAGGTTTAATCACGTGTGAAACGTGAAAGGTGACTCGCCGCTGCGCGGCTCGGGTGAAACGTAGACCCTACAATCCCCCTTTCACCTTTCACCTTTCACCTTTCACCTTTCACCTTTCACCTTTCACCTTTCACCTTTCACCCTTCACCCTTCACCCTTCACTTTTCACTTTTCACTTTTCACGTCGTAAAAAACACCATGTCCGACATCCTGGAAAAAATCCTCGCCACCAAACGGGAGGAAATCGCCGCGGCGAAGCAGGCCGAGCCCCTGGAAACCCTGCGCGAAGCCGCCGAGTGGATGCCGCCGGCGCGGGATTTCGTCGGCGCGCTGCGATCGAAGGCCGCGGCGGGCCAGGCGGCGGTCATCGCCGAGATCAAGAAGGCCAGCCCCAGCAAAGGCGTGATCCGGCCGGATTTTCGCCCCGCCGAGATCGCCGCCAGCTACGCGACGGGCGGCGCCGCCTGCCTGTCCGTGCTGACCGACCGGGATTATTTCCAGGGCGCGCCCGCGTACCTGAAGGCGGCCCGGGACGCCTGCGAACTGCCGGTGCTGCGCAAGGATTTCATGATCGACCCCTACCAGGTCTACGAGGCCCGGGCCATGGGCGCGGATTGCATCCTGCTCATCGTCGCGGCGTTCCGCCTCCCCTCCCCCGCCGGGGGAGCGGGTGCCCGCCATGACACGCAACGCATGCTCGACCTGGAGGCCCTGGCCCTCGAACTGGGCATGGCGGTGCTGGTGGAAAGCCACGACGGCGACGAACTGGAATCCGCCCTGCGCCTGCGGACGCCGCTCATGGGCGTCAACAACCGGAACCTGCGCACTTTCGATACGAAGCTCACCACCACCCTGGACCTGCTGCCGCGCATCCTCGACGCCGAAGGCGCGCGTATCCCGGTCACGGAAAGCGGCATCCTCGCCCCGGCGGACGTGGCCCTGATGCGGGAAAACCGGGTCGACACCTTCCTGGTGGGCGAAGCCTTCATGCGCGCGGCCGATCCCGGCGCGGAACTCGCCCGCCTGTTCCAGGGGCCGGCGCCCGCCTGATTCCCGGGACACGCCATGCGCCAGCGCCGCACCTGGTTGTTGCTCGCCGTTCCGGTACTGATCGCCGCGGGCGCCCTCGCCTTCCGGCCGCCCTGGACAGCCACCGAATCGGGCCCGCGATACCGCCTCGCGAAACTGGAGCGCGGCCCCCTCTCCGCCGCCGTCACCGCCAGCGGCACCCTCAACGCCCTGGTCACCGTGCAGGTGGGCTCCCAGGTCTCCGGCCTGATCAAGGAGATCCGGGCGGATTTCAACAGCGAGGTGAGGCGGGATCAGGTCATCGCCCGCCTGGACCCGGAAACCTTCGCCTCGCGGGTAACGCAGGCGGAAGCCGATCTCGCGGCTGCGCAAAGCGCGGCCGAGGTGGCCCGGGGCAATCTGACCGTGCGCCAGGCCGAGACCGGCAAGGCCCGCATCGCCCTGGACGACGCGCGGCGCAACCTCGAGCGCAAGCGCGCGCTGGTGGAACAGCATTTCATTTCCGCGGCCGAACTGGATACCGCCCAGGCGGCGCTCGATACCGCCCGCGAGCAGTTGCGTCTGGCCCAGGCCGACGCGGGCGTGGCCCAGGCCCAGGTGGGCAGCGCCCTGGCCCAGGCGGCCCAGCGCCAGGCCGCGTTGCGCCAGGCCCGCCTGGAACTGGACCACACCGTGATCCGCTCGCCGGTGGACGGCGTGGTCATCAGCCGCAATGTGGACGTGGGCCAGACCGTGGCCGCCTCGTTCCAGGCGCCGGTGCTGTTCACCATCGCCCGGGATCTGCGCCGGATGGAAGTCAACGTGGCGGTGGATGAGGCCGACGTGGGCCGGGTGCAGACCGGCCAGAAGATGCGCTTCAGCGTGGACGCCTTCCCGGGAGAGCGCTTCGCCGGCCGGGTCACCCAGATCCGCAAGGCGCCCATCACCAGCAACAATGTCGTCACCTACAGCGTCATGGCCACGGTGGACAACCCGGACCTGAAGCTGCTGCCGGGCATGACCGCCAGCGCCCGGATTCTCACCGAGGAGCGCAAGGATGTGCTGAAGCTACCCAATGAGGCCCTGCGCTTCCGCCCGGTGCAGGCCGACGGCACCCCCATCAAGCTGGAAGTGCGCGACAAGGAGGAAGGCCCCGGCATCCCCGGCCGGGTCTGGGTGCTGCGGGACGGCCAGCCGGCCCCCGTCAACATCCGCCTGGGCGTCTCCGACGGCAAGTCCACGGAAATGCTCAAGGGCGACTTGAATGCGGGACAGGAAGTCGTGCTCGGCGTGCTCGAAGGTAGCCTGAACAAGGACGTCAAGTCGCGGCGGCCGTTCGGCATGGGGATGTGAGGCGTGGCGTGAAAGGTGAACCGTGAAGGGTGAAGGGTGAAAAGTGAAAAGCGGGGAATACGTTTCACCTGAGCCGCGCGCGGCGAGTCACGTTTCACCCTTCACATCCCACAACCCCCCCATGCCACCATGCCCCTGATCCAAGCCATCGAACTCGCGCGCAGTTACCGGATCGGCGAGATCACCGTGCCGGCGCTGCGCGGTGTCAGCCTGTCCATCGAACAGGGCGAATTCGTTGCCGTCATGGGGCCCTCCGGCTCCGGCAAATCCACCTTCATGAACCTGCTCGGCTGCCTGGATGTGCCCAGTTCGGGCAGTTACCGCCTGGACGGCGAGGAAGTCACCGGGCTGGACCCGGACCGGCAGGCCCATCTGCGCAATCGGCGCATCGGCTTCGTGTTCCAGAACTTCAACCTGCTGGCCCGCACCACGGCCCAGGAAAACGTCGAGCTGCCGCTGCTCTACGCCCGCGTAACCGCCGCCGAGCGGCACCGCCGCGCGCGGGAAAAACTGGCCAAGGTGGGACTGGCGGAGCGCGCCCAGCACCGGCCCACGCAGCTTTCCGGCGGGCAGCAGCAGCGTGTCGCCATCGCCCGCGCCCTGGTCAACGACCCGCCCCTGATCCTCGCCGACGAACCCACCGGCGCCCTGGATACCCACACCAGCCTGGAACTCATGGCCCTGTTCCAGGAACTCAACGACGCCGGCATCACCCTGGTGCTGGTCACCCACGAGCCGGACATCGCCGCCTTCGCCAAGCGGGTGCTGGTGTTCCGGGACGGCCTGCTGGTGGAGGATCGGCGGGTGGAGCGGCCGCGGCGGGCCGTGGAAATGCTGGCCGCGGCGGCATGAGGCGCCGGGAAATCAGGCTTGCACCGGCGTTCCCCCCTTTGAAACAGGGAGGACAGGCGGGATTCAGCCCGGCCTGGCCTTTCCTCCTCCAGCGAGATCCTCCCCAGCCCCCCTTTTCCAAAGGGGGGAAAACGCCCCCCCGCCGCCCATGAACCTGCTCGACACTGGCCGCTCCGCCCTGCGCAGCCTGCGCGCGAACAAGCTCAGGAGCGCGCTCACCGCCCTGGGCATCATCATCGGCGTCGCCGCCGTCATCACCATGCTGGCGGTGGGCGAAGGCGCGCGCGTCAAGGTCGCGGAAAAGCTGAAGAGCCTGGGCTCCAACCTGATGGTCATCCTGCCCGGCACGGTGACCAGCAGCGGCGTGCGCCTGTCCACCGGCAGCCGCAACACCCTGACCGAGAACGACGCCGGCGCGATCCAGAACGAGGTCGCCAACGTGGTGGCCGCCGCGCCCGCCCTGCGCGGCACCGGCCAATTGGTGAACGGCAACCTGAACTGGTCCACCGTGATCTACGGCGTCACCCCGGACTACCTGACCGCGCGCGAGTGGCGCGTGGCGCGCGGTCGCGCGCTGGACGAGAACGACCTGCGCGCCTCCGGGAAAGTGGCGCTGGTGGGCCAGACCGTGGCGCAAATGCTGTTCGGCGGCACCGACCCCACCGGCCAGACCATCCGCGTCAAATACGTGCCCTTCACCATCGTCGGCCTGCTGGACGCCAAGGGCCAGAGCTTCTCGGGCCAGGACCAGGACGATGTGGTGCTGATCCCCCTCGCCACCGCGCGCGGCCGCATCCTGGGCCAGGCCCAGGGACGCCTGCGCACGGTGGGCCACATCAATGTGAAGATGGCGGACGGCACCGACATGAACGCGGCGGAGTCCCGGGTGCGCGAACTGCTGCGCCAGCGCCATCGCCTGCGGCCCGATCAGGACGACGACTTCAACATCCGCAACCTGTCGGAGGTGGTGGAAGCGGAACAGGCCGCCTCCCAGGTGCTGTCCAGCCTGCTCGCGGCGGTCGCCTCGGTGTCCCTGCTGGTGGGGGGCATCGGCATCATGAACATCATGCTGGTCTCGGTCACCGAACGCACCCGGGAGATCGGCATCCGACTCGCGGTGGGCGCGCGGCGCCGGGACATCCTGACCCAGTTCCTGGCCGAGGCGGTCATTCTTTCCCTGGTCGGCGCCCTCGCCGGCATCGCCCTGGGGGTGGGCGGAACCCTGGCCCTGGGCCGGTTCGCCGGATGGGAAGTGGTCCTGCAGACCCGCGCCGTCCTGCTATCGGTGGCGTCCGCCAGCGTGGTGGGCGTATTCTTCGGCTGGTATCCGGCGCGCAAGGCATCCCGCATGGCGCCGATCGAAGCCCTGCGTTACGAGTAGAGACGATGATCCACGCACCACGTTCCACCACCCTCGGGCTGCTGCTGGCCCTGATCCTGGGAACCGCGCCAGTCGCCAGGGCGGACGAAGCGCCCGCCGCCGATGCCGCGCCGCCCGCCGCGACGCCGCCCTCCCCCACCCTGTCCGACCTGGGCCGCTCCCTGCGCAGCTATTTCTCGGAAGAGGAACTGGACCTGCTGTTCCAATACATGCGCGACTCCGTCATCGCCGCCTTCAAGGGCGAGGAGGTCACCCTGCCGCCGGACCTCTCCTTCAAGCTGGAAATCCTGCTGGTGCGCATGAAGAAGGAAGGCGGCCACTACATGGACAACCTGATCAAGCAATTGGAAAAGGATCTGGAGCGGAACCTGAAAGAGAAACTGAAACCGCCCGACACATCGACCTCGACCTACACGCCGCCGCAGCCGCCGGCCTTCGTTCCGCCCGCGTTCGTTCCGCCCAGCCCGCAGCCCAGTCCCCAGCCCGGCTACTACCCGCCTTTCTTCATGGTGCCGGCTTATCCCCAGTACCAGACGCCGGGCGCGCCCTACTACATTCCGCCGTCCTACCCGCAGCCCGCGCAGACCGATCCCTGAGCGCTCAGGCGCACACTTCCTTGGCGAAGCCGGAGAAGGCCGCTTCGAAATCCTGGACGGCCATGGGCCTGGCGAACAGATAACCTTGGGCGATGAAGCCCTCGTCGCCGGCCAGTTCGGTCAGGCAGCGCAGTTGCAGTTCGGTTTCCACCCCCTCCGCCACCACTTCCAGGCGCAGGCTGCGCGCCAGGCTGATGACCGCCTGGGCCACGGCGGTGTCGTCGATTTCCGCGCCGAGGCCGTCGACGAAGGATTTGTCGATCTTGAGCACATCGACCTGGAAACGCTTGAGGTAGGCCAGGGAGGAATAGCCGGTGCCGAAATCGTCGATGGCGAGGCGGCAGCCCAGATCCTTCAGGCCCTTGAGCACCGCTTGTCCGCGCGCCACGTCCTCCATCACCACCGTTTCCGTGATCTCCAGTTCCAGGGCGGAGCCGGGCAGGCCGAATTCATGCAGGGCGCCGGCCACCTTGTCGACCAGGTGTTCGTCGCGGAACTGGGCCGCGGAGAGATTCACCGCGACGCGGATCCGTCCGTCCAGGCTGTTCCGCCACAAGCCGCACTGGCGGCAGGCCTCGCGCAGGGCGAAATCCCCTAGCTCGGTGATCAGGCCGCATTTCTCCGCGACGGGGATGAAGCGGGCGGGCGGCACCGAGCCCAGATCGGGGGAAGTCCAGCGCATCAGCGCTTCCGCCGCCACCACGCCGGAATCGAGGGAAATCTGCGGCTGGTAATGCATGCTCAGCTCTCCCGCCGCCAGGGCCTGGCGCAGGCCGCCCTCGATGCGCAGGGCCTCGGCGACGCTGGCGGCCATGTCGTTGGTAAAGAACTGATAGGTGTTGCGGCCCCGTTCCTTGGCCCGGTACATGGCCACATCCGCGTGTTTCAGCAACTCCTCGGGACTCTCGCCGTCCTCGGGATAGAAGGTGATGCCGAGGCTGGCGCCGCTGGTGACGTCGTACCCCATCACCCGGCTCGGCTTCGCCAGGGTGGCGACGATGTTGCCGGCCAGGCGCGCCATCTCCTGCGGGCCTTTCGCATCCATGAGGATGATGGCGAACTCGTCGCCGCCCAGGCGGGCCACCGTGTCGGATTCCCGCACGCACCGCTTCAGGCGTTCCCCCATGATCATGAGCAGTTCATCGCCCGCCGCGTGTCCGAGGGTGTCGTTGACCGTCTTGAAGTTGTCCAGATCCGCGAAAATCAGGGCCATGGACTCCTTGCCGCGCCGGGTCTGGGCCAGGCTCTGGCGCAGGCGGTCGTGGAACAGCACCCGGTTGGGCAGTCCCGTCAGCGTGTCGTAATAGGCCAGACTGGCCAGCCGCTCCCGCGTCTCCACCAGTTCCGAGATATCCGAGGCGATCCCCACGTACAGCAAATCGCCCGTTTCGTCCGACTGGTCCGGCCGCCTGGAGCGGACCGCGTCGATATTGATCCATTGGACGTAGTATTCGCCGCTCTTGCGCCGGTTCTTCACTTCCCCTTGCCAACGTCCGTCCTCGGCCAGGCAGCGCCACATCTCCCGGTAAAAGGCGGAATCCTGCAAGCCCGATTTGAGCATGCGCGGATTCCGGCCGATCAATTCCGACTCCGCGTAGCCGCTGATGCGGCAATAGGCGTGATTCACGCGCAGGATCTGTCCCTGGCTGTCGGTGACGATGATGCCCTGTTGGCTGTTGTCGAACACCGTGCCGGCCAGGGCCAGATCCTTGGCGCGCTGGCGCAGGCTTTCCAGATAGCGCGTCAGCAGCAGCGCCAGGGCCAGGAGCAGAATGACCACCCCGGCAAGCAGGCCGACGCGGTAGCGCCCGGCCCGGGTCTGCTCCGCGATCAGGATGCCATGGTTGGTTTCCGCCAGGATGGCCAGGGCATCCCGGGCATCCCCATGGATCAGTCCCTGCACATCGGCTTCGAGAAGCGGCGTGTTCTTGCTGATGATGTCGGCGTGGCGGGACAGCCGGCCGAATTCGATGCGCAGGGGCTGGTCCAGGGTGGCCGCCAGGGGCCGCAAGCCATCCAGGGCCGCGGTCGCGACCTCCCCCACTTCGCGCCCTTCGCCCAAGGCCTGCAGAAACAGCGCGTTGTTGAGGGCCACCAGGTCGTGATGCAGCGTGTCGCCGGTCACATCGTTCGGCAACGAGCGCATGAAATTCACCGCGTCGCTCTGGAAATAGCGCAGGGAATTGCGCACCAGGGCGTTGCGCAGCTTGAAATCGTTCCACTGGGAATCCCGGTCCTTCACCGCGCGCAGGTAGCGCTCCAGCAACGGCCGCAATGGCGGGGCGTCGCCCACCTCCCGCGTCAACGCCTCCTGATCGTCGCGGATGCGCCGTACCCAGAGATTGGCTTCGTCGTAGTTGGAGGTGACGCCGTGACGCAGGCGGATGACCAATTCGCGCAGCCGGCTCTCCGAGGTCTGCATGCTTTCCAGGCGCGCGCGCAAGCCTTCGTGGTTGGCCACCTCCCCCAGTACCGTGGGCAGAAACAAGCCCGCGGCGAGGGCCACGCCCAGCAGTAAGGCCGCCAGCCAGGCCTGGATCAGCCGGGTCCGTCTCATGGCGCGGTCTCGGGCAGGCGGCCATTCAAGGTTCGCAGGAAAGCGATCAGCGCCTTCCTGTCGGCTTCGGACAATTCGATGCCCAGTTGATAGCGGGCCATGGTCTCCACCGCTTTCTCCAGCGTGGCGATGGAACCGTCATGGAAATAGGGCGCGGTGCGGGCGATATTGCGCAGGGTGGGCACCTTGAACATGTGCCGGTCTTTCTCTTGCCCTGTCACGTTGTAGCGGCCCAGGTCGGTCTTCACCTGCGTCTTCGCCCGCTCGGCGAAGAAATCCCCCATGACCCCCAGGTTGGCGAACATGTTGCCGCCCATGTTCACCCCTTGATGGCAGGCGATGCACCCCATGTTGCGGAACAGATCCCAGCCTTTCCTCGCTTCGGCGGACAAGGCCTGGGCGTCTCCCTTGAGATAGCGGTCGAAAGGGGAATCCGGCGTGACCAGGCTGCGTTCGAATTCGGCGATCGCGCTCTGGATATGGGCCGACTGGATGCCGTCCGGCCATATCGCCTGAAAATCCCGCGCGTATTGCGCGTCCTTGCGCAGTTTGGCGGTCACCTCGGCCCAGTTGGTCGCCATCTCGATGGGGTTGTGCACCGGGCCGGCCGCCTGTTCTTCCAGGGTGCCCGCGCGGCCGTCCCAGAACTGGCGGAAGTTGAAGGCGCTGTTCAGCACCGTCGGGCTGTTGACCGTGCCCATCTGCTTGGCGACGCCCACGCCGACCGGCCTGCCGTCGACCCCCGCCAACCTCAGGTCATGGCAGGACGCGCAGGAAATCGTGTCGTCGCGGGACAGGCGCTTGTCGTGGAACAGGCGGCGCCCCAGATCGACCTGGCGTTTGTCGAGTTCCAGGGTTTCCGGGATCGGGGTGATGGGCTGCTCGGTGGCGGGAGGCATATAGCCTTGAATAGGCGCGGGGGTCTCGGGCGTCATGGAAAACCAGACGCTCAAACCCGCCACCGCCAAGGCAACGCCACCCGCCAACAGGGCACTACGATATCCGAGCATTCACGCCCTCCATAAGGGCGCATAACGGAATGCACCGCACAAATCTTTAGCTGGAAACACGCCAAGAACATACCTTAAGAAATAAGGCGTTCCCTGAGGAACGCCTTATCTGTTGCGCGCGGCTATGAGTCGTCGCGCGGGATATGAACCAGCAGGGCCTTAGGGGCCGGCCGACTCCAGGTCGAAAGCGATGGCATTCAGGCCTTCCCGCGCGCAGGCTTCGTCCTGCTCGCCGGTGGCCGCGCCGGACACGCCCACCGCGCCGACGATGTTGCCCGCCGCCTCGATGGGGATGCCGCCCGCGGAGAACACCAGGCCATCCACCTTGCCCACGGCGAAAGGCTTGGTGAAGCGGTCTTCCATGGCGGACAGGGGCGCGTTGAAATTGACGGCGGTGAAGGCCTTCTGCCGGCTGATCTCGATGGAGATTTTCGGCGCCAGGGTGTCGCGCAGGAACACCATCGCGTCGCCACTGCGGTCCACCACGGTGACGCCGATCTGGATGCCCTGCTTGCGGCAGGCGGCGACGGCGGCCTGGGCCAGCTTCTCGGAAGCCTCCAGGGTCAGACGGGGAATCTTGATGACGGCGGGCGCTTCGGCCTGGGCCAGCAACGGGACGCACAACAGGGACAACAGGGCAAGACGGGGGATCATGGGGTCTCCTCGAGGATGGTTACGACACGTCGTTCCTCCCCGCGCGAGGGAGGAACCGGGAACCTGCGGCAAACAGGCCTTACGCGGCTTTGGCCGCCCGCGCCCGCAGCACCTTGATCTGGAACAAAGTGTTGCGCTCGTCCTCTTCCAGGGCGGCGCGGATATGGTGCACCGTGGCCTGGTAGCGGGGAATGATGTTGTACTTCAAGGCATTCACCCGCTTCTGGGTTTTGCGGCTGGCGGCCAGCAGACGCCACAGGGCGTTCTCCGCCTCTCCGAGACGGGCCAGGGTGACGGTAAGTTCCCGCAAGCGCAGGCGCGCCTCGTCGAAGCTCACGTCGGTCCACATCAAGCCCACGGGCTGCAAGGGCAGCGGCTCGGCGCTGACGCTGGGATATTCCACGCCGACGCTGGAGCGGGCCACCACGCGCAGCGCGACGGCCGGGTTCAGCCCCACCGAGGCCTGACGCAGCATCTGGCCGCCCATGCGCATTTGCACGATGCCCAGCCAGTGGTAGGCCTCGGCCAGTTCCTTGGCGGTCTGGGCACGCAATTCCCGGTACTGGGCCAGGCGCTCGTAGACCAGCCGGGTGAGCAGATCCCGTTTCTTCTCCAGCATCTGGCGGCCCTGCTCCAGGAATTTGACCTGGCGGCCGACCTGAAGCAGGGCGCTCTTGGTGGGGGGGACGGAGAGTCTTTTTTTCATGGCTTCGGAGCGTGAAACGCGGCCGGTGGAAAGTGAAGGGTGAGAGGTGAAAAGTGAAAGGTGAAATGCGGACCCTCATAGCCCCGTGTCAGTTGGCGGCCATTCAGGGGAAAAAACCTGCAATCAATCGAGACGGCCCCACGTTTCACTTTTCACCCTTCACATTTCACGACGGTCATGCCGCCTCCGCCACCGCCTGCCACTTGTGGTACTTGGCCAGTTCTTCCTCGCTGACCCGGATCAGGGCTTCCGGAGGCAGCATGGAGAGCAGATCCCAGGCCAGATTGAGGGTCTCGTAAACGCTGCGGTCCTCGTCCTCGCCCTGGCCGATGAAGCGGCGCTCGAAGTTCTCGGCGAATTGCAGATAGCGGCGGTCGGCGTCGGACAATTCCTCGGCGCCGATGATGGCGGCGAGGCCGCGAATCTCCAGCGCCTTCGCATAGCTCGCGAACAACTGGCTGGCCACGTGGGGATGGTCTTCCCGGGTGAAGTTCTTGCCGATGCCGTCCTTCATCAAACGCGACAGGGAGGGCAGCACGGTGACCGGCGGGTACACGCCCTGGTTGGCCAGTTCCCGGCCCAGCACGATCTGGCCTTCGGTGATGTAGCCGGTCAGGTCGGGAATGGGGTGGGTGATGTCGTCGGAGGGCATGGACAGCACCGGGATCATGGTGATGGAGCCGCGCCGGTTCTTGATCCGCCCCGCGCGCTCATAGATTTCCGCCAGATCGGAATACAGGTAGCCGGGATAGCCCTTGCGCGCCGGCACGTCGCCGCGCAGCACCGCGACTTCCCGCAGCGCTTCGGCGTAGGCGGTCATGTCGGTCATCACCACCAGCACGTGGTAGTCCAGGTCGTAGGCCAGGTACTCGGCGGCGGTCAGCGCCGCGCGCGGGGTGAGCAGGCGCTCGATGACCGGCTCGTCGGCCAGGTTCAGGAACATGACCACCTTGTTCAGCACGCCGGACTCTTCGAAGCTTTCCTGGAAGAAGCGGGCGTCCGCGTGAGAGGCGCCGAAAGCGGCGAACACCACCACGAACTCCGAGGCTTCCTCGCCCAGCAGCTTGGCCTGGCGCACGATCTGGGCCGCGACCCGGTTATGGGGCAGGCCGCCGCCGGAGAAGATGGGCAGCTTCTGGCCCCGGGTCAGGGAATTCATGCCGTCGATGGCGGAAATGCCGGTCTGGATGAACTCGCGCGGATAGGCGCGGGCGGCGGGGTTGAGCGGTTCGCCGTTCACGTCGCGGCGGTCGGCGGAGATGATGGGCGGACGCCCGTCCCGGGGCAGGCCGGCGCCGTTGAAGACGCGGCCGAGGATGTCGCGGGACACGGGCAGCTTGAACGGCTCGTCCAGGAAGCGCACCCAGGTGCGTTCCAGGTCCAGGTCGTCGGTGCCCTCGAACACTTCCACCAGCACGGCGTCGTCGGCGGAGCGGATCACCAGGCCGTTGCGCAGGTTGCCGGCGTGGTCGCGCAGGGACACGCGGGAACCGGCGGAGACGCCGGGCACGCCGCCCATGACGATGAGGCCGCCCTGGGCGGAGGTCGCGGTACGGAATTCGATGTTTTTCATGGCGTTACCTTGTCGTTGCCGATCATCACGCGGCGTGGCCGGATTGCTCGTAGTCCAGCGCGATCTGTTCGAATTCGGCCGGAATCCGGGCGATCTTTTCCCGCAGCGCGGCGATTTCCTCCGACTTGTGCTGGCTCTTCCAGCGCCGCGCCTGGGCCAGCAAGGGCATCTGGATCAGGCGCCGGGCGGGCGCGCCCAGCTTCACCAGCTTCATGCCCTGGCGGTAGATCTCCAATAGGGCCGAGAGCAGGGCGAACTGCTTCTCCGGCGAGCTGAAGCTGTCGATCTCGTCGGTGGCCGACTGTTGCAACAGGCCCTCCTTGATCAGGCCGGCGGCTTCCAGGGTCCAGCGCTGTTCGCTGGACAGGGCTTCGACACCCACCAGGTTGACGATGCGCTGCAATTCCTCGGACGCGGCGAGCAGGTCCAGCGCCTCGCCTCGTGCCGCTTCCCAACCGGGATCGATGTTTTCCGCCCACCACTTGGCGGCGGAGGGCACGTAGCCGGAGAAGCTCTCCAACCAGTCCACCGACGGGTAATGGCGCGCGTCGGCCAGTTCCTTGGACAAGGCCCAGAAGGTCTGGATGATTTCCTTGGTGTGGCTGGTCACGGGTTCGGAGAAGTCGCCGCCGGGAGGCGAGACCGCGCCGATCAGGGTGACCGAGCCGTGGTCGCCGGACAAGGTCTCGACGCGGCCGGCGCGCTCGTAGAAGGCCGCGAGGCGGGAACCCAGGTAGGCGGGATAGCCCTCCTCCACCGGCATCTGGCCCAGGCGGCCCGCCACCTCGCGCAGGGCCTCGGCCCAACGGCTGGTGGAATCGGCCACCATCACCACGTCGTAGCCCTGGTCGCGGAAATACTCGGCCAGGGTGATGCCCACGTAGATGGAGGCTTCGCGCGCCACCACCGGCATGTTGGAGGTGTTGGCCACCAGCAGGGTGCGCTCCATGAGCGGCCGGCCGGTATGCGGATCCTTCAACTCGGGCATGAACTCCAGCACGTCGGTGAGTTCGTTGCCGCGCTCGCCGCAGCCCACGTAGATGACGATCTCGGCGTTGCACCAGCGCGCGATCTGCTGTTGCAACATGGTCTTGCCGGCGCCGAAGGGACCGGGAATGGCGGCCTTGCCGCCCTTCAGCAGCGGGTAGAAGGTATCCAGGATGCGCTGCCCGGTGATCAGGGGCTTGACCGCGTGGTCGCGCCGCTTGAACGGGCGCGGGATGCGTACCGGCCAGCGGTGGAACAGGTGGAGTTTCTCGATGCGACCGTCCGCCATCTTCACGCGGCCGATCACTTCCTCCACGGTGTAATCGCCTTCCGGCGCCAGTTCCATGAGTTCGCCATGGATCAGGGGCGGCACCAGGATGCGGTGCTTGATGGATTCGGTTTCCTGCACCGTGCCCAGCACATCGCCGCCGACCACGGCGGTTTCCGCGCGGTGCTGGGGATTGGGCACGAAATGCCAGCGTTGGTCCCGAGGCAGGGAAGGTACAGCGACACCCCGGGCGATGCGGTCGCCGCTCTGTTCCCAGACCGCGTTCAATGGCCGCTGCACGCCGTCGAAAATGGCGTTGAGCAGGCCCGGGCCGAGTTCCACCGACAGGGGCCAGCCCAGCCCGTTCGCCACTTCGCCGGGACGCAGACCGGCCGTGTCTTCGTAAAGCTGCGCCAGCGCGGTATCGCCGTCGCGGCCGATGACTTCGCCCACCAGCCCGATTTGCCCGACCCGCACCTGCTCGCCGAGCACGGCGTCCGCCAGTTGCAGCTTGACCAAGGGGCCGTTGATTTCAAGAATTTTGCCCATTTCATTTCCTGTGAAATGTGAAATGTGAAGCGTGAAACGCAAGCTCTCCCGTCACCCCTCGCCTCGCGGCGGAGGCGTTGGCGCACAGCGCCGGGCCGGCATCACGTTTCCCTTTTCACCCTTCACGAATTCCTTCATCCATGCACCAGGGTGCCCAAATCGGGCGCGCTCGCGAACAGGCGCTCCATCGCCACGCGCGCCAGCTCATCGGCCATCCTGGCCAGACGCGCTTCGAAGGTCTGGTCCAGTTGCGCGCTGTTGTCCGCCAGCCGCACCCGCAATCCCCCTTCGCTGATCCTGCTGTGCGGCGCCAATGCCACGTTCCGGCCGGGCGCGGCGCGCGCGACCATTTGCGCCCAGGCCGGCGCCACCCGTGCCTGGTCCGCGACGCGCACTTCCGCCACCAGATCCCCGCTCGGCAAAGCCTGGGCCGCGGCCGCCAGCCACTTCTCGAGAACCGCCAGATAGGCATCGTCGTCCATCACCAACTCCTGGAATGCCATCTTGACCCCGGCCATGGAGGCCTCGGTCAGCGCCCAGCGCAAGCGGTCCAGTTCGCCGGCCAGCCGGGTCTCCGCCGCCTGGGTATGGCGGCGCACCTGGCGCTCGGCCTCGGCCTTCGCCGCGAGCACCTCGCGTTCCTCGGCGAGCTTCAACCGCTCCGAGGACTCGTTGAGGATGCGCGCCTTCGCCGATTCCGCGTTGTGGCGCTGCTCCCGCGCCAGGGTTTCGGCTTGGCGGATCAAGGCCTGCTCGAGTTGGGTTACTTGTACATCCGCTTCCATATTCATCTCCCGTCGCATGCCTGGCTCACGCCAGGCCATTGACGCCCATTCATAGGCCTGCTCATTTCAACGCCTCCGGCCCCAGCACCGCGCGCACCACTTCATCGACGGCGGGGGCGTAATCCTGGGGCGCGGAAAGCGGCGGCAGCTCGGTCACCACGATGCGGCCGCCCTCGTTGCGCAAACGGCTCAACCAATGGCCGCCCGCGTGGGCCAGCGCCGACTCCAGCAACACCAGGGCCTCGCTGCCGTCCTTCACCAGCTGGCCGAGCACTTCCTCGACCTTGGCGGCATCGGCGTCGGGGTACACCTCGGCGCCGATCAGGCTGAACCCCTCGGCCAGACCCGCGCTGCCCAGCACCACCAGGCGGCCGCCGGCCAGCGGTTTATCCGCGTCGGCTTTCACGCTGAATCCTTAAATCTTGCCCAGCAACAGGATGGACATGACCAGACCGTAAATCGCGATACCTTCCGCCAGACCCATATAGATCAGGGTACGGCCGAACATCTCGGGTTTCTCGGCGATCACGGCCAGGGCGGCGGAGCCGACCGGGCCCAGGGCGATACCCGCGCCGATGGCGGCCAGCGCGGTCGGCAGGCCGATGCCGATCAGGGCCAGACCCTTGCCCATGGAGATATCCAGCACCGCGCCGGCGATCGGCTCGGCCGCCATGACTTCCTGCACCCCCACCAGCAGGGTCGCGGCCATGGCCACGCCGAACAGCGCGATATTGGCCAGCACCCCGCCCTTGAGCCAGCGCGGGGCCGGCAGACGGCGCGGTTTCATCTCCAGCCAGACGCCCGCCCCAATGGTGGCGGCCACGGAAAGACCCATCAGTGCAATCAGCCAACTCATTTTTTTCTCCTAAAAAACTCAAATAAAGCGAAGCGTCACTTCACACCCACCAGCCTCAGGGGCACGAATTCCGTGCCATCCCCGCTGAAGAAGCGGGAGAAACCTTCGTAGTACATCAGACGCAGGGCCTGGATGGCGACGATGCCGCCCTCCAGCACGATGATGACCACGTTGCCGAGGGTGATGGTGATCCAGTGGCCGGTGGTTTCCAGGCCATTGGCGATGGTGAACACGGCCAGGGCCAGGGCCACGTGGTTCAGGCTGAAGGCCGCGACCCGCATGAAGGATAGGGTATTGGCGAACAGGTTGATGCAGGTCTCGAGGGACTCGATGGCGGTCACCAGGATGCGTTCGCCCAGGGTGGCGCGGGTTTCCACCCACTTGTAGACGGCGACGATCAACAGCCCGATGCCGGCCAGCATCCAGGACGGCGTCGCCAGGTCGGCGCCCCCCGCCATGCTCACCACCCCGCCCACGGCGCCCAGGTACAGCATCAGACCCGCGAGACCGGTCGAATCGAACAGGGCTTCCTCCACATGGCCGGCGGTGAGCTTGTTGCGCGCGTTGACCAGCAGCGTGAGAACGATGAAGCCGACGCCGAAGGCCACCGCCACGGTCAGCACGTGTATGGGGTTGTGCAGGGGCGACAGCCAGACCGGCTCGATGACATCCTCGTAGCCGAAGATGCTGCCATAGAACAGGCCGAACAGCATGGACACGGCGCCGGCGGCGATGCCGATCCAGGCCATCCTGCCCAGCTTCTTGAAGAACGCGGCGGCCAGCACCAGGATCACCGCGCCATGGCCGATGTCGCCGAACATGGCGCCGAACAGCAGCAGGTAGGTGAAGGCGAACGGCAGGGTCGGGTCGATCTCGCCATAGCGCGGCACGCCGTAACTCTTCACCAGCGGCACGAAGGGCATGAGCCAGGACGGGTAGCTGACCAGGGAGGGAACCTGCGCGGCCTCGTGGGCGGCTGGCTCCTCGATGTCCAGCCAGTAGCGGCCATGGAAGCGTTCCTCCAGGCCGCGCTTCAGTTCGTCCACGCGGCGGCGCGGAATCCATCCGGACAAGCCGGCCAATCCGCCGCGTCCGCGCACGCCGGCCAGGGCGGCCTCCGCCAGCGGCCGGCCGAGGGCCACGCGCAGGCGCGCCTCTTCCAGGCCGGTGCGGTACTGGCCGCGCAAGGTGTCCATCGCGGCGCATTCCCGCACATTGAGTTCGCCGACCCGCGCCCGTTCCTCCGCCAGCCACGCGCGGGCGGCCTGGGGATGGGTGCGCAGTTCCTGGGGCACCGGCAGTTCGCGCCAGCCGGCCTGGGACAGGAGACCGCGCACCTCGTCCTGGCGCTCGCGCGGTCCGGCGATGACCGCGTAGGCCTGGTCGCCGATCTGGTCGAAGGTGGAGACCAGCGAGCCGGTCATGGACAGGGCTTCGCCCACCCGCTTGACGCTCGCCGCCGGCAGGCTGCCCAGATAGACGGCCAGCAGGCCGTCCGCGCGCAGCAGTTGGGCCAGATCCACATTCAAGCGTTCCAGCTTGCCGAGGGTTTCCTCGAGGGCGTCCAGGTGCCGGATTTCCTCCTGGATGCGCGTCTCGCCCTCATGGGCGGACAGGCAGGCGTTCCAGACGCCCTTGAGCCAGACGTTGAGTTCGTTGAGGTCCGCCAGGGTCGGCGCGGCGGCGCCATCGGGGATGACCAGCTCGCCGATGTTGCCGCACCGGTCCACCAGCTTGGACACCCGGGACTCGGCTTCCAGCCAGGCTTCCCGATAGGCTTCGGCGGGCGCCTCGGTGAGCGCGTCGGGCGCGTATTGGGCCGGATTGAATATGCCGAAGCGCGCCAGTTCCAAAGCCGCGTCGGGGGCCTCGGAAGCCAGCATGTGCAGGCGGATCCTGACCAGAGGTTCGGCGCGCAACATCACGCATTCCCTTCAGTAGTCTTGTACATGGCCAAGCGGATGTCGGCCAGGGGCAGTTCCAGGTGACGGCCGCGCAGGATGGCGCGCACCGAGCGCAGATCCCGTTCCCGCAACAGCAGGTAGGCGAAGGCGCGGGAGATCGCGGGCGCGCCGGAATGGAGCACCTTGCCCGCTATCTCGGCGGTGGCGGATTCCATGCGCGCGAACACCGTGGGGATGTCCGGGGCGCCGCGCAGCAACTTGCCCAAATTCTCCGGCAAGGCATCCAGGATCGCCTCCAGGCTGCCCAGGGCGGCCAGTTCCCGCAAGCGGGCGGAAGGCAGGCTGTAGTGGGAAGCCACCAGCAGGAAGTAGACCTGGGCGGGCGGCAGGTTGTAATTGAAGCGGTAGCGCAGCAGCCAGACCAGGTTGATGCGGTCGATCAGGGCCGCCATCAGGCGCCGGAACGTCAGGCCCGCTTCGTTTTCCAGGGGTTGGGCGCGGTGCGCCAGACCCTCGTAATAGCCCCGGTCCAACGCCGCGTCGAGGATGAAGGGATCGTGGCTTTCCTCGAAGGCGCGCCGGGCATGGCGCACGATGCCGGCGTAAGGCCCGGCTTCCAGCCGGCGCAGCAGTTCGCTGACATCCTCGGCATGGGCCAGATCCTGCACGTCCAGACGCCCGAAGGCGCCCATGGGCGTGAGCCGGTTGATCAACGCGGCCGGCCGCTCGCCGGTCATCTTGCCGCGCAGCAGGGTCTTGACGTTGGAGACCTCGAAGCGCTCGGTCCAGTAGATGAGGAATTGGCGCGCGGTGCCGGTGAGGGGACGGATCAGGACGCGGGTTTCATCCAGCACCTCGGAAATGATGCGCTGCTCGAGGGAACGGTGATCCTTGCTGTCGAAACCCGCCGCGAGCTGCGGCAAGCCGCGGCTGCCCAGGGCATCCGCCATTTCGGCATCGGGAACCTTGAGTACGGCGTCGAAATCCGCGGCGTGCCAGAGGCGGCCGGAATACAGGCTGACGCGGGTGTTCAGATAGGCTGACACGACGATACCCTTACAGTGACGACATCAAAGGGTCGGGTCGAGGAGAAGATCCAGCGCGGCGTCGACCGCCTCCTGTTCATGCCTGGAGGCCATGTCGCGCAGATTGCGCTGGCGCTCCTCGTATTTTCTGGCCAGTTCGGCCACCGCCTGCTCGGCGCGGCTGTTCGCCTCTTTCAGGAAAGGCGCGCGCAGTTCCGCGCGTCCCGATTCGAAACGAACCTCTGCCTCGCGCGCAGCGGCCAGCGCTTCATCCAGGAGGCGTTGGCGTTCAATGCTGGCCGCGTCGATGATGCTCTGCGCGCGGGCTTCGGCTTCCAATAAGCGTTTAAGCGGATCGTCCATGTTCTTTTCGACCCTTCAGCGGGTCATGTTGGGCAAGGGTTGATCGGCGGCGACTCCGCGTTCGCGATGCTCGGAGTCGACCGGGTGGGAGATGGTCATCTTCCACCCGCCCCAACCATATACCTTCTTTACGGCATTATTTCGTTCGATAAGCATGCACACCTCCATTCCCTCCCCTCGCGGGGAAGGAATGGGCGTCCTACTTCACTTTCACCTGGACCAGTTCCTCACCCTCGGGATCGCTCACGTGCACCGCGCAGGCGATGCAGGGGTCGAAGCTATGGATGGTGCGCAGGATCTCGATGGGTTGCTTGGGATCGTGCATCACATGGTTGTGCTGCAAGGCCGCCTCGTACGGCCCCGACTGGCCCTGCACGTCGCGCGGACCGGCGTTCCAGGTGCTGGGCACGATGGCCTGGTAGTTGTTGATCTTGCCGTCCTCGATGACGATCCAATGGGACAGGCCACCGCGCGGGGCTTCCATCAGGCCGACGCCCTTCATGGAGGTCGGCCAGGTGGAAGGATCCCAGTACTGGTCGTTGAAGGTCTTCACATCGCCGGCCTTGATGTTGGCCATGAGCTTGTCGAACATGCCCTGCATCGCATCCGCGAGAATCTTGCTTTCCAGCCCGCGCGCCGCGGTGCGGCCCAGGGTGGAGAACAGGGCGGTGACCGGCACGTCCAGGGTCTTGAGAGTGTAGTCCACCAGTTCCTTGGTCTGCTTGTGGCCCGTGGCGTACATGAGCAGCACGCGGGACAGGGGGCCGACTTCCATGGTCTTGCCATTCCAGCGCGGCGACTTGAGCCAGGAGTATTTCTGGTCCACGTCGAGGAATTCGTAGGGCGGCTTGGGTCCGGTGTAGTTGAACTCGGTCTCGCCCTTCCAGGGATGCAGCCCCTTGTCGTCGCCCTCCTGGTACTTGTACCAGGCGTGATTGACGAATTCCTGGATCTCGTTGTCGTCCTCCAGGTTGATGGGGTGCACCTTGCCGAGGTCGCCGTCCAGGATCACACCGCGCGGGATCAGGAAGGATTCCGGCGTCCAGATGTCTTTCTCGGGCAGGTCGCCGAACGACAGGTAGTTGCCGCCGGAACTGCCGATGCCGCCCCAGTCCTTGTAGAAGGAGGCGATGGCGAGCAGGTCGGGCACATAGACCTGATCGACGAAATCGCGCATCTGCTTGATGACGTTCTGCACCGTCTGCAGGCCGACCATGTTGACCGCCGTCGCGTCCTGTCCGCCGCGATGCATGGGGCCCTGCCCCTGCGCGGCGGCCGTGTGCACGGAAATCGCCGCTGGCGTGCCGCCGACGACGAAGTTGGGGTGGGGGTTCTTGCCGCCGAAGATGGCGTGCAGCTTGACCACGTCCCGCTGCCAGGCCAGGGCTTCCAGATAGTGGGCCACGGCCATCAGGTTGGCTTCCGGCGGCAGCTTGTAGGCCGGGTGCCCCCAGTAGGCATTGGAGAAAATGCCCAGCTGGCCCTGCTCGACGAAGGTCTTCACCCGCTTCTGCACGTCGGCGAAGTAGCCGGGCGAGGACTTCGGGTAGCTGCTGATGCTTTGTGCGAGGGTCGAGGTGGCCTTGGGGTCGGCGGACAGCGCCGAGACCACGTCCACCCAGTCCAGGGCGTGCAGGTGGTAGAAGTGCATGACGTGGTCGTGCACATACTGGGCCGCGATCATCAGGTTGCGGATGATTTCCGCGTTGGCCGGGATGCTGTAGCTGGGAATGGCGCGATGCAGGGCATCCTCCACCGAGCGGATCGACGCCATGCCGTGCACCAGGGTGCAGACGCCGCAGATGCGTTGGGCGAAGGCCCAGGCATCGCGCGGGTCGCGGCCACGCAGAATGATTTCGATGCCGCGCACCATGGTGCCGGCGGAGGACGCCCGGGTGATCTTGCCGGTTTCGTCCGTTTCCGCTTCGATGCGCAGGTGGCCCTCGATGCGGGTGATGGGGTCAACGACGACGCGTTGTGCTGTGGTCATGGCCGTTCTTCCTTACTGATTCAAGAATGCGTCGAGGATGCGGTACTGCTCCTCGGCTTCGCGGTTCTCGGTGCCCTCGCCGGTGGCGACGGTCTCGCAGGTGCGCGCCATGCGCGCCTGCATGGCCGCCTCCCAGGCCAGGCTGCTGCCCGGGGTGGCGGCGCCGACGCAGGCCACCGCCGCCTTGGCGACGAAGTGGCCGGCCTGGGCGCCCCAGTCGGTTTCCCTGCCGCACTGGGTGAAGCTTTCCACCCGCGCGGTATTGGCCGCCTGGGAGACCACCGTCAGTTCCGCGTCGGAAATGTCGGCGCGGCCGGCCACGTCCAGGGCGGCCTTGACCCGCACATCCTTGCTGAGATCGAACACCCGCTGCACGAAACGCGCGGCCACTTGGCGCTGCTGGGCGGCGGAAAGGCCGGCCAGGGTCGCCTTGAAGTCCTTGTCATTGGTGATTGCCATGGCTCAGGCTCCTTTTTCCGGAATGTGCTCGGCGATCATCTCAGTCAGGCCGACCACGGGGATATCCATCTGGTAGTGCTCCAGGCCTTCTTCCAGCACGATGCGGCAGTTCGCGCAGGCGGTGACCAGGCGGTCCGGCTTGACGGCATCCAACTGGGACTTCTTCTTCTTGAAGGCTTCGATGCGCAATTCCTCGCCTTCCTCGATGGCCGAGGCGCCGCCGCCGCCGCCGCAACACCAGTTCATGAAGCCGGCGTCGGGCATCTCGACGAAGTTCTTCGCGACCATGTTCATCAGGTTGCGTTGCTGATTGATGACGCCGCCGCGGCGCGCCAACTGGCAAGGATCGTGGAAGGTCAGCTTGTCGGTCTCGAACCCCTCGGTCTTGAGCAGGCCCTGCTCCTGGAACTCGCCCAGCACCTCGATGATGTGCTGCACCTTGAACGTGAAGGGCCGGCCGATCAGGTTGGCGCCTTCCCAGCGCAGCGCGGTGTAGGCATGGCCGCATTCCGGGCTGATGACGCACTTGACCTTGAGTTTCTCGGCGCCGTCGACGATGCGGGAGACCAGCAGCTTGGCCAGGTCCGAGTTGCCGATCTGCATGCCGGCGTTGGTGGCTTCGAAGGCGGTGGAACACAGGGTCCAGGTCTTGCCGGCCTGATTCATGATCTTGGCGATCGCGCCCAGGTATTCCGGGAAATTGATGATTTCCATGGACGACAGCATGACCATGTACTCCGCGCCTTCCGCATCCATGGGGATGGGCAGGCCGTAGTCTTCCTCCACGTGCTTCATCTGCGCCTTGACGGCGGGCAGCTTGACGCCCATGGGACTGCCGATGGTGACGGTGCGGTTGACCGCGCCCTTGATGCCGACCGGCGCGTTGCCAGAGGCGGACATGCCCTCGCGGAACTTGCGCACCATGTAGACGATGTCGTTGCCCACCGGGCAGACGACGGAACAGCGGCCGCACAGGGTGCAGGAGTTGTAGACCAGTTCCTGCCATTCGCCCAGCTCGGCATCGGTGACCGGCTTGGACAGCCCCACCATCTTCTTCAGGCGGCCGAGCAGGGTGTATTCCTGCTCGTAGACCCGGCGCAACGGCTCCAGCTTGTGGATGGGGGTGTACTTGGGATCGCCGGTTTCCGTATAGAACAGGCAGGCTTCGGCGCACAGGCCGCAGTGCACGCAACTGTTGAAGTAACTGGCGATGGGGGCGTCGATGACTTCCTTGAGGACCCGGACGCCTTTTTCCATGGTGGCGCTCATACCGCGACTCCTTTGTGACCATTGACCGCGCCGTTGTACCAACGCGAACCGAAGACGGTAAAGGCATGGAACAACTTGGTGAACGGCAGAACGACGAGAAGAATTTCCACGCTCAGGATGTGCAAGGCCAGCATGGTGGTGTACGGCAACAGCAGATGCCGCACGGCGAGCCAACCGGTCAACAGGGGCAGGAAGGTCACCAGCCAGGTGAACCAGTCCTCGAACGTGGAGAGATAGCGCTTGACCGGCTTGTTGATGCGGTCCACCAGCACTACCACCATGGCGGCGATGGTGATGACCGCGACCAGGTCGATGAACTGGGACGGCAGCCCCGGCCAGGACAATCCGGTGAGGCTCTGGATCAGCTTGATGTGGGGCGCGAACAGGAACACCACGATGGCCAGACCGAAGTGGAAGGTGTAGCCGCCGATGTAGCTGACCGGCGACTTCTTCACCATGCCCTCGGGCGGAATGGAACGCCGGAACACGGTGTTCAGACCGGAAGCTCCCGCCGTATGGCGCGGCGCCGACAGATCCTTCTTGCGGCCCAGGCTGTAGATCTCGATCAAACGCCAGAGGACGCCCAACAGGAAGACCGCGACGGCGATATTGAGGCCGGTACCCCTTACCCAGGTTAGAAATTGCATTTCATTCATGATCATTTCTCCAGATCGGCCAGGGTCGTGGTCTCATGACCGGCCTTCGCGGCGCTCTTCTTGGCCCGGTTGACGAAACTGACCGCCACGCCCGCCACGGCGCCGGCGGCGGCCGCCGCGGAAGCCATCTTCAGGGGATTCGCCGGCATCGAAAGGGCTTTGTAGAAGCCGCCCGCATCCCAGAAATCGGGCTCGGAACAGCCCAGGCAGCCATGCCCGGATTCCACCGGCCAGGAAGTCCCCCCATTCCACTTGACAGTGGCGCAGGCGTTGTAGGTCACCGGACCCTTGCAACCCAGCTCGAACAGGCACCAGCCGTTGCGCGCGCCCTCGTCGTCGAAGGTCTTGGCGAACTTGCCCTGGTCGTAGAACGGGCGACGATAGCAGCGGTCATGGATGGTTTCGCCGTAGAACGCTTTCGGGCGGCCCTTGCTGTCCAACTCCGGCAAGCTGCCGAAGGTGAGGAAATGGGCCAGCACGCCGGTCATGACCACCGGGATGGGCGGGCAGCCGGGGATGTTGACGATGGGCTTGTCCTTGATCACATCGGATACCGAAACGGCGCCGGTGGGATTTGGATTCGCCTTGGGAATGCCGCCGAAGGCCGCGCAGGAACCCATCGCGACGATCGCCGCGGCACCCTTGGCGACTTCCTTCAGGGCTTCCAGATTGGATTTGCCGGCGATGCAGGAATAGGCGCCATCCATGCCCAGCGGCACGGAACCGTCGACGATCAGCAGGTACTTGCCCTCGTTATCCTTCATGGCCTTCTCGAGGGCTTCCTCGGCCTGGTGGCCGGCGGCCGCCATGAGGGTTTCCTGATAGTCCAGGGACACCATGTCGAAGATCATGCCTTCGATGGAAGGGGAATGGGAGCGGGTAATGGACTCGGTGCAGCCGGTGCATTCCTGGAACGGCAGCCAGATGACCGATGGCCGCTTCGCCCCGGCCGGCGCCGCCGCCATCGCTTCCGCCATGGCGCGCCCCGCGGAGGGGGGTAGCGCCATCATGGACGCCAACGTGGCGCAATACTTGAAGAATGTGCGGCGGGTCACGCCTTGCCGCGCTAGGGTGTCAATCAAAGGACCTTGCATGATGCTTCGCCTCCTGGCTCACAACGCTCAACTGGGTGCCGAATCGTGCCCGCCCTGGGTGGGCACAAATTCAGGATAGATCAGAAATTAGAAATTCAAGATGTTCTAATCCGATTTTTATATCTTCCGTATGGGCCTTAACCAACTCGGGTACTAGGGCAACTTCGAGGAACTCGGAAGTCACCACGCCCTTCTCATTCCGATGGGTCACCCACCACACGCCGGGACAGGCCGTTTCGTTCAGAGTGGACTCGCCCTCCGCCTCGAGGGTGACCGATATCTCGCCCTTGCCCAGTTGCTCCCGCAACCAGTCCCGGTCCGTCGGTGTCAGCGGCAAGGCCTGGAGATCGATGGCCGTGGATTCGCCCGAATCGAGCAGGCGGCGCACCAGTTCGGCGGTCTCGCGCAGCAATATGGGCGCGTTGCCGGACAAGCCGGCCCCGCCGGCCTGGACGACGGGGATGTCGTCAAGCGACATGATTCCACTCCCGGATGAGGTCTCGGATGGCGGCACAGACGGGCGCGATGGCGGCGGCGACGGCGGGGGTGGGATGCTCGCCCCAGTCCACTTCCTGAGGCTGGATCGCCAGCATCGCCCGTTTTTCCGGCCAATGCCCGGCCAGTATGGCGATGGCGCGCAGATCGGTCAGGCCCACTTCGTGCACCGTGGACTTGCGGTTGCCGAGCAGGAAGGCGTCCATCGCCTCGCCCTCGAACAAGCGCCATATCCCTGGGTCGGCTTTGATGTTGGCGGCGTCCACCACGATCAGCGCATCGGCTTCCTCGATGGGTCCGGCCAGGGTGAAGGAAAGGGTGCCGCCATCCAGAAGTTCCACATCTTCCGGTAGCGGGGACTCGGCGGCGAGGGCATGCAGGACATGAATGCCCACCCCCTCATCGCTGAGCAAGGTATTGCCGATACCGAGCACTAGGGTTTTCATGGCGGCGAAGCATAATTTGCAGTTGCAGCAAAAACAACAGAGTAAATCCATCAACATGTTGATATTGCTCAATTTTTCTGCAATATTCCGGACTTCTTCATCTGCATTCAATGACTTATACTTATTATTAATTTTATTAATTGGTTACATCATGTGTCTCGCCATCCCCATGCAAATTATTGAAGTCGACGGACTTTCCGCCCGTTGCGAAGCCCGTGGCATCGAGCGCGATATTTCCCTGTTCATGCTGCAGGATGAGCCGGTGGCCGTCGGCGATTTCGTCATGGTCAGCGTCGGCCAGGCGGTGCGCAAGGTCAGCGCCGAGGATGCGCGGCTGTCCTGGGAGCTCTACGACCTGATCCTCGCGGAAACGCCCAACCAGTGACCCCTTCCGGAACCGCCATGGACGACCATCTCGCCACGCTGGAACAGGCAAAAAGCACCCTGCTGGATCTCGCCATCCGGTTCGGCCCCAAGCTCCTGGTCGCGCTGCTGATTCTCGTCGTCGGCTTCTTCATCGGCCGCTGGCTGGGCGGGCTCGCCGAACGCATGCTGGGCAGGCTGGGCATGGAGGAAACGGTGCGGCAACTGCTGGTGCGCATCCTGCGCATCCTCGTGTTCGGCCTGTTCCTCATTCTCGCCCTGCAAAACCTGGGGGTGGAACTGCTGCCGCTCATCGCCGGCCTGGGCGTGGCGGGGGCCGGCGTCGCCCTGGCCATGCAGGGTGTGCTGGGCAATCTGGTCGCGGGCCTGACCATCATCTTCACGCATCCGTTCCGGATCGGCGAATACATCTCCATCGTCGGCGAGGAAGGCGTGGTGGAGGAAATCAGCCTGTTCAACACGGTCTTGAGCCATCTGGACCGCTCCCGCGTGGTGATCCCCAACCGCAAGATCGTCGGCGAGATACTCCACAACCACGGCGGCATCCGTCAGCTGGATTTGGCGGTGGGCGTGGCCTACGGCACGGACATCGCGCTGGCGCTGGCTTCGGTCCGGGAAATATTGGCCGCCAACCCGCGCGTTCTGCGCGATCCCGAAGCGCTGGTCCTGGTGCGGACGCTGGCGGACTCCAGTGTCGATATCGCGGTGAAGCCCTGGGTCAAGGCGGAGGATTTCCTCGAGGCGGCCGGGGAAATCAATAAAACCATTCTGGAAACTTTCCGCGCGCGGGGAATCGTCATCCCCTTCCCGCAGCGGGAGGTGCGCCTGCTCGGCGCGGCCTGAGCGGCGACGCCGACGCCTGCTCAGCTGGGGTGGGATCCTTCCTGCCGGTCCTCGGTATCGAACTCGGCGCGCACCGATTCCAGCGCATCCTTGAGACTCTCCTCGGACAGGGCGTTCAGGCTCTCGGCCAGCAGTTCGGCGGCATCGATGGTGTCCTGATCCTCGGGCAGGGTGTCCGAATCCAGGTTGGCCACCAACACGGCGGAAGCGCCCACCACTTGCAGCAGTTTCTGGCGCTCGACCATGAGCAGTTCGAGTTCTTCCCGCAGAAGGCGGATTTCCTGGTTATTCAAGGCATGGACGGTCATCTTGGGGCTCCCACGGACTGGACCCGTGGATAATACTCCCGCCCACATCACATCCAGAAACCTGTCCGCGTGTTGCGACCCGCCCAACTCGACCTGTCCCTGATCGGCGAACCCCTGCCGTGGGATCTGTTCACGGAATCCGGCGTGCTGGTGGCCGGCGCAGGCCTGGTCATCACGGACGAGGCCCACTTCGTGAAACTGCTCGGGCGGCCCCTGTTCCGAAAACTCGAATCCGGCATGGATGCGAACCGGCTTCTGGACCGTCTGGCGGGATTGGGCATGCAGGCCGAGGCGCTGCTGTCCGCCGCGGACAACACCTTCGACCCCGATGCGCTGCGGGCCGTGGCGCGGGACTTGCGCGCGGTGTTCCAGGTGGACAGCGACGCCTGCCTGGGCTACCCGCGCCTCGCCCCCCTGGCCCGTCCCAGCGTCGCGCACAGTCTGCATGTCATGTTCGTCGCGCTGCTCCTGGCTGACCAGATGGAAATCGACGATCGGGAGCGGGAATGCCTGGCCGGGGCCGCCCTCACCATGAATCTGGCCGATCTCCCCCTGCATGACCGGCTCGCCGATCAGGCCGCCACGCCCACCCGGGAAGAGCGGCAGCGGCTGCTGGCCCACCCGATGCGTTCCGTGGAACGCCTGGCGCGGGCGGGGCTGAACGATCTCGACTGGCTGGACACGGTGGCCCAGCATCACGAGAACATGGATGGCAGCGGCTACCCGGCCGGCATCGCCGGGGCGGATATCCGTCTGAGCGCGCGCATCCTGCGGGTCGCGGATACCTATTGCGCGAAAATCACCGGCCGCAACTACCGGCCGCCGAAATCCGGCCGCTTCGCCCTGCAGGAAATTTTCGGGCGCGAGAATGGTCGACTCGACAGCCAGATCGCCACGCTGTTGCTGCGCCGTGTCGGCCTGTTTCCCCCCGGCACCCTGGTCAAGCTCGCGAATAAGGAAAACGCCTGCATCACCCGGCGCGGTCGCGGCGGCTCGATCCGCTTCGCGGTCAGCTTCATGGATTCCCGCGGGCGCCCCCTGGACCCGCCGCGGGAACGGGATCTGACCACCCGGACCCATCGGCTGCGCAACGTGTTGGAAGTGGAACCGGCTTGGCCGAAGATCGACTGGAAACAACTTTGGGGATACTGAACGTGTCCGAACGCCTCTCGCCCTACGTCTTCGACGCCGACGCGGAAAACTTCGAGCGTCTCATTCTTGGCAACTCCATGAAGGGCTTGGTCGTCGTCCACTTCTGGTCGCCCAAGGCCGGCCCCTGCATGCTGCTCATGCCCCGCCTGGTCCAGCTCGCTGCGGAGCACGGCGGCCGTTTCCTGCTGGTGATGGTCGACACCGAGAAGCTCGGCCACAACGCGCGCCGCATGGGCGTGACCAGCGTGCCCACGGTGAAATTCTTCCTCAAGGGCGAGGCCGTCCACACCATCCACGGCGCCGAACCTGACAGCACCTTCCGCGCGGCCCTGGGGCGCTTCCTGGCCGGCGAGCAGGATCGGGAACGCATGGCGGCCCTCGCCCTGCATCAGGCCGGCCGCAGCGAGGAAGCCATCGCCATGCTGGCCCGCATCGCGGTGGAACAGCCGGAGGATCTGGCCGTCGCCGTGGATCTGGCGAAACTGCTCACCCTGGCCGGCCGCGCCGGGGAAGCATTGGACCTGCTGTCCGCTCTGCCCGCGCCGGCGCGGGCCGCCGGCGACATCGCGCCGCTGCTCTCCCATCTGGAACTGATCGATGCCGCAGGCAACGGTCCGGACGATGCGGAAGGCGAACTCGCGGCCGACGCGGAAAACCATGGCGCCCGGCTCGCGCTGGCCGCCCGCGCCTTGTTCGACGACATGCCTGCGGCCGCCCTGGACCAACTTTTGGAACTGGCCCGGCGCGCGCCCGCTTACCGAGACGACATCGGCCGCCGCGCCATGATCGCCCTGTTCAACACGCTGGGTCCGGAACATGAGTTGACGCGGCGCTACCGCTCGCGCCTGGCCGAACTCACACGATGACCGATACCTGGCGCGCCGACTTCGCCGCGACGCCGCCCTTCGCCCATCTGCGCCCCTGGGTCGGGGAATTGAGCGGGACGGACTGGCCGTCCACGGAACGGCTCAATCGGCTGGCGGAGGCGCGGAAGATCGTCAATGCGCGCGGTCTGCCGATCCGCTTCCAGCCCCAATACCGGCGTTGCGGCCAACGGGACTACGAAGCGGGCATCCTGGCCAAGGGCACCGTTCCCACCCGCGCGGACAACTGGCACGACCTGTTCAATGCCCTCGCCTGGATCGCCTTTCCCGCCGCCAAGTCCACCCTGAACGCGGTGCAGTGCGACGCGCTGGACATCGCGTCGGCGCGCGGCCCGGAATCCGACGCGGCCACCCTGTTCGACGAAAGCGGTCTGGTCATCGCCGGCCCCGAGGCGGAATTGGCCGCATTGGCGGAATCGATCACGGCAAGAAAATGGCGCGAGGCCTTCGTCGATCGGCGCGGCCTCTGGCGCCGCGTCAGACCCTTCGTCATCGGCCACGCCGTGCTGGAAAAACTGCTGGCGCCCTGGCCCGGCATCACGGCGAAATGCCTGTTCGTGCCGATGGAAGCGCGCCCGGATGAGCGTGATGCGGAAACGGACCGGGCCGTCGCCACGGTCTGGCAAAGCCGCCGCATCGCCCGCCCAGCCCAGCTCCCGCCCTTGCCTGTGCTCGGCATTCCCGGCTGGTGGCCCGCCAACGAAGACCCGGCGTTCTACGACGACAAGGAAATCTTCCGTCCGGCGCGCGCCGCTCAGACGTGAACGCTGACCGGCGGCATGTTGCAGGCCTCGCCGGGCTCGGCGGGCACATCGAACACCTCGAAGGACAGGTTCGCGAGATCGGCGAGCACGTAGGTCGGCCCCTTGCCGACGCCGCCGACGGTGCCGGGATTCACCAGCCAGGTGGTGGCGCCCTTGATGTTGGCGACGCTCTGGATGCTGACGCGATGGTCATGGCCGCAACAAACCAGATCGTAGTCGCCGGTCAGGGCCATGCCCAGGGCGTAGTGGGGGTAATGCACCATGAACAGGCTGCGCCCCGCGAGGTGAACCACCGCGTCCTGGCCGTGGTAGCGCACCAGACTGTCGGGTTCGTGGGCAAGCTGGCTCATGGCGTAGAGGTCGCCGGTGTTGTTGCCGTGGATGGCGTGCACCGGCAACTCGAACTTCTTCAACACGCGCAAGGTGGTGGGCGCCACCACGTCGCCGCAATGCAGAATGGCCTCGGCTCCCCGCGCCTTCGCGTCCGCCACCGCGTGTTCCAGCAGGCGGCGGTTGTCGTGGCTGTCGGAGAGGATGCAGACGCGCATCAGAAACCGGGTTTTTCCGGGGTAGCCTGGTAACGCGCGACGCCGGCCAGAATTTCCGCCTTGGCTTCCTCGGCGCCGACCCAGCCCTCGACCTTCACCCATTTGCCCGCTTCAAGATCCTTGTAGTGCTCAAAGAAGTGGGAAATCTGGTTCAGCATGGATTCCGGCAGATCGCGGGGGGATTCGATGTCCCGGTACAGATTGGTGAGCTTGTCCACCGGCACCGCCAGCAGCTTCGCGTCGACACCCGCCTCGTCGGCCATCTTCAGCATGCCCACCGGGCGGCAACGCACCACCACGCCGGTGATCAGGGGAATGGGGGTGATCACCAGCACGTCCACCGGATCGCCATCCTCGGACAGGGTGTGGGGGATGTAGCCGTAGTTGCAGGGGTAGTGCATCGCGGTGGACATGAAGCGGTCCACGAACATGGCGCCGCTGGCCTTGTCCACCTCGTACTTGATGGGCTCGCCATGGGCGGGAATCTCGATGACGACGTTGAAATCATTGGGGATATCCCGGCCGACGGGTACGCGATCCAAGCTCATTCTCTTCTCCAGTTTTTCATAAGGCTGCCGATTATAGGCGGGTAAAATCCCCGCCAACCCAGTCAAGAGCATAGCCCCAAACATGGAATCCGCATTCGCCGGCGAAGTGGTCATCCGAGGCGTCACCACGCAGGGCCGCACTTTTCGTCCCAGCGACTGGGCTGAACGTCTGGCGAGCGTGGCGTCCCATGTCGGCAGCGACAACCGGCTTAACTACTCGCCCAACGTGCGGCCGGTGACCCGCGAGGGTGTCCGCTGCGTGGTGATCAACCGGGCCTTGGAACTCGAGGATTCCCGCCTGTTCAAGTTCCTGCTGGACTTCGCGACCCAGAACGACCTGGAAGTCACCGACGGACGCCGGACGGCGCGCTAAACCAGGCCGTTCCGACACACGCCCGGACGAATCCCTCGCCACAAAACAAAACCGCCCGGACCTGCCGGGCGGCTTGCAAACAGAAACTTGCGGCGATCAGGCCATGGCCTTGATGGCGCCGGACAGGCGGCTCTTATGGCGGGCGGCCTTGTTCTTGTGCACGATCTTCTTGTCGGCGAGGCTGTCGATGACGGACATGTTTTCGATGAGGGCGGCCTGGGCGGCGCTCTTGTCGCCCGCTTCGATCGCCTTGCGAACCTTCTTGACCGCGGTCCGGTAAGCCGAGCGCTGGGCCATGTTATGCAGACGCTGCGAGGCAGCCTGACGGGCGCGTTTCTTTGCCTGTGCGCTGTTAGCCATACAGGAACTCCTTGATCTGGATGCGACGAGAAAACGCGCATCTTACCGGCCGAATTACGGCTAGGCAAGCACCCGCGTCGACTTACTATCCCCGCGCCCGGCCATTCGCTACCATGCCGCGTCTTTCCCGCCACAACGCCGCCCCACGATGAACCTCCTGCGCGCCCTCGCCGCGGTCAGCTCCATGACCTTGCTGTCCCGCATCCTGGGCTTCGCGCGCGACGCGGTGATCGCCCGCGCGTTCGGCGCGGGCGCGGCGACCGACGCCTTCTTCGTCGCCTTCAAGCTGCCCAACCTGCTGCGCCGCCTGTTCGCGGAAGGCGCGTTTTCCCAGGCTTTCGTGCCCATCCTGGCGGAATACCGGAACAAGCGCGGTGAGGAGGCCGCCCGCCTGCTGGTGGGCCGGGTCGCCACCCTGCTGTTCGTGATCCTGGCCGGCGTCGCGGCCCTGGGCGTGCTGGGCGCGCCCCTCATCGTTCTGATCTCGGCGCCGGGCTTCGCGGCGACGCCGGACAAATTCGAACTGACGGTCAACCTGACCCGCATCGTCTTCCCCTACATCCTGTTCATCTCTCTGGTGTCCTTCGCCGGCGGCATCCTCAACTCCTTCAGCCGCTTCATGGTGCCCGCCTTCACGCCGGTGCTGCTCAACGTGGCGATGATACTGGCCGCCACCGTCGCCGCGCCCTGGTGCGACCCGCCGGTGCTGGCCCTGGGCTGGGGCGCGTTTCTCGGCGGCATCCTGCAACTGTCCCTGCAGATCCCCTCGCTCAAAAAACTGGGCATGCTGCCCAGTTGGGATTGGACGCCCCGGGACGAGGGCGTGCGCCGCATCCTCAAACTCATGGGCCCCGCCGCAGTCGGCGTCTCCATCGCCCAGGTCAGCCTGTTGATCAACACCCTGTTCGCCTCCTTCCTGGATACCGGCAGCGTGTCCTGGCTCTACTACGCCGATCGGCTCATGGAATTCCCCACCGGCATGCTGGGCGTGGCCCTGGGCACCATCCTGCTGCCCTCCCTGGCGAAGCATTACGCCGACGACGACCCGTCCCAATATTCCAGGCTGCTCGACTGGGGCCTGCGCATGACCCTGATGCTCGCCGCGCCCGCCGCCGTGGCCTTGGGCATCCTCGCCGTGCCCCTGATCGCCACCCTGTTTCTCTATGGCGAATTCTCCGTCCACGACCTGGAAATGACCCGCTGGGCACTGGTGGCCTACAGCGTCGGCCTGCTCGGCCTGATCCTGGTGAAGGTGCTGGCGCCGGGGTTCTACGCCCGCCAGAACATCAAGACGCCGGTGAAGATCGCCATCTTCACCCTGGTCGCCACCCAGGCGATGAACCTGCTGTTCGTCTGGCATCTGAAACACGCCGGCCTGGCCCTGTCCATCGGCCTGGGCGCCTGCCTCAACGCCGGCATCCTGCTGCACAAGCTGCGCAAGCAGGACATCTACCAGCCCCAGCCCGGCTGGTATGCGTTCATGGCGAAACTGGCCCTGGCCCTGCTCGCCATGGGCGTGTTCCTCTGGTTCGCCATGGCCGGCGAGGCGCGCTGGCTGACCTATCATTTCAGCCACCGCATCCTGCATCTCGGCGGTCTCGTGGCGGGCGGCGTGCTGATCTATTTCACCACCCTGGGCCTGCTGGGATTCCGTCCCGCCGACTTCAAGCGCCGCGCCGCCGAATAGACGCTACCCCTCGCCGGCCGCTAAAATTCACGTTTTTTCAACGAGATAACCCCACCATGCGGATGACTCACGGCTGGTTCGGCACGCGGTCCGGCGCCAACCACCCCAATGCCGTCACCATCGGCAACTTCGACGGGGTGCATCTGGGCCACCAGGCCATGCTGGCCCGGCTCACCGCGCGCGCCGCCTCGGTGGGCGCGGCGCCGGCCGTGCTGACCTTCGAGCCGCACCCGCGCGAGATCTTCACGCCGGATTCCGCGCCCACCCGCCTCACCTCCCTGCGCGAGAAGCTGGAGATATTGCGCGGCCTGGGCGTGGCTCATGTCCACGTCTGCCGATTCTCGCGCCCCTTCGCCACCCTGTCCGCCGAGGATTTCGTGCGCCGCATCCTGGTGGAAGGCCTCCAGGCCCGCTATGTGCTGGTAGGCGACGACTTCCGTTTCGGCGCGAAACGGGCTGGAGATTTCGCCCTGCTGAAACAACTGGGCGAACGCTTCGGCTTCGAGGCGGAAGCCCTGCACACGGTGGAAGCCGCCGGCCAGCGCGCCTCCAGCACCGCCGCGCGCGAGGCACTGGCCGCCGGCGACATGGCCCTGGCCGCCCAGTTGCTGGGCCGGCCCTACTCCATCTCCGGCCGGGTGGTGGGCGGCGACCAGCTCGGCCGCAAGATCGGCTATCCCACCGCGAACATCCAACTCAAGCACAACCGCCCGCCGCTCACCGGCATCTTCGCCGTGCGCGTCCAAGGCCTGGAGCAGCCGGACTGGCCCGGCGTGGCGAGCCTGGGCACGCGTCCCACCGTGCACACCAACGGCCGGCCCACCCTGGAAGTGCATCTGTTCAATTTCGAGCGGTCCATCTATCGGCGACATTTGCGGGTGGAGTTTCTGCACAAGCTGCGGGACGAGGCGAAGTTTCCGAGTCTGGAGGCGCTGATCGCGCAGATCGACGAGGATGCGCGACAGGCGCGGGAGATGTTGAATGTGTGATGTCCTTGGTTCCCGCCGCCATGGGCGTTCCCCCCTTTGGAAAAGGGGGGGCAGGGGGGATTTAGCGCCCTGCGACTCGCGGAACGGTAACTTAAGGTGGGGGTGGTTGGCCGGGGGTTGCCCGGCGGCAAGTTACTTTTCTTGTGTGGCCAAGAAAAGTAACCAAAAGAAGGCCACCCCGCTTCCGCCGAAATCCCCGCTCGGCGCCCAATCCCACGGGCGGCTCGCAAACTCGCCCTGCGGGCTCAAACATCGCTCGCCGACTTCCCCCGTGAGATTGGACACCGAGCGGCGGCGGCAGAGGGGGAAAGGCGTCGCCGCGCGACGGTTTGCCCCCCCTCTGACGGAGCCGAGGATTCCGGTCTTGACCGGGGAAGCCGAAGGCCGGCAAAAGCTGTTTGAGCGCAGCGAGTTCTTTTGCCGCCCGGGCAAGGCCGGAATCCTCGGGGTTTCGACGGAAGCGGGGCGTGCTTTCTTTGGTTACTTTCTTTGCACGAGCAAAGAAAGTAACGCGCCGCCGGGCGCCCCCGGCCAAACCCCCTCAAACTACGCATAACCACGCATCAGGCAACAACCCAAAATGCCCGACTACAAAGACACACTCAACCTCCCCGACACCCCCTTCCCCATGCGCGGCGACCTCGCCAAACGCGAGCCCGCCTGGGTCAAGTCCTGGCAGGAAAAGAAGCTGTACGAGAAGCTGCGCGCCAACGCCAAAGGCCGCCCCATCTGGGTACTGCACGACGGTCCGCCGTACGCCAACGGCGACATCCACATCGGCCACGCGGTGAACAAGATCCTCAAGGACGTCATCGTCAAGACCAAGACCCTGGAGGGCTTCGACGCCCCCTACGTGCCGGGCTGGGACTGCCACGGCCTGCCCATCGAGCTGGTGGTGGAGAAGACCCACGGCAAGGACACGCCGCCGGCGCGCTTCCGGGAACTGTGCCGGGAATACGCGGCAAGCCAGGTGGAGCGCCAGAAGGCCGACTTCATCCGCCTGGGCGTGCTGGGGGACTGGGACAATCCCTACCTGACCATGGACTACCGCTTCGAGGCGGACATCATCCGGGAACTGGGGAAGATCCAGGCCAACGGCCACCTCTACCTGGGCGCCAAGCCGGTGCACTGGTGCGTGGACTGCGGCTCGGCCCTGGCGGAAGCCGAGGTGGAATACGAGGACAAGACCTCGCCGGCCATCGACGTGGCCTTTCCCGTCGCCGACTGCGCCGACCTCGCGCAACGCCTTGGGCTGCCGAGCGAGGGCGACTGCCCGGCCTACGCGGTGATCTGGACCACCACGCCCTGGACCCTGCCCGCCAACCAGGCGGTGGCGGTGCATCCGGACTTCACCTACCACCTCATCCGCACCCCCAAGGGCATCCTCATCCTGGCCCGGGAGCTGGCGGAGGCGGCCATCAAGCGCTACGGCTTCGAGGCGGTGGAGACCATCGCCCAGGTCAAGGGCGCCGACCTGGAAGGCCTGAAGCTGCGACACCCCTTCTACGAGCGCCAGGTGCCGGTGATCCTGGCCGACTTCGTCACCCTGGAGGCCGGCGTCGGCCTGGTGCACATCGCCCCCGGCCACGGCCATGACGACTACATCGCCGGCCAGAAATACGGCCTCAAGGTGGACAACCCGGTGGGCGACGACGGCAAGTTCTACGCCGACACCCCGCTACTGGGCGGCCTGTCGGTGTGGGCCGGCAACAAGAAGGTGCTGGAGGTGCTCACGGAGAACGGCCACCTGCTGGCCCAGGAAACCCTGAAGCACAGCTACCCCCATTGCTGGCGCCACAAGACCCCCATCATCTTCCGCGCCACGCGGCAGTGGTTCATCGGCATGGACCGTCAGCTCTCCTCCCCCACCGGGGGAGGGGCGGGGGGAGAGGGAACAGGCGTTATTCCAGGCAACAGGACTCCCTCTCCCCTAACCCCTCCCCCCGGGGGGGAGGGGAATTCCCTTCGTGCCCTGGCCATGCGCGCGGTCGAGGAAACCGAGTTCTTCCCCGCCTGGGGCCGCGCCCGCCTGGAAGCCATGATGAAGACCCGGCCGGACTGGTGCGTCTCGCGCCAGCGCAACTGGGGCGTGCCCATGCCCTTCTTCGTGCACAAATCCACCGGCGAACTGCACCCGCGCAGCCAGGAACTGCTGGAGGCAGTGGCGAAGCGGGTGGAGCAGGCCGGCATCGAGGCCTGGTTCAGCCTGGACCCGAAGGAACTCCTGGGTGACGAGGCCGACGACTACGTGAAGAACCGGGACACCCTGGACGTCTGGTTCGACTCCGGCGTCACCCACGCCTGCCTGCTCAAGGAGCGGGAGGGACTCAAGCACCCCGCCGACCTCTACCTGGAAGGCTCCGACCAGCACCGCGGCTGGTTCCAGTCGAGCCTGCTCACCGGCTGCGCCACCGATGGCCACGCGCCTTACGAAGCCCTGCTCACCCACGGCTTCGTCGTCGACGGCAAGGGCATGAAGATGTCCAAGTCCAAGGGCAACGTCATCGCCCCGCAAAAGGTCATGGACACCTACGGCGCCGACATCCTGCGCCTGTGGGTGGCCTCCACCGACTACTCGGGCGAACTGACCATCTCCGACGAGATTCTCAAGCGCGCCGTGGACGGCTACCGCCGCATCCGCAACACCCTGCGCTTCCTGCTCGCCAACACCGCCGACTTCGACCCGGCCAACCTGCTGGCGCCGGAACAGTGGCTGGAAATCGACCGCTATGCCCTGGCCCTGACCCGGGAGATGCAGGAAGCGGTGCTGGCCGACTACCGGGTCTACAGCTTCCACACCGCCGTGCAGCGCCTGCACAACTTCTGCTCCGAGGATCTGGGCGCCTTCTACCTGGACATCCTCAAGGACCGGCTCTACACCACCGCCAAGGCGGGCCGGCCGCGCCAGGCCGCGCAAAGCGCCCTGTGGCACATCCTGCAGACGCTGACCCGTCTCATGGCCCCCATCCTGTCCTTCACCGCCGAGGAAATCTGGGCGTTGCAATGCAAGTCGGAGAGCGTGTTCCTGGGCCTGTGGCACGAACTGCCCCGGCAGGCCGAAGCAGAAACCCTGCTGGCCAACTGGGCCCGCCTGCGGGAACTGCGCGGCCTGGCCCTGAAGCGCATCGAGGAACTGCGGGTGGCGGGCCAGGTGGGCTCCTCCCTGCAGGCCGACGTCAGCTTCCATGCCGATGGCCGGGATTACGACCTGCTGGCCGCCCTGGGCGACGACCTGCGCTTCCTGCTCATCACCTCCGCCGCGCAGGTGGTGCAGGCCGGCGGCGACACCCGCGTCGAAGTCGCCGCCCTGGCCCACGAGAAATGCGAGCGCTGCTGGCACGTGCGCGCCGACGTGAACGCCGATCCGGACCACCCCGGCCTGTGCGGGCGCTGCGTGAGCAATCTCCATGGCGAAGGTGAAAAGCGTGAGCACGCCTGAGCGCGGGTTTGCCTCCCCCTTTGGAAAAGGGGGAGCGAGGGGGATTCCGCGCGCGGAGATTCGCTTGCCTGTTGAATCCCCCCACCCCCCCTTTTTCAAAGGGGGGAACACCCTGTGAATCCTTCACGTTCCGGCCTCTCCTGGCTCTGGCTCGCCGCCCTGGTGCTGGTGCTGGACCAGATCACCAAGATGCTGGTGATGAACCGGCTCATCGCCTACCAGGAGGTGATCCCCCTCACCGGCTTCTTCAACCTGGTGCACGTCCACAACACCGGCGCCGCCTTCTCCCTGTTCGCCGACCAGCCCGGTTGGCAGCGCGGCTTCTTCATGGCGGTGGGCATCGTCGCGGCCGGCCTCATGGTCTACCTGTTGCGCAAGACGCGGGAACGCCCGCTGTTCTGCCTGGCGCTGGCCCTGATCCTGGGCGGCGCCATCGGCAACGTCATCGACCGCGCCTTGTACGGCCACGTCATCGACTTCCTGGATTTCCATCTGGGCGGTTGGCACTGGCCCGCCTTCAATGTGGCGGATTCGGGTATCAGCGTGGGCGCCGTGCTGCTGGTGCTGGACAGCTTCCGCAAGAACGGCAAGCCATGAGCGGCGCGCCCATCCGGCTCGGCGACCGGATCACCTTGCACTACCGGCTGGTTTGCCGGGGCGAGGAGATCGCCGACACTTTCGGCGACGACGAACCGGAAACCTTCACCCTCGGCGGCGGCGAGATCGATGTGCGCCTGGAAGCTTTGCTGCTGGGTCTCGCGGCGGGCGATCACCGCGCATGGCAGCTCGATCCAGGCGACGCCTTCGGCTTCCATGATCCAGCCATGATCCACGATCTGCCCCGCGCCGACTTCCCACCGGAAAGCGAACTCGTCGTCGGCCGCCAGATGGCCTTCGACTTGCCCAACGGCCAGAGCATGAGCGGCATCATCCGCGCCATCGGCGAGGACAGCGTGCAAGTGGACTTCAACCATCCCCTGGCGGGTCTGCCGGTGGAATTCGAGGTGCGCATCCTGGCCGTGGAAGCGCCCGCACCCTAGGAACCCCCGATGCCCAACACCATCCTCCTCGCCAATCCGCGCGGCTTCTGCGCCGGCGTCGACCGCGCCATCGCCATCGTCGAACAGGCCCTGAAGAAATTCGGCGCCCCCATCTACGTGCGCCACGAAGTGGTCCACAACAAGTTCGTGGTGGACGACCTGAAAGCCAAGGGCGCGGTCTTCGTCGAGGAGATGAGCGACGTCCCCATCGGCGCCACCCTGATCTACAGCGCCCACGGCGTGCCCCTGTCGGTGCGCCGGGAGGCCGAGACGCGCGGCCTCACCGTGTTCGACGCCACCTGTCCCCTGGTCACCAAGGTGCATGTGGAAGTGAAGAAGATGCGCGAGGCCGGCCAGGAGATCGTCATGATCGGCCACAAGGGCCACCCGGAGGTGGAAGGCACCATGGGCCAATCCGACACCGGCATGTACCTGGTGGACGGCGTCGAGGACGTGGCCCGGCTGGCGGTCGCCGACCCGGACAAGCTCGCCTACGTCACCCAGACCACCCTCTCGGTGGACGACGCCGCGCGCATGGTGGAGGCGCTGAAGGCGCGCTTCCCCAACATCCGCGGCCCCAAGAAGGACGACATCTGCTATGCCACCCAGAATCGCCAGGACGCGGTGAAGAAGCTGGCCGCCGAGTGCGACCTGGTCATCGTCGTCGGCTCGCCCAATTCCTCCAACTCCAACCGCCTGCGCGAAGTGGCCCGCAACATGGGTCTGGACGCCTACATGGTGGACAACGCGGGGCAGTTGCAGGTGGAATGGTTCGCCGGCAAATCCCGCATCGGTGTCACCGCCGGGGCCTCGGCGCCGGAAGTGCTGGTGGAGGGGGTCATCGCCCGCTTGATGGAACTGGGGGCCGGCTCCGTGACAGCGCTGGAAGGCATCGAGGAGAACGTGAACTTTCCGTTGCCGAAGGCACTGGTGGATTGAGGTTTTCTCCCTCCCCCACCGGGGGAGGGCCGGGGAGAGGGATCAACGCCTCCACGCCCTCAACCGCCTGTAGTGTGCTGAGGGTGATTGGCCGGGAGCGCCCGGCCAATCACCCTGGCCTTACGCGGGAAGGAAGCCAGAATCAGCCCAACCGCATAATCAGCGCGTGCTAAATCCCCCCTAACCCCCCTTTTCCAAAGGGGGGGAATAAAACCTCAAAGCAATGCCAGGTTATCCCGATGGATCAGCTCCGGCTCATCCACATAGCCCAGGATGGCTTCGATTTCCGAACTGGGCTTGCGCGCGATGCGCCGGGCTTCGTCCGAGTTGTAATTCGCCAAGCCGCGCGCGATGTCGCGCCCGGTTTCGTCCAGGCAGGCGACCACCGCGCCGCGCTGGAACTCACCGCGCACCTCCACCACGCCGATGGGCAGCAGGCTCTTGCCCTGCTTGAGCAGGGCGCGGACGGCGCCGGCGTCCAGCAACAGTTTGCCGTCCACCTGCAGGTGATCGGCGAGCCACTGGCGGCGCGCGGCCAGGGGTGCCTGGCGCGTGATCAACTGGGTGCCCAGGGCTTCGCCCTGGGCCAGGCGGGCCAACACATCCGGCTCGCGGCCGCTGACGATGACCGTGTGGGCGCCGCTGCGGGCGGCGCGCTTGGCGGCGAGGATCTTGGTGATCATGCCGCCGGTGCCCACGTTGGAGCCGGCGCCGCCCGCCATCTCTTCGAGGGCGGGATCGCCGGCGACCGCCTCGTGCACGAACTTGGCGTCCGGGTGTTTGCGCGGGTCGGCGGTGTAGAGACCGGGCTGGTCGGTGAGGATGATGAGGGCGTCGGCCTCGATCAGGTTGGCCACCAGGGCGCCCAGGGTGTCGTTGTCGCCCACCTTGATCTCGTCGGTGGTGACCGTGTCGTTCTCGTTGATGATGGGGATGACCTTCAACAGCAGCAGGGTGCGCAGGGTGGAGCGGGCATTGAGGTAGCGTTCCCGATCGGCCAGGTCCGCATGGGTCAGCAGAATCTGGGCGGTGGACAGCTTATGGGTGCGGAAGCTGCGCTCGTAAGCCTCGATCAGGCCCATCTGGCCCACGGCGGCGGCGGCTTGCAACTCGTTCAGCGCCTTGGGCCGTTTCTTCCAGCCCAGGCGCTTGATGCCCTCGGCGATGGCGCCGCTGCTGACCAGGACGGTTTCCTTGCCCATTTCGGTGAGCTTGGCGATCTGCTCCGACCACAGGGCCAGCCGGGCGTGGTCCAGCCCGCGCCCCTCGTCGGTGACCAGGCTGCTGCCCACTTTCACGACCAGGCGCTGGGCGCCGGCGATGACCGAGGGATTCATGTTTCCGCCTCCTCGCCTCCGGCTTGTTCCGGTTCGGCGGGCGCGCTCTGTTCCAGGTGTTCCATGATGGCGAACACCAAGGCCCGACAGCCCTCCCCGGAGATGGCGGAAATGGCGAACACCGGCCCGTCCCAGCCGTAATCCCGGACGAAGCCGGCGATGCGTTCCGCCCGCTCTTCGGCGTTGACCAAATCGGTCTTGTTCAACACCAGCCAGCGCGGTTTGAGGTACAAAGCCTCGTCGTACTTGCGCAGTTCATCGACGATGGCGCGCGCCTCCCGCACCGGCTCGGTCTCGGGATCGAAGGGGGCCAGATCCACCAGGTGCAGGAGCAGGCGGGTGCGGGCAAGATGGCGCAGGAATTGGTGGCCGAGGCCGGCGCCCTCGGCGGCGCCCTCGATCAGGCCGGGGATGTCGGCGACCACGAAACTGCGGTCCTGGTCGACGCGCACCACGCCCAGATTGGGATGCAGGGTGGTGAAGGGGTAGTCGGCGACCTTGGGTTTCGCCGCGGAGATCGCGCGGATCAGCGTGGATTTGCCGGCGTTGGGCATGCCCAGCAGGCCCACGTCCGCGAGCACCTTCAGCTCCATGCGCAGACGGCGCTCCTCGCCGGGTTCGCCCGGCGTGGACTGGCGCGGCGCCCGGTTGGTGCTGGATTTGAAATGCAGGTTGCCGAGGCCGCCCTTGCCGCCCTTGGCGATCAGGGCCTTCTGGCCGTCCCGGGCCAGGTCGGCCAGTTCCTCGCCGGTGTTTTCGTCGCGGATCACGGTGCCCACGGGCACGCGCAGTACCAGATCGTCCGCGCCCTTGCCATAGCAGTCGCTGCCGCGCCCGCCCTCGCCGTTGCGCGCCTTGAACGAGCGGGTATAGCGGTATTCCACCAGGGTGTTGATGTTGCGGTCGGCCAGCGCCCAGATGCTGCCGCCCTTGCCGCCGTCTCCGCCATCCGGGCCGCCCATGGGAATGAATTTCTCCCGGCGGAAGGAGACGGAGCCGTTGCCGCCGTTGCCGGCGTACACGTCGATCAGGACTTCATCGATGAATTTCATGGCGCTATGGGCTCGCTGGAAAGGGGCGCGAAGGAGGCAAGGGTAGGGGAAGGGGCCATGAAAACAAAAAAGCCCTATCCGGGGATAGGGCTCCTTGCGTCCACGACGGAGCGTCAGGCGGCGACGGGCACCACGCTGACGGTGCGGCGCCGCATCGGGCCTTTGACCGTGAATTCCACCACGCCGTCCACCTTGGCGAACAGGGTGTAGTCCTTGCCCACACCCACGTTCAGGCCGGGATGGAACTGGGTGCCGCGCTGACGCACCAAAATGTTGCCGGCGGGCACGAACTGGCCGCCGTAACGCTTCACGCCCAGGCGCTTGGATTCGGAATCGCGGCCGTTACGGGAACTGCCGCCTGCTTTCTTGTGTGCCATGTTTGTCTGCCTCCATCAAACGGAAATGCCGTCAATGCGGATTTCCGTGAAATTCTGACGATGTCCCTGGGTCTTGCGATAGTGCTTGCGGCGACGCATCTTGTAGATCATCACCTTGTCGCCACGGCCATGGGCCAGGACGGTGGCGCGAACGGTGGCGCCAGCCAGCATGGGAGTGCCGACCTTGATGTCGGCGCCATCGGCCACCATCAGGACATCCTTGATTTCCACTTCGGCGCCAACTTCCGCGGGAAGGGTTTCCACTTTAAGTTTGCCGCCAGCGGCCACTTTGTATTGCTTGCCACCGGTCTTGATCACCGCGTACATGCCACTCTCCAAAACTGGGTCGATCCGGAAAACGCGGCATGTTATAGGAAACCGATCCCCATTGCAAATCAACAGGCTATTGCCCATGCCAGGGCCTTGCGATTTGGGTATAGTGCCCGCGCTTTCACTTGGGAAAAACACCGCGTGGCTTCCCCCCGGGAAATCGATGTCTTCCTCGCCGACGTGGAGCGGCGCGCCTTCAAGCACGCCCTGTATGCCGCGCGGGATCACCATTCCGCCCTGGACATCGTGCAGAACGCCATGATGAAACTGGTGGAGCGCTACGGCGACAAGCCCGTGGACGAGCTCCCCCCGCTGTTCCAGCGCATCCTGCAAAATGCCATCAACGACCATTTCCGCCGCGCGAAAGTGCGCGATTTCTGGGTGCGGCTGGTTTCGCCCCTGCGCGACCGGGACGTGGAGAACAGCGAGACCCTCGAATCGGTC
Organism: Thiobacillaceae bacterium; assembly: GCA_044227325.1. GTDB lineage: Bacteria > Pseudomonadota > Gammaproteobacteria > Burkholderiales > Thiobacillaceae > PFJX01. The sequence goes on along the minus strand of JBGAFI010000010.1, from coordinate 79,425 downwards.
AGCGCCATCTCCGACACCCCGCGTCCACCCGGCCCGGAGGACGAGGCATCCGGGCGGCAGCGCCTCGCCGCCATCGAGCAAGCCCTGTCCGAGTTGCCCGCTCGTCAACGGCAAGCCTTCCTGCTACGTTACTGGGAGGAAATGGATGTGTCCGAAACGGCGAAAGCCATGGGCTGCAGCGAGGGCAGCGTCAAGACCCATTGCTTCCGGGCGACCAAGGCGCTGGCGGAGAAACTCAAGGAAAAGGATCTTCAACCGTGAACGAGCAGGATCTCGTCGAGGATATCAGGCAGGCGCTGGATGATGGCCTCGACCGGATGGATCAAGCCACGCGCGCGCGGTTGCTTGAGGCGCGGCGCGGCGCCATGAATCCAGCCAGGCCGGCGGGGGCGCCGGGCATGGTTTTGGCCCTGGCGCGGCGCCATTCCCGGGCCGCCATCTTGCTGGTTCTCATCGGCGCGCTATTGGCGGGTGCCTGGTTCGGGCTGCGCGCGCCGCCCGCTCCGGACAACGCCGAGTTGGACATCCTGTTGTTGACCGATGACATTCCTCCCCCGGCTTTTGCCGACTGGAGCCTCGTGCGCCGTGAAGACGTGGGACCGCAATGTGTCGCCGAGAACTGATCTTGTGCGTCGTCCTGGCCCTGGCCGCCGGATTCTCTCCGGCCGCCGACCATCGGGCGTGGTCGCAGCTTTCGCCCCAGGAGATGGCGGCCCTGTCGCCGGTCGCGTCGAAATGGAACGACATGCCCGCCCGGCAACAGGAGAAACTCCTGGCGGTCGCCCGGGAATATCCGAAGCTCAGTCCCGAACGTCAGAAATTGCTGCATTCCAGGCTGCGTTCCTGGTCGCGCCTGACTTCGGAGGAACGCCAGATCGCCCGCGACAATTACAAAAAGATCCAGGCCCTGCCCAGGCAGGACCAACTCCGCATCCGACAGCAGTGGCTGGATTCCCTGTGCCAGGAATTCGGCCGGCCGGCCACTGGATCCACCGGCCCCGGAAAGTAATGTCCAGTTGATGCCCAGCGCGAGTTCCGCCCCTCATCTGGGGAAACGGCTGGCCTGCGTCGTCTACGAATCGCTGTTGTTGGGCGCCGTGTTGCTGGTCGCCGCGTTTCCCTTCGTGCCGCTGGTCCAAGCGCTTGCGCCCGCGTATGCCCGGGAAGGATTGCAAATCTATGTGCTGCTGATCGCGGGCGGCTATTTCACCTGGTTCTGGCGGCACGGCCAGACCCTGGCCATGAAGACCTGGAGGATGCGCATCGAATCCACCGGCGGTGGGCTGCCGACCCGCCGACAGGCGTGGCTGCGCTATCTGCTTTGCTGCCTGAATCTGGTGTTGCTCGGCGCGGGTTGGTGGGGCGCCTTGTTTTCGCCGGATGGGCAGTTTCTCCAGGATCGGCTGGCGGGCACCCGCCTGGTCAAAACCTGACCCGGTCCGTCAGCGCCGCTCCACCCACCACAAAGCGCCCACCGCCGCCAGGCTGAACGCCAGGATCGGCAGGATCGCGGCGGCGGGCGCCGGCCACCCTTGCAATTGCGCGACCTGGGCGGCCAGCCGGTTGACCAGATGGAACCCCAGGCCGAGCAGGATGCCGGTCAACATGCGGCCGCCCACCCCGCCCGCGCGCGGGGGACGATAGGCGAACGCCAGGGCCAGCAGCAGCATCACCGGCGCGACCACCGGATAGGCCAGCTTTCCCCACAAGGCGATCTGATAGCGCTCCGCGTCCTGCCGGTTTTCCAGAAGATGATCCACATACGCGCTGAGCGCCGCGATGGACATGCGCTCCGGCACCACCATCAGAACGGCCAGCAGATCCGGCGTGACCGCCGATGTCCAGGCTTGATCCGGCTCGCTGGAGGTGCGCGTGTTGCGGTCGCCGATCACGGTTTGCGTCACCTTGCGCAACATCCATTGGCCATCCCGCCATTGCGCGTGTTCGGCGCGGCGCATGGAGACGAGATGGAATTCCCGGTCGAATTCGTAAAGTTTGATATCCACCAGGGACGCGTCCGGCAGCAGTTCGCGGATATTGATAAACACTTGGCCGTCCTTGGCCCAGAGACCGGTCTGGAACTCCTGGGCCACGACACCGCTGGTGGCGCGCACCTTCAATTGCTGGGCCGCCCGCTCGGAGACCGGCGTCACGTATTCCCCAAACCCCAGCGTCGCCAAGCCAATGGCGAAACCCAGCAACAGCATCCATCCCGCCAGGCGCGGCGTGGACAAGCCGCCGGCGCGCATGACGGTGAATTCCGAGGACAGCACCATGCGGTTCCAGGCGAACAGCCCCCCCACCAGCAAGGCCACCGGCACCAGCTCGTACAAGCGCCCGGGCACGTTCAAGGCGACGAAAAGGCTGGCGATCAGCGGCGTATAGGTATCGGTATGGGCATCCGCCAGCTCGGAAATGAAATCGAAAAAGGAAAACAAGGCGACCAGCGCGCCCAGCGTCAGCAGGCTCGCGCCCAGTATTTCCCGCAGGACGTAGCGAAACAGGATGCTCATTGCGCCCACGGCCCCCTGAAACGCCGCCAATAGAACAGAACCACGAGCACCAGCACCGTTCCATGCACGAAAAAGAGACTTTCGCCGGCGCTCAACAACGATCGATCCACCCAGCCTTCCGACAAACCGACGAAGTTGTTGTAGGCGACGAAGATCAGGATCGCGAACAGAACATTGAGGGAACGGCCGGCGCGGGGATTGACATAGCTGAGCGGCACCGCGAGCAGGCACAGGATCAGCGCGGTCAGAGGATAGCCGAGGCGCCAGACCATTTCGCCCATGTGGCGTGGATTGGGATCGCGAAACAATTGGGAAACGCCCATCGTGCGCGGACTCGGGCCCCGCTCGACAACCGCCTGGGGAGGAATGCGCACCGCGTAACGCGCGTACTCCGCCATCCAGAAATCCGCCTCCCCCGGCACGCCTTCGTAGCGTTTGCCTTTCTCCAGAAAGAGAAAGGTGTCACCGTTTTCCATTTCCCTGACATGGCCCTCTTGCGCCACGGTCACACCCATGCGTCCCCGCTCGCGCGACTGGATGAAAACGTTGCCGACATTGCGCCCGTCGCTGGACAAGGTCTCGACGAACACCACCCGATGTCCGCGCCGGTCCTCGGAAAACACCCCGGGCGTCAGGGTTGAGACCTGATCCCTCGCCTCCATGTTCTGTTCGAATTCCGCCTGCTTGCGGGCCGACCAAGGGATTCCCTCGAGACTGACGAAAGCGATGATCAAAACCACCGGCAGGACGAAACGCAGCACGGGACGCGCCCAGCCCAGCGGGCCGATGCCGCCGTTCATCCAGATGACCGCCTCGCTGTCGCGCCAGAGCCGGGACAGGCTCATGAATACGCCGATGAACAGGGCGAGCGACAGCAGCACTGGCAAGAACCGCACGAAACCGAATCCCAGCAAGGGCAGGACCGCGGCGCCGACGACATCCCCCATGGCCGCCTTGCCCAGGGTCCGCACCAGCAACACCACCGCGAAGATGGAAGCGAGGGCGGAAAAGGCCATGCTGCCCATGGAAGCCATTTCCTTGGTCAAGGCCCGCTCGAATCGACGCATCGGACGCATGGCTTTGACTATTGCGAAAGCGACTGTCGATAATCCATGGTGTTCCTGGGTCCGCACACGTTCATTTCAGGTCTCGACATCATTTTCAGGAGTAGCACATGGAAATCGGCATTAAGAGCGGCAGTCCGGAAAAACAGCGCAGCGCCTGCGTGGTGGCCGGTGTATTCGATCACCGCAAGCTGAGCCTGGCGGCGGAGATCATCGACCAGGCGTCCGGCGGCTATCTGGCCGACATTCTCCGGCGCGGGGACATGGACGGCAAGCCGGGCAGCAGTCTACTGCTTCACAACGTTCCCGGCGTGCTGTGTGAGAGGGTGCTGCTGATCGGGCTCGGCAAGGAAAGGGAATTCCGCGACAAGCAGTACCGGGATGCGGTGCGCGACGCGGTCAAGACTCTGGCCGACACCGGTATCGCGGAAGCCACGCTTTACTTGGCCGAGATCGCCGTGAAGAAACGCGATCTGGCCTGGAACATCGAACAGGCGGTCAGCGTCGCGGAAGACACCCTGTATCGTTTCGACCAGATGAAAAGCAAGCCGGAAGAGCCGCGCAAGACCTTGCGCAAGCTCACCCTGGCCGTGCCGCGCCGGGGCGAACTGGCCATCGGCGAAGCCGCCGCCGCGCGCGGCAAGGCCATATCCGCCGGCGTGAAACTGGCGAAAGACCTGGGCAACCTGCCGGGCAACGTCTGCACGCCCACCTATCTGGCCGAACAAGCCAAGGCCATGGCCAAGGAGACCGGCATCGGCGTCGAGGTGCTGGAACAGGCTGAGATCGAGAAGCTGGGCATGGGCTCCTTCCTGTCCGTGGCCAAGGGCAGCGACGAACCGCCCCGTTTCATCGTCCTCAGCCACAAGGGCGGCGACAGGAAGCAGAAGCCCGTGGTCCTGGTGGGCAAGGGCATCACCTTCGATTCCGGCGGCATCTCCATCAAGCCGGCGGCGGAGATGGACGAGATGAAGTACGACATGTGCGGCGCCGCCTCGGTGCTCGGCACCTTGCGCGCGGTGGCGGAAATGAAACTGCCCCTGAACGTGGTCGGCCTCATCCCGACCTGCGAGAACATGCCGAACGGCCGCGCCAACAAGCCGGGCGACGTGGTCACCTCCATGTCCGGCCAGACCATCGAGATTCTCAACACCGACGCGGAAGGCCGTCTCATCCTGTGCGACGCGCTGACCTACGCCGAGAAGCTGGACCCCGCCTGCGTGGTGGACATCGCCACCCTCACCGGCGCCTGCGTCATCGCCCTGGGCCATGTGGCCACCGGCCTGCTGGCCAATGACGACGCCCTGGCGCGGGAACTGCTGCACGCGGGCGAGATCGCCAACGACCGCTGCTGGCAGTTGCCCCTGTGGGACGACTACGCGGAACAGCTCAAGAGCAATTTCGCCGACATGGCCAATATCGGCGGTCGCGCGGGCGGCACCATCACCGCCGCCGCCTTCCTGGCCAAATTCACCAAGAAATATCACTGGGCCCATCTGGACATCGCCGGCACGGCGTGGAAGTCCGGCAAGGAGAAAGGCGGCACCGGCCGCCCGGTGCCCCTGCTGGTGCATTTCCTGGCGAAGCGGGCGGAGAACGGTTGAGCCGGTTGGCGTCGCGAGGCACCGCGCGGGGGCTGGCGCCAGCCCGCCCCCGCACCTCCCTCAAGGTTCCAGGATCGTGCTGACCGCCTCGGGCAGCAGGTCCGGGTAATTCCGGGAGAAGTGCAGGCCGCGGCTTTCCCGGCGTTCCCGCGCGCAGCGCACGATGAGGTCGGCGGTGAGCACCAGGTTGCGCAGTTCGATCAGGTCGTTGCTGACGCGGAAGTTGCTGTAGTACTCGAAGATTTCGTCGTTGAGCAGGCGCAGCCGGTGAGACGCCCGTTCCAGGCGTTTGGTGGTGCGCACGATGCCGACGTAGTCCCACATGAAGCGGCGCAACTCGTGCCAGTTGTGGGCGATGACGATTTCCTCGTCCGCGTCCGTCACCCGGCTTTCGTCCCAATCCGGCAGTTTTTCCCGGGTCCTGGGTTGCAATCCGGCGATATGGGCCGCCGCCGCGCGCCCATAGACCAAGCATTCCAGCAGGGAATTGCTGGCCAGGCGGTTGGCGCCGTGCAGCCCGGTGCAGGCGGTTTCTCCCACCGCGTAAAGCCGTTCCGCGTCGGCGCGGCCGTCCCGGTCCACCAGCACGCCACCGCAGGTGTAGTGGGCGGCGGGGGCCACCGGAATCCATTCCCGGGTGATGTCGATGCCCAGTTCCAGGCAGCGGGCATGGATGGTGGGGAAATGGCCGACGATGAACTTGGCCGGCTTGTTGGTGATGTCCAGATAGACGCAATCGAGGCCGCGCTTCTTCATCTCGAAGTCGATGGCCCGGGCCACCACGTCCCGGGGCGCCAGCTCGGCCCGCTCGTCGTGCTCGGGCATGAAACGGGTACCGTCCGGCAGGCGCAGGATCGCGCCCTCGCCGCGCATGGCCTCGGTGATCAGGAAGGACTTCGCGTGGGGGTGGTACAGGCAGGTGGGATGGAACTGGATGAACTCCAGGTTGGACACGCGGCACCCCGCGCGCCAGGCCATGGCGATGCCGTCGCCGGTCGCGGTGTCCGGGTTGGTGGTGTAGAGGAAGGCCTTGCCGGTGCCGCCCGTGGCCAGCACCGTGGCGCCGGCCTGGAAGGTCTTAACCCGTCCGCTGGCGTTGTCCAGCACATAGGCGCCGTGCACGGAATGGCCATCCCGTTCCAGGCGCCGGTCGGTGATCAGGTCGACGGCGATGTGCTGGCTGAACAGGGTGATGTTGGGACGGCCGGCGAGCTTCGCCAGCAATGTTTCCTGTACCGCGCGGCCGGTGGCGTCCGCCGCGTGTAGAACCCGCCGGCGCGAATGTCCACCTTCCCGAGCCAAGTGGTAATTCTCGCCTTCCACGTCGAAGGGCGCGCCCTGGTCGATCAGCCAGCGCACCGACGCCGGCGCGGCCTCCACCACATGGCGCACGGCGGCTTCGTCGCATAGCCCGGCGCCGGCCACCAGGGTATCGCGCACATGGTCCTCGAAACTGTCGTCCACCCCCATCACCGCGGCGATGCCGCCCTGGGCCCAGAAACTAGAACTGTCCTCCGCCGCCTTCTTGGTGACCAGAGCCACCTTCATGGATTCGGGCAGGGACAAGGCCAGCGTCGTCGCGGCGAGCCCGGAACCGATGATGAGGACGTCGTGATATGGCATGGACAGGATCGGAGAGAGGGAACTTAAGCGGAACTTATGCGCTTGATCACCGGTCCTTGAGCCCGATGGTCATGGATGGGAAGTTATACTCGCCCCGGCAAATGATGCATAGCGGGAAAGAGCGATCCAGTGACCAGAAATCAGGGAAGAGGATGAGCGACCGGGAAATCGACCTTCAGTTGGTCGAACGGGTGCGCGAAGGGGACAAGCAGGCGTTCGGGCTGCTGGTGGACAAGTATCGCCGCAAGCTGCTCAGGCTGTTGTCACGCATGGTGCGCGACCAGGACGAGATTGAAGATATCGCCCAGGAGACCTTTATCAAGGCTTACCGGGCCTTGCCCCAATTCCGGGGCGATGCGGCCTTTTACACATGGCTGTATCGCATCGGCGTGAACACGGCCAAGAATTACCTGGCCACCCGGGGCAGGGCCATGCCGACTGTTTCCGACCAGGCGATGAACGATGACGACGAGCCGGACGAGCGGCTCGTGGCGAAGGATTACGGAACACCCGAGTCGATGTTGCTGTCGAAGCAGGTGGCCATGGCGGTGAACGATGCGGTGGAGGCCTTGCCGGAAGAGTTGAAGCAGGCCATCACCCTGCGCGAGATTGAAGGCATGAGTTACGAGGAGATCGCGGAATACATGGAATGTCCCATCGGTACGGTGCGGTCCCGGATTTTCCGGGCGCGCGAAGCCATCGCCGTGAAGTTGCGGCCGATTCTGGGCACTTCGGAAGACCAAAGGTGGTAATCATGAAAACGACGATGAACAACCCAGCACAGCACACCTCCAATGAAGAAGATGCGTCGCTCTCCGCCCTGTTGGACGGCGAACTCGGCGACGAAACCGCACGCTCGCTTTTGAAACGGCTTTCCCGGGACGATCCGGAACGGGACCGCTTCCGGGAATACAGCCTCATCGGCGACGTGATGCGCGGCCTCAACCATGACATGCCGGATTTGACCGGCCGCGTCATGGCCGCCCTGGAAGACGAGCCCACCGTCCTCGCGCCGATGCGCAAAACCTCCCCGCGACGACCTTATCTCTGGCTCGCGGCGGCCACCGTCGCCGCCATCACCTGGGGCCTATGGAACACCGGGCCGCGCGACGAACCACTGGTGCCCCTGGCCGCGAATCAGATCATGGACGGCGGCCCGTCCAGCAACGTCATGCCTTATCTCGCCGCGCACCAGGACTTCGCCCAGGCCGTGGTATCCCCCTCGGAGATGCACTTCACCAAAGTGACCCTGGCGGGGGCCGGCCAGTGAAGGCGGTGTGGCTGCTGATCCTGGCCACCTGCGGTGCCCAGGCCGCCGACCCGCTCCCTCCCGAAGCCGCGGCCAGTTGGCTGCAACGCATGGCCGACGCCTCCCGGCACCTGGCCTACAAGGGCGTGTTCATATTCCAGCATGGCGACGCGGCGATGCAATCCCTGATGGTCACCAACCGCCCGGTCGGATCGGGCAAGGACAGCAGCCTGACCGCCATGGACGGCATCCGCCGCGAGGTCCGCTGCAGCAAGGGCCTGTCCGTGAACCTGATGACGGAAGGCGGCCAGGTCAAGGTGGAACGGCGCCTGAACAGCCGCCATTTTCCCGACCTTCTTCCCGCCGACGCCGCGCCGCTGGCCAATTGGTACGCGGTCAAACTGGGCGATTTCATCCGCGTCGCCGGGCTCGACTGCCGGCAGGTGGAGTTGGCGCCCAAGGATGCGTTCCGCTGGGGCTATGTGCTGTGCGCCGAGAAGGACACCGCCCTTCCCCTGAAAGCGGTCATGGTGGACGAGGCGGGCCGCCCGCTCGTCCAATATACCTTCGCGGAAATCAAGCTGGGCGCCCTGCCCAAGAGCATGCCCGCCCCCACGCCGGACATGGTGGATGCCGCGCAACCCGTGGCAACCGAACGGGTCGGCATCAGGAACCTGCCGCCCGGCTTCACCCGCATCACCGCGGTGAAGCGCAGGCTGCCCAACAAGCCTGGCGAGGTGGAGCACTGGGTGTTCAGCGACGGGCTCACCCATATCTCATTGTTTCTCGAAAACGCCTCCCATCCCGTCGAAACCGTGCGCGGCCAGAGCCAGCTGGGCATGATCAACATGCTGACGCGCCAAGTCGGCAACATGCAGGCCACCATCCTGGGTGACGCGCCTTGGCCGGCGGTCGAAGCCATCGCCATGAACCTGGAAGCGCGCCAACCCGCCGGGGCCCCGCGGTGATAGAAACGCCGGCCCGCATCACCCGTATCGAGGGCGATGCCGCCTGGGTCAGCGGCAAGGCCCCCGCCTCTTGCGGCGCCTGCGCTGGCAAGGGTTGCGGATCGTCCATCTTCAGCCGGTTCTGGCATCCAGACGAACCGGAATACCGGGTCGACAATCCCATCGGCGCCGCGCCGGGCGAATCGGTCGTGATCGGCCTGCCCGACGGCGTTCTTCTGCGCGCCACCCTGACCAGCTACGGCATGCCCCTGGTGTTGCTGCTGATCAGTGCCGGCGTGGGCAATCATCTGTTCGGGGAACCCGGCTCCATCTCCGGCGGTCTGTTCGGTCTCTTGCTCGCCGCCGTCTGGCTCAAGCTGCACCGGGAACCGCGAATCTTCCCGGTCATCCTGCGCCGGGACGCGAATTCCGACGGGCATGCATGCAAATCACGGGGCCGCTGAGGCGCGCCCCGTGCGTCGAGTTCGTTTCAATTTTCGAGGTGTGACATGAGGAAATGGCTGGCCCTGTTGGGCATGACACTCGGCTTCGTGGCGGCGAGCGCCCGCGCCGATCTCCCCGATTTCACCGACCTGGCGGACAAGCAGTCCCCCGCCGTGGTGAACATCACCACCACCCAGGACGCGAAGCAGATGAAGCGCGGCCACAAGATGCCGGAACCGGACGACATGATGGACTTCTTCCGTCGCTTCATGCCGCCCGAGGGCGAGCGCTTCATGCCGCCGCGCCGGGGCCAGGGTTCCGGTTTCCTGATTTCCTCCGATGGCTACATCCTGACCAACGCCCACGTGGTGGACGATGTGGACGAGGTCACCGTCAAGCTCAACGACAAGCGGGAATTCCGCGCCAAGGTCATCGGCAGCGACGCGCGCACCGACGTGGCGCTGATCAAGATCAACGCGGACAACCTGCCCCGGGTCACCATCGGCGATCCGAACCGGCTCAAGGTCGGAGAGTGGGTGCTGGCCATCGGCGCGCCGTTCGGCTTCGAGAACTCGGTGACCGCCGGTATCGTCTCCGCCAAGGGACGCAGCCTGCCGGACGAGAACTACGTGCCCTTCATCCAGACCGACGCGGCGGTGAACCCGGGCAACTCCGGTGGCCCCCTGTTCAACCTGAAAGGCGAGGTGGTGGGCATCAACTCCCAGATCATTTCCCGCAACGGCGGCTACATGGGCCTGTCCTTCTCGATCCCCATCGACGTGGCCATGGACGTGGCGGACCAGCTCAAGTCCGAGGGCAAGGTGAATCGCGGCCGGCTCGGCATCGTCATCCAGGAGGTCACCGCCGATCTGGCCGACTCCTTTGGCCTGAAGTCGCCTCACGGCGCCCTGGTCTCCGATGTGGAACCCGGCAGCCCGGCGGACAAGGCCGGCGTGCAGGTATCCGACATCATCCTCAAGTTCGACGGCAAGACCGTGAACAGTTCCATCGACCTGCCGCGCCTGGTGGGCGCCACCAAGCCCGGCACCCGTTCCACCCTGAGCATCTGGCGCAAGGGGAGCATGAAGGAGTTGAGCGTCAGCGTGGGCGAGTTGTCGGACGCAAAAGTCGCCGCCGCCAAGCAAACGGACAAGAAGAAAACCAATCGCGCCGGCCTTTCCGTGACCGAGCTGACCAAGGAGCAGAAATCCGTCCTCAAGCTCAACAACGGCGTCCTGGTCGAGGAAGCCAGCGGCATCGCCGCGCGCGCCGGCATCGAAGCCGGCGACGTGATCGTCGCGGTCAACAACCAGGAAGTGAACAGCGCCGAGGAACTGGCCCGCCTGCTCGACGACACATCCCGCACCCGGGTCGCCCTGCTGATCAAGCGCGGCGAGAACGCCCACTACGTCTCCTTGCGCCTGGACAAGTGATCCGACTGACCCTCTACGGCCGCCCCGGTTGTCATTTGTGCGACGACATGCGGGCGGCCCTGGCGGTGTTGCGACCACGCCACGGCTTTTCCCTGGAGGAAGTGGACGTGGATGCCTCGCCCGATCTGGCGCAACGATACGGGACGTTGATCCCCGTGCTGGTCTACGCGGAGCGGGAAGTCTGCCACTACTTCCTGGATCCGGACGCGCTGGAACAGGCGCTGGCGAACTCGCCGGAGCCGCGCCAAGGAAACGGCTAAGCCCCTGTCCTTTCAGGTAAAATCCGCCGTCACCCTTCACCGAGAGGCACGTGCGCGTGCCTCGAGTTTTTTCATGCGCAACATCCGCAACTTTTCCATCATCGCCCACATCGACCACGGCAAATCCACCCTGGCGGACCGCATCATCCACAGTTGCGGCGGCCTCGCCGACCGGGAAATGGAAGCCCAGGTGCTGGACTCCATGGACCTGGAGCGGGAGCGGGGCATCACCATCAAGGCGCAGACCGCGGCGCTGCTCTACAAGGCCAAGGACGGCCAGGAATACCGGCTCAACCTGATCGACACGCCGGGCCACGTGGACTTTTCCTACGAGGTCTCCCGTTCCCTGTCGGCCTGCGAGGGCGCCCTGCTGGTGGTGGACGCCTCCCAGGGCGTGGAAGCGCAGACCGTGGCGAACTGCTACACCGCCGTCGAACTGGGCGTGGAAGTGTTCCCGGTGTTGAACAAGATCGACCTGCCCTCCGCCGAACCCGAACGGGTGATCCAGGAAATCGAGGACATCGTCGGCATCCCCGCCGACCATGCGGTGCACTGCTCCGCGAAGACCGGACTAGGTGTCGTCGACGTGCTGGAAGCGGTCGTCAAATACGTGCCGCCGCCCAAGGGCGACCCGGATGCGCCCTTGAAGGCGCTGATCATCGACTCCTGGTTCGACAATTACGTCGGCGTGGTGATGCTGGTGCGCGTCGTCGACGGGGTACTGAAACTGAAGGACAAGATCCGCCTGATGGCCACCGGCGCGGATTACCTGGCCGAGACCGTCGGCGTGTTCACGCCCAAGTCCCTGGCGCGGCCCCAGCTTACCGCCGGCGAGGTGGGCTTCCTCACCGCCGGCATCAAGGATCTGAAGCATGCCAAGGTGGGCGACACCATCACCCTGGCGACCCGCCCCGCCGCCGAGGCGCTGCCCGGCTTCAAGGAAATCAAGCCCCAGGTGTTCGCGGGCCTGTACCCGGTGGAGTCGCACGAATACGACAGCCTGCGCGACGCCCTCACCAAGTTGCAACTGAACGACGCCGCCTTGCGTTTCGAGCCGGAAACCTCCCAGGCCCTGGGCTTCGGTTTCCGCTGCGGCTTTCTCGGCCTTCTGCACATGGACATCGTCCAGGAACGCCTGGAGCGGGAGTACGACCAGAGTCTGATCACCACGGCGCCCTCGGTGGAATACGAGGTGCTCATGAAGGACGGCAGCCAGATCGAGGTGGAAAACCCCTCGCGCCTACCGGACCTGTCCAAGATCGAGGAGATCCGCGAGCCCATCATCACCGCCACCATCCTGGTGCCGGAGGAGTTCCTGGGCAACGTGATGACCCTGTGCAACCAGAAGCGCGGCGCCCAGGTGGACATGAAGTACCTGGGCCGCCAGGTGATGATCAAGTACGACCTGCCCCTCAACGAGGTGGTGCTGGACTTCTTCGACCGGCTGAAATCCACCTCGCGCGGCTACGCCTCCCTCGACTACGAGTTCAAGGAATTCCGCGCCGACGACCTGATCAAGCTGGACGTGCTGGTCAACGGCGAAAAGGTGGATGCGCTTGCCCTGATCGTGCACCGTTCCACATCCCAGTACCGGGGCCGCGAGCTGGTCTCCAAGATGCGCGAACTGATTCCGCGCCAGATGTTCGACGTGGCGGTGCAGGCCGCCATCGGCGCCCACATCATCGCCCGCGAGACGGTCAAGGCGCTGCGCAAGAACGTGCTGGCGAAATGCTACGGCGGCGACATCACCCGCAAGAAGAAGCTGCTGGAGAAACAAAAGGAAGGTAAAAAACGCATGAAGCAGGTCGGCAACGTGGAAATCCCCCAGGAAGCCTTCCTGGCCATCCTTCAGGTCAGCGACAAGTGACCTCCTCACTCCTCACCTCACTCCTCACCATAAAATGAACTTCGCCCTCATACTTTTCGTCGCTCTGGTCGTCACCGGCGTCATCTGGCTGTTCGACATCCTGGTCACCGGCAAGGGACGCGCCGCCGAAGCCAAGCTGCCCTTGTTGGTGGACTACTCCAAGAGCTTCTTCCCGGTCATCCTCATCGTTTTCCTCCTGCGCTCCTTCCTGGTGGAGCCGTTCAAGATCCCTTCCGGTTCCATGCTGCCGACCCTGCTGATCGGCGACTTCATCCTGGTCAACAAATTCGAGTACGGCATCCGCCTGCCGGTACTCAACAAGAAAGTGGTCGAGATCGGCGATCCCCAACACGGCGATGTGATGGTGTTCCGCTATCCCAACGACCCCTCCCTGGACTACATCAAACGGGTGGTGGGCGTGCCCGGCGACGTGGTGGAATACGTGGACAAACGGCTGATCATCAACGGCCAGCCCGTCAGCTATAGCCGGGAAGGCAAATACGAGTACACCGCCCAGGGGCTCAACTTCGTCCAGGGAGAAACCTGGCGCGAAAAGCTGGGCAAGCACAGTCACATCGCCATGATCCAGTCCGATATGCCGCCTGTCATCGTGCATCAGGTGGAGGGCAACTTCCCCAACCGGGAAAATTGCAGCTACAACGAATCCGGCTTCAAATGCACCGTGCCCGCCGGCCACTACTTCATGATGGGGGACAACCGGGACGCCTCCAACGACTCCCGCTACTGGGGTTTCGTGCCGAACGAAAATATCGTCGGCCGGGCGTTTTTCGTCTGGTGGAATTTCGACGATTTCCTGCACATGCTGAAATCCTTCTCCAAACCGACCCGCATCGGGTCATCCATCGAGTGAGGCGAACCATGAAAAGCCAGCGCGGCGTCACCCTGGGCGGAATGATGATGTTCATGCTTCTGGTCATCTTCTTCGTGTACGCGGCCGCCCGCGTCGCGCCGGCCTACATCGACTACTGGACGGTCCAGAAGATCATGCGCAACGTGTTGGACCAGCCCGGACTCATGGACATCAAGGAAAGGGATCTGCGACTGAGGTTCGGCAAGGAACTGCGCCTAAACAATGTGACGGTGGTCACCGCCGACGATCTGGTGGTCGACCAGATTCCCGGTGGTCTGCGCCTGTCCGCCGGCTTTTCCGCGAAGCAGCCGTTCATCGGTCCGGTCAGCCTGTGCATGGATTTCCTGGCCGAGGCCAGTTCGAAGTAAGCCATGCCGGCGGATTCGGGACAACTGGAAGCCCGGCTGGGCCATGTCTGGCAAAGCCGGGATCTGTTGACCCAGGCCCTGACCCATCGCAGTTTCGGCGCCCGCAACAACGAGCGCCTGGAATTCCTGGGCGACGGCGTGCTGAATTGCGTCGTGGGCCTCATGCTCTTCCAGCGCTTCCCCGATCTGCCGGAAGGCCGTCTTTCCCGCTTGCGCGCCAACCTGGTGAACCAGGATTCCCTGCATGAAGTCGCCTTGCGGCTCGATCTGGGGCACCATCTTCGCCTGGGCGAGGGCGAACTCAAAAGCGGTGGCGCCCAGCGCCCCTCCATCCTCGCCGACGCACTGGAGTCCCTGTTGGGCGCCGCCTTGCTCGACGCGGATTTCCCCGTGGCCCAAGCCATGATCGAGCGCTTGTTCGACGACAAGATCGCCGCCATCAATCCGAGCCAGCAGGGCAAGGACGCGAAGACGCGCTTGCAGGAATGGCTGCAGCCGCGCCGGCTCGGCCTGCCCGGCTACAGTCTGGTCGACACCGTGGGCCAGGCCCACGCCCAGACATTCCACGTGGAATGCCGCATCGAGGCATTCAAGCTGGCGACCCATGGCCACGGCCCCAGCCGCAAGGCCGCCGAACAGATGGCGGCGGAAGCCGCCTTGGTGGAACTCGAGAAGAACAGCGCACGGGGCAAACGATGAGCGCAGAAACCGGCGAAGGATTCCGCACCGGCGTCATCGCCGTGGTCGGCCGGCCCAACGTGGGCAAGTCCACGCTGGTCAACGCCCTGGTGGGCGCCAAGGTCAGCATCGTTTCCAGCAAGCCGCAGACCACGCGCCATCGCATCCTGGGCGTGCGCACCGAAGCCGATGCCCAGTTCATCTTCGCCGACACGCCCGGCTTCCAGACCCAGTACAAGAACGCGCTCAACCAGGCCATGAACCGTGCCGTGACCCAGGCCCTGGCGGAAGTGGATGTGGTGCTGTGGCTGGTGGAAGCCAGGAAGTTCACCCCCGCCGACGCCCGCGTTCTGCCCCTGCTGCCGCGTGACAAGCCGGTCATCCTGGTGGTGAACAAGGTGGACACGGTGGCCGACAAGCGCGACCTGCTGCCCTATCTGCAATCCGTCGCCGGCCAGTTCGCCTTCGCCGAGATCGTGCCCCTGTGCGCGGAGAAGGAGAAGGACGCCCTGCGCCTGCCGGCCATCCTCAAACCCTACCTGCCGGTGGGCGAACCCTGGTTTTCCGAGGACGACGTCACCGACCGCAGTTCCCGCTTCCTGGCCGCCGAGATCGTGCGGGAAAAGGTGTTCCGCCTGACCGGCGACGAGATTCCCTATGCCGTCGCCGTCACCGTGGAGAGTTTCGAGGAGGAGGGCGAACTGTTCCGCATCGGCGCGGTGATCTGGGTGGAGCGGGATACCCACAAGCCCATCGTCCTCGGCAAGGGCGGCGAGCACATCAAGCGCATCGCCAGCGAAGCGCGCCAGGACATGGAAAAGCTGTTCGGCCGCAAGGTCTTCCTCAACCTGTGGGTCAAGGTGAAAGGCGGCTGGGCCGACGACGCGCGGCTCATCAAACAATTCGGCTATGAATAAGCAGCGATGAGCGAGCGGATCGACAACGAAGCCGCCTTCGTCCTGCATAGCCGCCCCTGGCGCGAAACCAGCCTGATCGTCGATGTCCTCTCCCGCCACCACGGGCGTCAGGGCGTGGTGGCGCGCGGCGCCCGGCGCCAGACATCGGGGCTGAAGGCCCGCCTGATCCCGTTCCAGCCCCTGACCCTGTCCTGGTTCGGCAAGGGCCAGTTGCGCACCCTGCACGCGGCGGAATGGCAGGGCGGTGGCCTCATGCTGCGCGGCCACGCCCTCATGTGCGGCTTCTATCTCAATGAATTGCTGCTGCGCCTGCTGCCGGAAGGGGACGCCCACGAAACCCTGTTCGATCTCTATGTCGCCACGCTGGATGCCCTGAACAGCCAAACCGACGTGGAACCCATCCTGCGCCGCTTCGAGCTGGACCTGCTTTCCGAACTGGGCTACGCCCAGCCGCTCGGGCATCTGGCCGGGGGGGGCGCCCTGGAGCCGCCACGCCGCTACGCTTATCTGATCGGAGAAGGGGTCGCGCCGCTGAGCGGGAGCGAGCCGGGTTACCGGGGGAAAACCCTGCTGGATCTGGCCCATGGCGATTTGTCCGACCCCGCGACCCTGGCGGAAGGTAAACTCCTCATGCGCGAACTCCTGGCCCATTACCTGGGCGACAAGCCGCTCGCGACCCGGAAACTACTCATCGATCTGCAAAAACTATGATCCGACTCGGCGTCAACATCGACCACGTGGCCACCCTGCGCCAGGCGCGCGGCACCCAATATCCCAGCCCGGTCCAGGCCGCCCTGATGGCGGAAAACGCCGGCGCGGATTCCATCACCCTGCATCTGCGCGAGGACCGGCGCCACATCCAGGACGCGGACGTCTACATCCTGCGCCACATCCTGCAGACCAAGATGAATCTGGAAATGGCCATCACCGACGAGATGCTGGACATCGCCCGGGAACTGGCGCCCCAGGACGCCTGCCTGGTGCCGGAGCGGCGCGAGGAACTCACCACCGAGGGCGGCCTCGACGTGGCCGGCCAGTTCGAGAAGGCCCGCGCCGCCTGCGAGATCCTGGGCGACGCCGGCGTGCGCGTCTCCCTGTTCATCGACCCAGAGATTCATCAATTGGAAGCCGCTAAATCCGCCGGCGCGCCGGTGGTGGAAATCCACACCGGCCGCTTCGCCGACGCGGAGAACGACGGCGAAGCGGCGAAGGAACTGGCCCGCATCCGATCCGCCGTGGAAAAGGGCCGCGCCATGGGCCTGGCCGTGAACGCCGGCCATGGCCTCAACTACCACAACGTCCAGACCATCGCCGCCATTCCCGGCGTGGAAGAACTGAACATTGGCCACGCCATCGTCGCCCGCGCGATTTTTGCCGGCTGGGAAAACGCCGTCGCGGAAATGAAGCGGCTGATGATCGAAGCCGTGCGCTGATCAGGCGGCGAGCACTTCCTGCCAGAGGGTGAAGCACACCTCGCCGTCGATATTGCGGTTCAACTCCAGGCCGTAGCCCAGGCCCCTGGCCTGTTTCGCCGCCTGGTAGAGGCCGATGCCCAGGCCGTCGTAGGTGGAGACCGGGGCGTGGAACAGCTTCTCGACCACCTCGGATGGCGCCGCCGGGCCGGAATCGCAGACGATCAAGCTGGGCACGGGGTCGGTGCGCAGTTCGATGCGGATGGTCACATCCGGTTGGCCGACCCGCTTGCGCAGGGCGTTCTGGATCAGGTTGTCGGCCACGCTGTCGAACAACTCCTGGGGCAGCCACAACATGGTGTCCGGATCGTCGATATTGAAACTCAGGGTATCGCGGGCGTAGCGGTTCTTGAGATTGCGCCACCATTCCCGCGCCAGGATTTCCCGCCGGTCCGCGGTCTTTTCCGGCGACTTGAGCTTGTCCAGCGTGATTTCCAGGCGTTTCGCGATCTGCGGCAACTGGCGTTGCATGAGATTCTGCAGCGACATGGCCTGATCGGGCCGGCTGTGCTCGGCGGCCGAGCACAGGGTCTTCAGGGATTGGAGCAGATTCTTGACGTCGTGGGTCAGGCGCGAGCCGGTCTCGTAGATGGCCTGGGTGTAGGCGTTGGCCTGCATCGCCCGCTCCCGGGTCTTCGCCGCGTGGAAATAGCCGATGATCTCGGTCAGCAGGCGCAGGTGCAGGGCGAAGGCCGGATTCACCGGCGCGTCGGTGTAGAACACCACCTCCACGCCTTCATGGGAGAACTCCACGGAATGGCGGCTTTGCACGCCAAGTTCCCCGCGCGAATACGCCGTCCGCCAAGTCACCCCGGTGGACCAGGGCAGATGGGTGAAACCGGCCATGGCGGCGCGCAGAAAAATGTCCGGGTCCGGTTCCTGCTCCGCCGAATCCGACAGTTGCTTCAACCACTGCTCCAGGGGCAGGCCCAGGGAGAGCACGTAACGGGAAAACAGGTGGCGCAAGCCGGAGGTTTCGCCGCGCGGTTGCCAGAGCCAGGCGATGATCAGCAGCGAGACGACGAGGGTGCTCAGGCTGATGAAGGTGCCGTGCGCATAGTCGGTATGGGTCAACTGCATGGCCGCGTAGCTGCCCAACGCCAACACGCCGATGACCAATACGAACAAGAGGGTATAGAGCAGATCGAGCACGCCGGTGCTGCGCTCTAGCCGGGGAGCGGGCAACAGGGCCAGAAGCAGGGGCAGCAGCAGCAAACCGTCGCGCAGCAGGATCGGCTGGCCCGCGTCCAGCACCGGCAGGCGGAAGCCATGGGGCAGCATCCAGGTGAACAGCAGGAACAGCAGGTAAGCCACCGCCAGCCACAGGCCGATGCGCTCCTTGATCGACTTGACGCCGACCGCGACGCCGCCCAGCAGACCGGCGAGCAGGACGGTCCACAGGGCCGCCGCCCAGATATTGTCGAGAACGGCCAGTGCCGCGCCCACGGCCAGCACACCGATGGCGCGCGGCCAGGGCAGGTTCTGCTGGCCGCTGAAGAACGGCTGCCAGAGCAGGAAAATGCCGTAGTGCGCGAGGATCATGGCCTGGCCCCAGGCCTGCCCCTTGCCCCACACGACCGATGCGTGCAGGCAGATCAACATGAAGGCCAGAACGCGGTTGCCGTTGACCAGCGCGCGCCATTGCCGCGCCAGCGTCGCGCGCGCGGCCTCGCGCCCGGCCGGCGTGGAGACGGAGGTGGTGTGCGTCACGGGCATGCGGCGGTTATCGGCAGGCATGGGGCAATATTGAATGGCGCCTCGGTTAAACTGGCCGGCCGATGATGAAGTATCGGGCGGATGCGTCAAGATTTCGCCGATAGCCGTCTAAGCTGACTGATAACAACATGATTTATTTCCCCTCGGCAAAGGCCCGTAAATTGCTAGTTGCCCCAACCATGACAAAAGCGCAACGCGGTTTTACCCTGATCGAGCTCGCCATCGTCCTGGTCGTCATCGGTCTGTTGCTGGGCGGCATTCTGAAGGGACAGGAACTGATCGAGAGCGCGCGGGCGCGCAACCTGATTTCCCAGTTGGACAGCATCAAGGCGGCCTATTACGCGTTCCAGGACAAATACCGGGCGATTCCCGGGGATTACCCCGGCCAGTTCGCCTTTGCCAATCTGTCCGGCATCGCCAACAACCAGGTGGGCGGCAACGGCGACGGTGTGGTGCGGGACACGCCCATGGCGCGGGAAAGCCTGCTGGCCTGGGTCCACCTTTCCCACGCGAACCTGATCTCGGGCAACTACCAGGCCAACGGCAGCCAACCGGACCCGCTCGGCGAGTGGCCGCGCAATCCCTACGGCGCCACGCTGCAACTCCAGTACGACGATCAGTACACCGGTTCGGGCGGGGTGCCCCGGCTGAACCTGAAGACCGGCAACCAGGTGCCTGCGCGCATCCTCGCGGAAATCGACCGCAAGATCGACGACGGCCGCGCGAACTCCGGGCAATTCCGCTTCAGCGCCTACGATGGCGGCGGCGGACCGCCCAGCGACACCCGCTGCTTCAATCCGCGCACCGGCCTGTGGCGTGCCGCCGACAACGAGGCCAACTGCGGCGCCGCCGCGTTGTTCTGACCCGGGCTCGGCGCGCTTCACGCGCCATCGCCATGGGCCGCTATTTCGCGGATAGCATGATCTCCGCCGCCGCCAAGGCATCCGGCCCGCCCCTCAGCAACAGGATGTCCCCGGTCTGCAAGCGGGTGTCCGGTCCGTGTTCGAAATGGCCGGCGCCGGGCCGGCGCACGCTCACCAGGGACACATTCATGGCCGCGAAATCCAGTTCCGCCAGCGGCGTCTCCAGGGAGCCGTAACCGGGGCGAATCTGCACCGACGCCAGGCGCGCTCCGCCCGCCTCGTCCTCGTATTCGTCGGTCAGTCCGCGGAAATAGCCGCGCATGGCGCCATAGCGCGCCTCCCGGGTCTGGCGGATGCGTTTCAGCACCCGCGCCAGCGGCACGCCCGCCATGAGCATGGTCTGGGAACCCAGCATGAGGGCGCCCTCCATCACCTCAGGCACCACCTCGCTGGCGCCGGCGTCGCGCAACTGATCCAGGTCGTTGTCGTCCACGGTGCGCACGATCACCGGCGCGTCCGGCTTCAGGCGCTGCACCGCCGCGATGATCTTGATGGCGGAGGGAGTGTGGGCGAAGCTGACCACCACCGCCTTGGCGCGGTGGACGCCGGCCGCCATCAGCACCTCGGCGCGGGTGGAATCGCCGAACACCACCTTGTCGCCCGCCTGGGAGGCGGCCCGCACCCGGCGCGGGTCGTGGTCCAGGGCGATGAAGGGAATGTGCTCCGATTCCAACAGCCGCGCCAGGCTCTGCCCGCTGCGCCCGTAGCCGCACAGGATGACGTGTTTCTGGATGCCGAAGGCGCGCGCCGCGATCTCATGGACGCCGCGCGCCTGCTCCATCCAGGCGCCGCCCTCCAGACGCCGGGCGAGCCAGTTGCCGGCGAGGAAAAGCAGGGGCGAGGCGAGCATGGACAGCACCATGGCCGCCAGCACGGTTTGATGCTGTTCCCTCGCCAGCAGGTTGTTGCCCAGCGCCAGGGCCAGCAGCACGAAGCCGAACTCGCCGGCCTGGGCCAGCCCCGCGCCAACCCGGGCCACCACCGCCCAGGACTGGGTGAACAGGCCGGCCAGCAGGGCGATGACCAGGAACTTGCCGAGAATCAGCACCAAGAGGATGGCCAGGACCTCGAACCAATGGTTCGCCACCACGCCGAGGTCCAGCATGAGCCCCACCGAGACGAAGAACAGGCCCATGAGCACGTCGCGGAACGGCCGGATGTCGGCCTCCACCTGATAGCGGTATTCGGTCTCCGCGATCAGCACGCCGGCCAGGAAGGCGCCCAGGGCCAGGGACAGTCCGGCCTGGTCGGTCAGATAGGCCAGCCCCAGGGTGACCAACAGGACATTCAGCATGAACAACTCGCCGGATTTTGCCCGGGCGACGAGGTGGAACCAGGGCCGCATGAGCTTCTGGCCGAGGGCGAGGATCAGCGTCAGGGCGAGCGCCGCCTTCAGGGTGGCGAACAGCAGCGCCTCGCCCAGGCCCGCGCTCTGGGACAGGGCCGGGATGAAAATGATCAGTGGCGCCACCGCCAGATCCTGGAACAGCAGGATGCCCAGGATCAGCTTGCCATGCTCGCTATCGAGTTCGTCCCGTTCCGAGAGCAGCTTGCTGACGATGGCCGTGGACGACATGGCCAGCGCCCCGCCCAACGCCAGCCCCGACTCCCAGGAGAGGCCGAGCAGCAGATTCAGGATCATGACGATGAACATGGAGATCGCCACCTGCAGCCCGCCCAGGCCGAACACGGCCTGGCGCATGGATTTCAGGCGCGCGAGGGAAAACTCCAGACCGATGGAGAACATCAGGAACACCACGCCGAATTCCGCCAGGCGGCTGGCCGGCGATTCCGCGTCCATGCCGGGCAGGAAAGGCCCCAGGCCGACGCCGATCAGGACATAGCCCAGCAAGGCGGGCAAACCGAGCGCCTTCAGCCCCGCCACCGCGAGTACGCCGGCGGTCAAGAGGATCAAGGTCAATTCCAGAGTGGTGGGCATAGAGCGGCGATGGGCGAGAAGCTATACTTCCAGCCCATTATGACATCCCGACAGCCTCCCTCCGCCGACATCCTGGCCCTGGCGCGCCGCACGCTGGAAATCGAAGCGGCCGCCGTCACCAAGCTGGTCGAGCGCATCGACGACGACTTCCTCAAGGCGGTGCGCATCCTGCTCGCCTGCAAGGGGCGCGTGGTCGTCTCCGGCATGGGCAAGTCCGGCCACATCGGCGGCAAGATCGCCGCCACACTGGCCAGCACCGGCACGCCCGCCTTCTTCATGCACCCGGCCGAGGCCAGCCACGGCGACCTGGGCATGATCACCGGCCACGATGTGGTGATCGCCCTGTCCAATTCCGGAGAAAGCGCCGAGATCGCCAGCATCGTGCCCCTGATCAAGCGGCGCGGCGCGAAGCTCATCGGCATGACCGGCAATCCGGCCTCCACCCTGGGCCGGGAAGCGGACATCCACCTGAACGCCGCCGTGGATCAGGAAGCCTGCCCCCACAATCTGGCCCCGACCGCCAGCACCACCGCCGCCCTCGCCCTGGGCGACGCGCTCGCCGTGGCCACGCTGTTCGCCCGGGGCTTCACCGCCGAGGATTTCGCCCGCACCCATCCCGGCGGCTCCCTGGGCCGGCGCCTGCTGGTCCATGTGCGCGATCTCATGCACAGCGGCGAGGCCTTGCCGCGGGTCGCGCAAGACGCCTCCCTCAAGGAAGCCCTGCTGGTCATGACCCAGAAAGGTTTGGGCATGACCGCCGTCACGGATCCGGACCAGCATCTGGTGGGCATCTTCACGGATGGCGACCTGCGCCGGCTGCTGGACAAGGATGTGGATGTACGCAGCGTGAAGATCGCCGACGTCATGAAGCGCTCGCCCCGCACGGTGCAACAGGATGCCCTGGCGGTGGAAGCGGTGCGCATCATGGAGGAAACCAAGGTCAACGGCCTGCTGGCCATCGACGCCGAGGGACGCCTGAGCGGCGCGCTCAATATGCACGATCTTCTGAGGGCCGGCGTGGTATGAGCGGAGAAGGCATGAAAGCAGCAAGCGATATCGAGGAACGCGCCCGCGCCGTGCGCATGGTCGTGTTCGATGTGGATGGCGTGTTGACCGACGGCAGCCTGTTCTATGGCGACCGGGGCGAGGAGTACAAATCCTTCAATTCCCGCGACGGCCACGGCATCAAGATGTTGCGCGCCAGCGGCGTGGAAATCGGCATCATCACCGGCCGCACCTCCCAGGTGGTTCTGCACCGGGCGCGCAACCTGGGCATCGCCCACATCTTCCAGGGGGCCGAAGACAAGCTGGCCGCCTACCGCGAACTGCTCTCATCCGTGGGACTCGAGCCGGACCAGATCGCCTATATGGGAGACGACCTCGTCGACCTGCCGGTCATGAACCGATGCGGACTGGCGATCACCGTTCCGGACGCGCCCGAGGAAGTGAAAGCGCGTTGCCAGTTGGTCACCCGGGCCGAGGCCGGGCGCGGCGCGGCGCGCGAAGCCTGCGAGTTGATCATGCGCGCCCAGGGCACCTGGGCGGCTCAGCTCGCCCTGTACGACCGATGAACGGAGGCGGGCGCCACATCGACTGGACACCGATCGGGCTGGCGCTGCTGCTCGCCCTGCTGGGGTTCTGGCTAAATCACGTCGGCGGCCGCGTCGAAACGGTGGACAATGCGGGCTTTACGCACGACCCTGACTACATCGTGGAAGAGTTCGACGCCCTCGCCTTTGATCTCAACGGCAACCCCCAGCGGCGGCTGGTTGCCACCCGCCTGACGCACTACATGGATGACGATACGACCGTGCTGGCGAACCCCGTCCTGCGTACCCTCGACCCGGGTATCCCCATGTCCGTCACGTCCAAACGGGCGCTGCTCTCGTCGGATGGGCAGCAGGTTTATTTCCTGGACAAGGTGCATGTCGAGCGGACCTATCCGGATGGCGGCCTTCCCATCACCATGGACACCGAGTACCTGCATGTCTCGGCGGATGCCCGCACCATGCGGACCCACAAGCCGGTGAGCCTGCGGCAAGGTCTGTCTACCACCACCGCGAACGCGCTATTCGCCGATGACTATGCCAAAACGCTTGCGCTGACCGGCAACGTTCGAGGAGTGTATGAACATGCGCGCTGAGCATTGTCTGATCTGCCTCCTGGCGCTCACCCCGCCCGCGTGGGCGGAAAAGGCCGACCGGGACAAGCCCGTGAACATCGAGGCGAACACCCTGAAAGCGGACGACATCAAGAAGGTCGCCATCTACGAAGGGAAGGTCATTCTGACCCAGGGCACCCTCATGATCACCGCCGACCGGCTCGAAGTACGCCAGGACGAACAAGGCTTTTCCTCCGGCGACGCCGACGGCAAGCCCGCCTATTTCCGCCAGAAGATGGACCCCAAGCCGGGCGAAAAGGGCGATGCGCAAGGTGAATACGCCGAAGGCTGGGCGGATCGCATCGAATACGACGGCCGCGGCGACAAGCTCAGGCTGGTGGGCCAGGCCAAGCTCAAGCGCGGCGAGGAGGAACTGCGCGGCAACCTGATCACCTATGACGGCACCACCGAGTACTTCCAGGCCCAGGGCAGCATCAGCGGCAGTCCTGGCCGGGTGAAGGCCGTGATCCGTCCCAAGAACGCCCAGTCCAAACCGTGAGTCTGCTCGTCGCGGAAAAGCTGGCCAAGCGCTACAAGTCCCGCCAAGTGGTGGCGGAAGCGTCCATCCAGGTCGCCAGTGGCGAGGTTGTCGGCCTGCTCGGACCCAACGGCGCGGGGAAAACCACGTGTTTCTACATGATGGTCGGCCTGATACGCGCCGATGCCGGGCAGATTCACCTGGACGACAAGGACCTCACCAATCTTCCCGTCTACAAGCGCTCCCAGCTCGGACTTTCCTATCTGCCCCAGGAACCGTCCATCTTCCGCCGGCTCAGCGTTTCCGAAAACATCGCCTCCATGCTGGAACTGAAGGGCTACGACGAGGACGAGGTGCGGGTCCACCTGGAAAACCTGCTGGAAGACCTGCATATCACGCATCTGCGCGATGCCGCCGCGGTCGGCCTGTCGGGCGGCGAACGGCGCCGCGTCGAAATCGCCCGGGCGCTGGCCACCTCGCCCCGCTTCGTGCTTCTGGACGAACCCTTCGCCGGCATCGACCCCATTTCCGTCATCGACATCCAGAAGATCGTCAGCTTCCTGACCGAGCGGGATATCGGCGTCCTGATCACCGACCATAACGTGCGGGAAACCCTGGGCATCTGCAACCGCGCGTATATCCTCAATGAAGGTCAGGTCATGGCGGCGGGGACGCCGGACGAAATTATTTATAATGAGACTGTCCGCAAGGTCTATCTCGGAGAGCATTTCAAGCTCTAAACTGAACCCGCCACCATTCATATGACCAGCTTCGCATGAAGCAGAGCCTCCAGCTCAAGCTGCACCAGCAGCTCACGCTCACCCCCCAGCTCCAGCAATCGATCCGGCTGTTGCAGCTTTCCACATTGGAATTGGGCCAGGAGATATCCCAGATGCTCCAGGACAATCCTTTGCTGGAGCGGCTCGACGGCGAGGATCGCTTCGACGCCCCGGCGGGGGAGGGCGGCGAGGCGCCGCAAGGCGAGGAACAGCGTTCCGAGCGGGACGAGGTCTACGATGAGATGGCCTGGGGCGACCGCTCCGTGGCCCCCTCCCACGGCAGCGGCAGTGGCGACGACGACGACGACCACGACTACCAGCAGGCCGACGCCAGCCACACCAATCTGCACCAGCATCTGGCCGGCCAGCTTTCCCTGACCCCGCTCAGCATTCGCGACCGGCAATTGGTCGGCCTGCTCATCGAGGCCCTGGACGAAGACGGCTACCTCAGCATCACGCTGGAAGAACTGGCGGAAATGATGCCCGAGGAGCTGGAACTGGACATCCTCGAGCTGCAAACCGCCCTCAAGCTGCTGCAGAGTTTCGATCCCGCCGGCGTCGGCGCCCGCGACCTGGGCGAGAGCCTCTGGCTGCAACTGTGCACCCTGCCGGCGGACACGCCCCACCTCTCGGCCGCGAAGACCCTGGTGCGGGAAAACCTGGGCCTGTTGGCCGAGCGGGAATACGGCAAGCTGAAAAAGCTGTTCGACCTGACCGATCATGAGTTCATCCAGCTGCGCCAGCTCATCACCTCGCTGAATCCGCGCCCCGGCGCCGCCTTCGCGCCCCTCGACACCCGCTATGTGACGCCGGACGTGTTCGTGAAGAAGCACAAGGGCCTGTGGATGGTGAGCCTGAACCCGGACGCGGTGCCCAAGCTGCGCATCAACGAGATGTACGCCGGCATCCTGCGCGGCAACAAGGACGGTGGCAGCTCCCTGTCCGCCCAGCTTCAGGAGGCGCGCTGGCTGATCAAGAACGTGCAGCAGCGATTCGAGACTATCCTGAAAGTGTCGCAAGCCATCGTCGACCGCCAGCGGATGTTCTTCGAGCACGGCGACGTGGCCATGCGCCCGCTGACCCTGAAGGAAATCGCAGAAGCTGTGGAATTGCACGAATCCACCATCTCCCGGGTGACCACCCAGAAGTACATGATGACCCCGCGCGGGCTCTACGAATTCAAGTATTTCTTCGGCAGTTCCCTGGCCACCGAGGAAGGCGGCGCCACATCCAGCACCGCCATCCGCGCCCTCATCAAGCAATTCATCGAAGCCGAGAACCGGGGCAAACCGCTCTCGGACAATTCCATAGCGGACTTGTTGGGCAAGCAGGGTTTCGTCGTCGCCCGACGTACCGTCGCCAAATACCGGGAGTTGATGAACATCCCTCCCGCCAACCAGCGCAAATCCATCTAACCTGCGCAAAACATAAGGAGCGTTGTATGAACCTCACCATCACAGGCCATCACCTGGAAGTGACTCCCGCCATCCGTGGCTACGTGGAAGACAAGATGGAGCGCATCACCCGGCACTTCGACCAGGTCATCGACGTCACCGTCATCCTCGCGGTGGAAAAACTCATCCACAAGGCCGAAGTGAACCTGCATGTGCGTGGCAAGGACATCTTCGTGGAATCCACGGACGCCGACATGTACGCCGCCATCGATTCCCTCGCCGACAAGCTGGACCGCCAGGTCGTCAAGCACAAGGAAAAATCCGGCGATGTGCATCGCGAGGCCGGCGGCATGAAGCGACAGAGCGTCGAACTCGAATGACAAGCCGACCTGTCCGCCCGGCGCCCCGCCGGCGGACAGGCCCCACCAGACCGAGTCCATGAACCTGATCACCCCCCTGCTCCAGCCCGGCAATGTCCTGGCGGATGTCGAGACCACCAGCAAGAAACGCCTATTCGAGCAGGTCGGCCAATTATTCCTGGCCAGTCATGGCGTCGCCGCCAGCGAGGTTTTCGACAGTCTCTTCGCCCGGGAAAAGCTGGGGTCAACCGCCCTGGGTTACGGCATCGCCATTCCCCACGGCCGCATCAAGCACCTGAGCGAAACCGCCTGCGCCTTCATCCGCCTGAAAACCCCCACGGAT
Organism: Thiobacillaceae bacterium; assembly: GCA_044227325.1. Lineage (GTDB taxonomy): Bacteria > Pseudomonadota > Gammaproteobacteria > Burkholderiales > Thiobacillaceae > PFJX01. The sequence continues at coordinate 52,023 of JBGAFI010000010.1, read as the reverse complement.
TTCGACGCGCCGGACCAGTTGCCGGTCGATTTGGTTTTCGTCCTGCTCGCCCCCGCCGCCGCCACGGACATCCATCTGCAAATCCTGGGCGAACTGGCCGCGATGTTCTCGGACGAGGACTTCCGCGCCAAATTGCGCGCCGCGCCCGACGCCGGCGAACTGCATCGGCTCATCACGGAATGGACACCCTGAGCGAGTCTCCCCCGGCCGGGAACACCCCCGACCACCACATCACGCCTTACCACATCACCGTGGCGGATTTGTTCCGCCAGGCCGGAGACCGCCTGCAACTGAGCTGGATCGCCGGCCATGGCGGCGGCAACCGGCAACTGACTTCCGATACGGTGCAGAAGCCCACCCTGGCCCTGATCGGCCATCTGAATTTCGTCCATCCCAACCGGGTCCAGGTGTTGGGCTGCGCGGAGATGGACTATCTGCGCAACCTGCCCGCCGAAGGCCTGCAAAGCGCGGTGGACAACCTGTTCTCCACCGAAATCGCCGCCGTGGTCGTGGCCAATGGCGAAAGTGTGCCGGATGCGCTGATCGCCGCCGCCGAGCGGACCGCCACGCCGCTGTTCACCTCGCCGGAACAAAGTCCGCTGTTGATGCGGGTGCTGTCCCACATGATGACCCAGGCCCTGGCGCCTTCCACCATCCTGCACGGCGTGTTCCTGGAAGTCTCCGGCCTGGGCGTGCTGATCACCGGCGATCCCGCGGTGGGAAAAAGCGAACTGGCCCTGGAACTAATCACCCGGGGCCATCGTCTGGTGGCGGATGATGCCCTGGAAGTCTTCGCCGTTTCCCCCGACACCCTGGAAGGTCGCTGCCCGACCCTGCTGCAGGACTTCATGGAAGTGCGCGGCCTCGGCGTGCTCAACATCCGCCGGCTGTTCGGCGAAACCGCCGTCAAGCACAAGAAGAACCTCAAGCTCATCATTCATCTCACGCCCGCGGAAAGCTGGCAGAGCCTGGACCGGCTCGACATGCGCGCGAGCAAGCGGGAAATCCTTGGCACCACGGTGCCGGAAGTGCGCATCCCCGTCGCCGTCGGCCGCAACCTGGCCGTGCTGGTGGAAGTCGCGGTGCGCAATCACATCCTCAAACTGCGCGGCTTCAACTCCTCGGAGGAGTTCGCCGACCGCCAGCGCGCCGCCATCGCCGCGGCCAGCGAAGAGTACGAATAGGACAGACCCGCCATGCGTTTGGTACTGATCAGCGGCCTGTCCGGCTCCGGCAAGAGCGTGGCGCTGAAGGCCATGGAGGATGCCGGCTTCTATTGCGTTGACAACCTGCCCGCCGCCCTGCTGCCGGAAGCCGTGGAGTACCTGCGCCTGACCGAAGTGCAGGACGCTGCGGTCAGCATCGACGCCCGCAGCGGCGCCGGCCTGGCCGGCCTGCCGGACACCCTGGAGAAACTCCGGCAGCGCGTGGACCTGCGCGTCATCTTCCTCACCGCCCGCGACGACGAACTGGTCAGGCGCTTCTCCGAGACGCGGCGCCACCACCCGCTCGCCACCGGCTCCCGCTCCATCGAGGAATGCATCCGGGAAGAGCGCGACATCCTGTCGCGCATCGTCGCCATCAGCCACCAGATGGACACCAGCGATCTCTCCGCCAACAGCCTGCGCGCCTGGATCAAGGATTTCCTCAAACTGGACACGGCGATCTTCACCCTGGTGTTCGAGTCCTTCGGCTTCAAGCATGGCATCCCCATGGACGCGGACCTGGTGTTCGACGTGCGCTGCCTGCCCAATCCCCATTACGACCCCATTCTGCGCCCCCTGACCGGCCGCGACGCGCCGGTCATCGCCTTCCTGCAGAACCATTTTTCCGTGCAGGAAATGCTGGAGGACATCCGCGCCTATGTGGGCAAGTGGCTGCCCGCCTACATCAAGGACAACCGCAGCTATTTCACCGTGGGCCTGGGCTGCACCGGCGGCCAGCACCGCTCGGTCTACTTCGCGGAAGCCCTGGCCGACCATTTCCGCGACACCCAGCAGGTCCTGGTGAGGCACCGGGAACTCTCCTGATCCCATGACGGGCCGCCTACGGCACCTCGCCACATTGCTGCCCGGCGACTGGCTCGTTCTCGCCCTGGGCCTGGCGGTCCTGGCGCTGCTCTGGGCGCGCCAGGTGGGCAGCCTGGAGGGCCGGGTCGTCGTCCGCCTGGACGGCAAGGTGTTCCAGGAAGCCAATCTGCGCCTGAATCGCAACATCGAAGTCCCGGGTCCCCTGGGAACCAGCCGGATCGAGATCCGCGACGGCAAGGTCCGCGTCGCCGCCGACCCCGGCCCGCGCCAGCTCTGCGTGCGCCAGGGCTGGATTCCGCCGGGCGGCGCGGTGGTCTGCCTGCCCAACCGGGTGTCGGTGGAAAACGCCGCCGCCGGCTACGACACCCTGAATTACTGAGCGCCCGCGCCGCGCCGCCGGCGTTACCATGCCGGCATGCAGATCGAACTCCACGCCAGCGAGGAGGATCGCCGGGTCGCCGTATTGGCCGCCGCCGCCATCGGCCTGACCCTGGCCGAAGCCGCGATCCCCCTGCCCATCCCCGGCATCAAGCCGGGCCTGGCCAACATCGTCACCCTGGTGGTGCTGTACCGCTACGGCTGGCGCATGGCCGCCTGGGTCGCGTGCCTGCGCATCGTCGCCGGCGCCCTGGCCCTGGGCCAGTTCCTCACGCCCGCCTTCCTGCTCAGCCTGTCCGGCGGCGTCATGAGCCTGGCGGTGCTGGCCTGGGCCATCCACCTGCCCCGGCGCTGGTTCGGGCCGGTCAGCCTGTCCCTGCTGGCCGCCTTCGCCCACATCGGCGCCCAATTGATGGTGGTGGACCTGTGGCTCATGCCCGGCGCCAGCCTGCTCGCCCTCATGCCCCTGTTCCTCACCGCCGCCTGGATCACCGGCCTGGGGAATGGCCTCGCCGCCACTCATCTGCTCAAATCGAGTCCCCAACCCGAGCCGGAGGTTTCGCCATGAAGCGCATCACCCTCGCCCTCACCGGCGCCTCCGGCATGGGCTATGGTATCCGCCTGCTGGAATGCCTGCTGCGGGCGGGTTGCCGGGTGGATCTGCTGATCTCCTCCACCGCCCGCATCGTCGCGAAGCAGGAACTGGACCTGTCCCTGCCCGCCGACACGGCTGAACTCGCCGCCTTCTTCGACGCCCGCTACGCCGGTCATACCGGCAAGCTCGCCGCCCACGGCAAGGAGGAATGGTTCGCTCCCGCCGCCTCCGGCTCCAACCCGGCCGACGCCATGGCGGTGTGCCCCTGCACCATGGGCGCCCTCGCCGCCATCGCCCACGGCATGGCGGACAACCTCATCGAGCGGGCCGCCGACGTCATGCTCAAGGAAAAGCGGCCTCTGGTGCTGGTGCCCCGGGAAACCCCCTTCTCCCTCATCCACCTGCGCAACATGACCCTGCTCGCCGAGGCCGGCGCGACCATCCTGCCGGCGAATCCCGGCTTCTACCACCGGCCGCGAAGCGTGGACCAGGTAGTGGACTTCATCGTCGCCCGAATCCTCGACCACCTGGACGTACCTCACAGCCTCATGGCGCGCTGGGGCGAGGAGAACTGAGCTGAACATTCCCCTGTTTCCCCTGCACACGCTGCTGTTTCCCGGCGGCAACCTGCGTCTCAAGGTGTTCGAGGCCCGCTACATGGACATGGTCAGCGAGTGCATGCGGGCGGATCGTCCGTTCGGCATCTGCCTGATCAAATCCGGTCCGGAGGTGGGCGGCGGCGCCGAACCGGAAACCGTCGGCACCCTGGCCCACATCCTGGAAGCCGACATGGACACGCCCGGCATCCTCATGCTGCGCGTGCGGGGCGGCGAGCGCTTCGTGGTGGAACACACCCGGACCGGCGCCGACCTGCTCCTGACCGGCGAGGCGCGCCCCAAAGGCGAGGAGCCCGTCCTGCCCGTCCCCGCGCACTGCCTGCCCGCCCTGGAGGTGCTCGCCCTGATCGCCGAGCGGGCGCCGGACGCGTTGTCCGAGCCCGTTCGCGACGACGCCACCTGGGTCGGCTTCCGCCTGGCCGAACTCCTGCCCCTGAAAAACGGCGCCCGCCAGGCCATGCTGGAAATGAACGACCCTGTCGCCCGCCTGGAAATCCTGGTCACCTTCCTGCGCCAGAACCAGTTGATCTAGCCGCGCCACCCAGCCCGGCCCAACGATAGGCAATCCCGCCACTATCCACCGAACACGGCAAATCCCATGGCCAAATTCTTCGATGCCCTCTCTCCCGAACACACCGCCTTCATCGCCAGGCAGAAAGTCTTCTTCGTCGCCACCCAGGCTCCCGAAGGCCGCATCAACCTCTCCCCCAAGGGACTGGACAGCTTGCGCGTGCTGGACGACAGGACCGTTGCCTACCTGGACCTCACCGGCAGCGGCGCGGAAACCGCCGCCCACCTGCGCGTCGACCCGCGCCTGACCCTCATGCTGTGCAGCTTCAGCGTCGACCCCCTGGTCCTGCGTTTGTACGGCAAGGGCGAATCCATCCTGCCCGCGGATGCCCGCTGGAACGCGCTCGCCACCCGTTTTCCGGAACACCCGGGCGCGCGCCAGATCGTGCGCCTGCATGTGGAATCCGTGCAGACCTCGTGCGGTTTCGGTCTGCCCCTCATGGGCTACGCCGGCGAGCGGGGCAGCCTGACGGAATGGGCGCGCAAGAAGGGGGAGGCGGGTGTCGCAGAGTACCGGCGGGAGAAGAACGCCGTCAGCATCGATGGTCTGGAGACGGGGTTTGGGGAATAGGCGCGGACGCGCAAGCCGATACGGGCTTCCCCGCGCCATTCAGCGCCCGCTTGCGGGCGCCCGCCGCGGGCATGGCTGGAAGCCGCGCGCCTGGCCCGATCTCCCATGCCCTTGGTCGGGGGTTCCCCCGCTTTTCCCGGATCGCGACGCAATGGCGGATTCTTGCCAGCCGCGAGTGCTGGGATAATTGCCGCCCGACCATTCCGCCGAGAGCATGCCCAGCCGCCATGGCCTTCATTTTTGAAATCCTCCGCCGCGCCGCCGCCGACCTGTTCCAGCCGCGCGTGCTGTCGGTGCTGTTCCTGCCCATGCTCATCGCCCTGGCGGCCTGGGGCGGCTTGTTCTGGGCGTTCGGCGACGCCTGGATCGCGGGACTGACCAATCTGGTCGCGGGCACGCCCTGGCCGGACTGGATGGGCAGCGCCGTCGCGGCCTGGATGGTGGCGCTGGGCACCTATTTCCTGCTGGTCCTGTTGCTGCTGCCGGCGATCTATCTGACCGCGCTGATGATCACCTCGCTGGTGTTCATGCCCCTGCTGGTGAGCGTGGTGGCCAAGGGGCGTTTCCCCGATCTGGAAAAGCGGGAGGGCGGCAGTTTTCTCGGCAGCCTGGGCAATGGCGTCTATGCGATGGTCGTGTATCTCGTGGTCTGGGTGCTCACCCTGCCGTTCTGGCTGCTGGGGCCTTTCGGCATGGCGGTCTCGGTGCTGCTCAACGCCTGGCTGAACCAGCGCCTGTTCGTCTACGACGCGCTCGCCGAGCACGCCGACGTCAAGGAACTGGCGTATCTGCGCACCCGGGGCGGCTGGCCCCTGTACCTGCTGGCGGCCCTGCTGGGCCTGCTGCATTTCGTGCCCTTGTTCAACTTCCTCGCCCCGGTTTACATGGGCCTGGCCTTCACCCACTATGGCCTGGCGAAACTGGACGAATCACGGAAACAGACCCTCCCATGATCCTCGGCATCGGCACGGACATCGTCGCCATCAAGCGCATGGACGACCTGCACGCCCGCTACGGCGGCCGGCTGGCGCGGCGCCTGCTGAGCCCGGAGGAATGGGGTGACTACGCCCAGGCGCCGAAAAAGCACCGTTTCCTGGCCAAGCGCTTCGCCGCCAAGGAGGCCCTGGGCAAGGCCCTCGGCACCGGCATCCGGGCGCCGGCGACGCTGACCGCCATGGGCGTGGTCCACGACGATCTGGGCCGGCCGGATTTCTCCTATACGCCGGAACTGGCCACCTGGCTCAAGACGCTGGGCGCCGGCGCCACCCATCTTTCCCTCTCCGACGAGCAGGATTACGCCGTCGCCTTCGTCATCGTCGAGCGCTCATGATCCCCACCGCCCATCACCTCCCCCTCGGCCCGCTCATGGCCGACGTGGCCGGACTCGCCCTCACCGACGCGGAACGCGCCCGCCTCATGCATCCCGGCGTCGGCGGCGTCATCCTGTTCAAGCGCAATTACGAAAGTCCGGAACAACTGGCCGCGTTGTGCCGGGAAATTCACGCTCTGCGCAGCCCCCACCTGCTCATCGGCGTGGATCAGGAAGGCGGCCGGGTGCAGCGCTTCCGGGAAGGCTTCACGCCGATTCCGCCCATGCGCGCCATCGGCGAGGTGTGGGACGACCATCCCCAGCGGGCGCGCCGTCTGGCCCGGGACACGGGCTACGTGATCGGCGCGGAACTGCGCGCGGCGGGGGTGGATTTCAGCTTCGCGCCGGTGCTGGACCTGGATTACGGCAACAGCGGTGTCATCGGCGACCGGGCCTTTCACCGCAGCCCCCAGGCGGTGACCGACCTGGCCCATTCCCTGGTGCTGGGCCTGCAGGAAGCCGGCGTCAGCGCGGTGGGCAAGCATTTCCCCGGCCACGGCTACGTCGCCGCCGACTCCCATCTGGCGATTCCCGTGGACGAACGCAGCCAGGCGGACATCGAGTTCGCCGACCTGCTGCCGTTCCGCCAGATGGTCGACCTGGGTCTGGCCGGCATCATGCCCGCCCATGTCGTCTATCCCCGCGTCGACAGCCAGCCCGCCGGCTTCTCGCGCAAGTGGCTGACGGACATCCTGCGCGGCCAGTTGGGTTTCGAGGGCGTGATCTTCAGCGACGACCTGACCATGGAAGGGGCCAGCGTCGCCGGCGGCATCACGGAACGCGCCATGGCCTCCCTGGCCGCCGGCTGCGACATGGTGCTGGTGTGCAACCGGCCGGACCTGGCGGACGAGGTGCTGGCCCGGCTGAAATGGGCCATGCCGCCGGTCTCCCTGATCCGCCTCGCGCGCATGCACGGGCGCCCGCATCCGCCCAGCCGCGTCGCCCTGCACGAGAGCCAGCGCTATGTGGGCGCGGTGCGCCACCTGGGCGGCCTCGGCCAGACCGACGCCGACCTGGCCCTGCTCGACCCCACCAACGTCTGCGGCCGGCAGGGTTCCGGCTGCGCCGATTCCACTTCTTGACAGGATGTCCCCCATGAAACGCCGACGCATCTATGGACGCCACCGCCTCTCCCGCGACGCCGAACGCCTGGCCTGGCTGGCCCAGGGGCTGGCCGATTCCGGCAGCCGGCTCGAGGACGCCTGGCTGGAAGCGGAGATCTCCGCCCTCATCGACCGCCTGCTGAAAACCGACGACGAGGACGCCCTCAATCAGGCCCTGGACCGGCTGCACGAGACCAACGGCCGCGCCTACGACGAGCTGGCCGACCTGATCGAGGCCGGTTGCGAGGTGAGCCGGGCCGGCGAGGCGGGCAACAGCGTCTCCCGCCTGCTCATCGCCCTGCCGGTGCTGGCCTGGTCGCGCTACGCGATTCCCACCCGCGGCGTGCCCAAGACCGTGCTGGACGCTCTGCGCGCCCAGGTCTCCGCCCATGTGCTGGGCGCCGAGGCGCGCGTATTTTTCGCCGATTACCTGTTCAGCCCGGATCAGTTGCCCCAGGGCTACGCGGAAACCCGCGCCTTCGCCGACGACCTGTGGAACGCGGCCGGGGCGGGCAAGGATCTGAAAGTGGACAGCCGGCGTCTGCCGGAAAGCCAGGTGTTCGTCTCCGACGTGCGCTACCTGATGGCCGCGGTGCAGGTGCCGGCGGGCCGGCCCGTGTTCCGCTGGAACGAGACCGAGGGCGGCCGCCCCGCCGCCCTCGCCGCCTGGCGCGAGCAGGGCGGGCCCAATTTCCAGAGCCTGCTCGCCGGCTGCGCCTACGAGGTGCTGCTGCCGGACGCCTATTTCGCCGCCTGGCGCCAGGCCGACCGGGACACCCGCCCGTTCGCCCTGAAAGCCGCGGTGGAATACCTGAAGAGCCTGTTCAACGAACCGGCCAACCGCATCCGCGCGGTCGCCGCGCCGTACTACGAACACTGGCTGGAGGAATGGCGCATCGGCTTCACCCTGGCCCATTCCGACGAGGTGGTGCACGGCGTGACCTGGCCGCTGCTGGGCCACGAGGACGAGAACGCCGACCTGGGCCCGGAAATCGAGGCTTTGCTGAAAAGCACCGGTATCGGCGAGGTGCGCATCCTGGATACGCGCATGCCCCTGGAATTCTGCGAGGACTGCGGCGCCCCCCTGTTCCCCAATCCGGACGGGGAGAACGTCCACGCGGAATTGCCGGAGGACATGCAGGGCACGCCGGCACAGCTTCACTGACCTGCTTTTCCTGCCCCTCGGGAAGGGTGATCGAGGGGGATTGGGCAAGTTTGCCGGTCAACCGGGAAGCGTTTCACCACCCCCTCTAGCCCCCTTTTCAAAGGGGGAACACTGGTTTTGGAATCCATGAATTTTTCGACCGACTGCTCCGCCTGCCCCCGCCTCGCCAGCTTCCTCGAAGCCGGCCGCGCCAGCCACCCAAGTTACTACTGCCGCCCGGTGCCCCCCTTCGGCGATGAAAAACCCAGGCTGCTCATCGTCGGCCTGGCACCCGGTTTCCACGGCGCCAACCAGACCGGCCGCCCGTTCACCGGCGACCACGCGGGCATCCTGCTGTACGAGACCCTGCACGCCTTCGGCTACGCGGACAAGCCCATTTCCGTCAGCATCGACGACGGCCTGAAGCTGACCGGCTGCCGCATCACCAACGCGGTGAAATGCGTGCCGCCGGAGAACAAGCCGGAAACCGCGGAGATCAAGCGCTGCAACGGCCACCTGAAAGCGGAACTGGCCGCGCTGCCCGCCGGCACGGCCATCCTGGCCCTGGGCCTGATCGCCCACAAGGCGGTGCTCATGGCTTTGGGCTTGAAAGCAAGCGCCTATCCCTTCTCCCACGATGCCCGCCATGACCTGCCTGGCGGGATGAAGCTCTACGACAGCTATCATTGCAGCCGCTACAACACCCAGACCCGCCGGCTGACCCCCGAGATGTTCCGCGCCGTGTTCAGCCGCATCGCAACCGACATGAAGGACTGACCATGCCCGTCGTCACCATCAAGCTCGCCGGTAGTCTCACCCGCGACCAGAAGAAGAAGATCGCCGAGGAGATCACCGACACCCTCGAGCGCCACGCCCTCAAGCCCAAGCGCTACACCTACATCGCCTTCGAAGAACTGCCCGACGAGAACTGGGCCATCGCCGGCCAGCTACTGGACGAGGACGACGACTGAGTTCCCGGTGGCCGAGGCTTTCGACCCCAAACCCATCCTCGCCGGTCTGCCCAATCTGCCCGGCGTCTACCGCATGCTGGGCGAGGCCGGCGCGGTGCTTTACGTGGGCAAGGCCAAGGACCTGAAGAAGCGGGTCTCCAGCTACTTCCAGAAATCCGATCTCTCCCCGCGCATCCGCCACATGGTGGCGCGCATCCAGGACATCCAGACCACGGTGACGCGCACCGAGGCGGAAGCCCTGCTGCTGGAAAACAATCTCATCAAGGGCCTGACGCCCAAGTACAACATCCTGTTCCGGGACGACAAGTCCTATCCCTACCTGCTTCTCTCCGGGCACGCCTATCCGCGCCTGGGCTTTTTCCGGGGCACGCCGGACAAGCAGAACCGGGTGTTCGGCCCTTTTCCCCACTCCCTCGCGGTGCGGGAAAGCATCCAGATCCTGCAAAAGGTGTTCCGCCTGCGCACCTGCGAGGACACGGTGTTCAGCAATCGCTCGCGGCCCTGCCTGCTGCACCAGATCAAGCGCTGCAGCGGCCCCTGCGTGGGGCTGGTCTCCCCCGAGGATTACGCCCGCGACGCCGAGAACGCGACCCTGTTCCTGGACGGCAAGGACAACGAGGTGGTCGCCCAGCTCACCGCCCGCATGGAGGCCGCCGCCGCGGACCTGCGCTTCGAGGAGGCCGCCCTCTACCGGGACCAGATCCAGGCCTTGTCCCAGGTGCGCGCGCGCCAGTTCGTGGAAAGCCGCTCCAGCCAGGACGTGGACGTGATCGCGGCGGTGTTGAAGGGCGGCGTCGCCTGCGTCTATCTCACCATGGTGCGCGGCGGGCGCAGCCTGGGCGGGCGCGCGTTCTTTCCCAGCCATGTGGAGGACGCGGATCTGCCCAGCCTGCTGGAGGCCTTCGTCGGCCAGCACTATGTGGGTCATCCCATTCCCGCCACCCTGATCCTGGAATGCGAGGTGGAGGGATTGGCCGACGTCCTCTCCGAACAAGCCGGCCGGCGGGTGCCGATCGTCACCCATCCCCAGGAGGAGCGGCGCATCTGGCTGGAGATGGCGCGCAAGAACGCGGAGCTGGCCCTGGCCACGCGGGAGGGCCTGCGCGAGAACCAGTCAAACCGCCTCGCCGCCCTCAACGAGGCCCTGGGCGAGGACGGCATCGCCCGCATCGAATGCTTCGACGTGAGCCACACCATGGGCGAGGCGACGGTGGTGTCCTGCGTGGTGTTCGACAACGGCGCCATGCAGTCTTCCGAGTATCGCCGCTACAATGTCTCCAACCCCACGCCGGGCGACGATTACGCCGCCTTGCGCGAGGCGATTTCCCGGCGTTACGGAAAGCTGGCGGAAGGTGAAGGCAAACTGCCCGACCTGTTGCTGATCGACGGCGGCAAGGGGCAGTTGCACGTGGCGGTGGATGTGCTGTCGGAACTGGGCCTGGGCGATCTGCCCATGCTGGGCGTGGCCAAGGGCGTGGAACGCAAGGCGGGCATGGAACAGTTGTTCCTGCCCGGCGAGGTGGCGCCTCTGCGGCTGGCGCCGGACCATCCCGGCCTGCATCTGATCCAGCAGGTGCGGGACGAGGCGCACCGTTTCGCCATCACCGGCCACCGGGCCCGGCGCGGCAAGGCGCGCACCCAGTCGAGCCTGGAGGACATCGCCGGCATCGGGGCGAAACGGCGTCAGAAGTTGTTGCAAACCTTTGGCGGTCTGCGTGGCGTGATCGACGCGGGCGTCGAGGAACTGGCCCGGGTCGAAGGCATCAGCCACGATCTGGCGGAAAAGATTTACCGAGAGCTGCACTAAACGAAGCCACGAAACGATGCCGTTCAACCTGCCCAACGCGCTGACCTGGCTGCGTATCCTGCTCATCCCCCTGTTCGTGGCGGTGTTCTACCTGCCCGACGGCTGGGTGCCCGTGCACGACATCAACCTCACCGCCACGCTGATCTTCGCCCTCGCGGCGGTGACCGACTGGCTGGACGGCTGGCTGGCGCGGCGCATGAACCAGATGTCCGCCTTCGGCGCCTTCCTCGACCCGGTCGCCGACAAGCTCATGGTCGCCGCCGCCCTCATCGTCCTGGTGGATCTGGACCGGGCCAGCGTGGACGTGGCCCTCATCATCATCGGCCGGGAGATCGCCATCAGCGCCCTGCGCGAATGGATGGCCAAGCTGGGCCGTTCCGGCAAGGTCGCCGTGTCCTTCATCGGCAAGCTGAAAACCACCTCCCAGATGATCGCCATCCTGATGCTGCTCTACCACGACCCCATTCTGGGCTGGCAAAACACGCAGATCGTCGGCCGCTGGCTGCTCTACCTGGCCGCCTTCCTGACCCTGTGGTCCATGCTCCACTACCTGCACATGGCCTGGAAAGCGCTGAAACACGAGCCCGCGGCTTGAGCGTTCCAGTTGACAGCAAAAGTTGCGTCGATATAATGCGCATCCACTTCGATGCGGGAATAGCTCAGTTGGTAGAGCACTACCTTGCCAAGGTAGATGTCGCGAGTTCGAGTCTCGTTTCCCGCTCCAGAATTCCTGGGGAAAGCCAAACCGCTTTCCCCTTTTGATTTTCAGGCAACATTTCTTCTTCGCGGCGCGTTAGCAAAGCGGTTATGCACCGGATTGCAAATCCGTGTAGGTCGGTTCGACTCCGGCACGCGCCTCCAGAATTTCCCGCACAGACAGCAAAGCCCGCGCATGCGGGCTTTTTCCATTGCGCGGCGCAAATCGCCGATGCAAGACCGGCCACACACTCGTTTCTGCTTTGGGAAGAAATACTTGGCGCGACACCAAGCTATTGAATTCGTGGTGGCCAGGGGCGGAATCGAACCGTCGACACGCGGATTTTCAATCCGCTGCTCTACCAACTGAGCTACCTGGCCGCAAAGATCTGACCGGTTGCCCGGCCGAAAGAAGGCGCGCATTTAATCGCGAAAACCCCATGGCGTCAAGGCAACCGCGATTTGCCACCGCATTGCGGATGTCATGAAAACGTCGCATTCCCGTAATCATGGCGTCTTGCCATGCGCTCATATTTCCCGGCATGTTCGCCCAGGAAATCGCCTTTGAGCAGTTTTCCGCTCCGCGCCGCCGTTTGCGCGTGGCGGTAGTGACGGAAACCTACCCACCGGAAATCAACGGTGTCGCGATGACGCTCGGCCTGATGGTCAAGGCCTTGCAGGCGCGGGAGCATCAGATCCAGTTGATCCGGCCGCGCCAGAATCCGGCCGACTCGCCTTCCCACGAAGTCAACCTGGAGCAGGTGCTGCGCCCCGGCGTGCCGATTCCGCGCTACGCCGGCCTGAAGATGGGCCTGCCGGCCAAGTCCGCCCTGCATCGTTTGTGGTCCTTGCGTCGTCCGGACGTTGTGCACGTGGCGACGGAAGGCCCGCTCGGCTGGTCGGCGGTGGCGGTGGCGAACAAGCTGCGCATCCCCGTGGCGAGCGACTTCCACACCAATTTCCATAGTTACAGCCGCCATTACGGTTTCGGCTGGCTGAAGAAGCCGGTGATGAATTACCTGCGCCGCTTCCATAACCAATCCCGCGTCACCCTAGTTCCATCCCAGTCGATCCGCCGGGATCTGGAGGCGGCGGGCTACCGCAACGTGGAGGTGGTGGCCCGCGGCGTGGATGCCCAGCTGTTCGATCCCGCGCGGCGCAGCGCGGCGCTGCGGGAATCCTGGGGCCTGGGCGCGGACGGTCTGGCCGTGGTCTACGTGGGCCGCATCGCGCCGGAAAAGAACCTGCCTCTGCTGATCCGCGCTTTCGAGGCCATCGAATCGGCGCGACCGGACGCCAAACTGATTCTGGTGGGCGACGGTCCCGATCTGGCGGCGCTGCGCGGCAGCCACCCCCGTTTCGTGTTCTGCGGGTCGCGCCGGGGCGAGGATCTGGCCGCCCATTACGCTTCCGGCGACATCTTCCTGTTCCCCAGCCTGACCGAGACCTTCGGCAACGTGGTGATGGAGGCCATGTCGAGCGGCCTGCCCCAGGCTTGCTTCGACTACGCGGCGGCGGCGGAGCACGTGCGCCACGGCGAGAACGGCCTGAAGGCGCCATACGGCGACGAACGGGCGTTCCTGGCCGAGGCCGTGCGGCTGGCCGGAAGCGCCGACCTGCCCCGCATGCGGGACAGCGCCCGCGCGATCGCCTTGACCCAGTCCTGGGAAAACATCTTCGCCCGCTTCGAATCGGTCCTGGTGCGGATCGTGCTGGAAAGCGAGGCTCACCATGAAAAAGCCCTTTTCGGCATGGAATCGGCCTGATCCGCCGATGCCCGATCTGATGGATGTCGAGCCGGCCGGCGGCGTGCTGGCGCGCTATTCGAATTGGGAACTGCGCCTGGCCTTGCGGCTGAACCAGGCGAACCATCGCGTGTTGATCTCCCGCTTCTTCGGCCTGGTGAGCCGCCTGGGCGATGGCTTGTTCTGGTATGGCCTGATGGCCGCTTTGTTGCTGTACGACGGTACGGCGGCCTTGCGCCCGGTACTGACCATGATCGCCGCCGGCATCGCCTGCACCCTGCTCTACAAGTGGCTCAAGGCGCGCACATCGCGCCAGCGTCCCTGCCAGAAAGCGCCGTCCATACGCCTGACCACCCTGCCCCTGGACCGTTTCAGCTTTCCCTCCGGCCATACCCTGCACGCGGTCTGCTTCACCCTGGTGGCCAGCGCCCATTACCCCGGGCTGACGCCGGTGCTGGCGCCTTTCGCTGCGCTGGTGGCTGTGTCCCGGCTGATCCTCGGTCTGCATTGGATCTCCGACGTCATCGTCGGCGCCGGCATCGGCGGATTGGTGGCCTGGACCTTCATCCAAGCCGCCAGTCTGGCGGGCTGAATACCCGACCAATCAGCTCGAGCTTGTCCGGCAAGCATGCGACTGGCACACTACGACTCCATCATCGATCGCTAATAAAGGAGTCTCCCTCATGGGCGGCCTGACGCAAGACACCCCGATCCCCACCGAAATCAAGCTGCACCAGCAGTCCAGATCCCTTGAGGTCGCCTTCAACGACGGCAGCCGCTACACCATGCCCTGCGAATACCTGCGCGTCTTCTCCCCTTCCGCCGAGGTGCGCGGCCATGGACCTGGCCAGGAAGTGCTGCAGGTGGGCAAGAAGAATGTGGAGATCAAGGCCATCGAACCGGTGGGCCAGTACGCGGTGGTCCTGGTTTTTTCCGACGGGCACGATTCCGGCATCTACTCCTGGGACTACCTGTACGACCTGGGCAGGAAGCAGGATTTCTACTGGCAGGCCTACCTGCGCCGCATGGAAGAAGCCGGCGAATCCCGCGAGCCCAAATCCCTGGTGTGAGCGCGGACCTCGTCCGGACAATCGCCGCGGCCATCGAGCGGGAAACAGGCCAAGCGTTCGAGGCGGCCGAGCAAGTGGAAGCGGGCGGCGGTTGCATCAACCGGGGCCTGACCCTCGCCGGCCGGGATGGCCGACGTTTTTTCGTCAAACTCAACGAAGCCCGCCACGCGGACATGTTCGCGGCGGAAGCGGCAGGCTTGGCTGAATTGGAGGCGGCGGCCGCCATCCGCGTGCCCCGCCCCATCGTCCACGGCGTCGCGCTTGGGCAGGCTTACCTGGTACTGGAGTGGTTGCCCCTGGGTGGGCGCGGCAGCGGCGCGGACCTGGGTCGGCGCCTGGCCGCCCTGCACCGGACCACTCGACGGGAGTTCGGCTGGCAACGCGACAACACCATAGGCAGCACGCCCCAGCCCAATGCCGCGATGGCCGATTGGCCCGCGTTCTATCGCGAGCGGCGCCTGGGCCATCAGTTGCGGCTGGCCGCGCGCAACGGCGCGCCGCGTGGCCTGCTGAAACGAAGCGAGCAACTGCTCGATGAATTGGACAATTTTTTCCCCGGATACAAGCCAGAACCCAGCCTGTTGCACGGCGACCTCTGGGGTGGCAACTTCGGCTTCGCGCAGGGCGAGCCGGTGCTGTTCGACCCGGCGGTCTACTTCGGCGACCGGGAAGCCGATCTGGCCATGACGGAATTGTTCGGCGGCTTTTCCCCCGACTTCCACGCCGCCTACCGGGAAGCCTGGCCCCTGGATCCGGGCTATGCCACGCGCAAGACCCTGTACAACCTGTATCACGTGCTGAATCATTTCAACCTGTTCGGCGGCGGCTATGCCGACCAGGCCGGGAACATGGTCGACCGGCTGCTAGCGGAGACACATTGATCCGAACGCAGCAAGCATTTGCCTGATCAGCGTTTTTTGTGGATAATCCCGCGCTTCCCAGATTCCCTACCAGGTATCGCATCATGAAATCCGGCATCCATCCCGAGTACAACGAAATCAACGTGACGTGCAGCTGCGGCAACAGCTTCACCACCCGTTCCACCATGAACAAGGCCCTGCACGTTGAAGTCTGTTCCGCCTGCCATCCCTTCTATACCGGCAAGCAGAAGATCGTCGACACCGCCGGCCGCGTCGAGAAATTCCGCCAGAAATACAATATCGCCAAAAAGTAATCCTTCCTTTTCCGGAAGCGAAAGGCAGCCACGGGCTGCCTTTTTTGTTTAACCTTGCCGCCCAATGAATCCCACCCCCCGCGCCAACCAGTTCTGGCTCATTCTGCTGGCCACCGTCTGGGCCTTCTACGGCCTGGTCGGACGCGACGCCTGGAAGGCCGAGGAGGCCCTGGCCCTGGCGCCCATCCTGGATTGGCTGGACGGCACCGTCAGCATCTGGGGCACGCCGGCGCCGCTCTATACCTTGTTTGCCGGCCTGTTCGCGAAACTGGGCGCGGCCCATTGGGATATTCAGGATGGCGCCCGCGTCGCCAGCGGCGTGTTCACGCTGGTTGCCCTGCTGTTCACGGGCATGACCGCCCGCGCCCTGCTCGGTCCGGGCTTCGGGGCGGCCGCGGTTTTGTCCCTGATGGGAGGGCTGGGCCTGATGCTGCGCGCCCACGCCCTGCTGCCGGAGACCGCCTTGCTGGCGGCCTGGGCGGTGCTGCTCTATGGCGTGACGGCAGGCCATGCCCATGTCCGGCGCGGCGGACTCGCCATCGCGCTTTCCCTCGCGACCCTGGTCCTGGGCCTGCGCGGATTGCCGGACCTGCTCATCGGCATGCTTGTGGTCACCCTGCCGCTGCTGTCGCGCAACTGGCTCACCCGCGAATATCGGCGGGCGGTCACGCTGGGGCTCGCCCTGGCGGCGCTCCTCATCGGCGCGGGCCTGCTCCTGTTCTGGCTTTCGGGCACGCTCGCGGCGTGGCTGGCTTGGCACGGCCCGGCCCACTACCTGCCCATGCGGTCCCTGGACAGCGCCTATTCCGAGCTGCCCTGGTTCGCCTGGCCGCTCTGGCCCCTGGCCTTATGGGCGGTCTGGAACGAACACCGGCGTCTGGCCAGGACTCCGGAATTGCATCCGCCGCTCTTTGCCCTGGCCGTATTGCTGCTCGCGGTCCTGTTCCCGGCCTGGTCGCGGGATGGCGCCTTGCTGCCGGTGCTGCTGCCCTTGGCCTTGTTGTCCGCCCACGCGGTGGAACACCTGCGGCGCGGCGCGGCCCAGGCCTTCTACTGGTTCGGCGCCTTGTGCTTCCTGTTCTTCACCCTCGCCTTCTGGGTCTATTTTTCCGCCATCGAGTGGGGTGTGCCCGCCAAAATGGCCGTCCGCGTCGCGCGGCTGACACCGGCCTACCTCCCGGGCAGCGTGGCGGTCGCGGCGATCATCCTGGGCGGCATCGCCACCCTGGTCTGGCTGATCGCCCTACCCATGTTCCCGCGCGCGAAGACCCGCCCCGTGCTGGTCTGGGCGACCGGCATGGCCCTTAGCTGGATACTGATCGCCGCGCTGTTCCGCCCCTGGATCGAGGCGGGATGGGGATATCGCCCGCTCATCGCGGACATGGCGCGCAATTTGCCGCCCGGCGCCTGCCTCCACACCGAAATCGACCCCGCCATGGACGTCATGTTGCGCTACCACTTGAAGGCACCGGATCGGCCGGATTGCCCCTGGACGCTGAAAGTGGTCAGCCGCAAACCCGTCAAGCCGGGCATGGATGAATCCGACGAGACGGGAATTACCCTATGGGAAGGTTTCCGGCCCCGCTACAAGACCCAGGTCTACCGACCGCCATCGTGCTGGCGGGCGGCATGGCGCGCCGCTTCAGAGGCGAGGACAAGGGACTGCTGGAACTCGCGCACCGCCCCCTGGCCGGCTGGGTCGCGCAAAGGCTGGAAAACAACGCCGCGGAAATCCTGGTCAACGCGAACCGCAACCTGATCGCCTATGCCCGTCTCGGCTACACGGTGGTATCGGACACGCTGCCGGAATACCCGGGTCCGCTCGCCGGACTCTTGTCCGCCTCCCGCACGGCCCAGCATGAGTGGCTGCTCACCGCGCCCTGCGATGCGCCCTTCCTCCCCCTCGATCTGGTCATGCAGTTGCACGACCACGCGCGCAATGCTCAAGTCCCCCTGGTCCGGGCCGCCGACGAAACCGGCACCCATTTCGCCATCATGCTGGTACACCGGGATTTGATCCCGGATCTGGAAGGCTTTGTGCGCGACGGCGGCCGCCAAGTCCGCGCCTGGCAGGACAAACATCCCAACGAGACCGTGTATTTCGGCGAGGATCCTTACGCCTTTCTCAACGTCAACACCCCCGAGGACTTGAAAACCGCGGAGCGGGTGGCACATCGCTATCAAAGGTGAACAAAGGCGCACCATGAATCCCATGCAACATCTGCTGGTCGGCCTGATCCGCGTCTACCAGATCGCCCTCTCCCCTTTCGTGGGCAATCAGTGCCGCTTCACGCCGACCTGTTCCCATTACGCGCGGGAAGCGGTAGAAAGGCATGGCGCGATGAAAGGCAGTTGGCTGGCGGCGCGGCGCATCTCCCGTTGCCATCCCTGGCATGCGGGCGGGCATGATCCGGTCCCTTGAAAAGCGGGGGCTGGCGCGTGACATCCCGCATCACGATTGGCTGCGGCTTCTGATATGCTGAATTACTTTTTGGTGGATTAGACAAAGGCAGTGTTCTCCTTCTTCCGCAAGGACAAACCCGAAGACCTCATGGCTTTCTTGAAGGAAAGCCTGCCCGAGTTTGGGCCGGGACCGTCCTACAACCAGGCGAAACAACCCGCCACCGGCATGGACTCGGGCATCGAAGTCCAGGAAGCGGTGGGCGGGCTTGCGCCGGAGCTGGAAGAAGCCGCCGTGCTCTACGCCAACGGCAAGGTGGGTGAAACGGCGGCCTTGCTGAACCGTTACCTGCTCGACCAGCCCAGCAATCGCGACCCGCTGCCCTGGTACATGCTGTTCGATCTCTACGAGGCCAGCGGCCAGGCCGCGCCCTTCGAGGACGCGGCGGTGGATTTCGCGGTCAAATTCGAACGCTCGCCGCCCACCTGGACCCCCCGGGGCAAACCCAAGGGGCCCCAGCAAGCCGCGCCGGTCATGGTCTATGGCGAGAAATACGGCAGCCTGGAACGGGTCAAGCAACCCCGCTTCTTCCAGGAAGCCCAGAACGCCCCTTATGTGCGTCTGGATTTCTCCAAGACCCAGTCCCCGGACGAGGAAACCGCCCGCGCCCTGCTGACCGACATCCTGCGCCTGAACGAAATGAAACGGCCGGTGGAATTGATCGGCGGCCCGGGGTTCGCGGTCCGGCTGGATGCGGCCCGGCAAGGGGATCGGCTCACCGAATCGGGTTGGTTCCTGCTCCTGGCCGTGCTCCAGTTGCTCGGCAAGGAAGAGGACTTCGACAACGTGGCCGTGGACTACGCCGTCGCCTTCGAGGTCTCCCCGCCCTCCTATACGCCGCCCATCCCCATGCCCGATCGCGCCGCCGACGCGGCGGCGGCGTTGCCTCTTCCGCCAGGCCAGACTTTCAAGCTCACCGGCGCCATCGCGCCCGGCAACGAAGGCCAGTTCCTGGCGATGAAGGAATTCTCCAAAGGCATGCAACAACTGGAAGTCGACCTGTCGCAGGTCACCCGCATCGATTTCGCCGTGGTGGGCATGCTGTTGGAAACCCTGATCGAAATGTCCCAGGCGGGCTGCAAGGTGCTGTTCAAGGAAGGCAACGAACTGGTCAACACGCTGCTGCAGATCGTCGGCGTCAGCCAGTTCGCCGTGGTGCTCGGCCGCACGCGCCTGTGATGGAACAGTACCACGGCACCACCATCCTCTCGGTCCGGCGCGGCGAGTCCGTCGCCATGGGCGGCGATGGTCAGGTCACCTTGGGCAACATCGTCATCAAGGCGGGTGCGCGCAAGGTGCGCCGGCTCTATCAGGATCGCATCCTGGCCGGCTTCGCCGGCGGCACCGCCGACGCCTTCACGCTATTCGAACGTTTCGAGGCCAAGCTGGAAAAACACCAGGGCCACTTGGTGCGCAGCGCGGTGGAACTGGCCAAGGACTGGCGCACGGACCGCATGCTGCGCCGGCTGGAAGCCATGCTGGCGGTGGCGGACCGGAGTAGCACCCTGATCATCACCGGCGCCGGCGACGTGCTGGAGCCGGAACAGGGCATCGCCGCCATCGGCAGCGGCGGCGCCTACGCCCAATCCGCCGCCCTCGCCTTGCTGGCGCATACCGACATGGACCCGGAAGCCATCGTGCGGGAAGCCATCGGCATCGCCGCGGACATCTGCATCTACACCAACCGCAATCTGACCCTGGAAACCCTCATTCCCTGACCGGACGCTTCGCCAGCTTCCGTTGCAGGGTGCGCCGGTGCATCTTCAGCGCCCGCGCCGTTGCCGACAGGTTGCCCTCGTGCTCCGCGAGCACTTTCTGTATGTGTTCCCACTCCAGCCGGTCCACCGACATGGGATCCTCCGGCAAATCCGCCGCCGGATCGCCTTCCAGCCGCCCCAGGGACTGGAGAATCTCGTCGACGCCGGCCGGCTTGGGCAGGTAGTGCACCGCCCCCAACTTGATGGCTTCGACGGCGGTGGCGATGCTGGCATAGCCGGTCAGAAGCAAAATCCGGATTTCCGGATAGGCGGCCTTGAGGGGCGGAATCAGGCGCAGGCCGGAATCGGTGGCAAGGCGCAGGTCCAGAACAGCGGCATCGAAGGGTTCGACGCGCGGCGCCAAGGCGGCTTCACCGTCACCGGCCACCGTGACCGCATGGCCGCGCCGCCCCAGCGCCCGCGCCAGGGTGTCCGCGAACACCGGGTCGTCGTCCACCACCAGAATGCGCCAGGGCATGCTCATCGCGTCCACTCCGCGCCGGCCAGCGGGATTTCCACCCGGGCCGCGAGTCCGCCGCCGGGGCGCTCGCGTAAATCCAGTGTTCCGCCGAGCCGTTCCAGCGTGGCCCGCGCGAGCTCCAGGCCGACGCCCCAGCCGCCCGGCTTCGTCGCGGCGGATTTCATCCCCGGCCCCCGGTCGGCGACCTGGATCGCCACCCGGCCGCCTACCCGCTCGGCGGTGATGGCGATGTCCAGGGGCGAAACCTGGGCCGCGTTGTTGAGCAGCGCCACCATGACCGCCTCCAGCGCGGCGTCGCCGGCGACTTCCCCCACGCTTTCCGGCAAAGCCGCGTGCACCCGCGCATCCGGCCACATCAGGCCCCAGTGCTCCAGCACCCGCGCCAGCCAGCGCGTCGCCTCCTCGGGCACGGGGTCGCCGGTTCCGCGCGCGCGCGCCGCGCGGCCCAGCCGGTCCAGCACGGTTTCCATCCGGGACAACTGTCCGGAAAGCAGGGCGAAGGGCGGACCCAGCTCGTCGTCCCCCGCGTAATCCCGGCTCAGTTCGTCCAGGGTGATGCGCACCGAGGCCATGGGCGTGGCCAGATCGTGGGCCGCCGACGCGGCCTGCAGGCCCAGCGCGAACAGCTGTTCGTCGCGCAGACGCTGTTCCCGCGCCTCGGCCAACGCGGCATCGCGCCGCCGCAGGGTCGCCGCGAGACGGCCGGCGAAGGCGGCGACCAGGGCGGCGGTCAGCAGAAAGTTCAACCACATGCCGGACAGGTGCAGGTCCACCGCGGCTTCCGGCGAGACATGGATCTCCAGCGGCCGGTAGAAGCGCATCAGCAAGGTGTAGAGGACCGCCACCCAGGCGGCCATGCCCCAGGCATGGAGGGGAGGCAGCGTGACGGCGGCCAGGATCAGGGGCACCAGCAGCAGGGAGATGAAGGGATTCGCGTAGCCGCCGGTGAGATAGACCAGCGCGGCGATGCCGGTCGCGTCCACCGCCAGATGCAGCAGAACCTCCGCCGCGCCCAGCCCGCCCTGGCGCAGGCGCATCCAGGCCACGGCCTCGAGGCCCAGATGCAGGAGGATGACGCCCCCCAGGGAGGCGAGGGGAAGCCGCGCGTCCAGCAGACCGGCGAGCAGGGCGACGCCGATGGACTCGCCCAGGACCAGGGCGCCCCGCACCGCGATCAGTCGGCGCTGGGTCTCGATCGGCAGGATGTCTCCGGCTGGGGAGGGCGGAAGCGGGAACGCGGGCATGGTCCGGATTCTACCGGCGGCGTCCCGCGCCGCACTGCGACAACATGTCGCATTCCGTGGAACGAGGCCGCCGGTTAATCTGGCCGGGCTTCCATACGTCACGCGTCGCGTATCCACGTCAAACGTTCACGTATCTTCGGGCCCGCCTGCGCGGGCCGTTTTTTTACCCGGATCGGGCCGGGCTCCACGTTCCCCGCGCGCTGCGACAATTTGCCGCATTCACCGGCGGCCTCCCGCTCCCTAACATGCGGCGGGTTCCCAATACCCGGATCCCCCTCGATGACCGCGCGCATGAAACCGATTGCCCTCTTCCTGGCAGCCTGTCCTTTGTCCGGCCTGGCCGCCGACATTCCGGCCCTGGAGGAAATCGTCGTCACCGCGCCCCACATGCGCGATCCGCTCACCGTCGTCATCGACGCGAAGGCGCCGCAGCAGCCGGTTCCCGCGAACGACGGCGCGGCATTCCTGAAAACCGTGCCCGGCTTCTCCATGATCCGCAAGGGCGGCACCGACGGCGATCCGGTCCTGCGCGGCCTGGCCGGCTCGCGCCTGAACATCCAGATGGAAGGCAGCGAGTTGCTGGGCGGTTGCCCCATGCGCATGGACCCGCCCACCGCCTATGTTTTCCCGGACACCTTCGACACCGTCACCGTGATCAAGGGCCCCCAGACCGTCTCCCACGGCAACGGCAATCTGGCGGGCGTGGTGCTGTTCGAGCGGGACGCGGAGAAGGCGTCGGAACCCGGCGCGCGCGCCAACGCCAGTCTGATGGCGGGCTCCTGGGGCCGCCTGGACGCGCTGCTGGGCGGCACCTACGCGGGTGAAAGCGCCTTCATCCAGGCGAACGCCAGCCATTCCGAGGCGGACGACTACCAGGACGGCGACGGTCGCGACGTGCATTCCAACTACCAGCGCGACAGCCTCAACGCCAAGCTTGGCTGGAATATCGACCGCGACTCCCTGCTGACTTTCGACGCGGTGGGCAGTCGGGCGGAGGCCGCCTACGCGGATCGGACCATGGACGGCAGCCAGTTCGACCGGGAAGGGTATGGACTCGCTTTCGTCCGCAAGAACCTGACCCCGTTGATCGACAAGCTCGAAGCCCAGGCCTATTACAACCACGTCGACCACGTGATGGACAACTACAGCCTGCGGCCCCTCGTGGGCACGGCCAGCGCGATGGATGTGGACCGCGTCACCCGGGGTGCGCGCCTGAGCGCGGACCTGGGCCTGAGCGCGGCGGACCTGCTCAAGCTGGGCATGGACTGGCAGACCAACCGGCACGCGGGCCGCATGGGCACGGGCGCCACCGGCGCGCTGGCCACCGCCAGCTATCTGAGCAAGTCCAAGCTCAAGGATGTGGAAACCGACATCACCGGTGTGTATGGCGAGTGGAAACACAATCTCGCGGAGCGTGCCCGCCTGATCGGCGGCCTGCGCTTCGACCGCTGGAACGCGGACCGTTTCAACAATGCGGTGAATCCGGTGGTGCTGGTGCGCAGCGCGAGCGAGGACATGACCAGCGGCTTCCTGCGCTACGAGCGGGAACTGAAGGACAGCGACGCCACCGTCTTCGTCGGCCTGGGCCATGCCGCCCGGCCTCTGGATTACTGGGAAATGAAGACCTACAACGGCCTCTCCACCAATCTGGCGACGCCGCAACTGAAGCCGGAAAGCAACACCCAGCTGGACGCGGGCGTGCGCTGGAAAGCCGGGGACATGAAGGCGAGCGCCTCCCTGTTCTACTCGAAGATCAACAACTATCTGCTCACCTATTCCGGCACGGTCATCGGCCAGTGCGACCCCAGCATCGCCATTTCCAGCGGCCGCTACAACTGCGGCTTCAACGTGGACGCGACCCGCTACGGTGGCGAGGCCGACCTCGCCTGGCGTTTCCAGCCCGGCTGGACCGCGCGCGGCACGCTGGCCTACGTGCACGCCGACAACGACACCATGAACGTGCCCCTGGCCCAGACGCCGCCCCTGGAAGCCCGCCTGGGCCTGGAGTACACCAGCGGCGCCTGGAGTTTCGGCTCGGTGCTGCGGATGGTGGACAACCAGGACCGGGTCCAGGTCGGCTACGGCAACATCGTCGGCCAGGATATCGGCCCCACCCCGGGTTTCGTCACCCTGGCCCTCAACGCCAGCTTCAAACCCAACAAGCGGACGACCGTGAGCCTCGGCATCGACAACGTCCTCGACAAAACCTACGCGGAGCACCTGAGCCGGGCTGACACGGTGGACGCGGGCCTGCCCACGAACAGCCGCGTGTATGAGCCCGGCCGCTTCTTTTGGGTGAAAATCTCGGGAAGCTTCGATTAACCGCCACTCACACTGGAAACCACCATGAAACCGCTAGCCAGCCTGCTCGTCCTCGCCCTGCTTTCCATCCCCGCCCTGGCCGACTCCGTGAAAATCGAGAACCCCTGGGTGCGCGCCACCGCCCCCGGCCAACAGGTGGCGGGCGGCTTCATGACCCTCACCGCCGACGCGGACATGGCCCTGGTGGGCGGAAAGAGTCCGGTCTCGAAATACGTCGAGCTGCACTACATGAAGATGGAAAACGGCGTCATGGAGATGCGCGAGATGAAGGAGATTCCACTGCCCAAGGGCCAGGCCGTCAGCCTGGAGCCGGGCGGACTGCATGTCATGTTCATCGAGCTGAAAAACCAGATCCGCGATGGACAGAAGGTTCCCTTGACTCTGATCGTGCGGGGCGCGGACGGCAAGGAACAGAACCTGACGGTGAACGCGGTGGCGCGCAGGAGCGGCGGCCACCACTGACCCGTGGGCGGCCCGCCCCAGACGAAAAAGCCGGCGCGAGCCGGCTTTTTCGTCTCATGGGAAAACCGCAAGGCTACTGGATTTCCCGCTCCAGTTCCTCGATGGAGGTATGCCGCACATCCTTGCCCTTGACCATGAACACCACGTACTCGGACATGTTCTTGGCATGATCGCCGATGCGTTCGATGGCTTTCACCACGAACAGGAGGTCGATGAAGGTGGAGATGGTGCGCGGGTCTTCCATCATGAAGGTGATGAGATGGCGCGTGATGAGGTGGAATTCCTCATCCACTTCCATGTCCTGGCGCGCCACGGCGGCGGCGCCGGAAACGTCCAGACGGGCGAAGGAATCCAGGGACTCGCGCAGCATCTTGGTGGCCAGCCCGGCCATGTATTTGATCTCGTTGTAGCGGGGCGCGACGATGCGGTCGCTGTCGTACACCTTGATGGCGAAACGGGCGATCTTCGCGGCCTCGTCGCCGATGCGCTCCAGGTCGGTGATGGTCTTGATGATGGTCAGGATCATGCGCAGGTCGCTGGCCGTGGGCTGGCGCAGCGCGATGATGTGGGTGCAGGCCTCGTCGGCCGCGACTTCCAGGGCATTGACCCGGTGATCCTGCTCGATGACCGTTTCGGCCAGTTTGGTATTGCCGGAAATCAGCGCCTCGACCGCCTGATTGACCTGCTCTTCCACCAAACCGCCCATTTCCAGCACGCGCGCGCGTACCGCCTCCATGTCGGCATCGAATTGTTTGTAGATATGTTCGTTGGGCATTTCTTCTCCTCAATCACCGCGCTGACGGCGGCACGAGACGATTATAAGCACGCCTTCCCAGGCGGATATTACAAATCGGTGACAAACGGCACCGCCAAATCCGTTCCGTCGATCGCCAGGGTCATGACCCAATCGCGCCGTCCGGAAACGCACACGGGCAGGGTGATCCGGGCCTTGTGGACACCCTGACCATCGGCACGCAAAGTGTACAGGTTGAATCCCATATCCATGCCCTCCATGGTGAAACGCGCTTCGATCTTTTGCGCGCCCGGCGCCTGGACCCAGATCTCGAACGCCTTCAGAGGCTTGATCGCCGAATCGGTTCCGAAGCGCACCTCGCGGCCCGCGACCCGCGCCGCGCAACCCGCGCGCAAATCCGCGCAGACCGTGGCCTGGGCCGGGGCGCCCTGGTTACCGGCATTGAGCCAGACCACGACGCCGATCATGGCCACCAGGAGCAGCGGCAGGCCCCGATTGACCCACTCGGTGGTCTTCATGGCCGGGACCAGGCCTGGCTTTTCAGGGCGATGCCGTGGGCGCCGTGTTTCCGAGCCAAAGCCAGATCGTCCGCGCCCAGCCCGCCCAGGGCGAACACCGGCACCGGGTAGTCCTTGAGCCAGTCCGCGAAGCGGGGCCAGCCCACGGTCTCCGCGCCCGGATGGCTGGCGGTGGGGAGCACCGGCGAGAGCACCACGAAATCCAGTTCCAGTTCGGCGGCGCGGGCCAGTTCGGCGGGATCGTGGCAGGAGGCGCCGACCCATTCCAAGTCGGGCCTGCAGCGCGCCGCCATGAGCTGGGCGGAACTCCAGTGGCTGCCCGCGCCGAGTTCCCGCGCCAAGTCCTCGTGGCCGTTCAGCATCAGTCGCGCTCCCGCCGCATGGCAGCGGCGCGCGACGTCCGTGGCGAGATCCCGATACGCCTCGGCGCCAAGCTGTTTCTCCCGCAACTGCACCAATTTCAGTCCTTGTTCCAGGCGCCGCTCGAGCCGGCGCAGGAATTCGGCCTCGCCCAGCTTCGCCATATCGGAGATCGCATATTCCAGCGGCACGGAGAGCCCCTTCAGGATGGGGCCGTTGGCGGGAAGGATGGGGGAAACATCGGGCGACCCGGCGCGAGTCCAGGCCAGACGCTGACCTTCGTGGGGATGCGGCTCGCCGCGCCAATCGGTCACACGGAAGAAACGCAGCATGACATGGGCATGGGGATAGACGTAGGCGCGGTTCAGCCAGGGCCAGGCCTCCAGGGTCTCGATGCCCAACTCCTCGCGCAGTTCGCGTTCCAGGGCCTGGCGCGCGCTCTCGCCGGATTCCACCTTGCCGCCGGGGAATTCCCACCATCCCGCGTAGACCTTGCCCTCGGGCCGGCTCGCCATGAGAAAGCTGCCGTCGGCCCGCTCGATGACCGCGGCGGCCACTTCAACCTTATCCCCGCTCATTTCGCCAGCCTGTTCAATGCCTCGCTCGCCTGGCGCGGCAGGTCGATGCCGTTGCAAAGATCGGTGAACACGCCCTTGCAATGGGTTTCCTTGTTGCCAGCCAGCACCACGGCCTGCCGATAATACTGGGGCGCGTGGGGCGACCCCATGCCCTCGGCGGCGGCGCCCAGATAGAACCAGCTGATGTCCTGGAGATAACCCACATCTAGAACCTCCCGGGCCAGGCTTTCCCAATCCCGCTGTGCGTAATAGGCGCGCAGCTTGTCGCGTCTATTCGAGAAACCCAGTGAACAATTTTCGCAGGCCAGCACCGCCTCGCCGCTCTTGAAGGCCTGCAAGGTCGGGTTGACCAGGCTCAGCGGACGCAAATTCGCCGGCGCCGGCGCGCCCGGCGTCACATCCCGCACGTTGGCCGCGAGCCGGGTCGGCAACTTGGCGGGATTGCGGGCGGCTTCCGCGTAGAGGGGCCGCATCGCGGGCACCAGCCCAGCCAGCGTTTCCATGCGTGCCTCGGAAGCCGGGTGGGTGGACAGCAGATCGAAGCGCCCCTTCTCGCCGCTCGCCCGCATCATCTTTTTCCATAGTCCGGGCGCGGCTTCCGGGTTGTACCCCGCGCGCGCGGCGAGTTCGATGCCGATGCGGTCCGCCTCGGTTTCCGCCCCCCGGCTGTTGGGCAATTGCCAGAGCAGCAGGCTGGCGATCTGCCCGGTCTGCTGGCGCCCCTGGTTGTTGCCCGCCACGGCCGCGACGAAGATGTCCGAGAGCATGCCCACGGACATCTTTTCCGCGCCGTGGTTGGCCAGGGCATGGCCGATCTCGTGGCCCATGACCTGGGCGATCTCGTCGTCGGTGGCCTTCAGCTTCTCGCTCAGGCCGGTATAGATGGCCATCTTGCCGCCCGGCATGCAAAAAGCGTTGAGGGTCTTGGGATCGTCGATGACGTTCACTTCCCAGGCCCAGCTCGCGGTATCGGGCCGGTAGCGCACCGCCTGGGCGACAAGACGGTCGGTGATGCCACGCACGCGCACCACCACGGCCTCGTTGTTGTTGAGCTTGGCCTGCTTGGCGTGGGGCGCCAACTCCGCCTTGTATGCGCTCAGGGACTGGGCGATGACCTGGCTTTCCGGCATCAGGGAAAGCTGGCTGCGTCCGGTCATCGGGTTGGTGGTGCAGGCGGTGAGACCAACCGATAGCGCCAGCAGGAATACGCCAAGGAATACGCCGCGCCGGCGGCTCATTTCTCCGCGTCGCCTTCCAGGCGCGCGAGCCGGGCCTCCATGGCCTGGAGTTTCTCCCGGGTATGGGCCAGCACCTGGGCCTGCACGTCGAATTCCTCCCGCGTGACCAGATCCAGCCGGGACAACCACGCGGCCACGCCGGCCTTGAGATTCTTCTCCATATCCCGGGCCGGGCTGAAGGCCATCACTTCGCTGACTTTCGCGGCGAAATCTTCCGTGAGTTTTTGTTTCAACATGGTTTGCATCCATTCAAGCAAGACTATGGCGCGAGTTTACCCCGGATATTTGCGCTCATCCCCGACGGAAACCGATGCCGGGAGCGACGGCCGGAAGTGGCATGACGGCCCCGTCAAATGCGTAGTCGAAAGCCCGAGCATTTGACGGGTGCCAAGTCGGTGCAGCCTGCGCTCCCAACGCACCATAATAGAGCCCATCTCTGCGCCAACTTCGCGCAATACTGATTATGCTATTGATTTATAAGAAATAAATTAACTGGCATAGGAAATGCTGTCTTGGGCTGTGCATTTCGCACCATTTTTTTAGCGTGGAGAAACGTCATGAAAAAACTGCCTTACCTGCTCGTTCTGTCCGGGTTGATCAGCGCCCCTGCTTTCGCGGAAGACTCCCCTCACTCCATTTCGTACAACGTGGGTGTAACCACCAACTACATCTTCCGTGGCGTATCCCAGTCCCAGAACGATCCCGCCATCTCCGGCGGCGTGGACTACAGCCATTCCAGCGGCCTGTACGCCGGCACTTGGCTTTCCACTCAGAAATGGGTCAAGGGCCAGGGAAACAGTTCCAGCAGCGACTTTGAATGGGATGTTTACGGCGGCTACAAAGGCAGCGTAGGCGATTTCGGCTATGACGTCGGCCTGATTCATTACTCCTACGACGGCAAGCGCATTGTCGCGAATGATCTCCCCACTCCTGAAACTACCGAGGCTTATCTCGGCCTGAGCTGGAAAATGCTGTCAGTGAAATATAGCTATGCCCTCTCTCCTTACTTCATTGGCTGGGGAACTCGTGGCACCCAGAAGACCGACGGCAGCGACTACCTGGAACTGAACGCCAGCCAAGATATCGGGAACGGCTGGGGCCTCTTGGGCCATGTCGGCCATCAGCGCGTCGAAAACGTCAGTGTCGCGAACTACACGGATTGGAAAGTCGGCGTGACCAAGGATGTCGGATTCGGCACCGTGACGCTTGCATATAGCGACACCAATGCGGACACCCCTACCTACACCTTTGGCACTGAAAAGGTTGCCAAGGGTCTGCTCGCCCTGTCCTTCTCCAAGAGCTTCTAACCCAGTCTGATCCAGCCGGGGGCCGCAATCCTCCGCAGCCCCCGGGGAAACGGCTCGATCAATCAGGAGACTTACATGAAATTCGTCACCGCCATCATCAAACCCTTCAAGCTGGATGAGGTACGTGAAGCCTTGTCCGGCCTGGGGGTATCCGGCATCACCGTGACCGAGGTCAAGGGTTTCGGCCGCCAGAAGGGCCACACCGAGCTGTATCGCGGCGCGGAATATGTCGTCGACTTTCTTCCCAAGGTAAAAATCGAAATCGCCGTCAAGTCGGATCTGCTGGATCAGGCGATCGAGGCCATTTCGAAGGCCGCGCAGACCGGCAAGATCGGCGACGGCAAGATCTTCGTCTGGGATCTGGAACAGGTTGTTCGCATCCGCACCGGCGAAGCCGGCGAAGCCGCGATCTAAGGAGAATCTGAAATGAAACACCTGCTAGCTAGTTTGATGTTGGTGGGCGCGCTGGGACTCTCCGGCGTGGCCATGTCCGAAGAGGCGCCGACGACCGCCCCGGCGGCCGCCATGGAAGCCGCACCGGCTCCGACGGCTCCCACCGAGGCCGCACCGGCTCCGGCGGCTCCCGCCGAGGCCGCGCCGGCTCCGGCGGCTCCCGCCCCCGCCGCCGAAGCGCCCAAGCTCGACACGGGCGCCACCGCCTGGATGCTGACCTCCACCGCGCTGGTGCTGTTCATGACCGTCCCCGGCTTGGCCCTGTTCTACGGCGGCATGGTGCGCAAGAAGAACGTGCTCGCCACCATGATGCAAAGCTTCGCCATCACCGCCATGATCACCGTGTTGTGGGTGGTGGCCGGCTACAGCATCGCCTTCGACACCACGGGCATGGAGAAGGGGGTCACCAACTTCTACTCCTTCTTCGGCAGCCTGGGTAAGGCCTTCCTGTCCGGCATGGAGAAGAACAGCCTGACCGGCGTGATTCCGGAATCGGTGTTCATGACCTTCCAGATGACCTTCGCCATCATCACGCCCGCCCTCATCGCCGGCGCCTTCGCCGACCGCATGAAATTCTCCGCGATGATGTGGTTCATGGCCCTGTGGTCCTTGCTGGTCTACGCCCCGATCGCCCACATGGTGTGGTCCGGCGACGGCGGCTTCATGTGGGACATGGGCGTGCTGGACTTCGCCGGCGGCACCGTGGTGCACATCAACGCGGGTATCGCCGCGCTGATCGCCGCCCTCATGCTCGGCCCCCGCATCGGCTACGGCCGCGAAGCCATGGCGCCGCACAATCTGACCCTGACGGTCATGGGCGCGGCGATGCTGTGGGTGGGCTGGTTCGGCTTCAACGCGGGTTCCGCCGTGGCGGCCGACGGCCGTGCCGGCATGGCCATGGCCGTGACCCAGATCGCCACCGGTACGGCGGCCCTGGGCTGGATGTTCGCGGAATGGATCAGCAAGGGTAAGCCCAGCGTGCTGGGCATCGCCTCCGGCGCCGTCGCCGGCCTGGTCGCCATCACCCCGGCTTCCGGCTTCGTCGGTCCCATCGGCGCCCTGATCATCGGCGTCGCCGCCGGTGTAATCTGCTTCTGGTCCTCCACTTCCCTGAAGAAGATGCTGGGCTACGACGACTCCCTGGACGCCTTCGGCGTGCACGGCATCGGCGGCATCATCGGCGCCCTGCTGACCGGCTTCCTCGCCGTGGAATCCATCGGCGGCACCGCCGGCGGCATGGGCCAGTTCGTGATCCAGCTGAAGTCCGTGGTCATCACCGTGGCCTACACCGCCGTGGTGACCTACATAATCCTCAAGGTGCTGGACCTGGTCATGGGCCTGCGCGTCACCGAAGAGCAGGAACGCGAGGGTCTCGACATCGCCCTGCACGGCGAGCGCGTGGACTGAGTTCGCTCGGGGGGCGCGCCAGCGGCCGCCTCCCGCTCGAACAGACAGTCCGAGCCAAAGAATCCATCTCACCACCGTGTGAGTTCAAGGCGCCGCAAGGCGCCTTTTTTTGCCCCCGCGCCGGGGTCAGGACGACACCGGCGCGGCGCCCGCCTTATCGCACCTGCTCCAGGAGGATCGCGAACAGCCGGTCCACTTCCTCCGGCTGCAGCTTACGCAACGTATCCAGCGCCTCCCGCGCGGTGCCGTCGTTTCTCGAACGGTAGTACTCGACCATCAGGCTGTACCAGGCCCGGGCCAGTTCGGGATTGACCCGCCGTATGCGCTGAACGGCATCGAGCACACCGGCCTGGCCCTTCAGCAGATAGTAGGTCCGCCCCATGTTCTGCCAGGCGGGGAAATAGTCCGGGTTGACGCGCACGGCTTCCCGATACGCGCGCAGGGCATCCCGGTAGCGTTCGCTGTCCCGGTAGGCGTTGCCCAGATTGTTGCGGGCGTAGACATCGTTGGGTTCGAGGCGCAAGTTCTGCTGATAGGCGCCGATGGCCTCGGTGTACAGATTCAACTTGTAGTAGGCGCGTCCCAGCACGAACCAAGCCAATGGGTTGTCCCTTTCGGCACCGACCCAACGCCGTCCCCAGTCCAGCAACTCGCGCCAGTCGCCCTGTCTTTCCAGCTGTTTGGCGCGAGCGAGCCAATCCGGCTGGGCGGTGACAAGCATGGCGGGAGACTGGGCAAGCGCGATTCCGGAAGTTCCCGGGAAACAGCACGGCAGCGTGCAAGCCAAAATAACGAACAGGGAATTTTTCACGGCGAAACCGGAGTGGAAAACGATAAACGACACTCTAGGGCATATCGGCGGGAGCCGAAAATTTCGCCACGCCATGCCCGCCTCCGCGCGGCGGCGGATACGCGCGAACCGCTGGCGTCCAGCAATCTCCCGCACCGCCGACGCCCCCGTGAAATGGCGCGCGCAGGGAATTCAGGCGAACGCATGCGCGCGACGATCCATGTCACGAAAGCTTCATGAAACCGTCATAACATGGCGGGCAATTGTTCATTGCGGAGGCTCTCATGTCGGCCACCATACTTGTCGTCGAGGACGAACCGGGAATTCAGGAAGTCCTCAAATTCAACCTGGGCCAGCACGGCCACGATGTCATCGTCGCGCCGGATGCCGAGGAGGCCATCAGCCTGCTGCGCGGCGCCCTGCCCGACCTGATCCTGTTGGATTGGATGCTGCCCGGCATGTCCGGCGTCGACCTGGCCCGGCGCATTCGCAACGACGGCCGCCAGAAGAACATCCCCATCATCATGCTCACCGCCCGCTCCGAGGAACGGGACAAGATCCAGGGCCTGGACATCGGCGCCGACGACTACATCACCAAGCCCTTCTCGCCCCGGGAACTGATGGCCCGCATCAAGGCCGTGCTGCGCCGGCGCGCGCCGCAGATGACCGAGGACGTGGTGGAAATCGGCGGTCTGCGCCTGGATCCGCTCTCGCACCGGGTGTTCGGCAACCAGCAGGCCCTGGACCTGGGCCCCACCGAGTTCCGGCTGTTGCATTTCCTGATGACCCATCCGGAGCGGGTCTACTCCCGTTCCCAGTTGCTGGACCAGGTCTGGGGCGACCATGTGTTCGTCGAGGAACGCACCGTCGACGTCCACATCCGCCGCCTGCGCTCGGCCCTGGAACCCACCACCCACGACCGTCTGATCCAGACCGTGCGCGGCGCCGGCTATCGCTTCTCCGCCACCGTGGTGTGAGAAATGGGTCGGAGTAGAATGCCGCCGTTCCCCACGGCCTGACATCCTCGATGCTGTCATTCTGGTGGCGCCCCCTGGGATTGGTCCTGGGGCTGGCCTTGTTCTCCCTGCTGCTGTCCAACGGCCGCTCCCCCTGGATCGGCTGGGCGCTATTCTCCGCCGGCCTCCTGGTCTACCTGGTCTACCACCTGCGCCAGTTGCGCAAGCTAAACGACTGGCTGGCCGCCGACGAACGCCCCAAGCTGTCCGCCGATGGGCTTTGGGGCGACGCCCTCTACCGGCTGGAGAAACTGCTGCGCCTGCGCCAGGGCGCCCAGCAAAAAGCCGCCGCCGACCTGGAACAGATGCTGGCCGCCACCCGCAACCTGCCCGACGGCGTGGTGATCCTGGACGAAGGCAATCGCATCCAGTGGCTCAACAAGGCGGCCGAGCATCTGCTCGGCTTGTCGCCCGACCGGGACCTGGGCCAGTTCGTGCTCTATCTGCTGCGCCATTCCCGTTTTTCGGAGTGGCTGGTGGGCGAGGACTACGCGCGCACGCTGATCATGGAAGCCCCGGTATCCCGGGAGAAGACCCTGTCCCTGCAAATCGTGCCTTTGCCGCGCCACCAGAAAATGCTGCTGGCCCGGGACATCACCGAGATCGCCCGGGTGGACGCGATGCGCCAGGACTTCGTCGCCAACGTCTCCCACGAACTGCGCACCCCCATCACGGTCATCGTCGGCTTCCTCGAAGCCTTCGACGACATGCCGAATCCGGACCCGGTGGAATTCCGCAAACACATTCCCCTCATGCGCGAACAGTCCGACCGCATCCGCCGTCTGGTGGACGATCTGCTCACCCTGGCGCGCCTGGAAAGCGAACCGGAGACCAAGGACGAGGCCGTGGACGTTCCCGCCCTGGCCAGGCGCCTCGCGGGGGAGGCCGAATCCCTCAGCCAGGGCCGACATCGGGTCGTGCTGACCATGGAAAGCCAGGCCCGCCTCATCGGCAACACCCAGGAGCTGTACAGCGCGCTGGCCAACCTGGTCTCCAACGCGGTGCGCTACACCCCGACCGGCGGCCATATCGGCATCACCTGGTGCGGCGGCGACAACAGCGGCATGGTGTTCAAGGTCTCGGACACCGGGGAAGGCATCGAGCCCCAGCACATCCCGCGCCTGACCGAGCGCTTCTACCGGGTGGACCGGGGCCGCTCGCGCGCCTCCGGCGGCACCGGCCTGGGCCTCGCCATCGTCAAGCACGTCCTGCAACGGCACCAGGCCAGATTGCGGGTGGACAGCATCGTCGGCAAGGGCAGCACCTTTTCGGCCGTGTTCCCGGCCGAGCGGGTCATTCCGGCAACAACGCCAAACGTTCCCGAAGAAGCGCCGCGAGCTGCGGCCTGAGTCCCGCGTCCGCCGGTTCGCGGCAATCCGCCTCGCGCCGTGGGGGCGCCCACACCGCATCGGGGAAATGGCGGTC
The DNA here is from genome assembly GCA_044227325.1 of Thiobacillaceae bacterium. Lineage (GTDB taxonomy): Bacteria > Pseudomonadota > Gammaproteobacteria > Burkholderiales > Thiobacillaceae > PFJX01. The sequence continues at coordinate 17,610 of JBGAFI010000010.1, read as the reverse complement.
GTCGGCGAAGCGGGGAATCACGTGCCAATGCAGATGGGGCACCACGTTGCCCAGGCTGGCCAGATTGATCTTGTCCGGATTCAGCGCTTCCCGCAGCGTCGCTTCCACCGTGAGCACCACGTCCATCAGCCGTCGCCGGCCCGGGATGGGCAGATCGGTCATTTCCCCGACGTGGTCGTTCAGGATGACCCGGCAGAAACCGGGATAGTCCGCATCGTCCACCCACACCACGCGGCAGAAGCCGTCGCGCCACAACACCTCGCCACCGTCGCCGGCGCACAGTGGACAAGCCGCTGACATCACAGCAGCACCCGCTCGATGCCGTCCCGTTTCGCCCGGTCCAGGAATTTGGACATCCAGTCCGCGCCCATCAGCTTTTTCGCCAACTCCACGACGATGTAGTCGGCCTCCATGCCGTTGTCGTCGGAATAGCGGGACAGGCCCTGCAGGCAGGCGGGGCAGGAGGTCAGCACCTTGATCTCGCCTTTGCCCGCGCCCGCGCCGGCGGCGATCTGGGCGTCGCGCCCCTTGTCCAGTTCCTCGGCCTTGCGGAATTTCACCTGGGTGGCGATATCCGGCCGCGAGGTGGCGAAGGTGCCCGCCTCGCCGCAACAGCGCTCGGTCAAGCGTGCGCCCTCGCCCACCAGATTGCGCACCGTGGCGATGGGGCTCTTCAGCTTCATGGGGGTGTGGCAGGGGTCGTGGTAGAGGTACTGGGTACCCTTCACGCCCTCCAGCTTGACGCCCTTCTCCGCCAGATACTCGTGGATGTCCATGATGCGGCAGCCGGGGAATATCTTGTCGAACTGGTATTCCTGCAGCTGATCGAGACAGGTGCCGCAGGACACCAGCACGGTCTTGATGTCCAGGTAGTTGAGGGTGTTCGCGACCCGGTGGAACAGCACCCGGTTCTGCATGGTGATGGCCTCGCCCTTGACCCGGTCGCCGCCGGAGGTCTGCGGGTAGCCGCAGCACAGGTAGGTGGGCGGCAGCACGGTCTGGGCGCCCAGATCGTACAGCCAGGCCAGGGTCGCCAGACCCACCTGGGAGAACTGGCGCTCGGAACCGCAGCCGGGGAAGTAGAACACCGCGTCGGATTCCTCCGTCACCCGGGCCGGGTCGCGCAGCACCGGCACCACCTTGGGATCGGTGAGACCAAGCATCTGGCGCGGCGTCTGCGCGGGCAGCTTGTTGTTGCCGCCGGGCAGCTTGCGGTTGAAGAAGTGGATGACCTGGGTTTTCGCGTCCGGCTTGCCCACCGTCGCGGGCGGATGGCGCATGGCCGCGCGCACGGCGGGCACCTGGCGCATCACCGTCGCCCCCAGGCGCTGGCCGGCGATGCCCATGCGGATCGCGGTCAGGCGCAGGAAATGGATGGTGTCCTCGTCCGTGCTGTTGAGGAAAGTCATGGCCAATTTGGTCGCCGGAGCCTTCCTCAGGCGACCGGAAGCGCGCAGGAAGTTGCGCATGGCGGTGGTGACGTCGCCGAAATCGATATCCACCGGACAGGGATTCACGCACTTGTGGCACACGGTGCAGTGGTCCGCCACGTCGTCGAACTCGGCGAAATGGGCCAGGGACACACCGCGCCGGGTCTGCTCCTCGTACAGGAATGCCTCGATCAGGAGCGAAGTGGCGAGGATCTTGTTGCGCGGGCTGTATAGCAGGTTGGCGCGGGGCACGTGGGTGTTGCACACCGGCTTGCACTTGCCGCAGCGCAGGCAGTCCTTGATGGAATCGGCGATGGCGCCGATCTCCGACTGCTCCATGATCAGGGATTCCAACTCCAGCAGACCGAAGGACGGCGTGTAGGCGTTGGACAGGTCCGCGCCCTTGAGCAGCTTGCCCTTGTTGAAGCGGCCGTCCGGATCGACCCGCTTCTTGTAGGCGGCGAACTCAGACAAGGCCTTGTCGGACAGGAATTCCAGCTTGGTGATGCCGATGCCGTGCTCGCCGGAGATGACGCCGTCCAGGGATTCCGCCAGGCGCATGATGCGCGCCACCGCCTGGTTCGCCGATTGCAGCATGGCGTAGTCGTCGGAGTTGACCGGGATGTTGGTGTGCACGTTGCCGTCGCCGGCGTGCATATGCAGGGCGACGAACACGCGGCCCTTGAGGACGCGCGTGTGGATCGCGTCGCATTCCTCCAGCACCGGCTCGTATTCCCGACCGGTGAATATCTGACGCAGTTCGGCGCGCACCTCCCGCTTCCAGGACACGCGCAGGCTGTGGTCCTGCAGCGCGCGGAACACGCTCTTGGATTCGCGCTGGAGCGCGTGGTCGGTCACGTTGCAAAGGCTGGGCGGCAGGGGCGCGTCCAGGTCGGCGAGATAGCCGCTCCAACGGCCGCGCACCTCGGCCAGCAGACCCAGGGCGCGCTCCCGCCGCGCCTCGGTCAGGGCCGGGTCGGCGACGCCATCCTCGTCCTCGAACAAGGGCAGGTCGCCGCGCAGGAAGGTCTCCAGGGCATCCAGCAGGGTCAGCTTGTTGGCGATGGACAGTTCGATGTTGATGCGCTCGATGCCGTCCGAGTAGTCGCCCAGCCGGCTCAGCGGGATCACCACATCCTCGTTCACCTTGAAGGCGTTGGTGTGGGCGGCGATGGCGGCGGTGCGGGAACGGTCCAACCAGAATTTCTTGCGCGCCTCCGGCGTCGATGCGACGAAGCCCTCGCCGCCCCGGCTGCGGGCGAACTGGACGATTTGCGCCGCGGCGGCATCGGCGGATTCGGCATCCTCGCCGGCCAGATCCGCTAGCAGCACCATGTTGGGCCGGCCGACGCGGTCCGCCTTGGTGGCGTAGCCCACCGCCTTGATGTAGCGGGCGTCCATGTGCTCCAGGCCGGCCAGCACCACGCCGCCGGGCCGGGTATCCATCAGGTTCTTCACTTCGACGATGGCCGGTACCGCCTCGCCCACCGGGCCGAAGAACTCCATGCACACAGTGCGCACCTGGGGCGGCATGCGGTGCAGCACGAAGGTGGCCTGGGTGATGAGGCCGTCGCAGCCTTCCTTCTGGATGCCCGGCAGGCCGGCGAGGAACTTGTCGGTGACGTCCTTGCCCAGCCCCTGCTTGCGGAATGCCCGCCCCGGGATGGCCAGGATTTCCGTTTCGCCTTTCGGCGTGCCGTCGGCATGGGAGCGGCGCAGTTCGAATCGCACCTCGTCCACATCGTGGATCTTGCCCAGGTTGTGGTCCAGGCGCGTGACTTCGAGCCAGTCGGCGTCCGGCGTCACCATCTTCCAGGACGCCAGGTTGTCCACCGCCGTGCCCCAAAGCACGGCCTTCTTGCCGCCCGCGTTCATGGCCACGTTGCCGCCGATGCAGGAGGCGTCGGCGCTGGTGGGATCCACCGCGAAGGCCAGCCCCTGGGCTTCCGCCGCCTCCATGACCCGGCGCGTCACCACGCCGGCGCCGCAGACGACGACCGGGGTCGCTTGGCTGTGTCCCGGCAGCACGCGGGATTCGATGGCGGACTGGCTATCCAGTTTTTCCGTGTTGATGACGGCGGACAGGCGGGTCAGGGGCACGGCGCCGCCGGTGTAGCCGGTGCCGCCGCCGCGCGGGATGACGGTCAGGCCCAGCTCGACGCAACCCGCGACCAGGGCGGGGATTTCCGCTTCATCGTCCGGATTCAGCACCACGAACGGGTATTCCACGCGCCAGTCGGTGGCGTCGGTGACGTGGCTGACCCGAGCCATGCCGTCGAAGGCGATGTTGTCCTTGCGGGTGTGGGGTGACAGCCGGCGCAGGATGGCGCGGCGCAGCTCCTCGGTATCCGCGAAGCCCGCGGCGAAGTCGTCCACCGCGCCGTTGGCCAGCACCAGCAGCTTGCCGACGCGCTCGTTGCCCTGGCGCCGCTTCTCGATTTCCGCCAAGCGATGGCGCAGAGCCTGGATCAGCAGGCCGCGCCGCTGGGGATTGGAGAGCAGGTCGTCTTCCAGGTAAGGATTGCGCGTCACCACCCAGATGTCGCCCAGCACCTCGAACAGCATGCGCGCGGACCGGCCGGTGCGCCGCTCGGCGCGCAATTCCTCCACCAGCCGCCACCCCTCTTTGCCCAGCAAGCGGATGACGATCTCCCGATCGGAGAACGAGGTGTAGTTGTAGGGGATTTCGCGGATGCGCTCGGCGGACATGGGTACGACTCACTGAGTAAGACTTGGAATTCTACCGGTTCGGTCGAATGTGGCTCAAATTCGACCTTTTCCATCAAAGGGATAAGTCGATGTTGCCTTGCAGCATTGTAGCCGCGTTCATCGGCGTAAAATGACCGCCGTTTCCTTTCAAACCGTTTCCATGATCGCCCTGCTCATCGTCGCCCACGGCAACCTGGGTGACAGTCTCATCCAATGCGCCACCTACGTGCTGGGCAAGCGGCCCGAGGCTCTGGAAAACCTGGACCTGTCCGCCTGCAAGGATCCGAACGAAATGCTGGAACGGGCGCAGGCGCGCCTGAAAGAAATGGACAAGGGCGACGGCGTGCTGATCCTGACCGATGTCTACGGCGCCACGCCCTGCAACACCGTATGCAAGATTCTGCGCTCGCATCAGGTCGAGGCCGTCGCCGGGGTCAACCTACCCATGCTGCTGAAGGCGCTGACCTATCGCGAGCAGGGCATGGCGGCATTGATCGAGAAGGCCGTCAGCGGCGGCCAGTCGGGCATTTTCAACATCCATCCGGAGTCGGCCCGTGGCTGAACGCGATATCGAGATCACCAACAAACTGGGCCTGCACGCCCGCGCATCCGCCAAACTCACGCAAACCGCCGCCCAATTCCAGTCCGAAGTCTGGTTGTCCCGCAATGGCCGCCGCATCAACGGCAAGAGCATCATGGGGGTGATGATGCTGGCCGCCGCCCGGGGCAGCACCATCAAGCTGGAAACCCTCGGCCCCGACGAAACCGAAGCCATGGACGCCCTGGTCGCCCTGGTGGAGGACAAGTTCGGGGAAGGGGAATGAGCTTCGCCCTGCACGGCATCGGCGTCTCCGGCGGCTATGCCATCGGCCGCGCCCAGCTTTATTCCCACGAGCGCCTGGAGGCCCCCCACTACGTGCTGCGGCCGGAACATCTGGACGAGGAGGTGGCGCGCTTCGCGGAGGCGGTTGAAGCGGTCCGCGCGGAATTGCTTGCCCTGCAAAACCACATTCCTGAAGGCGCGCCGGCGGAACTCTCGGTCTTCATCGAGGTGCACGCCCTCATCCTGTCCGACTCCATGCTGTCGGAAGTGCCCAAGCGACTGATCCGCTCCGAGCGCTGCAACGCGGAATGGGCCCTGGCCATGCAGACCGAGGCCCTGATCGCCCAATTCGAGTCCATCGACGACGACTACCTGCGCGAGCGCCGCCACGACGTGCGCCAGGTGGCGGACAAGGTACTCAAGGTCCTGATGGGCCATCCCGGCAACGCGCCGCTGAAGACCGCCGACGAGGGCGACAGCATCCTGGTGGCCCACGACCTGTCGCCCAGCGACATGGTGCTGTTCAAGCGCCATACCTTCGCCGGTTTCATCACCGACCTGGGCGGCACCACCTCCCACACCGCGATCCTGGCGCGCAGCCTCAACCTGCCGTCCGTGATGGCGCTGCACAACGCCCGCGCCCTGATCCGCGAGGGCGACTGGCTCATCGTCGACGGCATCGGCGGCGTCGTGATCGTCGACCCGGATCCGGCCATCCTGGAGGAATACCGGCTGCGCCGGAACCAGTGGATTCTGGAACAGAAGAAACTGCGCCGGCTCAAGAGCAGCCCGTCCACCACCCTGGACGGTGCCGATGTGGAATTGCTGGCCAATATCGACCTGCCCAGCGACGTACAGCAGGCGCTGGGGGAAAACGCCGCCGGCATCGGCCTGTTCCGCAGCGAGTTCCTGTTCCTGAACCGGGACGATCTGCCTAGCGAGGAGGAGCAATTCGAGGCCTATCGCAGCGTCGCCAAGGAAATGCGCGGCCGTCCGGTGGTGATCCGCACCCTGGACGTGGGGGCCGACAAATCCGTGCGCTGGATGGAGGAAAACAGCGTCAACCCGGCCCTGGGCCTGCGCGCGATCCGCCTCTGCCTGGCGGAACCGCAGATCTTCCTGACCCAGATCCGCGCCATCTACCGCGCCAGCCACTATGGCAAGATCAAAATCCTGCTGCCCATGCTGGCCAGCCTGAACGAGCTGGACCAGGCCCTGGCGCTGATCGGCGCGGCGCGCGGCAGCCTGAAGGTCGGCGGTGTGCCCTATGACCCGGACACGCCCATCGGCGGCATGATCGAAATCCCCGCCGCCGCCCTCGCCGCCGAGTGGTTCGCGCGCAAGCTGGATTTCCTGTCCCTGGGCACCAACGACCTGATCCAGTACACCCTGGCCATCGACCGCACCGACGACGCGGTGGCCCACCTGTACGACCCGCTCAACCCCGGCGTGCTGGGGCTGATCGAGCACACGCTGAAAGTCGGCAGGAAGCTGGGCAAACCCGTCTCCGTGTGCGGCGAGATGGCCGGCGACGCGCGCCTGACGCGACTGCTGCTGGGCATGGGCCTGACCCATTTCTCCATGCATCCGGCCCATATCCTCTCGGTCAAGCAGCAGGTCATGCGCAGCCACACGGTGGAACTCGTCCCCATGGTGAAAAAGCTGCTGCGGGCGGGACGGCCGGACCGAATTCTGGAGATACTGGAACGCATCAACGCCTGAAATCCCGGCGCCCAAAATAAAAAAGCCGGGGGCGTTTCCGCCACCCGGCAACCCAGCAACTTGATGTTTCTCTAATCCGCGGTCAGATGTTTCTGTTCCGATTCACGCTGGCGAATACGCATCACCATGAGCCCCAGGCCGGCGAGCAGGAATGCCCAGGTTTGCGGTTCGGGCACCGGAGAGACCGCCACCGCGCCGATGCTGATGCCATAGCTTCCCGCGCTGTAAACCCCGCCCGGCACGCCGAACACGAGGGCGGTATAGGTGCCGGCTTCGACCGGCGAGAACGTGAAGCTGCCGCTGCCCTGCACCGAACCGTAGAACTCCGCGCCCCGCGTGATCGCCATGCTGAGGAAATCGAAACTGTCGGTGGGGAACGCGTAGTCCGTCAGGCTCGCCAGGTAGTCGACGCCAGGCGCCGCGATATCGAAGCTGTAACTCTCGAACTGGGCACCGCCGATCATGGTTCCCACCGCTTCGAATACCGTGTCCGCTTGGGCGCACGGCGCGATGCCCGCGAGCGCGAGGGACATCAGCCCCGCGCCGATGAGTTTTCCTGCCTGCTGTCTCATAAAAAAACCTCCGGTGTGAATGGCAAATTTCTTGCGGAATGGGTAATGGAAATTCAAGGCGTCTTGGTTTTCGTCTCGGCCTTGTCCAGGCCGGCGGCGACGAATTCATCCGTATCCAGCTTGCCGTCGTGATCGCGGTCCGCGGCATCGAAGGACTCCGTCGCGATCATGGCGGAGACCGCCTCGCGGGCGGAAACGTACCCGTCTCCATCGGTATCCAGCTTGAGGAACGATTCCGGCGCCTTGATCTCCACCGCCGCGTGCGCCGCGCCGACGCCCCAGGCGAGCGCGGTCAACGCGGCGATGAGCAATGCCCTGTCTTGAATCCTGCTTTTGAAATTTGTTTGCATGATGTACCCCCGTCAATGATTGAAAGTCGGACAAATCAGCCCACACCCTCCATAGCCAGGATCATGCCAACCCATTTTTCCTTTTATATTCAAACGGTTGAGGTTTCCCTTCGGCAGGGACGGCGACGCGGGTGTCGCCTGGCGGCGACACCCGCGCCACGGATACTGGGCAAGTCATTGAAAATACGGGGAATGTGGACTGTCGCCGAGCGGCGACAGTCGGTCAGGCTTTGAACTGATCCGGCGACAGCCGGTGACGCTGCATCAGTCGGTAGAACTCGGTGCGATTGCGTCCCGCCATGCGCGCGGCGCGGCTGACGTTGCCTTCGGCGGCCCGCATCAAGCCGATCAGATAATCCCGCTCGAAACGGCGCCGGGCCTCTTCCAGGGAAAGCGGCTGGGCCTGGGCATGTTGCATCGCATCCGCCACCAGGGCGGCCGGCACCAGGGCCGTCGCGCACAAGGCGACGCTTTGTTCGACCACGTTGAGCAGTTGGCGCACATTGCCGGGCCAGGCGGCCGCGAGCAGTTGCTCCATGGCCTCGGGGGCGAACCCCCGGATCGGCTTGCCGTATTTGCCCGCCAGGCGGGCCAGGCCGTGATTCGCCAGGGGGGGAATGTCCTCGCGCCGTTCCGCGAGGGAAGGCAGGCGCAGGCAGACCACGTTCAGGCGGTAGTAGAGATCCTCGCGAAAGCGCCCGGCGGCGACCTCGGCCAAGAGATCCCGGTGGGTGGCGGAGACCACGCGCAGATCCACATTCGCCGATTGTTCCGAGCCGATGGGCCGCACCCGGCGCTCCTGCAGCACGCGCAACAGCTTCGCCTGCAACGCGGTGGGCATGTCGCCGATCTCGTCGAGGAACAGGGTGCCGCCCGCCGCGGACTGGATCAGGCCGGCGCGATCCCGGGTGGCGCCGGTGTAGGCCCCTTTCACATGGCCGAACAACTCGGATTCCAGCAAGGGCTCCGGGATCGCGGCGCAATTCACCGCGACGAACGGCGCGTCCCGGCGCGGACTGGCGAGATGCACGGCGCGCGCCAGCAACTCCTTGCCGGTGCCGCTCTCCCCCTGGATCAGGACGCTCGCGTCGCTCGCGGCCACCATGGCGGTCTTGCGCAGGACTTCCTCCATGACGGCGCTGCGCGAGATGATGCCGCCGCGCCAGGCCGCGCCGACGCCACTGTCGCCGTCGCTCGCCGGCCGCGCGCCGTGGCGTATCGCGCGATCGATCTCGGCCAGCAGGGCATGGCCGTCGAAGGGCTTGCTGAGGTAGCCAAACACGCCACCGCGCGTGGCTTCCACCGCGTCGGGAATGGTGCCGTGGGCGGTCAGCATGATGACCGGCAAGCCGGGATAACCGGTCTGGATGCGTTCGAACAAGGCCATGCCATCCATGCCGCCCATGCGCAGGTCCGTGACCACGACCTGGGGCTGCGTGTGGGCGAGACTGTCCAGCGCCTCTTCCGCGCTGGCGGCGGTGGCGACCTCGTAGCCCGCCGCGCCCAGGCGGATCGACAACAGCCGCAACAGATCCGGATCGTCGTCCACCGCCAGAACCTGGCGCGGAACCGGCGTCGTTCTTTCAATGCCTGTCGCGTTCAATCAGGCTCCTCTCCATGCTCTTGATGGCCTCCAGCTTATCCTTGCACACTTCGGCCCGCTTCTTTTCTTCCCGCAGCCTGGCGCCGGCATCCTCCAGACTGCCCGCGAGCCGGACGCGCTCGCCGAGCATGGCGCGCAGCCAGCGAACGAAAGCCTTGTGGGCCGGATCCGCCTGGGTCTGGCCGTTTTCCCATTCCTGCAGCACCCGCAGCGCGGCGGCGTCGTCCCGGAACGGCAATCCGGGCTGGGCGAGCAGTAGCGCCAGGCGCAAGCGAACGTCACCACCCTGTTTCGCTTCCGGCAATGATGCCAGCGCCTCGTATTCCCGCTTGAGCTCGCCCGGCGACGCGCGGCTGAAACGGTCCAGCAAAGCCGGCAGTTCGTCGCTGGCGCCAGCCGGCGCGGAATCCGCCATGGACTCCGCGCCGGCCTCGCCGGCAGGCTGCGCCTTGGGCGGCACGACTTGGCAACCGCCCAGGAGCGCGGCCAGCAGACAGGCAAGTCCCACGGACCCGGACACGCTCCGTTTCATCGCGCTTCCTTGTCGTTTCCCTTGGGCAAGATCACCCGAAAACAGGCCCCGCATTCCTCTTCGTCCTTGATGGAAATCCCGCCGCCATGGGCCAGAGCGTGCTCCCGGGCGATGGACAAGCCCAGCCCGGTCCCACGCAGGGAAGCGGCCTGGGGTTGGCGCCCCTGGTAGAAGGCGTCGAATATCCGCTCCCGGTCTTCCCGCGCCACGCCCGGCCCCTGGTCCGCCACATCCAGCGCGACACCGTCCTCCATTTCGGCGGCATCAATCCGGATGATGCCGCCCGCGGGGGAGAACTTGATCGCGTTGGAAAGCAAATTATCCACCATCACCCGCAGTTTTTCCGGGTCCGCGCTCAGGACGACGTCCATGCCGGCGGTTTCCACGCGGACCTCTTTCGCCATCAGCGCGGCACGCTGATGCTCCAACACCCTATCCACCACCTCCCCCACGCGCACGGCCTGGCGCTCGAGCACGAGGGGGGACGCCATGAGGGCGCGATAGGCGAGCAGGTCCTCAATCAGTTTTTGCAGGCGCAGGCTGTTCTGGCGCAGGATCGCGACCACCTCCCGCTGGTTGGCGGACAGGGTGCCCAGACTGCCGTCCCAGAGCAGATCCGAGCTTTCCCGCAACGCGGTCAACGGCGTTTTCAGTTCATGGGAAAGATGACGCAGGAAACGGCTCTTGTCGGTTTCCGCCTCCAGCAGGCCCTGTCGCATCCAGTCCAGTCGTTCCGCCAGGTATTCCAGGTCGCTCGGCCCTTCCACCTTGATGGGCACGGATAATTCTCCCGCCCGCATGCGGCGGATCGCCGCGTCGATCTGCCGCACCGGCTTGGCGATCAGCAAGGGCATGCCGACGGCCAGCAGGACGGATAGGGGAATCAAACCCAGCAGCATCCAGTTGACCCGGCTCCGCGCGCTCTCGACGCGGGCTTGCAGCGCCGACATTTCCTGGTCCACCCATTGATGGCTCTGATTGGAGATCCGCTTCGCGATGCCGACCAGGCGGGCGAACTCCCGTGTCTTCCGCTTGATCACCGGCGGGCTGAATCCGGCCTCGGACAGCGCCAGGTGCAGCGCTTCCGTGCCGGCGACCAGTTCTCCCAGCAGTTCGCGCTGCCGTCCGCTCCAGGCGAGACGGGACAAAGCGCCACTCGTATCGACATAGCGGTCGTGCGCCTGGGTATAGGCGACACGCAGGGCGTCGTCGCCGAGAATCGCGTATTGGCGCGCGCCACGTTCCATCGCGCTCAGCTCCTCGACCAAATCCCGGCTACCATTCACCGCCTGAGCCCCCTGATAGACCACTCTTTGGCTATCCTTGGCTAAACGATCCAGGGAAACCACACTGTAAAAAAGCCCTGCTAGAAAAGGGATTCCAGCCAAGACGAAGCCAAGCAGCGTGAATTTGAGAAACGAGCGGGGATAGTGAAGCCGGATTTTCATGCCATGAAACGAGTGTTTGACTCGGGTGTGTTGATGACTGGTACGGGCGGGAAACCCGCGCCGTACCTAATGCGGATTGGCCGTCGATATTTGCACTGACAGGTATAAAGGTTTTTTCCCTCGAGTCGATATAACTTTAGACATGCAAAATCTCCGCGAGCAACCCATGGGGCATTCCGAGCCTTCTCCTGAAGGCTTCCAAGAACACGGTAAGCTGATTTACCTGTGCCCCGGCAATGTGCCGGCAATCCAGGAAGTGGCTCACCAGCTTGGCTATTTCGGCTACACCTGCGCATTGCTGGACGACGTGCCCCAGCTTATGGCGGAAGTGGCAAAGGAAGCGCCAACGGGCATTCTGCTGGAGTGCGGCCATATGAACGGCCTTTCCGCCGAAACCCTACAGACCTTGTCCAATCTGACGGAGTCCACGCCGCTTGCGTGCCTTTCCCCCGATGGCTCCATCGAAGCCCGTCTGACCGCGGTGAAAATGGGTTGCAAGGCCTATATCACCTATCCCCTCGACCTGACCGTCCTGCTGGACACCCTGGATCGGCTGACTTCGCCGCCCCAGGCGGATGCGGGCAAGGTACTGATCGTCGACGACTCGGCCTCCCTGGTCGGCTTCTATGCGGCCCACTTGAATGAAGCGGGATTCGTCACGCAAACCTTGACCGAGCCGCTGAAAACCCTGGAAGTGCTCGCCGACGGACTGCCCGAGATCATCCTGCTGGACATGAACATGCCCGGCGCCACCGGTTCCGAACTGGCGCGCGTGATCCGTCAGCAGGACGCCTACCTGTCCATCCCCATCGTCTTCCTTTCCGCGGAAACCGACGTCGGGCGCCAGCGGGAAGCCATGAGCCTGGGAGGCGACGAATTCCTGCAGAAACCCATCAAGCCGGAACACCTCATTTCCGCCGTCCGCAGCCGGATCATCCGCTATCGCGCCCTGCGCGCCCTCATGGTGCGCGACAGCCTCACCGGTCTGCTCAACCATACCAACTTCAAGGAAAGGCTGCGCGCCGAGGTCGCCCGTTCGAAACGGCTCAACAAGCTGCTTTCCGTGGCCCTGATCGACATCGACCATTTCAAGCGGGTGAACGACACTTACGGCCATCCCGCCGGGGATCGGGTCATCAAGAACCTGTCCCGCCTGCTCAAACAGCGTTTGCGGGGCGCGGACATCATCGGCCGCTACGGCGGCGAGGAATTCGCCCTTGCCTTGCCGGACACCGCTTTGGAAGCCGCCATGGGCGTCATGAACGCCATCCGGGAAAGTTTTGCCAGTATCGAGCAGCACGTCGGGCAAGCGACTTTCCAGTGCAGTTTTTCAGCGGGCGTCACCCAATTCCCCACGCTCACCGATGCCGAGTCGCTGATCCAGTCCGCGGATGAAGCGCTTTACGTGGCGAAGCACGCGGGTAGAAACCAGGTGAAGGCCTGGGAAGGCGAATCCGCCTGAAGCAAGGCTGATCCGGGCGGGAAGGCGCCGCCTCAGAGCAGATAGCGGACCCAGACCCGGTTTCCCACGCCGGAAAACACGACTTCGGCGCATAGGCTTCTGACCAAGGCGATACCGCGCCCATGCGGACGCGAGTCATCGCCGGCAAGGTCGTTTTCCCGCAGCAAGGTCTCGTAATCGAAACCTTCTCCGCTGTCGGCTATGTCGATATCCAGCACGGCGCGGCCCTCATCGTCATGAATCAGGAAGGACAGGGAGACGTTTCCCGTCTCCAGCTTGGCGAGACGCTCCGCGCGTTGCTGCATGTAGATGTCGAACCCGCCCATCCAGCCCTTGGTGGTGGAATCGAGCCCGAGCAGGCCATGATCCAGCGCGTTGTTGAACAGTTCCGAAAGGATGAGGAACAAGGCGCCCTGGTGGGGTTTGAGGGCGGACACCTGGGTCATCAGGCTCAGCACCGCCGGCACCACATCCAGATAGCGCAGTTCCACGGCGCTATAGGACAGGTTGAGCCGCCATTCCGCCACACCGCCCTCATGCAGCGGAGTCGGCGGGTTGAAACGCACCACCCGGCGCCGCTCGATCGGCACGGACACCATCATGCAGGAAATATCGTCGCGTCCGGACTGGCCGCCCAGGTGTGCTTCCACACCCAGGTGCAAACGGGTGAAACGGTCCTGGATATTGCTCGCCCCCTCCAGCAGGGCGACCGCGCCGGCCAGACCCAACCATTCTCCATGGGGATTTTCCGCCTCGACCAGGCCATCGGAACACAGCACCAGGTCACCGGGCTCATGAAATACCGCGGTTTCGGTCAGGCCCGAGAAAATAGCGTCGGGCAGGATGCCCAGCGGGGGATGCCCGGAGGCCCATTGCATCGTCACCTTGCCCTCCGGGTTGACGAACAAGGCGTCCGGATTGCCGCCGTTCCAGATTTCCACAGTCTGATTGCGCACATCGATGGAGGCCAGGGTCGTCGCGACAAAACGATCGGCGGGCAGGATGGCCTTTAGCTTGCGATTCAATTCGCCGGCGATGGAAGACAACGGAAAGCCCTTGCCGACCATGCTGTAAAAAGTCTGGGTCATCGGCATCGCCGACAACGCGGCGGCCAGGCCATGGCCGGCCGCGTCGGCCAGCATCACATCCAGCGCCCCGCCCGGCGTGCGCGCCGCGCACAGCAAATCACCGCTGAAGGTATCCGCGGGCAGGTTGAAGAAATGCACCATCTGATCCCGCAACCCCTCGGCATCGGTCAGACGGGACATGATGTGGGCGCCGAGCCGGTTCTGCTCCTCGGCATCCATGCGCCAGTTCTTCAGCTCCTCGATGTAGCTCTGCTCCTTCTGCTGCAGGGCGAGCAGGCGCGAATAGGCGTTGATCTTGGCCTGCAGCAACTGGATCGAGGCGGGCTTGACCACGTAGTCGTCGCCGCCGGCTTCGAGGCCGCGCACGATGTCCTGCATGCGATCCAGCGCGGAATAAAAGATGATCGGCGTCCACTTGTCCGTGGGAATTTCCCGGATGCGCTGCACCGCGGTGATGCCGTCCATGCCCGGCATCATGATGTCCATGAAGACGAGATCGGGGGACTGCTCGCGAAACTGATCGATCGCGGACTGGCCGTCATCGGCCAGGATGGGAACATGTCCGGCGCGGCGCGCCAGGATTTCCAGTTGCTTGACGTTGGTCGGCGTATCGTCGGCGATAAGGATTTTCAGGCTGATGCCGGACACGGGAAAATCCTCAGGCCTTCACGGAAAACAGCTTGCCGAAGTTCGCGATATCCAGAACCTGTTTGACCGTACCCTTGAGCCCACCGAGAACCACGAGTTTCCCCATGGCTTCGGCCTTTTCCCGCAACAGCAGGAGCATGCCCAGCGCGGAACTGTCCAGATAGTCCACCGCCGAAAAATTGATCTCGATCTCCCTCACCCCCTCCGCCTCCAACGCCTTCTCGTAGGCCGCGCGGAAATCCCGGTGGGAATGGAAATCGAACCGCCCGTTCAGGCTGAGGGTGGCCTTGTTGCCTGCCACTTCGCTTGCGATTTGCATGGTCACTCCGAGCTAACTGGTACAGATGGCTTATCGGCCTAATTTCCCATCTCTTTAGGCAAACAGAGGAACGCGCGCACGGCCGCGCGGCCTTTTTTTCGAGCCCTCAGTTCCTGCGGCCGAGATGGTCCAGCACGCGCGCCGCGATGTCCTGCAACGGCACCACCTCCATGGCGGCGCCAAGCTCGACGGCGGCCTTGGGCATGCCATAGACGACGCAGGTGGCCTCATTCTGGGCGATGGTATGGGCACCGGCCTTGCGCATGGCCAGCAGGCCCTGGGCGCCGTCCTTGCCCATGCCGGTCATGATCACGCCCACCGCGTTGGGTCCGAGCACCTGGGAAGCGCTGTTGAACAGCACATCCACGGAAGGGCGATGACGATTCACGGGATCGGCCTTGGACAGTTCGGTGTAGTAATAGGCGCCACTCTTCTTCACCAGCAGATGGGAATGGCCCGGCGCGATATAGGCATGTCCGGGCAACACGCGCTCATTGTGTTCCGCCTCCTTGACGGTCATGGCGGAAAGGCTGTTAAGACGCGCGGCGAACGAATTGGTGAAGGATTCCGGCATGTGCTGCGTCACCATCACGCCCGGGGAGGAGGCCGGCATGCGGGTCAGGAACTCTTTCAAAGCCTCGGTGCCGCCGGTCGACGAGCCCACGCAGATCAGTTTCTCGGTGGTGTGGATGAACTGGCCGGCCAAAGGCTTAGGCGCGCTGGGCGCGCTCTCGTTGAGGCCGTGGCGGCGCACGCGGGCGCGGGAGGCGGCGCGAATCTTGTCGCCGATTTCATCCGCCAGGTCGTTGAGCCCCTCGGTCACCCCCAGACGCGGTTTGGTGACGAAATCCACCGCGCCCAGCTCCAGCGCCTTCAGGGTGACGTCATTCCCCCGCTCGGCGAGGGAGGACACCATCACGACGGGCATGGGCCGCAGACGCATGAGTTTTTCCAGGAATTCCAGGCCATTCATGCGCGGCATTTCCACATCCAGCGTCAGCACATCCGGGTTGATCTGCTTGATGAGATCCCGCGCCGTGATGGGATCCGGAGCCTGGCCCACGACTTCCATGTCGGGCTGGCCATTGATGATTTCCTTCATCACGCCCCGGATCAGCGCGGAGTCGTCGATGATGAGCACTCTTATTTTCGGCATCCCGTCCTCGAGTTTTCAGCTCAAAACCAGTCCAATCAGGAGAACAGTTCCACATCCCCGGAAATGGGTGTGGCCTTGAGGCGCTGACCGTAATCCTTTTCCCGTTCGATGATGGTGTTGTTGTGCACCGATTTGAGCTTGCGCACCAATACCCGTCCCGTGGCTGGGAAATAGTAGACCTTGCGCGGAAAAAACCCCTTCAGATCCTCCGCCACCACGCGGATGCGCTCCGTCGCCAGATATTCCAGCACGAACAGGCTGTTCATTTCCCCCACGTTGACGGTAGTGAATCCCCGCAACACCGCGCCGCCGCCGAAGACCTTGGCCTCAAGCCGGCTCCGGTTGGCGCCCAGCTTGACCAACTGGTTGACCAGCACTTCCATGGCGTAACTTCCATAGCGGGCGGAACTGGACAGCATGTCGTGCTGATCGCCGCCGCCTTCCGGCAACATGAAATGGTTCATGCCGCCGATGCCGGTCTTGGGGTCGCGGATGCAGGCGGCCACGCAGGAACCCAGCACCGTGACCAACAGCATGTCGCGGCCGGTCACGTAGTATTCCCCGGGCAGAATCTTCGCCGCCTCGCTGTTGAAGTTGCGATCGAAATAATGATTCGGAGCGAGGATTTCTTCCAAGCCGAATTGGCTCACTTGCCGCCCTTCGCATGCTCGTAGACGGTCTGGCCCTTGAGTTTGAACAGATCGGTGGCGTGATACAGGGCTTCGGAATGGCCGACGAACAACAAGCCATCCGGTTTCAGCAGCGGCTTCATCTTCTTGAGAATCGCGTACTGGGTCGGCTTGTCGAAATAGATCATGACATTGCGGCAGAAAATCGCATCGAGGGGCTGCCTGATGGACCAGACGCTGTCCAGCAGGTTGAGACGGAAATATTTCACCATGGACAGCAACTCCGGCTTCACCTTGGCCATGCCCGAATTGTCTCCGGTGCCCCGGTAGAAAAACTGGCGCTGCTGCGACTCGCTCAGTTTTTTCAGGCGTTCCACGGGATAAACCCCATCCGCGGCCTTTTTCAGCACGTTGGTGTCCAGGTCGGAAGCCAGTATCTCCACCGGCGCGTTGAAGCCGCCCAGGGCTTCCACCGCCGTCATGGCGATGGAATAGGGCTCCTCGCCGGTGCTGGAAGCGGAACTCCAGATGGTGATGGGACGGTCGCGCCGAGTTTTCAGGAAATCCTTCAGGATGTGAAAGTGGTGGGCCTCCCGGAAGAAATCCGTGAGGTTGGTGGTCAGGGAATTGACGAAGGCCTCCCATTCCACTTCGTTGCCGGCGCGGATCAAGGCCAGATATTCCTGGAAAGTGCGCTTGCCGGTCGCCCGCAAGCGTCGCGCCAACCGGCTATAGACCATGTCTTCTTTCGCTTCCGAGAGAGCGATGCCGGCATGCTCGTAGATCATCTTGCGGACTTCCTCGAAGTCCTTGCGGGAAAAGGTGAATTCCCGCTGGGGTACGCTAAGTTCAGCCATGTTAAAACTCCGCCCATTCATCCTCTGGCCCGGAATTGGGATTGGGGGAGAGCTTCTGCATGGCGCGGACCGGGCCGGGGGCGGCGGCGCGGTTGGGCAGGGCCGCCCGGCGCGCGGCGGGCAGCGCCGGCGCGCGGGCGAGGCGGCCGCCGCCCTCCTCCAGCTTGAACACCGACACCGCCTGGGCCAGGCTGCTCGCCTGGTCCTGCAGGGATTCGGCCGCCGCCGCCGCTTCCTCCACCAGCGCCGCGTTCTGCTGCGT